>CAVXJE010000008.1:0-737862 GCA_963762065.1 uncultured Flavobacteriaceae bacterium | reverse complement strand
AACGCGCTGAATTCAGTATAAAGCGTGACATTTCGGTGTGCAATTGGGATATTTTCAGATGTAGGGCCAAGGAAACAGACCAAAACTTGATTTTACTCAATACGTATTTAGATGACGTTTACGCCGAAGTTCTCAATGCCCACAAGCAATTGCACTCCGAAAGAAAGCTGATTACTGCCAAGGCAATAAAGTTAAGGTACTTCGGGGAGGACGAAGAACGTATGACCTTGATGAAGGCGGTTGAATATCATAACAGCAATTTTAACAATTCACTAAGGCCCGGTACGCTAAAGAATTATTTTTCAACAGAGAAATACTTACAGCAGTTTCTTCAAGAGCGATTAAAGACTGACGACATTTATTTAATTCAATTGAATTATAAGTTCATAGTCAACTTCGAGAATTATATTAGAACCTATAAGCCCAAAAAAGCACGAAAGACTTGTTCCAATAACGGTGTGATGAAGCATCTTGAAAGGCTGATGAAAATCACTAACCTTTCGCTTAGGATGGAATGGTTGGAGAAAGACCCTTTTAGAAATTTCAAACTCCGTTATATTAGAAATGAGCGGGACTATCTTACCGAAAGAGAACTTGATTTGATAGAGGAAACTTCTTTTATGACATTGAGTTTGAAACGGGTCAAGGATATATTTTTATTTAGTTGTTACACCGGCCTTTCTTATATAGATATCAAGGAATTAAATCCTAATCAAATACTTATGGGAATCGATGGAAATCAGTGGATACATACAAAAAGAGCAAAAACGAATGAATCCGTTAAAATTCCACTCTTATCACGGGCAAAAGATATTTTGAAAAAATACAAGGAAGAAATGGAGTTAACTGGTGAACTACTTCCAGTATATAGCAATCAAAAGACCAACAAGAACTTAAAGGAGATTGCCAAGGCGTGCGGTATACATAAGAACATCACCTTTCATGTGGCTCGACATACTTTTGCAACAACCATAACGCTATCCAATGGAGTGCCCATTGAAACGGTATCAAAACTTTTAGGTCATACCAAACTATCGACCACCCAAATTTATGCTCGAGTATTACAGAAGAAGGTAGGGGAGGACATGCAAAACCTGATGGATCTTTTCGAAGCAAAAAAGAAACAAAGAAGCGAAGCCCCCATCCCAAGCTTCGGGATTACCATAACTGAACTGCGCAGGTTCCTGTTGGGTTTTTGTAGCGTCCAGATAGGTAAGCGTCAAACAAAAATCCATTAGGGCGCATACTACTTTTTGCTTATTCGTGTACCAAATTAAAGTTTACAGATGTTAGGAGCGTAGCGGATAAGATATGTAAAGCAAGAGGGTAACACGCTAAAGCGATGTTACGATCATAATTTAATACATAAAATACTGTTTATCAATGTTTTGTGTGATTGGTGATAATTAGGAGAATCAACCAAATTGTAACAATTGCTCCCATAAACCCCATGATCAGGGATGAAAATTGTAACAATTGGGATATAAAATGATGGAAATATGGACGGATTTAAGGCCATTCGGTTGCGGATAAGAACCATTGAGAGGTATAAGGGTTTTTCAAAGAAAATGACAAAATCCTATTCGGAGACCTTGGAGGTGATCATGGACTTTTTTGAGTGGCATGGTATATCTCCTTTTAGTCGATTTGCATCCCAAATCGTCAAAGAGGAAGAAAAGACCCGTAAGCGAATCGATGCTGTTATTGCCATTATCAAGGACATCGAAAAAAACCAGACCAAACCTACAACGGCCATGTTACTTTCTCTTTTTGGAGAAAAGTACGAAGAAGAGCAAGAACCAGTTTTGGTAGAACAGAAATTCGTAAAACTTACCAGGGATGAATGGAACGAGAAGGAAAAAACGGTTCCCAAAATAGAATACGAAAGGCTAGAACAAAAATATCTTTCTAACTTGGAGAAAATCATGGATACCTTAAACAAGATTGAAAAGATAGAACCTAGGTTTGGAAAGCAATACCATAAAATGGAAATAAGCCCTATGGAATTGGCAATGCTTAAAAGGGTGTTTAGGGATCAAAGAAGAAGATCTGCCTCGCAAGCAGATTAGTTTGGTAAGGATTTGGGCTTGCAGCACGAAACTTCGTTTCGCTCGCTTTTTATCCTAACATATTAAGGATAGGTTAGAATAATTGGATATGGGAATTGAAATTAATTCCTCGAAAATAAGTTTTATGATGATTAGCGTCTTTAGTTTTGTTGAACTTTCATTAAGTTTATACGCATGAATTTTTATCAATGGGCAAATTAAGAGCTTTCATGTTGTTGTTTCCTGTCGGCATTTTACTGACCCTGCTTTCCTGTGGGAACAATTCAGAAGATACAAAAATCCGTATCGGGTTTTCCCAAGCCATGACTAACGATAATTGGAGGCGTTCCATGAATAACTCGATGCGGCTGCAAGCCTCTATGAATCCTAAAATTGATTTAACAATCAAGGACGCCAACTATGATGTAACAAGGCAAATTGAACAGATAGAAAACCTTATCGCCGATAGTCTCGATGTGTTAATCGTGTCGCCAATTCAATCAAAACCTATCACTCCTATTGTTCAAAAGGCCCTCAATGCTGGAATTCCTGTGCTGGTAGTCGATAGAAAAACCGAAGGCCAAAATTACACCGCTTATTTGGGAGCAGATAATATTGAAATAGGAAGAAATGCGGCAAAGGAGATTATTTCATCCAATATTAGCGACTCCATACGAATTATTGAAATAAGAGGTTTGGCCGGATCTTCGCCTGCTGAGGAAAGAGGTATGGGCTTTCAACAAATAATCAATCAGTTTACTAAAGCACGAATTGTGGCGACCATTGAAGGTAACTGGGAAAAAGAGTCTATTCAAGATCAATTGAAATTACTACTAAAAAAAGACATTAAAGTAAATTATATTTTCGCACATAACGATAGAATGGCGATTGGAGCATGGGAAGTCGCACACGATTTGGGATTAGAAAAAGAAATCGATTTTATTGGCGTAGACGGCCTTCCTGGGCCCAATGGAGGAATACAAGCAGTTAAGGATGGTGTTCTAAAGGCGACCGTTCTCTATCCTACGGGTGGTGATGAAGCTATTAAATTGGCCCTGAAAATCTTAGATAAAGAATCGGTTTCTAAGAATAATATCCTATCGACCACTGTCATCAACGAGGTGAATGCGGATATTATGAACAATCAATTTGAAAAAATAAATGAACAACAGGCCGAAATTGAAGATCAATTAACGGCTATAAAAGAACAGGAGGCACTCTATTCTTCACAGAACAACCTCCTAAAAATTACGATGGGTCTTTTATGCATTATTTTGAGCCTTGCCATTTACAGTATCTACTCCATTCTTACGATTCGAAAGAAAAATAGACAGCTTGAACTTACCAATAATAAGATTACGATTCAACGAAACCAAATTGAGAAAATTGCCGAGGAGGTAAAAGTGAGCAATGAGGCCAAACTGAATTTTTTTACTGGACTGTCCCATGAATTCAAGACCCCTATCACTTTGATTTTAAGTTCTATCGAATCGATTAGCGAAGTGGCAAGGGAAAGGGGTTATACAATGATGAACGAACTGGAGTTAATATATAATAACTCCAATCGACTTCTTAGATTAATCAATCAATTACTTGATTTTAGAAAAATCGAAGATCGAAAGTTCAATCTCAAGGCATCAAAAACTAATTTATTTGCCTTCTCAGAAAATATTTTTAAAGATTTTGAACGTGAGGCCAAGAAAAGGAATATTAGCTTTAAACTAAGCTCTAACAAACAGACACTTGATGTCTTTATAGATAGGAATTTGATGGATAAGGTTTATTTCAATCTTCTTTCCAATGCTTTTAAGTTCACTCCCGATAATGGAAAGGTTGAAATACGAATCGAAGATGACGAGAGCAGAAATTTTGTAAATATCTATTTTAAGGATTCAGGTATTGGGATTCCCCCGAACGAAATAGATCAAGTATTCCAAGCATTTTTCAAAGGATCTAACAACCGGAAGAACAGCTCTGGAATAGGCTTACATTTAAGTAAGGAGTTTGTTGAAATGCATAAAGGGAAACTGCAAATAAAATCTGTTCATGGTACAGAGTTCATTATAACACTTTATAAAGGGCAGGCACATTTTGATGAGGCCGAAATTATAACAGAACAAGATTTAGTCGATACCAATATTATAGATTTTACTTCAGAACATTTGGTCGATGACAACTATCTGATACAGGCGCCCAATAAGGATAAAGAGAAATATTCGATTTTGATAATTGAGGACAACAGGGATCTTTCTATATTTCTTAGGAACAAATTACAATTAGAGTATGAGATTCATTTATCCGATGGCACCGATGCCCTTGAAAAGGCCTTCGAAGCTATCCCAGACATAATTCTATGCGATATTAACCTTCCTGATAAAGACGGATTTGAAATCTGTGAAATCTTAAAAAAAGATTTGCGGACTTCACACATACCCACTATTATATTGACTGCCTTGGGGAATAAAGAATCCTATTTAAAAGGATTGCGATCAGGGGCCGATCTGTATTTGACCAAACCTTTCAGCTATTCTATATTGGTCCAGTCCATAAAGTCTTTGCTCTACAATCGCGAGAAACTTCGATATTATTATACCAGCAATATCCATAAAATTGAGGATTCAGGCTCCTTTGGAAATATAGAACAAAAGTTTTTCAACAAACTGAATTCGCTTATCAAGGACAATTTAGGCAATTCTGACTTTTCGGTAGAAAACCTTGCCGAGAACCTACATATTTCCAGGGTTCAATTGTATCGAAAAGTAAAGGCTATAATTGGTATTAGCGTGAGTGATTATATTGGTAACTTTCGCTTGGAAAAAGCGAAAACTATGCTTGAAAGCACTTCATTAAGTATTTCTGAGATTGCCTATGAAACCGGTTTTTCTTCTCCAAATTACTTCTCAACAGTATTTAAAAATAGCTATGGTACATCCCCCGGGTCTTTTAGAAAATCAATTTAAGAAGGTATTCCTGAACTTTCTTGAATGAATACGTAATGAGGCGTATCAATTTCAAACTTTGGGTAACCCCATTATAATTCAACAATATCACTAAGTGTTAAATATTTTTTTAATCAATTGATAATCAAAGCAATACTAATTCGAAAGTATTTCTTAACAAAATCATAACAGATTGTAACATCAGTAAAATAGTACCTAATATTTTAAGGATATATTAGTCGTGATATTAGAGAATTACGATAATGAAAAAAATATTGATATGGTCTATTACCGCTGCGCTCGCAGGATTTCTTTTTGGTTTCGATACTGTAGTGATCTCTGGGGCCGATAAAAAACTTCAACTTTTATGGGGTTCATCAGATGTATTTCATGGAGTCGTGGTAGTTGGCATGGCCTTATGGGGTACTGTGATCGGTGCATTGTTAGGGGGTATACCAACTAATAGGATTGGACGGAAAAATACCTTGGTTTGGATAGGTATTTTTTATACGGTATCCGCCTTGGGTTCGGCTTTTGCCAACGACCCAATCACCTTTGCAGTTTTTAGATTTATCGGAGGCCTGGGTGTAGGTGCATCTACCATTGCCGCACCCGCTTATATCTCTGAAATTGCACCCGCTAAGGATAGAGGTAAATTAGTGGGTTTATACCAATTCAATATTGTATTTGGAATATTAATCGCCTTTTTTTCCAACTATTTATTAAATGGTATAGGTGAAAATGCATGGCGTTGGATGGTGGGTGTTGAGGCAATCCCCGCTGTTTTGTATACTGTATTTGCAATTACCATACCTAAAAGTCCAAGATGGCTGCTTACCAAATTCAGAAATAGTGAAGCTAAAACTGTTCTCCAGTTAATCAATCCGGATCAGGATTCGGAAAAATTGATGATGGAGATTAAGGATGAAATGGAAAATACCGTACCTCATGAGAATATTTTTATTAAAAAATATCGATTTCCCTTAATACTGGCATTTTGCATCGCGTTCTTTAACCAACTATCAGGCATAAATGCATTCTTATACTATGCACCTAGAATATTGACTGAGGCTGGTCTTGCTGAAAGTTCAGCACTTCTTAGCAGTATTGGTATTGGGGTAACCAATATGCTTTTTACGCTTTTGGGTATATACCTGATAGATAGAGTTGGGAGAAAGCAACTAATGTATGCGGGTTCTATTGGATATATATTATCACTTTCTTTGGTGGCTTGTGCTTTTTTCTTTAATTGGACTGGTCTTGCCATGCCCATATTTTTATTCATGTTCATTGCTGCACATGCTATTGGTCAGGGTACCGTGATATGGGTGTTCATATCCGAAATATTCCCGAACCATCTAAGGGGTTCTGGACAGTCATTCGGTAGTTCTGTGCATTGGATTTTGGCTGCAGTTGTACCCTCTTTGATTCCTGTATTATTTGCCACTATTGGCGCAGGAATCGTATTTGCTTTCTTCGCCTTTATGATGGTATTACAACTATTTTTCGTAATTTTTATTATGCCGGAGACCAAAGGGATATCCTTAGAAGAATTGAGTAAAATTTTAATTAAACAAAAACCATCACGATGGAATAATAAGTACAGTCATTTGAATTATCACATTTTAATGTACGCTTTGTTAATTTACTACAATTCAGTATGTTAAATTCGTGCAAAAGCGACCCAAATAAGGAAAATCCAGGTAACAGCGAATGAAATGGAAGTAGTATCCACCGACAATGAAAAAATGTACCGTCCAAACTTTCATTTCTCGCCAAAAAAAGGATGGATGAACGATCCAAATGGCATGTTCTATTACAATGGATATTATCATCTTTATTTCCAACATTATCCAGATAGTACCATATGGGGACCTATGCATTGGGGTCATGCCATCAGTACCGATATGATTACTTGGAAAGAACAGCCAATTGCCTTATACCCCGACGAATTAGGATTGATATTTTCAGGAAGTGCAGTGGTCGATGTAGAAAACACCTCTGGTTTTTCTGCCGAAAGTAAGACTCCCGTAATCGCAATGTTTACCCATCACGATATGGAAGCCGATAAGGCGGGTGAAATTATTGACGAAACACAATCCATTGCTTATTCTTTGGATGAGGGACTTACATTTACCAAATACGAAGGAAATCCGGTAATTAAGAATCCCAATATTCCCGATTTCAGGGATCCCAAGGTCAACTGGGACGAGGAGCGCAAGGAATGGTTAATGGTATTGGCCGCCGGTCAGGAAATCATGTTCTATGCCTCCAAAGATTTGAAAAACTGGAAGCTACTTTCCACTTTTGGTGAAGGCATTGGTAACCATAACGGTGTTTGGGAATGTCCTGACTTTTTCCCATTGCCTGTTCAAGGAACGGATGAAACGAAATGGGTACTTTTCGTCAGTATTAACCCTGGCGGGCCAAATAGTGGTTCTGCAACCCAATATTTTGTAGGTGATTTTGATGGTAAGAAATTTAGTATCGATACGAATTTTCAAAAAGAGCAAGCCAAAGAGCATAGTTTTTGGGTGGATCATGGACGCGATAACTATGCGGGCGTAACATGGTCAAATGTTACAACAGCCCAAGGAGGTAAACTTTTTATAGGATGGATGTCCAATTGGCTATATGCCAACGAAGTCCCTACAGAAAATTGGCGAAGTGCGAGTACAATAGCACGGGAATTAGGTTTGATAAAAGGCATCAACACGTATAGATTGATATCCAATCCTGTAAAAGAACTTAACGGTTATCGAGCAAAAAAGGTAGCCGAAACAACTATTTCTGTTGAAGGAGAAACCGTTTTGACCACAAACGAAACCATCAACCTTTCTAAAACCGAAATTAATTTTGAAATTCCTGATGTGACCGAAGGAAAGTACACTTTCATTTTGTCCAATAGTGAAGGTGATGAATTAAAATTCGGCTATGATGCAACCGAAAAACAATTTTTCGTAGACCGGAACAAATCGGGCAAAACCGATTTCTCTGAGAAGTTTACCGATAGAATTTCAATGGCACCAAGAACAGCAGGCTCTGAGCATTTGACTGGAAAAATACTGCTGGATAAGACCTCTATTGAGTTGTTCTATGATAATGGGCAAACGGTAATGACCGAGATTTTCTTTCCCAATGCACCTTTTGAAGTCTTATCCATATTGTCCGATCAAGAAAAATTTATGATCAACAATCTCGAAATACATGAATTAAACTTTAACTAAATCACTCAATTATGAAAGTAAAACTCTTATTATTATTATTACTGATTTTTGTCCCTATAGGTCTACTGGCCCAAGGACAAATAACAGGTACGGTCACCACTCAGGATGATGGTATGCCGTTGCCCGGTGCTTCTGTAGTAGTAGTTGGTACTACCAATGGTACTACAACAGATTTTGACGGAAATTATACCTTGGAAAATGTATCTTCCGATGCCACACTGGCTTTTAGCTATGTTGGTTTTTTAAAGGTAGAAATACCAGTTAATGGTCAATCCCTTATTAATGCGAGCTTGTCCGAGGATGCCCAACAGTTACAGGAAGTTGTTGTAACTGGTTATACAGCAGAGCGAAAAGCGGACTTAACAGGTGCTATAACAGTAGTTGATTTGGGTCCCGTGGAAGGCCAAAGCTTAAGTTCTGGTAACGCAATGCAGGCCCTACAAGGGAGGGTTCCGGGACTTTTCATAGAAAAATCCGGAAACCCCAATGGTACTAGTAGCCGAATCTTGATTAGAGGTGTTACTACATTGGGTAATAACGACCCGCTTTATGTTATTGATGGAGTACCTACGGTAAGACAAGAGGTTTTCTCAAGTCTTAACCCAAGCGTAATACAATCTGTACAAGTTCTAAAAGACGCATCGGCATCATCAATATATGGTGCAAGGGCAGGTAATGGGGTTATTATTGTTACTACAAAAAACAGTGTCAGAGCAGCAGATGGAGAAAAGTTCAATGTGAGCTTCAATACCAATGTTTCGGTTTTATCGGAAAAAAAGCAACGATATGATATGCTCAACGCAGTTCAGCGAGGTGAGGCCTTATGGCAAGCATCTGTAAATGATGGAGCAGATCCTACAGGAGGATATGGCGAGATTTATAATTTTGATTGGAATGGTGATTTTAACAATCCTGTTCTAAATAGTGTATCAGTACAACCTTTTGTTGGTGGTGACCCAAACGTTCCTGCTGGTGATACAGATTGGCAAGATGAGACTTACGAAACAGGATATGTGTTCAATAACGAAGTAACCGTATCTGGTGGAAGTGATAAATCGTTTCACATGTTGAACCTTGGTTACTTGAAAAATACCGGTGTTTTAAAATATACTGGGTATGAACGATATACAGCGAAGTTGAATTCTAATTTTAACCTGTTTGATGATAAACTTAAAATAGGAGTAAATACAATATTTTCTACTTCTGACGAAACTTTGGCTTCTCCAGATGTGGGTAGTGCTCCAACACCTGGATTGGCGATAACTTTGGCGCCAACTATTCCTCTTCGTGATGCGAACGGTGAGTTTGCAGGTCCAATAGGAGCCGGTTATTCAGATAGAAATAACCCCGTACTTATGCAATATTTAAATCGATGGGATAACACTGAAAGGACCTCTATTTTTGGAAATATCTATGCAGAGTTGAAACTAATGGATAATTTGACTTTTAGGACCAGCTTAGGTCTTGACTTTAACGATTTCAAAAAAAAGGATATAGAAACAACCGTAAATAACGGATTTGTAACAAGAGGCAATAATAGGTTGATTCTAGATACCAATAAATTCACAAGCCTTGCTTTTACCAATACATTGAATTATAATCTTGAACTTGGTGACCATCGTTTTAATGTTTTGGTAGGTGTTGAGTCAATTAAAGATGATTTTGATTCAGTAACAGGTATAGCGGATGGGTTTGCAGTCGAAACGGAATCTTATTTTGTCTTAGATGCTGCAACAGGTGCACGAACTACAAATGGCCGCTCTAGTGGAAGCAGGTTGTTATCCCAATTTGGAAAACTTAATTATGCTTTTTCTGACAAATATTTAGCTTCTGTAACTGTGCGTAGAGATGGTTCTTCAAGATTCGGGGAGGATAACAGATATGGTATTTTTCCTGCTGCAACCCTAGGTTGGAGGATAAGCAATGAGGATTTTTTCAATAATGATGGTACTGTTTCTGACTTAAAACTTAGAGCTGGTTATGGTGAAGTTGGTAACCAATCTATTGGTGATTTGGCGCGTTTTGGATTGTATGAGTCCAGATACGGACCAAACCAAGATCAATTTATCCCAGATTTCTTTAATATATATTATAATGTTGGTACCGCTTATGATTTGGGCGGTAATAACGGTGGAACGCTGCCATCAGGTTTTGTTTCCATTCAAGCGGCAAACCCAGCGTTAAAATGGGAAACAACCAAAGAATTCAATTACGGTGTAGATTTTGGTCTTTTCTTTAATGCTTTGATAGGGTCCTTTGATTATTTTACCCGGGAAACCAGTGATATTTTGATTACTCCGCCAATTGCCTCTGTAATAGGAGAGGGTCAGCAACGTGTATTGAACGGAGCGACCACAGAAACTAAAGGATGGGAATTGTCATTGGCATATTCAAAAACACTTGAAAGTGGTCTTTATTTTGCCGTATCAACGAATTTCGGTGCTTTTAAGGATAAGATTACTTTTCTTCCAGAGGAAGTAAGAGCAGGTTATGCAGGTACAGCTGACAACTCGGTAATTGGGCATTCACCTTTTGAGATTTTTGGTTATAAAACAGATGGTCTGTTCCAGAGTCAGGCAGATATAGATTCTAGTCCAGAGCAGGTAGCTGCAAGACCTGGTGGCCTTAAGTTTCAAGATTTGAATGGGGATAATGTGATAGATTCAGATGATAGGGATTGGATAGGTACTACATTGCCAGATTTGGAATATGGTCTTCGTGTTGATTTGGCATACAAAAACTTCGACTTCTCTATATTTGGTTCGGGTGTAGCAGGAAGAATTGGTCAAGACCCATATATTTTCTGGAACAATTTCACCCAAGGTAGGGAAAATGCAGGCCTTGGCGTTTTGGATGCCTGGACCCCAAATAATACAAATACGGATATTCCATCTTTGTCTTTGGCATTCAACGATTTAAGAACTTCAGATTATCTATTTAGAAATAATTCCTATTTTAAGATAAGAAATCTGCAATTGGGATATTCACTTCCAGAAGATTTGATAAGCAAGTTGGGTGGAATGACAGGACTACGTGTTTATTTCCAAGGTGAGAACCTGTTTTGGTTTACACCAAAGGATTATATCGGATCTGATCCTGAACGTACAGATGTAAATAGAATTCCTGTACCAACGGTACTTTCTTTGGGACTTAACGTGAACTTTTAAAAAATGAAAATCATGAAAAAAAATAAAATAATTATTCTAGGAATGCTGGTTTCATTTCTTTTAGTTTCCTGTAGTAAGGACTTTTTAGAGTATGAGCCAGAGGGTGTTTTGTCCAATGAGAATGTTGCGACAGGAGAAAATGCAGAATCCTTGGTTGTAGCTGCCTATGCTGCAATAGCCAATGATGAGATGGTTGGGCCATTGACCCATCAATGGGTATATGGTAGTGTACGTTCAGATGATGCCTACAAGGGAGGTGGAGGTAGAAGTGATGTTGATGTAGTAGATCGCTATGAACAATACAACCTTACTATACCTGATTATGGCGATTGGATGACTCCACGAACTTGGACCAATTATTATAAGGCTATTTCTAGAGCGAATTTTGCTTTGTCAGTAATCAATGAAATCCCAGATGGGGAATATGGCGATAAAACATTAAGACAAGCTGAACTACGATTTTTAAGGGCACATTCACATTTTATGATGAAACTGCTCTTTAAAAAGATACCTTATATTACTGAGGCACTAACACAGGAAGAGATAGCCCAGGTTAGTAATGATCAACCAAATGATGCATTATGGAATTTGATAGCGGATGATTTTCTTTTTGCATATAATAATTTACCACAATCACAAGATGAGCCGGGTAGGGCAGATAAAAATGCTGCCGCCGCATATTTGGCAAAATTACGTTTGTATCAGGCTTATGAACAGAATGACCAACATCAGGTTACCAATATTAATACAACAAGGTTGCAGGAAGTAATAGATTATGCCGATGATGTTACCGGTGGGTTGGAACCTGATTATGGGAATAATTTTTTAGATGGGTTTGATAATGGACCAGAATCTATTTGGGCTGCACAGTTCTCAATTAACGATGGAACAAAAGTTAGTAGGGTGAGTTTTGTAACAGGACTAAATTCTCCCCATGGCACTGGATTATATGGTTGTTGTGGTTTTCATTTGGCAAGCCAAAATATGGTAAATGCCTTTAAAACAGATGCCAGCGGACTTCCATTATTGGATACCTTTAATGATGTGGATATTTTTGAGACCGTTGAGACAGACGGGACTTCGATTCCTGCGGTAGGGCTAACCGTAGATCCAAGAATTGATCATACAGTGGGATTGCCAGGTAGACCTTTTAAGTATAGAAATACGCTTAATACATCAGGAGACATGGTATATAATTTTAGCTGGGCAAGAGACCCAGGAGTGTATGGCTACTTTGGCAATATGAAAGAACAACAGGCACCTGACTGTTCATGTTATGTAAAAGAAGGTCCTTTTGTAGGTACCTCAAAGAATGTAGATTTTATTCGTTATGCGGATATATTGTTGTTTAAAGCAGAAGCATTGATTCAGTTGGATCGTTGGGATGAAGCATTGCCGTTGATAAATCAAGTTAGGATGCGGGCAGCAGCAAGTACACAGCGTCCATTAGACGCCGGTGCATCTGATATTTACAATGTTGGCACTTATATTTCCTTTCCTGATAAAGATTTTGCTTGGAATGCATTGAAATTCGAAAGACGATTAGAGTTTGGAATGGAAGGCCCTCGTTTCTTTGATTTGGTACGATGGGGCGAGGCAGCAGATGTCTTGAATGCCTATCTGACTACTGAGAAAACCAAAAGGGATTTCTTGGCAAATGCTGTTTTTACAGCTGGTAGGGATGAGTATTATCCTATACCACAGCGCGAAATAGATTTTACCGGAGGACTTTACGTACAAAATCCCGGGTACTAGGTTCTTTTGTTAGAAGAGTGATTCATTAAGTTGAGTTAGTTTGAGTTAGTTTTTTTTAGAAACCCGGGTGTAAAAGCCCGGGTTTACATTTAGTAATTAAGTAAACGCGTTATTACATGTTGTGTAATTGAGAAAAAAATAATCAAGTTTGCAAAGTATTAAATTAGAACGAAGTGCTAGCTATGAACTAGATTGTGACAATTTTTATTCAGATAATTTAAATGGTTTTATGAAAAATACACTTTTACTGTCATTTATGGTCTGTGGAATATATCTATCTGCACAGGATACTCTACAACGCCTTACTTTTGACATTGACAAAAAATACCTTAATCTTCCTATTCAAATGTTAGAAGATAGAAACCAAATGACCTTTACCTTGGATGATGAATTGGTCAGGTATTTCGATATCCGCATCAGCAATGGTGAACCGGACTATTGGGTATTTGCCGATGTAACTGCATTTAAAGGCAAAAAGATAATAGTTAAATATCCGAAGTCCGTCACAGGTCTTTCTAAAATATATCAATCAGATATCTGGGCCGGTCAAGACAGCGTTTACAGGGAAACCAATCGTCCTCAAATCCATTTTTCCAGCCGAAGAGGTTGGAATAACGACCCAAATGGTTTGGTGTATTACGATGGTGAATACCACCTTTTTTACCAACACAATCCTTACGAAACCCATTGGGGAAATATGCATTGGGGACATGCGGTTAGTAAGGATTTATTGCACTGGGAAGAGTTGGGTGAAGTTTTATTTCCCGATGAACTAGGAGCGATGTTTTCCGGAACTGCGGCTATAGACGACAAGAATACAGCGGGCTTTCAAACAGGAGATAAACCTGCATTGGTGGCCGCTTACACTGCTCATAAAGATCTGGGCGAAGAGAAGGGTGCTTTGGAAACCCAGTGTATTGCCTATAGTAACGACGGTGGGCGAACTTTCATAAAATATGAAGGCAATCCAGTCATCGACAGTAAGGCTAAATGGAATAGTTCTAACACCCGTGACCCGAAGATTTTCTGGTATGAACCCACCCAAAAATGGGTAATGGTACTTTTTGAAAAGGATGGACATTCATTTTACAATTCTGATGATTTTAAAGAATGGACGTACCAAAGCCATATCGTTGGTTTTTGGGAATGCCCTGAATTATTTGAGTTACCGATTGATGGGGATAAGAACAACACAAAATGGGTAATATATGGGGCCTCAGGAACCTATATGGTCGGTGATTTTGATGGTACAAAGTTCACTCCAACTTCTGGCAAACATCAATATGTACACGGTCAATTGTATGCTGCGCAGACATTCAACAATATTCCTGCTGCTGATGGAAGGCGCATTCAGTTGGGCTGGGGACAAGATATGTGGCACAAAGGAATGCCGTTCAGTCAACTCATGCTTTTTCCTACAGAGCTCACTCTTAAGGACTACGATAAATGGTGTTAGATTATTTAACGAGCCAATTAAGGAAATTGAACAATTACATAAAAAAAGCTATTCCTGGAAAAATCTAACAACCCAAGGCGCAAATGAAAACCTTAAAACTATTGACGGAGATATTTTTCACATCAAGATGAAAGTAACCATCAATGATGGCACAAGGTTTAATTTTCTTTATCATGGGAATAGCATTGCAGAATATGATATGAATTTCAATACCCTAAATGATGCTTTTTATGAAAATGTAGATGCAGGAAGCCGTAGCATTGTACTGGAGTTGTTAATAGATCGGACATCGGTTGAGATATTTGCCGATGGTGGAGCCTTTGCAGTAGTGAGCTCTCTGAAAGAAGCCAAAACTAACGACGGATTGGCGTTTTTGGAAAATACAAATATTGAGATCCATGCTTTAGAAGTCCATCAGCTGAAGTCCATATGGGAAAACGCTGAATAAAGATCAACCATTAGTGAAAAATGTCCTCAAAAAAAATAACCTTATTTCACGGATTCAATTAAACATGGGTTCCGGCCTGCTTTTTTAATTTGCGAAATGTTATTAATCTAATATAAAATGAAGAAAAAAATAAAAGCAGTTTGTTTTGGCGAAATATTATTTGACATCTTTCTTCACACATAAAAAAATAGGAGGTGCCCCTTTAAATGTGGCTTCAAGATTGCAATCATTTGGAGTTGATGTTTCAATGATTAGTTCCGTTGGGATGATGCAACGGAAAAGAATTAAAAGGTATTTTGAGAAGATCAAGATATATACTTCCTCAATACAAGATAAAAAATAATTACCCTACGGGAGTTGTAAATGTACGATTAAATGAAAAAGGTAATGCCTCCTATGATATTGCCTACCCATTGCGTGGGATAAAATTAGATTATCTATTGATGATACCGAATTGGTCAAAAATGCAGATGTCTTTTTATTTGGAAGTTTAGCTTCTCGTGATGAATCATCCCAAAACACCTTGTTAGAGCTATTAAAAGTAGCAAAATATAAAGTATTTGATATTAACTTACGTAAACCACATTACATTGAAAAATTCTTAATTGAGTTTATGAATAAAGCCGATTTAATCAAATTCAATGATGAAGAACTGTTTGAAGTTTCCCAGTTCATGGGTTCAAATACATTCATTGGAACAAAATAATTCAATTTATCGCTAAAGACCAATACGAAATCATTTGTGTTACCCTCGGCTCCCATGGGGCTGTGTTGTTTATGGATGACAAGCTTTATCACAATTGTGGTTATTATATAGAAGTTGTTGATACTGTAGGTTCAGGAGATTCATTTCTAGCAACATTGATATATAAATTATTTTCAAAATGTTCTCCTCAAGAAGCAATAGATTGTGCATGCGCCGTTGGGGCATTGGTAGCCCGAAATGAAGGTGCCAACCCAGTGTTATCTCCAGAGAAAATATCAAAGTTTATGAACCCTTAGGTATGGGTTTAAGTCTTTAGAAAAAATTTATCTACTTAAATTTGTTTCGTTTCTGTTATTAAAATCTGATTTGCACAAAGTTAAATTAGGATTTACATTTTTTTGGATGAAATATAAAATTCTATGTTCTGATTTGGATGGTACATTGCTCTCCTCCAAGAGTGATGTTTCTGATTTTACCATTTCTGAAATTTCTAGAATAAAGCAAAAACTTAAGGTGATTCTGGTGTCTGCCAGAATGCCAAGGGCCATGACCTACTTGCAAGAACGAATGGGACTTAAAAATGAGCCCATGATATGTTATAATGGTGCTCTGGTCATGGATGGAAAGAATGAAATATCATCGGCCGTTATAGAGTTAGGAGTTCGTCAAGGAAATTTACAAAATAGCCATGGAGACTTGATATTAAAATTGGACTTTACTAATAGTAATGAGTGGTATGCAAGTGAAAACACGGATTTCATTCAAAAAGAAATTCTGTATACCAGAACCCGTCCTGTTTTTAAGTCTGTTTCGGATACTTTTAGAGATTGGAAAGAGAGAGAACTAGGGGCACATAAACTGATGCTCATGGGTAGGAAGGGAGCACTCGATTTAATATACGAAGAACTTCGGAAGGTATTTGATTCACAGTTACTACTGTACCGCTCCAACGACATACTAATTGAAGTTGCTCCACAGCATACCTCAAAACTTTTGGGTATTCAAAAACTTTTAAAGGATGATCAAACTTTGGATGATATCATTGCCTTTGGAGACAATTACAATGATATTGAAATGCTTCGAGGAGTTGGTTGCGCCGTGGCAGTGGGAAATGCGCGAAACGAAGTAAAAGCCATTTCCGATTATATAACATTGAACAATACAGAAGATGGAGTCGCCCATTTTATAAGGAAATATCTTTAATTAACGAAGCCGTTTCCGGAATAATGTTAGCTATTTATTCAGCCTTTTCGCATATTCTCTGTTCGCCCCAAGAAAGTTTGATCAACACAAAATCGCAAGGTTTAAGATTCCTTATTAATTATATTTTAGATATTGATGATTCGTATGGTTGAGTGATAAGGAATATTTCATTACTTTTAATCCTATAAAAGATAACATCTTTTGCATCTATTTGTTGTTGAAATTGCAAAGCGGTGTACAGCTTTAGATGAGCAAGGTAAAATATTGAAAATCAGAGTGGTAAATCCCTATTTCTAGGACTGCCACCCCGACCAAGAAAATCCAATCACAAAAGTGGTTGGATTTTTTGTTTTTTATAGCGTAGTGCTGCGAAGCATTTAAGCAGTGAAAACAAAAAAGACAAACAGGCGAGAGCCTGCATTGGATTCTCTGGAGCAACGACCCCATTCAGGTTCACCGAACGAGGAGAGGTAATCTTCCCGCACCGGCGAACTTCCTTTTGTCGGATATTAAAAATGTGAGCAAACTTGGAACCACAGTTTAGGCGCATGAATTTCTGTCTACCCACCTAAATAATTACCTACTCTCATTTTTACACATTAGAGATGTATTGTCGTATACCGTAGCCGCTTACTAGTCGAACCAGATACAAAGTCAATTTTGTTTAAATAAAAAGATTGCAATCTTCACAATTTTTTACATTCCCGTAATACGTTTCCCGGTATTTATGTATCGTTTTTAGAGGGATTCCTGCCAAATATTTTTTTACATAGGTGACTTTTGTAGTCAACTCACCCATCTTATTGCTATATCGCCTTTCTGTTTTCGTCTTTCTTTTTACCGATAAAAATTTCATATAAATTTGTTTTGTAAGAGATGTAACTTAAGATATCTATCTCCACAAACAAGAAACCCGTGTTAAGTCTTTGTTAATATCGGATTGAAATTGTTATGTTCTAAAAGGACTGGTAGTTTTATCGTGCCATACCGCACCTGTATTTGGAGTCAATAAAAATGAGCTGTACACCTTTTAAAATAGGGAGAATTCCCACACAATTTTTAGTTTGGGATTTAAAGATTACGATACTAATTCGCATGAGGCTTCGTCATTCCTATTTTAAATAAACTGTTTTTCTGTTTATAAACTCCATCATACCATCTTTTGCCAATTCACGACCATACCCTGATTTTTTAGTCCCGCCAAAAGGCAATCTTGGATCAGATTTTACCAATTCGTTTATAAAATACGCACCATCGCTAACCCTATCCGCATATTTTAGTGCCAATTCTGTATTCGAAGTGCAAACAGTTACTCCAAGTCCATACTTCGATTGCTCGGAAAGGTCAAAAGCATGATCTATGTCTTTTGCTTTAATCATGGCCGCCAAGGGCCCAAAGGTTTCTTCATCAAATGCCACCATCCCTGATTGCACATTACCCAATATAGTAGGTTCATGATAACAACCATCTTGATTGCCTCCAAGTAATAATTCAGCCCCTTGCTTTACAGATTCTTTAACTTGACGATTGAGTTGGTCTGCCAAATCTTTACGGGCCAAGGGTCCAACTTGAGTCGTTTCGTCCATCGGGTCGCCAGATTTTAATTTACCCACCGCTTCTGTAAATTTGGAAACAAATTCATCATAAATGCCTTCAACCAAAATAAAGCGTTTCGCCGCAATGCAGCTTTGTCCACAATTGAGCATTCTAGCTGTAATTGCCGTTTTTACGGCTTTAGCTATATCCGCATCCTCCAAAACAATGAAGGCATTGTTCCCGCCAAGTTCTAAAACCGATTTTTTAATATGCCTTCCAGCAATTTCGGCAACCGCGGAACCTGCCCTTTCGCTTCCGGTCAACGTAATTGCCCTTACACCATCATGTGAGATAATATGTTCGGTAAGGTCGTGATGTACAATTAGATTTTGAAATACACTTGGCGGAAATCCTGCTTTTACAAAAACCCCTTCTATGAGTTTGGCACACCCAAAAACGTTTGGGGCATGTTTTAGTAATCCCGTATTTCCCGCAGTCAAAGTTGGTGCAGCATACCTGAAAACTTGCCAAAATGGAAAATTCCAAGGCATAATGGCTAGAACAGTGCCTAAAGGGTCGTGTCTTACAAAACTCTGTTGGGTATCGGTAGCAATGGTTTCATCAGCAAGAAATGCAGCGGCATTTTCAGCATAATAGTCACATACCCAAGCACATTTATTCACTTCCGCTTTAGACTCCGAAATAGGTTTACCCATTTCCATGGTGATCATTTTAGCGTATTCCTCAACATTATCCCGAAGAACTTGACCAGCTTTTTGTATGAGACTCGCTCGTTTGGAAAGTGGTAATCTACTCCAAGTTTTAAAAGCATTTTGTGCGCTATTGAGTTTTAATGTTGTTTCCTCTTTTGATAGCGCTGTATAGGAGCCAACTTCTTTGTTGTTATAGGGGTTTATACTTTTGAACTCCATTGTTTTTTAAACTTATTTTGTTAGGCTACCTGTAAGCATAACTTTCTCTCGTTTGTCTTCAACAATTTCTGAAACGTACTTTGAGCGTATGGCTTTTATCCAGTTTTTAGCCCTTGTATTCAATTTAAAATCGTCGGTCATCATACGGCCTCGGGATACCAATATTCCTAAATCGGCGCCTTCGTAGATGTAATCCCCTTTCTTGGAAATATGTAAAAAGAAGGCCTCATTTTCGGTTTCAACGGCTCTTCTGTGGGTATCCATTCGGTCAAATTGAATATGTCCATTATCGAACATTTTATAAATACCGGAAGCTGGCGCCTCCGATACATATTCAATAGTATCTTCGGTGTGTTTGATAATCAATTGACTCCATCCGTCAATGTTTTCTTGTTTTGCCCAACGTGCGTTAAGTTGATTAACATTCAACTTATAATCAACATCCATCCATTCCAGAATATGAAATACAAATAGTGGTGCATCTGCTAATGCGAAAACCGCATGATTGGTGATTGAACTTGCGCCTGTGACTCTTGGGTTGAGTTCTCCAAGATAAATTTCCCCATTGTCTTGATCAATTAGAAAATCGAGTTCAAAATAGCCTTTATACCCTTCTTTACGCAATTGGTCACCAAAAAGTTGGGTGTATTTCGTGGCTTTTTTTCGAAGTTCAGGAGTAAATGCATTGGGGTAGATCTCATTGCCACACCAGCCTCCTTTATAAGGTGTTAATTCCTTGAAACCGACAAGTTCGGTCATCAATGGTGCCACTATGGTACCATGTCTGGTAACACAGGCCTCAATTGCCGATCCTTTGCAATTAATGCGTTTCATTACTTTGACTTCCTTTTCTTTGACGATTTCCTCTTCATGTTTTTTAAACTCTTCTTCGTTGGAAATGAAAAAAGTGGTATGACCTGAATCTCCGAAGGGTGTCTGAATCACTAAATCATTTCCCAGGGATTTTGATACTTTATTTAAATGGGCATAATCCGTTACAGGAGTTAATACATAGGGCACACAGGGTACACCTGCTTTTTCAGCGATACGGTTGGTATTCACTTTATTGTCCATGAACGTGCGCATCTTCGCTGTTGGGAACATTACCTGTAATCCTAATTTTTTGGCCAGCTTCTCGGTCTTTTCATCAAACATTAGAAACATGGCCTTACCAGTAGTCCTGCCTTTTTTACGGGTCTTTAAATAATCTTGAACCTCTGGGTGCTGTAATAGGTAGTTGTTGATATCCTCAATACCAGTAAACTCGTCATGGGGAATTTCTTCTTTTGGTGAGAAAACATTAGGATGCTGCCCATCAAAACATTCTATATGACAGATGAATTTAAAGCCTTTGATCCATTCATCTGCACCTAACATATTGAAATTGGTGGCGCTAATGAAATATAGTGGCACCTCGTTCTTATAAAAAAATCTTCGAATGTCGGCAACGCCGTTCAGCATTTCCGGTTCCGGAGCCTTTTTTACGACGATTGCTTTTTTACCCTTAACGGCTATCTTTTTTTTTGTTGGAATTGCTTTTTTATTACTCATATCTTACTTTTTGATTTTTTAGATTTTTTGCTAAATTTATTTATGCCCATGACTCCCATGGAAGTTATTGTTTTATGACGGTCCAAAACACTTTCCCTGAATACTCTAAGGCCTAGATCTGCCCTATACCCATGAATTTCACTAACATCCAATGCTGTAAGGAAATTGATGATTTCTTCACTGACTACTTGGCCTGGAACCAGCACTGGAAATCCTGGCGGATACGGAATTACAAAGGTAGATGCTACCAATGTTTTACCTTTACCCATAACGGACAAACACCTGTTAAGCGGTACATATTCATAATTTTCTTCTTCGTACGCCAAGAAATAGGCGGCGCGTATATCACCCCCGGGAACACCTGGGACCGCCTGAAATGAATGATGGAAATAACTGAAATCTGGCAACGGAGGTACTTCTTTGGTCAAGGAGTGAATCCGTTTTTGGAGAATTTCCTTTTCCTTGGAATTCAATGCTTTAAACTCTTCATCCAATTCATCCGCAATTCTTAGTAATGCATTGGTAAGGTATGTAATACTTCCACGAGTGGTGCCAATATTGGTCATAAAGAGGACCGTATTTCTAGAAGTCTTATTGATTTGGATATTAAATTTATCCATGAGGTACTTGTTTTTAAAAGTATCCCCATCAACACCTGTCCTGCCAACATATAAGGTAATTTTTGTGGGATCCAGTACAAATTCGTCGTCTTCCCATGCTTCTTCCATTCGGTTCCAACCCTCTTCTTTACTGTAATATTCCTTAAACCCGGTCTGTCGATAATTGGAAGGAATGAAATCACGCACCGTTAAGATGTCAAAATATTTACTCAATTGTGGGTTGTCGTTTATTTTGGCTCGGAGCACCATCGCCATTTCTATACTTTTCTCCACCAATTCAAAACCTTCTAACTGTACTTGGCGACGACCTACATCCAGCGAAGCTAACATTTGATAATTTGGCGAGGTAGAGGTATGGGTCATATAGGCTTCCAAGAAGGTTTCTTCGCTTTTTCGTCTAAAATCCTCGTCCCAAATATGAATCATGGAACCTTGTCTAAAACTACTTAAGGTTTTATGGGTACTTTGGGTAGCGAATACCCTAATACGGACTTTATCCGGATCGGGCATTTTTGGAATACTGTTCGCGTCCAAGGATTTCGCATAAGACGCATACTGCTTTTCATAGGCGCTGGTTTTGTATTTTTCGTATAACTTGTTTGCCGTAAACATAGCGGTTCGTTGCTTATAATTGGTGCCAAAACCTGCAAAAGCGAACCAAGCTTCATCCCATAAAAAAATCATATCCGGCTTTATGGCCAAAACCTCTTCCATAACCCTTTCAACATTGTACACCAGACCATCAAAGGTGCAATTAGTTAGGAGCAACATTTTTACCTTATTCAATCTTCCAGCTGCTTTCAACTTCAGTAATTTGCTTTTGATCTGTTCCAGGGGAACTGCCCCATACATAGAATATTCCTCAATAGGATAAGAATCAAGATACACTGGATAGGCCCCTGATAAAACCAAACCGTAGTGGTGCGATTTATGGCAATCCCTATCGATCAGCACCACATCGCCTGGTTGCACCAGGGCCTGCATCACAATCTTATTTGCAGTGGAAGTTCCGTTGGTAACAAAGTAGGTATGTTGGGAACCATAAGCATCGCGTGCCATTTCTTGTGCTTTCTTAAGTGGTCCCGTTGGTTGTAACAACGAATCTAGACCTCCAGTAGTTGCCGAGGTTTCTGCCAGAAACATATTTCTTCCGTAGAAATCACCAAAATCATTAATCCATCGTGATTTAAAGACCGAATTACCACGTGAGATGGGCATGGCGTGAAAAACACCGGTCGGCTTTTGACTATATTCGACCAAAGCCGAGAAAAAGGGCGTGTTAAAGCGCTCTGCAATACCTCGCATAATGGTAAGATGTAATTCTTGAATATCCTCCGTTTGATAGAAGATACGTCTAAAGCTTTTTATCGTACTATCCTTTAAATCACCCAACGACGTATCGGTAACATAATAGGCATCCAATTCGGGCCTGAATTGTTTAATTAAAGTGCCAATTAAGGGCCCAAGATCAGTTTCGGGTTTTGATGAGAAATCCAGCTTTGTTACCTGCTGTATATATGGTTTAATAAGTGGCGTAATGAGTTTGGAATGATATGGTGGGGCATACCGCACAACCACCGCCTGTATATTGTGGTTAAGAAGTAAGGTAATCATCGCATCTTGAAAAGACCGTTGTACTACAATACCATAGGTAAATTTATCGTGGGAAGCGCGGAGATTTCCAAAACTATGTTTAAGTTCGGATTCTTCCTCTATTGATATATTATCGATAAACAAGACTTCAAAGTGGTTTTTTCTAATCGCGTTGAATTGTTCGTGTGCCTCAACGGATTCTATGCTGTGCTCATCGTGATTCAGAAAATCGGGATTGCTCTTATAACTATCCCCTACCAATTGCTTAGTAGTCTCGGATACTAAATTGGATAAAGCAGTGTGTTCATGTCGCGAAAGTACATTTTCAAGTTTCTGAAGGCGCACCATACCGGGAGCAGCAAAAAAAACCTCTACGTCCTTTAAATCTTTTAAGAGCGATTTGGTATTGCTTAGGTGTTTTTTTTCATTCGCCGAGCCTTTATGACATCTTGTCAATTCGGCCGTTACAATTTTTAATTTGTTCCAATAATCAACCCGCAGTTGACCTATGTTGTAATATGGTGTAGTTTTTATTCTTGTTTTTAGCACAGTTTAGTTTTTAGAATATAATGCAAGTTTGTTTCCTTGGGAATCGATAAAAATGGCAAAGTACCCCATCTCCTCACTAATGAGCGTTTTAGCCATTACAACACGTCCGCCGGCTTCTTCTACTTTGTTCAATACATTGTTTAGATCCTTTCCAGCGTTTAGATAGATTAACGGGCCACAATCACTGGGCTCATATCCTTGGCCTGCAATTACGCTTCCGCCGATACCCGTCGTAACAGGAAAAAATGCCATTGCACTTACCTCTGTAATATTTTGTTCCATGGTAATACCGAAAATGTGATTGTAAAAATTGACCGCCTGTTGAAAGTCAATTGCCGGTATTTCAAACCAACTCACATAATCCTTATTTGTAACCTGCTTTTTCTTCTTCCCTGTTGGTACACCTCCCATAGTTTTTGATTTAATTTAAGCCATCCCCTTTGTAATGTATAGCGGATGAATGATGTTCAAGTTTGTCTTCCTTTATTATTAGTTCTGTTAATTTATCCAATCGGTTAGGTTTTATCAGTGGACCAAGAGAATCAAGATAGGGATGCGGGGCATCTGGTTGATAAATTTTGAATTGACCTAAATGATCTCTGAAACTTTTCAACGGCTGACCTAGGCGTAAGATTCCCAATTCACGGCTTCTTTTCACCCTTGAGATATTTAATTCAAGTGGAATAATTTCCTCAGTGCCTTCTGATTGGTGTATTACAAGACCATCAGGTCCGCAGACTATTGATCGTCCGGTACCTCCAGTGTCCAATCCATTAACATCGAAGAAGTAACATTGATTCACGGAAGCCATGGCCCTTACAATTGACAACTCAATATCGCGATCTATGGTGCCCGACATGGTAGGATGAAGTATAACCTCGGCACCCATTGCTGCCAATGTTCTAATAGTTTCCGGGAACCACATGTCGTAACATATAGACACCCCGAATCTTCCGACATCCGGCACATCGAACACACAAAATTCTGTTCCTGGGGTTACACCAACCTCATAAGGGTAGAAAGGAAACATTTTACGATAGCGAGTTACTATTTCCCCTTTTGGGTTGATAACAGTCGCGGTATTATATATGTTGCCATTATTCTTTTCGAATATCGAACCGGGAAGCAGCCAAATCCCATACTTTTTTGCCATGGCCTGCATTTCAGCTTCAAAATTATTGGGGAATGGCTGTGCCGTATGGGTTAATGGGCCATAAGCACATAACTCACTAAACAATATCATTTCTATCCATGGATAGAGATTCATGGTAATATCAATTTTCAACTTCATCATTTCCACGTTGGAAGCGACCGCTGATACTTTCATTTGTACTCCTGCTATTGCGAATGGTTTCATAATTATTTTCGTGTGGCTTTTTTAATTTCGTTTTCCAAAATGGATAATCCTTTGTTTAATTGTTCGTTTGTAATGACTAGTGGGGATAAAATGCGAAGAACATTTTTATACGTCCCAGCGCTTAACACAATCAATCCGTTTTCTGCACAACCTTTTACGATATGTCCGCAAATTTCAGAATTTGGTTGCCTCGGATCTTTGTTTATAACAAATTCTATCCCAATCATAGCTCCAATACCTCTTACTTCCCCTATTTCAGGACATTCGTTCATGAGGTTGTTCAATCGAGTTGTAATAATATTCCCGACTTCTACGGCTCTTTCGTTCAAATTAATGTCCTTCATATATTTAATGGTTGCTGAAGCTGCCACACAACAAATTGGACTACCAATATAGGTGCCTCCAATAGATCCTGGGACTGCGGCATCCATTACCTCAGCTTTTCCTACCACTGCTGCAATGGGAAGTCCAGATCCCATTGATTTTGCATAGGTACTAATATCGGGCTGTACACCATAATGCTGCCAACTGGCCCAATGGCCAGTACGGCAGAATCCGCTTTGTACTTCATCCATAATAAGCATAATGCCGTGTTCATCACAAAATGCCCTCAATCCTTCCAAATATCTTTGAGGAACGGGATTAAATCCGCCTTCGCCCTGTATTGGTTCAATAATAACTGCGGCAACACTTTTAACATCCACTAGGTTTAAGGCACTTTCGTGAAGTCTTTTAAGTTCGTCATCCACAAATTTATCCAAGTCTCGCTGGCCACCATACCTATAAAAGTTTGGAAAAGGGAGTCTATAGACTTCTGGTGCAAAAGGACCACAATCATATTTATAACTAACTTTACTTGTCAAGGTCATAGCCATCATTGTTCTACCATGATAGGCACCTGTATAACAAAGTATAGCGGGCTTTTTGGTGGCTTGTCTTGCGATTTTAATAGCATTCTCTACGGCTTCTGCTCCTGTACTTACCAACATTGCTTTGGTTTTTTTTCCATGAGGCAGAATTTCTGCTAACTCTTCGCACAATTGTATATAGGGCTCATAGGTGACTACATTAAAACTGGTGTGCAAATATTTACCAGCTTGCTCACGTATAGCTTCTACAACCGGTTCAGGGCAATGTCCTGCATTTACAACGCCTATACCACCAGCAAAATCGATAAGCTCATTCCCATCTGCATCTATAATAATGGCCCCTTTTGCCTCTTTTACAGTGGCTGTATTGAATACACCTACGCCATTGGCTACCACATTTTTTCTCCTTTCCAGGAGTTCTTGTGACTTGGTCAATTCTTTGATCATATTAAAAATATTTTTTATATAAGATAGGCTAATTAATACGATAAATAGCCGTTTCCCCATTTAAAATCCAAGACCCGTTTTTATAAATTTAATAATCAAGTAGTTAGATGTAACCACTTAAAGTCTAAGACATTATCTTATCGACAATTTTTCTTGGGAATAGTATGTGAAAGTTTATAAACAGAACACATTTAAAACTAAATTGGATAACACAAATGTACCGCTTTATATGAATTTGAACAGCTACCTAGGTAGCACTTGAGTATAATTAAAAGTGTTTTTTACTGCCTTGGCCTCAAGGGCAAAACGCAAATCGAGCTCAAAACTCAATTTACCCTAGGTGAACTTCAGGTCGAAAAGCAGGGCAGGATAACCTAAAGGGAAATAGGGTGCCAAATAAGATAGCCATTAGGGTAATACTTGCCGCGCCTCTAAAACCATCGAGGAAGTGCTTTTCCTTCTCTCTACTTTGTTCTAGAATCGGTAGGGTCAAAACCATGCAAAGAATGATTACCTGAAAATAGGAATGCTGTTTTATTATCTTTTGCATAAACTTATAAATTTAACCAATAGGTCAGCTTTAGGTTGATGGAACGAAACCTTGGAGCAAATGTTTGGGTAAAATAATTATCATTGTATACCAGAAACAGGTCGGACAAGGGTGCGAAACGCCATTGCAAGCGTGTATTTATACCCAGATTATCCCTTTGGTTGCTGTACTGTACCAAGGTAGACCAAAACAGTTTTTTACTGAAAGTAACGTCTATCCTTGGAGTAACCAACCAAATATCCGCACTTGCATAAGGTGCTGGCAATCTGATCCCATCATAATTCAGTGCTACGCTGAACTGCGCCCAAGGTTGTACACGGTACGCAACCTGCCCGCCTAATGATACAATGTCACCATTGAAAAAACGACCGACCGTAGCATTGGCACCATAGGTAAAGAGGTTGGTATTGTTAGACTGGTATTCAAAATCCAGTTGATTAAAATGATAACCTTGATTTCCAGGAATCGGAATTGCTCCCTCACTTCTTGTAGGGTCAAAAGATGCGGTCAGGAAAATAAAATTATTGGTAAATGAGGCAGAAGCTGTAGACTGGTCCTTAAAGGCGGTTTCCCAATTGACGTTGTACCGATGATCGGTCTTTTTATGACCTAAAGATGGGCGCCAATAAATGATTGATAATGCTCGAATCGCATGGGTATTAAAGATTCCATTTTTTGGATAAAAATTACGTTGTATGCCATTGCCCCATTTTATAATATCCTTTCGTGGTACAAAGCCCAAATCGGCTTGGAAGTCTTCGTCAATATAAACCAGGTCTTGTATAATATTCCATTCCCTTGGGCTGTATGTAAAAGTGGCTTGGGAAGAAAAATTGCCTTTGTGGTCCCCAGGCTGAAACGATTTGTGCAAGTAGAACTTTCCATTCCATATGTCATCTGCAGAAGCCAAGTTGTAATCGGCGCCGATTACCCGGTTATAATTCTCAGAAGGATCAATATAAATTTCATCACCCATGGTTTGCCGGTTTACCCAAAAAACCGCAACATTGGAACGTTTGCCCACCTTCCTTTGAAGGGACAGCATCATATTGTTATTGGAGGCAATTTCATTGGCCTCATCTTTAGCCGTCTGTATATTGAGTACCCCAAGACGCCAGTCATTGTTCAACTTGCCACTCAGTCGTACCCCACCAATGATCTCATTTTGTATAAGGTTGTCATTGGCATCCCTTGCCAAACCTATGCGCCTAGAGAAAAAGGGTTTTGCCTCATTGAACGTATTGCCAAAACTCTCAAAAAGATCGCTATTGTCAATAAAGAATTGTCTTTTTTCTGGTAACCGTAGTTCAAAACGGGTAAGATTGGTAAAAATATCATCTACCTCTACATTTGAAAAATCTGGGTTAATGGTAATATCCAGATTCATTCCATTACCCACTGCTACTTTGGCATCGCCCCCAACTTTAATGTCGGTATTGGAGACATTAGAAGCGTAGTTCTTATCGCTCAATATATTTATATATGGAATTAAAGCAAACGGGGTTCTCGATTTGCCCAAGGGTCTTTCAAAATTGAGTTCACCCATATAGGCCAAACTAGAGAGCAACTGATTTTGCGGTACACGGGCCCAAGAGCTCTGTTCATTGGACTGAATGTTCCAACGGTAACTACGAAAACGCCATTTGGTGGAACCTTCCACAAATTTTAAGGAGGTAAAGGGTATGGCAATCTCTACGACATAATGGTCGTCAAATAGTTGGCTCTCTGCCTGCCACTTTATATCCCAAGTATTGTTAAAATTGCTCCCGCCTTCAGATACGAGACCTTCACGCTGTACACCGTAAGGAGTTACCCCAAAAAAGAATGCGGTGTTACCATCATTAAAGGTGTCGAACAACAGTGAAACATTGTCATTGGTCAAAGCGCCAAAATCACGTTTTAATGAGGAAACCACATAGTTGCCATTGGCTGCTTCTGCGCGAATACCCAGGTACAAGTTAGTTTCCGAATAAAGGATTTTAAAACTTGTTTGATATCTAGCCTCTACCGAATCTGTTGGGAAGAACTGCATAAAATTGGATCCGGTCTCTGCGGTTTCCCAGACAGCTTCATCCATAGTGCCGTCCAGGATTATTTCCTCAGTGATGTATTTGACCGTTACGCTTTTATACCCATCCTGTGAATAAATAGTTGATGGGAAAATAATACCAAATAATAAAAAAATGAAGAGGTTTTTCATGATCATACTAAATTGAAATACAAATTTACACGATTTATGTGGCCCTCGACTTACCACAATTACAGTTTCCCATACCACTTTTACTTGGCACTGCTTCTTGTACATTATTTATATCATGGTTCTTATTTTGGAGTACAGCCCAAAAGCAGAAGGGCAAAGAATAAATAGATATAGTATTTCAAAATGTTTAAGATGGGTTTTCAAATTCAATAATTTTAAGTTACAAAAAAATCAATTCGGTATAGAATAAAATTAAGACATTTGTTAAACCTATAGCGCCGCTATAACCTACATTGAATTCCCTTGTTTACATATACAATGGTTATGGACTGCCGATAACTGGTATAGGTGATACCCGACAATCCAGGATTTTCCAATTTTAGTAATAAAAATAATCATTTAGAAAAAATATCCATTAGATAGAACAACATTGGACTTTAAAAATTTACATAATAAAAATCATGTTGAAATCGAAACATTCTGTATATTCGAAAAAAATCGGTTCAAGCTTATTAAAAGGGCCATGAGTTGGTAACGATATATTTTTTAATCGATACTAGATAAAAGTATTGATCTATAAAGTTAGGTGGAAACTTATTTTAAAATTCGAAACCCCTTCTACCAAATTAAAAAGTTACCGAATAAAATAAATTTATTGGCTTGCATGAAAGAAAAGCTTTCCATTTATTTTCTATTACTACTTACATCCATGGCCTTTGGTCAACTATCGGACTTGGCCAAGTTGGAGTATACCTATATTCCCAAAGGAGGTTCTAATGTAGGTTATGACCGAATTAGAGGTTTGTTCAATTATCCTATAAAAATAACCGAAGATAATTATATACTACTAGGATTGGATTATAGCAATATTGACATCATTTATGATTCTACGGTTACCGCTTTTGATACCCAGGAAATTGACGGCTTTCAGATATTGGATATTAACTTCGGTTATACTTTTAAAATGAATGAAGATTGGCGTTTTGGGGCTAGATTTACACCTGGTTTTAGTTCAAACTTTGTTAAGGATATATCTTTTGACGACGTGGTTTTTTCTGGGGATATTGTTTTTATAAACGATAAAAGGAAAGATATAAACCTAGCTAAACCTTATCGATTGATTCTTGGCGTTTCCTATTCAGAAAATAGGGGAATTCCCTTTCCAATCCCATTTATAAGTTATTTTAGAAAATTTCGACCAGATTGGTCCTATAATATTGGTGTTCCGAAATCCAATATACAATACCATCTTTCAGAAAAATCCAGATTTAAGTTTATTGCCGAACTTGATGGTTTTACGGCTAATATTCAAGGTGGTATTTTGGTAAATGAAAATGAAATTGCCCATAAAATAAACATGTCAATAATAGTTGGCGGACTTCGGTATGAATATCATTTAAGAAAGCATTTAGAACTTTATGTAAATTTTGCCAATATCTTCTATAGCAATGCAAAATTACGAGACGGTAAAAATAAAAATGTAATATCGGTAAACAAGGAAAATACATTTTATCTAAAAACAGGATTGCGTTTTAAAATCTGACGTTTTCTTTTTTGAATAATACTAACAAACTCAATTCTTTAAGAATTTTGTGATTTTGGAACTCATAGGATTTGTGCTGGAAAAGTAATAATCAATCAAAGTACCTTTATCGTCAACAAGATATTTTTGAAAGTTCCATTTTACCGATGAATCCTTAACTCCGTTTATGGCCTTTTTCGTAAGCCATTGGTATAAGGGATGCTGGTTTTTTCCTTTAACGTCAATTTTTTCGGTAATTAGGAAACTGACACCATAATTCAATTCGCAAAATGATTCTATATCTTTTGCGTTTCCCGGTTCTTGGCTTCCGAATTGGTTACAAGGGACTCCTATAACGACCAATTTATTTTTATATGCTTCATGTAGTTTTTGTAAATCTTTGTACTGAGGCGTAAATCCACATTTCGAGGCAACATTTACAAACAGGATATGCTTGCCCTTAAAGTCTTTAAAATCAATATTTTGATTTGATAAACTATTGATTTTTATGTCATAAAGGGATTCAGGATTTAATGCATCCAAAGGTTTTGAATTTGAAAATAAGGTTGAAGCAAATATTTTAAATGGATTCATGATCTATATTTTAAAGGAAACAATTCCACAGTCCATTTCAAAGACTTGACCAGAAATTGAAGCCGCTTTGTCAGACAATAAAAATTCGGCCATTGCAGCAACTTCATCAGGATTCAAAAACTTTTTAAGAGGATGTCGTTCTTTAATATTCTCTATCATCTTGTCATTTCGCAGTAGTTTAGAAGCCAATTGAGTGTTGGTAATAGTAGGTGCAATGGCATTAATGCGCAGTATTGGGGCTAATTCTGCACCAAGTGATTTTACCAAACCTTCAACCCCGGATTTAGCCGTGGCAATACTTGCATGAAATGGCATACCTAGTTTTGCGGCTACAGTACTAAAAAGAATAATTGAGGGCTTATTTCCATTTTTAAGAAGGGGTAAATATTTTTGGATGGATTTTACCGCACCTAACACATTGATTTCAAAATCCTCTCTAAAATCGTCTAAACTCAAACGTGAAATTGGCTTTAGATTAATGCTTCCAGGGCAATAGATTAATCCGTCTGCGGCTTCTATCATGGGCAATTCATCTTGCAGCACATCACAAGTATAATGTGTTAAATTCGTATGTGATAGTTCAGGTACGGTGCGACTTATATTAATGATTTTATGATTGCCGATTAATGTTTTGATAATCGCATGGCCAATTCCTTTGCTACCTCCTATGATGATGATTGTTTTCATTTAATTTTGTTTTACAAGACTTATTTTAGATATATTTTATTAGTAGGTTCCTCTCCCATGCCATTTCAATAATGCGGTCTATATCTTTTTCAGAATGCGTCATTAAATATCTGTAAAATCAAATTGTGTTAAATATTTTATTTTGTAATCTAAAAGTTTATCAAAAAATGCTTTATTTTCTTTGAAGGTCTTATTATTTCTAAAATGAATAAATCTTCCATCAGCATGAATGCTAATACCATTTGTTTTATAAATTACCAATTGATGAAAAGGAATTATCCAGGTGAAATTTTTCAATCCTTTATTAATTCTTAAAAGAACTCCCAATGGGCGCAATTCTAAATTGGCATAGTTTATATCTGTTACTGTGTTTAGGTAATCTTTCATGTTTGGGCTTACACCCTCTATGATCATACGTTTAGACCCAACGCCCTTCATTTTTAAAGAGCGAATAAGGCTATAAGGCTTACCAACCAAATCATTGATGAGTATGTTATGTTCTTTATTTGAAAATGTAGTGTCTAAAATCATTATTTGGAAATAAATCCCTACAAGGTTTTAAAATTATTGATGCGAACGTTTTTGGCCTTTAAATCGAACATTAGGTTATAAAGCCCAAAAAATGTTCGGTTAATATAAATAAAATGTTGGGAACCTCTGTTGCCATTCATTTTTCGCAGTTCGGTGCTTTTTGAATAACGTTGTCCCAGTTCGGTAATTTTCCCAAAGAAACCACTATCCGAAAAGTCAAAGGTCTCTGCATGGAATGGCTGCGTGAACAAGCTCAATAACTCGTGAAACATGTCGGTGAAAAATTCAATTTCTTCTTTTGAATCCTCTTCGCGCAAAATTTCCAATTCATATAATTTTGATGAAAAATAATCAGGATCATTGATATTTTCCGGAACTGCCAACTCAAAATAAGGGATATAAAAATCATCTGGAATACTTTTCATACAACCAAAATCCAAGGCAATTAATTCACCTTCCTTTGATATCAAAAAGTTACCGGGATGTGGGTCGGCATGCACTTTTCTTAACTTATGGATTTGGAACATGTAAAAATCCCATAACGCTTGTCCGAGCTTATTTGCCTTTTCTTGATCTTGGTTGTATGCTGTAAACTCCGAAAGATGTTCACCTTGCATATAGTCCATAGTAATGATACGTTCAGTTGATAAGTCTTCATAATATTGAGGAAACAAAAGGTTAGGAATGTGCGCACAAGCGTCGGCAATTTCCTTACTTTGTTGCACTTCTAACACATAATTTGTTTCCTCAACTAGTTTTCCTTCAACTTCCCCAAAGTATTTGTCTGAATCTTTCCCCTTTATATTAAACATTTTCATAGCAATCGGCTTAACAAGAGCCAAATCAGACGCTATACTTTGGGCAACTCCAGGGTATTGGATTTTCACAGCAAGTTTTTTCCCGTTTTTTTCCGCGATATGTACTTGTCCAATACTAGCAGCGTTAACTGAAGTTGAGTTGAAGGAATCATATAATTGGTTCGGCGATTTGCCGAAATATTTTTTAAAGGTTTTTAATACCAATGGGGGAGACAAAGGTGGAACTGAAAATTGGGATAATGAGAATTTTTCGACATAGGATTGGGGCATGATGCTCTTTTCCATACTCAACATTTGAGCCACTTTTAGTGCACTGCCCTTAAGTTGCTTTAAACTGTCGTAGATATCCTCAGCATTATTTTCATTGAGTCGTGTCCTGGCTTGAAGTTCAGTTTTTGTTAGTTTATCCCCATAATATTTAAGGTAATTAACGCCAACTTTTGCTCCAGTTGATACTAACTTAGAGGCTCTATGTATTTTTGAAACAGGAATAGTGTCGATTGTTTTCATTTATTGGATTAAACGGAATTAATACTTGTGAATTTTTTCCTTGAAAATGAATTTTCCAAAATCAATCATACTTTTTAATGGAGCCACATTCAATACATCAAAACTTGTATTTACTGATTTTTCAATAAAAATGTCAGTTTTTTCAAATGATGCCGAGGTGTCATCCATCCAGAATTTCATGGTCAATAATAATTGTAACCAAGCGGATTCCTGTAACGCCCTGGTCTGGATTTTTTCGATTTGTTCTTGCTTAATAGTTATCGTTTCAATCTCTAAACTATCAATGAAGTTTGTAAAACTCCTTTTTAATTCGGTAAGAAGCGATAATCCTTTCATGTTATTTTTATGCTGATGTAAGGCATAAATCACATAACTTCTGTTAGCTGTAAGATTCTCAAAAAAAGTAAAATAGAAACTCAATAATTTATTGCGTGCATCAAAGGATTGATACTCTTCGCTTTTTTGTAAGATCGAGATTGTATTGTCAAAAAAAGATTTGAATATCTGGGATTCAATAGCTTTGAATAATCCAAAATGTGCGTAAAATTCTGATTCCTCAAAATTATTTGCTTTTGCAAAAGCATATACGGATTTAGGGATTTCGTTGTGTTCAAGGACATAATCCATGAAGAATGAAATGAGGTCGTTTTTTGAAATTGTTTTCTTTTTGGCCATGTGTTTATATTATACCGTGCAAGATACATAATGTTTAACGTTTTATATAAAATATTAAACAAAGTTTAACAAAGTCATAAAGACAGGCTACTGATTTTCTTAAACAGTACTAAATCCCATAAACAAATTTTGTTCGCCCTTTAGGTTGCATACGCAGCTACAGCAACTAATACGATTTAAGTGTTGGATAAGATTACAAACTAAATTGGTGTTTTTACTTAAAGGGCTAAGGGGTTACCTTGAATCTTTTGTTAGCAGATTACATACTAGTATCCTCGAATAAAACCGGCATCAGATTATGGAAATGGTTTTGGAAAATTAGTCCATGTATTTTTCTACTATTAAAGCTGTTTCACTAGCTCCTCGATTCGATAAAATGGAACAATGGTTTTTGGCAATTCCTCTTCATTTATTTCTTGTAACATTTTTCCTAATATCCAAAGTTGAGCGTTACTGTTTTTTAATAGTAAATCGTGAAACTCTTTAAGGTATGTGTTTATAGTGTCCTTAACAGGTTTAACAGTAAAAAATGAAACGAATATTATATTGTCATATAAGGGCAATAAATCCTTTAAACTAACTACAGGGATACTTTGACCTAAAAAAATAGTTTGGTAGCCGCGCAAGAGAATTTCATAATTTAGATACATCAAACCTAATTCATGCACTTCATTGTCAGGAAGATATAACACGAATGTTTTAGAACTATTAGTAGGTGTCTTAAATTGTAATTTTTCGGTATTAACTAATATCTTTTGTTTAATCAATGCAGATATAAAATGTTCATGTGAAGGTGTTATGGTATTAGTTTGCCATAGTAATCCCATTTCGTTCAGTAGAGGGATAAAAAATTCATAAAAGATCTCCCTGAATGATTTTTCTTTCAACAGATCATTATAAGTGTTGATGAAAAGAGCTTGGTCAAAATTCAACATGGCCATTTTAAAAGTATTGATAACATGCCCTTTAATACTTTTTTCTGAAGCTAGGTCCCTGACAACAGACGGGATCTTATCTTCACCTATTTTAGATATCTGTGAAATTTTATAACCTTTATTATATAGAAAGGTAACATTCAATAGTTTTTGGAGGTTCTCGAGGCTATAATATCTTATGTTGGTATCAGTCCTATTCGGTTCAAGGAGATTATAACGCTTTTCCCATATTCTGATGGTATGGGCCTTTATGCCAGAAAGATTTTCAAGGTCCTTAATGCTAAATTTACTTTTAACGTTGTTCATTTATTTTCTAAAAAAATTAAACAATAATACCGTTTTTATGGTTTATTTCAAAGTTTTAAAATGAATACAATGATAGTTGGGCTTTTTTTGAATATTAGATATCAGCATTAATTGGATCTATTTTTTAATAATTCAAAAGGCAAATAAGTTTTGCCTCCAAACGTGCCATACCAATTAATTTTGGGCCTATTCTGACCAATCTAAAATACTAGTATAAACTTGATAGTTAATAGATTACGGAGGTGAACCTGGTTGTGCTCCCTAGGTAAAAGCCCTTTTTAATTTCACAGGTTATTTAGCGGTAATTTTCCCGTATCATCAACAAAATATATTTGGGGAACTTATGGTAATTGCCTTTTTAATTTTCCCATGAATTGTTCGTTTTACCAAAAAAATTTCAAAACCTATGAAATTTTACTAGTTAATAGTCCAAAACATTTTTTGACCTTTGGTTGCAAGAACAACCCAAATTCTTATCATTATGAAAAATACTATAACCTACAACGTGGCCTTTGGATGTATTATTACTTTTTTTTGCTTTTCATTGTCTGCACAGAACTCCCAGATTCCCAATTCCTATAGTTCAGATTCTTATGAAACCCATAAAAGGGTTGGTAATTATATGGAGCTTAAAAAATTGGGATATCAGGAAAAAGAAATCTTTGAAGATTTAGGGAATGCCAATTTTTTGACCAAAAATTATGAAACAGCATTATTTTGGTATAAAAAACTTATGCAAATAAGTGAAGATGGGACCTTGAGTTCAAGTTATCATCGGCGTTACCAGTATGCGTTGGAAAAGAGTGGTACTTCCGAAACATCAAGTACATCCGATGAAAAAGATTGGCTTGCTGTAATCCAATCGGACTATGGAATTAATAAGAACCCTTTAGGGAATTCAGCAAGAAACTCCTTTGTAGACACCTATGGGGCATTAAACCCAAAATTACAAATTGGACAGTTCCAAGATTATAGAAAACCAACCGAAAATGGTAAGAAATCTTTTGATGTTGGGATGCTCAATGGTAAAAATGCTTATAAGGCACCAATAACCATAACGGCTGATGGGAAAACGGCTTTTTTTAGTAAGCCCATTTATGTAAAACCTCCACATGGTATTTTTGCAAAAAAAGAATTGTTCCATAAGATATATAGGGCCGATAAAGTAGATGGTCAATGGGAAAACATTAAGGAGATTGCATTGTGTCCCAAATATTATTCTGCGCTACATCCTACAGTTTCCGAGGATGGTAAGCGATTGTTTTTTGCATCCGATATGCCTGGAACATTAGGAAAATACGATATATATGTTTCCACAGTTAACAGAGACGGAAACTTTGGTATTGCTAAAAATTTAGGCGAAAAGGTTAATACCAAAAAGAATGACCTTTACCCTAACATTGTAAATGGCAATACCTTGTTTTTTGCATCCGATGGCCGTAAGGGTGAAGGTGGATTGGATGTTTTTATGGCACAAGTAGATTATAAAAAAGTTGGTTTGGCCGTTAATTTAGGTAGTCCCATAAATAGTATGGATGATGATTTTTCAATTCGTTTTATGAATAAAAACGGAATGGGTTATGTCATATCCAATCGAGGCAAAGACAAAGGCACCATACAACAAGTGGCATTTTCCTATGATGACAAGATGGAAAATAGTTTAGAGGCCAACAGGGAATATAACGTTGTTGAGGCCTTAACCAACGACTTAAGAATTAATTATTCCACTTCTGTTTTTGAGGATGAATAAGGAGATAGCAAAACATATCAGGAATTAAACTACAGATATTTGTTTTTGCATTAGCAATAAGTACTTTTTACCAATAAATGCATCTGTGAAATGAAAGTAAGTTATCAAAGATGCTTAAGAACCTAACCGAACTGTTTTAAAAAATTGATACAAAGCATTACAAGTAAATTTTAAAGTGATTTATAACATTGTACTGCACATTTTAGAAAACATCGGAGCATTACCCAATAGTATAACATTAATTTACAGAAAGATGAGCTACAATACAAACATAACATATACGATAGGTCTGCTAATTGCATTCTATATGGTTCTTTGTCCAGGAACTTTAGTGGGACAAGAAGCGAAAGCGGAATTAAGTTCAAATGGCACCTATCATAATCAATTGTTCTTTAATAGGTTTTTAATCAACCCCACATTTTCTTTAGTACGGGAAAATAAATCCTATCTGAATATTCTACATAGAAACCAGTACGCAACTTTTCAAGATAATAGTCAAAATTATTTTCTTGGTTTTAGTGATAGATTAAATGATCATACTGCTTTGGGTATTGGTATTTATAGCCATTGGTCGGGTGTAATACAGGAATTTGGATTCAATGCGAATTATGCGACTTCCGTGCAATTGGGATCTAAGAGTAAACTGACTTTTGGGACCAATGTTACCTATTTCAATGAAGGCCTTGATAAAAATCGAGTAATTGCCACAGATAACGATCCCCAGATACTAGAAGCAAATAAAGAGAGTAAAATTGCAATTCAACCTGGTGTTACTTTATCTATAGGAAAATTTGATTTTGGAATATATGCAGAGGACTTGTTTAGGTTCAATCAAACTACGAATGAGTTTTTAACCCGTTTTGATGATAAAAGTATTAAAGGATCACTCCAGTATACACATACCTTTAGCACTAACCGAGGTTTATTTGCGAATGCAAGGTTAATGCCCCTTATGCAAATTGGCAAAAATGAGGATAGTAGTCTTTCATACCTAGGTTCCATACTTTTGGATCTGCCAAATTATGGTTGGTTACAAACTTCATTGGATGACCAATACGGATTGTCATTGGGTTTAGGATTTAATCTTAATAAAAAAATGTCTATAGGATATTTATTGGAGAAAGATTTCATGCAAGAAGATGCCGATCTTGGTTGGAACCATGAATTATCCTTGGCCTATACATTTAAAAATAACGATTCAAATGTAGGAGGTTTAGCGGAAAATTCTCAAGACGAAAAGATCGATCGAATCGTGAGAAACTATGAAGAACAGATATTACACTTGATTGCTGAAAAGAACCAATCAAAAAAAGAGAACAAAATAAAAAGGAAAAATATTAATGAAGAAGATGCAAATGCTCTCGCCTACCAAAATCGTTTAATTCTGGATGAGCTTATTCTAAGGCAAGATTCGGTTGCGGAGGCACGTACCCAAGAATTTGAAAAAAGGTTTGAAACGGTAGTAAGAATATTGCGAAATGATTTAAAACAAAATATTAAATCCAGTTTAAAGGAGATAGATCGTAATCAAAATACAGTCTTGGTCACGAACACAAAAGAACCCGTAATATCGAAAAGTTTAAGTACCATTGAGCATAAGAACTACGTAAAACTACCAATAAAGGTTTTGGGCCAATCTGATATTATTGGTGTAAAAACCGGCTATTATGTAATCGCCAATGTTTACAAGAATAAAAGGTATTTAACCGCCTTTATGAATACCTTGAAAGAGCAAGGCTTAAATGCAAAACAATTTTATAATAAGGAAAATGGATTGTACTATGTTTATTTGGCTGATTTTAATTTCAAGAAAGATGCTGAAATAGCCTTTGTTTCTAACCTTAATGGAAAATACCAAGATGAAAAGTGGATAATGCAAGTAGATGATCCCTCCGCCACAGTTGCTAATTTTTACGAGGACTAGTAAAACCTGGAAAATCTTAACAAATAAAACACGACTTTGATTTCCCTGAAATTGGGACAGTGCTTACTTATATAAAAGTTTGATTACTGGGTTGAAAGAAGGAGGGGTATCCGGGGGGATAATTACACCCCCTCCTTTTTTATTTACACTACTTATTGCCACTATTTTTTAATATATTTTGTTATTTTTTTTTCGCATACAGTAAATAATAAATTATAACCTCGAATACCGTTATATATAAAGGGTTAATATTATTATATTGAACTTAGTTGACCTTGCATTTGAACGAAAATATGCACAAATCCTGTAAGTGCATATAAATAATATCTATATTTATTTTATTGAAGCGCTTAAAGTAACCAAAGTTAAACCTCCAAATCCCCCCAAAGAAAATGGAAAATTATCTTAACCTAAACAGTAACAAAGAGAACACAGAAGACATTAATGCAACTTTAAGGACCTTTCCGATCACTTCAATTTATAATAGATTAAAATTGAATAGTCTTATCTATCAATTTTTATTTCGTTTACACTTACACTTCAAAGAAGCTTACAGGCCCATTTAGCAGAAAAAAAATGATGGATACCTGTTCTAATTTGCTTCTATACTATTATTAAGGTCAATCCTTTTTTATAGTTCAAAAAACAAATTTCCGTTCAGATGCTGAACCTAATTGTGTGCTCCAATAATTAGGTTATGACTTTCCGTCATATGGTATGATTATACCCTATTTTCAACAATTGCCATTGTCTTTAACTAGCCTAATTTAAACGATTGCCAATTATATTTTTTCTATAAAAAGTATATATATGCGATGAAAATACTATAAGTTATGAAATCAAATATTCTAAAAACCATTATAATAGATAACGACCCAATATTACATGAAGGATACAGATATTATTTTGAAACGTACTTGGATTATTCCCTAGAGGGACTTTATTTATCGATTAAAGATGCGTTGTTGGATTATGAGAATGTTATGCCGGATATTATTTTTTCTGAAATATCCATACCGGAAATGAATGGAATAGAAGGAATTAGATTTTTTCGTAAAAAAGACCGGAATGTGAAAATTATAATGCTCAGCGACCAATCTGACTTTGAGGTCATTAAAAAAGCATTCAAAAATGGGGCCAATGGCTTTTTGACAAGGCCTGTATGTAAAAAACGCTTACACAACGCCCTTGATTCGATTAAATATGAAGGGGCCACTATGAGCAATGATATTGTTAATAAGGTCATTTCAAATTTCCATAGAAAATCATATCAATTTTTTTCAGAGCGGGAAAACCAAATAGTTGATTATCTATGCAAAGGAGCAACTTACAAAATAATCGCAGACGAGTTATTTGTTACCACAAGTACCATAAATTTTCATATTCAGAATATTTACCTAAAACTGAATGTGAATTCAAAATCGGAGGCCCTGTCAAAATTGAGGGAATTATAGGAATTAAGAGATCAACATAATAAAGCCTGTAATCAATGGTTATTTTGTGTTCCTTTGATTTTCAGTTTTCCATCTTTTAAAATCGCTCATGGCTTTTTCATCTGTAAGAGGATATAGTCCTTTGATCGATTGTCCTTCATTGACCTTTTCCAAAACAAAATTTTCGAATGTGGTCATCTCGGTGCACTCATCGGCTACCTCGTTGACCAAATCGGCAGGGATAATTATGACACCATCATCATCACCCACAACAATATCCCCTGGGAAAACAGCAACATCGCCACAACCTATTGGTACATTTATATCCAATGCCTGATGTAAGGTTAAATTGGTTGGCGCCGAAGGTGTTTGGTGATAAGAAGGCATTTCCAAGGCTGCAATTTCTGTGGAGTCCCTAAAGCCTCCATCGGTAACAATCCCAGCAGCCCCGCGTTTCATTAATCGTGTGGCCAAAATTGACCCAGCCGAAGCTGCTCTGGCATCTTTCCTACTATCAATAACCAAGACGGATCCAGGGGGACATGTTTCTACTGCTACCCTTTGGGGATGTTTAGGATCCTTAAAAATGGATATTGGATTCAAATCTTCCCTTGCGGGGATATACCTTAAAGTAAAAGCTTCCCCTACCATATTCGCCTTACCAAGTTTAAGTGGACGCACATTTTGAATAAATTGATTTCGCAACCCTTTCTTGAACAGGTAGGTAGCTATGGTTGCCGTGCTTATTTTTTTTAGTTTTTCTCTTGTTGATTCTAATAATGTTGTCATAAATTCTTTTTTTTATTCGGCTTTAGTCCATGCTTCACGAAGAAATTCAAGGTCTTTTTTCATATAAGCATAAACTTGCTTTTTATCCATTGAAATGGTTTTGGATCCATTCTCTGCTCCACCTAGGGCATATTCAAAATGAAGTGATATGGGCACGTTTATTTGGTATTTTTTCAGCAATGAAAAATAACGGTTAAAGTCAACCATTCCCTCTCCCAAAGGAGTGTTGATTGGACTCCATTTCCCATTAATTTTGCCCCATTTGAAGTCTTTGATCACAAGTGTTTTTATATAAGGTTGAATTTGTCTTAAACCCAATTCCCAACTACTACCACCTTCTACCACGGCATGCCGGATGTCATATTGACAGCCCATATGTTCATTTCTAGTGGCCCTTAAGATGGGAAGTAAATCCCAAATGGGGGCACCAACATGATTGCCTGCGTGATTTTGATAGCAACCAATCAATCCTAAATCTTTATTTAATAACTCTAGTTCTTTGGCCTGTTGTCCATAAATAGTTTGACTTTCTTTAATCGTTCTATCTTCTGGGTATTTTAGCCATCCTGTTCGGTAATGTGTAATTCCTAAATTACTTGCCGTTTTCAATACGCTCTTTTCTTCTTGATTGGTGGCATCCCAAACATTGGTTGTCATCATCCCGGGATTAATCCCATATTTCTTCATCGCAGCAACTGCTTCTGGCAAATCATCAACTACTCTTTCTGGTAAAACATGTCCGTTTGGCCTAACTGTCAAATCCAATCCGTCAAAGCCCATTTCAGCTGCCGCCGCCGCCATCTCATTGTAATTAAGAAATTGCAGATGTTTTGAGAACAAACTTATCTCAATACCATCTTTTGGTTTCAAGGTCGAATTGAAAAGAGTATTATTAAAGCCCATAAGTGGCAGGGTTCCTAACCCTAAAGCAGACAGCTTAGCAAAGTTTCTTCTTGATATCGTATTTTTATCTTCTTTCATAATCAAGTACTCATTTATGTTTAGCCGGTAGAATTTATGTTAAAAATTTGCGGGTCTTACAAATATATGTATTTTTGGTAAACCAAATTGGTTAACCAATTCGCATTTAAAAATTATCATTCTATTTTTTTAATATAATTCCATTAAAAACGAAGAATATATCTCTTAAAAATGAAGAAATCATTAACTATTCTCTCTGTACTTTTTTTACTTCTGGCTTGTGGTAAAAAATCAAATTTGAATGTTATCATGGTAAATAACCCTGTGGAGTTAAGTAATGCAATAGCTCAAGCCAAAGCTGGAGACAACATTGTTTTAGCAAATGGCATTTGGAAAGATGTACAAATAAAATTTATAGGAGAAGGAACCAAAGACAATCCTATAACAATTAAAGCAGAAACCGAAGGAGAAGTTTTTATTGAAGGGGTTTCAAACTTAACTTTTGGTGGCGAATATTTAGAAGTTAGTGGCTTGCATTTTAGAAATGGATATTCACCATCTGAAAATGTAATCGCTTTTAGATTAGACGAAAATACTTTAGCAAATAACTGTAAAGTAACAAACTGTGTCATAATAGATTTTAATAAACTACAACGTGATAATGATGATCTTTGGGTTCAGTTTTATGGAAGACATAACGAATTAAGTAATTGCTACATTGCTGGAAAAACAAACGGAGGACCAACCGTAAGAGTTGATTTAAAAGGAGTTCAAAGTATTAAAAATTACCATAAAATTATAAATAACCATTTCGGTCCTCGACCTAGAAAAGGTGGGGCAAGAGGCGAAACTATTCAGTTAGGAAGTAGTTTTACATCTATGAGTCCAAGTAATACAACCATTACAAATAATTTGTTCGAAGAATGCAATGGTGAAGTGGAAATAATTTCTAGTAAAACTAATTTCAACGAAATTAAAAACAACGTATTTTATAAAAGTGAAGGCTCTGTAGTTACAAGACACGGTAATTACTGTTCTATAGATGGTAATTATTTTATTGGTGATGGCGAAAATGAAAATTTTGGTGGAATTCGTATTATAAACACAGGACATTGGGTTACTAATAATTACTTTTTCAACTTAAAAGGAAAAAGTTTTAGAAGTCCATTGGCTGTAATGAATGGTATTCCTAAATCACCATTAAATCGTTATAACCAAGTAACAGATGTTGTAGTTGCTTATAATACATATGTAAACTGTAGCTCACCTTGGCAGTTTGGAGTAGGAACAAATATTGCGCAAGCAGATGTGTTACCAAAATCTGAAATCCGTTCAGCAAGAGCAATCCGAACAACCGTTGCAAATAACGTAATTTACAATAAAAAAGGACTTGAAAACATTGTTGTTGAAAATGATAAAGCAGATGGAGTTCTATTTAAAAATAATATAGTAGACAATAAAGGTGTCAAGTTTAATGACTTTAATGGAGGTATTGTTGAAGCATCTTTAGAACTAAAAAAAATATCAGATAATATTTTCATTCCAATAGGAATTCCTAGCGAAGTTGAAGCATATAATGGTTTTGATTTTAATACCATTGAAAAGGATTTATTTGGTGCATCTAGAAAAGACAACAAAGGTATTGGTGCAATTTTAGGTGTAGATGTTGCCAATCCTAATATTTTAGATAAATCAAAGTATGGTGCTTCTTGGTATTCTAACGAAATTGAAACTAAAGATCCAATAACGCATACTGTAACTAAGGCAGATGAATTACAAACTAAAATTAATGCTGCTAGTAATGGCGATATTATCGCTATAGCGGAAGGTGTTTATGCAATTTCAAAATCTTTAGTAATAAATAAAGCACTTACTATTCAATCTAAAGGAAAAACCCAACTTGTTTTTTCCGGTGAATCTAGTACACCATTATTTTCTTTACAACCTAAAGGAAAACTGACAATAAATAATTTAATTTTAAAAGGAAATACTTCAAATTATGCTTTTGCGAGTTTAAAAGAGAATATGTCGAACCATTTTGGCTTAACTGTTTCAGGTTCTGAAATCAGGGACTTTAACTATGTGCTAAAAGTATATAAAGAATCCTTTGCTGAACGTGTTACTTTTGAAAACACTTCAATTTCTAATTGTGAAAATGGATTGGAATTATCTGAAGAAACTAACGATAGAGGAGATTATAATACAGAGTTTTTAACGATTGATAAGTGTCAATTTACTAATGTTAAGCAAAATATAGTTGATTATTATAGAGGTGGATATGACGAGTCTACTATTGGTGGAAACCTTTTAGTTTCTAATAGTACTTTTACTAATTGTGGTGCAAATGAGAAAAACAGAATCCTATTAAATCATAGAGGTATTGTGAACGTAAGTATTATTGAAAATACATTTAAAAATAACGCTGTTCAGTTTGTTTCAATTTTATGGGGAGCAAAAAACAATGTGGAATCAGGAAACAGTTTGACAAATTCAGGACAGATTAAAACTGAAGAAAATTTGAAACTGAAGTTGATGTACTAGAAATTATGGCTAAAAAACTGATAACATTTGGTGAGGTAATGATGCGATTGTCCCCACCGGGATATGAGAAATTTTCACAGGCTTCTTCTTTTGAACTTGTTTATGGTGGCGGAGAGGCGAACGTAGCCATTTCATGCGCTTATTTGGGCATGAAAGCTGCCCATGTGACTCGTTTTCCTGATAATGCCCTTGGAAAAGCGGCTACGCAATTTTTACGTAAGCATTGGCTAAGCACCGAACATGTTATTTATGGCGATGACATGATGGGCAAGTATTTTCTTGAAAAAGGTGCCGTGCATAGGCCCAGTGAGGTAATCTATGAGAGGGAAGGGTCTTCTTTCTCCTTGATCGAGCCTTCAATGGTGAATTGGGAAGATGTGCTCAAAGACGCCGATTGGTTCCACTGGACAGGGATTACCCCGGCTATTTCGGAAGGTGCCTACCAATGTTGCCTAGATGCCATTAAAACAGCGAACAAATTGGGGATAATGGTTTCGGGAGATATTAATTCGCGAAGCAACATGTGGAAATATGGAAAAACCATGCAGGAAGTTATACCCGACTTGGTGCAATATTGCGATGTTGTGATTACCAGTAGCCGCGGTATTCGCGAAATGTTCGGGCTGGGTCAATTGGACGATAATTTTCAGGTTTTAGCCAAACAATTAATAGAGCTTTTTCCCAATATCAAAAAAGTAGTCAAAAAAACCAGAAGAACCATAAGTGCTTCCCACAACCAAATTCAAGGCAAATTGTGGAATGGAAAAGAATATATTAAAACCGATATGCTGAACATTACCCACATTATAGACCGTGTGGGTACCGGAGATGCCTTTGCTGCTGGCCTAGTATATGGGCTATTGCATTATGAGGATGTTCAGGCTTTGGATTTTGCTACTGCTGCCTGTGCCTTAAAACATACAGTTCCGGGGGATGTAAATATGGTGTCTTTGGAAAATGTACAAAGTTTAATGGAAGGGGATACTTCCGGTGCCATAAGAAGGTAGTATTTGAATGAACGCTATACCGCACGTCACAATTTAAGTAGAACAATATAACACGCTAATAAAATGGGTACTAAACCTAATAAAATATTCCTCCAATCTCTTTTAATGATTGGCCTTGTCTTAGCACTAAATAGTTGCGTTGATAAAGCTAAGAAATCCACTAATGAAGACCCAAAAGCCACAATGTATCCAAGCGATGTGCTTCCATTTATGGATGAATGGAAAATTCTTTTGGGGGATGGTACGCGGTCTGAAGACTTAGTGAATTATGAAAAGAAAGATTTCTTTTATGTTGAAAATGATGGTAGTACGAATTGGGTAGTCTATAAAACACCAAATTCTGGTATTACTTCTAGAACGTCAAGCAACACAAGAACAGAATTAGGACAAAAAGCACATTGGGTACCTGAAACCGGTGGCAAATTAACAGGAACATTAAAAGTGCAACATGTTTCCACATCTGGTGATGCAAGAGTTGCTGCGTCATATTCGGTCGTAGTTGGGCAAATTCATGGTACTGAAGGACACGAAAACGAACCTTTAAAAATCTTTTACAAAAAATACCCAGGACAAACAAAAGGTTCTGTCTATTGGAATTACGAAATAAATACAACTGGTGATGATAATTCTGGACGATGGGATTTCTCTACAGCAGTTTGGGGAAATGACATGTCGGTTGTTGGTACAAGTCCAAACACTTATCCAGAAGAACCTAAAGATGGTATCGCATTAGGTGAAGAATTTAGTTACGAAATAAATGTTTACGAAGGCATTATGTATTTAACCTTTAAAAGTGAAGGTCATGAAACCAAAACCTTTACAAAAAGTTTAATAAAATCTGAATTTACTAAAGAGCTACCACAACAAATCAAAACCTTATATGCATCTATTGGTCGTGACGGTTTAGAACGCGAAAGTGCCTATGCTGGTGAATTGCAGAATTTTAAACAAGGTGCGTATAATCAGACTAATGCAAAAAAACCTGAAGATAATATGGTGTGGAGTACAGGGTCAGAAACGTATGATGGTGATATAGCAAAACAATATGCAAACGGAAGCTATACAGAAGTATGGTTTAAAGATGCTACTGTAGGTGCAGGAACAGATCCTAACTAATATATCTAATAATTATTTAAGATGAAAAAATGAAACAGAACAATAAAAAAATAATCACATCAGTAGTAACGCTTTTAATTCCCTGTATTATCCTAATACTTAATAGTTGTAACAATACTGCTAAAAAAACGAACACTTCGACTTCCCCCAGCACAAGTACAAAAGAAACACAAAAAACCGTTTATGCAAGTGACGTTATTCCATTTTTTGATTATTGGAAATTGATTTTAGGTGACGGCTCAAATGTTGGAATTGCTAATAACTTTGAAAACAAAGATTTCTTTTACACTACAAATGATGGCAGTAACGATTGGGTAGTTTTTAAGGCACCAAATGGTGGAGATACACACGGAACCTCAAATAATACAAGAACTGAATTAGCGCAAGTAAAAAAATGGTACCCAAAAACTGCTAATGATAAATTAACAGCTACACTTAAAGTAATGAATGTATCTGCTACTGGTGATGCTCGGGTAGCAGCTTCGCACGCAGTAGTTGTAGGTCAAATTCATAGTGCAGATAAACATGAAAACGAACCCCTTAAAATATTTTATAAAAAATTTCCAGGACATACCAAAGGTTCGGTTTTTTGGCATTATGAAATAAATACAGAAGGTGATGACAATTCTGGAAGATGGGACTATTCTACAGCCGTTTGGGGTAATGATTTTTCTGTTGTGGGTGATTCAGCAAACACTTATCCAGAAGAGCCTAAAGATGGTATTGCCTTAGGTGAAGAGTTTAGTTATGAAATCGAAGTAAAGGATGGTATTCTGACCTTAAAATTTAATAGTGAAGGTCATGAAACCAAAACGTTTACAAAAAACTTAATAGAATCAGAATACACAACAACTGCTGATATACCAGAGCAAACACAAAAATTATTTGTGCCAATTGGTCAAGACGGAGTAGAACGTAAAGCTGCTTATGCCGGTGAAGGTTGTTTTTTTAAACTTGGTGCATACAATCAAACTAATGGAAAATCTCCAGAAGTAAATAAAAATTGGTGTTCTGGTGCTGAAACACATGGGGGAGACCTAAAAAAACAATATGCTGACGGGAACTATGTTGAAGTTTGGTTTAAAACCGGAAGTATCTCTATAAGTGATGCTGCTGTGTCCAATGAAGGCTATTTTACTAAAAATGATTAAATCAATTAATTTATAATTAGCATGAATAATAATAAGTTAAAAGGCAAAAATATTCTAATAACCGCTGGTGCCCAAGGAATTGGAGAATCAATTACCAGACACTTTATAGATAGCGGTGCCAATGTTGCTATTCACTATTTTTCTAGTGCAGAAACTGCAAACCAACTGGTGGAATACGCATTGACTAAAGGGCAAAAAGCGGAGGCTATAAGTGGGGACCTAACAAAAGAAGCCAATGCAAATGAATTGGTTGAAAAAACAATTGAAGCGTTTGGTGGTCTAGATATATTGATTAACAACGCAGGTTCACTTGTTGCACGCAGAATGCTGAACGAAATGGAGGCTGAGTTTTGGCACAAGGTAATGGACATAAACCTCACATCCATGATGTTTGTAACGCGAGCCGCAGCTCCTTATTTAGCAAAAAATAAGAACAGTAGTATTGTTAATTTAGCATCACTCGCTGGGCGTAAAGGTGGTCATCCAGGGTCATTAGTTTACTCTACTAGTAAAGGTGCTATCCTAACGCTAACACGAGCATTAGCTACAGAATTGGGACCTCAAGGTACTCGGGTGAATGCTGTCGCTCCTGGACTTATACTTGGTACTTCATTTCACAACACGCATACTACAAAAGAATCAGCAGATGAAACAACGGCTGGTATTCCAATTCAACGAGCAGGTAATGCAGCTGACGTGGCGCGAGCCGTTTTATTTCTAGCTTCGGAATACGATGGTTTTATTACTGGAGCAACGTTAGATATCAATGGTGGTGTTTATAATATGTAATTAGTCGATAAATTGTGTGATTAAATATAATATAGAATTGATATATAAAAATTCAGGTGTAATTATTAACAATTAAAAATGAATAGAAATCAAAACATAGTGGTGCAATTTTTACTTAGCCTAATGATTGTCGGATTGGTTTCTTGTAAAGAAGAATCTGTTTCTGAAACAAATTTTGATTCTCAATCTGAACACCCAAATTTAATTATTACAGCACAAGGCGTTAAAGATATTAGAGCGCAATTGGGTAATATTCCAATTTTCGATAACACTTTAAAAGCAGTTCAGGAGGAAGTAGATGCTGAAATTGCATTAGGAATAGAAACTCCAATTCCCAAAAGATTATTCTGGTGGATACACGCACGTACGTCACAAACGTAACATGGTAGTGTTACAAAAAGCGGGTGTGTTGTATCAAATTTTAGATGACGAAAAATATGCTAAGTATGTAAAGGACATGTTAATGCAATATGAGGAAATGTATAAAACATTGCCATTGCATCCAAAAACAAGATCATATGCTAGAGGTAAATTATTCTGGCAATGTTTAAACGATTCTAATTGGTTAGTTTACGTAAGTCAGGCTTATGATTGTGTCTATAATTATTTATCTGAAGAAGAACGCAACAAGCTAGAAACAAATTTATTTAGACCATTTGCAGATCATATATCAATAGACAGTCCACAATTTTACCAAAGAGTCCACAACCATAGTACATGGGGAAATGCAGCTGTTGGTATGATTGGTTTGGTAATGAATGATCAAGAATTAATTAGATCGTGCCTTATATGGGATTAAAGATGTGGATTTAGATACAAAGGCTAAAGATGATGATGGTGGGTTTTTAAATAAAGATGGAAAAGCTAGGTTTTTTAGCAAACATAGAAGAACCTTTTTCGCCAGATGGTTATTATAATGAAGGACCATATTACCAACGTTACGCGATGTATCCTTTTTTAATTTTTGCAGAAGGCATTACAAAACATAAAACCAGAATTAAAAATCTTTGAATATAAAGACGGTGTACTTACTAAAAAGTGTTAATGCCTTATTAAATTTATCAGATGCAGATGGCGAATTCTTTCCGTTGAACGATGGTCAAAAAGGAATGTCATATTATAAAGTCATCTTTAATTGCTACAGTTGATATTGCTATCATTTTGGAGGTAATAATCCAGAATTATTAAGTATAGCTAAAGAACAAGATCGAAGTTACTGTTAGATGATGCTGGTTTAGCAGTAGCTCTTGGTATTAAAGAATGGAAAGGAAAAGCCTTTTGATAAAAAATCCATTGAACTTATCTGATGGTGCCAATGGAGACTGAAGGTGCTGTTGGAATTATTACGAAGTGACGATTTGGAATTGGTTTTTAAATACACTGCTCACGGATTGAGTCATGGACATTACGATAAATTGTCTTTTGCTTTATTTGAAGATGGCGAAGAGGTCGTTCAAGATTACGGTTTGGGCCGATTTGTGAATATTGAACAAAAAGGTGGTGGAAATTACTTAAAAGAAAATAACACTTGGGCAAAACAAACCATTGCGCATAATACAGTAGTACAAAATGAAACCTCTCATTTTAAAGGAAAGTATGATATTGGAAGTCAAGCATCATTCTGAATAAATATGTGTTTCAGTGTCAGAAAATGAAAATCGTACAAGTTGCCAGTGCAAAAGAAGAAAATGCTTATCCAGGAACAGAAATGCTTCATAGAACTATGGTAACTATAAAAGATGAAGATTATGAAAATCCTTATGTGTTAGATATTATGAAGGTGACTTCTGATAAATGCAAATCAATATGATTTACCATTTTACTTCTTAGGGCAAATTATGCAAACAAATTTTGAATATCAAAAATTGAGATGTGCCAAAATTTTAGGAAACATCAAATGGATATCAACATTTATATAAAGAAGGCTCAGTGCATCTAGCTTAAGGAAGAAAACATAAACTTAAACTGGTTGAATAAAGATAAATTTTACACCTATACATGCTGTAACTCATAAAACGACGAAGTTATTCTTTGCGAGAATTGGTGCAAATGATCCTGAATTTAACCTTCGAATGAGCAAACTGTTTAATCCTAAGAAAAAAGAATGCAAAAAATGCAATTGTTTGTGTCTGCAATTGAATCACATGGAACGTTATAGTCCAGTTTCTGAATCTGGCTGTAAATGCATATAGTAATATAAAAGAATATTAAAGTTGTTTTAGATTCTAAAGAATACACAGCAATTCAAATTGACAACAAAAAACGATAAATACAAAAGTCTTTATCATTTCAAACGAAAATAATGATAAAGAAGCAAAGCATAAATTAACAATAAACAATAAAGAGTATACCTGGAAAGGTTCTTATATTTAAAGAAAACAAATAAATTAAAAATTATGAAAAGATTTAGTGAAAAGTACGTCATTACAAAAGAAATGGAATGGGAAGAGCTTGGTGGAGGAGTATCAAGAAAGTTCTTAGGTTACGATAACCAAATCATGATGGTAAAAGTGAAATTTGAGAAAGGAGCATTAGGTGCCCCACATCAACATTTTCACACGCAAGCTACCTATTGTGTTTCAGGTAAATTTGAATTTGAAATTGATGGAGAAAAGAAAATTGTAGAAGCAGGAGATGGTGTGTACATTGAACCTAATTTATTGCATAGTGCAGTATGCTTAGAAGAAGGACAACTAATTGATACATTTAGTCCTGTAAGAGAAGATTTCTTAAGTGGTGGTGGGGTATCTTATTTTGGAGATAAACAGTCATAAGAAAAAAATCTGCTAGTCCAATTCGGGAGATTTTATGGATTAAAATGTTAAAATATGTTCAAAATATTTTTTTTAACGAAAAAATAACATATATTTGGTATACCAAATTGGTAAACCAGTTTGGATAACCAAATAAAATCAATCAACTTAATACTAACTCAAACTAAAATCAACATTCAATGAAAATAAAGTTATAAAAGAAAAAAAGGATAGGTCGCACACCTATCCTTTTAAAAACAGATCACTTCTTTTCAGAGGGAAGTAATACTTAAAACATGTAATACTTTACAATAAACATGCTTTCTGCTAAAATAGTAAAATTCATTGAATTCTTCAGAAACATTGTTCTCTAGTAAGGTAAGGAGATTGAGATTTTAACATCTCATTTATTAATACTGATAAGCGTATTAATTAGTTAAATAGTATGAACATAATAAGATCACAAATGAATTTAAAAACGAAACTAACTTTAATCGTAGTATTGTTGTTCAATATTACATTATTTGCGCAAGACGTATATCAGTTGTCGGGTACGGTTACTGATGAGGCGAATGTTCCCATTCCTGGGGTAAACGTTGTTATTTTAAATACAACAAGAGGTACAGCAACCGATTTTGATGGTTTATTCCAAATCGAAATTGCTAATGGCGAGGAGCTTCAATTTTCTTATTTGGGCTATGTTACCCAAGTAATTGCAATTACTGGCCAAACAGAATTGAATGTTATTTTAGCAGAAGATGCTGCACAACTTGAAGAAGTTGTAGTTGTTGGTTACGGTACACGTAAAAAGTCGCATTTAACCGGTGCTGTTTCCCAAGTAGGTGGTGAAGATGTTGCAGCAGTACAAACTGCAAGGGTCGATGATGCATTGGCAGGTAAGTTACCAGGTGTATTGATTCAAAATCAAGACGGATCTCCTGGTGCGGATCCCAAAATCCAAATTAGAGCGGCATCATCTATTTCAGGGGAATCAAGTCCGCTGATTGTTGTGGATGGATTTCCGATTTCAGGAAGTTTGGCAACGGTTAACCCAAATGATATTCAAAGTTTAGAGGTATTGAAAGATGCTGCTTCGGCTGCTATTTATGGTTCTAGGGGAGCAAATGGTGTTATTTTGGTGACCACCAAAAAAGGTAAGACAGGTAAAGCTAGTTTCAGTTATAATGCTTATACGAGTTTCTCTAGTAAGTACCGCGACAATATCCTTAAAACAGGGCCAGAATGGGCTGCTATCTCAAGAAAGGAGATTGCTGCTGGTAATTGGGACCTTTCCCAAATTGATCCGGCTTTTGTAGAGTATAGGTTAAATGCCTATGAAAATTCACCTGGTGCCATTGGTTCAGAAGATTGGCTTTTTAAAAGTGGTAATATGACAAGTCATGACTTTAGCATGAGCGGAGGTACTGACGATGTAAATTACTTTGCTTCAATTGGGTATCAAAACGCGGAGGGTGTTATCCGTACTGAAGGTTTTGAAAGACTGAACGCACGTTTGAATGTCGATGCTAAATTGGGGGAAAAGTTCAAGGCAGGAGTAAGTTTCAATGGATTTACATCCCATAGGGATATCTTAGGTCATGACATGAGAGATCTTTTAAGAGCGTATGGTGTTCATCCTATTTACCATACAAATGAGTCTATTGCATTCGTGCAAGCATTGGATGCTGAAGCCCAGGCTTTGGGTCTTGCTGGGTTTGACGATGGTTATAGAGGTTCGACTTTCGAAGCTAATAGTATTTATGAATTAGAGCCTGGTATGACGGCACAAGACTGGCATTACGGAAGGGCAAATAATGGTATTGGTGGATCTGGTGATGCAGGTCCGGCAACAAAGCTTGATAATACAGAGCGTTGGGAAAGAACGTTTTTCGGAAACGTCAATTCCTATTTACAATATAGCATCTTAGATGGGTTAAATATAAAAACTGTTCTAGGAGGTGACCTTAAAGATACCCGAGACTCTATGAACATAGATTACTTGGATTTGATTCTAGGGCAAGGACTTCACAAACTGACATGGATCAAGAAGATTTAAAAATATTTTCAGTGGTAAGTGAAACTACTTTGAATTATGCAAAAGTGATTGGTAAGCATGATATAGCTGCAGTAGCTGGAATTGAATTTCAAACTACCTCATTGAAAGGGACGGCTTTGGATGGTGCCAATGTGCCGGATACCGCTATTCAAAATTATAACCTGTTCAATCCTGCGGATATCACCGTTACGGAGCGGGACGAGACTAGGAACAGAGAGAGTGTTTTTGGAAGAATCAACTATGCGTACGACGATCGTTTTTTAGTATCGGTCTCAGCGAGAAGAGACGGGGATTCCCGATTTGGGGCTAATAAAAGATATGAAACATTCCCAGCGCTTTCTTTAGGATGGAATGTGCACAATGAATCTTTTTTAGCAAATAATGATGTGTTGAGCCAATTAAAACTAAGATTTAGTGCGGGGTCTTTAGGAACTACTTCTTTTTTAGGGTCTTATGATGCATTGAGTCTTTTGGAGCCTCAAGCAACAATATACGGGACAGGATTTCTTATCCCGAATAATGTAGCAAACCCGGATTTAACCTGGCAAACCAATACAGAGACCAACTATGGTATTGATTTAGGTTTTGTAAACAATCGTTTTAGATTGGGTGTTGATTACTATACCTCCGATATTCAAGACATCTTGATTAATCAAAGTGTTTCTGAAGTATTGGGTACTACTTCCATTGTACTTAATTCCGGTGATGTGAGAAGTTCTGGTTTGGAGTTTCAATTAGATGCAAAAGTAATATATACCGAAGATTTCTCTTGGAGTGTTAATGCTAACTTATCTACAGTGGATACAGAGATCAAAGAACTAGGTGGTCTGAGTGAATTACCTCAAACAATTTACGGTCACGTCGGGTAGAGGTCCTGTGTTTAGAAATTATGTAGGTGGAGAAATTGGTGAAATGTGGGGTTTGGAAACCATTGGGGATGTTGAAATGATCTATTTGGAAGATGGGACGAGAAATCCAAATAACCGGACAGGTAGAATCTTATGTTGTAGACCAAAATGGTGATGGTGTAATTGACAATACAAGAAGTGTTGAAGATGGTGGAGATTTAGTCAAAATAGGGTCAAATAATCCTGATTTTTATTGGGGTATGTCACATAACTTCAGTTATAAAGATTTTGATTTATCCTTCCAATTCCAAGGATCCCATGGAGCAGAAGTTTACAATATTGACCCTATTTACTATGGTTCAGAATTTGGTGGAAGATTGGTGGATAGTTTTGATGCTGATAACGATGGTATTGCCGATAATAATGGAGAGTATTATATCGGCAATAGATTTCAAACAGACGCTTATATACAAGATGCTTCTTTTATAGCGTTGAGAAACCTAACTGTTGGCTATACGCTTAATCCAGAATTGACAAGTAAAGTGGGTTTAAATTCTGTGAGGTTATATGTCGCAGCCACTAACCTATTGTATATAATGGCGGATAATTACACCTCTTATAACCCTGAAGGTGTAGTGACATCAGGTAGTGATTATTTAGGACCAACAACGTATGGGGCACAAGTAGGTGCAAGTCCAATTGTTAGAAGTTTTACGCTTGGTTTAAATGTTAATTTTTAAATATAAAAAAATGAAATATATATATTTATTATTGGGATCGTTGCTGTTGATAACAGCATGTGATAGTGATTTGGATCAATTCCCACCTAATATCGCCAGTGCAGATTCTTTGACAGATTTTGATGGGGTTTTGAATGCGGCATATTACTATCAGCTCGGAACTGTAACACCAATGGCGGTAATGGGTGAATTTAGGGCTGACAATGCTTTTATGTTCGAACCACCATACACTGAATTTGATGAATACGATAATGGTTTAACGGCCATGGAAGATCAATTTTTCGGACCTTTTTACACAGCCTTGTACAAGTCGATATTAAGTACGAATAATGTAATTGAAAATTCTACTAATGCTACTGAAATAGGTGAAGCAAAATTTTTAAGGGCTTTGTCTTATTTTAAATTAGTGCAAGTTTTTGGTGATGTTACTGTTAATTTATAGGCTAGCCCAAGCTTAACGGATACTTCCATTTTAGCACGACAACCTGCTTCCGATGTGTACAACAACGTGATCATTCCTGATTTGCGAGATGCCATTGCGGCATTGGATAATTCTGAAATTTCGAGTGGACGAGCGTCTAAAATCGCTGCCCAAGCCTTGTTGGGGAAAGCATATGCTTCTAGGGGCGATTATAATAGTGCTCAACCACTTCTAGCTGCTGTTGTAAACGGAGCAGCTGCTGCAGGCGTTGAGCTAAAAGAGAACTTTATTGAGATCTTTGGTGCGGCAAATGAGGTTGAAATTCTGAAATCATATTCTCAACCCAAATCTCAAGTTCTATAGTGGATGAATATTCTCCTGCTACCGATTTTTGGAATTGGTTTGTTGGGGATGATCCAAAATCCGATTTACCAGTAGATCAAGATTTAGTTGCGGCTTTTGATGCCAGTGATGCCAGTGGCGGAGGTACCGATTTAAGAAGAGCGGTAACACTAAGGGATGATGGTTTGACCGCGATAAAATTTCCTAAAGACGGAGGCTTAGGTGCTGAACACGACTGGATAGAAATGAGATTGGCGGATATTATTCTATTGTATGCAGAAACACTGAATGAAAATGGTGCTGCTGCTTCAACGGTACTTCCTTTATTGGATGATATCAGAACGAGAGCAGGTTTAAATAGTTTAACGGGAACAGTAAGCTCACAAGCCGATGTTAGACAGGTAATACTAAACGAGAGAAGATTGGAGTTGGCCTTTGAAGGACATAGATGGTTCGACTTGGTTAGAACCGGTACAGTTGACGCTGAAATGGGAGAAGCGGTAAATAGCAATTATTCTGTGTTTCCTATTCCCATTTCGGAAATTCTTGCGACCGATGGTGTGATTACCCAGAACCCAGGGTACTAGGACAACATTATTATAGATGGATCATAATGGTCAAGAAATATAAAAGTTAGTTGTTTGAGTTAGTTTGAATAGCATTTCACCAGCTCGGAAACGGGCTGGTGAAAATGCTCAACTCATGGACAATATTTTTAACCATTTATGAATAATTGAAGGCTATGCGTTGTGTAATTAGTTAAATTAATTCGTTAGTTTTAACAAACCAATTTGGTTAACCAATTTTTTATATACCGAATTATCGTATGAAGTTAGAATCCCTCACAAAAAGCGAAAATCATGAAATCCTAAATGGAATAATATCGAAAATAAGGGATTTAATAAATTATAAAAATTTGGAACCTGGTGATAAACTCCCCTCCGAAAGAATGTTATCAGAAAAGTTCGGGGTCAGTAGGAGTCATGTACGGGAAGCCATACAGAAGCTCGAATTTTATGGAATACTGAACTCCAAACCACAAAGTGGCACCTTTATATCAGATATTGGTCAGATAGCAATAAACGGTATGATAGAGGATATTTTGAGTCTTAAGGACCAAGATTTCAAATCGCTAGTGGAGACACGGATACTCTTGGAACTCAAAACGGTGCGATTGGCAGCGCTAAGAAGAACTCAAGAGGATTTAGAGCGAATAAAGTTGGCATTTAATGCCTATAAAGCTAAAATGCTCAAGGGCGAGGATTGTTTGGAGGAAGATTTGATGTTTCATTTGGCAGTAGCCTCGGCAAGTAAGAACAGTACAATGAAAACGCTGATGCTGTTGATAACACCGGAAATTATCATGGCATATGATCAAGATCGGGTTTGCGAGGGTGATGTTGCCTTGGCCGAAATTAAAAAACACGAAGATGTTTATCATGCCATTCAAGATAGAGACCCAAAATTGGCCAAGGAAAAAATGAAAATACATTTTGCTAAACTGTATGATTATATCTATGGCGAGAATAGGGAAATAATAACAAGCAGAGGATAAAATTGTACGCTTTTATCTTCTTGAAAAATAAAGAGAGGGAAGACCAAAATACTTAAACGCTAATGCTCGAAATTCCTTGGTATTTATACTTCAATTGAATACTACTAAAGTCTTTTCTGTATTATTTAAGTAAATCGAATTGATCAAATAGTATTATTGTTTCATATCCCATGCACCAATGGATTCTGAACAATTACGATCAAAAAACTCCCTTTGACTAAACCAAAAATTATGAAAGTTAAAGGATTAAGATGGTGGGTTATTGGGTTAATTGCTTTAGCCACGGTAATAAACTATATAGATAGGCAAACATTAAATGTACTTTGGCCTCAAATTTCTGAAGAAATGTATCCAGATAAAACTATGGATCAACGTAAAGAGATTTTCGGCTGGATATCATCAATTTTCTTATTTTCTTACGCATTTGGTCAGGGGATTTTTGGAAAAATATTCGATAAAGTAGGAACAAGATTAGGCTTTATCTTTTCTATTGGATTTTGGTCTATAGCTACCGCACTTCATGCTTTAGCTAAAGGATTTGTGAGTTTTTCCATTTTCAGGTCAATATTAGGTGTGGCCGAAGCTGGAAACTGGCCAGGTGCCGCGAAAGGAAACGCAGAATGGTTTCCAGCTAAAGAGCGAGCTTTAGCTCAAGGAATTTTTAATTCAGGTGCTGCAATTGGAGGAATTATTTCTATTCCACTAATTGCTTTTTTGGCTATTTATTTTAGTTGGCAAATGATATTCATTTTTGTTGGAGGAATAGGTTTACTATGGCTAATTCCATGGATGTTAATCGTAAAAGCTCCACCGGAGAAGCATCCTTGGCTTACAGAAAAAGAAAGAAATCATATTCTTGAAATTTCTGGAAATGATAAAAAAGATAAAGATAATGGTGAAGTCCAAATTGAAGCTTATAATCCAAAAACAGGTAAAATGTTAACTCACAAAGAGAGTTGGGGAGTAATTATTGCTTCCGCTGCTATTGACCCAATTTGGTGGTTATTTGTTTTTTGGATTCCAATTTATCTATTTGAAGTTTACGGTATGAACGTAAAAGAGGTAGGTATTTATGGCTGGGTACCATATGTCGGAGCAATGATTGGTGCTTGGTTTGGTGGGCTTTTAGCTCAAAACCGTATGAAAGCAGGTTGGAACGTAAATAAAACTAGAAAAACTGTAATTACCATGGGTTGTTTAATTATGTTGCCTTGTTTCTGGTTGCTTACAGACCCAGGAAGTCCTGTAAATGCAGTAATAATAATGGCAGTTCTTTTGTTTGGATTCCAAACAGCAATTGGAAATATACAAACATTACCGAGTGACTTGTTTGGTAAAAAAACTGTAGGAACACTATCAGGATTTGCTGGAATGTCGGCAAAATTTGCTGGTGTAGGTCTTACGGCTTTAGTAGCAACACTAACTATGGGAGGAAATTACACTCCTGCATTCATAGTTGGGGCAGTATTAACATTAATTGTATTAGCTAGCGTTTGGTTTTTGTGTAAGAAAATTGAACCTATTCAACCTAAAAATATTTAAACATAACAAAATAAAATAAAATGAGTAATAAAGGTAAAGTAGCAGTTGTAACAGGTGCAACTGGCGGCATTGGATTCGCAGTAGCAAAAAGATTGGGTAAAGACGGATACACTGTAGTATTAAACGGAATTGAAGATAAAGCAGGAGCTAAAAGAGTTGAAGAGCTTACTGCAGAAGGAATCTCTGCTGAGTATTATGGATTCGATGTTACTAAAGAAGAAGAAGTGACCGCGAATATCAACAAAATAGGCAAAAAGTACGGAAGAATTGACGTTCTTGTGAATAATGCAGGTGGATTAGGAGGCCGATCTAGATTTGAAGAAATGACAACAGATTTTTACAGATTTGTAATGGCATTAAACTTGGATTCTGTGTTTTTCGCTTCAAGAGCTGCAATCCCGTTCCTTAAAAAGGGAGAACACTCTTCTATAATTAACTATACCTCAAATGCAGGATGGACTGCTGGAGGACCCGGAGCAGGAATCTACGGGACATCTAAAGCTGGTGTTCATGCAATGACCAGAGCATTGGCAAAAGATTTAGCTGAATACGGGATTAGAGTAAATGCAGTATCTCCTGGTACAATTGATACGCCTTTCCATGCCCAAATTAAAGCAACTAAACCAGAAGTTTTTGCTTCTTGGGCAAATAGTATTATGTTAGGAAGATTGGGTCAACCAGAAGATGTAGCTTCTGTTGTTTCTTTCTTAGCAAGTAAGGATGCATCTTTCATAACTGCTGAAACTATCCAAATTGGTGGTGGACAAGCTTTAGGAATTTAAAAGAGACCTTATTATTTATATAGCAGTTTATAATTATACTTGTTTAAAACGAATAAGGCGTTAATGAGTTCGTTCATAAGCGTTTGATTCGTCACTAAATTTATAGTAAGAATCTAATTCAATTTGATATGAAAAAAGTAGTGACTTTTGGCGAGATCATGCTGCGATTGGCACCTCCTGGATTTTTAAGGTTTTCACAAACAACTAGTTTTGATGTGGTCTATGGAGGCGGGGAGTCTAACGTAGCTGTTTCATTGGCCAATTACGGCGTTCCGGTTGATTTTGTGACCCGTTTGCCCAATAACGATATTGGCGAATGTGCGCTAATGGAAATGCGTAAGAGAGGGGTGAATACCCAAAACATTATATTCGGAGGTGAACGTTTGGGAATCTATTTCTTGGAAACGGGCGCTGTAAGCCGTGGAAGTAAGGTGGTTTATGACCGTGCACATTCCGCAATTTGTGATATTGAGCCTGGCATGATCGATTGGGAAAAGGTTTTCGAGGGGGCCGGATGGTTCCATTGGACTGGCATTACCCCGGCTATTTCACAAGGTGCCGCTGATGTTTGCTTGGAAGCCGTGAAAGTAGCAAGTAAGTTGGGCATTACCATATCAACAGATTTGAATTACCGCGCAAAATTATGGAACTACGGTGGTGACCGTGAGGCCATAATGACCGAGTTGACTTCGTATTGTGATATTATTCTGGGTAATGAGGAAGATGCCGAAAAGCATTTTGGAATTAAACCCGAAGGACTTGATATTACTACCCAGGGACATGATGTAAAAGCAGAAGCCTTCCTATCAGTCTGTAAGCAGATGATGGCAAAATTCCCAAGGGCCAAAAAAGTGATTACAACTTTAAGGGGTTCTATTTCAGCTTCACATAATACATGGGCCGGGGTACTATATGATGGCAAGAAAATGTATGAAACGAGACAATATCAAATTACGGATATTGTTGATAGAGTTGGTGGAGGGGATTCCTTTATGGGAGGCTTGATATATGGCTTATTGAAATACCCGGAAGATGACCAGAACGCACTTGATTTTGCTGTAGCGGCATCATGTTTAAAGCATACTATAAAGGGTGATGCAAACTTGGTTACTGTAGAGGAAGTCCAAAAATTGGCTGGTGGCGATGCTTCAGGTAGAGTTGCTAGATAAATTGTAAAATTCAATGGTAATGGGTTTTAACCCATTACCATTATTTATATATGAAAAAATCAATAGCAATAATTTGTGGTGGAGGACCTGCTCCAGGTATCAATACGGTTATTAGTACGCTAGCAAAAACCTTTATTAAAGATGGGTATAAAGTTTTAGGCGTACATCATGGATATAAAGGATTGTTTTCAGATAATCCTGATGTTAAAGTCTTTAATTTTAACAAAGCTGACAGAATTTTTAGTCGAGGAGGCTCAACTTTAACAATGAGTCGACACAAACCCACGGACAGCGATTTTAAAGTAGATTTTTTCAAAAAGAACAATGTAAAATTGTTGGTTACCATTGGTGGTGACGATACAGCTTCAACAGCAAGTAGGTTAACAAAATATCTAACTAAACAAAAGTTGGAAGTTGCCCACATACACGTTCCTAAAACAATCGATAACGATTTACCTTTGCCAGATAGAAATCCAACATTTGGGTTTCATACAGCGAAAGATGAAGGTGTCCGAATAGGAAATACAGTTTATGAAGATGCAAGAACTAGTCAGAATTGGTTTGTTGTATCAGCTATGGGACGTTCTGCAGGCCATTTGGCATTCGGCATTGCTTCGGCATGTCATTTTCCTATGATGATCATCCCGGAAATGTTCAATAAAACAAACATTACGTTTGATAAATTGATAAATATGATTATTTCGTCAATCATCAAAAGTAAAATTCGCGGAATTGAATATGGCGTGGCGATGGTTAGTGAAGGTGTTTTTCATTTTATGGATGAAGATGAAATTAAGAATTCGGGGATAAATTTCACATACGATGATCATGGTCATCCTGAATTGGGGAACGTAAGCAAGTCCCATATTTTCAACTATCTTTTGCAGGTAAAGCTGAAAGAATTAGGGTTGGATATTAAATCACGACCTGTAGAAATTGGTTATGAATTAAGATGTTGCAATCCCATAGCTTTCGATTTAACCTTGTGCACTTTGTTAGGTATAGGCGTTAAAAAATTATTTGATGAAGGGATAACAGGTTGTATTGTTAGCGCAAATTCAAAGGGGGATATTACTCCTTTATACTTAAAAGATTTTGAAGATGAAAATGGTAAAGTGCAACCAAGACTGGTCGATATAGAATCGGATATGGCACAACTTTTCATCAATCACCTAATTTATATAAAAGAGCCTGATTATAAAGAAGCGAAAAAGTATGTGAAAAAACCTGAAGAATACGATTTTAAAAAAATATTAAATTGGAATTAAATTTAACTAATTATGGCACAATATTCAAGAATTGAAGTAGCAGGCGTAATGAAGGAAACAGGCATGGTTCCTCTGTTTTATCACCCCAATGTTGAATTGGGAAAAAAAGTTTTAAAAGCCTGTTACGATGGTGGGGCAAGGCTTATGGAGTTCACCGCACGTGGTGATTTTGCCTTTGAAGTATTCTTGGAATTGAACAAATATGCGATTAAGGAATTGCCCGGAATGATTATGGGCGTTGGATCTATTACAGATGCAGGAGCGGCAAGTATGTTCATGCAAATGGGGGCCAACTTTATTGTGACCCCGTCGCTAAGGGAAGATATTGCCATTGTCTGCAATAGAAGAAAAGTATTGTGGTCACCGGGCTGTGGGTCACTTACTGAAATCAATAGGGCAGAGGAATTGGGTTGTGAAATTGTAAAACTATTCCCTGGGGATATTTATGGCCCAAATTTCGTAAAGGCAATTAAAGGTCCGCAACCATGGACTAGTGTTATGCCTACTGGTGGGGTTAGTACCGAAGAATCAAATCTAAGAGGATGGTTCAGTGCAGGGGTAACCTGTGTGGGTATGGGCTCCAAGCTTATAAGTAAGGAAATACTGGTCAATGAGGATTACAAAGGTTTGGAAAAAAAGGTAAAAGAAACCTTGAAGCTGATTTCAACATTGACCAATTCCTAACCAAAGATTCTCTTTACACAAATTTATCATTATATCAAATGATGCTTTAGGAATTCCAATCCAAATAAAATAAGTGCTATGGACAAATCAATAAAGAATAAATCAATCTTTAATAAATTCCTAGCACTTATTTTGGCTTTTGGTCCCGGGATTTTTGCTATTGGTTATACCATAGGTACAGGAAGTGTAACTTCTATGATAGTTGCCGGTAGTACTTATGGCATGCAGTTACTTTGGGTATTATTGATCAGTTGTGTATTTTCCGGTTTATTGATGTATGCCTACGGGAATTATGCATTGATTTCCGGTGAAACAGCACTTTATAGTTTTAAAAGGCATATCAAAGGAGGTAAGGTTATTGCAATACTCATAATTATTGGAATTTCCTTTGGTCAATGGAATTCCCTTATGGGTATATTGGGAATCTCTGCAAACATTATATACGAAATATTTCTAATATATTTCCCACAACTTGAGGGAGTTAGATACGAAAGTGTATTAATAATTGCCGTGGTGGTAATCGCTATTATGTACGCACTTTTACTGGTCGGGAAATATACCTTTTTTGAGAAGATTCTGGTGATTTTCGTAACTATTATGGGTCTTTCATTTATTATTTCCTTGTTCATGGTGTATCCTTTACCAATTGAGGTAGTACAAGGGTTAATCCCATCGGTACCTAATGTAGAAGGGGGTAAAATGATGGTAGCGGCCTTTGTGGGCACGACAATGGCAGCGGCAACTTTTTTATCAAGGCCTCTTTTCGTCAAAGGAAAAGGTTGGACAATAAAAAATCGAAATCAACAAAAAAAAGATGCCATAATCGCTGCTATTTTGGTGTTTATTATTAGTGGGTCCGTCATGGCCGTTGCCAGCGGTGCACTTTTCCATCAGGGACAACCCGTTACCGAGGTGCTTGATATGGTGAATACCTTAGAACCTGTGGCAGGTAAATTTGCATTAACATTGTTTTTCTTTGGAACATTAAGTGCAGGTTTATCCTCAATTTTTCCATGCCTATTAATTGCACCTATTTTGGTGGCAGATTATCAATCCGGGGAATTGGATACAAGTTCCAAGCAATTTCGGGTTATTACTTTTTTCGCTTGTTTGTTTGCTTTAATCGTTCCTGTATTCGGCGCCAATCCCATTCAAATGCAAATAGCATCACAGGTCTTTAATGTATTTGTATTGCCTGTTGTAATCATTGGAATATTACTTTTAATTGGTAATATGAAAATTATGAAGAATCATAAAACAAGTATATGGGTTAAAATAGGATTGTATACTGCATTCATTTTTTCATGTATCATTTCATACAATGGAGTTTTAGCTTTAATGGATTTTTTCTAGTTGGAAGCGTTATTTGATAATAGTAAAAAACCTCTGTTGATACAGAGGTTTTTTTATACTGGCAGTTTTATATTACGGATTATAACTAAAAGCGTTTTAAAGCTATTATGTAGTTAAACCTTCAGCTTTGTCTTCAGGAAGATTTATCCCTTTAAGTAAAAAGGTAAGCCCCATTAGAACCAACCAAATAACTTTAACGTGAAATAGGGGTTTGTAAATATCGAAGTTATCAGGAATACCCATAATGATTCCCATTGCAGCAAAACCCATTACAATGGTCAGCCACCCCAAGGCTACATTGACAAGTTTCCATTTTACGAATGCAGCCCCAAGGATTACAAAACCAACACCCGAAAAGACACGCCCAAATCTTACGAAACAGGTAACATAATGGTTGGTATACATAAGACCGTCCATTATAGCTTGTATTTCTTCTGGCGATTTACCAGCAGTTTTCCCTATTCCCCATGCACCAAAAGTGTAGTAAAAAGCAGCAGCTATGGCCAATGTGAAAGTACCGACTATAACCATGCCGGCACCAGGGTAAATCAAGACTCGATGTGGTTTTTTCGTTGCGATTGCGGTCAACGCAAACATAGTGATTCCCATAAAGACCCAACCAAAAATATGTATGCGATACATCCAGATCCAGGTCCATAAATTTTCATTAATAGGGGCAAAGTCAGAAGCAACAATATACTCTCCCAAATGGTGTGGTGATAAAAACCAGCCTCCCCATAACAATACGGCCGCAGCAATAAAGGCCCATCCAATAACTTTAGTTTCAAAATCTTTTTTCATAACTTCTAATTTGCGCCGAATATAATTGAGACAATGCTCTTTTTATGTAACAAATGTTACACATGTTTATTTCAGTACTTACATGTTTCATTAAAATATTGTTGAAGAGGGTACTCGTCCTTCTGTTAATATTTACAAATCCATCAGTTTTTAATTGGCGTCTTTTTTTGATTATATTTTGATGATACGTGTTTAATTAAAGTTATAAATAAATTTTTTTCTTTTGCCTATATTTGTCTACGTTGGTTTAATCAAATTATAGACTTATTTTTAATCAATTATACATCAGTTTTAAACTGAAACCTAATTTAGGAAAATGAACAGCCCAGTTTCAAATACTGTCAACCAAGAATCTGCATTGGAGACTTACTTCGAACAGTTTAGAAAAAATATTGTCGGTATTGATTCTACTTTTAAATCGCATTATGGTGTTCAAAAAATCATCTATGCCGACTGGACGGCAAGCGGTAGACTCTATGGTCCCATAGAAGAAAAATTACTTAATGAAATAGGTCCTTATGTAGCGAATACCCATACAGAGACTTCGTTCACGGGATCTACAATGACCTTGGCATATCATAAAGCCCGAAAGGTAATAAAGCAACATGTAAATGCCAGTGATAATGATGTGTTGATCACCGTAGGTACAGGAATGACAGAGGCAATAAATAAATTTCAACGCATACTGGGCCTAAAGGTTTCTGAAAATTTAAAAGAACATACCCATGTTCCTGATGAAGATCGTCCGGTTGTATTTATTTCCCATATGGAGCACCATTCCAATCAAACCTCTTGGTTGGAAACCATAGCCAAGGTCGAGGTCATACCTTGTAATGAGCAAGGTTTGATTTGTTTGGAAAGTTTTGAAGAGCTATTGGAAAAGTATCAGGATTTTCCAATTAAAATAGCATCGATAACAGCGTGCTCGAACGTTACGGGTATTAAGACCGATTATCATACAATTGCTAGGATGATACATCAAAATAACGGACTTTGCTTCGTTGATTTTGCCTGTTCAGCACCTTATGTCGAAATTAATATGCACCCTGAAGATAAAGATGAATATTTGGATGCAATATTCTTTTCTCCCCATAAATTTTTGGGTGGTCCAGGTTCTAGTGGGGTACTTATTTTCAATAAAAAATTATATAAAAATTTAATTCCCGATAATCCGGGTGGTGGCACGGTAACGTATACCAACCCATGGGGGGACCATGATTATATTGATGATATAGAGACTAGGGAAGATGGGGGTACCCCAGGTTTTTTACAGACCATTAAGGCTGCTTTGGCCATACAGTTAAAGGAGAAAATCGGAGTTCAAAATATTTTGGATAGGGAGCATGAAATCAACAAGCGAATATTTAATCAACTCACACAAATTAAAAACCTTCATATTCTAGCTGAAGAACATAAGGACAGGCTTGGTATTTTTTCTTTTTACATTGATGATGCCCATTATAATCTAATCGTCAAATTATTGAACGATCGTTTTGGGATACAAACCAGGGGTGGTTGTTCTTGTGCTGGCACTTATGGGCATTACTTGTTACATGTGAATCAATTAACTTCAAAAGCCATAGAGCAGAAAATTCTGGAAGGTTGTTTAATGGAAAGACCCGGTTGGGTACGCATGTCAATACATCCAATAATGACCGACTCCGAGGTTGATTTTATCTGCGAGGCCATAAAGCAAGTTGTCGAAAACCATAAAGTTTGGGCCAAGGAATACAAGCACAATGTGATAAAAAATGAATTTGAATTTTTAGGAGGAAACTCTGCTGAACAAGATTTGGTAAGTGGTTGGTTTGATTGACCACTATTCCCGAAAAAAATACTACGAATGGATAGTATTATTCAGCTACCACTTTTGAAGGCTGTATTTTAAATGAATATTTATAAGACTTATTAACTGGAATTGTGTACTCTTCATGTACCAATCTTCCCCAAGAATTATCACCACCAACGCCCATTTGTTGAAAATCCAGATTCCATTGGACCGTTTCCCCAATTTTTATTTCCGCGCCGTGTTTTTTTGTAACCGGAACCAAGCCTGAAGCTGAAAGGGTAGCATCTTCGCTATTAAAATCCAATTCTGTCATAGCAAAAGGCCAAACGCTTGCATTTAAAAGTTGGTTTGACGATGCTCTGAGTTTTATACTTTTCGATGCGACCTCCATCCAACGAACATCGGTTTTGTTACCGGTTTCCTGGGGTCTAGGATAGCGATGAAATTGGTCGCTCACCTTTCCATGGTAAAGTCCCGTTTTTACTCCGGTTTTTCTGTCCCAATAACTTTCTTCAGGTCCCTTCCCATACCATGAGACCTTGGAAAATTCAGTAGGTATGGTAAGGTACATACCTATTCTGGGGATATTCGGTAAATCTGCCTGATTAGGTTCTAATACATAATCAACAAATAAGTTACCAGATGTTTTTAAGGTATATTTTATTTGCGCCTTCCCCTCAATTCCTGGCAATGTATAGTACACGTTGTATGAAATTCCCTTCTCGGTCTTTTTTGGTAACCCAAGGAGTTTTGCTGAATAATTATAAGTGGCATCCTGCCAGATTTTGGCCCATTTATCCATTCCGTTTCCTAGATCGTTATCGGTAGGCGGGCGCCAAAAGTTGGGACGAATAGGTTGGTCAGTGATTTCTTTTCCCTCAAAAGTCCATGAGCCTATTTCGCCGGATATGGCATCAATTTTAAGATTTGTTTTGTCGTTTTTTATTTCAATTAATTTATCCAATAAATTGATTGTTAGAGCTATACCTTGTTCGTATGATTCCGCGGTTGCATGAACATTTTTGTTCAAAATAAACTGGTCCCAAGCCAATTCATACCCTTTGGGAATCAAAGCTGTGGCCTCTTTTTGGAGTAAACTTACCTCAAGGATATATTCACCATCCGGTTCATAGGTGGTGGGAATTTTATCAAAATAGGTAAGTAAGGATTGTTGGGGTAATACGTTTAAACCTGGATTGGTTTGACGTACTATTTCCATGCCATTCTTTAAAACTTTGATTTGTATTTCCTTGTCCGATATATCAGAGAAAAAGTTTTTGTTTTCGATTATGACGGCCCCATTTAATATATATTTAAAATGTACAGGCTCATAAACTTTCTTCACTTCGGTTAAATGCGGATGTGGATTTCGGTATGGATCAACTAAACCGTTATTCAAGAAATTTCCATCAGTGGGCAAATCAGGATGAAAATCCTGGCCGTAGGCCAAATAAGGTTCCCCATTTTCATTTTTATACTCAAGACTTTGGTCTACCCAATCCCATATATAACCTCCTTGGAGGTTCGGGTATTTTTCGATGATATCCCAATAATCCTGAAGGTTTCCAACCGAATTTCCCATGGCATGTGCATATTCGATCATAATCGATGGCTTATCGGAATCTGATTTCCCATGTTCTATCAAATATTCGGGTTTTGGGTACATAGGGCAATATATATCTGTATAATCTTCTTTCCCAGCAGGTTCATATTGTACAATTCTGTTGTCATCCTCTTTTTTTAACCATTTGTAGGTTGATCTGAAAATTTCTCCCTCTCCAGCTTCGTTACCCAATGACCAGGAATAAATACTAGGATGGTTCCGATCTCTATAATACATTCGCTGCGTGCGGGATAAATGAGCTTTATACCAGGTCATTTCGTTGCCGATCTGGGTTTTTTCATCTATGGCCAATGGGTGGCTTTCGATATTTGCCTCGTCAACAACATATAAACCGTAAGTATCACAAAGGTCTAGCCAATAGGGATCATTGGGGTAGTGGGAGCTTCGAACCGCATTTATATTATATTGTTTCATCAGTTTAATATCGAGTTCCATGGATTCTTTGGATATAACGTGCCCACTTTGTGGGTCTGTTTCATGCCTGTCGACTCCCTTGAAATAGATGGCTTTACCGTTGATCAGTACTTGGCTATTTTTTATTTCAACTTTTTTAAAACCAACATTCCGATTTATATATTGGTTGTTTTTTGGGTTCAGTGGGTCTTCCAAGGAAATTCGCAGGGTGTATAAATTAGGTATCTCGGCAGACCATAGTTTCACGTCTTTTACGAGTTCCTTGAAATCGATATCAATTCGGGAATCCTTAGGTAATTCGATTGTCTTTTTTTGCTTGAAGATTGAGGTGTTCCCATCCCATAATTCCAGATTTAAGGTTCTTGAAACTACATCGCTTTTATTGTTTTGTATATAGGCGGTTGTTTTAAAAATTCCATCTTTATACGAATCATCCAAATTTGTATAGGCGTAATAATCGGCAACAAATACTTTAGGTTGTGAATAAAGGTATACATCGCGTTCAATACCACTCATTCTGAGCATATCCTGACTTTCTAAATAGCTGGCATCGCTCCATCGAAACATTTGTATGGCAATTAAATTGGTTCCTTCTTTTACATATTCGGTAATGTTGAATTCTGCGGGGGTTTTGCTACCTTGGGAGTAACCCACATAATTACCATTCACATAAAGATACATGGCCGATTTTGCCCCTGCAAAATGAAGGATAACGTCCTCGGACAAAAACTCCTTTGACAAATTCAATTCCTTCCGATAGGTCCCTACCGGATTGTAATCGTTGGGCACTTCGGGCCATTTAGTGTCAAAAGGATAGCGTTCATCCAAATAAATAGGATAGTCATAACCTTCTATCTCCCAATTGGCCGGAACGTGAATTGTATTCCAGTCACTATCATCGAAATGTGCATTCTGAAAGGTTGTAGGTCGTTTTTTAGGGTCTTTGACAAAATAGAACTTCCACTCCCCGTTTAAATCCAAAAATCGTTTGGAATTCTTTTTTTCATCGATATTCGGAGATTCGAAACCAAAATAAGTAGCCCTTGGAGATAGCTTGTTCTCTTCAAAAATTTGATGGTTAAAATGGTTTTTTTGCTCGGGAATAATCACCAAAATTTCTTTTTTACAATGTGCAAAGAGTAATGCGGCAATTAGAATAAATACTATTTTTTTCATGAAATTCGATTGATATCAGCAAGCCATATAATCTTCAGCAAGAATTTTTCTTAAATAAAAAATCAATTCTTCGGCATTCTCTTTGGTAAAAATGATAGGGGGTTTTATTTTTAGAACATTGTGGTCAGGACCATCGGTGCTCATTAAAATACCATGGTCTTTCATTCGATTGGCCAAATAATCGGTCTTTTCCCCAAGGGGATTCATATCGGCATCAACCAGCTCTATGCCAAGAAATAGCCCTTGCCCCCGAACATCACCAATAATAGGGAATTCAGTTGCGAGTTTATGCAATTCATTTTTTAAAAATTCACCAACTTCCAAGGCATTTTGTTGTAGACTTTCATTCTTTACAACACGTAAAACTTCGGTGCCGATAGCACATGAAACAGGATTGCCCCCAAAGGTATTAAAGTACTCCATTCCGTTGGCAAACTTTTCTGCAACCTCTGGGGTACAGGCAACTGCCGCCAACGGATGACCATTACCCAGCGGCTTTCCGATTGTAACGATATCAGGAACTACATCGTGCAATTGAAACCCCCAAAATGTTTTGCCCATTCGGCCGCAACCTACTTGAACCTCATCCGATATACAAAGTCCGCCAGCTGCTCGAATATATTCATAGGCTTTTGACAGAAATCCCTTAGGAAGTTCAATTTGCCCACCGCAACTTATAATGGGTTCAATGATAAAAGCACCAACCCCGCGACCTTTTTCATGAACAATTGCTATTTGTTTTTTTACTTCCCCAGCATATAAATCCCCAGTATTTTCGCCTCTGTATTTACCTCTGAAAGCATAAGGTAATGGAAAAATATGGGTATGTTCAGGGGCACCTTTACCTCCTTTACCATCAAATTTATATGAACTTATATCAATACACATATTCGTATTCCCGTGATAACCTATTTCCGATGCTATAATATCTTTTTCCCCAGTGGCTGCTTTCACCATTCTAATGGCCAATTCATTGGCCTCACTACCAGAATTTACAAAATGTAGAACGCTGAGTTCTTTCGGTAAGGTCTCGAGCAATTCTTTCGCAAGGTTGTTTATATTCCCATGTAAGTAGCGTGAATTTGTGTTTAATAAGGCCATCTGTTCTTGACCTGCTTTTACAACTTTCTTGTGTTCATGACCAACATGTGCCACATTATTCACGGTGTCCAAATAATTTCGTCCAAATTGGTCCATTAAATATTGACCATTACCCCTAACCATTTTTATTGGAATTTTGTACTGCAAACTTAAACTCTTGCCCAAGTGTTGTATGCGATAGGCAATGAGCTCCTCATTTATTGGACTTTTGGAGGATTTAAAATTGGCTGATTTGAACAACAAATTCGGGTCAGGACAAATGCTTTTCCAAACATCAATTTGACTGTGATAAATCACCCCTGGGAAATCTGTTTTATAATCCAAAATAGACAGCATAACCTGAAAATGTAAATGCGGCGCCCAATTGCCATTTTCGGGGAAATTGCCCAACATCCCAATCTGGTCGCCAGCCATTAATTTGTCCCCAATAGCATGTTTTGTGGCACTAGCCACCGTTAAATGCCCATAAAGCGTATAGAAAGGAATGGTTTCGAATGCATGCTTAAGTACTACCAAACCACCATATTCCTTATCCCCGGCATCATTAATGGCAATTACCACCTCACTGTCAAACATGGCATGAACGGGGGTATTCGTTGGCAACCAATAGTCAATTCCTAAATGTATGGTTCTGCTTTCCCTGCCGTTATTTCCAATTTTATCATAAGCTGAAGATGTATAAAGTGCCCTTGGTTCCAAATAACCACCAGCTATTAGTTTTGATGGATGTTCTTGCTGTAATTTTTCAATCTTAAATTGGAATAAATCAAGGTCATTAAAATCACTTTGATGTCCGATCCACTTACTGGAAACACTCAAATCCAAAGGAAAAATTTCATTTGAATTTATTGTGGGAAACAATTGATCAAAAGTGAAATTATGTTTTCTTGCCCAATCAAAGAATATGTTCCCATTAGGATGAGCGCTAAATCCACAAGCTTCCCTAAAACTGAAATGTGCAAAATCAATACTTATAGAACGCCATTTTTTAAGTACTTCCCAAGCTGGCTTATCACTGATCATTAAATATTCGTTACCTGGTTCTTTTACCTTGTTTAAAGCAGATTTTGTAACCGAAATCACCAATCGTATGGCAATTGCAGTATATAGGTGTTCCAATTCATTTTCTAAAAGCGGAAAAGTACTATGATAGCCTTTTACAATAGGCAATGCGGCCTGTAAAGGATCATTATGGTTCATAATGCCATATGCACATGCAATGGCCAAGTCGTTTATGATTTGTGTATGAACCGAATCGCCATAATCTATGGATGTTTTTACTTGGGGATCGATTAAGTCTGAGGAAACGATCACGTTATTGTCATTGGCGTCGTTATGTACTATGGCCTTTCTTAACTTCTGGTAAGAATCATGTCCCTTCGCAAATTTATTTTGGAAGTAATCAATGATCTCTTTTTCATCGTTTACAAATAAATCCAAATGTTTTTTGGTCCAAAGTGATTGTGCAATATCCCATTCGAATTCACGGCGGGCCATAGGATGGTCAAAACCCACTAGGGCCGCAGTGAGTTTTCCACATTGTTCCCCCAAACTTTGACGTAGGCCATCTAATTGTGGGTTCACGGAACTCCATATCCTACCTAAAACCCAAGAAAGAAGTCTAACTTTTCTAAGGTTTCCCGAATCATCTTTATACTCCGAAATTGGATAACCTTTTTTATCCAGAATTACCTTGGGAGCAATCAAATCGGAATTTGTATTTGCTACATATTGAAGCAATTTTTGTTGAAAATCCAAATAGTTTTCGTCCTCATTAGGTCGTGAAACCTTTAGGATAAAACCTTCCGAATTTATGACTTTTATCCTGAAATTAAAATCGATTTCACCGGGTAGGGAAGAAGCAATCCCTTTAATTTTGTACAAATCCAAAACCAATTCCTCTGCTTGTTCCGGGGTGATCTTTATTTTTGAATAGTCCAACATTTATTTAATTTGGGTAGATTTTTCATTAAGCTAAGGATACTAAATCAAAATTAAAAATAAAGGGTAATTTAAAAAGTAATCACCATAATCATTTTTAATTTGAAAATAGGTGGTTATTTTTGGTGGGATATATTTACAATAGGTAATCTTCACAACAATTTTATGTTAAAAGAACTACAGGAAAACTACGGACATCTTTTTGAAGAAGCCCTTATCAATGAAATTAACCAAGCTGGCACCTACAGGGAAATACACGAAGGTCATAAGTTAATGGAAATAGGGGATTATGTTAAATCTATGCCGCTGCTTGTTTCAGGTGTTATCAAAGTACTTCGGGAAGATGGTGAAGGGGATGAATTACTATTGTACTTTTTGGAAAATGGTGATACTTGTGCTATGACACTAACTTGCTGTATGGGACATACAAAAAGCGAGATCAGGGCCATTGCTGAAACCAATACAAAATTAATCATGATCCCTGTTCAAAAAATGGAAGAATGGTTGGCGAAATATAGCAGCTGGCGAAATTTTGTTCTCCAAAGCTATCATAATAGATTAAATGAAATGCTCGAAACCATTGATAGCATAGCATTTCTTAAAATGGATGAGCGTCTTTTAAAATATCTAAAAGACAAGGCAAGGGTAACCCATGATAAATTAATAAACACCACCCACCAACAAATTGCCTATGAATTGCATACGTCACGCGTGGTAATTTCGCGTTTGCTTAAAAAGTTGGAAAATATGGGAAAAATAGAACTTCATAGAAACCAAATAAAAATAATCGACATATAGTTAAAAATAGGACTTTATCGTTATTTTAAATATTATGGGATTTTGAATTAATTCATAAAAAAAAGGACTGATGTTTATCAGTCTTTTTTATGGGTAATATTTGAGTTTTGTAACCTATGTTACCGTACTTTGAGTTAAAGGTTTATAATTTTATAGCATAGACTATAAGCAGTAATTAATGTGAATAAAACAAATCCTTAGAGGATGTTTGGCACTTGCTGTTTTTCAATTGGAAACTAAAGGTGTAATAAAATTAAAATTGTTTTTAGTTGGTTGTTTATGGGGGAATGATCATGAGTAAAATGACCGTTCCCCCATTTTAAAAAATAAATCTAACATAATAATAAAAAAATATAGCTTATGTCATTTTTAAGTTCACTTTTCGGGGGAAAACCCTTAGACCCAGACAAATTCAAGGTTTTGGATAAATCTGCGTTCAAAGCTGCAATAAAGAATAAAAAGACCCAACTGGTAGATGTTAGAACCGCTCGTGAGTATAGTAGTGGACATATAGGCAAAGCCATTAACATAGATCTTTTTCATGGAGGAAATTTTAAACAATCTTTTGAGAAATTGGATAAAAACAAACCGGTTTATATGTATTGCAGAACAGGAAGTCGTAGTCGTACAGCGGCGCGAAAATTATTAGCTATGGGTTTTGAAAAAGTTTATGATTTAAAGGGTGGTTATATGCATTGGTAATGAGTTCAATAGCTTTTATATAGGAATCAATTAGAAAAAAAGAAAAATGAAAGCAACTATAATTGTACAGAATTTAAAATGCGGTGGTTGTGCAAAGACGATAACTTCAAAAATATCGGAATTGGAAAACATCTCTGAGGTTAAAGTTGAACCAGACACTTCAATGGTGTCGTTCACTTACCAAAACACCAATGATTCTTTAATGGTGAAAGATAGGCTGAAAGAATTGGGATATCCTTCGGTCGATAGTAAAAATAGCCTGGCTTCAAAAGCCAAATCATTTGTAAGTTGTGCCACTGGAAAAATGTCTAAACAATGAAAGGTATATCAATTTTATTTTTACTCCTGTTTTTTGCAAGCTGTAAAGATGCCAAGAATCCAGATTATACAAAAATTGAAAAGCCTTCGGATAATGCTCAGTTACAGGCCAATATTGAACATCCTCCAGGCAAAAAATTAATGGAAACACTTTGTTACACTTGTCACAATGCAACCACTCCCGAAGAAAACCGGCTTGCCCCTCCAATGATTGCAATTAAAAGGCGATATCTTATGGGAGGCCAAACCAAGGAAGAGTTTATCAATGATATTTTAATATGGATAAAAGAACCTTCCTTGGAAAAATCAAAAATGTTCGGTGCTGTAGATCGTTTTGGAGTAATGCCCTACCTACCCACATCAGAAGAAAATGTTCGACTCATAGCCGAATATCTTTACGATTATGATATTGAGCAACCTGAATGGTTTGAGGAACATTTTCAAAGCCAACACCGCCAAGGAATGGGAAAAGGAATGGGGATGGGAAAAGGAATGGGTAAAGGCAATGGTAATGGAAAACAAATGCGAAAGCGTTCGGGTCAGAATTCGGTAACGGACGATTATTCTGAAATAGGTTTAAAATACGCCTTATCGACCAAAGCCCTATTGGGGAAGAATTTAATGAAAGCAATAGAGGAAAAGGGGACTGTTGGTGCCATGGAGTTTTGTAACCTTCAGGCCATGAAACTTACCGATAGTATGTCGGTTATGCACAACGCCATCATAAAAAGAGTTTCAGATAAACCCCGAAACCCCAATAATTTAGCAAATAAAAAGGAGCTTGGCCATATTGCTGCCTTCAAAAAACTAGTCGAAAAAGAAGAAGTCATGGATGTTGAACCCATTGTGGATAAGCTGAATGGGGAAGTCAACTTCTATTACCCAATAACAACCAATGCCATGTGCTTACAATGTCATGGCATACCCAATGAACAAATTACCCCTGAAACCTTAAGTGCCTTGAAAAAACTATATCCTTTGGATAAGGCCACGGGATATAATGTGGGTCAAGTTCGTGGTATATGGAGCATAAATTTTGATACCAATTCTGTACCTTAAAATGTTTTTTATTGGTATTGAATTTTATTAACCTTTCTTTGTTTTACCGAAGCCATAGATGTTTTGATGAATGAAATCTTTAGGGAATTTATCGTCCCCAGGAAAACCTAATTCAATGGTACCACTATCCTCTGGTATATAGTTGGTCTTAAAAATGTAATCCCAAAGACTTAGACTAATCCCGAAGTTAACACCATAAGTGCCTTTTGGTAGGTCATATACATGATGGTACAAATGCATAACCGGATTATTAAAGATATACTTCAGTGGTCCCCATGTTATTTTAATATTGGCATGGTTCAAATGACCAATGGTAATTGCTACAAAATGTACTATATATGCTTGTTCTGGTTCAAAACCTCCCAATACCATTACCCCTAATGTTTTTAAGGGTTTATAAATAATGTTTTCCATCCAATGGTAGCGTAAATGTGCCGCAAAACCCATTTCCTTTACTGAATGGTGCACCTTATGGAATTTCCATAACCAAGAGTACTTATGAAGTAGCACATGGGTAAACCATTGTACAAAGTCAAGTATTATAAAGAAGATCAGTAATTGACCCCACATTGGTAAGGCTGAAAGATCTAAAATAGTAAGGCTATTCGAAGAAATACCCATATCGTTAAACAATACCCCCAATAATTTGTAGAAACCGCTTACTGCAATGGCGAAAAGGAAAAAATTGAAATACATATAAAAACCATCCAACCAAAAATCCCTTCTGATTATCGATTGGTTTTTGCGCCAAGGGAAAGCAATCTCCAATCCCCAGACAATTAGTGATATGACGGTAAGTCCCCAGAAGTAATTAGTGTACCAAGGCACATCGAATAAAATTGATTTCCAAGTCCAATCTACACTGCCCAATAAAGAGTTCACAAAAGCATCTATGTATTTTTCCATCGTTAATTAATTTAATTTATATAATGTTTATTTTTTTATAATTACTAGTTGAGTTGATACCACTCAATATCTTTTAGTATCTCTCTTCTTCCTTTTTTAACAGGAGGATAATTCGTAACCAAATAATTCACTATTATCTCCTCATTCTTGCCAAGATCCCATAAATTTTGCGTTTCCTGCATCCATCGTATGGTACTGATCCAACGCTCCTCATTCATCCTATTCTGTGTAACCAAAAGTGCAGAATGACAGTTGGTGCAATTATTTACCACGGTCATTAAACCTTCAGCATCAACAAGTCCAGTACGAACATGAATGCCATTTTCAATTTTATCAAAATCATCTTCCTGAGGAACAACAACATATTCTTGTTTTTGTTCTTTTTTCTGAAACAAGGTCGGATTTGATAAAAGATAGAGGATAGTAATTGCAGTAATGGCAAATAATGCAAACAATCCAACGAATAGGCGATATATTGCCCTGACCTGTTGCTTAAATTTTTTGTGATCTTCCATAGTTATACAACCTTTACGGCAATTCTATGGCAGGCATTGTTCAGATATCCTTTAGGGTTCCATCCTGGCAGGAGCATAGGTTGGCTGATGCCCCTTGAATCTGTTGCCCGCGCCCATACCTCATAATAACCTTTTTTTGGAAAATCCACGTTGGCGGTAAAATGTTGCCATGCCAATCGGTTAGCAGGTTTTTCAATAGGACATTCTTTCCAAGTTGAACCAAAATTAATTGAATATTCCATTTTCGAAACTTCAAGTTCACCTGCCCATGCATGTCCTCTAATATTCAATTTTTCACCTTGTTTGATCGTAGCTCCTGATTTAGGATAGGTAATCAATGATTTAACTGGCATCGATTCTATGATACACATATCCTCATCTTTTACTTTGTCGCCAGGGGCCACGGGATTACAGGGTACGCGATATGCATCTCCGGTCATCTTAGTACCATCGTGTACCACGTTTCGCACACTTATACGGTTAATCCATTTACCCGAAACAGAAGCTGGCCAGCCCCCTGCCACCAAACGCAAAGGATAGCCATGTGCCAGGGGAATATCTTCACCATTCATTTTAAATGCAAGCAAGGTCTCATCCTGTAAAACTTTTGGCATAGGTGCGCCACGTGATATGGGTTCTTTTTTAGGATCCCGGCTTAGATGTACGTCTGTGGCATGATAACCAATATAGACCGCATCATTCTTGATTCCTACATCTTCGAGAACATCGCGTAATCTAACACCTGTCCATGTTGCACATGATACAGCTCCTATGGTCCATTGGTTTCCTTTAGCAGGTGGATCAAATTCACTACGGCCATTACCCCCGCATTCCAAGGTTAATTGGTAGGTATGCTGGGGAAATTTCGATTTTAAGTCAGAGAGGGAATATGTTTTACTTTGTTTGGCCGATTCACCATCAATGGTCAATGTCCAAGTACTTACATTAATATCTTCAGGTATGAGTCCGTTGTTACGAATGAACATGAATTTATTGGGTGTTATTTTATCATCCAATAAGTGGGCTTTGGCTTCAATGTTCCAAGGTTTATCGTTCAGTACTACCATTCCCTTATCCTTATTGAACATTTTAAAAGGGTCTGGATCCTGAAATGCCAAAGGTTTGTACCCTGCTGGCATAACGTTGGCAAAAACGATATCGGCCCCAATAATGGTAGTAATGGTGCCTAAAGTAGCATTCCTTACAAAGTTTCGTCTTTTCATTCTATTGATTGAAGTTGTTAATCTCAAAAATAAACAATTTTAATGCTTTCCTAATGTAACAAATGTTACAGTAATCCACTTTGGGTTATTAAAATATTACATTAAAAGATCAAGAATATATTATTTCACATTTTAAAATTCCTTTGAAAAGTATTGTTGAATTAGGATTAGGATCTGCAATTTCTAAATCTATTTAAATTAAGAAAGTCTACTTTGAAATAGATGTTTTTTTGATGAAAAAAATGGGGGCCTAAGCCCCCCATTTTTAATTGAATATTTAGTTATAATAGTACGCTAATATAAATAATAGATGTAAGCCTTTCTCTATTTTAGAAATCACCAATAGTTAAAATATTTTTATGTAAAAATGATTTGCGTTCTGTCTCCATCACACAATTCATAAAATTCACCAATAGTGATAATTGAATCTACTTCATCTGACAAATCCTTTTTTTCTAATTTGAACATATCAACGGCCAATTTACAAGCGTAAATAGTTCCACCACCTGCAGTGATCATTTCTAAAAATTCATCTACAGGAGGCATATCCAACGCTTCCATTTGTTTTCTCATCATGCCTGAAACCGCAGTTTCTACTCCTGGCAATCCGCCAAGCATTGTAGGGAATGGTAAACCTCCGGGCATTTTCATTGCCGGGTTACCAGTTGTTGCAGTATGTAAGTGGTTCATTGATTTTTTGGTAATGCCTTCAAGACCAAAAAAAGTAAAGAACATATTAGTTTCTATTCCTTCCATTACAGCTCCGTTAGCCATAACCAGCGTAGCATAAACATCTTCTAAACTTCCCTTAGCACATATAATACATACTTTCTCTAAAGGTTTTTTTTCTTTTTTTTCTTTTTTAATTTCTATTTCTTTTGTTTCCATTTTTTTCTTATTAATTATTAAAAACTACTAATAAAGTTAACTATATACAGCTTGTTGGTTTAGGGATACCTGCTATTTTTGAGGAGAATTTTAAAGGCCCTTTTGGAAACAATTTATATAATTCCTTAATATCAACAATACCTGATTTACCAACTTTCCTGATAGTCAATGCTTCACCAGCTTTCGTTTTTTCACGTAAATAATGTAACACTTCAAAGTGCTTTTCAGTCAATTCAATATCTATTTCCTTAGCTATTTCCCTTGCAATATCCTCATTCCACTGAGACATATCCTTAAGGTATCCATCTTCCGATAAATCAACTTTGATTCCTGCTAATACTGATTCCATAATTATATTTGTTTTATTGTTATTAATTTATTTTTTTTCCTTTTAAACTCATATTTCTACTAACCATTGGTATGGGTATCCCTTTCAAAAGCATATTCCAATAAATCCACCTAAAAGCTAATTTACCCCAATGATTGAATATACTTTCCTTTAAAAGCTTTAGTGGGCCAATACCTGCAATTGGGAAAGTGCCTTCTAACGGTTCGTACTTGTAGTTAAAATCAATTAACAAGGCCTTGTTTTTGCCAGTTTCAATAAAACAATTGGCATGGCCGTCAAATTCCTCTTTTAAAGGTTTACCATCAATATACAATAAAATGTTATCAGTCAAAGTTTCAGATGCAAAATGTGCAACTGAGCCAGCTTTGGATGCAGGTACATTGGTAGCGTCACCGATTACAAATACATTTTCATGATCTATTGATTGAAGGGTACTATTATGTGTAGGCACAAAATTCAATTCATCTCCCATACCTGAACGTTCTATTACTTCATCGCCCATGTTAGTTGGTACTGTTACAAGTAAATCAAAGTCAACCTTTCTTTCACCAAAATCAATTATTTGATTGGTCTCATTATCTACGCTTTCAATATTGAAATCTGTAACGACCTTAATATTTTTTTCTTTCATTAAATGACCAAGGGCGGCTGTAGCTTTTGGTTTTGTGAATGCACCTCCAAGTGGGGTAACATAAGTTAGGTCTACTTTATCCCTCATTCCTTTCTTTGTGAAATAAGAATCGGCCAAGAAAATGAATTCCAATGGTGCTACAGGACATTTAATGGGCATTTCGGTAAAGTGAACTACCATTTTACCACCTTCCCATTCCCTTAATTTATTCCTTAATGCCAAAGCACCTTCATAGGTGTAAAAATCAAATACATTTTTATGCCAGTTTTCACCTTTCATTCCTTCAGTTTCCTGTGGCGCAATTTTACAGCCTGTTGCAACAATTAAAATATCATATTGCAACTTTTCATCTTCTAATTGAACTTTGTTTTCTTCAGGAAAAATTTGTTCAATTTTCTTTTGGATATAATTAACCCCTTTAGGAATGAATTTTTTACCAACTTTTTTTACCTGGTCCTCTGTATAAATATCAAAAGGAAGGAATAAAAATCCAGGTTGATAATAATGGGTTTTATATTGGTCAACTATGGTTATTTGCCATTCCTTTTTTGGTAATTTTTTCACTAAATGGTTTGCCATCATTGTACCTGACGTACCTGCACCCAATATCACTAGATTTTTCATTTAATTATGGTTTGAATTTGATAATAAACTCTCTTTATTCTTTATTGGGGACAAAATTACCCTAGAGTACCATGCTTTTTTATGACATTTGTCATAAAAGCATTACATTTTTGTAACTTTTGTTACATAAGCAAAATAATTAATGCATTGATATACAATAACTTACTTTATAATGTTTAGAAACGGAAATATAAATTTGCAATGAAATCAACAATATTCAACTGCAAATTCCATTCTATGATAATTGTCATAAATCTTCAACCGTATGGATTCTAAATTTGCATGGATTTTAAATATTTAATCGGTAACATTTGTTGGTTAAGTAATTTTTTTAATTCAATTGTTAATTTAAACCAAGCGTTACATAAATTCAAACATTATGAGAAGATCAATTTTAAATTTTTCGTTTTTACTTTTTGCTACGGCGGCTTTGGCCCAGGCTGGTCACATTATGCAAGGTGTCGGCGCGGTCAATATGTCAATGGGGGGTGCTTCAACAGCCCAACCTTTGGATATTTCCGGGGCACTACAGTGGAACCCTGCTGCAATATCAACATTTGATGATAAAATATTAAAGTTTGATATTGGTTTATTCTTTTCTTCACCTGAATTATTTTCAACTGTTCCCGAGTTTGATTCAAGTGGACAACCAACAGGAAATTTCTTCAGTGGCAATACTGAAGATGATAGAGGTATTTCTCCTATGCCAGCTTTAGCTATGGTTTGGGGAAAGGAAGGTAGTAAGCATACTTTTGGCGCCTCTGCATTTGGTATTAGTGGTTTTGGGGTTACATTTCCGGAAAGCACTACTAACCCCATAAATATGCCACAAAGCATGGGTGGATTTGGTAGAATCGAGTCGGATTATATGTTATTGCAGGTTGGTTTTACTTGGGCTTATGAATTATCAGATAAGTTTTCGATAGGTGTAGAGCCTACTTTTAATTATGCTGCATTGGAGTTAATACCTAATCCTACTGCAAATCCCACTGCAGCAGGCTATCCTTCTACAGACACAGGAAGAGCGACTGGTTTTGGAGCTCAATTTGGTTTATTCTTTGATTCTGGCACAGGATTTAAAGCAGGTGCTTCATACAAAACAACCCAAAAGTTTAGCAAATTCGAATTTGAGAATACCTATTTGGATAATTCGACTTCTAATAATGAATTTCAAATGGATTATCCTGCAATCTTATCACTTGGTTTAGGATATTCTTTGGGTGATCTTGATTTAGCTTTGGATTACAGAATGGTAGATTATGAAAATACCGATGGATTCTCTGAGACAGGCTGGACACCAACAGCTTCTGTATCTGGTTTTGGATGGGAAAATATTTCCATAATATCCGCAGGTATTCAATATAAAGGTATTGACAAATTACCATTGCGTTTAGGCTACACTTACAGTTCAAATCCAATTCCTGAAGAAGTAGCATTTTTTAATATCCCTGCAACGGCGATTATTAAAAACGCATTCCAGTTAGGATTCAGCTATGAAGTCAGTGAAAACCTTTCCTTGGATGCCGTATATCATCATGGGGCTAGCGGTGATAAAACAACAGGACAAATATTGAACCCGATGTTTATTCAAAATTATCCTCCTTATGGTGCAATTCCAGGTAGTGAAGTTTCCTATGATATGACCACGGATATGATCATGGTTGGTATTGGATATAAGTTTGCTAAATAATAAGTAATATTTTTATAAATAAATAGCGGGGACATATGTCCCCGCTATTGTTTTCTAGAATTTGTACTGAACAAATGCAGATAGGTTTCTTCCTGGATCATTGATGGGCAATCTTCCAAAATCTGCCTGATTGTTGAATGAGAAATTCAAATGGTTGTGATAGGTCTCATCCAACACATTCAAAGCAGCAACACCTAATGTAAGGTTCTTGAAAGGAACGACCCCTAGACGAAGGTCCATTACATTATAACTAGGCGTTGAGGTTTCACCAAAAGATTCAGATATATTATCCTGTTTTGAGGTTAAGGTATAGTTGGCATTTACCCAGAATTTCTCCTTTTCGAATCCCAATTTAAATCGGGTTATCAATGGGGGTACCAGAGGTAAGGATTCATTCATGTCTTTGTTTTTGGCATACACATAAGCCAATTCAGTCGTGAAATTGAAATAGTTAAGAAAATCCACTCCAGCGGAAATTTCAAAACCTGTTTTGTAAGCCTTATCTAGATTTCTAAATACCTTAGGATAAATAGGGGGGGTGGTTGGCATGAACTTTCGGGTTTGGGTCTCATCGATTACCGCTACGATATAGTTTTCATATAAAGAATAGTAGAACGAACTGCTATAGTTAAAACGGTCAGGAGACGTATCGGAGAAAGAAACCTTACCCTTGAAACCAATTTCAAACTGGTTATTCACTTCGGCGTCCAAATTAGGGTTACCAATGTATTCGTAGGAATCCTGACCTACGGTAAAATGGTTTATGACGCGTTCGATCATGTTCGCTGAGCGTATACCTCTTCCGTAAGCGACTTCCATTATGAATTGATTGGAGGGTGCATATTTTATGGATGCAGTTCCACTCAGATTATGCTCGGTTCTTTTATCCAGATTTGGATATAGGGTAGCAAAATCGGCTTCTGGATCTTTTATTTCAGAAGTCACCAAATCATAGCGAAATCCGGTTGTTAGAACAGTGTTCTCTGTCAAAGGATACTTGCCTTCAGCAAAAAGACCAATATCATTTATGTAAGAGTCCTGCCACACTTTGTCAATAAATGTTAATGGTGTTTGCAACGGTCCCATCATATTGCGCTTTACAAGTCGGGTGCGTTCCCCGTCTCTAGCGATATGTATTGCATCAATCCCTGTAAAGAGCGTGAATTTTTCACTCGGTTTTAGCTTGAATTCAACCTTTCCACCAGTCGTGGTTGCATTAATGGCTGAAACCGCATCTGTCATCATAAAACTTGGTCTGTTCTTATTGCTCATTATATGATCTACATAACTATAATAAATCTTTGCATCCACATTTTTAAGCTTCCCACTTAATCCATCTAACTTATAATCAAAAGAAAGAATACTGCTATCATCTAAATCGGTATCCATAGGCAGGCCAGCGTGTAGCACATCCCTGCCGAATGATTGCCTCCAATGGGCCTGTAATCGTTGATTTTGGTTGAAATTGAATCCTGCTTTAACCCCATAATCTAAACTACGGAAGGATGATGGGACTTCAGTGCCATCACCATCTTCGTAATTTCCAAAATCGCGAAAGCCAATATTACCAACAATATCATAATTTTTAGTAGCTTGTTGCAGACGGGCCATTGAAACCAACGAGCCCCCATTGCTTTCATATCCGGCATGCACACTGCCGTGAAGGCCATAATCATTGGCATCCGGTACTTGGGTCACCATATTCACAATACCACCAAATGTGGCTCCGTAACGAACGGTGTACGGACCTTTAATGATTTCGATTTTTTCGATTTCTTCTGGGATAACATGTGTCGTTATTGGGTCCATTCTGTTAGGACAGGCATGCATAGCTTTAGTGCCACCATCGAATTGCACATTCAACTGTTCGTATTGCGAAGCCCTAAAACTTGGATCATTGGCATAATTACCCCTCTTTATCAATGAAAATCCGTTTACATCATTGAAAAGGTCGGCCACATTTCTGGGCTGTACTATTTTCTTCACATAATCATTGGTCTCAACCGTAAATACGGGGTCGGTTTTGGAATTACCGGTTACTATTACTCCTGATATAGTTATAGGTGCCTCTTGGAGAAGGAAAATTTTGACAGCATTTTGGGGTTGTACGAATTGTGAAATCCCTTTGAAACCTAAAAATGAAATTTTCAAAATTGTTCCTTTTTCAGGAATGGTCAATTCAAAATTTCCCTTTTCGTCAGAGTAGGTCAAAACTCTATTGTTAACATAAATATGGGATTCCCGAATAGGTTCGTTGGTTTCTTGGTCAAGTATTTGCCCTTTGAAATTTTGGGCATTTATATGGTAGGCTGAAAATATGATAACAGCCATCAAAAGATGTTTTAAGTTCATCATTGAATCTTATAATTTATAATTGGAAATACAGCTGATCCTCTGCATGAATGCAAATCAGCGAAATAAAACGAATTGGAAGATTATACCTCCGGAGGTTGTATCGTTTTTTGTGTGAAACTAAAGTCGTAGAGATTTATGTACTGTGGATTGGTAATCCTAATTTCAGATTGGTAATTTAAATCAAAAGAAACAGAAGACGCTAAGAATAAGATGTTTTCCGTTTTTAGCAAATCAAGATTAATCGGTGGGGCATCATCACTTGTTTCCTTCATCAGCATTTTCGAAAGCTCGCATTTGCCGTCACAATTCAGTTCTGGTCGTTCTTTGTTAACGCAATAATTTTCTATGAAGTCCTCAGTGAAAATTGCATAGTATCCTATGGTACCTGCAATCTTTAGGCTATTGGCCAAAGTTATTACCAGGAATAGAATTGAAATAAGTAAGCTCGATATTTTCACTTGGCAAAAGTATATTTCTATTTTGTTTTAAAAGGTGACTTTTGTCACATTTAGTTAAATCTGAAAAATTTATTTTAATATGCAATCAAAGTTGCATTCCAGTCATGGATACTTCAAGTCTTATGATTGTTATCTTATGTAACAATTGTTGCAGTATAATTTTTATTTAAGCCTCAACTTTACGGTAAATTAAGAAAGAACAGTTCAAGTTTATTTACTTGAGTTTAAAAATATTGGTCATTGTTGCTGATGTCCACGGGGGAACCCGCAATGTTAATCATTGATGTTTGATTTTCATTGATTTGTTTGGTTGTTGAAAAAGCACTCTTTCAAAAGAAGAGTGCTTCTTACTGTAACAAAAGTGACTGTGGTTTACATTCATTCTTCGGAAATTTATTTCAGATTTTAAAGAAAAGATGACATGAAATTTAATAGAATAGTTAAAAGACCTCTTATATTGTTTGGGTTTCTAACGTTTGGTTTGTTCATAGCCTGTAGCGATAATGATGCAAATTTGTCAGAGGAAGAAGCATTGGTAAACTCGGTTGATTCAGAAGAAGATATAAACGCATTGTTATTTATGTTGGAGGAGGAAAAATTGGCCCGGGACACTTATAAGTATTTGGATGAATTATGGGGCATTGATCAATTTGCCAACATAAAGTTAAGCGAACAATCCCATATGAATGCCGTAGCCAAATTATTGGTTCAATATAATATTGAGTATACTATTTTACCCGATGGGGAGTTCAATAATGAAGAATTGCAGGATTTTTATAATCAGTTTGTTGAAAAAGGTCAGATTGATAGGATGAATGCGCTTGAGGTAGGCGCAACTATCGAAGATCTTGACATTGTTGACCTCGAAAACTATATCAAAGCAACTTCGAATGTCGACATTAAAATAGTGTTTGAAAGTTTGCAGTGTGGTTCTCGTAATCACTTGAGAAGTTTTGTTAGGGGTTTGGAAAATTCAGGTGCTTCCTATACACCACAATTTTTAACCATTGAGAATTATAATTTAATCGTAAATGATAATAGCGAAAAATGTGGTCAATAATCTTTTTTAGAGACCCATTGATCCTAATAATTAATTGATAGTTCCCCCGAGATCAATTTTTGTTTGGTTGTTGATAAAGGCACTCACCATTTAGGTGAGTGTCTTTTTTATAAGTAACATTTGTTACAAAAAAAATCGCTTAACCCTTGATATTATTGGGGCTACATGATTAGAATCATGTTATGGCTACTTTTCAAAGAATAATTTTGAGCCATAATTAAAAATGACGTCAAGTTTAAAAGGTTGTGAAAAATATAATGGATTATCAAAACATACAAATATGAAATATTTAACATTTTATTTCAAACTATCGTAAGCAGTCTAGGTCTAAATAAATACAAAATAATATGATTGTAAAATTGATTAATACGAATTAACACACATTAATAATTTAAATATATAATACCATGAAAAAAAGAATGTTAATAGCAGCATTTGTAGTTCTAGGAACTACTGCGCTAACAGCCCAAGATCTAGATCAGGACAGAGTTCAAGATCAAGACCGTGTCATGTTGGTGGATGGTGATGTCCTCCAAATTAGAGATCGTGATCATATACGGTTACAGGATCCTTTGACCTTAAATGATGGAACCGTTATAAATCCCGATGGTTCTTACCTAACTAGAGACCGTGACAGATTACGTTTACATGATGGGGAGTGTTTGGATGCCGATGGAATTAAATATCAGAATGAATACCAATATCGCTACAAAGTTAATCAGGAGAATAAAGGTTTAAACCAGACCCAAGTTCAAGAGCGTAATCAAAACCGTATGCAATATATGTTGGTTGATGGCGAAATGTACCAGATCAAAAATCAATCGCAAAACAAATTACAGTCACAATTTCAACTTGCAGATGGTGGAACTGTTAACCCTGACGGTACTTATCAAACTAGGGATCGTAAGCAGTTAAAACTTCAAGATGGTGAATGTTTGAATATGGATGGAAAAGTTTTTAAAAATACCTATCAACATCGAAAAATGATGGTTCAAAAAAACATACAGGCCAACAAGAAGATGATCAAAAAAACAGGTGTTACTAAACCTAATCTTCCAATGAAAAAAGGAAAAAAGAGCTCTAAATAAAGATGTCGAGGGTTTTGCCCTGACGGTAGCGTCAAGGCAAAACCCTTTTCTTTCGACGTTTAAAAACTATAGTCATGAAAAAACAATTCATACTTTATGCTCTTTTACTGTCCAGTTTGCATTTTGGACTCCTAGCTCAAAACAATAAGCAATCTGTCAAGGAAAAATCAAGTGAAAACAAATCATATGTCCTGGCAGATTTAAGCTATATCAATGATGCGGTTTTTATGGGGAGACGTGATTCAGTCGCAGCACCCTATATTTTCCCATCTATAGGATATTATGATAAATCCGGGTTTTTTACAGATGCATCTGCATCCTATTTAACCGGTTCCGAAGAGAACAGGGTAGATTTGTTTTTAATCAGCGCTGGTTATATGTCAAACTCCGACAAATTAAGCGGTGGCATTTCGGGAACCGCTTATTTTTTCAATGAGGATAGTTATAATGTTCAATCAGAAACGGTTGGTGATATAACTGGCATGCTTGGGTATGATTTTAAGGCTATTGAGGTCATGCTCTCGGCCAGTAGTTATTTCAATAAGGAAAGTTCTGCTGATATTTTTGTTGGAGCGATGATAGGTCGTACTTTTTATACCGCGGATAATAATCTTCTGATTTCACCTTCAATATCAATAAATGCAGGATCCCAATACTTTTATCAAGAATATTACAATACTAGTCGATTGGGTAATCGAAAAGGTGATGGAAAGGGTTCCATGAGCTCTGAACCTATTGTTGTTAGCACGGTTGAGATACAGGAAGCCTCAAAATTCAATCTACTGAATATTGAACTTAGCCTTCCGTTACAATATTATCACAATCAATTTATTTTTTCCTTTACGCCTGTTTTGGCATTCCCACAAAGTAGTGCGACCATTACGACTGCAGATGCAATTATCACCGAAGATTTGGAAAATGTTTTTTATTTTTCCGCGGGGATCAGTTACTGGTTTTATACAAAAAAAGAGAAATAATTTCCTTTTTATTTCATTGCATGGATGATACATGACTAGGTTTAAAAGTGTATTTTAGACCTAAATTGTATAGTTCATGATCATTCATCATTTTGAGTCGGAATACTCAGTTTTAAATCGTTTCATAGCCGAAATCAGGGATGTTAATATTCAGAAAGACTCCATGCGTTTTAGAAGGAATATTGAACGTATTGGCGAAGTCCTATGTTACGAATTAAGCAAGACCCTTAATTATAAAAACAAAGCGGTCCAAACTCCTTTTGGAAATAAAAATATTGCATTTCCTATTGATAAATTGGTCTTGTGTTCTGTTTTAAGGGCAGGTTTGCCCTTGCACCAAGGTCTTTTAAATTATTTTGATAGCTCGGAAAATGCCTTTATTTCTGCCTATAGACATCACCCAGGAGGAGGGGATGCTTTTGAGGTTATTGTAAAATATTTTGCGGCCCCATCCCTTGATAATAAAACTTTGGTATTGACGGATCCAATGCTGGCAACAGGTAAGACCTTAGAGAATGTACTTAATGCCCTAAAGACCCATGGTACGCCCAAAAAGATACATATTATATCGGTAATTGGCTCAAAAGATGGTGTTGAATATGTGAAAAGTGTCTTTCCAGAAGACACCCATTTATGGATTGCAGCTATAGATGATGAATTGACCAGTAAAGGATACATTATTCCCGGTATAGGGGACGCTGGGGATTTGGCATTTGGAGTTAAGTTATGATAATTAAAAACTCCAACGCAATCGGGCAAAGAAACTATGGCCAAGGCTCTTGTACTCATCAAATTCGAAGAATGATTGTTCTGTAAAGTCAAGCTCCCAATTGGTGGCAACAGAATATTTAAAAGTAGGGATTGCTATTACAGATTGATTGGTAGGGGAATAAATAGCACTCAAAGAGGCAGAAAACACTGGGTTAAATTCCTTTGAGAATTGTAAAAATCCCGAATATTCATATGGCATTAAATTCTTTGCGGTAACATTTGCAAAAATTAGATTTTCCATACTTCCAGATAAATCATTGGCAGTACTGTTATACAATAGAGATCCGTTTATGTAAAGGCCTTTTTTAAAACCATAATCTACTGAAATGGAGGCGCTAATATCATTTTCAGAGTCAATATAACTTTCATAGGGTAAAAAATAGGAAATCTCACCTTTAAAACCAGCATTTTTTAGATTGCCCGCCCAACCAGTACCAATGACCCAATCTTTCTGATAAATGCCTGTTATTAACTGAATGTCATAAGACCATTTATTGAATTTATACATTGCAGCTACTATATGGTCATCTTTACTATTACCTATTTTAGCAGACAATTCTATTTTGTTAAAATCACCCAAAAAATATTGCAAGCGGACCGCATCACTACCTGGCCGTTCTTCATAATCAAAATCAAGAAAATTATAGGTGTTAAAAATATCGTTGGGGTTCCACACCAGATTCATTCCCCAATTAACACGCTGTCTTCCCAAAGTAATATCCCATTTATTTTTAGTATAGTTTATCAAAACCCTATCGATCGTTGAGTTAAAAACCATATTGCCATCATTGATTATATTCCAGGAAAGATCAACCCATCCTTCATCCCGTGAAAGCACATCGGAAAAAAATGGAGTGTTCTTTACCCCTTCCCCATAATAAATACGATTCCTTAACTCTAATCTCAAGGTAATTTCATCAGAAGGGATATATTTAAAATTAAGTCTGTTATGCAATAAGGTTGTCCATTGTATTTGTTCTAACTTATCAACAAAACTAAATTCATGTAGATTTTTTATATAACCAGTTAAGGATGTTTTGGTTTCATCCTCTTGGGAATTTACCCTAAAACCACTCAGAATAATAATAACAAGTACTATTTTAAGAAATTGTCCCATAATCACTAACTTGGAATTTGTTCCACGTCAGAATCTATTTTACCATCAACAAGGGTTATTACTCTTCTTGCTTTTTTTATTACCCTCATATCATGGGTGGAAAACAAAAAAGTAATCTTTTCTTCTTTATTGAGTTTAGCCATGATGTCCAATAAATTTGCTGCGGATTTTGAGTCTAAATTCGCAGTTGGCTCATCGGCAAGAATAATTTTAGGTTTGGATGCCAGTGCTCTTGCTACCGCCACACGCTGTTGCTGGCCTCCTGAAAGTTCACTTGGTTTGCTATTTACTTTATCTTCCAATCCAACTTCTTCTAACAATTGCATGACCCTTTTTTCCCTTTCTGTTTTTGAAATATTCTGTAACTGCAATACAAAACCAACATTTTCTTTAGCTGTAAGCACTGGAATTAGGTTAAAAGATTGAAACACAAAACCGATATTGTGAAGTCTGAAATCTATCAATTTATTTTCGGGAAGGCTTGTAATTTCCACATCATCAATAATGACATTTCCAGTTGTTGGTTCATCCAATCCACCTATCATATTAAGGAGTGTGGATTTACCGGAACCTGAAGGGCCAACCAACGCCACGAACTCCCCTTCTTCTATATGCAAATGCACATTTTGAACAGCTTTAACGGGAACCGTTTTAGGGTTATAGGTCTTACTTACATTATGTGCATCAATGATTGTTTTAGCCATGGCTTTAAATTTTACGTATCGCTTCAGAGGGGTTTAACTGTAAGGCCTTAAAGGCTGGGTATATTGCTGCCAAAAGGGCTGTTATGAAACACATAACCGCTACAATAATATATTTTTCGTTATCTAAAGACGGATAGATTATAGAACTGAACCCATAAGATGCCAATCCTTCTGAAAACATTGATATATTAATTCCGTGTTTGCCTAAAAAGTCGATACTTAACCATCCTATTAATAAACCAATAGGACAACCAATTAAAGTTAAATAAAGGGTTTCCAGCATAATCATAAAAAATATTTTACGCTTGTTCAACCCTATTGCCATTAACATCCCCAATTCCCGAATACGTTCTAAAACAGACATTAACATCGTGTTTACGATTCCAAATGTCAATGCAAGTAAAATGATCCCTGTAATAATGTAAGTGTACAAATTGAAAGATTCTATTATCATTCCGAGTTCCGGGGAAAGCTCTTTCCAGTCTTCAACCTTAGCTTTAGGAACCAATTTGGTGCTATATTTTTTTATGGAATCCAACTGTATTTCATTCTCTAACAATATGGCTATCTCATTACTTTTGTCATCACCTAATCCCAAAAGTTTCCTTAATTTTTTTTGCTGAACATATACATTAACCTCATCTAAAGAAATGTTTTTAGACCTATATAAGCCACCTACCCTAAAGGCCGCGGAAATCATATCAGCATTTATATCGGTAAATGTCAATACCACTTTACTTTTCACTTTAATTTTCAGTTTTTTTGCCAATTTCTCACCAAGGAAAATCTCGTTTTCCTTATCTGATTCAAAATAGACCCCTTGTCGAACATTCTCGTGTAAACCTATTTGCTTTTCTTCTTGTAAAGGGTTTATTCCGTAAATCTTTACACCACTTGCAGTAGTGGGTGATGTTATCATACCTGTAGTAATAATACGTGCACTTGCGGAAGCAACATTTTCATTTAATTGCAACTTTTGTAGAATTTCATCGGTATTTGAAATTGTATATTTTGATTCAATTTCCTGATTGAATAAAGGATGATGGATTTGAATATGGGATAGTTGCTTAAAAACGGTATCATCAATATTGTTCTTGTACATTCCCCATGAAAACGCAAGCATAAAAACCCCAGCCCATAAACCAATAATTATGGAACATATCACAACAAAACTCCTGGTTTTATTGCGCCAAATATTTCGCCATGCAATTTGAAATAACATAATCAACTATTTATAGCTTCTATGGGTTTTAATTTCATCACTTTATAACAAGGGTAAAAGGCCAGTAAGATGGATAACACTAAAACAATTAAAGTTTGTGCAATAAAAATTTTCTCATCATCGGAAAAATATATGATAGGTTCTATACCATAATTCTCATAAATCTCTTGAAGTTCTCCTGTAAAATGAATCGGGTACTTTGTAAACCATTGCACTACAAGGATGCCTCCGAATACCCCAGCCAAACAACCAATCAAGGAAATCATTAAAGATTCCAGTAATAGGATCACTGCCAGATATCGTTTTTTCATTCCTATGGCAATTAAAATTCCAAATTCCCTTGATCGCTCAAAAGTCATCATTAACAGGGTGCCGAATAAGCCGAAAGAAATTATAACATAAAGCACACCAATAATTATGTAATGTCCTGTACTATCGGCTGTAATAAATTGATCCATTTCCGGCATCATTTCTTTCCAACTCATTATCTCATAAGTATCAATGTCAATTTGCTTTTCTAAGGAAGATTTTAATGTTTTTAGACTCGAGGATTTATCCAACATTATTGAAATGGCGGTTAATCTATTTTCTGCACCATGCATAGATTGCGCTGTTTTGATTGGCATATAAACAATATTGTTGTTCAATTCTGGCGACCCTAATTTTATAATCCCCATAACCCTATATTTTCCTGCAGCACTACTTGCATGATACCCTTGGCCCAACAATACAATGGTGTCATTGGTTTTTAATTTTAATTGGGACGCCAAACCTTCACCGAGGACAACAGCATTATCATTTATAGTTTCAATATATTTGCCTTCAACAACTTTTTCATGTAAATTATTAACCTCTTTTTCTTTTTCAGAATCAATTCCTAAAATTAGAACACCTTTGGTTTTTTCAGCATAGGAAGCTAAAGCAAAGGTTTCTAATCGAGGCATAATATGTTCAACATCTTGATTGTCAAGTAAGATTTGGGTCAGCACTTTATTTTGCTCAAAAGTATTGTCAATAGATTGTTCTTCCCAATACCCTTTTTGGTGAATTTGTAGATAGCCAGATGAATAACTTACCACATTGTGAATCATGTTTACATAAATGCCATCGGTCATGGAACGGGTAGCAACCGCCAACAAGACTGCAAAAAACACCGATGCGGTTGTTATTAAGGTTCTGCGTTTATTTCGCCATATATTTAACCAGGCTAGTTTTAAAAACATATTATTTTAATTGTTTCATATTTCTTGTAGTGAAAAAATCATCTTTTATTTCCTTATCAAAAAGGATATCATTATAAATGATCCAGGTACTGTTTCCTTCTTTATCAACAGGGATCATTTCTATTTTTGAAGTAATTTTTCGCCCTCCTATTTCTTTTACATCACTTGAGTTCATAATATTTACCAATTCCCCATCTTCATCATAGAATTCAGCCTTTAATTGTAAAAAATCTTTGGTATCAATCCAAACAATTACTTTTTCCCAGACAATAGCTGCCGAGGGTTTAGGTAGCATTTCTATTTTATAACACTCTTTTCCTGCAATGGTTTCTTTACCTATATGTGTATGTGTATAATCTTCAACCGCAGAAGCTTCCTTTATCAGATCGTCATTGGTAAAATCGGTTCCCATCCAGCTTTGTGACATCATAGATGGTGGGAGTTTAATATTTCTCTCTATTGACGGAATCCAGTTCCATACTTCCTTAATACGTTTTAAAAAGACGGTACCCTTTTCCTTAGCAGGGGAGTTAATTAATATCATACTGTAATCATCACCCTTGCTCCAGGCTTTCATATTCATCTCCCTACTCCAAGTAGGTCTTATAATTCTTATGGTAATATCCGCTAAGGAAGTTTTACCCCGCATATTTTCATCGGCTTTCTTGACTATGTCCTTGGCGCTGAGATCTTGGGGTGGTTGCATAGCCATAAAAAATAAAATTCCGATAATGGCAGCTAAGTACTTAAGTGAATCGAATGCTTTCATGGAATTAAAGATAGTTGGTTAAATATCCTAAAAATATGATACCCGTCATTTATGGAAAAATATTCATCAATGATGAACGATGTAAGGAAATTGGATTGAAAAGGACTGTCCTACAGAATAGACAAAAATCTCTTATATAATTGGCCATTTGTTAAGATTGGATTTTAAAAAGACACATATTTCACTATGGCTTTAACATGTAACATATGTTACTGCCAAGTCTTTTTAAGCCATCTAATTTTGTCGCAAATTAAATGGATAATGAGGAATATACTTTTGATAATAACATTTTTGACCGTTTCTTTCCTAAAGGCACAAGAAGCAATGCTTATTACCAAAGAAGAGGTAGTTTTTAAGGTCAAGGCAAACAATAATGCGCTAAAAATGTCCCAACAGGATGTATTGGCGGCCAAGGGCGACTATAATCAGACCAATGCCATTATGTTACCAAATATCAGTGTTTCACATACGGGTATTGCGACTACGAATCCGTTAATGGCATTTGGGTCCAAACTAAACCAAGAAATTTTAACCCAAGCCGATTTTAATCCACTTTTATTGAATGACCCAAGACAAATTGAGGATTTTGCTACTCGTATAGTAGTACAGCAGCCCTTGATTAATATTGATGGCTTATTTCAGCGTAAAGCAGCGAAAGCAAAGTTGAACGCTACTGAATTACAATCAGGCCGCAAGGAGGATTATATACAATTAGAGGTAGATAAAGCCTACATGCAATTGCAATTGGCGTATAAAACAGTTGAGGTATTGAAAAAAGCCAAAGAGGCCGCTTTGGAAAACAAACGTTTAGCGGACAATAGTTTTAAACAGGGATATCTTCAAAAATCAGATGTCTTGGCAGTAGAGGTTCGTGTAACCGAAATAGACAACCAATTGCAATACGCAAAAAGTAATATTCTAAATGCATCGAACTTATTATCGGTTTTAATGAATGATGAAAGTTATAAAATATTACGACCGGCCGATTCGTTGCGAATTATTGCAAGTGATGGGTCTTTTGAAAACTTACCGGAGAACAGAAAGGATATACTTGCCATGGACTCGGCCAGTGAGGCTTACCAACAAATGTACAAGGCAGATAAAATGAGTTTTTTGCCCAGATTGAATGCATTTGGCACTTACGAATTGCATGATGATGAGGTGTTTCAAGGAGATGCCAATGGATATCTTTTTGGAGCAGAACTAAAATGGAACATTTTCGAGGGTTCAAAACGCATTGGTAAGGCCCAAAAAAGTAAAGCTGAATACGAAAAATCAAAATTGGAATTGAACCAATATAAAGCAGAAAGTCAGGTAGAGCTGAATAGGGCCAAACGTATGCTTCAGGATGCCAAAAATAACTTGGAGCTTACGGCTTTGGCCGTTCAACAATCCCAGGAATCGCTCCGAATTCGAACAAATCGTTTTGAACAAGGGCTTGAAAAAACAACCGAGTTGCTTATGGCAGAAACGCAATTTGCACAAAAACAACTGGAATATTATGCGACTATTTTCCAGCACAATTATGCACTGGCATACGTTCAATTTTTAACCAAGGAATAATAATAGAAAGATTTTTAAAACAGTACTAAATATAAAATAAGAATGAATACAAAACTATATATAGCCACATTTATCACGGCAATGCTATTGGCAAGTTGTGGGAACGGAGATAAAAAAACGGTAGCTGATAATTCCCCCGCAATTATGGTATCGGTAAATTCGGTGGCCGAAAAAAGCAATGCATCTTTTCTGACGGCTAGTGGAAAAATCGAAGCGGTGAACAGTGCCAATTTAAGCACCCGGATGATGGGATACGTTGATAATATTTTCGTGAAAGTAGGCGATAAAGTAAGAAACGGCCAACTGTTGTTGAGTATAAACAATACAGACATTTCGGCAAAATTGGCACAAGTAAATGCAGGTATTACCGAAGCTACGGCGGCCTTTACTAATTCCGAAAAGGATTATAATCGATTTACTTCCTTGTTCCAGGAAAATAGTGCCTCCCAGAAAGAGCTTGACGATATTACCGCTAACTATAACATGGCCAAGGCTAGGTTAGAAGGAGCTAAACAGATGAAGAACGAGGTAAACGCCCAATTGTCTTACACTAACCTACGTGCACCCTTTAGTGGGGTGATTACCAATAAATTCATTAATGTAGGCGATATGGCAAATCCTGGAATGCCTTTGCTAGCAATTGAATCCCCAGGAAATTATCAGGTTACTGCAATGGTTCCCGAAAGTGGAATTTCCTTGATAAAATCGGAGTCCACAGTTGATGTACTTATAAAATCCCTGAACGAAACGGTCAAGGGAAAAGTTACCGAAGTTAGTTCATCCGCTAAAAATACAGGGGGGCAGTATTTGGTCAAAGCAGTACTTGAAAAAACCGATGCCAAAATACTTTCAGGGATGTTCGCTACTGTTCAATTTCCTGTAACAAGGAATACGAAAGCGGTTTCAATGACATTGGTTCCAAAATCCGCACTTGTTGAAAAGGGCGGTCTAAAGGGTGTTTACACCGTTAGCGAACAAAATAGGGCCCTATTAAGATGGCTTCGATTGGGTAAAACTTTTGGTGAACAAGTTGAGGTATTATCAGGGCTAAGTAGCGAAGAGCAATATATTATTTCGGCAGAGGGCAAGTTGTACAATGGGGCCAAGATTAGTATACAGTAAATAGCGAGTTAAGGGATTCGAGTAAAGAACAAGTAAAAGTGAGTTGAGTAGTTAATTGGGAATTACACTTGTAGAAAAAAAAGAGTAACTAAAGACTTTATTCTTACAACTAAATACAAGTACTAATTACTTAGTACTAAATAAAAAAACATGCAAGAAGGTATATCAGGTAATATAGCAAAAGTATTCATCAACTCTAAGTTGACCATATTACTTATGGTCGCGTTGATGGCCATTGGAGTGTATAGTTCTTTTTTGATACCTAGGGAAGAGGAACCACAGATTATCGTGCCTATGGCCGATGTTATGGTAGGTTATCCAGGAGCAAGTCCCACTGAAATTGAGAACCGGGTGGTAAAACCGTTGGAAAAAATCATTTCCGATATCAAAGGGGTAGAGCATATACATGCTATGGCTATGAACGGTCAAGCAATGATCATTGTCCAGTTTTATGTGGGTGAGGATACAGAAAGGTCTTATGTAAACTTGTACAACGAGTTGATGAAACACCGTGATATGTTTCCACCCGGGGTATACGAACCAATGGTAAAAACACGTGCCATTGATGACGTACCCATGTTAGGGCTAACGCTTTGGAGTGAAAATTACGACGATTTTAAACTCAAACAAATCGCTGGGGAACTTAAAAACGAAGTCGAAAAAATAAAGGACGTTTCGATTACAAAAACGATAGGAGGCCGGGATCGGGAGCTTAAGGTAATTTTGGACAAGGACAGAATGGCTGAAAATGGTATTGATGCCTTAGGAATTATACAAATGATACAGGCAAATAACCAGCAATCGCAATCGGGAAGTTTCATAAAGAACGATACGGAATATTTGGTGACGACTGGCCAATTTTTAAGTACCGCCGAAGATGTGGAAAACTTGGTTATAGGGGTGAACAATAATTTGCCAGTATATCTAAAACAAGTGGCCTCGGTACAGGACGGCCCATCAACCCCAAAAAGTTATGTTTCCTTTGGATATGGACAATCCAACGAAAAATTCCCGGAAGCATCATCGGAATATGCTGCTGTTACCCTTTCCATTGCTAAGGTAAAGGGAGCCGATGCAATGAAAATTTCCGAAAAAATTCTGGAAAAGGTCGAGCTCTTGAAGCAAAATTTGATTCCAAACGATGTTCATGTAGAAGTTTCAAGGAACTATGGGGAAACAGCATCACATAAAGTTAGTGAACTTTTACTGCATTTGGGGGTGGCTATTCTTGCAGTAACCTTATTAGTTATGCTAGCCATGGGCTGGCGTGGTGGTCTGGTCGTTTTCTTTTCAGTACCGTTGACCTTTGCGCTTACTCTCTTTAGTTATTATATGTTGGATTATACTTTGAACCGCATTACACTTTTCGCCTTGGTTTTTGTGGTAGGTATCGTGGTAGATGACAGTATCATTATTGCCGAAAACATGCACCGGCATTTTAAAATGAAACGACTACCGTTTAAACAAGCTGCTATATTTGCGATCAACGAAGTAGGTAACCCCACGATATTGGCAACTTTCACGGTTATTGCCGCTATTTTGCCTATGGCATTTGTGTCGGGTATGATGGGGCCATATATGTCGCCCATGCCTATTGGGGCATCAATAGCCATGCTTTTATCCTTATTTGTTGCACTAACGGTAACACCTTACTTGGGATACCACTTGTTGCGGGAAAAAGACGAACAACAACATAAGGAAGAAGCAGGTTTTGAGACTGGGTTTATTTATAAAATCTACAAAAAAATAGAACAGCCATTGTTGGATAGTTCTAAAAAACGCTGGGTTTTTATAGGCATTACCGTTATTTTATTATTCGGTTCAATGTTGATGTTCTTTACCAAAGCAGTTGCCGTTAAAATGTTGCCTTTTGATAATAAGAACGAGTTTCAGATTGTAGTGGATATGCCCGAAGGGACAACCTTGGAACGCACGGCAATGGTTACCAAGGAAATTTCACTGTATTTAGCGACCCGGCCCGAGGTGGTAAATTATCAGAACTATATAGGAACTTCGGCCCCAATTACTTTTAACGGTCTGGTACGCCACTATGATCTTCGTGGAGGCAGTAATATGGCCGATATACAGGTAAATCTTTTGCATAAGGAAGATCGGAGTGCACAAAGCCATGACATCGCCAAATTGGTGCGACCTGAGATACAAAAAATAGCAAAAAAATACGGTGCCAACGTAAAAGTGGTAGAAGTACCACCAGGTCCACCTGTGCTTTCCACCATTGTCGCGGAGGTATATGGACCCGAATATGGCGAACAGATCAAAGTAGCGCATCAAGTGAAGACCATTTTGGAAAACACCCCGGATATTGTTGACATTGATTGGATGGTAGAGGATGAACAAACTGAATTCCGTTTAGAGGTAGATAAGGAAAAAGCTATGTTGAACGGTATTGCCCCGCAGCAAATTGTTACCGCTGTTACCACCATTTTAAGGGAGTATCCCATTTCCAATCTGTATGATGAAACTTCAAATGAAAGTATTGGTATTGTTCTTTCCTTGGACGATGCCGATAAAAGTTCGTTACAGGACATACAGAACATCAAAATAAAATCATCACATGGCATGACCGTTCCAGTAAGTGATTTGGTAAAGGTAAGGACCGATACTTTGCAAAAAACCATCTTCCGGAAAGACCAAAAAAGGGTCGTTTATATTACCGCTGATATGGCGGGAGTGTTGGAAAGCCCTGTTTACGCTATTCTAGGAATGGAGGAAAAACTACAAAAAATGAAGCTTCCCAAGGGATATAAGGTTAATGAGCTGTATATGGATCAACCAACTGACGAAAGTGATTTCGCAGTAAAATGGGATGGCGAATGGCAAATTACCTTGGAGGTATTCAGAGATCTTGGGGTGGCATTTTTAGTGGTTATCATTATCATATATATGCTGATCGTAGGTTGGTTCCAAAACTTCAAAACGCCCATTGTTATGATGGCGGCAATACCTCTTTCATTGATTGGAATAGTCTTGGGCCATTGGATTCTTGGTGCATTTTTTACTGCAACATCGTTTATAGGAATGATTGCCTTGGCAGGTGTAATGGTACGAAACTCGGTGTTGATCATCGATTTTATTGAAATAAGACTTAATGATGGCATTCCCTTAAAGCAAGCCATTATAGATGCTGGTGCGGTGCGTACTACGCCAATTTTATTGACAACGGGCGCTGTAGTCATTGGGGCATCCATTATTTTGTTCGATCCTATTTTTCAAGGTTTGGCGATTTCATTGGTGGCCGGTGCAATAGTTTCGACTTTCTTGACCTTAATTTTGGTACCCTTGATCTATTATATGATAGAAAGGAAAAAGTATCCTGAAATGAGCCAAGAAACAAGGGATAACAACCTAGACTAAAAAGTTAGCAGTATCGATTAGGGGTTTCGGATTTAATGTTGAATGGTCAAGGTTGAAAATATTAGATAAAACCAATCAGGGCAATTCTATTTATACTGTGAAAATCTGAGTAATAACCAAACCATGGCGGTTCACAAGGAGTTAAAAAGCAACATGGAGAAAAAATAAAAACGAAACAGATGAAACTACTAATAATTACGGCCAGTACGGCTTTTGACAAAAACATCAAAGAAATCCTTAAAAAATCGGAAGTCAAGACCTTTTCCTATAAAAAGGTAAAGGGATATAGGGATATGACCGAAGAATCGGTTTCGAACAATTGGTTTGCTACCGAAATGAATGAAAACGAATCAACTCTTTTTTACGCCTTCATAAAAAAAGAAAATGTAGATCAAGTTTTTGAACGGGTCTCGCAGTTTAATTCAAAGCAAGAAACAATTTCAAGGATACACATCGCCTTATTAAACGTAGAAAAATCAAATTAATATGAAAAACAAAATATTCAGGGCAATTGTAGGGAGTTTTATCCTAATCAGTTTGCTACTTTCCATTTATATAAATATTAATTGGTTATGGTTTACTGCATTTATCGGAGCCAATCTTTTACAATCATCCTTCACAAAATGGTGTTTATTGGAGGATATTTTGAAAAAATTTGGGGTGAAGGATTAATATCATTGACCTTGCTAAATTATTTTCCAGTTGAATTAAGGTGTTCTAACTAAACCACATAATTGTCAAAGCATTCAAGTTTACTTGTTGATTTTTAAATTAATTGACTTAAATTTGGCGGGCCGCAATGCTTTATTATGGAGAATCTTCTTGCTAAAATTTTAAAATTCACTGCACCTTTATTCAACACCAGAGCTGCCGGAATATATTTACTTCTATTTGCAACAGCTATTGGGGTAGCCACTTTTATTGAAAATGATTTTGGCACAAGTGCTGCGCAAAAAGTTGTTTTTAAATCTTGGTGGTTTGAGCTATTACTTCTCTTATTTGGGATTACCATAATCGTGAATATTATTAAGTTTAGGATGGTTCAGCAAAAGAAGTGGCCTTTACTTCTTTTTCATAGTTCAATCATAATTATCCTCATTGGTGCTGGGGTAACACGTTATTTTGGTTTTGAAGGGATAATGCATATTCGTGAAAACGATACTTCAAATAGATTTCTATCGTCAAATACCTATTTAAAATTCAACGTGCAAAAAGATAAGAAGTCATACGATTTTGATGAACCAGTGCTTTTCGCCTCGTTTGGAAACAATAATTGGCACGAATCTTACATGATTGAAAATGACTTATTGGAAATTACTGTAAAAGAATTTATCCCAAACCCAAAACAGGTTTTAAGTGAAAGCATAGATGGGTTGCCAACTTTGCAAATTGTTGCCACCGGAGCCAATGGAAGGGAAGAGTATTATTTAAGTAAAGGCCAGACCAAACGAATAGGAAATCTGATTTATAATTTTAATGAGGCCCCATTAGCAGATGCTATAAATATTGTTTTTAGAAACGATTCCTTATTGTTCAATTCCAATAGAACATTTACCCAAATGGAAATGGTTGCGCAAACAAGGGATACGCTTTATCCTTCGAGCAAGTTTAAGCCTTTGGTCTTACGCTCCCTATATTCTGATGGAGTCAATAATTTTGTTTTATCCAATTTTAATAAGAGTGGTAAGGTCCTTATTGAATCTGAAAATTCAAAAGTTAAAAGTGAAAGCTTAACGGCACTTTTATTGAATGTATCAGTGAATGGTAAATCAGAGAAAGCCTATGTCTATGGTAGTAGGGGTATGCCAGGAAGATCGCAAGTTTTTGATTTTGAAGGCGTTGATATCTCTATTTCATATGGGTCTAAGGAATTTACTGTACCATTTTACATAAAACTGAATAAGTTTATACTCGATAAATATCCTGGCACCAATAGCGCATCTTCATACGCCAGTGAAGTTACCCTTGTTGATGACCAAAAAGACGTGAAATTCGATTATCGCATTTTTATGAATAATATACTGGACTATGATGGTTATCGATTTTTTCAATCTTCATTCGATAAAGATGAAAAGGGTACTTACTTGAGTGTCAATAGTGATTTTTGGGGCACATGGATTTCATACATTGGGTATGCATTGCTGACGATAGGAATGCTAATGACTTTCTTTAGTAAAAAAACAAGATTTTTTCAAGTCTCCCAAAAAATCAAGAAACTACGTGCAAAAAGCTCAACTTTTGTTCTTGCCCTGTTTTTATCGACTACTTTTTCGTTTGCCCAGACAGAAAAAAACGATGCAATCATTGGCCAAGCCGTAACCATTGAGCATGCAGATCAGTTCAGTAAATTGGTTGTACAGGATTTTAAAGGGAGAATGAAACCAATGCATACCTTATCAAGAGAGGTGATGCGAAAATTGGCTCGAAAAGAAAGCCTATATGGTTTAACAGCCGATCAGATTTTGCTAAGCATGTTCGTGAACAAACAAGAATGGTATAAAGTTGGGATCATTAAATTGGGCAAGCATAAAGACATACATAAAAAGATAAGCGTTGCCGGGGACTATGCGTCGTATGCTGATTTTTTCTCTACCGATGGCGCTTATAAACTTAGTGATGAGGTACGCAGGGTTTATGGATTAGAGCCTATTGATAGGGGTGTTTATGAGAAGGAATTATTAAAAATTGATGAACGGGTCAACATCCTTAATATGGTGTTCTCAGGTAGTTTATTAAAAATAATTCCAAATCCCAATGACCCAAATAATACTTGGACATCGAACCCCGCACATAACCATAGTTCGGATGATGGCCATGATCACGAAAGTGTAGCCGACAAATTTTTCGGTTCCTATTCTACTGCCCTTGTTGCAGCTATTAAGAATGATGATTATACCCAAGCAGATCAACTTCTTAAAGAATTGGCAACATACCAAAACGAAAACGGGGGTGAAATAATGCCATCAGAATCAAAAATTGGGGCAGAAATTTTACTCAATAAAATGAATGTTTTCACACGGCTGGGGGTGTTTTATATTTTATTGGGAATAGTTCTTCTTTTCTTTTTGTTTTTATCGGTTTTTAAACCCGATGTAAATTTAAAAAAGGTATATCTAGTTTTATTTTCTTTGATTGTTCTAGGTTTTGCATTACACACCATAGGGCTTGGCCTTCGATGGTATGTTTCAGGTAGGGCACCTTGGAGCAATGGCTATGAATCCATGATCTATATTGCCTGGACATCTACCCTGGCAGGAATATTGTTTACCAGAAAATCGTTCGGTGGCTTGGCGGCTACCATGGTTTTGGCGGCTACAATTCTGTTGGTTTCCACACTGAGTTTTCTAGATCCAGAAATCACACCTTTGGTACCAGTTTTAAAATCATATTGGCTAACCATTCATGTATCACTGATTGCAGGTAGCTATGGGTTTTTAATGTTAGGAGCCATTATTGGTATTATAAATCTAATACTCATAATTTTCCTAAAGGAGTCTAACAAAAAAAGAATAAAAAGAATTGTTCAGGAAATGTCCTATATAAGTGAAATGACTTTGATCGGTGGCTTATTTATGGTCAGTATTGGTACTTATTTAGGGGGTATTTGGGCCAATGAATCTTGGGGAAGGTATTGGGGTTGGGACGCCAAGGAAACTTGGGCTTTGGTAACAATACTGGTTTATGCATTTATTCTGCATATGAGATTAATTCCAAAGCTAACAGGCCTGTTCGCCTTTAATGTGGCCACTATTTTTGGATTGGCCTCTGTGCTTATGACCTATTATGGGGTAAATTATTATCTATCAGGTTTACATTCCTATGCAACTGGAGACCCTGTACCCGTTCCTAGTTGGGTTTATGTTGTGGTTGTCTCGATTTTTATTATCTGCGTGTTGGCCTTCTTTAAAAGGCGAAAACATCCGATTATTTCTTAGAAACTAACTTAACTATTGAACAATTGTTCCGTTTTCCAGTATTAGATCATATTTATAACCTGCACCAAAATCCTTATTTAAGGTAACCAAAGCCTTTAGGGTTACTGTGTTTCCCTCAGGTACAAATGCATCGGAAGTAATCACAAGATCATAATCATCCTTACTTCCGTCTTGGATATGAATCCAGTTTCTGTCCATAATACCTGGATTTGTTTTTACACACTTACCACTGATCTGCACCGTATGACCTTCATACTTTTTTGGGTCTTTGACCAAATCAGCAATTTTAATAGAGCCCTTATGCTCAATTATCTTATCGGTATGTGTTGGGATATCTTCTTTCTGAGCCACTGATCCACTAACATTTGAATTACTTTTTGGTAAGGTTGCCGCCTGTTTTGCATGATCATTGGTCACTAAATTTGAAATTAGGTAAATGGTGTCAAATACGCGATTGTGTTCCTTGCTTTCAAAATTTGTTTTTAACAATCCTCCTCGGTAAAAATAGGTTTCCCCTTTTTCAACTTCTTGTTTCCGAGTTGCAATCCAAAACTTTTTCCCCTCTTCAGTTACATTCAGATAAATATATCTTGATGCTGCTAACACCTCATTAATAACAACTTTATGGAATTCGGAATTATCTTGACCATCTGAATTGTTGGTCACTTGGGTAGAAGGGTCGGGTGCAAATATACCGCTGTTCTGGTTTTCATTTTCTGTAGATGGAGTAATAACCTTTGGGCCATTATTACAACCAAATATGACTAAGGAAACCACGGTTAACATCGTTATTTTTGTCTTTATATACATATCTCTCTATACTTTAAAATCGTTGTACAATCCTTGAATAAATTCGAATATTATTTTCTTCGTTAAAGGTAGACAGTTCTCCTGAAATACTGAATAATAATTTACGATTAATGTTATACGATGCACTGGCACCAAAATAATTCTGTTGTAAGGACTCTATACCACTGGTATAGTCATAGAATACCAATCTATAATAATAATCAGTATTCAACCTTCCATTAAGAAACGCCCTTGAGTATCTTACAGCCCCTATATTACTTTCTAGATAATTAGAGGTATTCAAGTTATATGTTACCGATAGGCGACCACCTAAATTAGGGACTTTTGATAGGGTTACATACCCATAGATATTATCGGATTTGTTTTCACTATCACTCTGGAACCGTTTACTATAGCTCGCACCGGCAAGAATATTTTTATAAGGTCTAATATTAATTCTTGCCCTGACCCCTTGTCTGGCAATATCATCATCCAACAGACGCTCGAGGTCAGTTTGAAAGGTTTCATAATAAATGATACGCTTTCTCGAATCATAGGAAAGCATCAAATTGAACTTTCTACTGAACCTATAACGCCCTGATACATATAGATTGGTGAGCCTTGGATTATTCTTGGTCGTGTAGTTTACTTTGCTGAATATATCCATTTCCAATGAAGAAAAAATATTCAATTTTTCGAATATGGTACTGGAATGTTGCAAATAGGTATATCTTCTATCAATATCGCCATTTCCCCTTTGTTCTATTGCCCCAATAGTTGTTTGTGAATAAAAATTTTCCTTGTCGGTTATTGCACCGTAATAACCACCATATTGAAGAAGATTGGCATTAAAGCCATAATCAAAGATATCAGGTCTAAAACCCACAATTGCACCAGCATATTTATTTCCGAAGTACTTTTCTACTTGCAGCCCATCAATGGCCCCAATAGAGGATATTTTAGGGTTTATATTCCTTCCCAGGGTCACTGAAAGGGTAGGTGTGGCATCATAATGAACCCCAAAATTATATACCCTTAACAAACTATTTTTTTGTAATGAGGAACTTTCTGCTTGATCCAAAATATAGCGATAATTCAAATAGGAATTAAAGGAAAACTTGGAGTCCTTAATATGATCTGCGTTAATAGATAAACGGGACATAATGCGATGTCTATTATCCCTATCACTAGAAATTGTACTATAAGTCGATGCGGAAATCCTTCCACGAATTTTTTCTTTGTAGATTGGTTCCTCCTCCGCATCCAATACCTCAGGTTCCAATACCGCCTTTGGTTGAAATTCAACGATTTCAGCTTCTGGTTTTAAAGTATTGGTATAAAGAACTTCATCCCCTTTTTGAATTTCACAGCCTTCGATTATCTGGCAAACGCATGAACTAGAGGATTTACTTTTTACCAATAAGCAAGACGTATTTGTTTTCGATAGATTTAAGGTATCGCCAATACCAATGGTTTCAGTATTTACAAATTTCACATAAATGTTCTGCGATGTAATAAACGTGACCTGCCCGTTAAGAACCGGTTCATTGTCCTGAGCAAAAACATTGTAGGTCAAAGCCGTAAAGGCAATTAAAAAATTAAATAAATATTTCATTAATATTTAATTGTTACCATCGGGGTGGCATTCCAAACAAGCGGTACTTACATATTCATAACCATTGACTTCGCTATGTTTGGGATCCATTTCATTCTGTAAATGACAGGTGAAACAAGTGAAATCAGCATAGTTAGTTGGGTTAGCATGGCATTCCACACAATCGTTCCAAGCTTCGCCTTCTCTATGTTTGCCCGTGTAGATCGGGAAATATTGTCCGTCATGGTCAAATTCGGCTGGTGTCCAACCAGGATTGGTTGTATGGCAAGCAACACAATCTGTAGGGAAGTTTGCTGCTAGGTGGTTGGGATCAGTGGTCTGGTCATAATCATTTTGATGACAGCTTACACATTCAGGGGAGGCATCCGCATAGTTGGCCGTGATATGGCATTGGTTACAATCCTGAATATCATGCCCTAATGTTAAGGGGAAAAAGTCATGGTTTATATTCGCGGGTGTCCATCCTGGATTTGTGGTATGGCAGGCAACACAATCGGTTGAAAATCCTGAAGTGGCATGGTTTGGATTACTGGTTTGGTCGTAATCATTTTGATGACAACTGACACAATCCGGTGATGCATCCGCATAGTTGGCCGTGATATGGCATTGGTTACAATCCTGAATATCGTGCCCTAATGTTAGAGGGAAAAAGTCATGGTTTATATTCGCTGGTGTCCAACCTGGATTGGTAGTATGGCAAGATACACAATCCGTTGAAAATCCAGAAGTTGCATGGTTTGGATCACTGGTCTGGTCATAATCATTTTGATGACAGCTAATGCATTCTGGTGAAGCATCCGCATAGTTTCCAGTAGTATGGCATTGCGTGCAATCTTCTATATCATGTCCTAAAGTTAAAGGAAAGAAATCGTGACTGCCAATGTCTGCAGGAGTCCAACCAGGATTGGTGGTATGACAGGACACACAATTAGTTGAAAATCCACTCTGTTGGTGATTCGGGCTTTGTGTACTTGCATAATCGTCCTGATGACAACTAATGCATTCTGGTGAGGCATCTGAATAATTGCCCGTTGTATGGCATTGGGTACAGTCCTGAATATCGTGCCCCAGTGTAAGTGGGAAAAAATCATGGTTAATACTTTCCGAATCCCAACCAAAACCAAGAGGGTTATGACAGTCAATACAATTTGTGGAAAATCCTGCAGAGGCATGATTTGGACTTTGGGTACTTGCATAGTCATCCCTATGGCAACTTATACATTCATTACCAATTCTATCAAATCTTAAACTGGTTTCCGAAGTATGGCATTCAACACAACTCAGATTACTATGGGTACCTATTAATGGGAAGCCATTTTCTTCATGTAGTTCTGGAATATTATCTACCAACCAAGTTTCTGAGTTATGACATTGCATACAATCATTACCAACAGATTGACTGTGAACATCGGTATGGCATGATACACAATCCATAGGTGCTTCACTAAAAACCATGGTGCTATGGCATAATTTACAATCAGTCAGCTCGTGTGTACCTTCTAATTGAAATTCGGTTTTGTCGTGATTAAATTGAATGGAATATTGGTCAATAGTCCAGCCAGAAGGATTATGACATACGACACAGTCCATCTTCAACTCATCCCCATGGGGCGATTGGGCAAGAATTGGGGCGAATCCTAGTAAAAGAATAATTAAAGATGACAGTCTATGCATCTAAATTTGTTTATTTTATAAATTATTTCCTTTTCTCCTTCGGCATTGGCGACCTCGTGGCAGGCGTTACATTCAATTATTGCGTGCATTCCTTCCAACGGAAAATCTGTTGAATTGTGATCAAATAGCTTTGGAAACCAACTATCGGTTACATGGCATCTTGCGCAATCCGTTACTCCTTCAATAGCAAAGGTTTCGTCATGTACATTTTCATGGCACGACGCACAATTAGTGTCCAAATTAGCGAATTTTTGTGTCGCAGATGCTTTATAATCAGGTATTTCGATGAAATGACATGCTCTACACTCTACACTTATATGCTTTCCGTCCAAGGGCCAATTGGTTAATTTGTGGTCAAATGTAACCGAGGTCCAAGCATCATTATCATGACATGACATACAATCATCCTGAGGATAAAACTTCGTATCAATATATCCTTCATGAATGTCCTGATGGCAATCAACACAGTTTTCACCTAGATTTCTGAAAGTCCATCGCTTATCGTCCTCACTAACGTGACAGGCAAAGCAAGGTGTGGCATTATGGGCACCTTCCAAAGGAAATTCAGTTTTTTGATGCTCTTCCAAGGTATATAAGCTATAATCAAAACCTTTTTCAAGTGAGTGGCAAGCCACACAATCAGGAGATACTCCATTTTTCTTGAATTCCCCCCTATGGTAATCATTATGGCAATTGGTACAAGCTGTAAAATCAATGGGTGAAGAATACCTTTTTTTGTGGCACTGTTTGCAATCTACCTCAACATGTTTACCTTCCAATGGATAATCTGTTGTTTTATGGTCAAAAAAGTCCATTGTACGCAGCGATAAAAAGCTCGTTTCACGGTGGCACTTAACACAGTCATTGCCATATTTACCTTCGTGTTTATCGTCATGACATTTTACACAACTGTTTTCACTGATATTGTTCAGATCTCCAAAGACGCGTTCAGGGTCATTTGTTTTAGTATGGCATTCAAAACAGTTAACGTCTTTATGGCTTCCCTTTAAAGTAAAATCTGTTACATTATGGTCAAATTTACCCATGCCCACAAAATCAGAAAATGAAGATTCAGTATGGCACTGTATACATTGACCTTCAATTCTGTTATTATGTGTATCATCATGACAAGAAATACAATCATCAAAAGGAATGTTGGCAAATTCTTGAAACTCCTTTCCGTTTTTTGTCGTCTGTTTGTGGCATTCGATACATTCTGCATTTATATGTTCGCCGTTTAATTGGAAATCCGCTTTGTCGTGATTAAATTTAGGAGCAGGTTTAAAACCTTCCATATCATGACAATCCATACAAGTATTCGCTAAGGTATTCTGATGGTAATCATCATGACAGGACAGGCATTTTTCATCCAATCCCAGAAAAGTATTTGGTCTCTTTTTTAATTTCTGATCAGTAATATTTTCGGAAATATGGCATTTATTACAATCAACTGTTTCGTGCTTTCCTTCCAGTTCGTAACTGGTCAAGGCATGGTCAAAAGCATCTTCGTCAAAATGGATCATATCAAAATTACGACCATGATGGTCACTATGGCACTCAAAACAATCTTGTTTTATTACATCGGGATTGGCATGGTAGCCACTTTTTTTGTTGATGAGCGATTGTATCCCGGTATGGCATTCCAAACATTTTTTATCTGAAACCTTATCACCAAGATTATGACATAAAGTGCAATTACTCATACCTTCCAAATCTGCGTGCGACCGTGAAAGGTCTCCAGGGGAAATTTGACCAAAACCAATGGTTACAGTCAGATAGAAAAAAAATAGTAAGTGTTTGGGATGGGTGTTCAAACCATTTATTTGTGTTTTTTCAATATGTGACCAAAACGTTTGGTTATTTCTATTCCGGCATTTTGTAAAAAAGTGGTAGGTAATTCGCCACCCGCAAAAATATAAACGAGGTCATTTTCAATTTCGGTGCCTTCGTCATCTTCGTTCATTTTCATGAGCACGCTGTTTGAATTTATTGAGACCAAGTTGGAATTATATACGACTTGAATTGAGTTATCGTCTATCGATGCATTTATTTTCTCCTTGTTCTTGGGCTTTAACCTTGAGAATTTATCTTTTCTATAGGAGAGGATAACATCATTTTCGTCTTTTAGTAAAAGTGCAGATTCTATTGCGGAATCACCACCGCCAACAACAACTATTTTTTTCCCCGATATCTGCTCCGGTTCCAAGAGGCGATAGGCCACCTTTTGGGTATCCTCACCTGGAACTCCCAGTTTTCTTGGTGTTCCTCTTCTTCCTATTGATAATAATACTTGATGGCAAATATATTCGTCGCCTGTATTCGTAATGATCTTAAACGCTTCATCTTCTATGGGGACAATACTCTCCACTTTGGTGTTTTCCTTGACTTCCAGTTCATGTTCTAAAATTACTTTATTCCATAGTTGCAGCAATTCGTCCTTGGAGGTGTCATATAGTTTTGCCTTACCATATAGCGGAAGGTCCATAGGTGCAGTCATTACTATTTTGGATCTTGGAAAAGTATATACGGTACCACCTAATGAATCCTGTTCCAAAGTAATTGAGGTTAGCCCGTATTCTTTTGCAGCAAGAGTAGCCGATATTCCTGCTGGTCCTGCACCTATAATGACAACGTCAAGTACATTTTCTTTTGATGGTTTTTTATTTTTAGCAATACTCTGCATGGCTTGTTGCCCTTGCTCTACACTGTTTTTAATTAGACCCATACCACCAAGTTCTCCGGCAATGTACATGCCTTTGATATTTGTCTCGTAGTCTTCGCTTACATGTGGTAGGTCTACGCCCCGTGTTTCAGTGCCAATTCTAAGTGAAATGGCTTCTACAGGGCAGGCATGGAAACAAGCTCCATGGCCTATACAATTCGAGGTATTTATTACTGTCGCAATACCATCTACAATACCTAAAATATCTTTTTCAGGGCAAGCCGTGATACAGGCGCCACTGCCAATACAAGTGTTAAGGTCAATGAAAGGATATAGTGAGACAGGCTCAAATAAACCCTCCTCTTTGGCAACAGCTACTTTTGCTTCGGTTTTTTTATAGGTTTTCTTTTTTTTATGCAGGTAGGAGTAAACCGTGATCGCACAAAGTAGGAATACCGTTCCATAAACTAGCAGTTCTTCCAATATAACTTCTTCCATTAGTTTATGTATTTGGGGGTATTCATTTAAAACAACTTAAAAAAGCAATACCCTACTTTAAATTTGTTTTCATTTCCGGAAAAACCAATAATTTCTTGATTCTATAGATTCAATATGAATAACCGATATATTTTGTATACACTTCCCAACTTTTTAGAATATCCATTTATAGCCAAAGGCCAATGTAACCCCTATATGTATGATAACGATTACCAACATGATCAGGGCAAAAGGCATATGGGCAACATGCCAATATTTAAAAAGTTTTTGCATGGTCTGTAACCGTGCAATCCTTTTTGAGAGCGTTATCTCATTTTTCACCATTTTAAGAATGGCATTTCTATTCGATTTTGGTAGGTCTTTTCGATTCAGTACTTTTCTTAAATACCCTAGTTTTTTATTGTTATCAATAGTATTTTCTTCACTCATTAAATCGGTGACAATGTCTAAGGTGTTTGATTCCAGATTAAATTTCTGGTGTAATACCACGGCCAAATCGGTCTTCATATCTTTTAGTTCATTCATCGTCATTTGCCTACCTTCAATGGTTTTGGGAATCTGGTTATAGATAAATCTACCAGCAACCCCACTCAAAACAACGGCAACCATACTCCAAAAAGCAATTGAAACAATACCACCGAATTTAAAAGCGGTATGGAATAATACAAGTATGGGACCTAACGTACACAGGAAAATATGGAATTCCAATAAATACTTTAAACGTATCTGTTTGGCTAAAAAATTATAACGCTTTCTAGCAATGTAGACAGTAACCCCGAATAGAATCATTAGGGTACCTATGATTCCGAGACCCTGGCCATATATTCCACTTGGCTTAAACCAATTATGTCTGGGATGATAGAATCGTTCTTCCAGGGAAGTGTTATAATAGGTAAAACCTATATAAAATAAATACACGGTCGCTACCAAGGTAATTACGACCATTGCTGCAATATACGCTATGTGCACAGACTTTTTCAATACTATATTAACTGTTTAATACTGAAAATGTTATATCATAAACGTTTTTTACCAAAAATATTGAGGGGTTGGGCTGGATATAAATATTGATAAATTTCTACAAAAAGGGGCAAGTCACATGAAAATATGTATAAAGTATATCACACAAGTTGCTTATCGCTTATTGGATGCTTAATAGCTTCCTTTTTGAATTCTAAAAGAATCACCTTTTTTCATCAAATTATTCTAAAAACCTTTCAATAATTGTGGCAAATGGGTCGTATATTCGGTTCTTGGTAATAATGGTATAAAATACGTTTATATGACAATAGGTGTTTTTAAAGAAACATTTGGAAATAAGGTTGGATTGGTTCCTTCAGTGGTTAAAAAGTTAATAAAAAAAGAGGCTATTCGGTACTAGTTGAGGCAAAAGCAGGAAGGTAAGCGTACATGGCTACTGCCGAATTTGAAGAAGTAGGTGCTAAAACATGCAAGAGGAAGGGTCTCTTTAAAAGGCCGATATTCTTATATCCTTTACCCTATTATCAGATGAGGAAATAAGCTTGATAAAGCCCGGTCGTGTTTATATCCCACATTTTAGACCCTGTATATAAAAAAGGGTGTCCAATAAATTACAAAAACAGAATATATGGGTTTTTAGCCTGGATATGATACCAAGATGTTCTATTGCTCAATCTATGGACGCATTATCCTCAATGTCATCAATTGCAGGATATAAGGCCGTTTTAAAGGCTGCGGAAATGCTACCTAGATAACCAATTACGGGAATTCCTTGTGAAGTTCCTGTTCCTAGAAATGTAATCGTCATATAATTTGTTTAAAACAAATTTAAGATTATAGATTTATACCAACAAACATGATATAAATCAGATTTTCTGCATTTAATATTTTTTAAGTTTACCTCATATACAATAAACATTAAAACTATGAAAATAGGTATTTTAAAAGAAACCCAAAAAGGAGAAAAGCGGGTAGCTATCACACCAAAAATAGCTAAACAACTTGTTGATAAAGGATTTGAAGTTAGAGTTGAAGAAGATGCTGGTGCAAATTCAAGTTATAAAAACTCTGATTATAGTAAGGCAGGTGCTCCTATTCGTAGTAAAAAAGATATTTTTAGTAAAGCCGATATTTTAATAAAAATAAATCCTTTTGATAATGAAGAAATCGAAAAATTAAAAAAAGGACAGATAATAATTGCTCAACTTTTTCATAAATCCCATCCAAATGATATGCAAATAATATCAAAGAGAGGAGCAACAGCCCTTTCAATGGATGCTATGCCACGTATATCGAGAGCACAAGATATGGATGTGTTAAGTTCACAAAGTAATTTAGCCGGTTATAAGGCTGTAATTAGAGGAGCATATGAAATGACTAAAATCTTTCCACTAATGATGACAGCTGCTGGAACAATTACACCTTCAAGAGTTTTAGTTTATGGTGTTGGTGTTGCCGGCCTACAAGCCATTGCAACAGCTAAACGTTTAGGTGCAATTGTTGAAGCGACTGATATTCGATTAGAGACCAAAGAACAGACGGAATCTCTTGGTGCAAAATTTATCACAGTTGATAATGAAGAAGAAGATTCAGAAGATGGTTATGCAAAAGTTGCCTCTGAAGATTATGCAAAACGTCAAAAAGAAGCAGTAAGTGAATCTCTTTTTAAGGCAGATCTTGTAATTACCACTGCTATGGTTCCCGGTAGAAGGTCACCTGTATTAATTACGAAGGATCAAGTTGAGAAAATGAAAAATGGTGCTGTTATTATTGATTTAGCTGCTGCTCAAGGTGGAAATTGCGAGTTGAGCAAGTTTAACAAAATAGTGATCAAAAATGGTGTGAAGATTATTGGTACTACTATAGCACCCGAAAGTGTATCTACAAATGCCAGTGATTTATTTGCTAAAAACATGTTTAATTATTTGATGCATTTAACTGAGGAAACAAAGTTTAAATGGGATCTAGAAGAACAAATTACTGACGAAACATTAATTGTATATAACGGAGAAATTAGACAAAACGGAAAAACTGAATAGACATGACTGAATTTATAGAATTTATTAAAAACAATCTCGAATTAATATACATCCTTATTTTAGCGATATTTATTGGTGTTGAGGTTATAAAAAACATTCCGGCAGTGCTTCATACGCCTTTAATGTCAGGTGCTAATGCTTTGAGTGGTGTTGTAATTGTCGGAGCAATTTTAGTGATGCTGAATGCAGATCCTACTAATTACATTGCACTTTCACTTGGATTTATAGCCGTAGTATTAGGAATTATAAATGTGGTAGGTGGATTTGCCGTTACTAACAGAATGTTACAAATGTTTAAAAAGAAGAAAAAATGAATATAACTTTAAGTATAATATATTTGATTGCTACAATAACTTTTGTAGTCGGCTTAAAACTACTCGGCCATCCCAAAACAGCTAAAAAAGGTAATTTAATTGCTGCCTCCGGAATGGGATTGGCAATAGTTGGTACTATTGTCTTACATGATCTGGAAGTAACGAACTTAGTTTATATACTCATAGTTTCTGCTATTATAGTGGGTTCTATTATTGGCTGGCTAATTGCTATTAAAGTTCAAATGACCAAAATGCCAGAACTTGTTTCATTATTTAATGGTTTTGGTGGCGCAAGTGCTGCTCTTATCGGTATCATTGAATATGGGAATAATGCTACAATGGGCAATACAACCATGATGATAACTATTTTGGCTGCTATCGTTATTGGTAGTATTACTTTCTCTGGTAGTATGATCGCGTGGGCTAAATTGAATGGAATGATGTGGAAAGATATTAGGCTGCCAAAGTACAACCTAATCAACAATTTATTTTTTATTGGACTTTTAATTTTTAGTGCTTACATAGTTTGGAATAATGTTGATAGTAATATGATAGTTTACTTACTATTAATTGGGGCATTAGTATATGGGGTTTTATTTGTAATACCTATCGGTGGTGCAGATATGCCGGTGGTAATTTCATTGCTAAACTCGTTGACTGGTATTGCTGCGGCTATTACAGGAGTTCTTTATGGTAATAAGATAATGCTGGTTGGTGGTATTCTGGTAGGTTCTGCCGGATTAATTTTGACTTTTGCCATGTGTGTAGCCATGAATAGATCTCTGGCTAGTGTGATCTTTGGAGCTTTTGGAAGCGGTGGTGAAACACCTCTTGCAGGAGGAGTCGGTAAAACTGGTGTTTCGGTTAGAAAAACTACTGCAAGTGATGCCGCCGTTATGATGAACTACGCAAATAAGGTCGTTATCGTTCCCGGTTATGGTTTGGCCGTAGCCCAAGCGCAGCACGTAATTCATGAATTAGAAGAACTTCTTACAAAAAAAGGTGTTGATGTTTCTTATGCGATACACCCGGTTGCAGGCAGAATGCCCGGACATATGAATGTGTTGCTTGCTGAAAGTAATGTAGACTATGACAAATTAATTGATATGGATGACATCAACCCACAATTTAAAAATACAGATGTAGTATTTGTTGTTGGTGCAAATGATGTGGTAAATCCTGCAGCTCATAATGATCCTTCAAGTCCTATTTATGGCATGCCAATTTTAGATGTTGAAAATGCTAAGCATATAATAGTAAATAAAAGAAGTATGAAACCCGGTTATGCAGGCATTGAAAATGAACTGTTTTACAATCAAAAAACATCTATGTTATTTGGAGATGCCAAAAAAAGTATAGAAATGATTTTAAGGGAATTAAAGGATGTTTGAGTTAAACCCTTTTTAGTGAAATGGTTTTTTTGAGACAAATCCTTAATTTTTAAATTGATCTGGGTGAGGGTGTTCCCATGATTCCCGATAGGGTCTTTTTAACAAACGCGTTGCTTCAAGGTCATTTACAACAATCAATTGAGTAGGGTCGTACACCAAAGGTCTATTTACTTTCATAGACATATTGGCCAGAATACAACTAGCAGTTGAAATATGGCCTTCATTAATATTCGCAATAGGTTTTGAACCCTTATCAATGGCGGAAAGAAAGTCCAACATATGTAATCTCGTTGCTGGTGCAGCATTTAACTCGATATCCTTTTCAGTAAGATCTTCTGGGAATTTTTCCCGCTCGTAAATAACATCCTTATGTATTGATTTACCATCACCATATGGTTTAAAATCATATTTCATGGTACTACCTGATAACGTTCCCTTTTCACCAAATAATTTAAATGACCAAGGATAATCGGGATCCGACGGCGTACCCCAAGAACGATGCTGCCAGACACAATTCAATTCTTCGAATTCAAAAACCGCTGTCTGTGTATCTGCAATGTTCGATTTACTTTCCTTCTGAACGAATATCCCTCCAGAGGAACTTATACGTTTTGGCCAGCCCAAATCAAGCATCCAGCGAACGGTGTCGAGCATATGTACGCACATATCACCCATAATTCCGTTACCATATTCCATGAAGGCACGCCACCACCTCCTATGTGGCAATCCATCATAAGGTCGGAGTGGGGCAGGGCCCGTCCACATTTCATAATCCAGAAAATCAGGAACAGCTTGTAATGGTGGATTGCCATTAGCGCGCATATGATAATAGCAGCACATTTCTACATGGGAAATTTTACCTAATAGGCCTGCATCAACGATATTTATTTTTGCATCAATAAGATGCGGGGTGTTTTTCCGTTGTGTTCCAACCTGGACCACTTTATTAAAGTAACTAGCCGCTGCTATCAATGCCTCACCTTCATTAACATCAACACTTATTGGCTTCTGTAAATATACATGTGCCCCTGATTTCATTGCCTCTATTCCTTGAAGTGCATGCCAATGATCGGGAGAGCCAATGAGAACAATATCCAAATCTTTTTCAGCAAGCATTTTCCGATAGTCATTATACAATCTTGGTCTTTTACCGGAACGCTGTCTCAAACTAACCAATTCAGCTGCTTCATTAAGAAAACGTTGGTCAACATCGCAAAGGGAAACCACATTAACATTCGCCACTTGAATAAGTCTAAACAAATCGCTCTTGCCATACCAACCAGTACCAATTAATCCTACTCGAATTGGTTTTTCGGAATTCATCAAGTCAAATCCGTAAGCCCCAAAAGACGATAATACCATGGAGGCTGTTGCACCTTTAAGAAAGTCTCGACGGTTGATATAAAAAGTTTTTGATTCCATGATTTCAATTACTAGTTCCGATGTCATAAAATTATCGAAAACATTCTAGAAAAGTGGAGGAGTAATATTGATAAAATAAAACTTTCATTAAAAAAAAACATCACCTCTCGATTATTGATAAAGGTGTTGAATCTTAATCCAAATAACTAACTCAAATTATTTTTTTAAAAAGCCCAAATAGACAATAAAATATAGGTTTAGTTTAATTATTGCAAAAAAGGCGGTGATATATGCCAGTGCAATTGCACGTTATTTGTTATACAATAATTGCGAAAAAGATATTTTATTAATTAACTCTTAATTTTAAAATATCAAAACATTAATAAAATGATTACATGAAGGCAGATTTGAAATATTAAATTTTTAACTTGTGGGCATAACAAAACATTGATTTATGCAAATAAAGGAAACATCTGAATTATACGATGTAATCATTGTGGGCTCTGGTGCTGGCGGTGGTATGGCTACAAAGCAGCTAGCGGATGCTGGGCTTAATGTTGCAGTGGTCGAAGCAGGACCTTTCTTTGATCCTGCCAATTCCGAGCAAATGACCCAACTAAAATGGCCTTATGAATCGCCAAGAAGAGGCGCTGGTAAAACACGTGCTTTTGGTGAATGGGATATGGCCTATGGTGGTTGGGAAATAGAGGGTGAACCCTATACACATGCGGAAGGCACTAAATTTGATTGGTTTCGATCGCATATGTTGGGTGGTAGAACCAACCACTGGGGGAGAATTTCCCTGCGATTTGGCCCCAAGGACTTTAAACATAAAGATGTTGACGGTCATGGTGAAAATTGGCCTATTAGTTATGAGGATGTTAAGCCATATTACGATAAAGTTGATAAACTTATTGGGGTATTTGGCACGAACGAAGGATTAACCAATGACCCTGATGGATTTTTTCTTCCTCCACCAAAACCTAGATTGCATGAATTGTTCTATATAAATGGTGCCAAGAAATCCGGCATACCGGTTATTCCGGCAAGGATGTCTATGCTGACCAAAAAAATAAACAATGAACGTGGGGTATGTTTTTATTGTGGTCAGTGTTCAAGGTCTTGCTCTGTTTATGCAGATTTTTCCGCGGGTAGTTGCTTAATATTCCCTGCACAGAAAAGTGGTGGACGGGTAAAGATTTTCGTCAATTCAGTAGTTCGTGAGGTAACTACGAATGAAGAGGGAAAAGCAACAGGTGTTTCCTATATTAGTAAAGATGATAGAAAAGAATATAAATTAAAGGCAAAAGTGGTGGTATTAGCCGCTTCGGCATGTAGTTCGGCACGTATCCTATTAAATTCAAAAAGTAAACAGCACCCTAACGGTTTAGGCAACAGTAGTGATCATGTAGGTAAATATTTGCATGATTCCACAGGTGCAAGTAGGGCGGGATTTATTCCTGGACTAATGAATCGTAAGACCTCATACAATGAGGACGGCATTGGCGGCATGCATGTTTATTCACCTTGGTGGGGGGATAATTCCAAATTGGATTTCCCTAGAGGGTATCATATCGAAGTATCGGGTGGTATGGGAATGCCCAATTATGGTTTTGGATACGATCCCAACGAATTCAATAAGTTCTTTGGATTAAAAGTAGGGGGATATGGTGACGGTCTCCGTGATGATGTTAAAAAGTATTATGGCTCTGTTGTTCACTTTGGAGGAAGGGGAGAGGGCATTGCCAGAAAGGATAATTATTGTGAAATAGATCCAACTACGGTTGATCAATTTGGAATTCCCGTATTGAAATTCAATTATAGATGGTCAGATTTTGAAATTAAACAGGCCAAGCATATGCAGGAAACCTTTGAAGAGATTCTACATAATATGGGCGGGGAACCCTTGGGCGAAAAGCCAGAAAAAGAAATTGATTATGGCCTATTGGCCCCAGGAAGAATTATCCATGAAGTGGGCACAACGAGAATGGGCAATGATGCACAAACCTCAGTAACCAATAAATTCCAGCAATTACACGATGTAGATAATGTATTTATAGTTGATGCAGGTCCTTTTGTTTCGCAAGCGGACAAAAACTGTACTTGGACCATTTTGGCACTCTCATGGAGGGCGTCGGATTATATCATTGAGCAATTGAAACAGCAAAATATCTAGATATATGGATAGAAGAAAAAGTATACAAACAATAATTCTTGGAGCCGGAGCGGGTGCTGCCGGTCTAGCATTGAACAGTTGTAGGAACGAAGGAGATTCAACAATAGGGGAAAATATCTCTAAAGGTGCCGAAAAGTTCTTTGGGAGAACTCCTGTGGAGCTTGAGCTCATCGAAAAATTGAATGCCGAACAATTATTCAATGAACATGAAATGGAAACTATTGCGGTGCTCAGTACAGTAATATTACCTCCAAAAGAACCCCATGGCGGACCTATTGAGGCCCAAGTTCCAGAATTCGTTGAGTTCATAGGAAAGGATTTTCCAATGATGCAAACAACTCTTTTAGGCGGATTAATGTGGCTTGACCATAAAAGTAATACCGAGTTCAATGTTGAATTTAAATCGGCCACTTTAGAACAGCAGAAACAGATTTTGGATACTATTGCATATCATGATAGCGAATTGCCTCTGGAAGAACAGGCCTTGGAAATCCAATTTTTCCATATGATGCGTGGACTAACGGTAACAGGATATTATACATCAAAAGTAGGTATCGCCGATTTGGGCTACAAGGGCAATATGCCCAATGTTTGGGATGGTGTTCCTGAAGATGTATTGACTCAGCATGGCGTTTCATATGATCCCGAATGGATTGCAAAATGCGTGGACCAAAGTAAAAGGGGCGTCATCGCAGAATGGGATGATAAAGGCAATTTGTTAACCTAAATCGAGAAAATTAAATAATAATAATAATAATTGATAATTTTAGATATGAATTCATTCAAAAAAATAGTTTTGGCATTGGTAGTGTTGATTATGTTACAAATAAATATAAATCAAATTTTCGCACAAGAAATTGGTATTCAATTATACAGTCTTCGTAATCAATTCAAGGCTGATGTTGATGGGTCTCTTAAAACCATAAGTGATTGGGGTTTGACGAAATTAGAGGGTGGCGGTACCTATGGTTTATCATTTCAGGAATTTGATGGGATGTTGGATAAGTATGGGTTGGATGTTGTTAGTGTAGGTGCCTCTTATGATGATCTGAAGGACAACCCGGAAAAAGCCCTCGCCAATGCAAAACAGTTTGGTGCCAAATATGTGATGTGTGCTTGGATTTCACATGATGGAAATAACTTTGATATTGCTAAAACAAAGGAAGCAGTAGACGTATTCAATAAAGCAGGTAAATTATTGAAGGATGCAGGGATAACTTTGGCCTACCATGCCCATGGATACGAATTCAGGCCTTATGAAGATGGTACTTTGTTCGATTATATGGCACAGAATGCCGAAAATTTTGCTTTTGAGATGGATGTATATTGGGTACAACACGGAGGGGAAGACCCATTGGCTCTATTGAATCGTTATCCCGATAAATTTGTGCTATTGCATTTAAAGGATATGGCGAAAGGCACTCCCAAAGATAATACAGGTCATGCCGATGTTGAGACCAATGTAGTGTTGGGAATGGGTGAAGTTGATATTGCCGGGGTGGTAAACCGTGCCAAGGAACTGGGAGTTGTTGAATATATGTTCATTGAAGATGAATGCTCCCGGGTGGTAGAGCAGGTACCTCAAAGCCTCAAGTTTTTGGAAGGTTTGGAGTAGGTTCAAATCTTGGTCAACCACAAATAAAAAAGGTTTCCTACTTTTTGTGATCCGGTCCATACAGTAGGAGTCAGCCAAAGTTTTTGACTTTCATTTGATAAATTCAAACTCCCCTTTCTTCCGCCATGGCGGAATTCATTCCCCTCTTTTTCTAAATAGGGGAACACATTTTTCAGAATTATCAATGCAGAGGAAACAATTACATACTAAAAAAGAACTAGCAGATTTTAGAAGGGATTTACGCCAAAACTTAACTCCTGCGGAGGCTTTCCTTTGGAAATATATAAAGGCAAGAGGACTTGAAGGCAGAAGATTTACCAAACAACATAGCATTGGGAATTACGTTGTAGATTTTTATTGTGCTTCAGAAAAACTGATTATTGAGTTGGATGGTGAAGTCCATTTGAATCCCACCACTGAAGAATACGATATCAGGCGAACCACTTATTTTGAAGAAATAGGGTTCTGGGTAATTCGTTTTGAGAACAAGATGGTTTTTGACAACTTATCATCTGTTTTACAGGAAATCAAGGATAGTTTTGTCTTCTGAAACTTTACGAAAAAACAAGTTAAAGGCTCCTCCCTTTAGAAAAAGGGAGGTGGCTCCGTCTCACGGAGGCGGAGGGTTTGAAGGCTCAAGTTATAGTTCTGTAAAGTAGGGTCTAGGAATTAAACAAATAGTTAGGAATCTTAGACCTGCCTGCTAGTAGGCAAGCTCCCCTTTCTTCTGCCAAGTTCATAATTCATTCCATCATTTTCTAAAAAGGTGAGCTATTAAAAACTATTTCAGATTTTCCTAACTTTAAATAAAGCATTAAAACAATAATAGAATGAAAAATTTTCAGATTGGCCAACAGATTTCGTTATCTCTAACAATATTTCTAACCATTAGCTGTGCCAATAAAAATGAAAACAAAACATCTGAAATTAATGAATCCCTACCCAATATCGTATGGTTGGTAGCCGAAGACCAATCACCCGAATTCTTTCCTATGTACGGAAATGAAACAATTTCGTTACCTAATCTTGAGAGATTGTCGAATGATGGGGTAGTTTTCGAAAACGCTTTTTCACCGGTTCCAGTTTGTGCCCCTGCACGTAGTGCTCTGATCACGGGAATGTATCCAACTACTTTGGGCACCCATAATATGCGAACACATAAAGCATGGGAAGATGAAAATGAACCAACTATTGGTATACCAAGTTATTCACCGATTGTACCCCAAGGGGTAAAAATGTTTACTGAATATCTGCGGAAAAATGGCTATTACTGTGCCAACGGCCCCAAAGAGGATTATAATTTCGAAAAGACCGATGGCGCATGGGACGAAAGTAGCAAAGACCGCCATTGGAGAAAGCGAAATGAAGGGCAACCCTTTTTTACGGTTTTTAATTTTTCTGTCTGCCATGAATCGCAGATATGGAGCAGGGGAAAAGACTCCCTTTTTGTGGATCTTGCAAAAGTGCCTATTCCTCCTTATTTCCCTGAAAACGAACTAATACGGCATGATCTGGCCGTGAATTATAGCAATTTAAAACGCTTGGATGACCAGGTTGGGGATGTCATTGCGCAGTTAAAGGAAGACGGGCTCTACGAAAACAGTATTATTTTCTTTTATGGTGACCATGGCGGACCTTTTCCTCGTCATAAACGGGCATTATACGATACGGGAGTAAAGGTTCCTTTGGTTATCAAATTTCCTAAAAATGAAAAGGCGGGAAGCCGTGATAATCGATTAATCAGTTTTATTGATTTTGCACCAAGCCTACTCTCCTTGGCAGGCATTGAACCTCCAAAAGTAATGCAGGGCAAAGCGCAATTCGGGGAATATGAATCGACCAAAAAACCAGAATATACCTTTCACTCCTCTGACCGTTTTGATGAATTGTACGACCGTTTGCGAGCCGTGCGCTCAAAACGCTATAAATACATTAAAAGTTACGATACGATTATCAGCCATGCGATGCCTGTTTCTTATCGAGAGCAGATGCCAATGATGCAAGAGCTTCGGAGGTTATATTCTACAGGAAAACTGAATGAAAAACAAGCGCATTGGTTGCAGCCCACTAAACCTGAGGAAGAACTATATGATTTGCAGAACGATCCATACGAATTGGAGAACTTGGCTACCAAACCCGAATTACAGGATACCTTATTGCATTATCGAAACATTTTGAATAATTGGATAAAGGAAACCAATGACCTTGGGCAATATCTTGAAGACGAATTGATTGTAAAATGGATGCCAAACGGGGAACAACCTCAATTGCCACCATTAGAAATGCAAGAAAAGGAAGAAGGTATTGCTTTAATCTCAAAACAGCCCGATGCTACCATAGTTTGGAAACAACCCCAAGATACCATTTGGACCATTTACGACAAGCCTTTGCCTATAGACGCATCTTTTGAGGCCAAGGCTGAAAGGATTGGTTACAAGGATAGTGAACTGCTGTTCAATAATTAGTAAATTACTTTAGTCTAGTGAACATCAAAAGTCGCACATCGGCAACTTCTTTGCCTGTCATTTTCAAGGCATTAAACGTTAATTGACCTTTCCCCTTTTTTAAGGTGATTTTTCCAAGCTCCATGGGAATAAAATCCTTGACATATGATTCCATTCGAGGGTTACGGTCATTTTCCATTCCAGTGAGTGGAGGGTCATGGGTTTTGGTTATTGTTGAGGTAATACTACTATCCCCAAAATCCAAATGTATGGTTGTCCCAATATTTTCTACAGCACAGGTGTAATAGAGTTCAACATTGAACTCGCCATCGGCCAAAACTTCAACATCCCATGTTATTTTGTCTTGCAAGCTTGTCCAGTTGGTGAAAAATGTATTATTTGGAAATCGGTTACTACGTTGTATGTTTCCATGGGGAATGCCATCCCTTGCCGGTATTTGTGTGTAAACATAATCCGGGTGACCAAGGGTCAAGGGTCGATCATCTTCACTTGCAGAAATCGGTTTCGTATTCACCAACCAATCTTCTTTGGCCTTTTTAAGGGAATCTGTTATTTGGGAAAATTGGGCTGAAATATCCATTGTTTGGCCATGATCTTTTTCCATATCATAAAGTCGGTCTTCATGGTCTAGTCTATAGTTTTGAGTACGAACGCTGGTGCGCCCACCCCAATGTGAATAAACCAATCGCTCCTTCCAATCAGGATTGGTATCGAATAATAATGGCTTCAGGTTTTTACCGTCAACTGGGTTTTGAGTGGCAACTTCAATACCTACTAAGCTGGAAATAGTCGGCAGTAGATCCAAAATACAGGCTATCTGGGAAACTTTTTTACCAGCTGGCAAGGAATCTTTCCATTGTATGAAAAACGGGGTTCTTACCCCACCTTCATCCGTGGATCCTTTTTTACCACGCATTCCACCGTTCCATCGCCAACCATTGGGTCCGTTGTCTGAAAGATATATAACTATTGTATTTTCCTCAAGTTTCAGTTCTTGTAGTTTAGTTGATATACGGCCAACATTGTAATCGATATTTTCAACCATAGCCAATGCGGCTTTGGTAAAATTTTCATTTTCTTTCTCCTCACCCTCATATATCATATCCAGTTCTTTGTCCTTAAAGCGATCCCAAAATTCATCAGGAACTTGCATGGGGCTGTGTGGTGTGTTAAAAGGCAAATAAAGAAAGAAGGGTTCGTCTTTATTTTTTTGTATAAATTCAAGCCCATGTGAAGTAAGGTCGTCTACTAAAAACCCTTCCCCTTTTACAATTTTACCATTATGTTCGAGCATAGGGCTAAAATAATTACCCCAATGTCCTGAACTAAATCCGTAATAGTCATCAAAACCCCTAGAAATAGGATGATAAGGAGGTTGCATTCCGTTATGCCATTTACCATAGGCAGCAGTATGGTACCCTGCTTTTTTTAATATTTCCGCCAAGGTGGTTTCACCTAGATTCATGCGTTCACCGCCAGCAGATGTCTCATACACACCAAGTCTGGTAAAATGACGGCCTGTTAATAATTCAGCACGGGTAGGGGAGCACACGGGTTGAACGTAGAAATTTTCAAAAGAAACCCCATTCTTAGCTAGTGCATCTATGTTTGGAGTTTGTAGGTTGGTATTTCCACTAATGCTCAAATCTCCCCAACCCTGATCATCACTCATTATTAAAATGACGTTTGGTTTACTTTGAACATTGGTTTCGACTTTGTTTTTATCGGAACAGGAAAATCCGAAAAGGATCAAACAAAGTAAAACGATGTTCCTCATACTAATCTTCTTTTATAGCAAGGCCAACCATAGAATCCGCAGTACCATAATAAAGAAACCATTTTTTCTTAAAATAGACCAATCCTTCAATAAAGGTAGTTCCCGCTTTGTATTGACCCGTAATTTCATGGGGCAAGTCAGGGCAAATAAAGGGAGTTTCCAATCGAGCTAAAACCTTGGTCGGTTCATTTTTATCAAAAAGTACCTGCCCACCACAATAAGTGCCTTCGGCTACTTTAGTGGTAGCACCTTCCCCACCTAAATTCTTACCATTGTAGAGTAGCAAGATTCCGTTTTCCGTAAATAGCGCAGGGGGTCCTGGTTCTGTCAGATGACTATCGAATTCATTAAGGGAAGGTTTAAAAACATGCAAGAGTTCTCCGTTATTGTCCAATATAGGTTCCCAATCGATTCCGTCTTCGGACAATGCCAAATTCACAAAAAGTTCACCCCAATACATATGATATTTACCGTCTATTTTTTTTGCTTTCAATCTACCATCGACAATTTCGGTCACAATAGAGCCAGACTTGCTCCATATGTCCATGAATTTGCCATCGTGTGCATTTTCAAAAACAGGACCATGCTTTGTCCAGTTCTTGAGATCTTCCGAGGTGGCAGAGGATAAACGGGCTACGTCCTTATTCCAGCTTGTATAAAGCATAATGTATTTGCCATCTGGTGTTTCCACCACTCGTGGATCTTCGATACCACCAGGCTGGTCCCATTTTGCGAATTCATCGTTGGAAGGATATAGCACTGGTTCAGGATATTTTGTAAAATTAATACCATCGGTACTATGGGCAAGACCAATTCTTGAGGTCCTTCCGCCTAAAATAGCAGCAGGATCATCTTCTGCCCTAAAAAGCATAAAAACCGTATCGTTGCGCACAATGGCACCTGGATTAAAGACATCTGCCTTTTGCCATTGTACTTGCTCATTTTTAATTGGGTCGTTAAAAACAAAGCTAGAATCGGCGACCATTATGGGATTTATTTCAGTTTTTTCAAAACCCAACATCCAATTTTCATTGGGGTCAACTTTTTCCTGAACTTTTGATTTTTCCTCCTTACAGGAAAAGAGGCAGATAAAAATACATGTAAGGAAAAAGATTTTGAATTTCATGATTTTTAAGTTTTGGATGAGCAATATAGATTGCAATTCATGTTATTTATAAATGTCAATAAAAAATTGGACAAACACTATTATTATACTGATAAAGTTAAGTGTATAAATAAGCAGTTGGAATATAGGGAACAAAGAAATAGCTGTATCTTGGCTTTTCTATTTAAATTATTCTTAAATAACTATTTTAGGTATCAAAAATCAGAATGGGCAGATTAACTCTTATTTTTTGTTTGGTTCTTTTCGTTGGTTGCAAAGAAAGTCCAACCCAAAACAAAAAGCCGCAACAATCAACAAAAATTCAGGTTATGGATAGTCCCACAACCAAGGTGCATGTTGAAAAGAGGTTAAAATCATTTGTGAATTTAGCGGATACCACTTTTGTTCGTCTTGCCGATTTTAGCGGTGATTTCGCTTATGATATGCGTTATGCCACAGACAATAACTTTCTTAAATCAAAAGTCTACGATTGCGCCGAATGTTACACAAGGGTTAAAACGGCGAAAGCCTTAATGGCTGCAAATAAGGATTTTATGGCAAAAGGGGTGAAAATCAAATTTTACGATTGTTACAGACCGAATTCCGTTCAATATAAAATGTGGAAAATAGTGCCAAATCCCCAATATGTTGCCAATCCGGTTAAAGGATCCATACATAATAAAGGAGGTGCCGTTGATATAACATTGGTTACTTTGGAAGGGAAGGAATTGGATATGGGAACTGATTTCGATTTCTTTGGTAAACGTGCCTATCATGATACTATGGATTTACCCCAAGAAGTTTTGGATAATAGGAAGCTTTTAAAGGAAACAATGGAAAAAAATGGATTCTGGTCAATTCGGACAGAATGGTGGCATTATAATCTGTCATCAGCGTCGAATGACAAAGTAGCTGATTTTAAGTGGGAATGTAATTGAAATAAAATATAAAATGAAGCAAATATTAATAGCAGTTTTAATGATTAGTACAATAAACTCAATGGCCCAGAATACTTTAATTCCTTTATGGCCCAATGATAGAATACCAAACCGTATTGAATCAAATGAAAAGGAAGTTCAAGAAGTTGATGGTATTATAAGAATTAGTAAGGTTCAAGAACCAAGTATCGAAGTTTTTTTACCCTCTAAATCAAATGCAACAGGAAAAGCCATGCTGATATTCCCAGGTGGTGGTTATCATATATTGGCCTATGATTGGGAGGGTACCGATATTGCAAAATTCCTAAATGGGAAGGGGATTGCAGGAATTGTGGTCAAATATAGGTTGCCAACATCCGAATCATTGAAAAACAAACATAATGTACCCTTGATTGATGCACAGAGAGCCATAAGATTAGTGAGAAGTAGGGCAGCGGAATGGAATATCAATCCCTCTGAAATCGGAATTATGGGTTTTTCGGCCGGGGGGCATTTGGCTTCTACTTTAGGAACCCATTTTAATGAGGAAGTGTATGTGTCAATTGATGATATTGATAAATTGAGTGCCCGTCCTGACTTTATGGCTTTAATTTATCCCGTAATAACTTTTACACAATCCTCAAAACATCAAGGTTCGGAAACAGCCTTAATAGGCGAGAATCCTGATGTAGCGCTTAAAGAATATTTTTCCAATGAGTTGCATGTTTCATTAGATACCCCACCAACCCTTTTAGTGCATGCCTCGGATGATAAAGGTGTCCCCGTAGAAAATAGCCTGCTTTTTTATAAGGCATTAAATGATATGGGTGTTTCTGCTACTTTGCATATTTACCCAAAAGGCGGACATGGGTTTTCTTTGGCAAGAAAAGATGCTCATTTAAGGGGTTGGACGGAAAGGCTTTTTGAATGGATGGAAAGTTTGGATTAACTACATTTTTTTAAATAAAACTTGAAGTATATCCCTTTTACTTTTATATTTTTGCAAACCAATTTCGGGGTGTAGCCCTTGGGCTTCAGTTTATACTGAGCGCAGTCGAAGTACTCAGGACAGGCTCCGTCCGGGAACCGGACTGCTTTAGGGCTTTTGTTTAAGGAGTTGGTTTTTTAAAATATTGATTTTTACAGCGTTAGCTGTTTTCGGGGTGTAGCGCAGTCCGGTAGCGTACTTGGCTGGGGGTCAAGTGGTCGCAGGTTCAAATCCTGTCACCCCGACAAGCAGAAAAGTGATTCACGGAAGTGAATCACTTTTTTTGTTTCCGAGAGCGAGCCAAATACAGTTAGGGATGGCGTTTGGAAACAAAAAAGGAAGTAAGTCGCCTTCGCTTTTCTATTTCCAGCGGAAAGTGTAATTGGGATTATCCAAATCCTTGCTTCTAAAACGAACTAAAAAAAAAGAAGTCGATGTCAATCACTTTTTTGTTTAGTGCTCTATTTTAATACACTTCGGCAAAATCAATTTATTAAAATCTAGATTGAAAACTATCTAAACACCCTTATATTTAACCTTCTAATTTTGCGTAAATGTTAAAGCTACCCCTAGTATTATTTACAATTGTTTTATTTACTGGAAACCTTCTGTCATCCCAAGTTTCAGTTAGTGGTTTGGTCAAAAATGAGCAGGAACGGCCATTAACCGGTGCTCATATAACAATTGAACCTGGCAACCATATCACAACTACCGATTTGCAGGGTAATTTCGGTATTGTCAATTTAAGTTCTGGGGAATATACACTGACAATTACCCATTTAGGATATAAAACCTATAATGAAACTATAAAGCTTAAGGGGGAAGAGCATTTTCTGGATGTTATTATGGAACCTGACCCTTTGAATTTACAGGATGTTGTCGTAACAGGAACTTTTGAGCCGCGGGTAAAGCTTGAATCCAGCACCGCCGTAACTACGCTTGAACCAAAGGTGTTACGGCAATTATTTCCTCGAGGGACTGCAGATGTATTACAGATGATACCAGGTACTTTTTCAGACCCATCTGCCGGTGAAGTATTTACTAAGATTTATACAAGGGGTATTTCTGCCTCTGCTGAAGATGATATGGGATGGTATTACGTTTCTTTGCAGGAAGACGGACTTCCAGTTAGTTTGATACAACACTCATATTACAGTCCGGAAATTTTTCATCGTTTGGATCTCACCACGGAAAAAGTTGAAGCAATAAGAGGAGGTAATGCATCTATAACTGCGCTTAATGGCCCAGGGGGTATTTATAATTTTATTTCTAAAGGCCCAAATGAGATTTTGGGAGGAGAATTACAATTTCAAAGTGGATTGCAAGGAGAAGGGAATCAATTATATAGAATTGATGGTGTGTTAAGTGGTCCGATAGGTAATAACTGGTTCTTTGCTATTGGCGGTCATTATCGAAAGGATGATGGAGCAAGAAATTCGGATTACACTTTTAGTAAAGGAGGTCAATTAAAATTTAATGTTATTAAAAGGCATTCTAAAGGGTATATAAAATTTTATGGAAAAATATTGGATGATTTCACCAATAGATATACAGGAGTTGCGGCAGTTGATTGGAATGATCCTAAAGCGGCATTTGGCCAGGATTTTAATAACACATCCCTTTTAATGCCAGCATTTAAGGCAAATGTTCCCGATGGTAGAAGAATTGACCAAGGTGCTACAAACAGATTTGATCCCTCACAAGGAGTCCATGCACAAGACCGATCTTTCGGTATAGATATATTACAGGATTTGTGCGAGGATTGGTCCCTAGCTTTCAATATAAAACACTCCCATAAAAACGCGAATTGGCAGACTGCGATAAGTAATGCCTTTGTTTCATTGAATGATCCATTGGCTTATTTCATTAGTGGTGCCCAATTTCCCATTGGCCAAGTAGTATTCCGCGATGCAAAATCGGGGAATGAATTGGCCCGTTTGGATAATAGTGGAATTTTAGCAGGGGAATCTTTTCAATATTCAGGAGCAGGCTCACTGCCTTATGATGCCATAATGGGCACGGCTTCCTGGTTAAAACAGAATAGTTCTGATGAGTGGATGAGCCAATTGACCATTCGAAAAAAAGCTGAAAATCATAATCTGACCTTAGGTGCGTCTTCCGGGTTTTCGGACACCTCATTGTTTACCCAAGGGAGTTTTGGTTATGTCACTTACGAGCCAGACCCGAGGATGTTAGAGGTAACTTTGGAGAATCCAGGTCAGCCTATTTTCGCTCTTTCCGATGAATATGGGTTAAGCAATTATGGGGGACTATTCTTCGATAATTCTCGAGCTAAAGTGAGCCAAATCGCTTTTTTTGCCAATGACCGTTGGAAGATCCAAGAACGTTTTCATCTAGATCTTGGCTTGCGCTACGAAAGTATAGTTCACAAAGGCAGCAAAGATCAAGCCGCACCATTTGAACGGGACGGTGGTTATGATGGCGATCCAACAACCGAATATGATAATGGAATTTTAATACCAACAGGGGGCCGTGATGAATTTGATTTCAGTTATGATTATCTTTCTTATTCCATGGCATTGAATTATAAAATTGCTGAGGAAACAGCTGTATTTACGCGTTTTTCTTCAGGAAATAAGGCTCCGGAACTAAATTACTATTTCAATAATTTCTCTAACGTGCCTATTAGTCAGAGAGGTGAAGTACAAAAAATCACGCAGGCCGAACTTGGATTAAAATTCAACCGCAATGATTTTTCTGCTATGGTTACGGCATTTTGGAGTCGATTAAGGAATATTGGAGTGGCCGATTTTGCCTTTGACCCCGAAGACGGAAGTGTTTTTTACACTCCTGTACAATTCAATAATTCAAGGACTTTTGGGTTGGAATGGGAAAGTGCCTTTTCTCCGATTTCTTTTCTGACTTTCAAGTTCAACGGTACCCTGCAGAATCCTATTGCAACAAAATGGACGGTTTATGATGCGGCAGGTTCAGTAGATACCACTGATGATTCTACCATGGATTATTCCGATAATACCCTTCCTTTTAATCCCAAAATAATGTTCAATCTAAGCACGGAATACCAACAAGATAGAATAAATGCATTTCTGAGATGGCAATTTATTGGTAAAAGAGAAGGTAATGTTGCCAATGCTTTCCAATTATCAGCCTATAGTGTTTTCAATGTTGGCTTTGGATATGATTTAAATAAAAACCTTTCAGCTAATATTATTATGACAAACTTATTCAATTCTGAAGGCTTGGCTAACTTTTTTGGTGCCAACAGTTTTGGTGCCAGCGCCAATGGGGCCACCAAGGAATTTATCCAGGAAAATCCTGATGCTAGCTTTGTTGTTGTACCTATATTGCCTAGAGGTACCTTGTTAAAACTGAATTATAGGTTTTAAGGAAAGTGAATTTTTAATAATCCGTTGGATGCACAGTATTAACTGGCGGAACGTCGGTTACCTTTCGCTTTTTCATCCAAAAATAAAGAATCGTGAAAAGTACAATTAAGATGACAGGAAATATGGTCATTGTTTTCAACGTTTCTTGTCCAGCGGCTAATTCCAAAGCATCTCCTGTAAGTCCCATTTCGGTAGCTTTCTCCCTCGCATTATCTATCCAGATTCCGAAAATGGGTTGCATATTTGCAGTCATAAACATTCCGATAGCACCAATAATAGACATTCCCAATGCCCCACTTTTAGGAATTTTTTCGGCAACAAAGCCTATCATATTTGGCCAGAAATAACATACTCCAAGAGCGAAGATTATTGCAGCTGCATAAATCATTGCTCCGGTTTGTGTACTTAATAAAAAGATGCCAATGGCAGTAAATATAGCAGAACCTAAGAGCACCCCTGTTTGATCGAATTTATGCACAAACTCCCCTCCAAAATATCTTCCTACTGCCATAATACCTGTAATCAATGCAAGTATTAACATTGGTTCCGCACCACTTTTTGATAATACCAATTGAACCCATTGTGTTGGTACAAACTCAGAAATTGCAGTCAAGGCCATACATATGGCAATGAAAATGAAAACAGGCGATGCCATTCCCCTTAGATTACCTTTAAGGGTAGCAGCATCTTGAATTCGTGGTTTGGGAAAAGTCTGCCCAAAAAAGATGAATGCATAGATTACCGTTGGGACCAATATAATCCATATTTGGGCCTGCCATCCCATATTCATTTCTGTCATAAGATAACTTATTAAGCTACCTAAAACTATCCCTCCGGGAAACCACATATGAAATCTATTTAATAAGGTATTCATCCTTTTTCCTGTCGCACTATCCGCAATCATTGGGTTACAAGCCGCTTCTGTACAACCATTGCCTAATCCTATAAGCAAAGTCGAAATTATTAGACCCCAATATCCTCCAGAAAAAATGGTTAGAATTATACCCAAGGTATGGGCGAAAAAGGCAAATTGCATAATTTTCTTGGGGCCAATGGTATGATAGGTTAAGCCGCCAATAATCATGGCTATGGGAAATCCGAAAAACCACATTGAATTGATATCCCCTAATTGTTTGGCTGTGAGATCGAATGTTTCCCCAAGTTCAGGTAGAACTCCCGCTCGTATGCTAAAGGAGAAAGCGGTGGTAATCAGAGCAAAGCAGCTACCATAAAAAAGTCTATTGGCATTTGCTGCCGTTGCAGGTACCGATTTTTCCATAGGTCATGTAATTTAAAATGTTTGGTTGTTATTATTGTCTAATATATGAAATGCATTTTTAAACAGAAATAATAGGCAATACAGTTTTTTGGGTTAGTGTTAAAATTACGAAAACGTTTTATTTATGCGCCATAATTAAAAAAACAACCTGATGAGCTGCATTGGTTGGGTAATTTGAAAGTTCTGAATTCCAAACATTTGATGTACTGGTTTCATTGTCAATAGTTTTTGATAAGTATCAAGAAAATAAATGATAAAAATCGGTAGATTTGATCCAAATTTTTAAGAATAGGATGTGTCAAAAAAGTACATCATTTTATAAATCATAGAAAGCGTATTAAAATGAACAAAGAAATTAATCTGCAAGCGGCCGATAATATCAGGGCTTTAGCAGTCGCAATGGTTGAGAAGGCAAATTCTGGACATCCAGGTGGGCCAATGGGTGGGGCGGATTTTATGCACATACTTTATTCTGAGTTTTTTAATTACGATCCAAGTGATATGCTTTGGCCATTTAGAGATCGGTTTTTTATGGATGCCGGCCATTTGTCTACCTTGATGTATGCACAATATTATTTGTTGGGAAATTATTCCAAGGATGATGTTTCCAGTTTTAGGCAATGGGGTTCAATAACACCAGGTCACCCGGAAGTGGATGTCGCAAGAGGAGTTGAAAACACTTCGGGACCTTTAGGGCAGGGCCATACCATGGGTGTTGGTGCCGCTATAGCCGCTAAATTCTTGCAAGCGCGATTTGGTAAATGGATGGATCATAAAATCTATGGATTTATTTCCGATGGTGGCGTACAAGAGGAAATTTCGCAGGGGGCAGGTCGCATTGCTGGACATTTAGGATTGAACAACTTTATTATGTTCTACGACTCCAATGATGTACAGCTATCAACAATGACGGATCAGGTGACCTCTGAGGATACCGAAATGAAATATAAAGCATGGGGTTGGAACGTTATTAACATTGACGGTCATAACCACAAAGAAATAAGAAAGGCACTCAAGGCGGCCAATAACGAGACAGAAAGACCGACTTTAATTATTGGCAAGACCATAATGGGTAAAGGATCTGTTACTGCTGATGGGAGTATGTTCGAAGGTCATTGTGAATTACATGGACAACCTATAGGACATACAGGTGCCGATTATGAAAAAACATTGATCAATCTTGGAGCAGACCCAAAGAACCCTTTTGATATTTACACCGATGTCCAAAAATTATACCGATCCATTGTGGATAAAAAGAAATTGGAAGCATCGGTAAAAAAAGAAAAAATACAGTCGTGGCGGAAGGAAAATGCAGCACTTGCCAACAAATTGGATAATTTTCTTTCTGGGAAAATTCCAGAGTTGAATTTTGAATCCATTGTCCATAAGGAAGGTTTGGCTACAAGGGTTGCTTCTTCAAATGTATTGGGTTATTTAGCGGAACATGTAGAGAACATGATTGTTTCCTCAGCGGATTTATCGAATAGTGATAAAACAGATGGTTTCTTGAAAAAATCATCCGCATTGAAGAAAGGTGACTTTTCAGGAGGATTTTTACAAGCTGGTGTAGCTGAATTGACCATGGCATCAATAGCCAATGGTATTGCCCTACATGGCGGGGTTATTCCTGTAGTGGCTACATTTTTTGTGTTCTCCGATTATATGAAACCTGCTATTAGATTAAGCTGTATTCAGGGATTACCTGTTAAATTTGTATGGACCCATGATGCATTCAGGGTAGGGGAAGATGGTCCTACACATCAGCCGGTTGAACAAGAAGCCCAGATCCGTTTATTGGAAAAACTAAAGAACCATAGTGGTGATCAAAGTTTTGTGGCTTTGCGCCCTGCCGATTCCACTGAAACCAGTGTGGCCTGGAAAATGGCCATGGCGAACACAAAAACACCAACCGGACTGATTCTTTCAAGGCAGGGAATAAAAGATGTTCCTGCGATTTCAGGCACGAGATATTCAGAGGCGTTACATGCTGAAAAAGGCGGATATTTAGTGAAAGAAACAAGTAATCCTGACATTGTCCTTGTTGCCAATGGTTCTGAGGTTTCAACCTTGTTGGAAGCCGCGGTACTATTGGAACAAAAAGAGAATTTGAAGATAAGTATTGCTTCTATTCCTTCAGAGGGTATTTTTAGACAGCAATCCAAAAGTTATCAAGCAAGTATAATTCCTACCGATAAGCCTATTTTTGGACTTACTGCGGGCTTACCTGTTAACCTTGAGGCGTTAGTGGGGCCCAACGGAAAAGTGTTTGGTTTAGATCATTTTGGTTATTCGGCTCCCGCTAAGGTATTGGATGAGAAATTTGGATTTACCGGGGAAAAAGTTTGTAACGAAGTTTTAAATTTCATGAAAGGCGAATAATTATAACATAAACAAACTAATTGAAGAGGATTCATATTTTAATGGTCGGATCCTCTTTTTTATGTATTAAGGTTAGCCATTGCTAATTTAATTATATGGCGGTCATTAGAGACTTAACCAACTTTCTGAATAATAAGTTAATCTATTTCGAAAAATTATTTCAAAATTTTGAAGTATATTCAAGCGGTAAAAATATCCCAATAAAAGGATATATTTTAAGTTAATTATTGCTTGACACAATGGATACCTTCATCAACTTCTTTGCCAATCTTACAAGCCTACAAAAATTGATTTGGATAATTGGTATTCTTATGATTTTTTGGATTTTGGAAGGCATTTACCCCTTGCGAAAATTTAAATATAAAAAATGGGAGCATGCGAAGCCGAACTTTATATTACTTGCAACTACCATACTTATTAATGTAATTTTTGGATTAGCTACAGTTGGTATTTTCAATTGGCTTGATGACAGTAAATTTGGATTATTGAATTTGGTTGATTTACCTATTTGGATGGAAATAGTATTGGCCATAATGATTTTGGATTTTTTGGCACAGTACGTAGTACATTACTTGCTCCATAAAGTCAGGTTCATGTGGCGTTTTCACATGGTTCATCATAGTGATACACATGTAGATGTAACCTCTGGAACCCGGCACCATCCCATCGATTTTGTAATGAGGGAATCATTTGCGCTTATCGCGATAGTTATTGCTGGCCTTCCATTTGCATATTATGTACTTTATAGGATTTTAACTATTCTTTTCACCTACTTTTCACATGCTAATATGAAATTGCCCTTATGGTTGGATAAGGCGATTAGTTTGCTTTTTGTTTCACCCAACATGCATAAATTCCACCATCATTTTGAAGTGCCATGGACCGATACGAACTATGGGAATATCTTTTCTATCTGGGATAGGATTTTAGGGACTTTTGTATACGAAGACACTATTGACATCGTCTATGGCCTGGATATACTTGATGAAGAAAAATCAAACGATATAATGTATCAACTAAAAGTACCATTCAAAAGCTACAAAAAAGCTAAGCCTTAGGGTTTGGAATAATACTAACAAACTGATAGTACATTGTTGGGAATAGTCTATAAAAATCAGGTATAACATACCTAAAAAATGGCATTTTATGATTAATTTCACAGATGCCTTCTTAAAATAAAATATATCTGTTAATTAAATCCATAATATGAAAAATTCCAGTGCAGGCAAGAACAAGATTCTTGCAAATGAAAAGTCAAGAAGAACATTTGTTAAAAGCGCAGCCTTACTATCAGGGGCAATGGTCTTACCCTCCTTTGAAATGAATGCAATGTTCAATGTTCTTAATGATAAAAAACTAAAAATAGCTGTAATAGGTTGTGGCGGGCGAGGAACGGGTGCCGCTGTACAAGCGTTGAATGCTGATGAGAATGTTGAATTGGTTGCCATGGCCGATGCCTTTGAAGATAGACTTAAAGGAAGTCTTATGAACATTAAAAAGGAAATGGGAGATTCGAAAAAAGTGAATGTTAAAGATGAACATCAATTCGTAGGATTCGATGCTGCTGAAAAAGCCATGGATTTGGCCGATGTGGTTATTTTGGCCACACCTCCAGGATTTAGACCAGAACATTTTGAATATGCTATTAATAACGGCAAGCATGTCTTCATGGAGAAACCTCTAGCAACAGATGCGCCTGGGGTTCGCAAAGTATTGGCAGCAGCCAAAAAAGCCAAAGAGAACAAGCTGAATGTGGTGGTTGGGCTTCAAAGACATTATCAATCGAGTTACCTTGCTGCCCTAGATCAATTAAAACAGGATAAAATAGGGAAGATAGTTTCTGGTCAAGTGTATTGGAATGGTGCTGGGGTTTGGGTACGTGAAAGACAACCAGGACAAACTGAACTTGAATATCAAATGCGAAACTGGTATTATTTTAATTGGTTATGTGGTGACCATATTTTAGAACAACATATTCACAATATCGATGTTGCCAATTGGTTTATTGGTGAAACCCCTATTTCTGCCCAGGGAATGGGTGGTAGACAAGTAAGAACCGGTAAAGATCATGGTGAAATATATGATCATCATTTTGTTGAATATACCTATCCAAGTGGTGCAGTGGTCGCAAGTCAGTGTAGGCACCAACCGGATACCATGCGAAGGGTTTCCGAATTTTTCCAAGGCACCAAGGGTACTGTATCAACGGCAGGTGATAATGTAGAAATGAAAGATTGGGATGGTAATTCAATTTTCGACCATAGGGGCAAGGATGATCCTAATCCTTATCAAGTTGAGCATGATCGTTTATTCGCTTCTATACGAAATGGAGGGGTACTTAGTGACGGTGAAAATGGTGCGCATAGCACAATGAGTGCCATTATTGGTAGAATGGCTACCTATTCCGGAAAAATTATTACTTGGGAAGAGGCAATGAAGTCTGAATTGAAATTAGTTCCAGACGGATTGACTTGGGATTCAGATGCACCTGTACAACCAAATGCTGACGGATGGTACAATATTCCTATGCCAGGTAAAACAATAGTTATGTAAACTAAAAAAGCACCTTTTAATTAGATAAATATAGTTTTTTCAATTTATGAATTCATTTAAGCAGCTATTGTCCCTACTATTGGTAGGGACAATTGTTTTTTCCTGTAAAGACAAGAAACCAATAAGCCAAGAACCTGCACAAGCCGCCAAACCTAATATCATTTATATTTTGGCAGATGACTTGGGTTATGCCGAGGTAGGAGCATATGGGCAAGAGAGAATAGAGACGCCCAATATAGATGCCTTGGCAAAAAACGGAATGTTGTTCTCGCAGCATTACTCAAGCGCTCCTGTTTGTGCCCCTGCACGTTATATGTTAATGACCGGGAAACATGCAGGTCATGCCTTTATTAGAAGTAATTCTGAATGGAAGGAGCGAGGGGATGTATGGGATTACCGGGCAATGGCCAAAGATTCAACCCTGGAAGGCCAAGGTCCTATGCCAACTAACACAATTACATTGGCACACCGCCTCAAAGAAGTTGGATATACTACTGGAATAATTGGAAAGTGGGGGCTTGGCGCACCACACACCCAATCGATACCCAATGAAATGGGTTTTGATTATTTTTATGGTTATAATTGTCAACGTCAGGCCCATACTTATTACCCTCTGCATTTGTATAAAAATAGGAATCGAGTGCATTTAGCGAATGATACGGTGGCCCCAAATACCAAATTACCAAAAGGGGCAGACCCAAATGACCCAGAAAGTTATGCCGCTTATACTTTGAACGACTATTCACCGGATTTAATGTTCAAGGAGTTGACCAATTTCGTGGATGATAATAAAGAAAAGCCTTTCTTTCTCTATTGGGCAACACCAATTCCCCATGTGGCATTACAAGCCCCAAATAATTGGTTGGAATATTATAAAAAGAAGTTTGGCGAAGAAGAGACATACTTAGGGGAAATGGGCTATTTTCCCCATCAAAACCCGCGTGCTGCTTATGCAGCAATGGTTTCTTATTTGGATGAGAACATCGGCAAATTGGTACAACAGCTTAAAGATGAAGGTATTTATGGGAATACGCTAATTATATTTACTTCCGATAATGGTCCTTCCTACGCAGGTGGTGCTGACCCAAAATGGTTTGAAAGTGCCAAACCATTCGAAGGTGAATATGGTCGAGGAAAAGGATTTTTATATGAAGGTGGAATTCGAGTACCCATGATTGCGTCATGGCATGGAAAAATAAACCCGGGCAGCAAAAGCGATCATATTTCGACCCATTATGATATGCTTGCAACCTTTTCAGATATTACTGGTTATCAATTGCCTGAGGATTCGGATGGGATAAGTATATTGCCAACCTTACTTTCTAAAGAAAATCAAGAAGAACACGAATTTTTATATTGGGAGTTTCCAAGTTACGGAGGACAAGTTGCTATACGAATGGGAGATTGGAAAGTAGTTCGCCAGAACCTGAAAGACGAAAAAAAGGCAGCTACTTTAGAATTGTATAATTTGATTGAGGATCCGACAGAAACCACCAATATAGCAGATTCCCATCCTGAAATTCTTAAAAAAGCCGCAGAAATATTTAAAAGGGATAGAACCTCTCCTGAACTTGAAATTTTCAGAATCCCTGCAATCGATGATGGACTATTGAATGAATAGGAATGCTATTTAATTATTGTGTCGAAAATTTATATATACATGTAGATGTATATTCCTGCCCTGGTTCTAAGAGGGTAGATGGGAAGTTCTTCTGATTTGGACTATTAGGAAAATGTTGGGTTTCAAGACATAATGCCCCTCGATAATCATAGGTTTTGTTGTTCTTACCTACACTCGTTCCATCCAAGAAATTACCCCCATAGAATTGTACACCGGGTTCGTTCGTAAACAATTCCATTACCCGGCCGCTTTTTGGCTCTAGTACCTTTGCGGCAATTAATAGCCCTTCTTCGTTCTTGATTTTCGGGTTTAGAACAAAATTATGATCAAATCCGTTGCCAAGTCCCAATTGTTCATGTTCCTTGTCTAAACCAGCTTGGATAGTTTTAGGATTGTTAAAATCAAATGAGGAATTGGTTATAGGCATTAGCTCACCAGTGGGTATCAAACCTGCATCAACTGGGGTAATGCTATTGGCATTTATTTGTAGAATATGATCATTTATATTTCCATTGCCAGCTCCTTTAAGATTAAAAAAGGAATGATGGGTAAGGTTTACATATGTTTTTTTATCAGTTGTTGCAGAGTAGTCCATTTTTAATTCGTTGGCATCGGTCAAGGTATATTCCACACTTACAGATAAATTCCCAGGATAACCTTCCTCCATATCGGGCGAAATTCTTTTAAAACGAATGTAGTTTTGGGAAACCGAATCAACATCCCAAACCACTGATTCAAATCCTTTATTACCACCGTGTAAATGGTTGTCATTATTGTTTTTTGCTAAATCAAATTCGGTTCCGTCAATGGTAAATTTACCTTTTGCTATTCTATTGCCGTAACGGCCAATAATTGCACCAAAATATCCACCATTACCAATTTTGTATCCTTCAAGCGAAGGATAACCCAGAACAATATCCTCCATTTTCCCATCTCGGTCGGGAACCATGAGAGAAACCAGTCGCTGCCCGTAATTGGTAAACGTAGCTTCAAGGCCATTCTTGTTTTGTAATTTATAAAGTGCAACTGCTTTACCTTCTATTAAATCTTCAAAGTCAGCATAGTTAAGTCCGGAAATTGTAGTGTTGGCTTTCATTGTTGGATCTATTTGGTCCTGAGCATTTTTTTTGTTTTCTTCTTTACAGTTTGAATTCAATAATATGATGGAAAAAACAAAGAATACTATTAGTGTGTTATTTTTCATGGATTTCTTGTAAGTTGCATGAATATATAAATATCTTTACAATTCTGGTTTAACTATAATGAAATTAACCCCTCAATTTCTTAATTTTTTTCCATTACTGTGTATGGTAACTGTCATATTTGGTTGCGGTAAGAAGAAAAGCACCTCTGGAGAATCCCAAACCCAAGAAAGTACTGAGATTTTAAAAGTAACCAAAACAGCTGAAATGCGCATTAGCAGACCTGTGGATGTAGAAGTTCCTGAAGGGATGGTTTGGATTCCGGGTGGTACTTTTACCCAAGGAGCGATTCCAGAAGATCAAATGGCCATGGCCCATGAAAAACCTTCCCATAGGGTCGCTGTAGATGGCTTTTTTATGGATATTACTGAAGTTACTAATGCCCAATTTAAAAAATTTGTTGATGAAACTGATTATATAACCGTTGCGGAACGTAATATTGATTGGGAAGAAATGAAGAAACAATTACCCGAAGGTACTCCAAAGCCCCATGATTCAATAATGCAACCAGGATCTTTAACGTTTGAAAAATCAAAAAGTCCAGTTCCTAATCTATATGATTTTTCACAATGGTGGCGATGGACGATAGGTGCTAGTTGGAAACAACCCAATGGCCCGGGGAGTACTATTGAGGGAAAAGGCAATGATCCTGTTGTACATGTTTCCTATGAAGATGCTTTGGCGTATTGTGAGTGGGCAGGAAGGCGCCTACCCACTGAAGCGGAATGGGAAAGGGCAGCGCGTGGAAACAAGGAAAACGGTATTTATTTTTGGGGTAATGAGGTATCCAAACTTTCAAAAATGGCCAATACATGGGAAGGGGAATTCCCGGTTACGAATTCAAAATCGGATGGTTTTGAAAGGCGTGCCCCTGTTAAATCATACCCTCCAAATGAATTTGGCTTGTATGATATGGCCGGTAACGTATGGGAATGGACAAGTGACTGGTACAATTCAAATTACTATCAGGAGGTTTCAGCCAACAACGAGCTGTTAAAAAACCCTTTAGGGGCGGACCATCCTTTTAATGAAAGAAACCCGTATGTTGAAGAAAAAATAATGAAAGGAGGTTCATTTCTTTGCAATGCTTCCTATTGTGCAAGTTATCGAATTTCTTCAAGAATGGCGAACAGTCTTGATTCATCACTGGAACACTTGGGTTTTAGAACTGTAGCCTCTTTGGATATGGTACGTAGAAAGAATTAACAAATATATTATATGCAATTTTTAGAAAATTTCACTCCGGAATTAACGATTGAATCCCCAGGGAGAATAAATATAATTGGTGAGCATACAGATTATAATATGGGTTATGTACTCCCTACCGCCATTGAGAAGAAGATAACATTTAATTTCCAAAAAAACAATTCGGGTACCAGTTGTCATGTTTATAGTATCGATTATGATACGGGATTTGAATTGAATTTGGACCGAATTGAAAAAAGTTCAAAAGAATGGGAAAATTATATATTGGGCGTACTCAATGAAATTTCAAAAAGATCGGATAAACTACGTGGTTTTGATTGTACTCTGGAAAGTAATGTGCCCATAGGTTCAGGCGTCAGTTCCTCGGCCGCTTTGGAATGTGGATTGGCATTCGGACTCAATGAAATGTTTGACCTTGGACTCAGTAAAATGGATATTGTAGAACTCTCCCAAGCTGCAGAGCATAACTATGTGGGTACAAAATGTGGAATTATGGATCAATTTGCTTCTGTAATGAGTAAAGAAGGCCATGTGATACTGTTGGATTGTAGGTCGTTGGAATATTCCTATATACCTATTCAAATACAACCCTATAAAATTTTATTGTTGAATACCAATGTTTCACACAATTTGGCATCAGGTGAGTATAATGTGAGAAGGGCGCAATGTGAGGAAGGAGTTTCAATATTACAAAAAAAGAATCCTGAAGTGGTTTCTCTGAGAGATGTGACTATGGCAATGCTTGAGGATGCAAAAGGGGATATGGATAAAACGGTCTACAACCGATGTAAATACATAATTCAGGAGAAGAAAAGGGTTTTGGATGCTGTCGAAGCATTAAAGGGCAATGACTTGGATAAAGTAGGACGATTACTTTATGAGACACATGAAGGATTAAGTAAAATGTATGAGGTGAGCTGCCCCGAGCTTGATTTTCTAGTGGAGTTCTCAAAAAAATATGATTCGGTTTTAGGCGCACGAATGATGGGTGGTGGTTTTGGAGGCTGTACAATTAATATTGTGCATGAAGATGCTATTGAAGATTTTGTTGAGGCGGCATCCAAGGCTTATGAAGATGAATATAATTTAAAATTGACCTGGTTCGAAGCTAGCCCAAGTAAAGGAACCTCTAAAGTAAAAAATTGAAATGAACCCAAAATTCAACGAGAATCCGCATAGAAGGTTTAATATACTAACCGGTGAATGGATTTTGGTTTCACCACACAGAACAAAAAGACCATGGCAAGGAAAGACCGAAAAAACGTCTTTGGATTCAAAACCAAAATATGATCCAAAATGTTATTTGTGCCCTACCAACGGACGTATGGGAGGGGCGACCAATCCTGATTATAAAAAACCATTTTCCTTTGTAAATGACTTTTCTGCCCTTTTAAGGGATGTTGAAGAAGAGAAGTATGAAAACGGATTGCTTTATGCCGAATCTGAATCCGGTATTTGTAAAGTGGTTTGTTTTTCCCCTGATCATTCGTTGACGTTACCATTAATGTCGACCGATGAAATTATGGATGTTATTTCATTATGGCAGCAAGAATATGAGCAACTGGGCGCTATTGAAGGAATAAATCACGTTCAAATATTTGAGAACAAAGGAGATGTTATGGGTTGTAGTAATCCACATCCCCATGGGCAGATTTGGGCGCAAAGTAGCATTCCGCAAGAAGTGGCCAAGAAAGCCAAACGGTTAAAGGAATATTGGAAGAATAATGGTAAAAGTATTTTAGAGGATTATATAGTACAGGAATTGGATTTAGACGAGCGAATTATCCTAGAAAACGAGCATTTTGTTGCATTGATTCCTTATTGGGCCATTTGGCCCTATGAAACAATGATCGTTCCCAAAAGAAAAGTTGCACATATTGGACAACTTTCGATAGACGAAAAACAGTCATTTGCAGATATGATAAAAAAAACCACCATTCGACTGGATAATATTTTTGAAACATCGTTTCCGTATTCCGCTGGAATTCACCAGGCACCGACTGATGGTCAGGAACATCCTGAATGGCATTTCCATATGTCGTTCTACCCTCCATTATTGCGTTCTGCAACGGTTAAGAAATTTATGGTAGGTTATGAGATGTTTGCAAACCCTCAACGTGATATAACCGCCGAACAGGCTGCAAATACTATGAAATCCTTAGCTGACACCCATTATAGCCTAATAGGATAAATGCTATTCTAAGTAGGTATCGGCACCAATAATCAGGGTCATTGAAACAGAAAGGGTTTATTGTAATCCAGATCTGTTATTTCTAAATTCAGCCAATTGAATTTACCATTTTTCAGTAACCATGAAACGCTACATTTATATGGGATTTTGATACCTTCGAATTCTTTGAATTCTTTTGGCTCTATGAACCATTTTTCCAAGGTGGCATCCTGACCACCACCGTAATAACGATAAGTTTCAAAAGAAGTAAATTCACCAGCATTTGTAAATTTAAAAATCCCGGAAACAGATTTTCCATCTATGGTAAAGGTCGCTTTTGCTGAGGTTTGGTCAATAGATTGCCAGATGATATGGTCATTTAACGCTGCAGTCGGAAACCAACACATTTCGGCAAGATAACGCTGCATACTAGCCGAATTTATTTTTTCATTATTTCCAAGATTTACAACCGGAATAAAAGAAAACAGCTTAATGGTCATGTGCCCTTTTCCATTTATCAATTTATCACGCCCTTTCATGAAAACCAATGGCATTGGTTTAACATGGGTTATCCATACAAAAGACGGGTTTCGTACGTTAAAATATTGTTGAGCGGTGAAAGGCATCCATTTATTATCGGGACTAGTTTTCATTTCGCCTTTTTGTCTGAGCCTTACCGAACCGAGATTTTCCTTGCCAAATGCTTTTGAGTTTACGAGCCACTTCTGGGTTATTTCAGGTAAATGTTTGGCATCACTTTTTTGAATCACTGTTAAATTGCTTGCATAGGTATTGTTCAATATTCCCAAGGTTTCTTTGCGAACCATTTTGGTAAATTGATATTCACCTAAACCAGAAAGACTTACAAATAGAACAAGGATATTGGCCAACGTACCGAATTTCGCATCCTTCCAAAAAATGATAATTAGCAATTGCGACAGAATCACTGCTATCAAGGCCAAGAATGGCCACCAATCCTTTTTTAAGAATAATACTATTGAGGTACTAAGCAATAGTAAAGATGAAAAAAGCCAAACCAAACCATATGATTTTGAAATGTATTGGGAAAGCGCATTGATTTCTGCAAAACCAAAAGCTTTTGCAAACCCCATTAAATGAATAAGGCCATGTAAAAAAAGTAGAATAATCAGTACAGATCTCATTGCTGAATCGACTTAATAGTTGATAGATTTTTGCGTAAAAATAGGACTGTGTTTCTAGACTTTAAATGATTATAGTCATTTGGATATTTTCAATTCACCATTCTAAATTTCAGGGATATTTTTCTGGTAATGATATTTGTCATGGTTTGGTTTTGACAAAGTGCTTAGCTTTATATCAAACTTTAAATTATAAACTATGACAATCGATATTCAATACGTTCAAATGCCTACTAGCGAAGCCATGAATATTCTTTTAACAACTAAATTAAATAAGCTGGCAAAAAAATATGAGTGGGTAATTAGAGCCCAGGTTTATTTTAAGCTTGAAAATGACCCTAAAGGAAAGGGTAAAATTTGCGAAATGGAGCTTAGTGCTCCTGGACCAAGATTATTCGCACGATCTAATGAAGACGATTTTGAAAAAGCGGCTGCGAAGACAATCAAGGATATGGAAAAGCAATTGAGTAAAAGAAAAGCAATTATGAACAAACATTGATTGGCAAGTCCTTTGAACACCTAATATTTCCCCAATGAAAAGAATATTAATTCCTGTCGATTTTTCAGAATTTTCAGAAAACGCACTGGAAGTCGCGGCTAAAATTGCCATGGAATTTGATGCCGATTTAATTGTTTTTCATATGCTTGGACTATCGGAAGCTGTTTTTACCAAAGATGAATCCCAGGAGTTTATGGAGGCTCAATACTACATGAAATTGGCCAAAAAGAGATTCAATGCATTTTTGGATAAGCCCTATCTGAAAGAAATTAAGATATTCCAAACAGTACAGAATTACAAGGATTTCGATGAAATCAACAATATTGTAAAAGAACAGGAAATTGATTTGGTAGTTATGGGTTCCCATGGTACGAGTGGTTTTGGAAGTTTATTTGTAGGTTCAAATACCGAAAAAGTAGTCAGAACCTGTAATGTTCCAGTGTTGATAATTAAAAAAAGAAGGAAAGATTTTAAAATAAAAGAGGCGGTATTTGCCTGTGATTTTAAAGTTGAAAATATTAGCGCATATACCAAAGCGATAAAATTGTTTAAAATGTTTGGTGCAAATGTTCATTTGGTTTATGTAAACCTACCTAACCAAAATTTTAAAAGTACAAACGAAACGAATGCTCAAATAGATTTATTCATGAGTGTTGCGCACCATGGTGCTACCCCACTAAATGAGAAGGTAATCCAACTTGATGATTATAGTATTGAGGAGGGTATTTATAATTATGCCGAATCAATTAATGCCGATGTAATAGGAATCCCGACCCATGGTCGAAGGGGACTGGCACATTTCTTTAAAGGGAGTATTGGGGAGGATATCGCTAACCATGCAAGTTTGCCTGTATTAACTTTTAAAACGAAAAATTAGGTTTTAAGAAGAGTTTTAAGCTTTGCCAATAGAATTAATTCTGATTTGTTTTTAGTGGCAAACGAATTGGCAATAAGTTGTGCCGTATCCCAAATTTTATTTCTTATTTCATTAGTAAATAAGTATGGGTGTTCAATAAAATACACTCTAAATTCTAAAAAGCAGGTTTCACCATCAGCTTCGATTTTTTGCAATTGACCAAATGTATTTAGTATTTGATTTTGACTTCCTGATAGTATTGCATGCGAATTTTGTTCAGAAGCTGACCATTTTTCTTTGAGAACTTTATTCAATGTTTCTATTTCCTTGGAATGTATTTTTTTATCCGCAATGGCCATTGCATAGAATAGTTTTCCAAGATAATTATCTAGTTTTTCTTTAGATTTTTCCACCAAGAATATGTGCTTTATAAAAGGATGACTATGTACTAGAAAGATAGTTCATTTGGTGTTTCATTTTCTACAAGCCTAATTAAAGGGTAACCAATTCTACCAAGTTCACGTTTTACCTTTTCAATGACCGTGATACTATCAAATGCAAAAGATATTGTCTTGTTTTCAAGATCAATATCCAATATTCTCATATCCATTATCCTACTTAAATTTCGGATAATCATATTCTTGTTAGTATCAGACCCTAGCTTTTCTATTTCTGCGGTTGCTTTCATAATATATTATGGATGTTCGGCTAAATTAATATGGATTCCCAGATTAAGGAATGATTAAGATCAGTCCATGAAAGTTTTCTTTTTTATTCTTTTGTAGATTAAACATAAAAAAATGAAATCCGTACTTGCTTTGGATATTGGAGGTACTTTTACCAAAATTGGTTTGGTATCCCATGATGGCACTATACTTTCCTCAAAAGTTTTTAAAACAAGGTCAAAAAATCCTTTTGATACCTTTCTAAAAGAGTTGGTGGTAGAGTTGGAAAAGTTAACATCGGAAATTGGTTCTGATAATCAAATATTGGGAATTGGAGTAGGGGCACCCAATGCAAACTCCTTAACAGGTCAAATTGAAAATCCACCAAACCTAAAATGGGGAAAAAAAATTCCTTTGGCCAAATCAATTAAGGATATTATTAAATTACCAGTCTTCATTGCCAATGATGCCAATGCAGCAGCACTTGGGGAATTGAAATTCGGAATGGGACAAGGAATGCAAAATTTCGTTGTCTTAACTTTAGGTACTGGCTTAGGAAGTGGTATAATAATTAATGGGCAACTCTTGTTGGGGGCACATGCTCTTGCTGGTGAAATTGGTCATGTTAATGTTGATCCAAATGGTAGACAATGTAATTGTGGCTTACAGGGATGTTTGGAAACCTATGCCTCTGTCACCGGAATAAAGCGAACCGTTTTTGAGCTTATAGGGGAATTACGTGCCGATTCGCCTTTACGGGGAATAAGTTTTGATGATATGACAGGCGAGGACATTGCAAACGCAGCGTTGAAAGGTGACGAATTGGCACTTAAGGCATTTGATATTACTGCCTCGATATTAGGTAGTAAAATGGCTGATACTGCTGCCCATCTTGATCCAGAAGCATTTATTTTGACAGGGGGTCTTAGTAAAGCTGGTGATATCTTATTAAAACCTGTTATTGCCAGTATGGAGAAAAATCTCTTTGTTGCCTATAAGGGTAAAATCAAAGTGCTCATATCCAATGCCCCAAGTGCCTCTGCTATATTGGGTCCTGCAGCTTTAGCTTGGAAGGAATTGGAAACAAATTCAATTGCAATCTAATCTAACCATGGAGCAAGTGTTCTAAGCTTTCACTATCTATCACATGTTCGGTAATTGTAAAGACCTGTTTTCTATTTTCACGTACTGTTTTATAGAACTTGGCAATTTCATCTTCCAATTGTTGGTGTTCTGTTCTGAATATTCTTGAATCGTGTTTAAAGGGATCATCTATTGTCTGTGCAATATGTTTAAGATGTTCATCGACCCTTTTTATAAGATCTTCGCTAATTTCTTTATCTTTCAGAACACTTTGTCCGATGTTTTTTACTGAAGTTAGGTTCTCTTTTTTGGTAATCCAGATAACATACTTATTCAATAATTTATGTAAAAACCTTAAATCTTGTTTATAGAACAAAAGATCCGATTTCCAATGTTTGGTTAAAATGTATAATTCTTCCCAATCCGTATCCTGAATATAACTGCCCTTAGGTCTACTTCGGTAATTTTCCATTAGATCATCCTTTTGATTACACTTTATTGTGTCATTTAAAGATAGAAGGAACAATGAATTTTTAATATGACATTTATCATATCAGTTCTTTTTCATTGCTTATTAATAATTAATTATGCGACCATCTTCCATTTGAATAATCCTATCCGTACGTTTGGCAAAATCTTCATCATGGGTAACAACCAAAAGCGAGAGTCCTTCTTCCTCTTTTAGCCGTTTAAATATCTGGAAAACATTTTCAGAATTATAGCTGTCTAAATTACCAGTGGGTTCATCACCCATTAGGACTGATGGATTATTGATCAAAGCCCTAGCGATCGCTACACGTTGTTTCTCACCGCCTGATATTTGGGAGGCCCTTTTTTTTGCCAATTGATCAATATTAAGCATCTTTAATTTTTCCACGGCGTCGTGCTCAATTTCGGCATGGGATTTTAGGGCCAATTTTTTTGCAGGGAGCATTACATTTTCAAGAACGCTGAATTCCGATAATAAATAATGGAACTGGAAAACAAAACCTATATGCTTGTTCCTGATACTGGACAATTCTTTATGCGGCTTGCCGGTTACTAATTCCTCATTTAAATACAATTGCCCTTCGTAGTCGGTATCCATAGTGGACAGAATATAAAGAAGGGTAGATTTACCTGAACCTGACTTTCCCATAATAGAGGCAAATTCACCTTTTTGAACTTCAAAACTTATCTCTTTCAGGACATGGAAGAGCACTGGTTTTTTAAAATATTTATTGATGTTTTTGGTTTCCAGGACTAAGCTCATAGGGTAGGGATTAAGTTCCTCGAATAATACGTACTGGGTCTATAAGTTTGGCTTTGTTGGAAGGTAAATAACCTGCGATAAAGGTTGAGATCAGGGCGAACGAAATACCTATGATATAATAAAATATATTATAATTTATAGGGTAGGTTTTAATGGTTGGCAGTGCTTCAGTTTCAAAGGCCACATTATCTATAAGATTTGACAATCCGTACCCTATGACCAACCCCAATAAACCACCTACTAAACCAATGATCATGGCTTGGCTCATAAAAATCAATTGTACATCCCTTCCAGAAAATCCGGTAGCCTTAAGTATGGCGATGTCCTTCATTTTTTCATAGATCAACATATTCAGAATGTTATAAATTCCAAACCCTGCCACTATTAAAAGTGTTATTGAAACGGCATAGGTAATAAGGTTCCTAATGTTTGAACCGGTCTCAAATTGTGCATTGGCTTCATTAATGTCAGTAGCCTTGATCTTAAACTGTTGTTCAAGCCTATTGGCCATAGATTCCGCCCCACCAATGTCGAATAGTTTTACATTAATATCGGTCACATAGTTTTCGGCCTGTCCTAAAATTCGTTGCACGGTCTTTAGGTTGGCAAAACTTTGTATATTATCAATATCAGCAATACCACTTTGGTAGATTCCAACAATTTTGAGAGGAAAAACATCTCCGTTTATCGTACTTACCTGTACCCTGTTCCCCACCTTTAAAGACATTTTTTTTGCCAGACCAGCACCCAGTAAAATTGCATTGTCATTGTTATTCAAGGCCTGTGGTGTTCCATGGACAATATAGTCCTGGATGTTGGAAAGTCGAACTTCCTCCATAATATCCACGCCTACTAGATTACCACCTAATTCAATTGAACCAGAAAGATAAAAGATTTGGGCACGAAGTTGCGGTGTGGCCCCTTTTACGTTTTCATCGGCTTTTAAATAATTTAAAATTGGAAGTGCATTATGGATTTTTTTCTGACTTTGTTTGGGCTTTATTGAGTGGACCACATTTAGAGCGTTCTCGAACTCGGAATACAATGAAATAGGTTGTTTTTCCGTGGGTTCTATTTCGTTGTATAAATGTATATGGGGCGTTTGGTTAAGTACAAGATCATCTAGCATTCCATTCAATCCTGTCATAAAGCTCACCAAGGTAATATAGGCTCCTATTCCAAAAGTAACTCCAAGCGAAGCAGTCACGGTCGACTTCATTTTGGTTATCAAATGTGTTTTGGCAATATTCAATATGACTTTCCAATTGGTCATTCTTCAGGTTTATAGATATAGGTATCAGCATTCAAGCCATTGGTTATCTCTATTTGATCCATATTTTGCAAACCAAGGGATACTTCTATAAGCCCATCTTCTGTTTGAACTTTATTTTCGCCGATAAGGTATTCTTTTGGGATAGTAAGAACCTCATCTTTTTGATTAATGATAATGTTTCCTTCCCCGGATAAACCAGGGTATAGTACTTCAGGGGTTTTATCAAAAATAGCCTCTACCTTAAAGGTTTGTGTACGTTCATCTTTTCTTGGATAAATTTTGTTTATCCTAGTTTCAAACACCTGTGAATTATAGGCGTCAAGGGTAATCAAGGCTTTTTGTCCTATTTTTAATTTTACAATATCCACTTCATCGACCAACATTTCGACCACAAAAACATTGCTACTACCAATGGCGGCCAATGGTTCCATAGTAGTAATGATTTCTCCAGGATTCCTGTAAAGCGCATAAACCTTCCCATTTATCTTACTTTTGACGGTAAAGTCCTTTGTCGAGATCTGGGAAGTTTTAAAGTTATTTTCCGCCTGTCCTAGCTGTGTATCCAATTCATTTTTGGTACGCTCATATCTACTTTTAAGAAGGCCAAATTTGTTCTGTGAAAGTTCGTATGCAAGCTTTCGATTATCATAATCGATTTTTGAACCAATTTTTTGATCCCATAGATTTTTTTGTCTGAAATAATTAATGGAGTCATTTTTTAATGTTAATGCTGCTGCATTTATCTCTTCCAATATATCACTGAGGATAGCTGCATTACCATAATAATTTTCCTTCGCCAATTGTAGTGCCAAGCGAGCATTGTCGGTATTCAATTTTGGGGCGTTGTTGATAATCTGTGCGATAGGACTTTCTTTGGACACCAAATCGCCTTCTTCAACCAAATTATTATCAAGAATACCTCCTACAGCGGCATAAGCTTGGTATAGACTATCTGGCTGTATGGTAACTGATGAATAGACCGACTCGGTTATTTTAGTTTTGGTGGGGAGTACTTTATCTTGTTTTTGGTTACAGGATATTGCCCAAAGAAGATTGAAAGCAATAAGAAAATATAGGACAAAAGTAAATTTGTTTTTCATACTATCTATCTATTTTAAAAGCAAATGCAGTCTCAAAAATGGTATGTACTTACGCTTGAAAAATGTATATAATTAAAATTACAAAACTTTTTAGAAGAAGGTAATTATGGGTATTAATGACCACTTGATATATTACTCATATAATCCCAACTTATTTCTAAGTAGTATTATTTCTTTTTGCATACGTTCTATACGACCTAGTAATTGGTCAATTACCTCTATACCCTCCAAATTTATGTCCAGATCAGAATAAAGCCTTAATATTTTTTCGGCCTTTGGTAGTTCTTCCTGGGAGATGTAATTCATATTTTTTTGTTCCACAATCTCTATCATTCCGTATTCATGTAATTGTTTTACAAAATGTAGGGTTATCCCATGACTTTCACAGAATTCATTGACCGCAATGTAATTATGTATTTCCATCATTTTTTATTTTCTCAGAGCTGCCAGTTCTTTAAACAGATCTTTTTCTTTTTGGGTCAATTTGGTGGGTGTTTTTATATTGTAGGTTATGTAAAGATCACCAAATTGACCTTCTTTTTTATACACAGGAAATCCTTTTGCCTTTAATTTTACCTTGGTCCCGTTTTGGGTTTCAGGCTTTACCTTTAATTTGGCTTTTCCGTCAAAAGTATCTACCATAATTTCACCTCCTAAAATGGCAGTATAAAAATCAAGATCTATATTCTTGTACAAATTATTGCCATCACGTTTAAATGTGCCATCATTTTTAATGCTAAACGTTATGAATAGATCACCATTTGGTCCGCCATTTTGTCCAGGGCCACCATGACCTTTTATTTTAATGGTCTGCCCATTTTCTATACCTGCTGGTATGGTTATGCGAATGTTTTTATTATTAACGGTAAGCGTACGTTTATGGGTCTTGTAAACATCGCGAAGTTGTAAATGAAGCTCGGCATTAAAGTCCTGGCCTCTATATTTAATCTGACTTCCACTTGAAAACCCGCCAGCTGCCCTACCGCCGAACATGGATTCAAAAAAGTCTGAAAAATCCTGTTCTCCGAAACCACCGCTATATTGGGAGTATCTGGCACCTTGGCCTTGCTGTGCTTTTCTGGCTTTTTCTATTTCTTCGGCATGTTGCCAATCTTTACCGTACTCATCATATTTTTTGCGGTTATCAGCATTGCCCAATACCTCATTGGCCTCATTGATTTGTTTGAACTTACGTTCAGCATCCGAATCGTTGGGGTTAACATCAGGATGATACTTTCTGGCCAATTTGCGATAAGCCTTTTTTATATCGTTTTGTGATGCATTTTTGGGTACTCCTAAGACACTATAATAGTCTATAAATTCCACTGTTGACCATCTTTTAATTCGACATTTTGTAAAATCGGGGAAACATAATTATTTAGTTGGGCTGGTGGTTTTCCTCAAATGGATTTTTCCATTCAATTTTTGATTTGTAAAACATCATCTACAATACCAAAAAGTTCTTTTTTGATAATTTTGTAGTTAGAAATGAACTTTTTTCTTTTCTTTTCCAATTTTGATGTTTCATTTAAAAGTTCAGATACATTGTTATTTGATGATCCGTTAATTGTGTCAAGCAATTTGGTTTTAAGAATTTTCACCTGTTTCAACAATCGAGTATTGTCATAGCTTAAATCTTGAAGGGCCATTAAACTTTCACGTAACTCATCAAGGTTTTCATTTTTCACTAAATCATCAAAATTGGTATCCAGAATATTTTTTAAAGATTGTAAATCGTCTTTGTAGAACAAAAGATTTGTTTCAATGTCTTTACACCTTGAATAATGTTCTTTTAAGTTAACTGGCTGCCCCTCAATTATTTGTAGATTCAATGAATTTTCCATTGGTTTCAATATTTAAAGTAAATATAAAATCAACTTAAATCTTAAAATATGACCAAAGTCATAATACTACTGTTTCTATTGAATTAACTTACCTTTTAATTAAAAATATTATTGTTTAAACCAACTATTTAGACCATTACTTTAAATCTATGTAACTTTAAATAATGACTTTTTCTAGGTATAAAATCAATCCCAATTGGATTATTGAAATAGCGATAAAATTCTGTAATTATGCGTGTTTTTGCTAAAAACAGTAACATTTTCACGGTATTATCTGAAGCAGTCTCGGAAGGATTAATTGTTGTCAACGGTGAAAGGATAATTGTAGCCACCAACAAAAAAACCGATAAAATGTTCGGCTATTTAAGTGAAGAATTAATAGGACAATCCTTGAATATTTTAATTCCGGATTCATTTTCAGAAGTGCATAATAATCACGTTAAGGATTATTTTGACACCGAGCGGTCTCGAAAAACCCCTGTTGGCCGTTGTCTTTTTGGGCTAAGAAAAAGCAAGCAACAATTCCCAGTGGAAGTAACACTATGCCCTTTTACTATATACGATATCAACTATGTACTCGCTTTGGCAGTAGACAAAACAGAAATAAAGGAAAAAGACAATCAAATTCATGAACTGAACTCGGATTTAGAGAAAAAAATCAAAAGTAGGACCCAGGAATTAAGGGATACGGTGGCAATGCTAAAAAAGGAAATCAAAAGAAGGGTAGAAGCAGAAGAAAAGATTAAAAGCGCCCTTAAGCAGGAACGCGAATTAAATGATCTGAAAACAAAATTCCTTTCATTGGTTTCACACGAATTCAAGACCCCTTTGAGTGGTATTTTAACATCGGCCACTTTGGTAGGTAAATATGAAGAAAAAGAGGAACAAGAAAAAAGGGAAAAACATTTAAATACAATAATTGGTGAGGTAAGACATCTAAACGGAATCCTAACCGACTTTTTGTCAATAGAACGTCTTGAAAAGGGAAAAGAGATCTATCGGTTTTCGGATTTTTCTTTGAGCAAGGTAGTGAACGAAGTGGTTTACAATGCAAATATGTTACTTAAAACGGGACAGCATATTAATTATCCAGAAAACATTGAGGATGTTACCATTCATCAGGACGAAAAAATATTTAGCTTAATTTTGACAAATCTGCTTTACAATTCCGTAAAATATTCACCAGAAAATTCAGCAATCGATATTTTGGTTGATCATGATGATGACAAGATGGCAATGACCATCAAAGATCAAGGGATCGGAATTCCTAAAAAGGATCAGAAACACATTTTTAAGCGCTATTTTAGGGCCGAAAATGTTTTGTTGAACCATGGAACGGGAATTGGTTTGAACATAATAAAAGGACATATAGAAAATTTAGGGGGTATAATTCATTTTAAAAGCCGAGTAAACATTGGAAGTACTTTTACCGTGGAACTTCCAATTGGACGAAAAGTCGAGTTATGATAATAGGTAGCCTTGTAAGATTGGGTTGATCTTAAGGTATTACTCAAGTACAATAAATATTACAATGAAAAAAGTATTACTAATCGAAGATGATCGTGTTCTTAGGGAAAATACCGCGGAACTATTAACAATGTCCGACTATGAGGTAATTACGGCATCAGATGGGAAAAAAGGGGTGAAAGCCGCTAAGGCAGATATTCCCAACATCATTATTTGTGATATTATGATGCCCGAGTTGGATGGTTATGGAGTATTGGAAGAATTGAGCCAAGATAAAGCCACAAAGCATATCCCATTTATATTTTTATCGGCTAAAACCGAAAGAAAGGATATTCGTAAAGGAATGGAACTGGGAGCCGATGATTATCTGACTAAACCCTTTGAGGAGGCTGAATTGACAAGAGCCATAGAAAGCAGATTGGCAAGGGTGTCAATCCTTAAAGAACTTGGTTTGCTGAATTCGGAGGTTGATTCCAGAGAACCTTCTTCAATTAAAACAATACATGCATTTAAAAATTATATCGATGATAATGGGGAGGTGTTTTCCTTCGCAATGGGTGAGGAAATATATAGGGAAGGAGCTAACGTACATATGGTGTATTTGGTGTTATCAGGAATTGTCAAAACCCATAAATTAGATGAGAATGGGAAGGAATTTATCACTGGAATATATAAGGCTGATGATTTTTTCGGATTTTCATCGTTTTCTGCCAACGAAATTTACGAAGAATTTGCCACGGCTATGGAAAATACAAAGTTGGTAGGTATTGGCAAAGACGATCTTAAGATCGTATTGGAAGAAAATCATGAATTGGCAATGGAGTTAATGCATATTCTTGCCGAAAACCTTTCCGAAGCAAAACAACAATTGTTGGAAATGGCGTATGGATCTGTTCGAAAGAAAACGGCTAGTACCATTATAAAATTCTCCGATAAATTACAGCAAGATTCCTTTGGAAACCTTCATATTCTTCGAAGCGATCTTGCCAGCGTTGCTGGTATGGCCACTGAAACTTTGATTCGTACACTTTCAAGTTTTAAGAAGGAGGGTCTTATTGCGATGGAGGATCATAATATTAGAGTTTTGGATTTGGAGCGATTAAAACGTATTTATTGATTGTATTATTAAATACGCCCAACATGACATGATGTGAATCATTTCACGCTAATTTTTAGCGATATAAATTTAATGTAATTAATAAAAATGTATTGGAATGCTTCATATTTTAATACCCACCGATTTTTCAGATAATTCATTGAATGCAATAAAATATGGATTGGAACTTTACAAAAATAATAATTGTACGTTCTACCTATTGCATGTAAATCCACTTCCTACTTATTCCGGGGCCGGAAGTTCTGTGCGCGGATCTTCCAATCTCATTAAGGATATAGTTCAAAAAGAAAGTAAGGACAGTCTTAAACGGCTTATGCATCGAATAAATGAATTGTCATTAAATCCTAAGCATAAATTCGTTAGCATGACGTTTTATGATTTTTTTGTGGATACGATTAAAAGGGAAGTTGAAAACAAAAAAATAGACCTTATCATAATGGGCACTAAAGGGGCTGCAGGTCTAAAAAAAGTTACTATGGGAAGCAACACAGGAGACGTTATCACCAAAGTAAAGTGTCCGTTACTCGCGGTTCCTGAAAATGCCGTTTTCAAAATACCTAAGGAAATTGCTTTTCCTACCGATTACCATTTACGGTATGACTTAAATGTTCTAGATACATTGATTAATATGGTTACAGTGAATAAAGCGGTTTTGCGCGTTTTACATATTTCCAAAAAAGGGGAGGAGTTGAGTCAGGAACAAGAAAACAACAAAGATTTCCTAAATGACTATTTGAAGGATGTAGAACACAGTTTTCATTCGCTTACCGGTTCGGATCTAGAAACATCGGTTCAGTGCTTTACGGAAAGTAGGGATATTGATATGATTGCCATGGTCGCCAAAAATCTTAATTTTTTCCAACGGATCCTTTTTAGACCTAAAGTGGAGCAAATAAGTTATCATACAGATATACCTTTTTTGGTTCTGCACGAGTAAATAAATGTATAACTAATTTTGGGATTGGATAATTTGAACTATTTCATTCTTTTGAAGTACCCCGGATTGCCGCCATACTTGCTCCCCATTTTTAAATAATATCATGGTAGGTACGCCCCTTACTTGGTATTTAGCAGAAATGGATTGATTTTTATCCACATCTATTTTTACAATTTTCACCTTATCCCCCAATTCTTCTTTCACATCTTTTAGTATCGGGGCCAACATCTTACACGGGCCACACCAATCGGCAAAGAAATCTACTAAAACGGGAGTTTCTGAAGCAATTATATTTTTAAAACTACTCTTCATATTTTCAAGTTTTATTATGCAAATTAATAAAATATACATATCAATAAACTGACCAATATCATGGTTTAAGGAATAGATCAAGTTTAACTTTGGGTAATCCCTTAAATTATATCCCATGAGAAAGATTTTGGTGCCAACGGATTTTTCGGATAACGCCCTCAACGCCTTAAAATATGCTTGTCAGGTTTTCAAGTATGAAAAAAGTGAAATTTTTATCATAAATGCTTATGCCGATGAGGTTTATAAGCAAGATAAATTGATGAAGCGCAGTTTTATGGATGAGTTAAAGGAAGTGACCTCACAAAATTCCGAAAAAAATCTCAAAAAAGTACTCCAGGATATTAAACGCCTCTATCCAAATCCACAACATACATATAAGACGATATCGGCATTTGGTTCCTTAATCGATGAAGTCAATGATCTGGTGAATCTAGAGAACATGGATATTGTGGTCATGGGAACAAGAGGGATGACCAATGATCGCAGTATCACATTTGGCAGCAATACATTACAGGTTTTAAAATATATTAATTGTCCAGTTCTTGCTATACCGGAGAATTACAAGTACCATACACCGAAAGAGATGCTTTTCCCCACAAATTATTTGGTTCCCTACAAACGCAGGGAATTAAAATTGTTGTGTGAAATGTCTGGTTCTTTTAGGTCTACAATACATATGCTATACATAGATCCCATTAAAAAGTTATCGCTTAGGCAGGAAGATAACCAACAGTTTATTATCAATTGCTTGCCAAAAGCAAAATTGGTTTTTGAAACTTCCATGGAAAAGGATAAAACCATTGCCATCACAAAATATATTGTGCATAAGAAAATAGATATGCTGGTATTGGTGAATTCCAGACATTCTTATTTGGAGGATATGTTATACCAATCAACCATAGATAAAATAGGACTGCACCTAAAGATTCCTTTTTTCGTAATGCAAAACCTATTTAGATAACGATTAAATCAGCAAAAATGAAAAGAATAATATTGCCCACCGATTTTTCAGAGAATGCATATAATGCTATTTGCTATGCACTTAATTTATATAAGCAAGAGGAATGCACCTTTTATCTATTACACACCTATACACCAGCTATATATCAGGCAGAATATGTGCTGCATAGTCCAGGACAAATAGGTTTGGGGGATATTTACCAAGAGAGTTCCGAGTCGCAATTAAAGGAATTGAAAAAGCGAATCCTTGGAGATTTCAATAATAAGAAACATACAATAATGGCGCATTCCGCATTTAATACGCTAGTGGATGAAATAGTGGAAACTTCGCAGAATGAGAATGCCGATTTGGTTATTATGGGAACCCAAGGTGCCACTGGGGCCAAAGAAATTTTAATTGGCACCAATACGGTACATGTAATTAAAAAAACATGTTGTCCTGTTATTGCTGTCCCCCCTAACTTTAAATATGAAAATCCGAAAGAAATATTATTCCCTACAGACTTGGAAATAAAATATCAAGAAGAACAACTTAAAGAATTTTTGGATATCGCCAAATTTCATACCTCAAGGGTTGATGTAATGCATGTTTCCTTGGAACATGATCTTAGTGATGATCAATTGAAAAATAAAGATAGATTAGATGGTTTATTGGGAAGTATTGCGCATCTCTTCCATGAAATGCCCAGTCAGGAATTAATAAATGCCATAAATCAATTCCAGTCGAAAAAAAAGATAAACTTATTGGTCATGATTCAAAATAGACATTCGTTTTTTGAACGACTTTTTATTGAACCCATTATCAAAAAAATAGGATTTCATGTTACCATTCCATTTATGGTAATCCCCCCGCACAAAAACAACTAAAAAATGCAAAATATTCTTATAACCACGGATTTTTCCAATGATGCATATCATGCACTTCATTATATCTCTAAGCTTTTAAAAAGTAAGAAATGTAATTTTTTTCTTTTGAATGTGTATAGTGAAAACACCCTATTGATAAGTAGGAATATAGAAAATGGCAAGGGTGAACGCAAGGGATTATTGGAGCAATTAAAAGATGAATCATGTGAGGAACTGAAACATACTTTCCATAGAATTCAATTGGATCACAAGTGTCCCAACCATACTTACAAGTTGATTTCAAAAAAGATGGATTTGATTGAGACAATGAACCAAATTATCGATGACAATAAAATAGACCTAATTGTAATGGGCAATAAAGGGGCCACAAGCGGATTGGGTATTTTTTTAGGAAGTACAACTATAAAAACAATGACTTCGATAAAAAAGTGTCCTATTCTGGCAATACCAATTAATGCAGAATTTCAGGTGCCTTATGAAATAGCTTTCGCCACTAATTACAAGCGGCAATATGATGCTGAAATTATTGATCCCATACGAAATATTGCGAATCATTGTGGTTCTGCCATTAGAATTGTACATATTAATGAAGAGGAGCATTTGAGTAAGATCCAAGAGAGTAATCTTAAAACACTAAGGGCTTATTTAAATCCCATAGAAAATTCTGTTCATTGGATGCCGAATTTTACAAGTAAAACCAAGGCAATCCAAGTATTTTTAGATGAGTTGGGCATTGGCATGCTTGCAATGGTCAACTATGAGCATAGTTTTTTAGAGAATTTATTACATGAACCTATTATAAAGAGGATGACATTCGATATCGATATTCCTTTTTTAGTGATTCCGGGAAATAACTGATTTAAGTCATTGATTGGGCATATAAAAATAATCAACGTTATAATTATTCATAAATACTAGTGATCATGAAAAATATAGGTATTTGGCTTGATAAGGAAAAGGCCCATGTAGTGAGTCTTTCAGAAGAAAATGAAAAATTTGAAACTTTATTATCGGAAATAGAGGTTTTTAATCCCAAAGGGGGATCAAGAACGAAAAATACAAAATGGGGTCCGCAAGATGTGGTTCATGATAGTAAATACTTGGATCGGGAAAATCATCAGTTTAAAAAGTACTTTAAGAAATTGGCAAATAAAATAAAAAAAGCTGATGCCATTGCCTTGTTCGGACCTGCAGAGACTGCCATGAGGTTCAGAAAAGAGCTTGATGAAAATTATCCTTCGATTGCGGCAAAGGTAAAAACAGTTAAAAAGGCCGATAGTATGACCGATAATCAAATAAAAAAATTGGTTAAGGAATTTTTCTAGAAAATAGTAGGTTGTAGGTTAAATAAAAATAATGCAAGGATTATCTGAGTTCTTAAACGACCCCATGATTGGTAAAGGTCTTCGACTTTTACTCTGGATTATCTTTATCGTCCTTTGTATTGGCTTTCTGCGAAAACTCGTAAAAGGAAAAGTTGAAAATATAACTTATAGGTATAAGGTACAAAAGGGAATTGAAGTTGTTGGTTATTTTCTGATCGCTACACTATTATTGGTCACTTTTACTTTAGACAGCGTTAAGGACTATACTATTATTATTGGTCTTTTTACAGCTGGGCTAACATTTACCCTCCAAGAATTGATTCTTAGTATTGCAGGCTCTTTTTATATTTTTTTTGTTAGGGTCTATAAGCCTGGAGACCGTATTGAAATAAATAATATCAAAGGGGATGTAATAGATATAGATAGTATTTATACAACCATTATGGAAATAGGTGAGTGGGTAAGCAGTGACAATTATTCAGGTAGAATTGTTAAAATAAGTAACGCATTTGTTTTTAAAGGGCCAATCAAGAATTATTCCATGGACTTTCCCTTTGTTTGGGATGAACTCAATATTCTTGTGACCTATGGCTCTGACGTAGAATTGGCGAAAAAATTGATTATGCATGAAGCTATGTTATTACTATCGGATTACACCAAAAAGTCGAAAGCCAATTGGGAAAAGATGGTTGAAAGGTATTATATTGAAAATGCAAGAATTGATCCAACTATTGCAGTTCGTTTAACCGATAATTGGATTGAACTTAATCTGCGTTACATAACAGACTATAAATTAAGAAGGGGCACTAAACATAGTTTATTCGATAATATTGAGAAATCTATAGCATTGAACAACGATAAAGTGAAATTGGCATCTGCAACATTGCAATTACTTAAGTTACCGGAAGTTGATGTATCAATAAAAAAATGACATGGAAGAACAAACGGCTATCGAGATTGTAAAATCATCGGGGGAAAAAGCAAAATTTTCCTTGACCAAGCTTAGAAGATCATTATTAAGAAGTGGTGCCGGCGAAACGACAGTTGATCATATTGTTGATCAAGTCAGGGATGAACTATATCAGGGTATATCAACCAAGGAAATATATAATAGGGCCTTCAACCTACTTAAAAAAAAGAAATCGGTTTTTGCCTCGAAATATAAACTGAAAAAAGCAATATACGAATTGGGTCCTACGGGTTTTCCTTTTGAAAAATTTGTTGGTGCTATTTTAGAATATTCTGGTTATTCAACCGAAGTGGGCAAAATTCTACAAGGTGTCTGTGTAACCCATGAAGTTGATGTGTTTGCCAAAAAAAATGGACTCCTTGCAGTAATTGAATGCAAGTTCCATGGAGAGGAAGGTCGCAATTGCAATGTAAAAGTACCGTTATATATACATTCCAGGTATAACGATATTCGAGAACATTGGAATGGTAAAAAAAGCAATTCGTTAAACTTGGATAAAGGCTGGGTGGTCACCAATACCCGCTTTACTGAAGATGCCATTAAATATGGTAATTGCGCAGGTTTGTATTTGTTGAGTTGGGATATTCCAAAGGACGATGGATTGAAAGATAGAATAGACCGCTTAGGGCTGTATCCGATAACGGTATCAACACTATTAAGTAATCGCGAAAAAGAGTTTTTATTGAGTAGGGATATTGTTCTCTGTAGGCAATTATTGAATGATCATTTTTTTCTTGACCACCTTGAAATTTCAGAGGCAAGAAAAGAAAGGATAATGGGTGAACTACAATCTCTTTGTAATTGTTAAGAACATGAATACAGTTAAAATCCATTTTTTAGGTGCATCGGGTACGGTGACGGGCTCTAAATTTTATCTTGAGACGCCTGAGCTGAATATTATGATCGATTGTGGAATGTTCCAAGGCTTAAAGGAATTACGCGAAATTAACTGGGATCCACTACCTATTAATGCAAATAAGATTGATGTTGTTCTCTTGACCCATGGGCATTTGGACCACACAGGATATTTACCTAGATTGGTAAAAGAAGGTTTTAAAGGTCAGGTTTTGGGAACTGCCCCCACTTTGGCCATCACAAGGATCATTTTAAATGATAGTGCCAAAATACACGAAGAGGAGGCTGAAAATGCCAATAGGGAAGGGTACAGCAAACATCATCCCGCATTGCCTTTTTATACTGTGATCGAAGCTAAAAGGGTTATTGGGTTATTCGAATCGGTTGAAAAAGACGAATGGAACAAACTTTCTACCAATATAAAGTTTAGATATAGGTATAACGGACATATTATCGGGGCAACTTTTATTGAATTGGATATTTTTGGAAAGCGGTTCCTATTTTCCGGGGATGTAGGGCGCCAAGAAGATTTATTGTTGTCAGCACCGGAGCAACCAGAATGGGCCGATTACATTTTTCTTGAAAGTACATATGGGAATAAAAACCATCCTGAAGAGAAGGTAGGGGAAATATTAATTTCGTTGGTGAATAAAACGATTCATCAACGGGGGATTCTGATCATTCCATCCTTTGCCGTTGAAAGATTGCAATCTTTGATGTATCAGTTGTGGTTGCTCTATAAAAAAAACAGTATTCCCAACATTCCTATTTTTATTGATAGTCCTATGGGTAATAATGTACTTTCAGTTTTTAAACAATTTCCCGAATGGCACAAGCTTTCAATGAAAGAGTACAATGCCATGTGTGAGCATGTATCAATCGTGAGTTCTTACAAGGAAACTTGGGAGACCATTGATGACCCAAGGCCAAAGATAGTAATTGCAGGTAGCGGTATGGTAACAGGCGGAAGGGTTTTGACCTACTTAAAACAAACGATAGATTCCACCAAGACTTCTGTATTATTAGTAGGATATCAAGCTGAGGGGACAAGGGGAAGGCTTCTTTTGGAAGGAGCCCATGAATTAAAATTTTTTGGCAAATACTACCCCGTAAAAGCAGAAATATTCCATCTTGAAAGCCTCTCTGCACATGCCGATCAAACAGAGTTATTAAATTGGTTGAAAAAAATAAAAAATATCCCTGAAAAAGTTTTTTTGATACATGGTGAACCAACGGCATTAGATGCGTTTAGGAGTAAAATAAGGGATGAATTCAAATGGCATGTACATATACCAAAACTTTATGAAACCGTTGAGTTGATGGTTTGATTTTTTAGACTGATTTTTGTCATTGTAAAATAGAATCTGTTTTGGTAACTTTATTCAAATTTATGGTCATGGTTACCCAAAACAAATTCACGAAAACCGATCAAGAGAAAAAAATCGAGGAATTGCATCGGGATTCGCTGCAATGGAAATCGCACGTGCAACTAATGCAAGATGAGCTAACCTTTATTGACCATTTACTTAATTCCTATATTTTTGAACCTAATACCCCTAACTTATTTGAGCGTTTACAAGGGTATAAGGATAGAATTAAGCATCTGAAATCAAATAGGCAACAAGTTCGAAATATGATAATGCAACATGAAAAAAATTTAGGGGGCATGTTAGAATGTACTAGTAATGAATGTGATAAAATGTACTACCAAAAACATGAAAAAAATAAAGCAGAGTTTGTTCTTTGTATGGAAAATTTTAAAAACCTTAAATCCGAGATTTTTAATTATGCAGGCGGCATACTAAAAAAACGAAAACCTTATTAATCGATTGAATTTTTAACTAAACAGGTATTTTTAAGTAGCAATCAATGATTTTTCGAAATCATCTTTTCTAGATCTACTCATAGGTAATTGTGTCCCGGAAATTTGAACCGTGGTACTGCTCCAATTATCAACCTTGTCTATATTCACAATAAATGATTTATGGATTCGCACGAATTTATTTTCAGGTATTTTATTTAAAAATGCCTTCATAGTTGAGAGAACCAGGAAATTACCTTCATTGGTAACCAATTTAATATAATCACCCAAAGCTTCTATCCATTTAATATGATTTAAATAAATTTTCTTTTTTTGTAAATTACTGTTAACATAAATAAAATTGCCCTCTTCTTTTCGAAATACAATTTGCCTGTGCTTGTTTATGACCCGTGATATTGCAGAATTAAAACGTTTTTTATCTATTGGCTTTTGCAGATAATCCGTGATATTATATTCGAATGCTTTAAGGGCGTAATCTGATTTTCCGGAAATTAATACTATCTGTGGATATTCTTCAAGCGATTCCAAAAAGTCAAAACCACTTACAATTGGCATTTCAACATCAAGTATTATTAAGTCAACCTTGTTTTTTCGAATGGCATTTAAAGCGACTATACCATTCTCATAATCTCCCAGTAATGTCAAATTCGGGTGATTATTCACCAAATTTGATATCATCGTCCGCTGGGTAGGGGAATCCTCAACAACCACTGTTTTTAATATAACATCTGCCATTTCAAAAATCTTTTGGGATTAGTGTTAGAATTTAAAATTGTAAACTTAAAATCCTTATTTCAAGATAATTGATAATAGAGTATTTAGGTAATCCTAAAATTATCGATTGTTGCCGGACCGAACAAGGATTTGTATCAGTATTGTTAATAAATATTAGCATAATGGAATTATATTTTTCATTTTATTTTTTGATTGTATTTATAGTAATGAGATCATTACCCGACTGATCTATATCATTTTTAATATGTTATAAAAGAAATAATTTAGAGTGTAATTTTATTTGAATCATCAATTTATAATATAAAAGAATCCTGAAAATGAAAACAAAAACACAAAAACATAGGTATATAAAATGGAAAAGCCCTGAGGAAATGCATGATACAACAATCCATTGGATTTCTGAATTAAAATTTGTCAAAGATGAACAAAGGTTCCTTAATGATTTGGTTCGCTCGTATACTTTGTCGATAACCAGTTTAGGAATTTTTGAAGAGAGCAGAAAATTAGTTACTGCTATTTCCAATTCCGAGTTAGAGGTTAAACAATTTTTAAAAAGGGTACAGATTCATGAGAACCAGTTATCAATTATGCTGGATGATGTTGACCAACCTAAAATGGAAAAAGCGTATACCGAAACCCATAGGGATTTACTAACGGAAATAGATGCTTGCCTTGTAAATTATAGAAAGTTAAAAGGAAGTTTGTTCAAAATGATATCCAAGGTAATCAAAAAGGAAAAACAAAAAAGATTATTGAATTGAGTATTAAATAAACCTGAAGCCATGAAAAAGTTGTATGCATTATTTATTTTTTTGATAATGAGCTGTTCATCTGCCGAGTTGGTTGAAAATTGGAAGAATCCTGATATTGTTTTGTTCGACGCCAATAAGGTGCTTATAGTTGGAATGACCCAAAATGAGGACGCAAGAATAGAGTATGAGACCAAATTGCATAAAGAATTTAAACAAAGGGGAATTGAGTCTATGCGAAGTATCGATTTGTTCGATGTTGAATTTACCAACTCCCAAAGGTCCGAGGAGGAATTGGCAGCTTTTGAACAACAATTATTGGATAAAGATTTTGATGCCGTCTTGTTAACAAAAGTAATTGGTATCGAAAACGTTGAGAACTTTCAGAGAGACATTGGTGATTTAGGCAATTACTATGGTGGTTTTGAAGAGGATTATTTGAGTCACCAAGATATTTATTATAACCCGGAATATTATGAAGACTTTACAATATACCATGCAGAAACTTCATTGTACTGCATTTGTGTGGGTAAGGAAAGAGAATTGATATGGCGGGGTTCAATTGATATTACCGACCCAAAAGATGTTAAAAAAACCATTAGTGACTATGTAAAATTGGTCATTATGGTGCTGGAGGAACAAGATTTGATTTTTAGAAAGGAACCAAAGGAACCCAAGAAAAATGAAGTTACTGGTTTATAGTGCAAAAGATTTTGAAATTCCTTTTTTTAGGAAGGTAAATTCAGGTAGACATAAAGTCAAGTTCATTCCAGATGCCTTGGATACCAATACTGCCATAAAAGCAGTTGGTTATGAAGCCATTTGCATATTTGCCGGTGATGACGCATGTTTAGTGGTCTTGGAAAAATTAAGGGATTTGGGAGTAAAATATATAGCTCTTAGATCTGCTGGTTATAATAATATTCAAATAAAGGCAGCTAAACGTTTTGGGTTAAAAGTTGCCAATGCCCCTGATTATTCACCGAATGCAATTGCTGAGCATTCTGTTGCACTATTATTGGCCTTAAATCGAAAAATCAATATTGCCGACCGGCAAGTAAGGCGGTATAACTTTGACCAAAACAAACTTCTTGGATTTAATTTGGAAGGAAAAACTGTCGGAATTGTTGGTACTGGCCGTATTGGCAGTGTTATGGTTAAAATAATGCACGGTTTTGGTTGCAAGATTCTGGGAAATGACCTAATCCCAAATCAAATGCTTAATGAAAAGTATGGAGTAAATTATGTTGGTTTTGAAGAATTATGTTCTCAAGCGGATGTTATTAGTCTACACGTACCATTAACGTATGAAACCCACTATTTGGTTAATGATACAGCATTTAAATTTATGAAACCAGGAGTTTTACTTCTGAATACGGCAAGGGGAGCTGTTGTTGACACAAAAGCTTTATTAGTGGCCCTAAAGAATAAAAGCATTGCAGGGTATGCTGCAGATGTTTACGAAAAGGAAAAAGGCATTTTCTTTAGGGATAATTCCGATTCAGGTATTCCTGATGAGCGTCTGAAAGAGCTGCTATCCTATGAAAATGTATTAATGACCCCTCATCAGGCCTATGTAACTCAAGAAGCTTTAAAAAATATTGCTGAGATTACTTTTTATAATCTAAATTGTTGGGCAGAAGGAAAAGAGTGTAAAAACGAACTGGGTTATGAAACCTTAATTCTATAATAAGGGGCTGAAAACCTTGGCAAAACCTTCCTTAAGTTTATCGAGATAAGGTCTGTCTTTAAAGATATTATAATCAATAGCAATACTTTTTTTTATCTCGTTAAAAAATTCATCCCGTAACAGAATTGAAGTTTGGGTATCATAAACCATGGCATTCACTTCGTAATTTTGTTCAAAACTTCGTATATCCAAATTGGCCGTACCAATCGAAACAATTTTATCATCGGATACAATTATCTTACTATGTAGAAATCCGTCTGGGAATTGATAGATTTTGACCCCGGCTTTTAACAAGGATTCAAAATATGATCGAACACTCCATTTTACCAGTACACTATCCGCTTTTGCAGATACCAAAAGTCTTACATCCACTCCACTATTCGCGGCTACTTCCAAGGCTTTAAGAATGGCAGTACCCGGAATAATATACGGATTGGTAATGTATACATATTTTTTTGCCCCGTTGATCATTGAAAAATAAGTCTGCCCAATCGAGGAGAAATAATCATCAGGACCACCATAAACAATTTGTACAATTTTATTTCCAATAGGTTGAGGGAAAGAAGGTAATTCGGCCTCCAATTCAGATTTATCACCGGAGACCAAAAACCAGTCCACAGCGAAGACAACTTGAAGGTCTATAACTGAAGGTCCCTTTAGTTGCAAATGCATATCATGCCATTTGCCTAAAATCAAATCACCTTTTAGATATTTGTCAGAGATGTTGATACCACCTGTAAAAGCAATCTTGCCATCTACAATTATTATTTTTCTGTGGTTCCTATAATTGATAGAGGAAAGAAAGCGCCCTAACCTGAAGGGTAAGAAAGGAAAAACCTCAACACCTATAGCTCTAAGTTCCTTGATGTATTTATTACTCAAAGAATAACTTCCTACCCCATCATAGATGATCTTTACTTTGACTCTGTGTTTTACTTTTTCCTTAAAAAGAGTCATGAGACGTTCGGCAAGTTCTCCATCCTCAAAAATATAATACAGAAGATAAATGTATTTTTCTGCAGATTCCAACGCTTCAAATATCGCATCAAAAGTAGCCTTACCATCTTTTAACAAAACCACCTCGTTATTTTTGGTTGGTATGAAATTTGAATTTTTCTCAATTAAATGGGATAATTTTTTGATGATATCCGAATCTTCAACCAGAGGTCTATCTATTCCTTGTTTTTGTAAATTTTTTTTTAAATAATCTGTGATGGCCTTGTCTTCATGTAAATATTTCCAAGAGTATTTTCTTCGATTTCGGCCAATCATCCAATAAAGGAGAATACCACCAACAGGGATTGTAAAGATTGTTAAGAGCCATGCCAGTGTTTTCGACGGTTTTATACCATTGACCAATAAGCTAATAACCATTCCTATGGCAATAAGTACGTATAGTATTAATGCAATGATCCAATACATATATTGATTCTCGGTAATTTGCTTCAAAAGTACATAAAACATTAACTACCATTATCCGATGCCTATAATTCTATTGAAGATTTACCTATGTCCCAGGGACAATTATTCAAGAATTATCAATAATAACTTTTTATAACTTTAACTGTAAGGTTTTTTGCAAAAAAGCTACTTTTGTTTTATAAATATTATAGAAGAAATTGAATATGTCTGAGAAATTAGAACGAATTAAAACTTTGATTATCGGTTCAGGACCTGCAGGTTATACCGCGGCAATATATGCTGCCCGGGCTGACCTTAAACCTGTAGTCTATACTGGATTGGAACCAGGCGGACAATTGACCACAACAACAGAAGTAGATAATTTTCCTGGGTATCCTGAAGGAATAGATGGCCCCACAATGATGGTACAGCTACAACAGCAAGCAGAACGTTTTGGGACCGAGGTACGACTTAGCATGGTGACTGCGGTTGACTTAAGTACTGAAATCGGGGGCATTCACAAAGTCACCGTTGATAATGATAAGACCATTGAGGCGGAGACCATAATTATTTCAACAGGTGCGACAGCAAAATATCTGAATATTCCAAGTGAGCAACGTTTAAGAGGAGGCGGAGTGTCGGCTTGTGCGGTTTGTGATGGGTTTTTCTACAAAGGGCAAGATGTGGCCATTGTAGGTGCCGGGGATACTGCAGCTGAAGAGGCTTCATATCTGGCGAATATTTGTAATAAGGTAACCATGTTGATTCGAAAAGATTATATGAGGGCTTCAAAAGCTATGCAACATCGTGTGAACAGTTTGCCAAATATAGAAATTCGTTATAACTCGGAAGTAGATGAGGTTTTAGGCGAACAGGTTGTTGAAGGGTTAAGAATAGTGAACAATCAAACGAATGAAAAAGAGGATATTGTTATAACCGGACTTTTCATTGCGATTGGCCATAAGCCCAATACCGATATTTTCAAAGGTCAGATTGATATGGATGAAACAGGCTATATTATAACCAAGGGAAAATCAACGAAGACCAATTTGCCTGGAGTATTTGCTTGTGGTGATGCGCAGGATAAGGAATATAGACAAGCTGTAACGGCTGCGGGAACAGGTTGTATGGCAGCGTTGGATGCCGAACGCTATCTGGCCACTGTTGAATCGCCTAAAGAAGTTGCTTAAATATTGATTTTATGTACAAAAAAACGCCCTGATGGTACCATCAGGGCGTTTTTTTAATAATTGAATGGTTTAATCAATTCGCTTATAGTTTTCGGAAAAAATTCTATTACCTTCCTCATCAGTATTTATCTGACTATATTTATCATCTTCTAACCAAAGTTCAAATACAAAGGTACGTATAGAGTCTTTGCCTGTTAGCATTCCCTCATCCCCATATTCTATGTTTTCTATTAGTTGGGTATTTGTTATCTTATAGGTGCCATAGCCAAACTTTCCTACAACATCATTACCATCTGCGCCCTTAGTGTCCTCAGCAGTCGTACGTGACCACATAATATTACCGTTATAATACATTTTAACCTGTCTGTAACCTTTATCGGTTGGCACAGTATCCGTAATATTTACACCATCAAAATTATAAAAACTCTGTAGTTCCCATGTGCCTTCTATAGTGTGCATTGTATCTGGTTTTGATGAAGAAATTCCAATCGCAGAGATTAAAATCAACATTAAGAAAACCAAGCCAAGTAATTTTTTCATAGTTCTTCAGTTTAAGAGTTAATTATTTGATAAAAGTTACAAAAATTTATGTTAAGTACATAATTAAAGATGGTAACGAATATAAGTAATATTTAATAAAGGAATAATTAAGATTTTAATGAAAAGAACGTGTTCAATGTTTTGGCTAGCTGTTCAATATCTTTTTGGGTATGATGACTACTCAAGACGATACGACTCATTAATGATGAACTTTCCTCAGGATAATTAAAATTGGTAAGAACAAAACCTTTTTCTTCGAGATAAGTGGTCAAATACGAATCCTGAAAAGAAAACGACGGATGTCCTTTCATTGTTCTGAAGTAGGAAATATTTTGGACCGATGTCATGAATAATCCAATATTTGATAGTAACAGCTTTCTTTTCATATTGAAAATAGATTGGGCTTCAATAAACGTAGCAATGCTGGCAGGTGCTGCAGGACTTGCTCCACCGAAAAAAGGGGTATCTGTAAGTTGCTCCAATCGTTCAGAATTTCCAAAAACAGCACCCGCTTGGATACCATAGCTTTTACCTAATGAGCAACATACAAGCAATTCCCTTGCATTTAGTCCTTTTAGTTTTCGATATATGCCCTCACCTTCCTTACCAATAATCCCGATTCCGTGCGAATCATCCGCTATCAAAATTACTTTATCCAATGGCAAACTTTGTAGCCCCGTAAAATCAGGATAGTTGTCACCTTCAAAATCAATTGAATCTAAAAAGACCACTGGAACAATTTTATTATTTAATGCAAGTTGTTCCCGAATAGCATTATTTAAGACACGGAATGTTGCATACGGTTTATTATAATTATTATATAAGGCAGAATGAGTATTAGGTGCATAAAACAATTTGTAATTGGGTGTATTGAAGTATTGCGCAACAAATTGGCCTGCTAAATAACCAGAAGACAAAGTGACCGACGATTCGCACCCAACCATTTTCGCCAAGAGTTTTTCTGCATTATCAAAAACCGATAACCTTACATTCGATTTTCTTGAGGCGCCGTAGTTGGTACCGTATTTCTTTATGTTCTTTATTAAAATATTTTGGAAAGCCTCATCAGTCTGAAGACCTAAATATGATGTTCCCCCAAAATAGAGGAGTTTTTTGTCACGGATTTTTATTTCACGTCCAGGAAATTCATCAATATAATATACCATTATATTAGGGTTATACCGCTACCTCCCAAGTTGGGGAAGATTAGGCTGCCATCATCATTAATTTGTACACCATTGGCAATGTCCTCTTTTAAAAGTAAGGCTCCATCCATATCAACATAATCTAATTGGGGTACTAATTGTGCAATAGCGGAAATGCCAACAGAAGATTCGGTCATACAACCTACCATGACCTTTAGTCCCAATGTTTTAGCTTTTTTGATCATTCTCAGGGCAGGAGTTAACCCCCCACATTTGGTGAGCTTTATGTTTATTCCACTAAAATGTAGTGCACAATTTTCAACATCATCCTCGACAATGCAGCTTTCATCCGCAATAACGGGAAGTACGCAATTGTGAATAACCCGCTCCATACCATCCCAGTCATCGGCCTTTAATGGTTGCTCTAAAAACTCTACACCTAAATCTTTTAACATGGGAGCATTCGTAATGGTTTCTTTGGCTGTCCATGCACAATTGGCATCTATTCTAAAGATGGCATCGGTATGTTTTCTAAGCTCACGAATGATATTTACATCATTATCAGTACCTAATTTTATCTTATATATAGGCCAAGGCTTTTCTTTTATTTTTGCAACCATTTTATCTATGCTCGCAAGACCAATGGTATAGTTTGTAATTGGGTAGTGATCTACATTAGTTCCCCATAACCTGTAAAGTGGTTTTTCCAATAATTTCCCATAAAGATCATAGGCTGCCAAATCCATTGCACATAGGGCAAAATTGCTTAATCCCTTATTGGTTAGCAATTGATGGAATACTTCTGGCTCGGTGAAATCAAAGGATTCTATTTCATTTCTTATTCCCTCAATCTCATAAATCATGCTTTCGGTAGTGATTTTGTAATAGGGGTTTGAAGTGGCTTCGCCATATCCTGTTTTTCCGTTTAAGGTGAGGCCAACTATCAAAGTATCTTGAAAATCATATGATTCACGGGAAATACTGAAGGTATGTCTTAAGGCAAGGGTGTATTTTTTTAGCGTGATCTGCATACTCAAATTGTTTGTACTAATATAGATAAACCCAAAGGACTATTAAATCAAAAAGCCACCGAAATTTCGGTGGCTTTAAGAAAAGAGTTAGTTAAGTGAATTATTATAAGTTTAGGATTTCATATAAAGATCATTAGTTTTTGTGAACACTACCAGAAACCGATTTCTTTTTGGTAACCTTTGCTTCGCCCGAATAGGATATGTTGCCTCCACTACTGGCATCAGCAGTTAGCGCTTCAGAAACGTTTACTGATAAATTGCCACCGCTACTGGCCCCAGCTTTACAAACTTTACTGATTAATTTCTTGGCATTTATGTTTGCACCAGAACTGGCATCAATGTAGAGGGTATTGGTATCTCCGGAAAGATATAGGTTTGCACCTGAACTGGCATCAATTTCAACCTCATTGGCTACAAGTTCTATTTGAAGCATGGCACCACTGCTTGCATCAATATCCAATTTATCGGTATGTATTATATTTTCGGTACTTAAATTTGCCCCACTTGAACTTTGTAAACCAGTAATCTCTGGCAAGGTCACAAAAATCTTTTTTGTTGCCCGACCAATATTCTCAATCGCATGTATTCTTAGCTTGTCGTTTTTGATATCCGTTGCAATTAGATCAATAATATTTTCATCTGCTTCTACGGTAATTTCAAATTCATCGCCGTCGGTTACATAAACATCCAAACCTTCTGAAGCTGATACCATAGTGAATTCACCTGTAATTTCCCTGGTTTCATTGGTTACTATTCCGTTACCTTTTTTACCGCTACCGAAGTCTCCGAAGTTGATGTCTAATCCACAGGAAGACAAGAAGAGGGCCATAATTAATGCGATTGTGATTCTTGCTAGTGTTGTCATGATAATTGTTTTTATGCTGAACTTGATTCAGTATGTGTTTCAAGTTGCAGGCGTTTGCTTTTGATTGAATAAAATTCGTTTTAATAGATTGTATTATACAGTATAAATTACCCAGCTGTTGATTATTAAGGCTGAGTTGTTCAGTTCAACTAATTACTTTCTGTCTTAATTACCACTCCATCCTCATGGATATTCATTTTAAGACCTTCTCCTTTATCGTTTAAATCGATATTCAGTACATCGCCATCCTCTTCATCATCGGCTTTTATTTTCACCCCATTTTCATCGATTTTCATTTTAAATGAATCCCCATTATCTTTTATATCAATATCAATCCCTTCTTCATTGATGATAATGTGATTACTTTCCCCATCGTTAGCTTCATCCTCGATAATTTCTGGGCAATCCTGACATTTAAGTTCACCATCGGCACCCATAAGCCAAATATGTTCCGGAATATCACAACGACCCATATCCTTATCATTTCTGGTGCCCATTCTAATGCAACGGACGGAGGAATTGTCGAAACTTATGATCTTTCCTTCTGGCACAAATAGAGTTACCCAAACTTCTTGGTCCCTGAACTTATTACTCATAAGAGTGGTTAAAAAGTCATCAAGCACAATAGTGTTTCCATCAATTGCATAGGAATATTCAATATTCCCTGCAATCTCTTTGGCTTCATTAAAAGAGTGACCATTAGCATCTTTGCGAATTTTGATTCTGACTAAACTGTCTTTCGATTTTTTTAATGAAAAACGAACATCATCGGATACCAATATTTCCTCACCATTATCCGATGAAGTTACCATGACACCGTCAATAGTCATATTTCTTCTTTTTTCGTACAATTCTGATGAATGCATACTTATCTGTAAAGTATCCAAGGTGCTATCAAAATTCAAGGTGTTTTCTGTCATAACACTATCAGAGTACGCATGTGCCGCAGCTTGTCTTATGCCTAAAACAATTAAGGTAATCAAAGAAATCAACCATAATCCCAATAACGAAAACTTTGCTATGTTTCCGATGGATTTTAGGTTGTTAACCAATATCTTGAGTCCTAAATACAATAGGAAAAAGAAGGGGATACCCACAACAAAGAAAGCCAATAATGAAACTACCCACATTGGGGTACTGGTTGAATTCACCATGTTGTAAAAGTCAAGCCCTGGAATATGGATCATATCCAAAACACCTACCGTAAATAGGCCAACGAACAATCCAATTAGCGTGGCTGCACCAATGATGATCAATAAGATTCCGATGAATTTACCTAAAACCTTGAAAAGGAACATGATTACATCACCAAGGGTATCGAAAAATGTTTTGCTACTGCTTTTTACTTTGACCCCCATTTTTTCGTAGTCAACACTTTTTACTTTATCAGCAACGTCATCAAACCCTTCTTTCACTTTACGTTCTATGTTGCTGATATTCACGGGCTTTCCCGTCATATCCAGTTTTTGGGAGGTTGTTACGGCTTCAGGGATCAATATCCACAGTAAACCATATATTAGGATAAAACCACCTCCGGAAGCTAGAACTAGGAATATCCATATAAGACGTATCCAAATAGGGTCAACGCCCAAATAATGGCCCAGACCTGCTGAAACCCCAGCTACATATTTGGTATCTGGATCCCTATATAGTTTTTTAACCCTGCCTGCAGTTGAACTTGCTTGGGATTTCGCTTTTGGTTCATCTTCAAAAATGTCCTCATCTACCATATAATCCTCAGGCTGGCCCATAATAGAAATAACTTCATCTACTTCCTTTAAGGTAATTACCTGACGTTCATTTTCCAATTTCTCATAGAAAAGTTCAGCAATTCGTGCTTCGATATCGGCCTGTATTTCATCACTTCCAGGAGTGTTCGCGAAAGAACGTTTTATAGCTTCAAGATAACGACGCATTTTGTTATAAGCTACCTCATCCATATGGAAGAGTGTATTTGCGAGATTTATATTTACTGTCTTGTTCATTATTAACTGTTTTTTTTGTTGGTTACCACATTAGTGGCTTTTCTCAATTCGTCCCAAGTACTGTCTAATTCTTTTAGGAATAATTTGCCAGTTTCGGTCAAAGTATAATATTTTCGTGGTGGTCCTGAAGTTGACTCTTCCCAACGATAGTTGAGTAGACCAGCATTCTTTAACCTGGTCAACAAGGGATAAATGGTCCCTTCTACTACGAGCATCTTTGCGTCTTTAAGGGTGCTTAGAATTTCAGAAGCATATTTGTCCCTTCCGTTAAGAATGGAAAGTATGCAGTACTCCAAAACCCCCTTGCGCATTTGTGCTTTTGTGTTTTCTACATTCATAATTTCATGATTCTATTAATTTAACTGTTCGTTTTTCCTGTCGTGGACCTATTTCAATATTCAACAATTGATTAAGATGTTCCTGAAATAGGTTCAGGACAGGTTTTGATTGATGATTAAACTCCAATTTTGGCATGATGAATACCGTTTTTACTATTATATATCATTTTATAAACTTTATGGTGATAGGGTAGGTAAAGGTCTGCCCTTCATTGGTTCGTATAGCGGCCAATATGGTATAAACAATATTTACAATAAACAATGCTCCTTGAGCCAACCCAACAACCCCAAGAGGGAATAACCAACGACCAAATGAAAAGTCATCAAAATTAAAATCGATGTCGAGGTTATTATAATTATTTAGATTATTCCACCCAAAGTGATGAAAATCAAAAATTTCCGGAATAAACCCCAAGAAAAAAGGTATGCTTACAATACCAAGAATAATAGAATATAATAGCATGCTTATTTGAAAGTTCAATGCTTGCTTGCCATTATAATCAACAAACTCATAGTCTTTCTTATTCGCTGTCCATAATACCAATGGAAGAATAAAATTCCCGAAAGGGATAAAGAACTTACTAAAAGTCGACGCATGTATAATTGCGGATAGATTTCTCTCGTGTTTTGATAAGGTGTCTGTCATGGCATATTATTTTCTTATACAAATATATAGCTTAACTAAGGTACTATGCAAGACATAGTACTAATAATTAACACAAAATTAACATTTTATACTTCGGATATTTTATCTACTTTTAGTGAAAATTATAAGTATCATGGGCATTTCCACAGGAAAATTCAATTCATTCACCTTTTTTAAATTACCTTCTGCTTGGTGGTGCGGTGTGCGCTTAAAGTATATTGACAAGAGAAAAGCAGTGGTTACCGTGAAGCATAGATGGTTCAATCAGAACCCTTTCAAATCTATGTTTTGGGCGGTTCAGGGAATGGCTGCAGAGTTTAGTACAGGTACCATGGTCATAGATCAAATCAAGGAAAGTGGAAAGGATATTTCAATGTTAGTCGCAAATAATACAGCTAATTTTTCTAAAAAGGCCACGGGAAAAATAACCTTTACCTGCGAGGATGGACATTTAATTAAGGATGCTTTGGACAGAACTATTGCAACAGGGGAAGGGCAGACCATTTGGATGAAATCAGTCGGGGTGAATGAAGATGGGGTAGTGGTCTCGACGTTTAAATTTGAATGGACTTTGCGAGTTAAGAATTGATAGTTAAGAATTAAGGTTTAAGAGTTAAGAGTATTGTGTTAGGAATTAAGAATTAACGGTATGAACAGTGAGTGTTTATTTAAGGAAGAACAAAAATTTACACAATGGTGGTTGTGGTTACTTTTGTTGTTTATAATGGGCCTTTTTATTTACGGTCTTGTGCAACAACTTATTTTAAAAGTGCCTTTTGGAAATAACCCTGCATCTGACGCTGGCCTTGTTTTTTTTAATTTGTTGGTTTTAAGTGTATGTGTATTTTTTTGGAGCCTTAAACTCAAAACTACCATAACCCAAGAAAAGCTCATTATAAGATACTTTCCACTATTCAATAAACATATCCTTTGGGAAAATGTTCAAAAGGCTGAAATTATTAAGTATGGATTTATTGGTGGCTACGGAATTCGAATTAGCATGAAATACGGGACGGTGTATAATGTAAAAGGTAATAAAGGTTTGGCAATTACATTAAAAAATGGAAAAAAGTATCTTATTGGTACACAGCGGGAGAATGAACTTGGAGAAATTATTCGATCAATCAACAAAGTATCTGTAACATAAAAATTGTTCTAGCTACATATAATCGAACAAACATATAAACCTTAAGAATATGAATGCACACGAAATAGATTACGAGATTTTTGGTGAGGAAATGCAGTATGTTGAAATTGAACTTGATCCTCAAGAAGCCGTAGTGGCTGAAGCAGGCAGTTTTATGATGATGGATGCCGATATTAAAATGGATACCATTTTTGGGGATGGATCTAATAAAGATAACAGCGTTTTGGGTAAGATTTTCTCTGCAGGGAAACGAATATTGACTGGGGAGGGTCTTTTTATGACTGCCTTTATGAATATGGGCCAAGCTAAAAAGCAGGTAAGTTTTGCTTCACCTTATCCTGGTAAAATACTACCGATTGATCTTTCTGAAAAAGAAGGTAAGTTCATCTGCCAAAAAGATGCATTTTTATGTGCAGCAAAAGGCGTTTCTGTGGGAATTGAATTCTCCAAGAAATTAGGTAGGGGCTTATTTGGTGGGGAAGGTTTTATAATGCAAAAATTGGAAGGCGACGGTATGGCCTTCGTTCATGCCGGCGGTACCTTAGCCAAAAAAATACTGGGCCCTGGGGAGGTTATTAAAGTTGATACCGGTTGTATAGTCGGATTTACCAAAGATGTGGATTATGATATTGAATTTGTGGGAGGCATAAAAAATACAGTATTCGGTGGTGAAGGGTTGTTCTTTGCAACATTAAGGGGCCCGGGAACCGTTTATGTACAATCCTTACCCTTTAGCAGATTGGCAGGTAGGGTTTTGGCATCAATTCCACGTGGGGGAAAAGACAAAGGTGAAGGTAGTATCCTAGGCGGTCTGGGTGATATTATTGGCGGTGATAATCGATTTTAAGATTTCACCCATAAGTCCCCTTCAGGTTGGGGAGAGAACAATATTGATTATAGTATAAATATAAACAACGAATATTGAAAAACGGAAACGTAAAAAACATAAAAACCGAGGTGTTATCAGATAACTGGTATACCCTGAATAAAATTACATTTGACTACCAAAAAGAAGATGGAAGTTGGGAAACACAGGTCCGCGAGGCTTATGATCGTGGTAATGGGGCAGCGATTCTCCTTTATAATAAAAGTAAAGGAACTGTTGTGTTAACACGACAATTTCGAATGCCCACCTATATTAATGGCAATGAAGACGGAATGATGATCGAGGTTTGTGCCGGCCTATTGGATGGGGACCATCCTGAAGATTGCATTAAAAAAGAGGTAGAGGAAGAAACGGGCTATCTAGTTGATAACGTAAAAAAGATATTCGAGACCTATATGTCCCCGGGATCGGTTACCGAAATACTTTATCTGTTTGTAGCAGAGTATGAAGATAAGATGAAAGTAGGTGTAGGTGGCGGTGCAGAGGAAGAAAGTGAAAATATTGAGGTTCTTGAACTTTCATTTGAATCGGCTTTGAAAATGGTGGAAACAGGCGAAATAAAAGATGCCAAGACCATATTGCTGCTTCAATACGCCCAAATAAACAAGTTAATGAAGTAGCCTCTTTGTGAGGAATCCCTTTTTTTTGGGATGATGAAGCAATTTGTGAATCTGGGACATAAAAACAATAGATGGCTTAATCCTACTCGCAATGATCTCAATAAGTATCGCGAATATTCTCGAAAATACACTGCATCCGTATTTTGATTTCCGAAGAGTCTTCTATAAAATGGTTGTTCATGAAACTGAAGATCAAGGTTTTACCTGATTTAGTCAATAAATAGCCACTTAGATTATGATTATTTCCCAAACTACCCGTTTTAGCATAAATATAAGGCCTGGGATTACCGGGATACCAGTCTTCTAAAGTACCTGAAACCCCTCCAGCTGGGAAAAATTGAAATAATCGTTCTTTAGGAATTTCAATATACATTTTTTGCAATACATGTACAATTGATTCTGGAGTAAAGAGGTTGTATCTTGATAGCCCAGAGCCATCTACCCATCTTGGAGGTTGTCTTAAATCTGACAAATAGTTTTCTAGAATAAAATCCCGTGCCTTTTTACTGTTCAACGTATCCGATAAGGTAGAGGAACCTAAAATCAACAATTGTTCTGCCAGAAAATTATCACTTGACTTCATCATTCTTTTATTCACAGAGTCTAAAGCTATGCCATATAATATATTACTTTTATTACGAGGCATTTTGTTCGTAATATTTATTTTCTTTTTAAGTTCTTTTTCAAACAATACTTTTGTTAAACTACTATCAACGATAAACGGAATTTCCAAGGTGTCTTTTCTTGATGGATTAAAATAGAAGACATTGTCATTTGGTTCGCGATTAAAGCGATAACTAACAGGTACCACCTTGTTTTTAAAATAGATTGGTTGTACTATTAGAGAATCGTTATAATTTACTGTAAGCACATTCCCATATATTGGCAGCGCATTTCTTTCTGGTGAATAATACCAATGATAATCGTCCCAAGCCCAACCAGGACCATATTTTTCATCCTCGAAATTATTTAAATAAAGGCTTATATTTTCATACTTATTTAAAAAATGAATGGCAGTACTATCATTTAAATATGGATGCAACAGCGAAGGGTCTCCCGTACCTTGCACATATAAAGTATCATTTTGAAGAATATATTTTAGAGCTGGAATTGAATCTGGTAACAGTTTTAAGGAAGCGAAAAGTGTGAAAATTTTAGTGTTGCTCGCAGGGGTAAAATATTTCTTACTATTATGGTTATAGATCGTATCATTGGTAGCAGGATTTATCAATAAAAACCCCGTAAACTGGTTTGTATATAATTCAGATAAAACAAGTCCATTAATCTTTTTAGTGAGAGTTCTTTTAGAACTGCCACAACCTATTACTAAGAATAGAACCAAGATGAAGACAATTTTTTTTTTCATATCCCAATATCGAAAAGTACTATTTTCTGGGCATCCTGACCACTTTAACAAGAAATTATTTAATATTTAACGATGGGCATACAATATCATATGGGTTTTTATTGTTAACTTTAGGGAATACAACAACTAATTAAAACATTTTGGAATATGGCTAGAGCTATGCTTGAGTACACCAAAACGGTACTTAAAAAAGTTAGTTTTGACATTAAGCTCTTTTGTAAGGAGTTGAAGAAGGCAGTAGAGATTTTATTGCCTGAAGAAATAGAGGAACTGAGGGATTGGCTGCATCAGTTTATTACCGATAAGCCAGAATTACAACCTAGCCTTATTTATTTAAAGGCATAAAATAAAGAACCACTCGATAGAGTGGTTTTTTTCTTTTACCTGCTCAAACAAGAAACCTTTATATCAAAGCCTTCTCTTGTAAAAGCTTACAACTCTTATTATGAAATATATTTCCCCTGTCTTGTTTATATTATTTTTTGGGTGCAAAGCAGATGTCGATATAATGATTGAGGCAATTGATCATCCCATCATTGGAAAATGGCAGCTTGAAGCCACAAAGATCAGTCCAGGTGGCATTGTCGATTGGACCGAGGTTTTAAATGGTGAAATCCAAGAATTCAAATCAAACGGCACTTTTGAACTTTCAAAATCAAGTATTTGCCCTAAGTTGGTAAATGGCACTTTCAACATATTTGAAGATCAATTAACATTGGAGTTTAAGTGTGATTCGAATATACATGTGAATGGCTATTATTTTAGGTTCAATGATAACAAGCTAATTTTAAGCTTTATCGGGTGTATCGAAGAATGTTCTTATAGATATAAACCCCTTTGAACTATGCCTTATTTGCTAATTGGGCTGATTATTTTAACATCCTGGAAGGCAATGGCACCTCTAACAATTCCTGAGATTACATCTCTCAAGGCATCGGTTATCTGAATTTTCAATTCACTCTTATGGTAAATCAAACTAACTTCCCTTGCCGGCGATGGGTTGTTGAAATACTTCAGATTTTGCTTTTTACCATCATCCAATTCCAACGTATTTAAAAATGGTAATAAAGTCATTCCCAAACCCTCATTGGAAAGGTTTACCAACGTTTCGAAACTTCCACTTTGTAGTTGAAAATGCTCTTCACCATGGCTTTTAGGAGCGTTGCATATATTTATTACCCCATCTCTAAAGCAGTGGCCATCTTTTAAAAGTAAGATGTCCGTAATGTCTAAATCCTCAGGGTTCAATTTTGTTGCATTAGACAATCTGTGATTAGTAGGTACATAACCAACAAAAGGTTCATAATAAAGCGGACGTTCTTTTATAAACTCAATTTCCAGTGGTGTGGCAGCTATTCCTGCATCCAAATGTCCGTCTTGAATATTGCGAATAAGATTTTCAGTACTTTGTTCTTTTATGATAAGGTTTACCTTTGGGTATTTGGTAATAAATGTCTTTAGGAACATTGGCAAAAGGGTTGGCATTACGGTAGGAATAATCCCCAATGAAAAATCACCGCCAATGAATCCTTTTTCTTGATCTACAATATCCTTTATTCTATCGGCCTCATTAACTATGTTTTTGGCTTGTGCCACTATTTTTTTACCTACTTCAGTGATTGATATTGGTTTCTTGCTCCGATCAAAAATAAGGACATCCAATTCATCTTCAAGTTTCTGTACTTGCATACTTAAAGTGGGTTGTGTAACAAAACTTTTCTGTGCTGCCAGAGTAAAGTTTTGGTACTCTGCAACCGCTAACACATATTGTAGTTGGGTAATGGTCATGCATAATAATTTAAGGTTATAAAATTATAAAAACTATCAATGGTATGAATCGTACAACCACCTTATATTTCATAATTTTATACAACAATTAATAGTAACGATTATGAAACTAAATAGTATTGGTTTAAGTGCTGAAAAGTCCAAGGCCTTAAGCAAAGATTTGAATGAATTATTGGCGAATTTTCAACGGTATTATCAAAGTTTAAGAGGTATACATTGGAATATTAAAGGTAAACGTTTTTTTGACCTTCATGTAAAGTTCGAGGAGCTTTATAACGATGCCAATTTAAAGGTTGATGAAATTGCCGAACGCATACTCACCTTAGGTGGCGTGCCCTTGCATACGTATGAGGATTATATTGCCAATTCTAAAGTGCCTGTTGGGAAAAACATAACAAAAGATGAGGATTCAATAAGATTAATAGTCGATTCATTATCCCAATTATTGGTCATTGAACGTCGAATCCTAGATGCTTCGGAAGATGCAAACGATGAAGGTACCAATTCAATGATGAGTGGTTTTATCACCGAACAGGAAAAGACCGTCTGGATGATGAAAGCTTGGTTGGCAGAAGATATCTAAAAAAATAAGTCTTAACATTTATTTAAAAAGCACCCTACTTTTGGATAAGTAAGGTGCTTTTTCATTATAGCAATGAAAAACCCGAAACTCAAGTTCCAGATTTGCCAAAAAGATAATCGTGCTTTTTGGGAACTAATAGTTACTTGTGGCATAAGATTTTTCTGTTGGTGGTTGGTAATGGTATCTCTATAAAAATAAGTTATTCAGTTTTATTGAGCAACCTATTAATATACAGCAAGACTAAAAATCAATTTATAGCAAGCGCTTCTTTTATTAATTCCGTTACTCTTTCGATTTCATTAACTCAAATAGTAAATTTGAAACCCAAAGAAGCGGCAGAGGCTATTCGATTCTATAGGGTTGTTTGTTGAAATTTTTTTCTATTTCCGTGAATTTGCGCCTATGGGTGAGATAAAGACTTTTCGATGGTACGTTTTTGGTTGAACCCGGTACTGGTTTAAAATGGAACGCGCCGTATCCCCAACTCCTGAAGTGGCATAGTCAAAATTAAAAGTTATTCCTTCCGCTCTTTGCAACTGATAGGTATATACAGCTTTGGTAAGATTTTCCGTGGTGAAATTATAAGCATTAAAATTGAACAATTTATCCGATTTAAAACGAAGGCCAATTCCATTTTCATCAGTCAATTCCACAAACCGGTTATCTGTTCTAAGACCAAAATCCTCAGGTAATAGATAGGGTTCATACATAGCATCGACAGTTGTTTCGTAAATGCCTACTTTATATCCACTTTTTCTATCGGGATAGTTCTCCTGAGGTCCCCTGCCATACCATCTAACATGGCTTAACGATTGGTTTAATTCCATGCTTAGGCCAATTCGAGGCAACCAAAAAGGCATATTACCATTGGGTACAACGGTGTGGTCCAAGGTTATGTTTCCCTTGTTATCAATAAGATAACTATAGTTGTTTTTAAAACCATCCGATTTGATGCCGCTTACATATTGATCTTTCCTTTCCATTTCACGATCACCAATTATACAACGCGTATCGATTTTTAATAACAGCCTTCCTGCCTGTTCTGAAACTTTGAAGAGTGTAGGTAATATCGAGATTTTATCAAGGCCCTTTGAATAAAACTCCGTTACTATATGTCTTCCGTAACCTTCTTTCCAATTTTCCGATGGGATTGTACGGGCATTCCATGCATCAACTTCATTTGCCAAGGGTGCTCTCCAGACATTAAAAACAATACCTTTATTAATCATCTCTTTTCCTTGAAAAATCATTGAGGAAAGGGAGCCTGTTAGCTTATCGAAAGTATAGGTGAAATCTATACCGCTTACGACTACCTTGTTTTTATCTTCGGTATATTTGGGAACTATGTTCAATGCTATTGGCGTGTTTTTGGGTGTTTCATACCAATCAAGTCTCATTTGATCCCAAGCCACTTCATAGCCGACCTTGGCCCAAACTTCGTCCTTACGCAATGTTGTACTTAATGTTAGGAAATATTCTTTGCCAGATTTGATCAGAGGCTTTTTATACGGAATTTTAACACTTTTTTTGGAAAGAGGTGCTATCGAAAGCTCAATTAACCCTTTTTGAATTTCCAAACCATCCTCTTCTAAAGACCATGTTGTCTCGTAGTTTGAGGCATTCAAAAAATGATTGCGGTTCCAAACTTCAACGGTTCCGTCTTCCGGATTGATCATTTTTATGGCAATGGGTTGAACCGATTTTTTCATTTGCCACATTTCGGGTTGCACCTTTCTGTTCGGCCAAATGCTGCCATAAGTACGTGCGCCAATACCGTAACTGTAAAATTCTCCCTCACTCGTTTCATTCTCAAAATCGAGCCATAAAGTTGCTTTTTTAATCAAAGCTCTTTTATCTGGTTTCATTAATTCATCCACCCCCACAACGTCTGAAAAAATGCCTACTTCGTCAATTTTTGCATCGCAAATATGCACGTTGGTTTCTTGTCCGTGAATTTCAGCATTCCTGCCAATATTAACTGGAAATGGGAAGTTCTTTATTTTTCCTGAAGCTTTTCCCCTTGCCATTACATTTCCATCAATAAGAAGTTGCATACTTACCCCGTCGTAGGTGGCGGTTATTTGATGCCAATTGTATTCCCAGTTCGCAGGAAGCTTGGCTTTAATTGAGTATGATTTATCTGTATAAATATAAAACTCCAATTCTTCCTTTCCGCGCTGTTGCAGACCATATTGGTATGATCCCTTGGTAATAAATGATCCAGAACTACTTACCAATTTTCGTGGAAAAACTTTACAGGTCAAAGTCAGTTTATCACTATCTTTTTCAAGCACATCGTCTCGATATATTTCCACCCATTGGTCATGGCCATTCAAATCGAGTACTTTATCTTTTCCATTAGAGGTCAGTTTGGCATTCCCCATTAAATGAGACATTATTTTATTGGGAGAACTATCGGAAATTTTCCTTACCCTTTCGGTTAGCCCTGGACTTACAAAATCCCATATTGCACCTCCCAGGATGCGCGGATATTGATAAATTACCTCCCAAAATTCATCTAAGCCACCGCCGCCATTGCCGGCTACAGAAAGGTATTCGTCTAAAAATGAGGGCCTTCTATCTTTATTCGATGATGGTAATCCTATTTCTATTTCCAATTCGGAAGGCGTAGGGTATCGAGGGCCAATTATTTCTTCTGCGGGATGCGAAAAGAAATTACCCCCGTACATCCATGATCGTGTATCATCAAACTTTTTACCTTCTTTGATGACTTCCGAAATATTAAAACCTTCACCACTTTCGTTACCAGCGCTCCAAAATAGTACACTGGGATAATTACGATCTCTCAATACCATTTTCCGTACCCGTTCTTTATACATTTCTGTAAATTTAGGATCATCACTTACGAACTCAGTGGCATGTGCTTCATCGCCCGTTTCATCTATAATATAAAGTCCGTATTCATTGGCTAGCTCCAAGTATTTGTTAACCGGTGGATAATGCGAAGTACGAACTGCATTGAAGTTGAACTTTTTAAGAATCCCAAAATCCTTTCGTATGGTAGCCTCATCCATGACATGTCCGTTCTCAGGATGCTGCATATGGGAATTTTGTGCATTTACCTTTAGCGGTTTGCCATTTAAGTAAAAAACCTCACCTCTTATTTCGGTTTCTTTAAAACCAATATGTGAGGTCGCTTCGTCTACTATCTGCATGCCTTCATCAAGTAAAATTAAATGAAGTGTATATAGATTAGGCGTTTCAGCAGTCCATTTTTTTGGGTCGATGATTTCTTTTCCCAACTGAAAATGCAGCTTTCGTTTATCTAAAAATGCTTTTGGTTCTCCGGTTATTTCTTGGATCGTGTTATTTTCATTATCCTTTAATATGGCCTTTATAAAATAAGTTGGTGTTTTGGTTTTACCGTAACTCTTAACGGCCACATTTACATTCAATTGGGCATTTTTATAATCGTCATCCAAATCGGTGGTTACCTGCCAATCAAAAATGCGGGTATTAGGCGTTGCAAAGAGGTTAACATCGTCGAATATACCAGCAAAACGCCAATAGTCCTGGCCTTCTAAAAAATAACCATCCGAATACTTTACTACGTGTACTGCAATTGTATTCTTTCCTTTTTTTAGGTAAGGTGTAATGTTGTATTCGGCAGGTTCTTGACCGCCTTCGTTATAACCTACCTCTTGTCCGTTTATCCAGACAAACGAAGCAGATGCCACTTTCTCGAACCTAAGAAATACTTGGTCATTTTTCCAATTTTCAGGTGGAGTAAAAGTACGGCGATACAATCCGGTTGGATTGTACTCTCTCGGGACATTAGGGGGGTCAGCTTTGAACGGTGCACTTACATTTCGGAACATTTTATCCCCAAATCCTTTCATTTCCCAATTGGAGGGTACAGTGATTAGCGACCATTTTTTGTCATTATATTTTTCCATATAGAAATCCTTCGGAGCCTCTTCAGGAGTATCTGTATATAAAAATTTCCATTTGCCGTTAAGCGAAATATTCTTTTCTGGAATAAAAAACGTTCTCCCTTCTTCTTGGTTCAATTCAAATACAGACGTGTTTTCAATGAATTCGTAAATATTTGTAGTATAGTTGACTTTTTGGGCCTGAAGTGGCACACAATTTAAAATGAACAAAATCAAAAATACATAGTGAAAAGTGTTTGTGATTTTAACTGTGAACGGGAAGGAAAAACGTAACATATTTGACGATTTGCTTTTTTATTTAAACTTACTATTTTGGATCTGCTTTAGTACAGTACAATTGATTTTTTGAGCCTGATATCTTCGGATGAACTACCGATCATGAAATCAAATGCTCCAGGTTCAACAATATAGTCCATATTCTTGTCCCAGAGCCCCAAATCATTAATGGGGATTTCAAAATTCACAAGAATCGTTTCAGAAGGTTCTATTTCTACTTTCTCAAATTCCATTAATACTTTAATAGGTGTGGTCACTGAGCTTATCACATCGTTAACATATACCTGTACTACTTCTTTGTTTTTACCTTTCCAATATTCTTAATTTTTACAGAAAGCTAAATTGCTTTTTTATCTTGGCCGATAAGGACAATTTTCTCCTCAAGGGTTATTCCGCCCATTATATCTTTTACCCGCTCCTCTACTTATAGAAAGGGGTCTTTATAAGGTAATTTCCGGGCTATTGAATTTTGTGAACTACATGCCGCTTACAGTAATAAAAAAACAGTCGAGATATTAATTATGCTGGATTTTATTCCCATAGAAACTAAAATTTAAACTGGTTCACGTTTTTATACTGTTGATACGAATCCAAAGTTAGGTTAAGTTAGTCAAAAGCGGACACTTAATCCAATGCATTTTTTGGGCTTTGTTATAATTTGATCCTGACATCTCTAGACCCTTTCAATTTAAGTATAGGTGACTTTGATGCCTTCTGCCTTGCTAAATGGTTACCATGAATAAGCCTCCGAAACTCTTTTTTTTGGCCATTAAAGAAGTCTATTCTATTTTAGCCCATAATAGTTAAAACGACCTAAACCAGTGCGGTTATTTTCAAGGATTTTTGATTGTACATATTGGATATTTAAAATAACCCAATATGGAATAACGTGGTGTGCAATATAAGAATTTTACAAAGTTGTATTTTCAATATATCTATGGTAATTTCCCTTTTTATTATTTTACTAAGACCTCTCAAGGCTCTTTATTGTTAATTGGAATAATATTTAATAAAATTAAATGAAAGTACTTTTTATTGGAGGCACGGGTAATATTAGTACCCCTTCAAGTCGTTTAGCCATTGAAAAAGGCATTGAACTTTATCACCTTAATCGGGGAACCACTAAAGTTGAAATCACAGGAGTAAAAACAATAGTAGGTGATATTACTAAACCAGATCAATTGTTGGAGCTCAGTAAGCACCATTGGGATGTAGTTGTGAACTGGATAGCCTTTACACCCGGGGATATTGAACGCGATTTGGCCCTGTTCAAGGGAAAAACAAAACAATATATTTTCATTAGTTCCGCATCCTGTTATCAAACCCCATTAAGTTACCCCGTAATCACGGAATCAACCCCGCTTTGCAACAATCTATGGGATTATTCGCAAGATAAGATCAAATGTGAAGACCGTTTGATGAAGGCTTATCGTGAAGAAAACTTTCCTATAACAATAGTTAGGCCCTCTTATACTTATGATACAGTAATTCCAATTGCCATTGGAGGATTTAATGAATACACAACCGCAGATAGAATACTTAAGGGACAGGAAATCATAGTTCATGGCGATGGTACTTCATTATGGACGGTGACACATTCCGATGATTTTGCTAAAGGGTTTGTTGGCTTGCTGGGATTAACAACGGCCATAGGTCATGCGTTCCATATAACTTCCGACGAAATATTGAGTTGGAATATGATCTATAAAATATTGGCCGACAGTCTTGGTAGGGAAGCTAAAGTAGTTCATATAGCTTCTGATTTTATTTGTAAGATAGAACCTTCCTTTACGGGTTCTTTGCTTGCTGATAAGGCTGAAAGTGTGATTTTTGACAATACCAAGATAAAAACCTATGTTCCTGGGTACAAAGCAACAATACCTTTCTCTGAAGGGATAAAAAGAACCTTGAAATGGCTGGATGATAATCCTGACAAGAAAATCGTTAATCCAGAAAAAAACGCAAAAATTGAAAATGTCCTGAGAGCCTATCATTTACTTTAAACAAACCTGAATGACCAATAAGATAATCAACGAAGTTCGATGGGGGATCATAGGTGTCGGTGATGTCTGTGAGATTAAGAGCGGCCCTGCTTTGCAAAACACACCAAATTCAAAACTCGTAGCTGTAATGAGAAGGAATGCGGAAAAGGCAATGGACTATGCAAAACGACATAAAGTACCAAAATGGTATGATAATGCGGACGAATTGATCAATGACCCTGAAGTTAATGCCATTTATATTGCCACCCCACCTAATGTTCATGAAGAATACACAAAAAAAGCTGCTGCTGCTGGCAAACCGGTTTATGTTGAAAAACCGATGGCCCGAAACCATAAAGAATGTCTTGCTATGGTCGAAGCTTGTAAAAAAGCCGATGTACCCTTATTCATTGCCTACTATCGTCGTGCCTTACCTAGTATTCTTAGAATAAAGGATATATTGGATAGCGGTATTATCGGGGATATTAGGTTTGTGGACATTAAACTGCAAAAATCGTTACGCCCGGATATTGTAGGGGCAAGTAATGACCCCAACAACTGGCGAATTTTTCCAGAGGTAGCCGGTGGAGGGTACTTCTATGATTTGGCATCGCACCAACTGGATGCTATGGATTTCCTTTTTGGGCCTATTGTTGAGGCTAACGGTTTTGCAATCAATCAAGCAGGACTTTACCCCGCAGAGGATATTACGGTTGGGACCTTTAGATTTGAGAGCGGAATTTTAGGCCATGGTGTTTGGGCATTTAATACGGGGAAGGTATCAGAAGAGGAGATAACTACCCTTGTAGGCAGTAAAGGTCAGGTTTCTTTTCCTTTTTTCGGCGACCATAGTGTTACTCTTGAAATTGATGGAGAACCAAAGAAAGTTTTTAACCATACTATTTCAAAGCATATTCAACAACCTCTAATTACGACTATAGTCAATGAATTATTGGGAAAAGACAAATGCACGAGTACTGGTGTTTCCGGTGCAAGAACCAATTGGGTGATGGAACAACTTTGCAAACGTGTTGACCTGTAAAATTATATATTAATCCAGCCCATTCCAGACCTTTTCGATAAGCATTTTGGTGGCAAGAATACCTTCATGCTCACTTAGTCTTTCACCCTCATATTCAATGCCTATATGGCCGTCGAAATTTGAATTTTTGACCATTTGAAGTAATCTTGGATAATCCATTATTGTTTCATTGCCCTCGGCATCAAAGTCATATGATTTTGCGCTAACCCCTTTGGCATATGGCAAAAATTCCCCTACACCTTTATAGCGGTCATAGGTAAAATTGCATTTGTTATTTTGTGTGCTTCCCCATTCTTTATTCAAACACCAATTGCCGAAGTCGGGTAGGGTTCCCAAAAAAGAATTGTTTACCGCCTTTATGATTCCTGTAATAAAAGTTCCGTCAGAAGTATGTAGACCGTGATTTTCAATTAGAACATTTATTCCCTCTTTTTCACCATAGGCGGTTAGTTTACCTAAACCATCTACCAAAGAAGATTTCAGCGTTTCCAAATTGCCTTTGCCAAAAGCATTCACCCTTATAGAGTGGCAACCTAAGAGTTTTGCCGCGTTGATCCATTTATAATGATTTTCAACCGCTTTTTGGCGCGCTGCACTGTTTGTATTTCCTAATTCCCCTTCGTTATCAACCATAATCAAAAGACTATCGACTGCTTCACTATCGGCCGTACTTTTCATTTGATTCCAGAATTTTTCATCTGTGGCATGTACCACGTAAAACTGATTTACATATTCCACGGCATTTATTCCATAGGTATTTTTTGCTATCGAAGTAAAATCAATGGCCTTCATTTCCCCTTTTTCCAAAGCTCTGTGCAATGACCATTGTGCCAATGATATTTTTGGCTCTGAAATTATATTGGATTTGGAAATATCATTGCTTGCTTGAATAGCAACTGAGGGAAAAGAAACTGCCATTGCTGCCAGCGATGTTTTTTTGATGAATGTCCTTCTTGTTGCCATAGAATGTTAATTAAGTGTTGGGGTCTTTTTATTTACAATTTCAATAATCCAATAAATCAGTTGCCCAATGCCACTGACAAAAACGAATAACAATATCCAAACCAGCAATAAGTTATTTTCCTTAAGATTTGGATTTTGAACAGCGTGCACGATATAAAATACTAAACTGCCCAAGGATATAAAAACAGCCAAAAATATAAACAGGATAAAAATCCCAATATTCCCAAGAAAAAATGAAGCTGATACATCAGAAGAACTTTCCAATTCTGGCATTTGGGTGAATAAATAGAGTAATGATCCTATATAAAAAGAAATTGCGATAAATATTGTAATTATTGGAGCGAGGGCAAAAAAAGCTTGCCAAAATCTATTATGTAACATTGGTTTTCAGTTTTTTATAAATTTAATTAATAATTCACAAATTTCTTTAAGATAAGGTTAATTACGTGAACACTTAATACAGTCTTTTTTTCATTTCACTGGCAATAGCTTTGCTACCTTCATTTCCATTTTCCTCAAGTTCTTCCAAGATCTTCGGATGATCATGTTCACGACCTTGTGAGAGCTTATATGCTGCTTGTATTTTATTGATCGTTATTTTAAATCCTATAATTCCTTTTATCTGTCGCATGGTGTTTTTTGACAGTTTATCAATTGATATTGGGTTTTTTGAATCCTTTTCGTACTTATCCACCAATTTATGCAATGAGGCCAAAACGGCTGTTTCCTCCAAGATTTTAATGGTGCCATACACATGTACGGCGATGTAATTCCAAGTGGGTACTTCCTCTTCTTTATACCACGATGACGATATATAACTATGGGGACCATTAAAAATGCAAAGTACATTTTTGTTGGCTTCAAAACTTTTCCATTGTGGATTTGCTTTTGAAATATGACTTACCAAAACATCATGTCCGTCCTCGTCAATATCCAACTCAAGCGGAATATGGGTAGCCCAAGGTTTACCATCAACTTGGTTGATCAAGATGCCAAAGCTGTTTTTTTTCAAGAAGTCCGTGACCTCCGCTAGGTTTTCATTTTTATAGTGGTGTGGTATGTACATTTCCTATTTAGGTGCAATGTTAATCAATACAGGCAAATGGTCTGAGATATGTTTTCCATTGTCCATTCGTTCGTCAATATGAATGTAACTATCAACGTCGAAGCCTTTCACAAAAATATAATCAATTCTTGCATCAATGGGCGCTTCGATATCGAAACCATTAAAACTTCCTTTAGGGCCTTGAAAGGGGGTTTTGGAAAAATCCAATCCGTCATGCATATATCTTTTTATTAGTTGTACCGGTTTTTCCCCGGGTTTCAAATTAAAGTCACCCATCAAGACCACTGGAAATTTGTCGGTATTTATATCTTTTATTTTCTTAAGAATTAATTTGGCCGAATTCTTTCGTGCTTTTATACCGATATGGTCAAAATGGGTATTAAAGACCCAAAAATTAATTTTTGTTTTTTGATCTTCGAAAAGACCATAGGTGCAGATGCGTTCCATAGACGCATCCCATCCTACAGAGACTTTTTTCGGGGTTTTGGAGAGCCAAAATGTACTTGACTGCAATAGTTTATATTTTTGTGAATTGTATAAAATTGGGGAGAATTCCCCTTTTTGTTTACCATCGTCCCTACCTACCCCTATAAATTCATATTTTGGCAGTGCCTCATCTAGATATTCCAATTGATCTATCAAGACCTCTTGCATACCTATAAATGAGGGTCCGTATTTCTCCAAAAGTTCAACCATTGCTTCCTTACGATCGTTCCAATTGTTTACCGAATCTTTTTTGTTGTCATATTTTATGTTATAGGTCATAACTTTCAAGTCTTGTCCTAAAAGGATAAAAGATGAAAAAAATAGGATAAGGTAAAGGGAGTTTGTTCTATTCAAAATGACTATTTTAAGTATGTAAATTTGAATAGACAAGTTAGCTATAATACTTTAAATTTAGGTTGTGGGAAAAAAAGGATATTTGCATCAGATTCACCCGGTACTGCCTGTTAAGGATGTTGTCGAGGCATTGGATTTTTATGTGAACCGCTTGGGATTTAAGATTGCTTTTGCCGATGATTCCAAAAAACCTACCTATGCGGGAATTCTGAGGGATGACATCGAAATACACCTACAATGGCATGACCCAGCAGAGTGGGAGGTAAGCGTAGATCGACCACAGCTGCGTATTGTCACCCAGAATATTGAAGCACTTTACGATGAATATGCAGACAAAGAGGTTTTTCATGCCCATACCCTATTAAGGGAAACAGCGTGGGGTACTAGGGAATTTGGTTTTTACGACCCTTTTAAAAATGGGTTGACTTTTTATAGGGATGTTTAGGCCAAGGGCATCCAAACTACTAGAATGGACTGTAGAACAAGGAAAAATAAAAATGGTATGACCAAATACCCCATAACGTCCCTAGCCTGAATGTTCACTCCTTTTGTCATTATTGGGAGTACCAAAAGCAAATAAAATGGCTGTACCATATTACTTAAACTTTCACCGTAGGCAACAGACATTGAGGCTCTTGATATCATTGCAACTATTTGGGCATCGGGAAGTCCTGTACCAATTTCCTTGATTGCATTTATAATACTCGGTCCAACCACTGCAAATTCCCCTCCAGCTGAGGGAATGGCAAAATTTACGATTCCACCAGCAACATAAGCATAAAAAGGATAGGAGTCGATTGTGGCCACTGAGGCCAATAGTTGCGCTAATTTTTCACCTAAGCCTGTGTAGATCATAATTCCCATAATCCCGGCATAAAATGGATATTGAAATAGAATACCCGAAATATTGCTGGAAGCCCTTTTCATTGCTATTGCATATCGCATTGGCGTTTGATGTAATGCCAATCCCAGAATTAAAAAAATAAAGATCATGATGTTAAAGTTCAAATCGACCCCTTTAGTACTAAAGTGATAAATGATATAAACCAAGCCCATAATAACGATTACTAGTTGAAGAATCTTACTATTATTTAATTGATCCGATGGTGCTTTAAAAGGCAGTTTAAAACTTGATGCTTCCTCAATAATTGAAATGTTATTTTCGTCATCCCCGGTAACTAAAATATTTTTTAGTTCTTTTGGGTTTTTGTTCTTTGGAATCAGTAGAATCATTAAAATAGGTGCAATTACCACAAGCATCGCGATCATGGTTATATTCAGTAAAGAGCCCAAAGTCAACGAAGTGGGAATGGTATGGGTTAGAATTTCAGCTTCTATCAAATAATTCTTCTCTGTATTGAGCAACAAGGGAATTGAGCTTGACAACCCAAGTACCCAGCTATTCATTGAAAAGTAGACGCAAGCTATTAAAAAAGGGTAGTTTATGCCCTTTATTCGCATCGCCAGTTCCCTTGCCAAGACAGCGGTAATTACAATCCACCCAAAACTGATAAGGCACAACAGCATCCCAATTATCGTTACTAAAAAATAGACTTGTCGAGGGGTATTTATATAGCGCGTAATGAGGTCAATAGCTTTCTTAACTACTGGCGAGAGGGCAATACTGAAGCCAGTGATTATAATGAGTACGATCTGCATCCCAAATGACAAAAGGTCGAAAAAACCATTATACCAAGACTTGATAATTTCCAGTGGGGAAGTATGCATCCAAAAAAATGCCCCAAAAAAAACGACTAAGGTTAATATCAAGGCGAACACAAAAGCGTCAGGCATATACTTTAAAAAAATATGACTTAATCTATCTCCTAGTTTTATGAGCATACAAGAGGTTCGTCGTTAATTTTTGAAAATTTGTATTAGGGCTAATCTTATTCCAATACTTCAAAAGTCATAAAAGCTTGTGCCTTGTTTTTTAAGCTGATACTACCTAATTTATTAAATTTAAATGTCTCCTTGACCAGTTCATAGCAATTTTGGGTAATAAGGATTTGATTTTCCTTTGCCGCATCTTGCAAGCGGGCGGCAATATTCACCGTATCGCCGATGACCGTATAATCCAAGCGTTTTAGACTTGAAGATCCTATATTCCCCGAAATCATATCCCCACTGTTGATTCCGATGGAGACTTTGGGTGTAAATTGCTTGGTTCCGTTCACTTCGGGCAGGTCGTTGATTTGATTCCGTACTGCCAAGGCTGTATCGATTGCACGATCTAAATGGTAATCTCCGCGAAATACTGCCATGACGGCATCGCCAATAAATTTGTCTATATGGCCGTCTTGGGCAATGATTTCTTTCACAATCACATCAAAATAGGTGTTGAGCATAGTTACGACCACATCTGGCGGGGTGGTTTCACTTATGGCTGTAAAACCGCATACGTCTATGAACATCACAGTCGCTTCAATATTTTCATTGGCCATGATGATAGATTCGTATTCTTGGCTTCCCATGAAATTTAGTACGTTTTCGTCAACATACATCTTCAAAATATTGTTTTCCTTGATAGCCTTGAGGTTGTTTTTTATTTCCCGGGCATGTTTCAAGGTCTTTTCCATGGTAATGGTAAGATCTTCAAAATTGATGGGTTTGGTAATAAAATCATACGCACCCCGATTCATCGCTGTACGAATATTATCCATATCGCCATAGGCTGAGACTATAACCGATTTTAGTAGCGGATTCAATTCGCTGAGTTTGGTAAGTAAGGTAAGCCCATCCATTTCTGGCATATTAATATCGCTCAATACAATATCAGTATCGGGATCGGTAAGGAGTTTTTCCAAGGCATCCTTCCCATTGACCGCGAAGATAAATTCGTATTCCTTTTGTCTTATCTGCTTTCGAAACTTTTGCTTGATGAGTACCTCCAAATCGGTCTCGTCATCCACTACCAATATTTTTGACATCATGTAATGTTTAATAATTTATTTTTTAAAAGGTCAAAATCCAAGGGTTTGGTCAGAAAATCGTTGGCACCCAAACGCTTCGCAGTACTGCGATTTTCCTCATCCCCATAAGCTGTGATCATCATTACCAAGGGTGGTGGTTTTTCATAATTTGTTCTAATTTGTTCCAGTAAGTCCAGGCCGCTCATGCCCGGCATGTTAATATCCGATAAGATAAGAACGGCTTTTTGTTCCATGGCATTCATAATATTGAGGGCATCTTCCCCAGAAAAGGCAAAGACAAAATTGAGTGCTCCGCTCTTGATTTCTTTTCTAAAGCGTTGCTGAAACAGCAACTGTACGTCACGTTCGTCGTCTACTACTAATATTTTCATACCCTTTTTCTTTTAAGTTACTATAATTTAGTTATCCAATCGGCAGTTTAATGGTAAATGTTGTTCCTTTCCCTTCCGTAGTTTCCACAGTAAGTTCCCCACCATGCGCTTTTACGATATCGTAAGATAATGATAATCCTAATCCCGTTCCCTGCCCAGTGGGCTTAGTTGTAAAGAAAGGTTGGAATATTTTATCCAAAACCTTATTTGGAATACCATTGCCGTTGTCAGTTATACTGATCAGTGCTTTGTCCCCTTCTTTTTTTGTGGTTACGGTAACCGTGGGTTCGTAGCCCTTTTGATCTAAATTCTTGCGTTCGTTGACCGCACTTCGACTGCGCTCAGTACAGGCATAAAATGCATTCGTGATCAGGTTAAGGATTACCCTGCCCATATCTTGGGGAATGATACTGATTTTGCTAATTGTTTCATCAAAATCGGTTTTCATAGTGGCATTAAAACTCTTGTCCTTAGCACGTAAGCCATGATAGGCCAAACGCAAATACTCATCAGCCAATGCATTGATATCCGAGGGCTCCTTCACTCCACTACTAATTCGACTATGCTGCAACATGGCCTTTACGATGGCATCGGCCCTTTTGCCATGTAAGATTATTTTTTCTTCGTTATCGGTTACATCTTTAGCTAGGGCTTTTACTTCATCAAAATTTCCCTTCTCGATTTCTGCATTCAATTCGACCAACAATTCCTTATTCACTTCGGAAAAATTGTTCACGAAGTTCAGAGGGTTCCTTATTTCATGGGCGATGCCTGCGGTCAGTTCTCCCAACGAAGCCATTTTTTCAGCATGTATCAGTTGCGTTTGGGTATTTTTTAATTCAGTGAAAGCGTGCATTAATTCATCTTTTTGCTTTGTTATTTCTGCCGTTCTTTCCTCAACGATCAATTCCAGTTTTTCTTTTTGTGCCGATATGAATTTGTTTCGCTCTTCTTCTGCCAGTGTTTTTTGTCTTTCTTTTTTAAGGGCTTTATTTTGTTTGTTTGATCGTATCAGCATGGCAATCATCCAGGCCAGGGAAAAGACAATGGCAAAGTCCAGATAATTATCTATTTTTTCGTAAAGGGGCAAATAAATAAGTTCAAGCAGATCTTTTACAGTATTTATGATTATTAATGGAAGAACGGCTATTATTATAGTACGCATTCGTTCAAGCACCGGAAGCCTGAAAATAAGATATCCAATTCCCAGTATCAACAAGTGCCATATCCAATTTGTAACCATCGTTATGGGAAGTGATCTTTCTAATATAAAAAGAATTGCTATGCCAATCATGGCCCATAAAAGATTTTTATCCCAATGGGTATTTGGCGAAAGCAATCGTAAGTTTTTACGGATGTGCCAAACTATATAAATTAATATAAAGGGTTCTAAAATCATAACTATTTGAAATGCTGAATAACTGTCGTCGGTTAAATTTAATTCTTTAAAATAAAAGATATTCCCTTTGTTGAAAATTATATGTACTTACGAATTTTCAACAAAAATTACATAGTTGGTAATTGAATAATAAAAGTGGTTCCCTTACCCTCTGTGGTTTCCACCTTCAACTCCCCCCCATGCGCCTGTACAATATCATAACTCATACTCAAGCCCAATCCAGTTCCCTGTCCCGTTGGTTTGGTTGTAAAGAAAGGTTGGAAAATTTTGTCCAATACCATTTTAGGGATACCATTGCCGTTGTCCGTTACGGAAACGAGAACCTTATCACCTTCTTTTTTTGTGGTTACGGTAACTGTTGGTTCGTAACCTTTTTGATCTAGTTTTTTGCGTTCGTTGACTGCATAAAATGCGTTGGTGATCAAATTCAGGATCACTCTTCCCATGTCTTGTGGAATTACCTTTACCTTGGCTAATTTCCCGTCGAAAGCAGTTTCGAACTTTGCATTGAAACTCTTGTCCTTTGCCCTTAAACCATGGTAGGCCAATCTTAAATATTCATCGGCCAAAGCATTTATATCCGTGGGTTCTTTTACACCGCTACTGCTACGGCTGTGTTGCAACATACCTTTTACGATGGCATCGGCCCTTTTGCCATGGAAGATTATTTTTTCTTCGTTATCAGTTAGATCTTTAGCAAGGGCTTTCACTTCATCAAAATTTCCATTCTGAATTGCCTCATTCAATTCGACCAACAATTCTTTGTTAACTTCCGAAAAATTATTGACGAAGTTCAAGGGGTTCTTTATTTCATGGGCGATGCCAGCGGTGAGCTCTCCCAGACTCGCCATTTTTTCCGATTGGATAAGTTGACTTTGGGTGGCTTTTAGTTCATCGTATGCTTTTTCAATTTCTTTGGCCTGCTCTAGCTCTTTTTCCCTTGAGTCAGCATACGCTTTTGCCAAGAGTCTTCTTCGTTGTGTGCGATCTACCACAAATACACCTCCTATAAACATCAAAGCATAAGTACTATATGCCCACCAAGTCTTCCACCAGGGTGGAGTTATTATCAAAGCAATACTTTTTTCCAACCATTCCCCAGTACTATTATCAGCTGACTTAAATCGGAATATATAGTCGCCGGGAGGGACTTTGAAATAATTCATTTTTTCTGCGACATTGGCCGTTCGCCAATCCTCATCATAATTTTCGAGGGTGTATAAAAGTTGTTTATTCCCTGAATGACGATAATCAATGCCGGTAGCACTAATGGCAAACGTATTTTGGTTGTGGTTAAGTTGAATCTTTTTCGCTGAAATAATAGGCTCCTTTAAGACCCCGTTGATTTCTGGAGTTACGGACTTGCCGTTGAGCCATAAATCGGTAAAATAAATATTTGAAGTTCCTGAAGGTGTTTTAAATTTGTCGGGATAAAAAGCATAATAACCATTAAAATTACCAAAAAGCAGCTTCCCATCCTGTAGTTTGGATACTCCTCCAAACCATAATATATTTCCTATTACACCATTTTCCTTTCCATAAAGAATAAGATTATCCCGCGATTGGTTTAACTTATAAATTCCTAGGAGTGTACCCATCCAAAGATTATCCTGGTTATCACCAATAATCGAAATAATGGCGGTATTAATGTTTATGTTTTTATTTTGATCAATAACAGGGCTAAAATTATCTGACTCCATTTCATAATAGTATAGCCCATTTTGATGAGTGCCAACCCAAATAATGCCATTTGAATCTTTAAAAATATCTAGAATTGTTAACCCTCTAAGATAATTGGTAATTCTTCCTGTTTCCTTATTTAATTTATCTAATCCTGCATTACCATCTAGCCCGATCCAAAGATTATTCGTTTCGTCATTAAAAATGGTTCTTACAAAATTCCAATTTAAACTATTTGAATCGGCTGGGTTATGACTATTATGCGTAAATATTCCGGTATCGCGATCCAACCGGTCTAAGCCACCCCCCAAAGTCCCAATCCATAAATTTAGATCATTATCCTCAACAATATCGTTAATATAATCGTTGCTTAAACTGCTGCTGTCATTTGGATCATGATGGTAGCGGGTAATTATGTCAGTGGTTGGATCATATCGGTTTAGACCAGATTCAGTACCCAGCCACATAATTCCTTGTTTGTCCTTAATAATTTTCGTAATGTTATTGTCGCTCAAGCTATTTGGATTCAATGGGTCATGGGCAAACTCACGGGTTGTTCCATCTTTTAGATTTTGACGTAACAACCCTTTTCCGGTACCTATCCAAAGAACAGAGGCAGATTCTTGAAAAAAACAGGATACAAAAGTATTTTCAATAATTTGTGGAATATTAATGTTGTAAAGGTCAATCTTGTACAAGTTGGTCTCTTGGGTGCTTAGCCAAACAAGACCATCTGGCGAGGCAAGTATGCACCATCCGGAATTATCGATAAATTGGCCCGAGTTATCCGCATCATTGCCAAAATGCGTTGTTTTTTTTGTTACAGGATCATACCGGTTTATTCCACCGGATTCAGACCCAATCCATAAATTTTCATCGGCGTCTTCGGTAATAAAAGTAATATGGCTATAAGTACTATTAACAGGAGGACTGCTCAGCTGATCTGGTCTTGCCGGGTCATTGGTATACCGTGTGAATTGCCCTGTTTTTCGATCCATACTATGTAGGCCATCACCGTTAGTACCTATCCAAAAATTGCCCTTGCTGTCTTCAAAAATTGCCCGTACTTTATCAGCAATAAGACTATGTGGGTCATCAGGATCGTGTAGAAAACGGGTAAACGTGCCGGTATCCCTCTCAAACCTGTTTAGCCCCCCTTCGTCAACATTATCAAACGCAAAGCCAGTCCCCACCCATAGAGTTCCCTGCCGATCCTCATAAATCGCCCTTACTGAATTACAGCTCAGACTTGTTGTATCGTTGATATCATACTTGTAATGTGTGAATGTTCCTGATTTTTGATTTAAAAGATCCAGTCCGTCATCTGTGCCTATCCAAATATTGTTAAGATGATCCACAAATATATTTGAAACCATATCACTGCTTAAACTGGAAGGATCGTTAGGGTCATGATCATAATGTGTAAAGGTGTTGGTTGCGGGGTCAAATCGATCAATCCCTTCGCCATAAAAACCAATCCAAATAATACCGGAAGCATCTATAAAAAGAGATTCCGGATAGTAGCCACCCAAGGAATTCGGGTTTTTAGGATCATGTTGGTACCTTATCATCTGACTACCATCATATCGGATGATACATCGGTTGTCTTGATCGGAGAACCACATAAAACCATGCCCGTCCTTTGCGAGGGCATTTATCTTGCCTAAGGTTATCTCATTAGATCCTTCAATTTTGTTGAATTTAAGTTGTTGGGTTTGGGAATTACATAAATTGGAAAGACATAAAGTAAATACAAGAAGATAAAATAACTTGTATTTCATAATGGTTGTGTATATAATGTGAGTTCTGTTCATATTAATTTTGTGGGATCATTATGATAAATTCCGTTCCTTCATTTTCTTTCGTTTTAACATTGAGTTCCCCACCATGTGCTTTTACGATATCGTAAGATAATGATAATCCCAATCCCGTTCCCTGCCCGGTGGGCTTCGTTGTAAAGAAAGGTTGGAATATTTTATCCAAAACCTTTTTAGGGATACCATTGCCGTTGTCCTTTACCGAAACGAAAACCTTATCACCTGCTTTTTTTGTGGTTATGGTAACAGTTGGTTCATAGTCTTTTTGATCTAGTTTCTTGCGTTCATTGACCGCACTTCGACTGCACTCAGTACAGGCATAAAAAGCATTTGTAATTAAGTTTAGAATTACCCGGCCAATATCCTGGGGGATTATGTTAATGGTTCCTATGCTTTTATCAAAATCGGTTTTTATAGTGGCATTGAACGATTTGTCCTTTGCCCTTAAACCATGGTAGGCCAATCTTAAATATTCATCGGCCAAAGCATTGATATCCGTGGGTTCTTTTACACCGCTACTACTGCGACTGTGCTGCAACATTCCTTTCACTATGGCATCGGCTCTTTTACCATGGTGATTAATTTTTTGTTCATTCTCCTTAATATCTTTTGCTATTGTTTTTACTTCATCAAGATTCCCTTTGTCAACTTCTTCGCTCAATTCATCAATCAATTCGGTATTTACTTCTGAAAAATTATTGACGAAGTTCAACGGGTTTTGGATTTCATGGGCGATGCCGGCCGTTAGCTCACCTAATGATGCCATTTTCTCGGATTGGATGAGTTGCGATTGGGTAGCCTTGAGTGTCTCATGGCTTTGTTCCAATTTATGATATGCCTTTTCAATCTCTTTGGCCTGGGCCAATTCCCGGGCCTGCGATTTTTTTTGTTCGTTTACTATAACGCGATGGCGGGAAAAACGATTGGCGCCATACACACCACATATGAATAATAGCACATAGGCAGCATATGCCCAGGACGTATACCACCAGGGAGGAGTAACGGTAATATGCAACACAGCTCCTTTCTCATTCCAGACCCCATTATTGTTGGCCGCTTTTACCCGAAAGATATAACGCCCTGGAGCAAGGTCAGGATAAAAGGCATCTTGCGGATTGCTACCCTCTCGCCAATCATTGTCATAGTTTTCTAATGTATATGAAAATTTGTTCTTCGATGGATTGGCATAATGGAGAGCTGAAAATTCGATAGCGATATTGTTTTGGTTATAGGCCAATATAATCTCCTCAGTGTCATAAATCGGTTTTTTTAAAATGGAATGTTCACCAGGGATAACAGATTTATTGAACAATTTAAAATCGGTCAAAAAGACCTTTGGCGGTGTCGAATTTTTGTTAATGTCCTCTGGCCTGAAAATGGTGATACCATTGGACCCGCCAAATATGAAATGTCCGTCCGATGTTTTATAGGTTATACCATCAGCAAAAAGTAGCCCCTGAATACCATCAGCAATGGAATAATTGCTGAATTGTTCGGTCTCAATATCGAACCTGCTCAATCCCTCGAAGGTACTCAACCACAGGGTATGGTTTTTGTCATCTGACAAAATACCCTGAATACTCATAGAAGGTAAACCGTCGTTTTGAGTAAAGGTCTTTATTTTTTTTGTCGCTAAATCATACCTACTAAGCCCTCCCTGCCACGTGCCTACCCAGGCTATCCCATCGGGCTGTTCATAAAATGAGTTGATGTCCTGCGACAACAAAACGTCTCCGACAGCGATGTCATATCCATGACGCCCTATAGTGTCGGTTTTATAATCGTACAAAAACAAACCGTTATTGGTGATTAGCCATAAGCCATGCATTGCACTTTCAAATACACCGGTAACTTCATTGCTTAAAGAGTTACTGCCTTCAATTTTACTCAAATCGTAATTAATATATGTCTCAGTATCTACTGTTTTTTTATAAAGACCATTGATACTGCAGATCCATTCATATCCATGGCTGTCTTGGTAGAATTTGTTAATAAAAAGTTCATTGTCTATCCCGTGAAATTCATTTCTAATCAAGGCCCTCGTTTTGGTATTAAATTGGAAAACACCATTTCGTGGAATGGCCAAGATGAAATCTCCAGGGCGATCTTGTTTTACTGCGGAAATACTATATGCGCCAGGTAATATCGAATGAAAGGTGAGGGGTTTAACTATATTAGTTTCCCTGTCTAAAATATTAATTCCTGATTCCTGTCCCGAGCCAACTGTAGTTATCAATAATTTTTTATCATCGATTTCTATTATATTTTGGGCCCAACCCGGAGTGAGGGAGGCCGAGCTATTAGACTGGTCAAAACTATAGGACTGAAATACGGCCTTTTTTTCATATTTAAATAATCCCTCGCCATCCGTTCCCAACCACAACGAACCGAACGAATCGAATTGTAAATCAAGGATCGGTGATTTCCCGAATACGTTGGTGAGAAATTCAAAATTATTTTCCTCTTCGTCAAAACGCGCTAAGCCATTATTTATCGTGAACCATACATTTTCATAGCGGTCTAATACCAAAGTATTTACAAGAAACTGGTTTTCTAAACCTTTTTGGGGTGTGAACATTTTTTTTAGGGTAGAATCAATAGGATTATAATTGTAGAGACTCGAATTTGTACTAACAATCCACGCGTGACCGTTCTTCTTAAATTTGATATCGGCGGGGAATTCGCCCTTTTCGAAGACTTCATCTGGAGAAAAAATCTTGTGAATGATTCTGTCTTTATCAAGTTTGAATGTCCCGCTATAACTAAGAAGCCAAATATTACCTTCTGGGTCTTTGGTCATTCGGTACACATTTTTGATTGGCACTTGGCCCGGCATTTCAAATCGCTTGATGGTTTCGTCTGCTTCATCCAAATAGAAAAGTCCGTTTTGAATGTCATTACCATGAATGGAACTGATGCCAAAATAAATTCTACCTTGGGCATCCTCAGCAATCGACCCGATAATGGTTTCCACATTGGCCGGTTTATCCACCAGATGTTTATATGTATAATGACGAAACGATTTAGTCGCCGGATTGTATACATTAAGGTGTTCTGGCCCGCTTCCCACCCAGATTTGTCCTTTACTGTCTTCAAAAAGAGCGAATATGATCAAGCCGTTAATAGAGGTAGAATCGTTCGGATCGCTGATGTATCTTTTAAATTCATGGCCATCGTAACGGGCCAGGCCGTTGATCGTCCCTAACCAGATGTATCCAAATTTGTCTACTAATATGCCTTTTACTTGTGACCCTGGTACGCCATCTTGCTCAGTATATTGGGAAAGGTCATTGGAACGAAGCTGTGCAAAGGTAGAAGTATACGACAGTATGGTCAGCCCTAATATAAAAAGGAAAACATACTTTGTATTTATGTGGTGCATAATTGGTTTCTTTCTTTAAAATATTTTATTCGATGTATGATTTAGTTGATCGGTAACACGACAATAAACTCCGTTCCTTCATTTTCTTTCGTTTTAACATTGAGTTCCCCACCATGTGCTTTTACGATATCGTAAGATAATGATAATCCCAATCCCGTTCCCTGCCCAGTGGGCTTAGTTGTAAAGAAAGGTTGGAATATTTTGTCCAACACCTTTTTAGGGATTCCATTGCCGTTGTCCTTTACACTGATCTGGGCTTTATCACCTTCTTTTTTTGTGGTCACGGTAACTGTTGGTTCATAACCCGTTTGATCTAATTTTTTGCGTTCATTGACGGCATAGAATGCATTGGTGATTAAATTCAATGCCACTCTTCCCATGTCTTGCGGAATTACATTGACGTTGCCGATCATGGCATCGAAATCGGTTTTCATAGTGGCATTAAAGCTCTTGTCCTTCGCCCGTAATCCATGATAGGCCAAACGCAAATACTCATCACAGAGTGCATTGATGTCGGTGGGTTCTTTTACACCGCTACTGCTACGGCTGTGCTGCAACATGCCTTTTACGATGGCATCGGCCCTTTTTCCATGGAAGATTATTTTTTCTTCGTTATCGGTTACATCCTTAGCGAGGGCTTTGACTTCATCAAAATTTCCCTTCTGAATTTCCTCATTCAATTCGACCAATAATTCTTTATTCACTTCGGAAAAATTGTTCACGAAGTTCAGGGGATTCTGGATCTCATGGGCAATGCCGGCAGTTAGCTCGCCTAGACTGGCCATTTTTTCCGAATGGATCAGTTGACTTTGGGTGGCTTTTAGCTCTGAGTAGGCTTTTTCAATTTCTTTGGCCTGGGCCAGTTCTTTCTCCCTGGCTAGTGCTCTTTCTTTATTGATAATCCTTTTTCTTTGGACCTTATCCACTGTTAAAACCAGTGTTATAAATACTAAGGCATAAGCAGAATAAGCCCACCAAGTGGACCACCATGGTGGCCTAATTTGAAAAGTTTGTGAAGTTTCCTGCCAATCACCATAAACATCCATGGCCCGAATCTTAAAATCATACTTTCCTGGTGGCAATGCATGGAAACGTACCATCTCGCCATGGGCGCCCTCTCTCCAAAGATCTTCAAAACCACTCAAATTATATTGCAACATGAAGTCACTTGGATTTGACAGGTAATTGATGTATCCCAATTCAAAGGAGATGTTGTTTTGATTATGGGGAAGTTGAAGTACTGTATCACCGTCGTTGTCCTTTGATCGTACCACCGGTTTATTATCGACTAGGAGTTCCCCAATAAACGGTTGAAGTTCGCTTTCTAATTTTTTATCAAAATCGGAAAACCGAAATTTATAATAGCCCGGATAGGTTCCTTTATAATAGTCACCCCTCGAGGACTTAAATAACCCAGCGTGCGCTCCTGCATCAGGGTTATAGCCCCAACTCCTCCCGAAAAAGGATGTTGATTTAGATAGGATATTATATTTGAACAAGCCTCTACTGGATTCTAGCCACAATATGGAATCTGATTCAGCGGTTATAGAAGCTATGGGAACCTCCTTCATTAACCCAAACATGTCGATTATGGTCTCAAAACGATCAAGCTCTACATTGTACTGCGATAATCCTCTTCCAGAACCAACGTATAATCGTTGGCTATCATCCTCATAAATATCCGTAATATATTCATCGTGCTCTTCCAAAATTTTATAGTCAATAAAACGTCCTGTAGCCAGATCAAGTTTTTTCAATGAATTCGCACGGGTCCCTATCCAAACATTTTTCCGGGAGTCAATATAAATTCTCAATATCCACAATTCTTTGGGAAGATTGGAAACTGGATCGAGATAAGGATATTGGATAAATTGTCCAGATTTCAAATCCAGCAAATACAATCCGATGGAAGTACCAACCAACAAGCTGTCACTATTCAGCTGTCTCGTAATCAATATATTATCAGTTTGGAGACCCGTTTTGTCATCCTTCTTGTAGGTAACTAATTTTCCGGATTTGGGATTATAATGATGTAAACCGAAAGAGGATGATATCCAAATGTTGCCTTCGTCACTTTTTTCGAGGAAACCAACTTGCCCTTCATTTCCCAGCCGCAGAATGGTATCTATGCTTTGATCAACCTTCTCCCTCAATATTTCATTTTCAGACCCCATGTATATATTACCATAATTATCCTCAGCAAATGAAAATATGGACATATTAAGATCTGTGTGCGAAACTTTATTCAAAGTGCTGATTTTATATATTCTACCCCAATCCCATGAACCTGCCCAAAGCAAATGGTCATGGGTAATCAAACTTGTCCAGAAGCTATCATTTGGAATATGGTATACACCCGTTTCATCTGAGCCAAAGTGTTGCACCGTTTTATTTATAGGATCATAGCGATTCAATCCTGCTTCAAAGGTCCCGATCCAGATAAATCCCTGGGCGTCTTCGGAGATAAACGAAATGTGATCAGCGGCATAACCATAAATATCTTTTTGCGGTGGTCTACTGAGCTTATGGGGATATTTCGGATCGTAGGTATGACGAATGAAAGTTCCCTCTTCCCGATTCATTGTATGCAAACCGTCACCAGCAGTACCTACCCAAAATACGCCCCTGCTGTCTTCAAAGATCGCTTTCACCCGATTGTCGGTGAGACTATTGGGGCTTGATGAACTCATATACCTGGTGACACTTGATTTTTCATTATCGAATTTAAACAGGCCTCCTTCATTTGGCGCACCATAAAAAACAGTTCCACATCCAATCCAAAGCACACCAGCTTTATCGATGTACAATGACCTGATGTGCTCTTTCTGCAGGGTTTGTTCATCTGTATCCTGGGTAAAATCGTGCTTGAATTTTTTGGTTGTTGGATTGAAATAATCAAGGCCTGTAGTCGTTCCTATCCAGATACCTCCACTTTGATCTTGTGCGAGGGCCGTTATTGAATTTGATCGGATACTTCCGGAGTCCTTTTCATCGTATTTATAGTTAGTGAAAGTATTTTCTACGGGATCAAAATGAATCAACCCATCTGTATATGTGGCAATCCAAACAGTGCCATCCTTGTCTGCGAGAATGCATTCCAATCTGTTTGTAACCAGCGAATTAGGATTGTTTTTCTCATTTTCATAATGAACCATATTCGTGCCATCATATTTGAAAAGTCCATTGTCTCTGGCTGCGATCCAAATATTACCATAATTATCCTGCGACATTCCGTTAATGGAATTTGGGAATTCCTTAAATGGCATGGGTATTTGTGTAACTTCAAACTCCTGCGCCGCAACATTGGAATGTAGGAATAGGAAGAAAATGAAGATCACTGTAATTGGAAACCTAGACATGCTTTGCATGCTGGGAGTAGTTGATAATCGCATCGAATTTGGTTTCAAGTTCATCCTAATTTTTTTATTAGATGATATTTAAAGGTAATTTAATAAGAAATTCAGATCCTTCCCCTGCTTTGCTCTCCACCTTTATTTCCCCGCCATGTGCTTTTACGATATCGTAAGATAAGGATAATCCCAATCCCGTTCCCTGCCCTGTTGGCTTGGTGGTAAAGAAAGGTTGAAAGATTTTGTCCAACACCTTTTTAGGGATACCATTGCCGTTGTCCTTGACGGATATCAATACCCGATTACCCGTTTTTTTTGTGTTTATTGAAACTGTTGGCTCATATTCATTTGGATTTAATTTTTTCTTTTCGGTAACGGCATAAAATGCATTGGTGATCAGGTTAAGGATTACCCTACCAATGTCTTGGGGAATGATATTTATTTTACCAATAGTTTCATCAAATTCAGTTTTCATAGTAGCATTGAACGAATTGTCCTTGGCCCTAAGACCATGATATGCCAACCGCAAATATTCATCGGCCAAAGCGTTGATATCAGTGGGTTCTTTTACCCCACTGCTAGTTCGGCTGTGTTGTAACATGCCTTTAACAATTTCATCGGCCCTTTTGCCATGGTGAAGTATTTTCTCTAAATTCTGTTTTACGTCATTCGCGATTACTTTTGCTTCTTTTAGATCTCCTTTCTCTATTTCTTCAGTCATCTCATCGATCAACTCATTGCTCACTTCCGAAAAATTATTGACAAAGTTGAGTGGGTTTTGAATCTCATGCGCAATACCCGCCGTAAGCTCACCCAATGAGGCCATTTTTTCCGATTGGATAAGTTGGGATTGAGTATTTTTGAGTTCGCTATATGCATTTTCAATTTTAGATTTGGCTTTTTGTTTTTCCAGAGTGTTGTACCACAATATTCCTATAATCAACAATAGAACAAGTAGTCCAGCAATGGATACATAAAGTTGTACGCGGCTTTTATATTTCGCCTGTGCAGAAATTATTTCCTGCTGTTTTAATTTTTCATTAAAACCAATATTCTGCACCGCACGATCTTTATCCCTGCTGAAAATACTGTCTTTTACCTGATGAAAATATTCAGTGTATTTAAGTACACTGTCTATATTTCCTTTTAGTTTATATGATTGCGCAATGTTATTTATTGCATTAAGCCAATAATGTGTTTCTCTTTCGGGATTTGAAGATTCGTTAACCATTTTGGCATAATAAATAGCAGAATCCAATTCTTTAGTGTTTATAAATAAGGTTGACATACCACTGTATATCTGTAAAGTATCCTGGAAAAATTCATTTTGTATTGCCAGCGGAATTGCCGAGCGAAAAGTAGCAAGTGCAAGCTTATAATCCCCTTTCTGGTTTTGTATGGTTCCAAGCATGAATATTGGAAAATTCCATTTTGACCCTTTAAAAAGTTCATTTTGCTTTATTGATTTTTGAATATAAAATTCTGCGGAATCTAATTGATTCATTAATATATATGTTTGGGCAATTTCAGCGTAAAATAAAGGGCTCAGCCGGTGGCCCCCGAAGGAAAAGGCCCTGCCCGAAGCATTATTGGATTCTGCTATTTGCTGGCCGGCAAAGGCATTCATTAAAGCGTTTTTGTAATCTCCAATATACCTGTACAAACCCTGCAGGTGTAAATGCGTTTCAGCAACACCAGTGGTATAATTAATATCACGGTAAATCTTCAGGGCATCGAATAAATTTTGTATACCTGTACTATAATCATTTAAAAAATTTGAATTTATGCCGGCAATTTGAAGATAACAATCTGCTTCCCCCTTCCTGTAATTTATTTTTTGCGCCAGCAATAATCCTTGCTTTACATATTTGAAAGCAGAATCAACCTGTGTTTGTTGTCTGCTTAAATAAACCAAGGCATTCACTTGAATCGTATCTTGTTTTTGCAGATTTATTATCGTTGTTAAACTATCGACTATAGGCTCGTTTTGTGCAACGATAGTATTAATGATAAATAAACATAGTGGTATCGCTAATTTGCTTTTCGTCATTTGGTAAACTTTTTTAATTTACAAGGGCAAATAAATATTGAATGTAGATCCTTCGTTTTCCTTGGTCTCCACCGTCAATTCCCCTCCATGTGCTTTTACAATATCATAAGATAAGGATAATCCCAATCCCGTACCCTGCCCAGTTGGTTTGGTTGTAAAGAAGGGCTGGAATATTTTGGTAAGCACCTTTTTAGGGATACCATTGCCGTTGTCCTTTACAGAAACGAAAACCTGATTGCCCGTTTTTTTTGTGCTGACGGAAACGGTGGGTTCATATTTTGTATCCCCCGAAGCCTTGGCGGAGGAGGACTTTTCATTGGTAGCATAAAACGCATTGGTGATCAGGTTCAGGATTACCCTTCCAATGTCTTGGGGAATGATATTTATTTTACCGATATGTTTCATCAAAATCGGTTTTCATAGTGGCGTTGAACGATTTGTCCTTGGCCCTAAGACCATGATAGGCCAAACGTAAGTATTCATCTGCCAAGGCATTGATCTCTGTAGGCTCTTTCACTCCGCCACTACTGCGACTGTGCTGCAACATGCCTTTTACTATGGCATCGGCCCGTTTGCCATGGTGATTTATTTTTTCCAGATTTTGTTTGATATCGTCCGCAATTGCTTTTGCTTCTTCCAGATCTCCTTTCTTTATTTCTTCATTCATCTCATCGATCAACTCATTGCTAACTTCCGAAAAATTATTCACGAAGTTCAATGGGTTTTGGATCTCATGGGCAATGCCGGCCGTGAGTTCACCGAGTGATGCCATCTTTTCGGAATGGATAAGCTGACTTTGGGTGGCTTTAAGTTCAGCATATGCTTTTTTGATCTCCTTTGCCTGGGCCAGTTCTTTTTCCTTTGTTTCTGCTCTGGCCTTTTCGAGTAATCGCTTGTGTTGGTATCTATCAATCATATATGCCCCTAAAATAAATAGCACAAAATATAGACCATATGCCCACCAAGTGGTCCACCAGGGAGGTGTAACGATCAAAGCAATGCTTTTTTCTGACCATACCCCATTCCTGCCATTTACGGCCTTTAGGCGGAAGTTATAATTGCCGGGAGGCACCTTAAAATAATTCACTTTATCCTCAACGCGTGCTTCACGCCAGTCTGTGTCGTAATTCTCCAATTGGTAATACACTATTTTATCACCAGAACTGCGATAATCTATTGAAGTAAAACTAAAAGCGAACTCATTTTGATCATGATCCAGTAGAATTTCCTTAGTGTCATTCAATGCTTCCTTTAAAGGGCCTTTTTTATCGGGCACCAGGGAGCGGTTATTAAGCCAAAAGGAAGTAAAGTATAACGGTGATTTATCAAGCGGTATATTGAATTCAGCAGGATAGAAAGCGTAATACCCCTTACTATCAACAAAAAATAGTTTACCATCACTTGCCTTATACCCGGTTGCCGTAACTAATCGATCCTTATCAGCGGTGATTACCCCACTTTCTTTACCAAAATGAACTAAATTATCCCGGGAATTATTCAATTTGTAAATCCCGGTCAAAGTGCTTATCCAAAGATTATCTTCATTATCGGCTATGATTGACATTACAGGAGAATCAATATCAATTCCTGTACTATCCTTGCTTAGTGGATAAAAATCGTCCAAGGTTTTATGATACTTATAAAGCCCTTTGCGTGTAGCCGCCCAGATAATTCCCGACTTATCCTTATACAGGTCACATGTGCTATTACCTGAAAGATAGTGCTTGAATTTCCGGGATTTTCGATTCATATTGCTTATGCCGCCACTACGTGACCCAATCCAAAGTTCATTTTTTTCTCCTTCAAGAATAACAGATACATCATCATCGCCAATACTGCTATTGTCCTTGTCGTTCTTTCTATAATGGGTAAACTTCCCGGTATCTCTATCCAATAGATTTAATCCACCAGTTTCTGTTCCGACCCATATGTTAAAATCCCGATCTTCACGTATATCACGTATATTATAACCACTCAAACTTGTAGTATCATTGGGGTCATGTAGGTAGCGGGTAAAATTCCCCGTCTTGGCATCATATCTATTTAAACCAAAAGGGGTGCCGACCCATAAGACCCCTTCTTTGTCCTTAAATAATTCTGAAATATAATTGTGGTTAATACTATTTTCATTTAGGGGTTCATTGACGAACCGCTGCGAGGTTCCGTTTTTCAAGTTTTTACGTACCAAACCAGTTCTGGTGCCCATCCACATGATAAATGGGGCCTCTTCCACTAAAGACCTATTAAGGTCATCTACCTCAATATGTGGGATATGAATATTCTGAAGATCAATTTTAAATAAGTTTTCGCCATCTTCTGTAGCCAGCCAAACCAAGCCATCACTTGTCGCACGTGCGCACCAGCCAGAATTATCCAGGAAGGTTCCGGATGAATCCGCATTATTGCCAAAATATGTTATTTTTTGGCTTACTGGGTCATACCGGTTAATGCCATTCGCTGCAGTCCCAATCCAAAGTTTTTCCTCTGAATCTTCTAAAATAAAGGTAATATGATTAAAGGGTCTCATCTCATTTGCGGGCGGGCGACTTAGCTTTTCGGGATGTTTTGGGTCATAGGAATACCGAGTGAATTTCCCTGTCTTACGATCAAGCGTATGCAATCCATCTTTATCACTGCCGACCCAAAAATTACCTTTACTATCTTCAAATATGGCCCTTACTTTATTACTTACAAGACTGTTTGCATTAGTAGGGTCGTGCAAATAGCGAGTGAAAGTACCGTTGCTTCGATCAAATCTATTAAGACCACCTGCTGGATTATTTATTTCCCATGGCACTCCTGTCCCAATCCAAAGGGCCCCTTCCCGGTCTTCATAAATGACCCTTACCTTATTGTGACTCAGACTTGTTGGATCATTGGGATCATGTCTGAAATGATCGAACTTTCCTGTTTTTAAGTCCAGCCGGTCCAGACCTTCAACTGTTCCTACCCAGAGATAGCCAAGATGATCCATGTGGATAGCGATAACTTGATTACTACTCAAACTTTCAGGATCATTGGAATCATGACGATAATGGGTAAAAGTACCCGACACCGGGTCTAACCTATTTAATCCGCCTGCCCCAACCCAGATATTACCGGAAGGATCCGCGAACAAACATTCGGGATAATCACCACCTAATGACTCCGGATCGTTGGGATCGTACTGATACTGGGTCATGTGGTTGCCATCATATCGTATTATAGCCCCATTGGTCTGATCCGAGAACCACATAAACCCATTCTGATCTTGGGTAATAGCGTTGATCTTGCCTAAAGTAACACCATTGGATCCTTCGATTTTTGTGAATTTAAGTTGTTTGGTCTGGGCAGTACCTATATTGGAAAGAAATAACGAGAATATCAGAATATAGAATAACCTGAATTTCATTATTGTTTTGAATGTACTAGTTCTATTGTTCATTTTATATAGTTAAAAGGCAAAGATATTTTCCATGGTTTTTAATATCATTTTTGTTGCACTCATGGGAAAGCCATTATAATAAATACCTAATCTTCTTAGTATCCTGGATTCTGAACCAAATTAGGGTTAGAAAGCAGGGCATTTGACGGAATAGGATACAAATTTTTGCTATCATCACCGATAAATTTTGGATCTTTAAACTCCCAATTCCTAGTAAATTGGCCAAAACGAATCATATCTGTTCTTCTTACCAATTCAAGATATAATTCCCTACCCCTTTCTTCCAATAATTCGTTTTCAGATACTACACTGAAGGGTGTAGCACCTCTTAGTGCTCTAAGCTCATTTACCAAGGCAGTGGCATCGCCACCAGAACGAAGAATGGCTTCGGCTTTCATCAAATGGGCATCCGCATACCTAAAAATGATAGTATGATTGGTAAATCCGTTGTCCTTACTTGGGTGATATTTAAGAACTCGAATACCATTAGCTTCACCAACTCCGATCATACCAGGATATTCTTTGGTAAACACCAAGTCCTTACCAGTACGGTCTTTTGTTTTAGTGCCATCTCCATTGTATTGTTGTCCTATTAGGAAGCCATAACCTATTCCTTTGTTTAGTTCATTCGATTCATTTATACCTGGAACAAAACCTCTACGCTCTTCCTGACCGAATCCGAAAGAATTGTTATTCGCGTCCCCTTCAAACATTGCATAAAATTCAGCTAGCGTGCAGTAGCCATTCCAACCCCCATTACCTTGATTGTAATGCAAAGCTCCGTAGATCAGAAAGCTAACATTCATGGGTAACCAAAAGACAGTTTCTGTATCAGCACTCTCTTCGAATATGCTAAAATACCCTGATTCCAAAGCAAAACCATCAGCGGCAATTTCGTCTACAAGAGAAACAACTTCATCTAGTGATTCAGGATTTCCCGTACCATTATAAATACCTGAATTTAAAAGCACCCTTGCTTTTAAAAAACGGGCAGCCGCTTTGGTGCCTCTTTTCAGATTATCCATATCACCGGCTGCAGCTGTCGGTAATCCGGCAATAGCAATATCCAAGTCGGTTAGTACAACGGCAAGAGCTTCAGTTCTCGATAAAATAACGGGATTAATATCTGGCCCTTCATCCGGTGCTCTATTGGGAACCTGACCATACAGGTCCATAATAACCCAAGTGGCAATCGCCCGTACAAAACTTGCTTGTGCTACCTCTTCTGGTGAAGCATTACTTCTAGGGTCGATTACCTCAGAAGTAAGGAAAATGATTTCATTCCATGTATTCCATGTAGAAACAATCGCACCGTGTGATGCATCCCAAGAGTGGGTATGCAAGTTTCTCCATAAACCATTATCACCCCAGTCAGTACCTCTGGTAGGAACAATCTGTTCATCGGTGGTAATCTCTTGCAAGCCATTATAATCGCCAACCCCAATCAAGCTAGGGCCTAATCTGTTGAAGATGTTATCAAGGGAAGCAGGCACATTTTCAACGCCATTGAATATTCCTCCTTCTGTTGTGGATCTATCTATGATGCGATCTGTTTCTTCTATCTCCAAATCAGAACAGGAGATAATCGTTATTGCCCATATGGCCAGCAGCAAATAATTTTTAATTTGTGCATTTCTCATGATTTTTTAAAATTTTGCAGTTAAACCAAAAGTAATTGTCCTTGGTCTTGGGTAGGCACGATTGTCGATCCCTGCTGTAGGAATACCGTTTAGAAAATTGGTACCGGAGGTATTTACCTCCGAATCAAGTCCGCTATAGCCTGTTATTAGGAATAAATTTTGTCCGGTCACATTTAAGTACAGACTTTTAAAAGTACCCATACCACTTATGGGCACATTATAACCAATGGTTGCGTTTTGCATACGAACATAATCACCTTTTTCCAAGAATCGCACAGAAACTTCCGCTGCTGCATCACCAGATTCGCCACTGGTTAAAACATCTTTTGTAACATTATTTCCACTCCTTAAAGACCCAGCTGTAAAAACCGCATTCCGGGTACCATTATATACTGAGAAGGCAAACTGGCCCGATAGGTAGGCGGCAAAATTCCAATTTCTATAGGATGCATTTAAAGAGAAACCTGCAGTTACATCAGGTAAGGCATCTTCGCCTACAAAGGTCTGACCATCGCCTATTGGTTGTCCGTTCTCATCAAAACCTTCAAAAGACCTTAAATAGTACGAAAACAAAGGTTGATCTTCGGCAAGCAATTGGACAAATGCCCCTGTTAATCCCTGTCCACTAATAGTACCAGCCGGAATTTGTCCGGCAAAATCCTGCAATTCGTTCTCATTGTATGCGATATTAAAAGCTGCATCGAGATTAAAGTTTTCGGATTGCACAAAATCATAGGCTAATGCAAATTCAATCCCCTGGTTTAACATAATAGCGTCTAAATTCTGGAATAAAAATGGCCGTGGTGAAGGTTGGGCCGCTGATACCTTTATCAATAAGTCTTTCGTTTCTTTGCGGTATAGATCAATTGAGCCGGAAAGCCTATCAAGGTTAAATCCAAAATCGATACCAACGCCAAAAGACAATGTTTCTTCCCATTTCAATGCGTTGTTTACAAATGAAATTACTTGGGTGCCCGGAATGTTTATTTCCCCTCCATTCCCAATAAAACTATCTTCGTATCGCTCAGTTCTTACAAAATTACCAAATCCAAGACCTTCCTGGTTCCCCGTGATACCTCCACTTGCCCGAAGTTTTAAAGTTGAGACATCGAAACCAATAAAATCTTCTTCGTCTATTTTCCAAGCAAAGGCAGCAGAGGGAAAGATACCATATTGGTTATCCGGACCAAAACGTGAAGAACCATCCGCACGGACAGTTGCTGTAAATAGGTATTTATTGGACAAAGAATAATTTAACCTTGCAAAGAAAGATTGCAATTCATCGGTAAAATCATAGGTGTCCCCAAAAACAGAAGTAACATTAGTGGCTACCGGTGCAATCATATCCGTACCTATAGGGAAGAGCCTGTTCACAAAAATATCGGGAGTGTTTGTTCCTATACCATACTGTTGGTAATTACCACTTATTACTGCTTCAATGGCATTGGCAGAATTTTCCAGATCTTTGCCTGCTTCATTAAGATCACTGGTAGAAAATCCCCACCCCAGTACATTTCTACCACTTCTTTGAAAATCCTGATAAGAGAATCCCACGAGAGCATCCAATGAGGAATTATCAAATTTCTTCTTATAGGTAACTATGGCCTCCAATAAATTGTTTGTCACATTAATATCGCCAAGACCTCCAGTACCTCTGTCGGGAGCACCAAATTCATCTAGGTTTTCACGGCTATTAATAGAAAGCGCAGTAGAATTAGAGTTGTCATACCCTACAGTAAGCTTTCCCGACAGTTCCGAAGTAACCGCATAACCCACTGAAAAATTTGCTAAGAATCTATTTGTAAAGCCCGTGGTCTGTTGATATTCCAATACTTCTGAAGGCGTTAGAATACCAGCTGAAATAAAATCCAAGCTCGTGGGAATTGTAGGGTTGGCTGTATAAGCTGCAGATAAAGCTTGCACCGGCGAAAAAGCCTCATCATTTACTTTGGACAATGCCCCTCGAAAACTAAGGGTAAGCTTGTCGTCGAAGAAGTGGTGCGACCAATTAAGTCTCCCGCTAATCCTTTCCAGGGAAGATTTTTTTATTATACCGATTTGCTTTCCGTAACCAAAAGTTGCCATTACGTTTCCTTTGCCATAATTTTTAGCCCAGGATAAATTTTCGTTTTGCGACATGCCTGTTCTTGTGACAAAATCTTGCCAGTCTGTATTGCCACCAAAATCAAGTGCAACTGCATCACCACCATACTGGGCGATTCCTGCTAAGAACCCATCTCTATCCAAAAGATCAAATCTCTTAGCGACAGAAGAAATACTTACCGAAGAGGAAAATTCAAAAACACCAGAACCACCGGTCTTACCACTTTTGGTTGTTATGATGACAACTCCATTAGCTCCTCGAGACCCATAAATTGCCGTAGAGGAGGCATCTTTAAGGACACTTATACTCTCAATATCTGAAGGATTTAAAAAGTTCAATGGGTTTCTAGAAGGCCTATCGGACCCTGATGAGGAGGTCGCACCACCATCAAGTGGTACCCCGTCTACAACAAATAGTGGATTGTTGTTGGAGCGTACAGAATTACTGCCCCTGATACGGATTTCAATACCTGCGCCCGGTTCCCCACTAGACACTGTTATCTGAACTCCCGCGGCTTTGCCTTGTATCAGTTGTTCAGGCGAACTGATAATACCTCTATTAAAATCTTTGGAAGTTACTGCAACAAGGGAACCAGTGGCATCTTTTACGGTCGTCGTCCCATAGCCAATTACAATAACCTCATCCAAATAAGCAGCAATTGCCTCCAACTTTATTTCCAAAGTTTTTTGACCATTAATCGCTACTTCTTTATTAGCATAACCTATGTAAGAGAACACCAAGGTGGCATTTTCATCGGAGACCTTAATGGAAAAATTACCTTCAAAATTGGTTTGTGCCCCATTGTTTGTGCCCCTTTCCACTATGCTTGCGCCAATAAGGGGGCCATTGGCATCGGAAACTGTGCCTGTAATAACCACTTCCTGAGCAGAGACTAAATTCGAGCCAATAACTAAGGAAAGTGAAAATAGCAAGCTAAATATTAGTCTCATATGCTCTAGTTTTTATAACAAAGGAAATCAGGCCTTTGAAATTAAATTGGTTGATCATTCCACAAAATTCGAATCCAAATAATTGAGGCTAATGCAAATGAATACGCTACAAATGAAAGTTTGTAACATATGTATCGAGGGAATATGGTAAACAAATGTTTTTAAAAGATATAAAAAATTAATTCCGTATCAATAAAAAAGGGCATTAAAAGACTATTTGGAATTTATGCCCTCTTTTTCCATTTGTCTTCAAAAGCCTTCTTAATTAATTTTGGTGTTAAAATCTATCAAAGAAGAACCCGAATTGCAAAACAAGATTATACTGGCAACAAAATTGTAAACGCTGTTCCTTCACCGATCTTGCTTTTTACCGATATCTCCCCACCATGTGCTTTAACAATGTCATAAGATAAGGATAATCCCAGTCCCGTGCCCTGCCCAGTTGGTTTGGTGGTAAAAAAGGGTTGGAATATCTTGGCAAGCACCTTTTTAGGAATACCATTGCCATTATCGGTAACTTTAATTTCAACCTTGCCATTAATTTTTTTGGTACTTACTGAAATTGTTGGCTCGTAACCATTTTGAAGCTGTTTCTTCTTTTCATCAACAACATAAAAGGCATTCGTAATTAAATTGAGTATGACCCTTCCAATATCCTGCGGAATAATTTTGATGTTATCAATTGTTTCATCAAATTCAGTTTTCATAGTAGCATTGAACGAATTGTCCTTGGCCCTAAGACCATGATATGCCAACCTCAAATATTCATCGGCCAAAGCGTTGATATCAGTGGGTTCTTTTACCCCACTGCTAGTTCGGCTGTGTTGTAACATGCCTTTAACAATTTCATCGGCCCTTTTGCCATGGTGAAGTATTTTCTCTAGATTCTGTTTTACGTCATTCGCGATTACTTTTGCTTCTTCCAAATCACCCTTTTCAATTTCCTCGTTCATCTCTTCAATTAGTTCACTACTAACCTCACTGAAATTGTTGACAAAGTTCAGCGGATTCTGGATCTCGTGGGCGATACCAGCGGTAAGCTCACCAAGAGAAGCCATTTTTTCGGATTGTATCAATTGTTTTTGGGTTTCTTGCAGATCCTTAAGTGTTTTTTCTAGGCGTCGTTTTTCTTCTTCAAGTTTTACAGCTTGGTCTTCTTTAAGTTTTAAATCTAGAAATCGCGTGTAGGTCTGTTCAAAAACTTGACCGAAACGTTTAAATATGTGATGCGCATCTGGAACGGCTTCATAGGTAATGAACATAACATAACCGAACTTAAAATATACAATATGAAATATTTGAAAGGTTGGTAAACTTATTCCTGAATTGATGAGTTCATTAAATATTTCTCCAACAGTAGGAAGGGTTTTCATAAAGTCATAATGCTTCACAAGCTCTTTTCCGCCTAATTCTGAAACATGAAAGGTTTCCCCTTTTTTATATGGGTCATAAAAATTATACCCTTCACCAATTGAGGGTAATGAAAAACCTTTTTGAATTTCTCCTTCACTACTCATGTTGCAATACGCACTTTTTTGGTCTTCTTCCCAAATACAATAACCAGCACTCCAAGCGGAAATACCTAGTGCTTGTACTTGTAAAAAGAGGTTATTGGCAGCTTCTGGTAATTCATCACTATGTTGCATTGCCATAGTTCGAGAACGCACTTTTTCCAGAGCGGTTTCTATTTGTGCTTCTCTAGCTTGTGCTTCAGCCTTTTGAAGGTCCATAAAACGGATGTAGGCTTGCTCAAAGACTTTGGCAAAGCGTTTCATGATGTCTGCATCGCTTTCAGAAGGAACAACTCCAGTCAGTGAAGGAATAATTATTGCAGAATTTTTAGACCAAGCGGCTGTTAGTGTATGTTTTTCAGCTTCAAGTACATGCTGTTTATAGTCATCTGGAAAGTGTCTATAATCACTATGTTCAAAAGCATATTCAAAAAAGCTATTTTTCGCTTCTACGGGAAATTCCTTTGAGAAATAGGCATCACCTCGGTTTTTCGAATCCCAAGCCTCATTAAAAATAGGATTATCAAAATAAGGTACCAGATAGCTTTGTAAAGATGAAAAGTCAGGTGAAGCGATCCAATGCATCACATCTTTATTATCTGGAAAGTAGGTGCAAAGAATTACACCACCAACATCGAATATAACTCCTAATTCTTGTAGTTTTTCTGCAACCACTGTTATTACCTCCTGCAGTTCTTCTGGCTTATGCATGGCTAAAGAACGGGAACGCACTTTTTCTAAAGCGTTTTCTATTTGCGCTTCCCGGGCCTGGGCTTCTGCTTTTTTTAGATCGAGAAAGCGTGCATAAGTCTGTTCAAATACCCTGGTAAACCTGGCTAATAAAGACTCTTCTTCATTGTTTAGTTGGGAACCAGTAACTAGGTGTAAGTATCCATGTGAAAAATTAAAGCAATAAAATACGCACGGGTCAGGAAACTGGCTTCGTACCATTTCTTCTGCCTCTTTAGAATTAAAGGTGGTAATGGCATATTCAAGATGTTTGGTTCGTACTTCACCAGCTACCTTTTGGTGAAATATGATTTGTTGTTTCTTCCATGCCGCATATCGTTCATCAAAAGTGGCATCCCCTGTTAATGGAAGATAAAATAACCCTAAAGAATCCCCACCGGGGCTGGTAACCCAGGTATATTGCCTGTTGATTTTCTCATTTATTTCTACATAACCACAGGTAACGAAATTATCAACGCCCAAAGCAATGAGTTCTTTGTATAAAAGGACTACAACATCTTTGACTTCTTCACCTTTTTGCATGGCCATCGTACGGCTCCGCACTTTTTCCAAGGCATTTTCAATCTGTGCTTCCCGGGCTTGGGCTTCCGCTTTTTTGAGGTCTAAAAAACGTGTGTAAGTTTGGTCAAATACTTGTGCGAAACGTTTGAGGATATCATTTTCCTCCTCGGAATAAGGTGTACCGGAGAAATTTTCGATATAAAGACCGATATTCTTTTGTATGGCAGTTGATGCGGCCAGTCCCGGACAATTGAAATAAAAATCCCGTGCCTTTTTAGTCAATCCTTCAATGTGCGGTAGCAGTTCTTTATAAAAGTTGTTCTTTTCATCAAAATCCAGTTGTGTCGTAAAGAAATGCTTACCTTCCTTTTTCGCTTCTGTAAATTGCCGGTCCCAGACCAAATCAAGATAAGGGACAGTTACTTTCGATGGAATATCTTGTGTTTCGGCAATCCAAAAATGCCAGTCCTTTTTGGGTTTATAATCAACCACAATCCCGGCATGCTCCGCATTGATGCTCAAGTGGCTTAGCTGGTCAAAAATCACCTTTATTACATTTTTGAGTTCCTTGCTATTATGCATTCCCATCGACCGTGATCGTACACGCTCCAAAGCCGCTTCAATTTGGGCTTCTTTGGCTTGGGTCTCAGCTTTTTGCAGGTCAAGGAATCGGCGATATATTTGTCCAAAAACATTGGCAAAGCGAAGCATGATCTGTTCTTCCTCTTTTTGCAAGGTTTCGATCGAAACTACATTTAATGAACCTTCCGGAAAAAAGAAGGCGGATATGGCTTCATGTTCATTATATGTTTCTGGAAGGGGATAAGAGAGATAAGGCGAAAGTGCCTCATAATATTTTTTTACTTCAATACCTGTTCTTGTACTTGAAAATGAAGGTTGCTTTTCTTTCCATGCTTTAACCATATTATCAAATATGGGATGAACGCCCTTGGGCACTACACCCAATATGGTCTTCTCTACCTTGCCATTTATTTCAGATCGCGACCATATTTCCGCTGCTTCCGTTTCTCTATCAATCGTACAGATTCCAATGCGCAAGGCATGAATATCAAGCTTTTTCAGTTCTGCCAGCATTACGTCTGAAGCCTCAACGAGCTCACTACTCGAATGCATGGCCATACTCCTTGAGCGAACCCTTTCCAATGCCGCCTCGATCTGTGCTTCCCTGGTCTGAGCTTCTGCTTTTTGCAGATCAAGAAATCGGGTATAAGTCTGTTCAAAAACTTTTGCGAAGCGTTTAAAAATTTCATGTGCTTCCGGTGCCGGCTCATAAGTTATGAAAAGGATATAACCATATTTGAAAAAAGCTACGTGGTCTATTTGAGAAGTGGGAAAGGGAATACCGGCTTCTTTCATTTTGAGTAATTGTTCTCCTACACCGGGCAGGGTACATAAATACTCGTAATGACCGGGACATTCTTTTTCTCCAATTTCATTGATAAGTAATGATTCTTCTCTTTGTCCGGCTTTATAATAACGAAGAAATATACCTTCCCTCGGGGTTCTGTAGTTTGGAAAAACACCTTTACCATTACTGCCCCATTCAATTGATCCTTTAGGATCATCATCATAAATATTGAAAGCACAAAACCAGGTAGGGACACCCAAGGCCTGCACCTGTTTTACTAATTCAAAAGAGAGATCTGCAAGCTCTTCACTTTTATTCATGGCCATAGATTTGGCTCTTACTTTTTCCAGTGCCGTTTCTATTTCCAGTTCCCGGTTTTTTTGTTCGAGTTCTATCGTACGCCGCTTTACTGCTTCCCGCAGCTCCCTGTTCTCTTCGGCTATTTTATCGATGGCTACATTTTGACCTTCTTCTGTTTTGCTGTCCGGAAATGAAGAATGCTGATGAATAATTTTCCAGCCTTCCTTTTTCTCAGTTAGCAAGGTAGTGGCCCTGAATTTGGAATAAAAAGTCCATTTTTTATCAGCTAAAGCATACAGATCACAAATTTCATGTACCAGAATGAGTTGGTTCTTCTCTTCTAATTTTGTGCTCCGGTTGCGCATTTCTAATTTGCCGGCTACTTGGTCAATGGTATCGACCAAAAATTGCACAGCTTCTTTCTTGGTGGAGAAAACCTCTCCTTCTGCACTCCCCACCTGGGTATAGGAGGCATCCAACAGAGGCACCATTCCATCCACATTGCCGTTTAGATACTCCGCCCAGTAGGCCTCGTATACCTGCATTATTTCGCCCTCTGTTTTTTTGGTTAGTTTCATAGGTTTTGAGTTAGGGGAATTGAAATCGTGAACACAGACCCTTCCCCTTCTTTGGTGTTTACCTCTAGTTCCCCACCATGTGCTTTTATAATGTCATAAGATAAGGATAATCCCAGTCCCGTTCCCTGCCCAGTTGGTTTGGTTGTAAAGAAGGGTTGGAATATCTTGTCGAGAACTTTTTGCGGAATTCCATTCCCGTTGTCCTTTACAGAAATAAAAACCTGATTTTTTTCTTTTTTTGTGGTTACGGTTACTTTAGGTTCATAACCTGTTTGATTATTCTTCGTTTTTTCATTGGTAGCATAAAATGCATTTGTAATTAAGTTTAGAATTACCCGGCCAATATCCTGGGGGATTATGTTAATGGTTCCTATGCTTTTATCAAAATCGGTTTTCATGGTGGCGTTAAAACTCTTGTCCTTCGCTCTAAGACCATGATAGGCCAAACGCAAATACTCATCGGCCAAGGCATTGATATCCGTAGGCTCCTTTACTCCGCTGCTAATGCGACTATGCTGCAACATTCCTTTCACTATGGCATCTGCCCTTTTACCATGGTGATTTATTTTTTGTTCATTCTCCTTAATATCTTTTGCTATTGTTTTTACTTCATCAAGATTTCCCTTGTCAACTTCTTCGCTCAGTTCATCAATCAATTCAGTATTTACTTCCGAAAAATTATTGACGAAGTTCAACGGGTTTTGGATTTCATGGGCGATGCCGGCCGTGAGTTCACCGAGTGACGCCATTTTTTCTGATTGAACAAGCTGGGATTGTGTAACCTTTAACTCGGTTAAAGTCTCCTGAATTCTTTCTTTTTGCTTTTGAAGAATTCGATTTGCCTTTTGTCTGTTTTTATTGTTTCGATACAAAATAAAACTTACCAAGAGCGCCGATAAAAGAGCGCCTCCAATGATAATGATCCATAAGCGCTGGGTCTTATTTTCTTGCTCCTTCAAATATTGTTCCTGTTCGAGCAAATCGATTTCCTTTTCTTTTTTATCAAGAACTGATCTTACTTCGGCTCTCATCACAAGGCTTGCAACGTCCTCGTCTTTCGATTCCTTAATGAGATCGGTATATATTTTCAAATGTTTATAGGCCTGATTCTCCCTATCAAGGGCGTCATATATTTCTGCCAATATTAAATTCAAATTTCTTTTCAATCTCAAATTGCCTACGTCTAGCAATTCTTGGGATTTCAAGGCATATTTTAAGGCATTTTTGTAGTCTTTAATCTGATAATAACAATCAGATAAGCGATAGGCCTCCCATTCATCACTCTGGACCCTATTCAATCTCAAGGAGATCTCGAGGGCCCTTTCAAGAAATGGAATGGCATCCTCAAATTTATTTTGATCCAAAAGTACATGCCCCTCAAGACTGTAACTGTCAGCAAGAAAATCCTCTTGATTTTGCTTTGTGACTAATTCCTCTTTTAGATCCCTATAATAGAAAGCCTTATTATAATTCTTAGCATCATACATAGTCCACATCGCTCGGTTGTACGCATCATACTTATTCAAATTCAAATCATAAGATTCAATGACTCTGATTCTGTTCTCCATGGTCTCTGCTGCTTTGGCAAACATCTCCAAATTAGTGTAAAGGTTTGTCATCTCTGAATAAACATCGGCTAACATCCAATAATCATCAATGGATTCAAAAAAATCAATACATCGTAAATAGTGTTCGATCGCAAGGGTTTGTTGTTCTTTGCTTGTATAGTAATTGGCCAAAATGAAATTTAAGGGTCCAGTTTCATTGTTGTCTTGAATTGAGGCCACGTGTTTTTGAATTTCTTGTTCTATTCTTTGAATTTCCTCAGTATCACCTTGGCTTATTGGCTAGAAAGGTCATATAAGAATAGTAAAGAAAGATTGGATAAAGCTCTCCTAATTCTTCATATATTTCTATCGTTCTTTTTAATGTTGATTCCAAGTCAACAAAATTCTGGCTCATGTAATAATAAGAACCTAAGTGGATCATATATGGTCGCCAATATTTCCTTTTTTTCGACATCTTTAAAATGCTCTAAGGTGCTGATCATTTTCTGATGATATCTTTCATTGAATGGATATGGATATCCCTCAGGAACTTGAACTTCCTCAAAAGAATCGCTTTTACTTAGTTGTGTAAACAACATTCTTGCTTTCTGATGATGATAGGAAACCATGTCGCTATCACCCAAAAAGGCTGCCAAGGTCTCGTGATATAGGATCTCTCCTTCCTTGTATCCAATTTTTTTGGACAAGTTGCTCGCCTCGATAGTTGCCGTAAACCCCTGAATAAGTTTTCTATTATAAAAACTAAGTCGAGCGTATTCATTCAGGAGCCTCACCTTTTCAATATCATCCCCACGCTGATTAGCCAGTAGAGCTTTTAAACTATCTATTTTTAAAGGATCCACATACAGTGTATCTTGTGCCCTAACATATAAACAGAAGAGAAAAAAAAATAATCCAAATACTAATTTGATTGATTTCATATTCTATATAGGTAAAATGACTTTAAATTCAGTTCCCTCATTTTCTCTTGTTTTAACTTTTAATTCTCCTCCATGCGCCTTTACAATATCATAACTTAAAGATAAGCCTAATCCCGTTCCCTGCCCAGTTGGTTTTGTTGTAAAGAAGGGTTGGAATATCTTGTCGAGAACTTTTTGCGAAATTCCATTCCCGTTGTCCTTCACAGAAATAAAAACCTGATTTTTTTCTTTTTTTGTGGTTACGGTTACTTTAGGTTCATAACCTGTTTGATTATTCTTCGTTTTTTCATTGGTAGCATAAAATGCATTTGTAATTAAGTTTAGAATTACCCTGCCAATATCCTGGGGAATAATCTCTATTTTACCGATACTTTCTTCATAATCTGTTTCCAGTTTGGCATTGAAAGACTTGTCCTTTGCGCGCAAACCATGATAGGCTAAGCGTAAATATTCATCTGCAAGTGCATTGATATCTGTCGGCTCTTTTACACCACTACTGCTGCGACTATGCTGCAGCATACCCTTTACGATGGCATCGGCCCGTCTGCCATGATGGTTTATTTTTTCCAGATTTTGTTTGATGTCACTGGCAATTGCTTTGGCTTCATCTAAATCCCCTTTCTCTATTTCTTCGTTCATCTCATCGATTAGCTCGTTGCTTACTTCCGAAAAATTGTTCACGAAATTCAAAGGGTTTTGGATCTCATGGGCAATGCCGGCCGTAAGTTCTCCCAGACTGGCCATTTTTTCTGACTGTACTAGCTGGTTTTGTGTAGCTTTAAGCTCGCTCAGGGTAACTTCTACACGCTCTTTGGCCTTTTCCAATTTGTCAAAGTCTTCGTACCGTGCATAGGCAATTGCAAAGGCGTCGGCCAGGGATTGTACCAATTCTATCTGTTCCTCCGTCAGCGTAGCTTCACTACCTACATATAACATTCCCTGAGTAAAGGGAACAAAATGCAGGTGTAGTGACTCTGGTGGTTGTTCTGCCCCCTGATAGACTTTTTTGTTCTTGATCTGGTCCAGATCGATCATGGTCTGCATAAATGCGATAAACTGCTCTCGGTTCCAATGTGCCCTGAATACCTCGCCTTTACGCCAGTTTGCAACAAAGTTAGTCGTTAATGGATCTGCATCAAAAGGCATCAGCATAACCCCCAGGGAATGACCGTCCGGGGCGGAAAGATGCACCTGCACCTTTTCACTGGGTTCGTTTATGATAAACACCCCACAGCGGATAAAGGGAATACTCAGGGTAGTGAGTTCATTCCATACCAAGGGGGTGATACGTTCCAGATCTTTCGCAGAACGCATACTGGCAATCTGCCCGCGTACCCGGTCTAATGAAGCTTGTTTTATGGCGTCTTTTGCCCTTTCTTCTGCTTTTTGAAGATCCAGGAACCTTCGGTAGGTCTGACCAAAAACTGCTGCGAACCTTGCTAGTATTTTAGATGATTCTTCTGAAATCGGATTTTCGGAAAACGCAAAAATAATCCCTGAAGAATAAAAGAAACTTCTATGAAACTCTCGTTTTGGCAAAGTCTTAAGATCGGCATTAAATGGGTATTCAGGTTCATTATTGAGTGCCTCATAATACTTCCTGACATCTTTTCCAGTATATTCATATGAATATCTTTTTTTTCCATTTTCCCAGGCCTTTTTAAGACCTACCAACATAGGATGTATGGTCATATTTAACATCCCCACTCTTAAATCTACTGTTCCATCAGAATTTGAATTCACAGACCTGGTTTCCATCCCCTCATGACCTTCAAGTATTCCTATTCCGCAACGTAGAGATTTGTCAAGACCTAAATTCATTACCTCATCAAATAAAGAAACGACTATATCCTCTAAATCTTCGCTATTATGCATTGCCATTGTCTTGGAACGTACTCTTTCCAGGGCCCCTTCGATTTGCGCTTCCCTCACTTGTGCTTCGGCTTTTTGAATGTCCAGGAATCGCTGGTACAGTCGGGCGAACTCCTTCGCAAAACGAACTACAATTTCCTTTTCCTCTTCCGTGGCCCTTCGGGTATGATTGAAACCAATATAGCCGTATTTGCAATGCCCCTGGGTGGTGTAAAGCCCATCCGGAAAATCTGAAGGGTATATTTTCTGGCCTTCAGGAAGGGCAGACATCACCTCCTCCATCAACTCCCAAACAAAAGGTAGTATCTCAGGGGGATAATCAATACAATCTATGGCGTGCATTTTACTTTTCTTCCAGTTAGCAAATGAAGTTTTCCAACTTTCCACTGCATTCACATCTATAAGTTGTTCTGCAATGGTCCTCTTTTCTCCCCCTGTCGTAATGCGCAGGGTAAAGGTTTCATTGTCTTCATCAAAAAGCGTCAGATGGGTGAGCACCGGGTTGATCCCAAGAAAATCAAACTGATTAAATAACACCCCAAGCACATCTGTAAGTTCATCGGTATGGTGCATGGCCATGGCACGGGAGCGCACCCTTTCCAACGCAACTTCAATTTGAGCCTCCCTGGCCTGTACCTCTGCCTTTTGCAGGTCGAGAAAGCGTACATAGGTCTGTTGAAATACCTTGGCAAAACGTTCAATAAGCTCCAATGTTTTGGTTTCTGGAGGTTCATTGGTGGTGATCCCGATACATCCGTGGGAGAAGAAGACCGAGTTAATATACCGGTGCTCACTTAAACGGGCTTTGTCAAATGGGAGCCCAATTTCCTCCTGCATATAACGCACCCACTCCTGCAGTTTTTTGCCATGTAGATCCTGAACAATGTAGGGCTCTTTTTCCCAGGCGTTGAATACTTCTCGGACCACAGGCGACTTGTCTACCTGAAACATAAATCGCTTGCTGACCTCATGGCCCTTTTGGTCTGTCACCCAGATATCGAAGGATTCTTCTTCCTTATTGCCAATGGCTATATTAAACCGCTCCGGGGCATAGGTCAGGGAGCTGATCTGTTCAAACAATACGGCAGCCACTTCTCCCAATTCCTCACTTTTGTGCATGGCCATGGTACGGGAACGCACTTTTTCAAGGGCCATTTCAATTTTGGATTCCCTTGCTTGTGCCTCAGCCTTTTGCAGATCCATAAAACGGATATAGGCCTGTTCAAAGACTTTTGAAAATCGCTTTAAAATCTCATTATCTTCTTCCGAATACGGCTGGTTCGTATAGCGGAGAATTTGTATGCTCGATTTTTTGGCTAGGGCGATGGAGGTGGTAAAGGTCTCGGAGGTTTTCATCTTCTTTTTGAGGGCTTTCGGAAAATCCCCATGGGTAAGCAGATGGTTTATATATTCCTCTTTATCCTTCCCAGAATAGGTTTTTGCAAACAATTCCGGGCGCTCTTCCAGCATCTTATTATAATCTCGCTGTACTTTTGTATTCTCGTTATAGGGTATGCGTAAGGCCTTTCCAAATGGCACCCCACCCACCCAAACATCGTAATCCTGTTTTGCTGCTATAGCCCCGCTCATACCAACGGCCTCCATCTCAAGACCCAATTCCTTGAGTTGATCATACACCGCATTAGCTACCTGCTGCATTTCACTGGTGGCATGCATGGCCAGGGACTGGGAACGCACTTTTTCCAGGGCTGCCTCAATTTGAGCTTCCCTGGCCTGGGCTTCTGCTTTTTTGATATCGAGGAAACGTGTATAGCTCTGTTCTAAGACCTTTCCAAAACGCTTAATGATTTCATTTTCTTCCTCACTGTACAGAATGCCATCATAGCGCATTATTGACAAGGAGGTATATTTCCCCATTGCGTTGGATGTCCCAAGACCAGGACTGGATAAAATGAGGTCTTTTCTTGCCTGAGGCGCATTTCTAAGTATGGTATTATCAAAAAAGTGATGAAATAAATTATCCTTCTGGCGTTTCGAAAATTTTAGTGTATAAAATGATTCCCCATTGGTTACTGCTTCCCTGAAACGTTTGAAAAATATATTTTTAGAGAATGGTGCATGAACCTGTTCCGGATAAACAACACCATTGGTGACTATCCAACAATGCATTTCTTTAAAATCATCAATAGATTCGATTATTTGGGCCGAGTGCATCTTCAATCCCAGGGCATCCAATTGATTGTACAACATTACTAAAACATTATGAAGATCTTTACTTTGGTGCATGGCCATGGAGGCTGAACGAACTCTTTCAAGAGTAGCTTCTATCTGTGCCTCCCGGGTCTGGGCCTCTGCTTTTTGTAGGTCTAAAAATCGTTGGTAAACTCTTGTGAATTCAACACAAAATCTGGTTAGTATTTCTTTCTCTTCATCCGTGGCCTGCCTTTGATGGTCGTAACCTAAGTACCCAAAAGGTGTATACCCGGCCATAGAATACCCACCCTCCGGAAAGTCATGGGGCCCAATACGATCTCTTTTTGGCATGGAAGAGAAGGTTTCGGCAAAAATGCCAAAGAGTTGAGGCAGCACTTCCTTGGGATAATAAATAACTTCAACGGTATCGGAATTGTCAACGAGCCATTTGTCGTAAAGTGCCTGCAACGCCTCCATGCTATCTACGTTCACCACCTGCTTCGCTGGTATTCTTTTTCCCGATTTACCCGATGCCCTGTAGGTAAGGGTTCTTTCTTCTCGATCAAAAAGACTTAAGAACACATTCACCGGCTGTATGTCCAAATCATCAAATTGTCTAAATAAAACACCTAACACCTCATGCAATTCATCACTTGATTGCATGGCCAGAGACCTGGCACGAACCCGTTCTAGCGAGAGCTGTATTTGTGATTCCCTGGCTTGTGCTTCTGCTTTTTGCAGATCGAGGAAACGGGTGTAGGTCTGACTGAATACACCGGCAAACCGTATCAGCAACTGCATAATTTCATCGGTAATCGGTTCATTTGTTGTAAAAAGAAGGAATCCATGGGAAAAAAAAGCTGCCTGCTGCACCCTGCGACCTTTTATATTTGAGTCATCAACAAATAACTTCAATTCCTCCCGAATAAATTTCAGCCAAGTTTTTAGTTTTTGACCTGAAAGGTCCAAAACGAAGGAATCATTGTCCGCTTTCCATGCTTCATATATTTTGGTATACTCGGCCGATTTCTCAAACGAGCCAGTAAATTTTTGATTGAGCTGGCTACCAGATTGGTCCGTGGACCATAATTCGATTTCTTTGGTTTCTTCTTTGAAAATACCGATACTCATACGATCCGGAATATTTCCCAATAATGAAAATTGTTTGTAAAGCACCAAAGCAGTTTCGGCCAGTTCCTCACTTTTGTGCATGGCCATGGTTCTGGTGCGAACACGTTCCAGGGCCGCTTCGATATACGCTTCCCAGGCGTGGGCTTCTGCTTTTTGAAGGTCGAGGAAACGGGTATAGGTTTGTTCGAAGACTTTAGCGAAGCGGGTTGTCATTTGCTGTTGTTCTGCAGTTAACAATGTTCCACCGACAATCAATAAATAGCCTTGCTTGAAATTAAAAACATGAATCTTTAGTTGTTTAGGGGATATCGCTAAAAGCTGTTTTACCGATATTGGAAAATTAGTACTCTTTTCGGCTATAAATGTTTGGTGCAAAATAGTTTCCTTCTCGTTCAATTCCAAGACCAACAAGGGCTTCTGCTTTTGCCAACTTTTTACAATGGCTTTCATTACCTTAGTTTCGGTATGGGGCATCCCAACAGGTTGGTGTCTAATGGTGCCATCAGCGGGGTTTACACCATAGCTCCAGCCTATTTTGGCCTTTTTGTCAAACAATGTATAACCTGTTGTCAGATATTCAATCCCAAGTTGAGAGAGCTCTTTGTATAACAATGCTCCCGCCTCTAGTAGCTCATCACTTTTGTGCATGGCCATGGTTCTCGTACGTACCCGTTCCAGTGCTCCTTCGATCTGTGCTTCCCGGGCTTGCGCCTCCGCTTTTTCAATATCTAAAAATCGCTGGTATACTCTCTCAAACTCTCTGGCAAACCTGATTACAATACTGATTTCTTCTTCTGTAGGCGGTCTTGAATTATTAAAACCTATATAACCGAATTTGGTGTGGCCTTCACAATCGAAGACCCCGTTTGGAAAATCTTTTATCTTAATCCGCTCCTTTGCTGGAAGAGACTTTAATGATTTATCTATCAATTTCCATAAATCCGGTAAAATTTCCGGGGGATAAACCAGGCATTGATGGCTATGTGGTTTTGCTTTTTTCCAGTTTGCTACAGTTTCCTGCCATGTGGGCATAGCATCCAGGTCAATGATCTGTTCGCCAATATTTGCTGCCCCACTCTTTCCGCTAATTCTGAAACTGAATTTATTGTTTTCTACATCCATTAAAGTAAGATGTGCAGACTTGGCATCTATTCCTAGCACTTTAATTTGCTGAAACATTACTCTTAGGACATCATTTAATTCTTCGGAGGAATGCATGGCCATTGACCTGGCCCGGATCCTTTCCAGAGCTGCTTCAATCTGTGCTTCCCGGGCCTGGGCCTCGGCTTTTTCAATATCGAGGTAGCGCTGGTATATCCGGCCAAACTCTGTAGCAAATCTGGCAACGATCAATTTTTCCTCCTCGGTTGCCTTTCTATTATGGTTAAACCCGATATAGCCGAACTTGCAATATCCCTGTGTATTAAACAGACCATCGGGGAAATCTTCCGGGTATACTTTTCCTTCTTCGGGCAGGGCAGAAAGGGTTTCATCGAATAACTCCCAGATCTGAGGTAGTGCCTCCGGCTTGTATTCCACACTAGAGACAGAATTTGGTTTGCCTTTTTTAAAATTTTCGAGCGACTCTTTCCACTCCTCCCGGGCATTAAGATCTATGACCTGTTTGGTTAGACTCCTTTTTCCCGATCTCCCGGTCATGCGGTAGGTAAAGGTGTTGTTCTTCAGATCAATAAGGCTGAGGTGGGCCCACACCGGATTGATACCCAGTATATCGAACTGGTCGAACAACACACTGAGTACATCATTCAGTTCATCAGAACTATGCATGGCCATGGCCCTGGCACGGATTCTTTCCAGGGCTGCTTCAATCATTGCTTCTCTGGCTTGCTTTTCGGCTTTCGCCATACCCAAAAAGCGGATATAAGCTTGTTCAAAGACTTTGGAAAATCGACTTAGGATTTCATTTTCTTCAACACTGAATCCTGCTCCTTCTTCTGAAAATTGAATAATGGCTATTCCTGAATGCTTTGCCAGCGCTACTGAATAAGCAGCTGATTTTGCTTCAAGAGCATACTTTTGCCTACTCTCAGGAATTTTAATTTTTGTGCTTTTAATAAGATGGCGGTAGACACGATTTTTTTCTTTTTTACTCACCCCCGATATAGAAAAGAAGTTTTTGTGTGTTGTTCGGGCCTTATGAATACCATCGAAAATTTCGTGCTTGATATAAGGAAAGTAAACTTCATAGGGATAAATACCCCCATCACCTGCGATCCACATATTTAATCCTTTATCATTCCCCTCCTCAAATCGAAATAAGTGTGCAGCATCGATATTTAACCCAAGGCTATTAATTTCTTGTGCTACGGTTAGTACCACCTTATGCAATTCCTCACTTTTGTGAATGGCCATAGAGGCCGAACGTACGCGTTCCAGTGATGCCTCGATTTGGGCTTCCCTTGTCTGGACTTCTGCCTTTTTGAGGTCAAGGAAGCGTGTATACGTCTGTTCAAATACTTTGGCAAAGCGGTAAAGGATTTCTTTGTTTTGTTCTGGCACATCCTCGTGCCACGACATACTTACGGTGCCAAATTTGTGATTCGCATCTACAAATTCAAGTCGGTCATACTGATTGAGCTTTTGTAACCTCCTAAAATAGTCGCTCTCGAGCATTCGGTCCATGTCCTGCAGAAATGCTGTTACGGTATCACCTCCCTTTAAGGACAGATATGAAAATCTTTCTCCTTTTTTCCATGATTTTATCGTGGTATCTTCAAATTCGGCTGAAGGCCTTTTGTGGTAAATAGGCAGGTCACCGAATCCCTCTATGGGGGACATCCACAGTTCCAGGTAGCCCTGGTCCAAATACCAGATACTGATCCAGGCCTGGATGAAATCGATGTTCAAATTCCTCAATTGATTGAACAATACCACCACCACCTCAAGGATTTCCTCGGTCTTATGCATGGCCATGGAACGGGAACGCACCTTTTCCAGGGAAGCCTCGATTTGCAGTTCACGGTTTTTTTGTTCAAGTTCAACCGTGCGCCTTTTGATGGCATCACGAAGCTCCTGGTTTTCTTTGCTTATTTGTTCTGTGCCTAAAGTCTCACCTTCTTGTGCTTTCGTATCGGGAGTGGAGAAATGCTGATATATAAACCGCCAGCCATTTTTATTTTTACGCATTGCCGAAGTAAAACGAAACCGGCCATAGTATGCCCAATCATCACCATTTAGGAAATAAGCATCGAACAAATCGGTAATCAAGACGAGCCCATCTATTTGTTCAAGGGTTTTGATGCTGTTTCTTATTTCCGTTTTTCCCGCTAACTGATCTGCCGTTGCCTTAAAGAAATTTGTAGTGTCCTTTTTGTTTAAAAACTCTTCATTATTTGTAGAACCAATAAATCGGTAATCAACATCCAGAAATGAATCGTAAGTTTTTACATCCCCGTTCAAATAACTGTGCAACCAGGTATCATATACCTGCATTATTTCCTGTTCCTTTTTTTTACTCAATTTCATTCGTTATTCCATATATACACAGTTGTTCTTCAATTTCGAACCTTAACCTCCAGCTTCCTATTTAGTACTACACTTATTAAAACAGACCAGAAACTTACAATATCGGCGATTTTATGGCAGCAAATCCTTATTGCGAAACCAGCTTATTTAGATGTTTTTTGAAGATATGAAATTATTCAATCTTCGTGTCTTTGTCTTTATTTTCTTTTTTCATTTTTTTATAACCCGTAACCAGTCGTATCCCCAACCTTGCGAAAAGGATAATGGCAATGACCATTACGATGTCAAATCCGTTCATTTGCTGAGCAGTATTTTGTTTTACCAATGAATTTAATCTCTGGAATTTATTGGTCATTTTATTTCTTATTCAATTCTTCATCTATCATTTCAATTATTCTTTCGCTCTCAAGTAGACAAGGTTCTTTAAGTTCCATTCCCCATAAATGGATGCTCTTATGAAACACGATTATATTTATAAACTTTTGGCTTTCAATAAGCAAATCGTAGTTATTTGGTATAGCAAAACCATTGGGGCGTTCAAAATTATCCAGGTAAAATGATAATTGTCCGGCCAAAACAGATTGATTTTCAATGATACCGAGTTCTCTTATCATCGAGGAATAGGTAACTTCATATAAATTTAAAATTTCATTTTTTAATTCTGTGTTGCTGATAATATCGAATCCAACAGATTTTAATGATTCATATGCAGTGAATGAGAGATCGGGATTTGGGAAAATTGGCGCTATATGAATATGATAGGCCAAAGAATCATAATAAGTCTTTTTGTTCCTTACAGCATCTAATACTATATCACTGGAATGGATACTGGTTTTATGAGACTTGATATCTTCATTAATAAAGTCAATATTATTTATGATACTCGTTTTTACGTTTGATAATAACTCCTTTTCCTTTTTATGTTTCTTATTTTCCTCATTCCAATTATTAATGCTTAAGGCAATTAAAATACCAATGACAACCAACACAATTTCCCCAATAGCGTATTTAAAATACTTAGTGGTCTTGCCTTCGTTGAGCAGGTTTTGTCTGATTTTGCGAAAGAATTGGATCATTTTAATTTCTATTTATCCTGTTTGACCATCCCCATCAATATCTTTCTCCAAGTGTTTTTCCAGAGCAACCAGGGTTTTACGCAACAATGATTTGGATTGTGCAAGTTCATCCTCGAGTAGCGCAACCCTATCTTCTACACTGTCTGCTTGTTTTTGTTGTTTTTCCAGTATGTCTTGTTGTAATAAATCATAAAAAATGCCCATGTTCTAATGGTTGAAAAAAATTTCACCCATTATTTTTTAATTCCTTTCATTTGCTTTTAGCACCCTTAAAAGATTGCTTCCCAGTATTTTATGGATGTCTTCTGTGCTATATCCTTTTTGTGTTAACGCTTTTGTAATCAATGGATAGGTTGTAACATCATCCAATTGCTTCGGTGTAAGGTTTATGCCATCAAAGTCGGAGCCAAGGCCTACATAGTCAACACCCACCAGCTCTATGATGTATTCTATATGGTCTATAAGCATTGCGAGCGGTGGCCTTATTGCGTTTGCTTCTTCCACATATTTATAGTATAGGTAATCGAGTGCATAATAGTCTACTATTCCACTTTTTAGGAGGGAATCATTTTCTACCGCATGCTTTTTTAAAAAGGCAATTTCCTTTTTATCAAAACTGCTGTCGATAAACCCAGGATGAAAATTTACCTGGATTACACCCCCGTTTTTCGCAATAGCTTTTATTTGGTCATCTTTTAAATTACGTAGGTGTGGTACAAGACTGTAAACTGAGCTGTGTGAAGCAATGATAGGTTTTGTGGTCAAGTTAATTACATCCCAAAAGGTCTGTTCCCCTACATGACTTACATCGATCATCATACCCAACCCATTCATTTTTTGCACTACTTGCTTGCCAAAATCCGTAAGCCCTTTATGCGGCAGGTCTTGATTCTTGGTTTCGTCTACGGCGCTTGTCGCCCAGGAAGGCGCAATATTGTGCGTTAAGGTTAAATATCTTGCGCCACGATTATATAGTGCCTCTAATTTATTAAGGTCATCCTCTATCATATGGCCGCCCTCAACACCAAACATGGCCGCAATCTTTTTTTGCTTCACTGCTTCCAACAGTTCGGTATAATTGGTAACTTTTACAATCTTATCGGGGTTGCGAGCCACTACAGCATCAAGACTGTCCATTTCCCTATTGGCATAAGCATATGGGTTTTTTACATCACCATCACAATACACGGAAAATATTTGTACATCCAACCCTCCTTTTTTCCAGCGGTTTAAATCGCTGTGGGTTTTACCGGTGAGGTCTTGATCAAAAATGACTCCTAAATCCACAGCCCTCATCAGAATATCATTGTGGGTATCAACAAGAATTGCCTGATTATGGATTTCTTGATAGGAGTTGGTTTCTTCTTTTTTTTCTGAAGGCGATTTGCAAGATGCAAGAGCAATTAAAAACAGAATTGAAAATTTTCGCATGTTTTATGTTCTTATAATAAATATTCGATATCGATTGGAATTAACATCTATTTAAACCAACCTCTAGCAGAAATGTACGATTTAATCCTGGTAGTATTTTATGGTCAAAGAATAAAATTAGTAACGGTTCAAGGAATTCATCGTATAGACTATGTCAGCGGTAAGGCCGCAAACCACTCTGAAAACGCTTGCCAGGGCGGAATTTCAATCTGAAAAAGGATTACTGAATGGACAAATATATACAGCCCTAATGTAAGGGAAAACACCCATCTACCCACTTGTTGTTTCCGTTCGGCAATCACCAACCCAATCAATAAAAGATATACGATGGCAATGGTCGCCAAGTAACCTTCTGGCGCGAAACCAGCATCTGGGAAAAACACATAAAGAATTAATCGTACTAACGCTGGTTCAATAAGTACTATACCCGCCACAATCATCCCGCGGGCATGGATGGCCATTGTATGCCTATATTTTATAGCTACGCCATAACCAAAGGCAAAGACCAAAAGGTCTTTAAAAGGCACCCATAGGCTTAAACCTAAATTTTCTTCCTCACCGGTTATTCGACTATGGGCCAGAAGGATAACTGAAATAAAAATAAACGGTACCACAAAATAAGACAACTTTCCTATGGTACGATGTAGCTTATATTTTTTTTGTCGAATTAAAATGGGCTGAGTAATAAGCATACAGATCCAAAGTATTGCAAAGACTGCGTGGAAATGGAAGTAAAAGGAGAAGTCGCCAGTACCATCGAAAAACTTTGAAAAATAGGAAGGCCAGAACCCTGCAATGGCGAGTGCAAACAACCCAATAAAATAATATCCGGTTTTGTCATAAATCACAGATCGTTTGGTCGGTCTCATATTTTAGTTGGTTTTGCTGAAATTACTGAAAAAAGCGAAATGCCTATAGGTTAATGACCAAAGGCAAGACCCGGAATTATTGTTCCGGGAATTACCGAGTTTTGGTCAGTTTATATAGCTAAAACAAACGAACAAAATTATTGTCGTGTGGCCGCCAATACTTTTGCACTGGCACCACTGAGGTCTTTTCTTAGCGTCCAAATTTCCGTTCTGTCGCCATTGGTCGTTGCTTCCACATCGGCCAGGAATTTTACAAAACTTCCGGTCCCGTGTACTTCCTCGAAATATTGCACAAATTTGTCTTCCCTTCCTAACCAGGATGAATTATCGAAGAAATCTACCCATGCAAAACCCATTCCATCCATATTGTTCATTTCATTGGAGTAAACGCCGTAAATCTGATCGGGCATTTTTTCCTTATATACCTTGGCCACCTTCTTCAATACTTTCTCAATAAACTCACTTTGCTGGAAACGCTTTACATCGATCATGAATACCGAAACTTTGTTGATTTCGAAATCCTTGGAGAAATTGGAAAGATCCGGATGCATTTTCATATAATTTACCTCGACATCAGGGGTTAGGTATTTACTTATATTCTTATTATTGTCATCCGTATGTTCTTGACTAGAGGGTCTACCGTCCATAGCACTCCATGGTAAGGGCCCCATGATCAACATATACTTCCCGGCATTCTTACCATTCAGGATGTTATAGACCCTGGCCCCATAGGGTCCGTCGGCATGAAATTTTTTGTTATGGGCGGCTATTCCTGCTTCGAATTCCGCGATTTTTTCAGAATTTACAGTAAGCATTACATTTTCGATAATCAAGGCTTCGTTGGTTTGTGCTATAGCAAAAAAAGGCAGTAGTAATAGTGAATACATTAATTTTTTCATTGGTTCTTTATTTAGTTATCTACCAGTCGGTAGATGGGTTAATATTCGGCTTATTTGATTGTAATTTTGGATTTAGGAGGACTAAATTAACTCTGACTTTTCTTGTCTGGCATTCAGTCCAAAATCCTGTTCCACGGCCATGTACCATTCTTCATCACTGCACGCATTCCAATCTACCCATTCTTCATCGGTCATTGAGGCCCTCCATTCAATGAATGGCTGCGCATCAGGTCCTACGGGATGTCTTAGTTTCCACGAATTGCTTTCTGCTATTTCTAAAATCTTTTCTGCTACCAGTGTTGGTTTTGTTGGTGTTTGAAGTGATGCCGAGAACAGACCTGCAAAACGTTTTGAGTGTGGATAAATCGATTTACCATCCACAGCAATATCATTGGCCATTTGTGTATCAATAATACCAGGTTCTACAATGGCAACCTTAATATTAAAAGGTTTTACTTCCTGTGCCAAAGCTTCACTTATGGCTTCGAGCGCATGTTTACTTGCAGCATAACCACCCAATGGACTATTGGCAATATGCCCGGCGACAGATGCTATATTGATGATACAACCCTTTTTGTTTTTCCGCATTTGGGGTAATAAGGCTTTTGTACAGCGGAGCACTCCCAAATAATTGGTGTTCATAATGGCATGGAAATCGTCCATGGTCATTTCTTCGATGGAGCCATGACGTTCGATTCCGGCATTATTGACCAGAACATCTATCGCTCCTTGTTGATCAAGTAAGGCATCCATACATTGCTTGACCGAAGCATCGGAGTCCACATCCATTTTAGAAATCGTGATGTCCAAAGATTTTTCCTTGATTTCTTGCTTAAATGCGGAAGCGTTTTCCGGATTTCGCATCGTCGCGAATACTTTATAGCCGGCGTGCCCAAATGCCAATGCGGTTTCAAGGCCAATGCCTTTGCTGGTTCCTGTAATCAGTACTGATTTCATAATGAATTGTATTTAGTATTGCTTGTTTTTATATCATCAATGTTCAAAAGCTTAAACTTCTACCGGCATGGAGACCGTTATGGGTTCTAACACGGTGTGTTTGGTTTTCAATGCATTAGTAGAAGGATCATTTAATATCGCTTGAAACTTATCCATATCGGTTACTTCCATAACCAAAACCACCGAATTTGAATCGTCCGTATCTTGAAATGTTTTAAGGTCTGATATGGCAGGTGCAAATACATCAAGCCTGTCTTGGTGTCCTTTCAACCAAGTATCAATATTTCCTACTTTGTGACGGGTTACGATTGTTTTTGTCATTTTTAGTGTATGTGTTAATTATGCCTACTCTATACGGTTTTCGGCTATACCGTTTTTTAATTTGCTAATATTATTTTCTTTGCGTGCTCTATCAATCTCCGAGGAATTACTCATAAACTAAACTACCCCTCAACTGACCCTACCAAAAGTGTTGCCCCACCCGTTGCAAAATTGGGAAGATCAGCAGCAGTGGCCTGCCCTTCCGGCGATCCCATAGTTGTCTTCATCGCTTCGGCATTGGTAAACCAAAATTCCGCCATCCGGAGATAATCTGGTTTGCCTCCATCGGGCGTACTTAGAAATTTTGTGAGTTCGAGTTTGGTATGGCCCTTCATCTTCGCTGCTTTGGACAAATGGGTGTTGGCATAATATTCCTCAAAAACTTTGATATTCGTAGGATGGCCATATAGTACTGTTAGTTTAATCATGATATTTAATTTTTATTCTGATTTATGAACCTCTAATTCTATTTCGATTAAAAATTCAGGTAATGCCAATTCTTTAACGCCAAGCCAAGACCCTGTCGGGAATTGTTTTTTGTAGATTTCATTTCTATAGGCGGCAACTTCAAGAAATTTTGGCATGTTCGTGGTGAACACATTTTCTACGACCACATCATCGAAGGTGCACCCATAGTAGTTCAATACTTTTTCCAAATCGGTATAACAGTTTTTCATTTGCTGTTCAAAATCGCCTACCGCTGTTGGGTTGCCTTCATCGTCCATACTCACGGCACCGGATATTTTTATGTCGTTACCTATTTTTACGGCATGAGAATAGCCATAGGCTTTCTCCACTTCTGGCCGGAGCAGAAAATATTCCGGGGTTTCCGTTTCAACTATAGTTTCTGTTTGCTCGGTTGGTTCTTGGTTGGTTTGTTCTTTACAGCTTGAGAATGAACTTGCCGCGATTAAGGCAATTCCCAGTGTTATAAATTTTGTTGCTTTCATTTTAAATCGATTCCTTGATTAATTTTCTATTGTTTCATCTCAACCCGTATGAGCCGGATTGGTTTCGTGGGGCTCAAATTTTCAACCGAATGTGGTGCCTCCGGATCTTTCCACATGGTCATCGGAAATTCCAATGGGGATGGCATTTGTCTAGTATCCAATATGATATTACCTTCTCCATCACGGTCTATAAATTCACCGGCCTCCATGATATATAATACACTTGGCCATTGGTGGTGATGAACGGGTTCCAATTCATTAGGTGAAAGCGTAACTTCCAAAACCCGAACATTCTCATTTTCCATAAGGATTTTATGATTTTTAGGAGCTGAGACAACGGCATCTTGATTTTTGGGCCAATCTTTTGGATTACCCGTTTTATAAAGCAGCTTTTGGTTAGATGTTTGATTCCCGCCATGTAGGGCATCATCCAATTGCTTGGTATCCACATACTGCTGAAAAGCAATCACCTTGGCATCTTTAAGTGTCCAAAGATGTGCTGCTTGAACGTCATACGTGGCTCCATTATGCTTGTATTTGGCATCGTAGCGTAAAGTGGCAAGTACTCGGTCATTGCTCATCTCGTGAAGCACAATATCTTTTAAATTAAAATATTCGTGCTGTTCTCCAATACGAGCGAAAACGCCATTTAAAACGGCATCAGGTCCTATGTAAGGGTTGCCATCGGCCAAGGCATTGCCCTCGGCCTCGTTCCAGACCACATTGGGGTCTAGCTTACTAAGTACTGTCGGAATATCACCTACCGAAAAAGCCTTGTAGGCGCTATCGATAATACCCAAATTTCCGGGATTGGCCAGTAGGTCCAATTGCTGCATAAACACAGTATTGTCTTCAATGCCAACAATATTTTCGCGACTGGCAACCAGGGTGAAGTTTTGATTGAAATTCATATCGTTGTTCTGACTGATCTGTCGTTTGTTGATAATATCATCCCAAACGTGGGAATACATATTAAGGTCCCTTTTGATCATTATGCTTTTTTGAGAAAAAGAAGATGAAATACATGCCAAAACAATAATGAGTACAAGTGCTTTTTTTTTCATGATATTTTTGATTAAAAGCCTAACAAATTTTCTTCATTACTTCCCCCGAATTATAATGAAAGAAATACTTGTTAGGCCTAATAATATTGATTTTTATAATTTTGGAGGTGTTATTCCTAATTGGTTGAATACGACCAGATTGTCATAAAATGCATCCTCTCTCGCTGCTTTGCCTTCAGCATCAAACGTCCAGACACTAAAACCATGTGTTTCGATCTTTTTATTCGTGGGATCATTCTCCATGAAATTACCGGTATTTTTTCCTGTACATGTCCAGTTGAGATATGCCTTATTACCGTTAGTTACCACTTTATCGATTTTTACGGTAAAATCGGGAAATGCCCCGTGATATACATCCATAAAACCAGCATATTCTTTTGGGTTTTTGGCAATGGTAGTACCATTTTCCGTCCTTATAAAATTACTTGTCATATTGGAAGCCATCATTTGCTTGTCATTTGAATTCCAGGCTTTTGTAATGTTATCTATGCTTGACTGTATGGCCTTTTCATCTGCCGACATGTTATTGGCCTTCTCTATTTCCTGAAGTGCAAGTAGCACCTGTGTGGGATCCCAATGCCCTACTTCCCTTACGATCTTACCATCAACAAATTGATAGGTAAGGTGTATTGGGATATTTACTTCTTGATTATTGCCCGCTACGGTTCCTTTCCAGTCTAACCAACAATTGACCCAGGTGTTACCATCATCGGTCAAGACCATTTCATATTCTTGATCTTTATCTTGAAAACTCCTAGCTGAATAATTCACATCATTTTGTTTGTGATACTCTATGGTTTCAGCAGGTGACATTGGATTTACCTTTGTGTTGTATGTGGTCTTTGAGGTATCGGCATACATACTGGTGTCATATGTTTTATTGTTATAATTGGCTATTAATTTCTTAACAGTATCAATTTCCTGTGATTTTTGTGTGTACCGTTCAGATTCTTTTTGTTGACAACCAATAAATAGAATTGCTGTAAGTACTAGTAAACTTAATTTTTTCATTATGGTAATGTTTTAGTTGTGAATTATATATTGCTGTATTTACACTCAAAGAATGTTGTTTTTACATTTCCTGTTCCTCTGCTGCTTTCATATCCGCGATTTGTTTTATTGCAGCATCTATGGCAGAGCGGTTATAGAAACCATGTTCTTCCACAATTTTATTATCGACAAATTTGAGGGCAATATGAACGGGTATCTGATATTTTTCGTTATTCCCTTTCATTACAGCTTCCCAAGTACCCCAGAAGTACACCCATTTATCTCCTTTATCATCGATAATTTGTTCAAAGAATATTTCATCATCTGCATGGGAAAAACCATAACTTGAATAATTCATGATATCGGCCTTAAGGCCATCTTGCAGTTGTTGTTGGGTAATGCTTTCCACACTATTGTGATGTACTTCGGCTGCATCTGCATAATGGCTGCTCCAGCTTTCCCAATTACCATCTTCATAATCTTTTACCAGTGCTTTTGTTACATCAATTTCAGGGGACATGTTTGTCCATCTTTCTGGCCCCTGTTCTTTGCAGGCTGTAAATAGAACTATTGCAAGTCCTAGTAAAAGAAGATTTTTCATAATTTTCATGATATGTTAGTTTAAGGTGTAAATTCTAAATCCCAATTGAAAAATCATAAGGGTTTTTAATATTACTCTGGTGAATATGCCATATCCGGTCTCATTCGTCCTTCGACCGGTTCATAATGGGTCAAGGTGCCCATAAAGCTGCTATAAGTTATAGGCCACTCTTCTCCAAGCAATTCATTATTCTCAGCGATTTTTGCAGCATAATCCGTAGCATCCTTTGCTGCAATGGCCACCATATAAAATTCCCCCCGGTTTCCAAAACCGCTGTGATATACCCGATATTCAAGTTTGGATCCCTTACTCTCGAATAATTTCTTAATTGCCTGTACTTTTTCCTTTACTACTGCCGAATTTCCCGGTGTAAAATGGTAATAATGAAATTTGCGGTAATCCTGTCCCTCAGGAGTTGGGGTAATTCCACTGGGCATATAGGATAATTCCTTGTCCATATTTAACAAATAATTGTGCTCAATATCATAGCACTTGTCCATTCGGTCAAAGAGATTGCCCATTTTCTCAGGACCCATTTTTTCAGCCAATGTCTTGAAAACAGGGCGACCAACGTCTGCTATTGTGTTAATGGGACTTACCCATAAGTAGCGATTATCGACAGTATTGACCACAATGACATTTAGTTCCTGAATGTTGTGCTGTTTCATGTTTGAGGTAAGTTCTTTGCATATGGTCTCATATTGTGCCACCATTGAAGGTTTTACCACATCTTCATGGACCCAAAAGCCTTGTGTATTGCTATTTTGTGCTTTTACTATTCCAATAGGGATTACTAGTAATAATGCAATTAGGATTTTTAATTTTTGTGTTCTCATTTTTATTCTTGTTTAGATTAATACTTTTTATTAAAAACATTTTGTACAATGCTTGGTTTTTTTCAATTTCTTACTCTACAACAGGGGGTATAAGGGAATAACCCAGTTGCTGTAAAAGCTGTAATTCATTATAATAGACATCTTCTTGAGTGATTTTACCATCGGAATTAAAATGAATGTTCGAATACCCGCTTAGGGTTGCATTCTTTCCTGTAGGGGCAACTTCCCCAAAGATACCCGTGTTGGTTCCGGTAAAGGTCCAATGTGCGAATAATCTATTGCCCTTGATTACGATATCATCTACAACCAACTTGGAATCTGGAAACCCATTGAAAAATATATTCATATTCGCTTCCACTTCGTTCTGGCTTTTGGCAACCTGTATACCATTGAGGTTTCTTATATAGTTTTCCACAGAAACGGCCCTTAAACTATCCATATTCCTATCGTTCCAAGCATCTTCTATAAAGGTGCTAAAGCTTGCAGACATTGCTATTTCTTTTATATTTTCCTTCGAAATTTTATGACCTTCTTTACAAGTAGATAAAACTAGTATTAGTAAAATCGATATTAATCCCGTTCTTCCCATAACCCCTGTTTTTCATATTCGTATCTATCATTGTGGATCAACAATAGCAGGTATATTCTTCTAAAGAATAGAATTATTATATATATCAAAAGTGGTTAAGGACGAACTACCTGAAATACTGTCCGAAAGTGTCTTTTTACTTATCAGACACTTTGTAGAATATTATTTGTATATTTATTTAGCTCATTTCCCCCGGTGACAATTTTCCAGAAATGAGAACACGCTTATTTATATCTGGTTTTGTCTATATCATTTCTCTTCTGAACTGTAGCATTGCTATTGCCCAAATTATTGACTTCAATAGCGAAAAACCTTACAAAAAGGTGTTTATTGATACCGATAATTTTGGTGCTTCCTATCTTGATATCTTAGAAGAAGCCTATCCTAAGGTGAATACCGATTCCCTTAAATACTCAATACTCAATGACCTTGCTTATTATTGGCATACCCGAAATTTGATAAAAGCCCTTGATTTCACCCAAGAAGGTTTGAGAATTACTACCAATAAAAAAGATACACTTTGGGAAGGAAGGTTCCGAATTACCCAAGGGGCCATACTTCTACGTATGGAAAGGCTGGATAGCGCTTTAGTCGTACTTAACAAAGCCAGAAGAATGGTTCTTGAAAAAGATCTACCATTTTTATATACCCAAATTGGATATGTTTATGAGCGAAGGGGGCAATTGGACAAAGCTGCCGATTATGCGTTGGAATCTTTGCAACTTGGCGATAAACTAAAGGACAATAAAGCTATTGCTTTGGCTTATAGCGATTTAAGTAATCTTTTTTGGAAACAATCTAAATATGAATCTGGCTTGGAATATGGTCTTAAATCAATATCGATATTCGAGGAACGTGGAATCAACGATTTGGATTATGGTTTTACCCTTTATGTCGTGGGCAATAACTATTTGGCCTTAAAGGAATACCAACAAGCATTGAATTATTTTGAACACTCCATTGCCATTGGGGAACGATATGGTTTTTATAATAATCTATGTGATGTGTATATATCGGAAGTTGATCTATATACTTTTTTAAATGAATTTGAGAAGGCTGAAAGTGCTGGGGCAAATGCGGTTAAATATGGTGAATTGTTGAGTAATAATTTCTTGTTGATGCGTTCTTGGTTGTCTATTGGGAAAATGCAAAATATTCAAGGAAAATATGTTTCTGCCGTTAAAAGTTTAAAAAAGAGCATTGCCATTGCATCAGATGATTTTGGGGATGCCTTTTATCTAAGTCAGGCATATGAAACCTTGGGAAAAGCATTCGCGGGTAATCATAATTATCAGGGAGCCTATCAAGCATTTGCGAGATATGATAACCTTAAAAATCAAATCTTCACGGCAGAATCGGACCAAAGGATTTCATTGCTGAGAACTGAATTTGACGTGGCCCAGAAAGAAAATATCATTCAATTACAGGAATCAAAGATTAAAAGGCAAAGAACAATACAAACCCTGATAAGTTTATTGGTGATCCTTTTACTTTTATATGTGATATTGCTTTATAAAGCAATGCAAAATAATTCCAAAAAAAACAAACTCTTGCAAAAACAGAATGAGGAGAAGGAGTTTTTACTGAAGGAAATACACCATCGGGTAAAAAACAATCTTGAAATTGTATCTAGTTTATTGGCCTTACAATCTGCCCAGATTAAAGACCAGAAGATTGTAGAGGCTATAGGGAAGAGCCAGCATAGGGTTCATAGTATGAGCATGATACATCAAAAATTATATCAGGAACATAGCTTGTCCAAAATTGAGATGAAAGATTATTTTAAGAATTTGGCCAATTATATAGTTACGATTTTTGATGCTGAAAATTGGATAACGGTAACTATTGGGATGGATAGTTTGGAATTGGATGTTGATACTGCGATTCCAATAGGATTGATTGTAAATGAACTTTTGACCAATTCCTTAAAATATGCATTCCCCAATAAGAAAAATGGGATAATCAATGTAAGCCTAAAGTTGGAGGGAACCCAGCTATTTTTACAAGTTTCGGACAATGGTATCGGCAAGCCAGAATTGGCTCATGCAAAAGGAACGGGCTTTGGCACCCAACTTGTTGAATTACTCACCAAACAACTTGATGGTAAAATGAACTTAATAATTGACAACGGCACTTTTGTGACTTTTGAATTCCAACAATACAAAGCAGCATGATCATGGAAAATATAACTAGGATTTTAATAGTCGAGGACGATATGATAATAGCAGCGAATATTTCGTTGCAGCTTACCAATCTGGGTTATGAAGTAACAGGGATTGAAACCAGGGGGGAAGAGGCCGTATTACATGCCCAGGTCAATACACCTGACATTATTCTCATGGATATTAATCTTAAAGGTGCCTTAGATGGTATAGAAACAACAAAGATAATCCAGAAAAGCATTGATATTCCAATTATCTACCTAACGGCAAATACAGACGATTCTTCCTTTTTGCGTGCAAAAGAAACGCATCCGTATGCATTTATTCCAAAGCCATTGAACAAATTACAATTGCAAAGGACCATAGCATTGGTAATTGAGCAAATTAAAGGAAAAATTGAAATCAAGGAAAATACTTCTACGCCTATTGAGGTATTGGATGATCGAATTTTCGTTCGACATAATGGTAAGATGATTAAATTGTTGATAGATCATATATTATATATCGAAGCGGATAGAAACTATAGTAATGTTGTTACCGAAAATGGTAATTATTTAATAACCAGTACACTAAAAACCATCGAAAATGAACTAAGTAATTCTCGTTTTCTTAGGGTACATAGATCCTATATGGTTAATATCTGTAAATTGGATGTTCTTGGGGAAAGCCATTTGGAAATAAATAGAAAGGTAATTCCAATAGGAAAATCACATAGGGAAATCCTTTTCAGTCGTCTTCAAACGATTTAAAATCGTTGATTCATTATTGCTTTGGTATATAAAAGTATGCCTTCGGACAATAATTCATGGGTTTCGTCCTTATCCATTTTTTAATATTGAAACATTTCCATTACTTGTTGGATGTTCAACAAACAATCTAGTATAAACAATTTAAACAAAGGGAAATGAAAAAAATACTGATTTTTATCGCATTACTTCTGTTTGGCAATTTGGCCATCGCACAGGAAAATCTGCATCTTGTTTTCGAATTCATGAAAGTCGACAATGAGCAGGAAAATGATTATGCTGATACTGAAGCATTTTGGGAAAAAATTCAGCAACAGCGAGTAAAAAGCGGGGATATTTTGGGTTGGGACCTTTGGTCAATTAGCCCAGGAGGGGAAATGCAGGATTTTCAATACTTGACGGTTTCCCTTTATAACGACCCGGTAAAAATGATGGATGGGAGTAGTTGGGCCAATTTAATGGATCGGGCAAAAGCGGCCTATCCCGATATGTCGGAGGAAGACATTATGAATAAACTAAATAACTCGGTAAAAACCAGGGATTTGGCAGTAAGAATATTTGCCAAGGAAATTGCCAATACAACCCCTGAATTCGACATGCCTTTGGGATGTGTTGCACAAATTGATATGATGAAAGTTGATCTTAATAACTACGCCAAATATGAAAAGGCGGAAAAGGAAGTCTTTCAGCCCTTACATCAAAAAGCGGTTGATGCAGGTGAAAAAGCCAATTGGGGATTAATTAGGTTCATGTCCCCTATAGGTAGTGATACCTACGCTTCGCATATGACCGTAAGCATGTTCAAGGATTACAAGCAAATGTTGGACCAAAACATTAATTTTAACGAAGGCGCCACACCAGCCCAAACAAAATTAATGCAAGACGGCATTGCAGCAAGGGATATGAAATATGTTTATATCGCCCAATTGATCCGTAAAGCGCGTTAGTCGCCCAATATTTTATGATAAATTATTCGAAACCTATGGTCACCGACCATGGGTTTTTAGATTTTGAAGAATATCAAGATTAAATACTATTTCCTGGTAAATAAATAATCAATGAAAACCAATAAGCCAATTCTCGATATAATCTAGTTTTGACGGTAAATGTGGCCTCTCTTTATTTTCGCTATATTTCTTAGCAATGAAGAGGGGTAAGATTATATAAACCCCTTTCTTGAAACTTCAAAATAGTTTTAGGGACAAGCTCGAAAAAACATCAACTATTTCGTCTTGGAGTGCTATGATCGTTCCTTCTACGGTTGTTTTTATTTCCTCCCCTATAATTCGACTTCCCTGATCTATTTGACCTGTTCTGGTTTTTGGATTTTTGGGGATTTTGTTTTTTCCGAGTTGGTTCTTCCTCCGCTACATCTTCCATAAAAGGATGCTCCGGCATTCTAGGTACCTCTTGCTTAATGAGTTTCTCGATGTCTTTTAAATAAGGCCGTTCTTCCCTGTCACAAAATGAAACGGCAATACCGCTTTCACTTGCTCGGCCCGTTCTTCCAATCCGGTGCACATATGTTTCCGGTACATTCGGTAAATCATAATTGATGACCAATGATAATTTGTCAACATCGATACCACGTGCGGCAATGTCGGTCGCAATAAGTACTTTCAGTTTTCCATCCTTAAAATCCCCTAAGGCTTTTTGCCTTGCAGTTTGCGACTTGTTGCCGTGAATAGCAGCGGAGTCTATACCTGCTTTGCCCAGTATTTTTACTATTTTATTGGCACCATGTTTCGTGCGTGAAAATACCAAGACCGAATTATTGGATTGGTCTTCCAATAAATAAACCAGTAATTTGGGTTTATTATTCTTGCTCACAAAATAAACGCCCTGTTCCACTTTTTCTGCGGTGGCTTGTTGAGGTTTTACCGAAACTTGCTCAAAATCACCCAAAATAGTTCTTGAAAGTGCTACAATATCCTTGGGCATTGTGGCTGAAAAGAAAAGGGATTGTCGTTTTGGGGGCAATTTGGCTATTATTCTTCTGATGTCGTGAATAAAACCCATATCGAGCATCTGGTCTGCCTCATCAAGTACGGCATATTCAATGTCCCTAAGCGAGATATACCCTTGATTCATAAGATCCAAAAGGCGTCCGGGGGTAGCAATCAATATGTCTACACCATTTCGCAATGCTTGGGTTTGTTTACCTTGCTTTACTCCGCCAAAAATGACTGTATTCCTTATTCCTGTGAATTTCCCATATGCGGTAAAGCTTTCACCTATTTGTATAGCCAATTCCCGGGTAGGGGTAACTACCAATGATTTTATCTTGCGATGACCATTATTTCGGTTCTTATCATTGTAAATATGTTGTATAATCGGAACTGCAAAAGCAGCCGTTTTTCCCGTGCCGGTTTGGGCACAGCCCAAAAGGTCTTTTCCACCTAAAAGAATAGGAATGGCCTGTTCTTGAATAGGTGTGGGACTGGTATAACCTTCTTGCTCAAGGGCCCTAAGGATTGGTTCTATAATTCCTAAATCTTTGAATGTCATTGTTTGTGAAGAATAAGCGGCAAAGGTAGTGGAATAGTTGGGATATTCGTATTCGCTGAAAAAATAGGCCTAAAGACCACTAATAGCCTGTTCAGCACAACGTTCACCGTCCATAGCAGCAGAAACAATTCCTCCGGCATAACCACCTCCTTCACCACAAGGAAATAAGCCTTGAATTTCCGGATGCTCCAAATTATCATTTCTAGGAATGGTTACGGGTGATGAGGTTCTAGATTCTACACCTACCACATTAGCCTCAGTAGTATAATACCCGTGCATTTTAGCGCCAAATTCTTTGAACCCTGTTCTAAGTCTACTCCCAATAAGTTTTGGTAAAAGTGAATGCAGCGGGGCCGATTTTAATCCAGGTTGATATGAAGTTGGGTTTAGGTCTTGTGATAACTTTCCCTCAACGAAATCGGTTAGCCTTTGTGCGGGTGCCACTTGACTGCGACCGCCGGATGTAAATGCCAAACGTTCCAGGTCCTTTTGATATTCCAAGCCTTTTAAAACACCGAATTTTTCATATTTGGGAATATCCTGATCCACATTTATTTCCACCACAATACCGGAATTGGCAAAAAGGTTATTTCGCTTGGACGGTGACATTCCGTTGACAACCACTTCTCCAGGTGCTGTGGCTGCAGGCACAATAAATCCACCGGGACACATACAAAAAGAATACACGCCCCTTCCCCTAACTTGGTGCACTAAACTGTAGGAAGCGGCTGGTAATAATGCATTTCGTTCCCCACGGCAATGATATTGAATTGAATCTATGATTTTTTGTGGATGCTCAACCCTGACTCCCATGGCGAAAGATTTAGCCTTTAAGGCAATTTCCTTATTTTTCAATAGGTAGAAAATATCCCTTGCCGAATGGCCGGTAGCCAGAATGACTCGGTCAGCAGACATTTCCTGTCCGTTTTGCAGGATTATAGATCGTAGTTTGTTGTTTTCAATATTGAAATCGGTAACCCGGGTTTCAAAATGAATCTCCCCGCCATGATTTATAATTGTCTCCCGAATATTCTGAACAATCTTTGGAAGTTTGTTGGTGCCAATATGGGGATGGGCATCTATTAAAATTTGCTCTGTCGCCCCATGGTGTACTAGACTTTCGAAAATACGCCTTACGTCACCACGTTTAAGACTTCGTGTATACAACTTGCCATCCGAATAGGTGCCAGCACCGCCTTCGCCAAAACAATAGTTGGAATCTTCATTGACAATATGGTCTTGGTTAATGGCTTTTAAATCACGCCGACGTTCCTGAACCTTTTTTCCACGCTCAAGAACAATGGGTTTATAGCCAAGTTCCAAACAGCGTAAGGAAGCCCACATCCCAGCAGGGCCAAAGCCAATAATGTGCACTGCTTTTGCCTTTGAAACATCCTTATACTTAAAGGAATATGCAGCGGTTTCAGGAGGTTTCTGCTTAATGTAAACTTCAAGTTTGTAATTGAAGTAGATCGATGGCTTTCGCGCATCTATGGACTTTCGGAGAACTTTTATAGTGAAATCACCTTCTGGGATACCCAAATAATGGGCAGCTTTTTTTTGAAGAATACCTTCTTGCGCTTCTTCCTTCAATGCAATCCTTAATTGGATGTTTCTGACCATGCCCGCAAAATTACTTTAAATATGCTGATATATTCCTTTAATGATTGAGGTTCGGTAAACTAGTGAATTATCTACAGTCTATCCACGGAATGCTACAACTCGGTATTTCTTTTTTCGGGAAACGTTTGCTATGGGTCAAATTTGTCCAAGTATTAACCATAAATCAAAGAAAAATGAAAAAAGGTCTAATTATTCTAGTAGCAATGTGTGGAACATTATTCACGTATGCACAATATAGTAAAGGCGCTGACATAGAAATGGAAATTACCAATATCAAAAGTTCCGAGGGCAAGATAATGATAGGCTTGTATCAAAATGAAAGCAATTGGCTTAAAACCCCAAACAAAGGGATCATTGGTAAAATCGAAGATGGCAAATGTACTACGGTTTTTAAGGATATTCCAAACGGAACATATGCCATTTCATTATACCATGATGAGAACAATAATAATGAATTGGATATGTACATAGGGCTTATTCCAAAAGAGGACACCGCATGTTCAAACAATGCACCTGCCAAATTTGGACCTCCAAAGTGGACAGATGCCAAGTTCGAACTAAACGGGGAGACCATTAAACAAACCATTAAATTATAACGTCATGAAAAAAGTAATGATTATCGCATTAATATTGATCAACACCGCTGTAATGGCACAAGACCAATATACCATTGAAATGCAAAAGGCATTTCAACTTTGGGGTGAGGGCCAAATCGCCGAAGCCTCCAATTTATTCGAACGGATAACCGCGGCGGAACCTGACAATTGGCTTCCTTCCTATTATGTTTCCCAAGTAAATACCGTCGCTTCTTTTGGGGAAAAAGGCAAAGGGAAATTGACCCAACAATTGGAAAAAGCACAGGAATTCGTAGACTTGGCCTTGGCCATTTCTCCTGATAATCCTGAGATTTTGGTACAACAAGCTTTGGTTCATACAGCATGGGTAGCTTTTGATGGGGCAACATATGGGATGACACTTTCGGGGAAAGTTGCGGTTTTGTATGCAAAGGCATTACAATTGGCACCTGAAAATCCCAGAGTGGTTTTGTCTAAAGCCGAATGGGATATGGGTTCGGCCAAATTTTTTGGTCAGGATACTGCTCCCTATTGCAAGGATGTGGAACGTTCCATGGAACTTTTTGCTAACTTTAAGGCAGCGTCATCATTTCACCCAAATTGGGGAAAGGAACGTGCCCAACAAATCGTAAAGGATTGTAATTAAAAGCATGAAAGAGTTTTTCAATTTATTTAAGATAAGTGTCTTATTGACCATCATTATTGCCATTGTCTCCAAAATCATTTTTTGGGAACGTATTCTGGACATCAATGAACAGTTGGAATTCGTAGGTGTTAATTTTATATTCGTTTTCGTTCTGACGTTGGTCAATATCTACTACAATAAATACATATCCTCTAAATATAGTTGGGAAACACAAACCCAAAAACGACTTTGGATAGGAGCTATAGGTTCTATAATTCTTACCGTCATATCATTCGGGCTTATAAGAATGTTCATATCTTTAGTCGTCTACGGAAAGACTTTGAATGATTTTATTGCAGGCGAAAGATCATCGTACTACATAATAGCCTTGGTCATTACACTAGTGGTATCCCTGTTCTTTCACGCTTTCTATTTGTATAAGGCGTTACAGGAAAAAAAGGTAAAAGAACAAAAGATCATTGCGGGTACCGCATCAGCAAAATTCGATGCATTAAAAAACCAGTTAGATCCACATTTTTTATTCAATAGCCTTAATGTATTGACGAGCTTAATTGAAGAAGATCCAATTCAGGCCCAAAAATTCACTACCTCGCTTTCCAAAGTTTACAGGTATGTTTTGGAGCAAAAAAACAAGGATCTTGTGTCTGTTGATGAAGAACTCCAGTTTGCCAGGACTTATGTGAAATTACTAAAAATGCGTTTTGAGGACAGTATTCATTTGGAAATACCGGAACACAGTAAAAACCCAGAGGCCAAAATAGTGCCACTTTCTTTGCAATTGCTATTGGAAAATGCGGTAAAACATAACGTTGTAACTTCAGCTAAACCTTTGTTCATAAGGGTTTATGAAGAAGAAGGTTCTTTGGTTGTTGAAAATAACCTGCAAGAGAAACAAGTAGTAAAAAAAAGTAGTGGAGTAGGTCTTCAAAACATACAACAGCGCTACAGAATATTAACAGATAGACAAGTGCAGATAGCAAAATCAACCTCTGATTTTAAGGTGAAACTGCCCTTGTTGACAAAACAAGTTACAGTAATGGAAAAACAACAAACATATATAGATGATAAACGTTATTCAAAAGCCAAAGAGCATGTAGAACAACTAAAAGGATTTTATGGTAACCTTACGGCCTATTGCATCGTTATTCCCTGTCTCGCAATCCTAAATTACTATACCACCAGTTTCCCATGGGTCATATTCCCGACATTGGGATGGGGTTTCGGCGTTACCGTTCATGGTATGGAAGTTTTTGGATATAACCCTTTATGGGGAAAACGGTGGGAAGAACGTAAGATCAGGAAGTTTATGGATGATGATAAATTCTGATCTACAGTTTATCCTTTAAAAACAACAATTGGGTAACGATCATTTAATTTAATTGAATGAACCCACTAAATTTGGATTATCAATAAAATAGCAATTCAAAAAACCAACGAAACAATGGAAACAAGGGAAAAAGATAATAAATATTTTAAGGCTAAAGATAGAGTAGAGCAGATTAAGAAATTTTATATAAGCTTATTCTCATATATGTTCTTCATTCTGTTTCTGGCAGGTTTAAATTATTGGATCGATCAATGGAGATATCCATGGTTCTTATGGGCTGCATTAGGTTGGGGTATAGGCATCATTTTCCACGCCCTTAAGGTTTTTAGTTTAAATCCTTTTTTTGGGAGAAACTGGGAAGAACGTAAAATAAAGGAATTTATGGAAGAAGATGAAAATCAAAGAAGATGGAAGTAAAGGATACAAATACAAATGAGAAGCTGAGACGCGCCAAAAAACGTGTACAGGATTTAAAAGGCTTCTATATACATTTTGCGGTTTATATAGCAGTGAATACGTTCATTAGTACCATGAAGATAGTGCAGAATTTGGGCGATGGGGAATCTTTCAATGATGCCTTTTGGGACTTTGGCACCTTTGCTGTATGGTTCTTTTGGGGAATTGGAGTGGTTTTTCATGCAGTAAAAGTCTTCTCGTACAATCCCTTCTTTAGTAAGGATTGGGAAGAACGACAAATTCAAAAGTATATGGACAGGGATAAGAAAGAAGCTGAAAAATTTAAATAATGGAAAATCAAAAAAACGCTTTCGAAAAGTATGTCAAGGCAAGAAAGAGAGTAGATGCAATAAAGCGATTCTATTTTCACTTGATACAATATGTGATAATCTCTATTTTAATTATATCATTTAAAGGGCGAATTATGGATTTTTTTATTTCCAAAGGCGTTGAAAACCCGGATGTATTGAATTGGATGGAAATGAATATTCTGGCCATCCCTATAATTTGGGGGTTGGTTTTATTGGTTATGGGATTGTCTTTGTTCGTTTTTAAATCAAATAGAATCAAAAATTGGGAAGAACGGCAAATTCAAAAATACCTGGAAAACGATAAAGAACTTTAATTGTCGTTACAATTTATACCAAGCACAAAATCAAATGAATGTTATAATAATAGAGGACGAAAAACCGGCAGCAAGAAGATTAAGTAGGCTTCTGGCAAATTTGGATGTTGAAGTAACACAAATGCTTCATTCCGTGGAAGAATCAATAGAATGGTTTCAAAACAATAAGCACCCTGATCTCATTTTCTTGGATATTCAGCTTTCAGACGGACTTTCATTTGAAATTTTTGATGTGGTAGACGTGCAAAGTGCTATAATCTTTACTACAGCATATGATGAATATGCATTACAAGCATTCAAATTGAACAGTATTGATTATTTGTTAAAACCTATTGATGATGAAGAATTGGAAAATGCCGTAAAAAAATATAAGACCCTAAAACCTCCGACCCAAAAATTGACATTGGATTTTGATGATATAAAAAAATTATTGATAAACCCATTGGAGCGGGAATACAAAAAAAGATTTACGACTAGGGTAGGGCAGCATCTAAAAATAATAAATGCCGATGAGGTGGAATGTTTTTACAGTGAAAATAAAGGTACCTATGCGGCAACTTCCGATGGTAGGAATTATTTGATGGATACCACTTTGGAAAATTTGGAAAATGAACTTGAACCCAAAATATTCTTTCGCGTGAGTAGAAAATATTATGTGAATATCAACCACATCCAGGACATAATTTCTTATACGAATTCTCGCCTGAAAATAAAATTAAAACGCTATATTGAGCAGGAAATCATCGTGAGTAGGGAACGAGTACGTGATTTCAAGTTATGGTTAGAGTAATGTTATTTAAAATACTGATATATAATAAGATAATATCAAGTATAGATATTTCTTATAGTGTCTATTTAATAAGAAATCACTTATTTTTGTCCACCCTATTATCATCAAATGAAGAGGGCAATAATTTGGGGATCAACTTAATAAAAATTGGCAATAAAACAGCGCCTCCCGGGAGCATGAAAATTGCGAGTGAAGGTATACTCTTGAAAATATTCAACAACTGACTTTGTACTTTTTTCTTCTCTGCAGGACTTAAATCCTTGGTGGTAGATTTGGAAATTAACGTCACGAGTTCCTTACTATCTGAAAGTTCTTTTTGCAGTCTTTTACTGTTCCTTATAATCAATTTTTTTACTACCCTCGACATGCTTTCATAGAACTTGAAAGCCAAATTATAATCTTTTAGGAAAGGTATTAGTTTCGAATTTTTCTCAAAAAAAGATTCAATTTCCTCTAAAGCCCTGGATATTTCCTTTTCATCAAAACCCAAATCCTTACCAATTCCATAAATATATTCAGATTCTAAATAGTTCACTGATTGGTCTTCCCAAATAGTCAATGAAGCGATATCCAAAAAATAATGGTTTTCCAAAGTAGAGAAATTGGTCAATATTTTTTCTCGGTAACTACCGTCATAGGTTTGTTCAGTGCTATCTATATAGGTTAAAGATGCTTCAAATAGCTGTGCCAGTTTATCATCACTTTTGTTTTTTTCTTTGGAGTTAAGTGAATGATAAATAATATTCATAGTTAAATACTCCAGATTTTCCGCGTATTCCTTTATAGCCTCATCATTTTTTAAATATCTTTTGAAGGCAAGTACATCTATGTATAATAATGAGTTGGTAATTATGCTATTAAAGGTTTTGCTTATCATATTGTCTTCAAGGTAAACCCTTGAATCCAATAGCTTTTCTAGCTGATCGGAAGTTTTTGTGCCTGTAAATAACTTTGATAAGAATGATATCTGATTTAAACCCAAATCTTGATAAAACAGAAATACCTTATTTAAAAAGGCGTCAAAGTCAGGGTTCTTTTCTACCAACCTAAAAGTAAAATATAGGGCTGCCAATAAATTGATTTTGGCTTTTTCATCTTCAGATAAATTATGCTCTGGTGTAATGAACCTAGGAATCTTTAGATTTATCCCATAGACAAACCCTGTTTTCTTTAAACTTCCATAGAGGTCAGTAAAGTCCTTATAGCTGTCAACTTGGTCCTTGACCAAGTATCCGAATTTATCTATCCAACCAGAGGAGGAGGGGTTCATGTGTTTGTAATTTAAAGGCTCAAATTAAAGCAAATTATAGGACTTATAGACTGTAGTTATCGATTTTTGCCTTATAATTTAGGTTTTAAAGAACTTTGAGGCCTTTACCCAGGTTGTGTCATCCCATAAATCCTTAAAAATAGAGCATGGGTAGCTACCTACATGAAATTATTAAATACTAAGAGCCACTATTTAGTGGCTCTTTCATTTTGAGTCTTTAATTATTTATTGGATAATCCCAGTACAACTTATACGAGCACCTGCATCACCACTAGGTTGTGAAGTAAAATCATCTACACCTTGATGTACAATAACTGCTTTACCAACAATATTCATATTCTCGTCATCACAGCCAATGCACCATTGGTCAGTTGAGAATTCCACGGTGGCATTGCCATTGGCATCTGCCAGAAAATTGCCAATATCCCCTTTATGAAAACCTTCTGAAGCTCCCCATTTACCATGTGGTTCATGCGTTGGGTTCCAATGGCCTCCTGAAGATTTTCCGTCATCAGAGGAACAGTCTGCTTTTTCATGTAAATGTATGGCATGTTCTCCTTGTGAAAGACCTGAGAAGGTCGCCATCATTTTAACGGTATTTCCTTCTTGAGTGAAGGTTACCTCACCTGCTACCTTGCTATCGCTTTTAGGCTCCATAGAGAATTTAATGACCTCAATATTCTCTTCCTCCATTATTTCTTCGGTAACCTCTTCATTTGCCTCATTGGCATCTTTTTTAGCTTCCTTACAGTTGTAACCTGCCATAATAACTAGGGCTAAAACCATTAATTTTATTTTTTCCATCTGTTTTTGTTTTAAGATTCTGCTCTAAAGTTAAGTAATAATTTGAGTAGCGCAATATTCATTGTGTTTGATTTAAGGATTGCTTATGATTACTATAATCTATTAAACAAATTGGTTTTCTCAATTAACAAGCTTACTGATTATCTTAGTTTCACTATGCAGTGTTTTGTGTACTGGGCATTTGTCCGCAATTTGAAGCAAGCGTTCACGTTGTTGGTCATTAAATTCACCTGTAATTCTAATATCCCTTTCAAAGGTGTCTATTTTAGCGTCAGAGGATTCACAATCATCGCAGTCCAAGGCATGTGTTTTGCTATATGACGTATGCACTTCAACATTGTTGATCTGCCACCCTTTTCGTTTAGCATACATCTGAAGGGTCATTGCCGTACAGGCCGACAACCCAGCTGAAACAAATTCGTATGGGGAAGGACCAAAGTCATTTCCTCCGTAAGTGGTTGGTTCATCAGCGGTCATATAATGACTACCTACTTTCATTTGGGTAGTGAAAATATCCTCAAAATCAAGGCTTGCCATTACCTGGTGTTTTGTATTGGGAAGTTCTTCAGCACTTTCAATATCTAAATATCTTTTTGCCCAACCAGAGATTACTTCACCAACATAAACCGAATCTTTCTTGTTCATTAATAAATGATCCGCTCCATCCAATGAAATAAAACTTTTTGGATGATGGGCTGCACGGTATAATTCCTCGGCATTTTTAACGCCGACCGTTTTGTCCTGTGGCGAATGCATAATAAGAATAGGTTTTCGCAGGGTTTTTAAGGTTGCAGATAGTGTTTGGTTTTGCAAATCATCCAAGAACTGTTTTTTTATGGTAAAATCCCTGCCACTAAGATTTACTACTGCCTTTCCATTCAATTCTATTTCATCTAGACTACTTTTTAACAAATGCTGTACATGTGTTGGGCTTGATGGTGCCCCAACAGTTGCCACGGCCTTTATTGAAGATACTTTAGCCGCTGCATATATTGCAGCTGCGCCGCCTAAGGAATGACCAATCAAGAGAGTAGGGGCATTGAAGTTTTCCTTTAAATAATCGGCTGCAGCAATTAAGTCTTCAATGTTGCCAGAGAAATTAGTATTGGTAAAATCACCTTCGCTTTCGCCTAATCCGGTAAAATCAAAACGCAATACACCAAATCCGTTTGAGGTTAAGGCCCTACCAATGTTTTTTATCGCCGATAGGTTTTTATTGCATGTAAAGCAGTGAGCGAACAGGGCATAATTATGAGGATGTTGATTCGCAGGAAGTTCTAAGCGACCGACTAAATTCTGTCCTTCCCTATTTTTAAATGTTACTTTTTCTAGGTTCATTCCTTTATTTTTATCAAATGAGTCGTTGTACTTTATATTAACTAACCTTGCTGTTATTTGAAAAACTACTTTGAGGTTGTCTCAACTGCCAATTTTTACCATTGTTAAGTAGGTGTGCCTATCAAACATTGAAATTAGAAATCAATATCGGTTAATAAATCTTCTTACGCCTATAAAAACAGGGATCAATAATGAGTAACCAATAAAAAAAGGGATAATATAATTTTGAAAGCCTATTACCAATAAAACACTGATAATCAATAATTGAAATCCTAGACCAAACATCGAAACAGTTGTCATAAACCAGTTTGGGAATTTTCTACTTTCAATGGCCTTACTGTCCATCCAATGAATAATTTTATCGAATGCTCCATAAAGCAGAAAGTATAATCCAAAAAGAATATTTACCGTGTGCTGCATTTCATTATCCATTGCTTTTGGGGCTTTATTTTCAAAAATACGACTGGTAGTATCACCATTATGTTTGTTTCGAAGAATCACATAATAGTAATTGTATAATGTGCCTTGTAATTGAATACCGATAAACGCAAGAATGGCATATAATAAAGAGGCATTGGTCACATACCAAATAGTGAGCAGAATGAATAAATTTAAAAGAATGTCCGAGACCGAATCTAAATATCGACCTGTATAGGACGGATTGTTTTTGATTCTCGCCAATTCACCATCTGCAGCATCCAAGATCGATTTTAATACCAAGAAAAAGGCTGCAGCCCAATATTGATGGTATAAAATGCAGATAATGGCCAGTATTCCTGAAACAATGAAGCCCAAAGTTACGTGAATGGGAGTAAGGGAAGTGGTTTTTAGAAAACTTGCTATGATTTTTGCTATGGGTCGTCCATAATCCGACAGGTCAAAAAATTGATTCTCTTTAGGTAATTTAGACATAAGGCTATCATCTTTGGGCCAATAAGTACTAAGAACGAGAGCACGCTGGCTTAGAATAAATGTCAAAGAGATAACACAAAGTTAGTTTTATTTTTTCGAATTGGTGAAATCCAGGATTATTGGCGTGACTTCTCGTTTGCAGCACAGCGACTTATGATCTCAGAGATTCGTTTTTGTCGTGTATCATCCCTTTTAGCCTGGTTTAACCAGTATAGGTAGCTTTTTTGTTGCCCATTAGTGAAACAATTATAATTTTCATAAGCTTTGGGATTTTTATCAAAAGCGATTTTCAGGTCATTAGGGATAATCCCGTTCTCGACATCATCCAATGCCGTCCACGAGCCATCTTTTTTGGCTGCATTGATCTTTGCAAGTCCGCTTTCATGCATTAAACCATTTTCAATCAATTCCTTGATGTGGGCCTTGTTCACTTTGCTCCAAGTTCCTTTCGGCTTGCGTTGGCAAAAATATTGTTGCCGTTTTCCTTTGCCTAAACTTTTTACTGTACTATCGATCCATCCATAGCAGAGCGCTACTTTTACAGCTTCTTCCCAACGCATGCTTTCATTTTCGTGATCAACCTTGTAAAAAATTAAGTTTATGCCTTTGTAATTAGCATGATTCCCATGCAGCCATTCCCGCCATTCAGAATGGTCCTTAAAGTAGAGTAGACCTTTTTCATCCATTTTACACAACCGTTAGTACCAAGTTGGCTTTTTTCATTACCTATTTAACCAGCTATGAACTTAAATGCAAATTAATTTTGCCTTTAGTAAATTAGAATTATTTTTCTTTACCTGGATATCTTATTGAGGTTAAATTTCATTTAACCATTCTATGGCTTTTTTTCTGTTGCTGAACAGTTCTGCAAACCATCCTAGACTTTGGGTTGCATAAATATAGAATTGTGCCAAAGTAGTGGCATGTTGGTCTTTTGGCTGAATTATGGCAATCCGGGAAGAAGGTTCCATTCCCCATTCACTATAAAGCCTATTTGGTAATTCAAAAAGATCGGCTCTTTTGGCGGTCAATAACAATTCACTTGCATCGCACAAATACTTCTGAATGTTTTTATCCTTTGCTGTTTTGATTATCGTTTTACTACTTTCATATATATCCTCGGCTGAATTCTCGCCATTATACGTCAGTACTAGAATCCGATTATTTTCTTGATTAAATGTCCAGTTCAAAATTATGGTATCTTTTAAAGTTTAACAAATTGGTTAAGAAAGTAATCAATTATAAAAAGATTGAAGGGAATACAACAGTAAATTAAGCAATAATTTTAAAATAATCAATTCCCTCCAAATAATTTAAACACTTCAGATCCAGCACTGAGAAATGCTCCTGTACCATACACTTCTGTCTTGTTGGCCCATGCTTTACCAGGCGCGGCACCTATGGGTTGTACATACCCCAACATTCCATCTTCAGTTACATGGCCGACCACGGCGTTCCATCCCCTTATTACAGATGGCAAGTAAGAGGCCTTGTCCAAAATTCCATTGTTTATACCCCATGCCAGGCCATAAACATAAAATGACGACCCACTCGTTTCGGGGGTAGGATAAAATTGCTGCCCTAACAAACTCATGGCCCAATGACCCTCTGAGGTTTGGATTTGCACGAGTTTTTTTGCCATCTTTTTGTAAATCTTCAAGAAATAATTGTAATCCTTACTTTGAGGGTCTAATTCATTCATAATATTCGTAAGACCGGCAAATACCCATCCGTTACCTCGAGACCAGAATATTTTGGTACCATTATCTAGTTTGCCCATAAAACTTTCATCGCGATAGTATAAACTCTCATTTTTGTCGAAAAGGAAATCGGTAGTGGCCTTATATTCTTTTATCATAAAATCGAGATATTTTTTTTCTCCGGTAATGTTATAAAGCTTTGCCCATACAGGTGGGGACATGAAGAGCGCATCGCACCAATTCCAACGTGATTGATGGTATGGAGTTCTCCATTTCAAAGAAGTCTGGGCGGGATGGTACATGATAAAATCAAATTGCGCTTTAGTCGGTGCAATCATCTTTTCGTCTTTGTATTTGCGATATAGTTCAATATACATTTGACCAACGGTATGGTCGTCTGCGTGGTATTTTCTCTCGTGTAATTTCCATTCTTGTTTCTCCCCGATTTCTTTGAGCCAATCATAATATTTGTTATCATCAGCCATTGCCGCCCATTTGACCATCCCAACATAAAGTGCACCATTGGTCCAATCCAGGGGGTGGTGTGGTTTTTTTGCATCACTATATAAATCGTTGTAATGTGCAATTTGCCAATCAGCAACTTTTTGCATTGCTTCTTTTACCTCGGGTGGTTTTATTTCCTGGGCTTGACTTAATGTAGATTGGGTTATGGCAATAAATACCAATAGGATATTCAAAAGTTTCATAAATCTTTGATTTTTAATTTCATTAATTCAATATTACGAAATTCTAAAGGATGACTTTCTGCTTGAAGCGCAATATAACCTTCTGATAACATTCGGGGGACACCTTGGCTTAAAAGCAATTTGGAGAATGGGTCGCTATCATCTAATTGGGGTTTTTCATATTCCAGAACAACTTTCCCGTTAATTCGGTGTATTACTTTTTCATTTCCCCGTACCTCAAGTTCCAGTAAAACCCATTCGTCATTGTGGTAGGTGTCTGAAGTGGAATTGGTACAATGATCTGTTATAAGTTTACCTTCCATTTCAATATGGGTCCCCGCCGTACAAACATTGCCAGTAGGTCTATCATCTTTACCATTGCCGCCAAGCAGTTGCGCCTCAACAGCTACCAATAATTTTTGTTCTTTTGGGATATTGCTTGGAGGCTGCGAATGGAATTTTACGCCACTGTTCTTAAATGCCCACTCTGGGGCATTATCGACTTGTTCACCTATAAAACGGTATTGAAGGCGCAATTTGAAGTGGGACAATTTTTCATTATAAAAAATATGACCAAACTGGTTATCAAAATTTTGATAATTGTCATAGGAAACGACCAAGGAGCCATTTTTTACGAGAAAGGTTTTTTTTGGGTCTTCATTCAGATTTTGCCCAGTGATCTTTATTTGCCATCCTGATAAATCCCTACTGTTGAAAATAGGTTCCCATTGGCCTAAGTTAGATTTGTTTGAAGCACATGAACAATACAAAAATGGAAGTACAAACGCCATATTTAAATAGCTTGCTTTAAATTGAGAGTAACAAAAAACCCTTAATTGGGTAATAAAAAGTAGTATTTTCTCCATGCGCATGCTTTAGCTTTTTAAAAAGGGTTAATACCAAAGTTGTATTTAGTACAAAACTTGATACAAAGTAGACAAAACGTTTCTTAAAGGTTAGTGGCGAGGTTAAATGCGGTTATCGCACACACGATGTTCGATGCTTCCTTATTTTTTACGGTTTGTGTATAATTTTAGTAAATAATGAACCGACCCACTTTTTGTTTCATATTCTCCGGTAATGTCCTTCGACTGAGAACATGAAAACAGGCAAGTCATCATTAAGACTATAATTAGAAAATACTTCATCCGAGAAATTTATCTAAATGCACTACAACAATTGGATATAGTTATTAACTATATATCTATTAAATGGTTAGTTTGTTTTAACGACCTCTATATAAAAGTTGCTGTCAATTTTAAAGGTAGATGGGTTGCCCTCCAACGTTTCTGTTTTCCATTCTTTTGAGGGGAACAGCCATTGGGATTTTTCACCTAAATAAACCCTTATAGGCATATCAAAATCATCGACCACTTTGGTATAACGATATTTAATGCTAGCACCATTAAATTCATATTCCAGAGCAGGAATCATAGTGGTACGCAAATATTGATTGAAAAATGCTGTGAGGTCTATACCGGTTTTTTTACTTAGGTAGTTTTCGATCTGTGCGGAAGAAACTGTTTGATGATAAAAATCTTTGTTTAAACCTCTCAATATTTGCCGCCATTTAATATCATCCTCAAGTAATTGGCGCAACGTATGCAGCATATTTGACCCTTTATAGTACATATCCTTGGAACCTTCTTTATTTACATCGTATTGACCAATAATCGGAATGTCATTTTTAATATTCTGGCGTAAACCAATTACATAGGCTTCTGCGGCTTCAGTGCCACAGTGGTAGTCTAAATAAAGATTTTCAGAATAAGAGGTGAATCCTTCGTGTACCCACATATCGGCAACATCCTTATAGGTGATGTTATTGGCGAACCATTCATGACCCGATTCATGGATTATTAAAAAATCAAATTCCAAACCCCAGCCAGAACCTGAAAGATCCCTTCCTAAATACCCATTTTGGTAGTTATTTCCATAAGTGACGCTACTTTGGTGCTCCATTCCCAAATAGGGTACTTCGACCAATTTAAAACTGTCCTCATAAAAAGGGTAAGGGCCAAACCAATGTTCAAATGCCCTCATTGTCATAGGGGCCTGTCTAAATTGTTTCTTTGCTTTTTCAAGATTATCCCGAAGCACATAATAATCCATGTCTAAAATCCCATTTTCCCCTTGATATTTTTCCCCAAAATGCACGTAGTCTCCTATGTTCACATTCACACCATAATTATTTATGGGATTTGCTACAAACCAATAATAGGTGTTGGTATTCTCGTCTACTTTCCGCAATCTTCCGTTAGACACATTCATTAAACCTTTGGGTACTTTTATGCTCATCGCCATACTATCAACTTCATCGTACATGTGGTCCTTGTTGGGCCACCAGACACTGGCACCCAAGCCTTGACAACTGGTGGCCACGAAATGATTGCCATTGTTGTCTTTTTTCCAAGAGAAACCACCATCCCATGGAGCCCGTACCGCTTCTTTTGGATGCCCGGAATAATGCACTATAACCTCATAATAATCCCCTTTTTTCTGCTTTTTACGGAGTTTTATAAAATGTGCATTTCCGTTTGAAACAACTTTGAGCGATTTACCATCCTGGGTAACGTTTTCAATTTTTAAAGGTGGTTGCAGGTCTATTTGGAGTACTTGCTTTTCTTCCAAAACCTTATACCTAATGAGATTGCTGCCTGATATGAATTTATCATCCGGTTTAACCTCTATATCCAAATGGTAATAATTTAAATCCCACCAAGCGCGTTCAGGGGTAATGCTACCACGAAGGGTATCTTGTTCTGTGAATTGCTGGCCTACAGCATTGAGACCAAAAAGGTAAAGGCATGTTAATAGAAGTTTATTTTTCATTTATCGAAGAATTGAATTAGGAAAAACAATTGGGCTTTCAAAGCCATCTTTACTTATCGAAGATACACCAAATAAATAATTATCAATTACGATACCCTCTAATGTAAATTCAGTTACATCGCCTATATCACGACTGTGTTCCCAATTGGGAGCCGTGGTATCGCGCCAGTAAATCTTATAACCTACCGCACCATCTACTTTGCTCCAAAGCAATCTTGCCGATGGCTCAACAATACCCCCTATCTTAACTTCTTTAGGGGATGGTGGCGCCCAAGCGATGGATGCCAGATTTATGGCATTTACCGCCGTTAATTTACCAGCATAGTCAAAATTTACATGTTCTACGATATCGCCATAAAAAATCCCCCCCTCAATTCTAATATCCTGATGTTGTTGTGTGTAGTTTTCGTGGGCTTCCATAATACGTATACCTGCATACCCCGCATCATTAAAAGGTCTATGATGTCCGCCACGACCAAAACGATCCAACCTATAGATCATCTTCGGATTCATTTCTGGCATATAGGTTTTTGTAGTTGTATATACGTATCGTGCCAATTGCCTTGAAATACCATCGACCTCGCCGCCATAAAAACGTCTTGCATTACGTTGCTCCTTGGTTTCGGTCGGTGGCACAGGTTCAGAGAAAATCCTAAACTCCCGATTATTTATAACCCCGTCTACGCCAGTTATATTCCCGATCATATCGTTATTTAAAATGCCAATGATTTCCCAGCTTTTGTCCTTCGCATATGCGGCTAATCCCTTTCCGCCAAACAGTCCTTGTTCTTCCCCAGAGAGTCCCACATAAATAATACTGTTCTCAAATTTGTAGTTAGAGAGTACTCTTGCAGCCTCCAATGTCCCGGCCATTCCGCTGGCATTGTCATTAGCACCTGGTGAATCCGAGGTATAATTATCGGGATCACTAACCCTTGAATCTATATCACCACTCATAATGATATAGCGGTTGGGGTATTTTGTACCACGCTGAACGGCCACAACATTCACAACCACTACATCATGGATAATTCTGTCATTCTCACCGTTCTTTACCAAATCTTTTTGATAAAATACCTTTAGACAACCTTTACATGATTCAGAGGTTTTTTCAAATTCACTTTTGATCCATCTTCTGGCAGCGCCTATTCCACGGTCCTGGGAAATGGTATCACTTAAGGTATGGCGGGTTCCAAAGCTGGCCAATTTGGTGATATCTGTTTGAATACGCTCTGCAGAGATAGCGGAGATAATGTCATAAATTCTTTTGTCGGTTTGCGCGGATATTAGTAAAGGCACAAATAGTAAGAGGGGGAACAATAATTTTTTCATTTTCAAGAGTAACATTAGGTTCTTTTGCAAATGTAACTTTTGAAATCAAAAACCGATAAATTTGTTCGTATTTTTTAGTCAATAAACCGTTTTAGGAGATTGCGTACATATTTTATGTTATCAATAAAATATCTTGCTTGTGTTTTTTGCCTTCCCACCTTAACGGTCACAGTGCTTTCCGGTAGCTCTTGAAACATGAATTCATCGGTCCAATCATCCCCGATTGCAAATGCAAAATCATAATCATCTTCATCTAGAACCCGTAAGGTGGCCCTGCCTTTATTCACATTGCTGCTTTTGATTTCCATGACCTTATTCCCGTTCAATATGCTTAAGTCATCGTTAGCGATCAAACTGGTCAAAACAGTATTCAGTTCCGAAGCCCTAAGAGTTCCAAAATCGGGGTCGGTCTTTCTGTAATGCCATGCAAGTGAATAATTCTTTTCCTCGATAAAGCTTCCTGGTGTTCGGTCTACAAAAGATTCCAATACGGGTCTAATTTTATCCATCCAGTCATTTTTCACATTTTCCAACATCCTAAAATCTTTCCCTTTTTCAGATATCCACACCCCATGTTCCGCAATCATGTTGTATTTTTTTGGTAAGAACCATTTGCTGAAAGTTTCCTTGTCACGCCCACTAACCAAATAAACTTCGGTATTTTTTAGGGCATTAAGACTATCTAACAGTTGGTAAAGCTCTTTATCAGGACTTGCTTTTTGGGGATCAACGTGAAACCCTGATAAGGTGCCATCATAATCCAAGAAAAGAATTCGTTTTTTAGCCTTGGAAAACTCTTCCAAGACTGTGGTCAACCTACTTTCTGTCAATCTTTTGGATACATTCAAAGACTCCCTATCTTTTTGGGCATTAAGTGATGTCATAAAATCATTCGCCCATTTCTCGACATTATAACGCTTCAACCTTTTTTGTAAATGTGTATTTCTTGCCTTTTGTTCCTCTATAGGCATATTAATCGCTTCGACAAGGGCATCGGCGATTTGCTCAAAATTATTCGGATTGATTAACAATGACTCGTTCATTTCATTTGCGGAACCGGCCATTTCACTCAAAATCAATACCCCCGTTTTATCAGTTCGTGTGGCAACATATTCTTTGGCGACTAAATTCATACCGTCACGAAGGGGTGTAAGCCAGGCGATATCACTCGATGTGTATAGATCAATAAGGTTTTCAAAAGGTACAGAGCGGTAAAAATACCAAATGGGGGTCCAACTAACGGTGGAAAAATCACCATTGATCCTACCTACCAATTCATCAATCTCCTTTTTCAGTAATTTATATTGTGGAACGTTTGAACGGGAGGGAACCGCTAAAATAATCAAACGCACTTTTTCCTTGTACTGTGGATATTTGTTTAAAAAGTACTCAAAAGCATTGAGCCTTTTTGCAATACCTTTTGAATAGTCCAAACGGTCTATCGAAAGAATCAATTTCGCATCAGGAGTTGAGCGTTTATGGTTATTAAGGCGTTGTTGCAGATCCGATTGTTGATCAGAGGTGTTTTTTTGATGTTCTTTGGCGGCCTCACTAAATTTCTTATAATCGATTCCCATAGGGAACGAATCGACCTTTATAATTCTATTGTCTAAATAAATATCATTGAAACTAACTTCCAAGCCCAATAATCTGCGTACTGAACTCAGAAAGTGCCGTTCATAATCATAGGTGTGAAAACCTATTAAATCTGCCCCCAAAAGGCCTTGCAGTACTTCTTCGCGCCAAGGCAATGTTCTAAAAATCTCATAGGAAGGAAAAGGAATATGCAAAAAGAAACCTATTGCAATGTTCGGGCGTTTCTCCCTAACCATTTGTGGTACCAACATTAGTTGGTAGTCATGGATCCAAATTGTATCATCTTCATTGGATTTTTCCAGAATGGCATCCGCGAACTTTTGGTTTACGGCTTTGTAGATATTCCAACTGTCCAATTCAAATTCGGAATATTCTAAAAAATAATGAAAAAGAGGCCAAATGGTCCTATTGCTAAATCCGAAATAAAATCCTTCGACTTCCGCCTCGGTCAATCTTACTTTAGAAGATCCATGTTCGGCCAAAGCACTGTCGATTTTTGGCGCCAATTTTTCAGGAATTTCCTCATCGGTCAAACCGCTCCAACCTATCCATAAGCTGTCGCCTCCAGAATGAACAGATTTCATACCTGTTGCCAAACCACCTACACTTGGTATTGCATTGATGGTTCCATTGCTAATTTGTAATTGAACGGGTAGTCTATTTGAGATTATGATAGTTTTGCCCATAAAGCGGATAATTTTTGTACGTTTTAGCTTTAATTTCTATAAATTTCGTCAAATTGCATCGTATAAACAACTTACAACCTGCTTTTAGCGGATAATTGAAATATGGACAACTTAGATTACGGAATTATTGGAAATTGTAGGAGTGCGGCTTTAATATCGAAAACTGGATCAATTGATTGGTGTTGTTTGCCAGAGTTTGATTCATCATCAATATTTGCCAAGATATTGGATGAGAAAATCGGTGGAAGCTTTGAAATTAAAGTCTCTGATGAATATACCATAAAACAGCGCTATAAAAAAAATACGGCGGTGCTTATCACCAAATTCTCAGATGGGAAAAATGTATTCGAGTTGCACGATTTTATGCCCAGATATTACAATGAAAATGGGGGCCATCATGCGCCACCCGAATTTGTACGGCATGTACGGCATATAAAAGGGAAGCCAAAATTCAAGGTTCATTATGACCCAAAACTTGAATATGCTTTGGGTGAGACCAAGACCTATGTTAAGCATAATTTTGTTGTAAGCCTTACTAATAATGTAAAATTCGATACCATATTCCTGTATACATCCTTCAATAAAAATGCTGTGGTAGAAGGCAGGGAGTTGGAAGTAACCGAAAATGGATATTTTCTTCTAGGCTATAACGAAAAGATTTTACAACCTTCTAATCGTAAGATTTATTTGGATTTGGAACGCACCAAAGTATATTGGTTAAACTGGACCAATAAGACCCCTACCTATACGAAGTATAACAAAGAAATTATTCGCAGTGCAATCACTTTAAAGTTGCTAAGTTATGATAAAACAGGGGCTGTTTTGGCCGCCCCAACCACCTCTCTGCCTGAAACCATTGGGGAGGTAAGAAATTGGGATTACCGTTTCTGTTGGATTAGGGACGCCTCTATGGTAATTAAAGTCATGGGAGGTCTTGGCCATAAAAATGTTGCAAAGAGATACTTGCAGTTTATTATTGATTTGATTCCGGATAAGGATGAGAAGTTGCAGATTATGTACGGCATTAACAAGGAAAAGATTCTGACCGAGGAAACTTTGGATCATTTGAGCGGTTACAAAGGCTCCAAACCGGTTCGTGTTGGGAATGCAGCCTATAAGCAAAAACAGAATGATATATATGGTATCTTAATGGATGTTATCCATTCGCAATTGTCCAAATTCAGCACTGATATTGAAAATGGGGAGGAACTATGGGGTATTACCAAAGGCATTGTTTGGATTGTCTCCCGACATTGGCAAGAGCCTGATAAGGGTATTTGGGAGTTTAGGGCTGAGGATAGACATTTTACGTTCTCCAAAGTACTGTGCTGGGTCGCAATTGATAGGGCCATAAAAGTAGCCCGTATTTTAAAGAAGACTAGAAAACTAGAGAAATGGATTAAGCTCGAACAAGAAATAAAAAAGGATATTCATGATAATTCATGGAATGATGGGATTAATGCCTTTACGCAGTCCTATGGTTCCAAGCACTTGGATGCGTCAGTACTTCTAATGGAATCCTATGGGTTTATCCCTGCAAAAGACCCTAAATTTGTGAGCACTGTTTTGGCCATCGAAAAAGATCTTAGCAATGACGGACTTTTATACAGATATAAAAATGAGGATGATTTTGGACTACCGTCTTCATCATTTACCATTTGTACTTTTTGGTTTATTAATAGTCTTTTCAAAATAGGGGAAGAAGAAAAGGCAATCCAGCATTTTGATAAATTACTTACTTATAGTAATCATTTAGGACTCTTTAGTGAAGACATTGATTTTAAGACAAAAAGGCTTTTAGGAAACTTCCCACAAGCGTATTCGCATTTGGCCTTGATAGAATGTGCTGTCAATTTTGCCACAAAGGATACGGAAGAAAAAATTCTTGAGTCCATGAGGGATTAAAATTGAAATAATATTATTGGGAATTTATCGTGAACATCCCCCTTGGTCCCTCTTCAAAGGGGGGATTCCATGTGATTTATTAGAATAGAAAATAGAAATAGGCACAACAATTTCTAATGATTCTGTTTTGTGAAGGTTTAGAATTCTCATTGCAACATCCCCCTTAGAAGGGGGTTAGGGGGATTTAAGTAATACAATAAATAAGGGGATGTGATATACTTATACCATAAGGACTTTAGCCTTCTCTTTAATATTTTCCAACAACTCCTTGAAATGTCCAAGTGTCGTAAAAGGGTTCATAATTGTGGTTCGTAAGTATTGAATTCCTCGAAGTTTGGTCTGTACAATATAAAATTCCCCATCTTCCAAAAGTTGCTGTCTTATATTTTTATTGATTTCATTTAATTCCGTTTTATTTAGTGAATCATCTTTAAACCTAAAGCAAACAATATTCGACATGGGTTTTACAGCTAATTCAAATTGTGGGTCAGTTTCCAAGATCACACCAAATTCGTGACCTAAATCATATAAAGTAGTCACATATTCCTTAAAAATTCCTTCCCCATACGTTTTCAACAAAGTGTACCATTGAATACTCATCATGGTTTTCGTACACTCAAAGGTTCGTTTAGCCAAATTGTACCAATCCTCATCATCGGATTGTACCAATAGGTAATCAGCATTCTGACTAAAAGTAGCATGGGAGTGGTTACCATCTTTAAAGAGCAAGGCAGTGGTTATAGTTGGCATCATCATCATTTTATGTCCGTCTATCACTACAGAATCGGCCTGATTAATGCCTTTTACGGTATGTTTATATTTAGGTGAAAAGATAGTTGCCCCACCATGGGCACCATCTACATGAAACCATAGATTATGTTTTTCGCTGAAAGCGCCAATGGTTTCCATATCATCGTAAATACCTGTTGCTGTGGATGGGGCACTACCAACTATGGCGAACACCTTAATACCATCACTGGATGCCTTCCTATAGTATTCCTCCAATAAAGAAACATCCATTTCAAAACTGGATGTAGCGGGAATTTTTATGATTCCCTTTTCACCAAGGCCCATTATTTTTGTGGCTCTATCTATGCAATAATGGGCTTCTTCACACACCATGATTCCTAAATCCTGTTTATGGCCTTGAATCCATACATCTTCCTCAACTTTGGCCTTCCTCGCGGATAATAAGGCTGTTAGATTGGCTAAAGTTCCCCCAGAGGTCAAATACCCCCTTGAATTATGGTCATACCCAATTTTGCCACAAATAAACTCCGTTATGATTCGTTCAATAGCCGAAGGTGCCATTCCCATTTCGTAAACCGCCATTCCGTTATTCAACAATGAGCTTATAAGCCCCGCAAGTGAACCTAAAGGGGCCGGCGGACAAACCTGATGGCCTATGTATTTAGGATTGTGAACATGTGTAGTGTGCTTCACGATTTCTGGAAACAGTATTTTTTCGTCACCATTTTGAAGAAAGTCTTTCCAAAAAACATATTCGTCTTCAGGAAGATTCCATCGAATTACCTTATCGGATTTCCCATTAAGGGTATTATCCAAATGGTCGGCCAAATCATCAACCAACTGATGTCCGTGTTTTCTGAAATTTTTCGGTGAATAAGCTGATTTTAAAATATCATTCTTCATTTTATTTCAATTGGCTCATTGTTATTTGACTGTCAGTATAATCTTGTTTTCAGTAGCTGAATTTTCACCTACAAGAATTTCAAAATCCCCTGATTCAACAAAACTATTTCCCTTGTTATCAAATATTGATAAATCTTCAGCTGAAATATCAAAATCAACCGTTTTTTCCTCCCCTTTTGATAAAAATATTTTTTTGAATTTTTTCAAGGATTTTAAGGGTGTGTCAACACTGGCCTCCCTATCATTGACATAGAGTTGAACTACCGTTTCCCCATCATACTCTCCATCATTGGTAACTGTTAACTTTAGATGGTTATTTTCAGTTTTGTCCATTATTGATTTTTCTAAAACAGGGGTTGAATATAAGAAATGGGTATAGCTCAAACCATAACCGAATGGGTACAGTACATCACCATCAAAATAACGATATGTGCGACCTTTCATATGATAATCTTCGAAAGGAGGAAGGTCTTTAACAGATTTATAATAAGTTACCGGGAGCTTACCAGAAGGATTGTAATCCCCAAATAAAACATCTGCTACTGCGTTTCCCCCTGCTTGCCCAGGATACCAAATATTTAGAATTGCAGGGAGGTTCTCTTGTTCCCAGTTTATGGCCATAGCACTGCCGCTACTTAGAACGAATATTATGGGTTTCCCCAAGGCATGTAATTCTTTAATTAACTTGTGTTGGGCCTTAGGTAATTTTAAGTTTGTTCTATCACCTTTGGAGAAACCCTCTATCTCAACTGGCATTTCTTCACCTTCCAATCGAGCAGTAATACCGCCGACAAATATGACAATATCACTTTCCTTGACTTTTTGGATCATGTTGTTTTTTCCAAACAGATGCTCTTTGTTCCACAACATTTGTATTGAAGATATCCACTGGTTGGTACATTTGTATTCCAAAACAAATTTATATTTCTTGTTTTTTTCTACTGCGTATTGAACTGTTTTGGCAATATCCCCAGTTTCATTTGAACCCACCATAATTTCTTTTTCGTCAATATACAAGGTATAAGAACCTCCGCTTTCCATTATGCTTAATGAGGTATTACCACTAAAATCAGGTTTAAGAATACCTGAATATCGAATCGAGAACTTGCCAGGAATTAATAAGTCTATAGGTGCGGCACCGCCCCATTCAAAATCTATTGTCTTCTCAGTTTTCTGTAAAACAGGTGTTCCGCTTAAATCGGAGTTGTCATAATATTCAGTTTTTATTCCCCCCACAAAAATAGGTCCCCCTATTATATCCAATATTTGGGTGTCGTCAGTTATGTTTGTACCCTTGAAATAATTGACGATAGTTTTTTTAGAAACTTTATCCCGAATCCCTTCTAAAATTGTTTTGCGATAAGTAGGTGTCCCAAAATAATTTCCTAGAACAAAATGCTTGTCATTGGCTGTAGGTCCAATTACCGTTATTTCCCTTAAATCTTTGGATAGGGGTAGTGTGTTATTTTGGTTCTTCAATAATACCAAAGACTCTCTGGTTGTTTGTAAGGCTAATTCTTGGTGCGCCTTTGATTCGATGGAATCATCGGGGATATCTGAAAAAGGGGTTTTATCCAAAGTATTCAACAATCCCAATTTTACTCTAGCCAGAAATAGTCGCTTAACTGCGGTATCAATTTCATTTTCAGAAATTAATTTTTGTTCAACAGCTTTTTTCAAATGGGCATATGTCGAACCACAATTTAAGTCACAGCCAGAAATTACAGCTAGGGCAGAGGCCTCTTCAGCTGTTTTTACTATTTTATGACGCAGATAAATGTCCTCAACCGCTCCACAATCTGATACTACATAACCGCTAAAACCCCATCTATCACGTAAAATATCATTCAATAGCATTGAACTTGCAGTGGCAGACTCACCTAAGTATCTGTTGTATGCAGACATGATGGAGTAAGTTTTAGCCTCTACGACAGCGGCCTTGAATGCAGGTAAATAAGTTTCCCATAGATCTTTTTTATCCGCGTAGGCATCAAAAGTATGCCTATTATATTCTGGTCCACTATGTACGGCATAATGTTTGGCAGTTGCTATTACCTTAAAATAATCAGGATCAATTCCCTGTAGGCCTTTTATAAAAGCAACACCTAATTTTGAGGTAAGATAAGGGTCTTCTCCGTATGTTTCCTGTCCTCGACCCCAACGGGGATCTCTGAAAATATTAATATTTGGAGACCACATTGTTAGGCCTTGGTATCTGTTTCGTTGACCTAACTTTATACTATGGTTAAATTTCGCCCTTGCTTCGGTACTAATTGCATTCGCTACTTGGTGTATTAATTCGGGGTTCCATGTAGCAGCCATTCCAATGGCTTGGGGAAATGATGTTGCGGCCCCTGCGCGGGCCACCCCGTGTAAACACTCGTTCCACCAGTTATATTCAGGTATTCCCAAACGCTGTATGCCAGGTGCTACGTCCTGCATTTGGGCAATTTTTTCATCTAAAGTCAATCTGTTCACTATATCCGTGGCACGGATATCTGGGTCTAATGAGGCGTTTTGAAAGGGATATTTCATATTCTGGGCAGATATATTTAACTGGGTTAAAAATAATGCTACAATTAGGAGAGGTATTTTCATTTGGCTGAAATTAATATCAATTAAGATGGTTCTCAGGAGTAAAATTAGCCATTAATATAATTCTTTTTCCAAGATTCAAGGTCTAAATGAATATTGATAAAAATTTCATTCATTAGTCATTTTTACAAGGTATTTATGTGTCAATAAATGCAACAATTAGCAGATGTTTTGTTAAATTTGCAAACATAAATTTATATACCATATATCATGAAATTAAAACATATTCTAAGTGTTTTCCTTGTAGTAGGTTTTCTTTGGTCTTGCAAGGATAAAATGGCAGAACCACAACCGGTACAAGTTGAACAAAAATTTGATTATCTCGTTGATCAGTTCGCCGATCTGAAAATTCTAAGGTATCAGATTCCCGGATTTGACGAGTTGACCTTAAAGGAAAAACAATTGGTGTATTACATGTCCCAGGCAGGTTTGGCTGGGCGCGACATTATGTGGGATCAAAACTATCGCCATAACCTTGAAATAAGGGACGCTCTTGAAAATATTTATACTTCATATTCAGGGGATAAAACAACCAGTGATTGGTTGGCATTCGAAGAATATTTAAAGCGTGTTTGGTTTTCCAACGGCATTCATCACCATTATTCCAATGATAAAATAAAACCAAAATTCAATTCCGATTTCTTGACTTATTTGTTAAAGGAAACAGATACAAAACTTGAAGGGGAAGCGTTTGAAGTTATTTTCAATGATAAGGATGACAAAAAAGTAAACAAGAAAAAAGGAGTTGACAATGTTGCCTCTTCGGCCATTAACTTTTACGACCCAACTATTACCGATGCTGATGTTGAGGCGTTTTATGCAAAGGCGGATAAAGGACCTAAAGACAGACCTATTGAAGTAGGATTGAACTCCAAACTTGTTCGTGAGAATGGAATAATTGTTGAGAAAGTTTGGAAATCTGGGGGAATGTACGGTACCGCCATTGATGAAATCATCAAATGGTTGGAAAAGGCAAAAAACGTTGCCGAAAACGAAAAACAGGCTAATACCCTAGGTCTTTTAATCGAATATTATAAGACAGGTGATTTAAATGTTTGGGACCAATACTGCATTGAATGGGCCACCTCTACTGAAGGAAATATAGATTGGATCAATGGTTTTATCGAAGTATATAAGGACCCAAAAGGATATAGAGGGTCTTATGAAAGTATCATACAAGTAAAGGATTTTGAGATGTCAAAACAAATGGCGGTTTTATCTGAAAATGCCCAATGGTTTGAGGACAATGCCCCATTAATGGATTCCCATAAAAAGAGCGATGTAGTTGGGGTTTCTTACAAAACAATTAACGTTGCAGGGGAAGCAGGCGATGCATCGCCAAGTACACCAATAGGGGTAAATCTTCCTAATAATAATTGGATTCGTCAAGCCCATGGTAGTAAATCGGTCTCTTTAGGCAATATTATCGATGCCTACAATAATGCAGGTGGAAGTGGTAGGTTAAAAGAATTTGCCTATGACTCGTTGGAAATTGAATTGGAAGAAAAACATGGCAAGTTGGCAGATAAATTACATACTGCTTTACATGAAGTTATCGGACATGCTTCGGGACAGATAAATCCAGGTATTGGACAACCCAAGGAAACATTGAAAAATTATGCTTCCACGATGGAGGAGGGCAGAGCTGATTTAGTTGGACTTTATTATTTAATGGATCCCAAATTACAGGAGTTAGGATTGGTAGATAATTGGGAAGAAATAGGCAAGGCAGCTTATGATGGTTATATCAGGAATGGAATGATTACCCAATTAGTACGTATTGAACTGGGCAATGATATCGAGGAAGACCATATGGTGAACAGGCAATGGGTTTCTGCATGGGCGTTTGAAAAAGGTAAAGCAGATAATGTTATCGAAAGAGTTGAAATGGATGGTAAAACCTATTACAATATCAATGACTACTCAAAACTTCGTGAATTATTCGGTCAATTGTTAGGTGAAGCGCAAAGAATCAAGTCTGAAGGTGATTTTAAAGCTGCCCAGGAATTAGTAGAAGGCTATGGAGTTAAGGTTGATCAAGAATTGCATGCTCAGGTTTTAGACCGTAACAAAAAGTTTAAATCCGCCCCTTATAGTGGGTTTGTAAATCCGGTTTTGGTTCCTGAAATGAACGATACTGGTGCAATTATCGATATCAAAGTAACACAGCCAGAAAATTTTGAAACACAAATGTTACAATATGCTAAAATGCATAGTTTCTTGGATTAATTAGAAAAGCATTACCGAATAAGCATAAAAAAAACCGCCATGACGTTAATGTCTAGGCGGTTTTTTACTTTTGAATAATCAAAAGTTGCAATCTGAGTTAGTCAAATTTGTATCCGTTATCTGCGGCAACCTTATCGGCAATTTGTGTACGCAAAGCTATCACATTTGGGTTATTGGTATATTTTGTGAAACGTTTAAGTCCCATTAGCATCATTCGTTGCTCATCACCTTCAGTAAAGGAAATAATTGCTTCCTTTCCTTTAGTAATAGCTGTTTCGGTAGCATAATATAGATAAAGTCTTGCCATGGCAATTTGCGTTGCTTGGGCTTTTTTCCCAAAGCGTTTTGCATTTTTCTCAGTTCTCAATAAGGTAGATTCAGCCATATATATTTCAATAAGAATATCGGCGGCCGACATCATCAATTGTTGGTGATTTTCCAATTCAGGACCAAATTTTTGGACCGCACTGCCTGCTACCATTAGGAAAACTTTTTTCAATCTAGCTACTAAATCCTTTTCTTCAGCAAAAAGTTCAGAAAAATCCGGAGCGTCAAAAGAAGGTATTCCCATTAATTCCTCACCAACTTTCGTTGCAGGGCCCAAAAGATCTACATGGCCTTTCATTGCCTTTTTTACAAGCATTCCAACCGCTAACATGCGGTTTATCTCATTCGTGCCTTCATATATTCTTGCTATTCTAGCATCCCGCCAAGCTTTTTCCATTGGGGCATCTGCACTAAAGCCCATCCCACCAAAAATTTGTAAACCTTCATCTGTTGTACTTTGAACATCCTCGGATACTGCAACTTTTAGAATGGAACATTCAATTGCATATTCCTCCACCCCCTTTAGTTCTGCTTCTTGATGCGAATTACCTGAAGCCTCACGTAATGCAATCCTATCCTCGATATTTTTTGCGGCACGGTAACTGGCTGACTCACCGGCATACGTATTTGTAGCCATATCAGCTATTTTCCCTTTTATAGCACCAAAATTTATTATTGGGGTTTTAAATTGAATTCTTTCGTTGGCATAATTCACTGCTTCCCCGATTATACGACGTTGGGCTTCCAAACAAGCTGCTGCCAATTTTATCCGACCTATATTTAAGGCGTTCATGGCAATTTTGAACCCGTTCCCACGTTCGGAAAGCATATTTTCAACTGGTACTTTGGTATCACTAAAGAAAACTTGACGAGTAGAGGAGGAGTGGATTCCCAATTTCTTTTCTTCTTCCCCCATGGAAATTCCGTTTTTTGGGTCATTTTCCACAATAAAACCTGTAATGTACTTATCATTCCCAATACGGGCAAACACGATGAACATATTGCAGAACCCTGCATTGGATATCCACATCTTTTGTCCAGTAATTGAATAGTATTTACCATCTTTGGATAAAACTGCTTTTGTTTTTCCGGAATTCGCATCCGAACCAGCACCTGGTTCAGTTAAGCAATAGGCACCAAACCATTCCCCTGAAGCCAATCTTGGTACGTATTTTTGTTTTTGTTCCTCAGTTCCATAAAGGGTAATTGGCATAGTTCCAATTCCAGTATGTGCCCCAAATGCCGTGCTAAAAGAACCTGTTGCTCCAGATATATAATCACAGACCAACATGGTAGAGACAAAACCCATGCCCAATCCGCCATAGGCCTCAGGTACAGCAACAGATAAAAGTCCCAATTCGCCGGCTTTACGCATACATTCTTTTGTAAAAGCATAGTCTTTCTTTTCGAAACGCTCCCAATGTGCCCAAAGTTCGCGATCTACGAATTCCTTGGTACTATCCCGCATCATACGTTGTTCTTCGGATAAATCTTCCAACGTAAAAACATCTTCACTTTTAGTTTCTTTAACGAGGAATTGTCCACCTCTTAGTAAGTCTTTTTCTGTTGTTTCTGAGCTCATTTTTTTTAAGATTAAAGAATCAAGATACAAGAATCAAGACTAATGGTTTAGCCCACCTTGAAACCCGGATATCATTTTTTGTAATGTTTGAATTTTATTTTCTAAAAGATTGAATTTTTCCTCTGAAATATACTTTTCATTATGTGCTACGATAAGTTGTGTTTCCCCTTCAAAAGCCGAGCCCAAACTATCTTCAATATATTTGTTCAGATGTTTATCAGTTGATTTGCTAGTCCCTTCAGCAATATTGGAAGGAATTGATACTGTACATCGAATTAATTGTGAGACCAAGTTAAATTTTTCAAAATCAGGAAAATCTTTAACCATTTTATAGGTATCGGAAACGTTGGTTATGCCCTCTTCCCAAATCATTAACTTTTTAAAATTATGCCTACCCATAAAATCTTGATTCTTGTCTCTTGCCTCTAGTTTAGGAATTCATAAATCCCAGCAGCCCCTTGCCCTGTACCAACGCACATGGTAACCATACCGTATTTACCTTTCATATCCCTTTTTCTCATTTCATCAAATAACTGCACTGATAATTTGGCTCCGGTACAACCTAATGGATGACCAAGCGCAATGGCTCCACCATTTACATTAACTATGTCTTGGTTCAGTTTTAATTCACGTATTACTGCAAGGGACTGGGATGCAAACGCTTCATTTAATTCTATCAACTCAACATCTTTTTGTTTTAATCCGGCTTGTTTCAATGCTTTTGGAACTGCTGCAACGGGACCAATACCCATTATTCTTGGTGGAACGCCTGCTGCGGCATAATTTACCAAGCGGGCGATGGGCTCAAGATTGAGCTCTTTTACCATTTCTTCACTCATTACCAATACAAATGCAGCGCCATCACTCATTTGGGAGGAGTTGCCAGCCGTTACACTGCCCCCTGCGGCAAAAACAGGACGGAGTCCAGCCAGAGCTTCCAAACTGGTTCCTTTTCGGGGTCCTTCATCTTTGGTTACGGTATATTTTTTAGTCGCCTTTTTTCCATTCCCATCCACATAAGTCTGTTCTACCTCAATAGGGACTATTTGTTCTTGAAATCTATTTTCAGCTTGGGCCCTTAATGCCTTCATATGGGAGTTGTAAGCAAATTCATCTTGGTCTTCACGGGAAACATTAAACTCATTTGCAACCGCTTCAGCGGTATTTCCCATTCCCCAATAGTAATCTTCATGTCCTGATTTGACCAAGTCATAATTTAATTCGGTCTTATAACCTGTCATTGGGACAGAACTCATACTTTCTGCGCCACCTGCAATAATACAATCTGCCATGCCGGCTTGGATTTTTGCTGTGGCAATCCCAATCGTTTCGATACCTGACGAACAAAAACGGTTCACAGTTACCCCAGGCACATCTATAATATCCAGTCCCATTAAAGAGATCAAACGGGCCATATTCAATCCTTGTGACCCTTCAGGCATGGCATTGCCTACTATGACATCATCTATGCGTTTTTTATCAAAATTGGGCAGTTCTTTCATCATATATTCGATGGTCTCTGCCGCCAACTCGTCAGTTCTTTTAAAACGGAATACTCCTTTTGGAGCTTTACCTACCGCCGTTCTATATGCTTTTACTATATATGCTGTTTTCATTTAATTAATATTGAAGTATTTAGATTTTAGTATTGAGATTTATAATTTTTGTTGAAATGAATAGTTCATTTTTTATATTTCAATACATATATCAATTACCGGTTGTATTTTTTATTTATTCATTAAATTAAGTTCTATCACCAAAAATTAATTGAGTTTGTAGCTCATAGGCTGATCCGTTAGCAATATTAAAAAATGCTTGAATTCGTTATTTGAATTTCTTCCTCCACCTTCTGCAATGTTAGAAGGAATAGAAACAGAACATCTTTTAATCTGAGAACATAAACCAAATTTTTCATCAGAAGGTAACTCTGTCACAAGGTTATAAACAGATTTGGTCAAATCAATTGACTTTTGCCATACTTTCAAATCATCTATTTTGTGCATTTTTATCTAATTACTAAATACTGATATCTCAATTCTATTCGCAACTAGTTGCGAAGTGGTTTTCCCGTTTTAAGCATGTGTTGGATACGTTCTAAAGTCTTCCGTTCTGTACAAAGACTTAAAAATGCTTCCCTTTCCAGATCCAGTAAATATTGCTCACTAACGAATGTAGGTTCTGACAAATCCCCACCAGCCATAACATAGGCCAGTTTATTTGCGATTTTATGATCATGTTCACTGATATAGTGACTTGCTTCCATCGCATCGGTACCAACTAGGAACATTCCTAATGCCTGTTTACCAAGCACCTTAACGTCTTTTCGTTTTACGGGTTGCGTATAACCAGCTTCCGCCATTATTTTGGCATGGGCTTTTGCTGTAGCAATTTGGCGGTCTTTGTTAACCACTACAATATCCTTTCCTTTTTGAAGGATGCCTAAATCGTATGCTTCATAGGCTGAGGTTGAAACCTTTGCCATACCAATGGTCAAGAAATACTCTTGTAATACGTTTAGTTCAACATCGTTCTTTTTAAAGGTGTCGGAAGCACGTAGTGCAAATTCCTTGGAACCACCACCCCCAGGGATAACACCTACCCCAAATTCTACCAAACCTATATAAGTCTCGGCTGCAGCAACTACCTTGTCGGCATGCAATGACAATTCACAACCACCGCCTAAGGTCATCCCATGGGGTGCTGAAACTGTGGGAATTGCGGAATATCGCATTCGCATCATTGTATCCTGGAACATTTTAATAGCCATATTTAGCTCATCATACTCTTGCTCAACGGCTAACATGAAAATCATTCCGATATTAGCGCCTACAGAGAAATTTGCAGCTTGGTTACCCACGACTAAACCTTGGAAATCTTTTTCGGCTAAATCAATAGCCTTATTTAAGCCAGCAAGCACATCACCACCAATAGTGTTCATTTTGGACTGGAATTCTACATTTAAAATTCCATCACCAAGGTCTTCGACTACGACGCCACTATTTTTGTATACTTCGTTCGACTTTCGAATATTATCTAAAATGATGAAAGAATCCTGTCCGGGTATTTTATCAACTGATTTAGTAGGAATATTGTAGAAATATGTTGCTCCGTCCTTTACTGAATAAAATGTATTTATTCCAGCAGCCTTCATTACATTTATCCATGCAGCGGGTTCTTGGCCTTCTTCTTTCATAATGGTCAGACCTTTTTCAAAGCCAATGGCATCCCAAATTTGGAAAGGACCATGTTCCCATCCAAACCCCGCTTTCATAGCATCATCAATCTTATAAAGCTCATCCGTTATTTCAGGAATCCTATGGGAAACATATGCAAATAGGGCAGCAAAGCTCTTTCTATAGAATGCCCCTGCCTTATCCTTGCCACCAACCAGCACTTTAAACCTATCTACAACTTTGTCAATGGTTTTGGTTAATTCCAGGGTGGCAAAATTGGAACTTTTCTTAGACCGATAGTCCATTTTTTCCAAATCCAGAGTCAAGATTTCGCTTTTGCCTCCATCTCCTTTTACCTTTTTGTAGAACCCTTGTCCTGTTTTACTCCCCAACCACTTGTTCTCCATCATGGTATTGATGAAATCCGGAAGCTTAAAAAATTCATGCTTTTCGTCTTTTGGACAATTTTCATAAATACCATTGGCAACATGAACCAAAGTATCCAAGCCTACAACGTCAACAGTTCGGAATGTTGCGGATTTAGGCCTACCTATTACCGGTCCACTAAGTTTATCAACTTCCTCAACCGTCATCCCAAGTTCTTTGACCATATGAAAAAGACTTTGGATACTAAAGATTCCAATACGGTTGCCAATGAAAGCTGGAGTGTCTTTGGCAATCACGGAGGTCTTTCCTAAAAACTTCTCACCATATCCATTTAAAAAATCCAAGACTTCAGCTGAGGTTTTTGGACCTGGAATTATTTCGAATAATTTTAAATAACGTGCCGGATTAAAGAAGTGGGTACCACAAAAATGTTTTTGAAAATCATCACTTCGACCTTCGGACATAAATTTTATAGGAATCCCCGAGGTATTGGAAGTTATCAATGTACCAGGGGTTCTGTGCTTCTCCAAATTTTCAAATACCATTTTCTTGATATCCAGTCGTTCTACGACCACTTCGATTATCCAATCCACTTTGGAAACCTTGGATATGTCATCCTCAAGATTACCCGTCGTTATACGGTGTGCAAATTTTTGATGATAAATAGGGGAGGGTTTCGACTTTAAAGCCGCTGCCAATGAATCATTAACAATACGATTACGTACCACTTTGTCCTGTAAGGTAAGGCCTTTGGCTTTTTCTTTTTCATCAAGTTCCCTTGGTACGATATCGAGCAATAATACTTCGACCCCAATATTGGCAAAATGGCAAGCAATACCGCTTCCCATAATCCCTGAGCCAATAACTGCTACTTTTTTAATATGCTTGTTCATTTAATTTAAGCTGTATTAATTAGTTGTTGAATCTTTTACAAATATGTTCTTTTCAGAAACCAATTTATTGATGGTTTCCATTACTTCAAAAAAGCAGTTCAATTGATTTTCAGAAACATTTACCTTTACCGTATTGTTGAAATTTAATACTGCTGATTTTGAATCATTTCTTTTCTCTAGTCCAAATTCGGTTAGGTGAATTAGAACACCCCTACCATCTTTAGGATTTGGTTTACGCTTGATCAATCCTTTTTCCTCCATGCTTTTCAAGATACGAGAAAGACTAGTGGCTTCCATTCCCATTTTTGGTCCCAAGGCTGTTGATGGTGTTCCTGTCTTTGGATCAATACTCAATAACGTAAAGCCTACAGCCATTGTAGAACCAAAACCTTTGGCTTCCTCGTTATACATTCTTGCAACGGCCTGCCAAGTGGCTCTTAAAGCGTAATCTATGGTCATTTCTTTCATGTGGGACAAATTGGCTACCAAATATATAAAAATATATTATGCATGCATAATAAATATGAAGAAAAATTGAACAGGATATCTTTGATGAAGATTTTATCGTTTACTTAAGATATAGCCTATTTGGCCATATCTCTAAAAACATAATTGCGGGTAATTTGTGTTTGACCATTTTAATGCCCATAAATATCATTGAATAGATCAATGTATTTTTCTTTTACTACTTTTCTTTTAAGTTTCATAGTAGGAGTCAGATGACCACCATCTATGGTCCAAGAATCTGGAGTCAATCTAAATTGTTTTACCTTTTCCCATTTGGCAAAATGTTCATTGGCTTTATCAACTTCTTCTTTATATCGGGCCAATACCTTTTCATTGGTTACAACATCGGCCATATTGTTAAAATTCAAATTATGTCTTTTACCCCATTCCTTTAAAAAACCGAAGTCTGGTTGGATCAATGCAGCTGGCATTTTCTCACCTTCACCGACCACCATAACCTGTTCTATAAAACGTGATTGTTTTAGTTGGTTTTCAATTAGTGATGGTGCAACATATTTACCACCAGAGGTTTTGAACATTTCCTTTTTACGGTCCGTTATTTTTAAAAAACCATCGGAATCAATTTCACCAATATCCCCAGTATGAAAGTAATCACCTGTCATTACTTCTGCAGTTTTTTGCGGGTCCTTATAATAACCAAGCATAACGTTGGGCCCTTTGACCAAGATCTCACCATCTTCCGCGATTTTGACTTCGACATTATCTATAAGTTTACCAACTGTACCAACTCTAAAACCACCATTTCTTTGGTCGTTCACAGAAACTACTGGAGAGGTTTCAGTTAAACCATATCCTTCCATGATTGGCATTTTTGCAGCAGCAAAAATTCGAGTCAATCTAGCTTGTAATGCAGCACTACCTGAGACCATTAAATCTAAATTACCACCGAGTGCTTCTTGCCATTTACTGAAAATGAGTTTTCGTGCCACTTTCAGTTTTTGCTCATAAAGCCAACCATTGGCACCATAAGGTTCATACTTCAATCCAATATCAATAGCCCAAAAGAAAATAGCCTTCTTTAATCCTTTTAAATCGCTTCCTTTTGCCACAATCTTATCATATACCTTTTCATATAACCTTGGAACGGCGGTCATTATATTGGGATTGATCTCCTTTAAATTTTCAGTCATTTTTTCCAATGACTCAGCAAAGTATATTTCTACACCGCAATACTGATATAAATATAGGATCATACGTTCAAAGACATGGCATACTGGTAAAAAACTCAATGCCTTTGAGTCCCCATATTTCAAAGGAACATGTTTTTCACTGTCAATTACATTGGAAACTATGTTATTATGTGATAGCATCACTCCCTTTGGCCTGCCTGTGGTGCCTGAAGTGTATATTAACGTAGCAAGGTCATAGGGCTTAACACTTTTTTTATGCTCCTCCACTTTATCTTGATTAGATGCGTCAGCCCCCAATTCCAAAACTTCTATCCAATTTTTGCAGCCTGCTATCGTATCAAAAGAATAGACCTCTTTTAAAGATGGGACATTATCTTTTATTTGGTCGATTTTCCCCAATACTTCAATACAAGAAACAAAACAATATTTTGCCTCGCTATGGTTCAGGATATACTGATAATCTTCTTGTGATATTGTAGGGTAAATAGGTACATTTTGCGCGCCTAATTGTAAAATTCCTATATCGATTATATTCCATTCCGTTCTATTGGTCAATGAAATGACTGCGATTTTATCATTTTTGGTAACCCCCAATCTTAATAGTCCCCTACTAATTGCGTTGGCTTTATCAATATATTCTTGGGTAGAGGTAGCTACCCATTCGCCGTTGTACTTAGAAACAAGCGATTTTTCTAAATTGTATTTTTCCAGTTGGTAATTCGGAAAGTCAAAAAGCCTGGTGATTTCGTGCATACTAAGTTTCTGATAGGTTATTGCAAAATAGGAAAAGCAGACGGGATTCTAAAATGAGATTGATAAAATACTTGATAATAATCTGTGAATTCTTTAGTATTGATCTATTGAGAATAGATATTGGAATTGATATTAAAGAAATTGAAGACCCTTCCGAGGTACAGGAATGGAAACAACTTAGGTATGACCTAATTACCAATATGGTGAACCGTTTGGCCAAAGTGGTGCATGCAGAAGGAAAAGTATTGAATGCTGCAGTTTTCCCTGGTCCGAGTATCGCTAAAAAATTAGTGCGTCAAGAATGGAATAAATGGGACTTGGATGCAATTTATCCAATGAACTATAATGACTTTTATTTAAAATTACCTGAATGGGTAGGTGAAGTAACCAAGGAAGAAGTTATGGCCGTAAACAATTCAAAACCAGTTTATAGTGGGTTGTTCATTTGTCCAAATCCTGAAAACAAGACGATTGAGAATGATCCCGAAAATCATGGTCTATTGCCTTCCGAAATAGAGATGGCGATTAGAGGTTCTATTGAAAATGGTGCGACAGGTATATGCTTATTTACTCCGGGCAGGATGAATGCTGAGCATTGGGAGGCTTTTGAAAGAGCCATTTATGCTGATTATTCGAAGAAAGAAAGTGAATAGTAGGGTGGGTTAATTTGAATTAGGATAAAGGAGCTTTATTTTAAGATTATTTTTTATTAAAATTACTCTTATACAGTTAGTTACAGTTATTTAATCAAGTGTAACTTCATGCCTAAATGGGAGGAAGTAAATCCTAATTTTTTATAAAATTGAATGGCCTCAGGTCGTTTTTTGTCAGTCGTGAGTTGTACTATATGTGCCCCTTTTTCTATAGCCCGTTGTATAGCCCATTCAAATAATTGTCGTCCAATACCTTTGCCACGATATTCTTCATGCACCCTAACTGCTTCGATTTGAGCACGAATTCCTCCTTGATAAGTCAAGTATTGAATAAAGGATAATTGCAGTGTTCCAATAATTTGGCCTGATCCGTTTTCCATTACAACTAATTCTTGGTTAGAGTCTGTTTTAATTAGCTCAAAGGCATCATGGTATTTTTGCGGGAGCGGTTCCTGATAATCTTCACGTAGCTTGCCCAATTCATCATTGGCAATCATTTGAACAATCGCTGGGAGGTCATTTTTTATTGCCTGGCGAATCATAATTCAATGTTTTTCAACCCATTTTCTAGCATTTATAAATGCCTCTATCCATGGGGATACTTTATCATTTCTATCGGTAGGGTAGTTTGCCCAGTTCCAAGGAAAGATAGAACGTTCAATATGTGGCATGGTCACCAAGTGACGTCCTGTTTTATCACAAAGCATAGCCGTATTGAAATCACTACCATTCGGGTTTGCAGGATAACCTTCATATCCATATATGGCAACAATATCATATTGATTTTCTGGATGGGGTAGGTTAAATTTACCTTCACCATGGGAAATCCAGACTCCCAAAGTGGTACCTGTCATTGAGGAAAGCATTACCGAGTTGTTTTCCTGAATTGTTACTGAAGTAAAATTGCTCTCGTGTTTATGTGAATCGTTGTAGGTCATTCTACCATGGGTTTCATGTTCAGGGTTGATTAAATCCAATTCCATGAACAATTGACAGCCATTGCAGATACCAACAGACAAGGTATCTGGTCTAGCGAAAAAGTTTTTCAAGGCCGTGTTGGCCTTATCATTGTATTTAAAGGCTCCGGCCCAACCTTTGGCACTACCTAATACATCTGAGTTTGAGAATCCGCCTACGGCACCAATAAACTTTATGTCCTCTAGGGTTTCACGGCCAGAAATCAAATCGGTCATATGAACATCCTTAACTTCAAAACCTGCCAAATACATGGCATTGGCCATTTCCCGTTCAGAGTTACTTCCTTTTTCCCGTAAGATGGCCGCTTTGGGTCTACCATTATGAGGAGTTTGTTTATTTGTGGCAGATTGCTTCATTTCATTGGTAATGACGCCTGTAAAGGATTTTGGAAAATTATATTTTAAAGGTTGGTTCTTATAATTATCGAATCTATCTTTTGCCAGGTTATTCGCTGTTTGTTTATTATCCAATAAGAAGGAGGTTTTGAACCAAGTATCCCTTAAAGAAGATACATTCAAACCAAGTTCCATTCCACCATTTTTAATGGTCAATTTGGATTCATTGGTAACGTGCCCAATTTTTTTGACATCGATAGTGGCAGCCAAAAGGGACTCAATAATTGAATCATCCTTAGCTTGAAAAACGATTCCAGCATTTTCAGAAAACAACAATTTAATGCTATCCGTTTCACCCAAAGACGATAAATCCAGCGTAGCACCCAAATCAGTATCGGCAAAACACATTTCTAATAGAGTGGTTATCAATCCGCCAGATGCAACGTCATGACCCGCAAGAATATTTTCTTCCCTAATGGCCTTTTGCATTGTGTTGAATACATTTTTCACATAGGCAGAATCAGTAACCGTAGGAGCTTCATTTCCTATTTTGTTCAACACTTGGGCAAAAGAAGACCCACCAAGTCTATAGTGGTCTTTTGATAGGTTGATATAGAAGATATTGCCACCGTCTTTTTGTAAAACAGGTTCTACTACTTTGGTAATATCATCACAGTTACCTGCAGCTGATATAATTACGGTGCCTGGTGAAATGACATCCCCGTCTTTATATTTCTGCTTCATGGAGAGTGAATCTTTTCCTGTGGGCACATTGATGCCCAGTTCAATAGCAAAATCCGAAATCGCTTTTACGGCCTTATATAATCGAGCATCTTCCCCTTCATTCTTACAGGGCCACATCCAGTTGGCGGATAATGAAATAGATTTCAATCCATTTTTCATTGGTGCCCATATGATATTGGTCAAAGATTCCGTTATACTATTTCTGCTTCCTGCGATGGGGTCAATTAGACCAGAAATAGGGGAGTGGCCAATTGATGTAGCGATGCCCTCTTTTCCCTTAAAATCCAAGGCCATTACACCGCAATTATTCAATGGTAATTGTAAGGGGCCCACACATTGCTGTTTTGCAACCCGGCCACCAACACATCGGTCAACTTTGTTCGTCAACCAGTCTTTACATGCCACTGCCTCCAATTTCAGCACTTGATCTAAATAATCATGAAAATGCTCTAAAGAATACTGTGGATTAGCATAGTTTCTTTGAATGGTGGTGTCGGTCATTACAGTTTTAGGAGAGCTTCCGAACATATCCTCTAAATCCAGATCCATAGGTTTATCGCCCTTTGAGCTAGATTCGAATGTAAACTTATGATCACCAGTTACATCACCTACTTCGTACATAGGGGAACGTTCACGATCCGCAATCCTATGAAGCAGGTCAACGTCTTTTTGACCAATGACCAATCCCATTCTTTCTTGTGATTCGTTACCAATAATTTCTTTTGCCGATAGGGTAGGGTCCCCAATGGGTAATTTATCCAGATCTATTTTACCTCCCGTCTCCTCAACCAATTCAGAAAGACAATTAAGATGTCCGCCTGCCCCATGATCATGGATAGATACAATTGGATTCACTTCGCTTTCTACCATGCCACGAATAGCGTTGGCAGCCCTTTTTTGCATTTCTGGGTTTGAACGTTGTACAGCGTTCAATTCAATTGACGAGCTGAATTCGCCAGTGTCAGCACTTGATACGGCTGCTCCGCCCATTCCTATACGGTAGTTGTCACCTCCTAGAATAACTATTTTATCACCTTTTTTAGGGGTATCTTTTAAAGCTTGGTCGGCCTTGCCATAACCAATGCCACCGGCTTGCATTATGACTTTATCAAAGCCTAAGCGACGCGCACTTGCATTGAGCGCAGTTGAAGTGTCTTCGGTATGCTCGAAAGTCAATATGGAACCAACAATTAAAGGCTGGCCAAATTTGTTGCCAAAGTCAGATGCACCATTAGATGCTTTTATTAAAATATCCATTGGGGTTTGGTATAACCATTCGCGTTCAGGCATGGCTTTTTCCCAAGGTCGTTCTTTTTCCAATCTAGAATAGGACGTCATGTAAACTGCAGTTCCTGCTAAAGGCAGAGATCCCTTACCACCTGCCAAACGATCGCGAATTTCACCTCCTGAACCTGTAGCAGCCCCATTAAATGGTTCTACTGTTGTTGGGAAATTATGGGTTTCCGCTTTCAATGAAATGACCGACTCAAATTCCTCTTCCTGATAAAAATCTGGTTTGTCCGCGGTTTTGGGAGCGAATTGTACCACTTTGGGTCCTTTAACAAAAGCGACATTATCCTTGTAGGCTGATACAATATCGTTGTGATTTTCTTGGGATGTTTTTTTAATCAGCTTAAAGAGTGATGAGGGCATTTCTTTACCATCAATATTGAAAGTACCGTTAAATATTTTATGTCGACAATGTTCGGAATTCACCTGACTGAAACCAAATACCTCGGAATCTGTCAATTTCCGTCCTATTTTTTGTGTTAGTTGTTCCAAATAATCTACTTCATCATCGCTCAAAGAAAGACCTTCTTGAGTATTATAGGCTGCGACATCATCAATCTCCAAAATGGGTTCCGGGACGACATCAATCTTGAAAATATCCTGTGTCAAGGCACTATATTTTTGGGAAAGCATAGGATCGAAATCGATGAAATCTGGATTTACCGAATTAAATTCCTCAATTCGAATTATCCCCGCTACCCCCATGTTTTGGGTTATTTCGGTGGCATTGGTACTCCATGGGGTAACCATTGCAGCGCGCGGACCAACAAAAAAGGCGTCGAGAGACGCCATGTTTATCTTCGGTTGGTTGCCGAACAACCATATGAGTTTATCTGTGTCTTCCTGAGAAAGTTCTTGACTAGTCTGTACTGCAAAAACCTTATTGGTAACATCCCCGAAAAAGTGAATCATGAATCTTGTAAATTGCTAGGTTTGAGAAAGTACAAATTTACATCTTTTTCCAGTATTATTTTTGGAGAGTAATTAACAGTTATCAAAGGGAATTGTTGATTACTTCTTTTCCAGCATTGCCATATAAAAACCATCAAAGCCAGATTTTGACGCATAGATTTTCTTTTCCTTGGCCAAAGAAAAATCCTTGCCTTCTTCAGATGCTAAAAACGATTTTACCTGATCCTTGTTTTCTTGTGGTAGAATAGAACAGGTTGCATATACCAATTTACCACCAGATTTAACTATTTTGCTATAACTTCTGAGAATTTCTTGTTGCGTCTTAGTGATTTTTTCAAGGAATTCCGGTTGTAGTTTCCATTTGGCGTCGGGGTTTCTTCTGAGTACCCCTAAACCTGTACAGGGGGCATCGATAAGGACCCTATCGGCACTATTATAAAGTTTCTTAATGACCTTGGTCGAGTCGATGGTTCTAGGTTCAATATTATGTGCCCCATTTCTTCGAGCTCTGCGTTTTAGCTCTTTGAGTTTGTTTTCATAGATATCTAGGGCGATTAATTGCCCTTTATTTTGCATGAGGGCAGCAAGATGCAGTGTTTTTCCTCCTGCACCTGCACAAGTATCAACAACACGTTGTCCTGGTTCAACTTCCAAAAATTCTGAAACCAATTGGGATGAAGCATCCTGTACCTCAAAAAAACCATCTTTAAAAGATTGCGTAACAAAGACATTTACTCTTTCAGCTAGTACTAAGGCATTCGGATGGCCTTTAATGGGCTCGGCAACAATACCATCGTCGAGCAAGGCTTTTCGTAATTTCTCCTTGGTGGTTTTTAAAGTATTTACTCGTAATATTACATCGGCCTGTTTGTTTAAGGCAGCAATTTCGCTAGTCCATAATTTTTCCCCCAACGCTTTTTCCCCCAGTTCATCCATCCAATCGGGGATAGATTCTTTGTATTTTCTAATTTTGGAAAGCTCATCGAATTTTCCTTTAATTCTTCGTGAAGGTACAGGTTCCAACTGTTTCCAGTCAGGAAGTTCCATACCTCGTAATACCGCCCAAACGGTAAACATTCTAAAAAGATTCGCACGGCTATACGGAGCTTTTACTTCAGCTATTTCGGCATATAAGCGTTTCCAACGAACTATATCATAAGTAGTCTCTGCAATAAATCCCCTATCACGGGAACCCCATCGCTTGTCGTGCTTCAACACTTTCTGAACTACCTTATCAGCATATTCCCTTTCGTTAAATATGTGTCCCAAAGCATCAACCACGGCGAATACTAGATTTCTATGAAGTTTCATTCTAAAAAAATTAAGGCTGCAAAGATATTGTTTTAGAAACCATTCCTTTTACATTTGATAAAATTTGTACTAATGAGATACTATTCCTTATTCCTTGTTTTTATTTTGGTAATTGGTTGTGCTAAAAAACAAAAGCCAGACCCTTTTACAACTGTTCAGATTGAAACACTTTATGTAGACACACTTAGTATCAGAGCAATTGAGATAATGGGAGGGAGCTTGGCTTTTGCAGCCAACGGGGGTGTTTTTGGTTCAATTGACCTGAAAAACAACAAAATAAGGACCAGTGTTCAACAATATGATTCTATTTTGCCGGAATTTCGAGCAATAGCACATAACGCTACCGATTTTTTTATGCTATCAGTGGCCAATCCTGCATTACTATATAAAACAGGCGATAATGGGCAAATGGATTTGGTCTACCAAGAAGTGGGGAAAAAAGTTTTTTATGATGCCATGACTTTTTGGAATGATTTAGAGGGAATTGCAATAGGGGATACTGTCAACGGTTGTTTATCAATTATAATTACTAGGGATGGGGGAAATACCTGGAATAAAATCCCATGTACAAATTTACCTAATGGGATTGAAGGTGAAGGTGCTTTTGCAGCTAGTAATACCAATATTAAAACCTTAGGAGACAAAGTCTGGATTGCCACCACGGATAGTAGAATATATTATTCAGGCGACAAAGGCAAGACATGGACGGTTTTTGAAACGCCCATTATCAAGGATCAGCCTACACAGGGAATTTACTCAATCGATTTTTATGATGAAAATTTAGGAGTGGCAATCGGCGGTGATTACACCAAACCAGAAAACCCTATCGCCAATAAGGCCCTAACCAAAGATGGGGGAAAAACTTGGAATTTGATTGCTGACGGCAAAATCCCATCGTATAAGAGTTGTATACAATTTGTTCCCAATTCCGATGGAAAAGGTATGGTGGCATTGGGTTTCACTGGAATTACGTATTCAAGTAATATGGGGGAAGCATGGTCTGATTTATCCAGTGAATCGTTCTATACTATTCGGTTTTTAAATGATTCAATTGGGTATGCAGCGGGGAAAAACCGAATTGCAAAACTGACGTTCAGATAGTTGGAGGGATTGTCATTACGAACAAAATGAGGAATCCCATACTAGTTAGATCTAGGGATTCCCCGTTATTTGGAATAACCGTCAATTAATTCTAAACATTTACTACCAAATATCCTCTTCCTTTTTTCTTGTACCAGATGCCTTTGTACTTATACAATTTTCGGCCATTTACACGAACCACTTTATATCCCCTTGGCAAATGTCTTACCCTAATACCTATAGGTGCAGCACATACCACAAAATTTCTATCCCTGGTTTTATACCATACACCATCCGAGAAATGAAATTTAGCACCTTTATGGATTACCACATTTGGTTTATATACAGTAGTTACAACCGTACCATGCTTCGGATATACTTTAACGACCTTTCTTTGTGCATTGGCAGAGAACAGGGTTCCCAAAAAAACCATTACCACTAATATAATTTTCAAATTTTTCATAACTTAAATTTTATTGACCCAAAAATAGTTGCAGGGTCTGGTTATGTCTTTTTGACTATTTTAATTGAACATGGTTTAATGAAAAAAGGAGCTAAATAGCCCCTTTTTATAGTAATTCATCGATTCCGATAGTTATCGGGAATGACCCTAGTGCCCACCGCCTTGTTTTTGTCTATATTGTTGTAATAATCTTCTTTTAAAACCAATTTCTGTCTTCAATAGTAAAAATGTCTTTTTAGCGGAAAGTACTTTGCGAATATCCTTTAAGAATAGCTGTTGGGTCTTATGTTTCTCATTTTCGAGTGCGACAAGATCCTCGAATAAAACTTCAACTTCATTATCAGAAAGCGACTCCATATCCCTTATTTTACCGTAAATATTGGCACGTTCTTTTTTGCGAAATGCTTCCATTTTCTCTTCGTGGGCATTATATATTGGCCAAAAAGCCTGAGCTTCGGAACTTGTTAGGTTTAAGCTCTCTGTAATATAAGCTACTTTAAGGGATTTTATTTTCTCTTGGTCCGGTCTTCTTTGCCCATAGGATAAGGCAACAACGAATAGCAAGAGAATTGCCATTATGTTTTTATTAATAATCATAATCTGTTAGGTTTAGTTCTTCAATATCATCAACATGGTCATCTAAATAATCAATAATATTCTCGTCTTTAAATTGATTTGTTAGAATATCGGAAATCTCCAATTCATCGACCGGAATAACTTCGGCAATTTCATAGGTGGTGAGACCTAATTCATTAAATTCAAAATAATTCTCAATCTCACTTTCGGCCAATTCCTCAAAAGATAAATTTTGACCTTGATTGAATTGCAGTCCAATTGTTAAAAGTAGGATTGCAGCAACAGATGCTGCCGCTAAATAATAATATTTTCTGTAAGAGCGTAAAGGGATGACCTTAGTGGGAGTATCCGTTAATTTTTCTTGGATTTTTTTGTTTAACCCCTCGAAGTATCCATCAGGAATTGTAAAACCGTCATTTTTAGGTAAAACAGAATCTTCCTGATTGCTTTCTAAATTAGACATTTTATCCAAAAGCTTATCAGTAAACCCTTCGAAGTACCCTTCAGGAGTCTTAAAACTGTTTTTGTTACTATTCTTATTCATGTTTATAATTTGACTATCAATATGTTAAAAGGTTTAATCCCCTTTTAAATAAGATTCTACTTTTTTAACTGCCAAATGATAGGATGCTTTCAACCCGCCAACTGAGGTATTCAATATTTCAGAGATTTCTTCATACTTCATCTCCTCAAAATATTTCATATTGAATACAAGTTTTTGTTTTTCGGGCAGTGCGGCTATAGCTTTCTGAAGCTTTAACTGTATTTCATCACCCTCAAAATAAACATCAGCCTGTAAATTGCCGATCATCTTATCCTGTAATTCAGAATCACTTAATCCTATTCTCTTCGATTTCTTTTTCAAAAATGTCAACGCCTCATTGGTTGCGATTCTATACATCCAAGAATATAATTTGCTATCGCCTTTAAAACCTGCAATGTTCTTATATACTTTAATAAATGTGTTCTGCAGCACATCGTCGGTATCATCGTGATCCAACACAATTCTTCGTATATGCCAATATAAACGCTCTTTGTAAGTGTTTACCAACACCTCAAAGGCCTTTGCCTGGGTTTCCAGTTGTTTTAATTCGTTTACTAAAGTTTCTTCGACGATCAAACGATATTACTTAAGTTTAGTATTGGACTATAAAATTAAGAAAAGGTTTAATAGGTCCGATTGAGGGCTAGTGGGCGAAAGATTGCATCTGAACGAGCTTTTTATAAGCTCCATTTTTTGCCAACAGTTCTGAATGTGATCCTTGCTCTACAATTTCACCTTTTTGAAGAACAACTATGGTGTTTGCGTTTTGTATGGTCGATAATCTATGCGCGATAACAATTGAGGTTCTATTGAGCATCATTTTTTCAAGAGCTTCTTGTACCAATCTTTCACTTTCGGTATCCAAGGCCGATGTGGCTTCGTCCAAAATCATGATTGGGGGATTTTTAAGTACAGCCCTTGCTATAGACAATCGCTGTTTTTGACCCCCGCTCAATTTGTTGCCGCTATCCCCGATATTTGTTGCATAACCGCTAGGGAGTTCCATGATAAAGTCATGGGCATTCGCAATTTTAGCCGCTTCGATGATTTCTTCATCTGTCGCATTTTCCAAACCCATACTTATATTGTTACGAACAGTATCGTTGAATAGGATGGAATCCTGGGTAACCAAACCCATTAAGTTACGTAATGACTTTTTTGTGATATCCTTGATATTGGTTCCATCGATTGTGATGCTCCCATCATTAACATCATAAAAACGGGTCACTAGATTGGCAATGGTGCTTTTGCCACTCCCAGATTGACCTACCAAGGCAACTGTTGCACCTTTAGGGACATTTAAATTGAATTTCTTTAGGACGAGCTCATCTTCGTATTTGAATGAAATATTTTTCAATGATATTTCTTTTTCAAAATCGGATTTGATTATTGCATTTTTCTTATCGATGATTTGGTTTTCAGTTTCCAATATCTCCAACACCCTCTCTGCAGCTGCATTTCCTTTTTTAACTCCGTATGACGCTTTACTAATGGCTTTGGCAGGGGTCAAAATATTATAAGCCAATCCCATATAAGCTATAAATGATGAAGCGTCCAAGGTTTTATCGACCAATACCATTTTACCGCCAAACCACAACAGTGCGCCAATAACCAAAATACCCAAAAACTCTCCGGTAGGGGAAGCAAGGTTTTGACGGTTCAATAGTTTGTTGGAAAATTTAAAAAAGCGTTCAGTCGAGTTGCTAAAAGTTTTATAGAACCGTGATTCTGCATTGAATGCCTTGATAACCCGGAGACCGCCTAAAGTTTCCTCAACAATGGATAAAAATTCGCCCTGTTCTTTCTGAACTCGATCCGATTTCTTTTTAAGTGTTTTGCCTATTCTGGAAATAATCATTCCTGCTATTGGAATAAAAACAAAAACAAAAAAGGTGAGTTTAGTGCTAATCCCAAACATTATGATAATTGTGAACAAAATCGTCAATGGCTCCCTCACTATCAATTCCAAAACTGAAAGAAATGAATGCTGTATTTCAAGTACGTCTGAAGTAATACGGGCAATAACATCACCCTTTCTTTTTTCGGAATAAAAAGAAATGGGTAGGTCCACTATTTTTTGGTACATCTTATTCCTGATATCTTTAAGTACACCATTTCTTAAAAATGTAATAAAGTACATCGCCAAATAGTTGAAAACATTCTTGAAAAGAAAAAGAAACAATACCAGACCTATTACCAATACAAGGCCCTTCATCTCATCATCGCCAGAATATGCAGTAACTTTGTAATTGATTAAATCTTGAAGATAATCCTTTAGATTGCTAAACCCTGAATATACAGGCTCTTCAAACACTTTTTTATCTGGTTTGAACAATACATCCAGCATAGGTATCAATGCAGCAAATGAAAGTGCACTGAATAATGCATAAAGAATATTGAAGAAAATGTTTAGAAATCCGTATTTCTTGTATGGTTTCGCGAAGCGAAGGATTTTTTTAAAATAGTCCATTAACCGAGTTTCAATTCGCTAACGATCCTATTGATTTTGGCTTCCAATTCCTTACCTACCTTTTTGAAATTATCGGCTTTATCCAATTTTGCATTTATACTAAAATAGAATTTGATTTTTGGTTCGGTACCACTTGGTCTTGCTGCCATACGGGTTCCATCTTCAGTAGTATAGATCAATACATTTGATTTTGGAATATTTATGGTTTCGGTTTTTCCGGTAATTAGATTTTTCGCGATGGAAGAATTGTAATCATGGATCCATTCTACTTTTGAACCATCAATTTCATGAATAGGATTCTCGCGATAATCGACCATCATTTGTTTTATTTCCTCGGCACCACTGATGCCCTTTTTGGTCATCGAAATCAATTTCTCCATATAATAACCATAATCAACATAACATTGGATAAGGTCTTTGTAAAAAGAACTGCCTTTGGCTTTTGCATTAGCTGCAATTTCGCAAGCAAGCAGGGTAGCGGTGACCGCGTCCTTATCCCTAACAAAATCACCTACCATAAAACCGAAGCTTTCTTCCCCACCACCAACGAAATGCTGGTTTGGAAAATCCTTTATCATCTTGGCAATCCACTTAAAACCCGTCAATGCAACCTTGCATTCTACGTTGTACGCTTTTGCCAAAGCAATCATCATTGGGGTTGAAACGATAGTAGAGGCGATGAATTCATTTCCTTGCATTCCTTTTTCCTCACGTTTATCGAGAAGGAATTTTGTCATCTGCATCATGGTCTGGTTACCATTGAGCAATTCCATTTCACCTTCTAAATTTCTAACGGCAATACCCAATCTATCGCTATCCGGGTCCGTGCCAACCACCATATCTGCACCAATTTCCTCTGCTTTTTTAATGGCAATCGATAATGCTTCAGGTTCTTCAGGATTAGGGGATATGACTGTAGGGAAGTTACCGTCTGGCTTTGCTTGTTCTTCGACTATGGTTACATTTTTGTATCCCGCACGTCTCAATACTTCAGGAATTGCCGTAATCGATGTACCATGCAATGAAGTAAAAACTATCTTGAAATCATCCTTCCCAGCAGCATTGAAGTTTCCGTTGGCTACCGAAGCGCTTATAAAAGCCTCATCAACCTCCTTATCAATGAGTTCAATTAAGTTTTGATTGGCATTGAAGTTTATATCTTCATAGGATAGTTTATCAATCTCTGAAATTATTTCCCCATCTTGGGGCGGAACAATTTGTCCACCATCGGTCCAATATACCTTATAACCATTATATTCTGGAGGATTATGTGATGCGGTCAAAACAATACCGGCGTGGCAATTTAAATATCGCACAGCGAATGAAAGCTCAGGCGTGGTTCTAAGTTCTGAAAACAGAAATACCTTTATTCCGTTTGCTGAGAACACTTCTGCTACCGTTCTGGCCAGAGTATCGCTATTATGGCGGCAATCATAGGCGATAACAACTTTTTTATCTGCATCGGGATACACTTTTTTAATGTAGTTGCTTAATCCCTGGGTACTTTTGCCAAGAGTGTATTTATTGATTCTGTTGGTGCCGACACCCATGAGGCCGCGCATACCACCCGTCCCAAATTCCATGTTCTTATAGAACCTGTCTTTTAATTCCTCGGGGTCATTTGCAATAAGGTTTTGTATTTCTTGTTTGACCTCAGCGTCAAAAAAATCGGTTAGCCAGCTTTTAGCGGTATTTAAAATCGAATCCATAAAGGCAATTAGTTTTGATGAGTTAATTTACAAAGAATATCGTTCTTCTTTTTTGTTTAGATTTATTTCTTCAGATATAGTATAACGTGATTCATTTTTTCTTGACCTAACCATTATTTCCCCTAAAAAGCCTGCTAAAAATAGTTGGGTACCAATAATCATAGCTGTAAGTGCGATGAAAAATTCCGGTCGTTCAGTAATGAGTCTTGCGGTAGGGTTAAAAAATAGTTTGTCAATTCCAAGATAAAGGGCGAATCCGAATCCAATAATAAACATCATAACCCCTAAAGCCCCAAACAAATGCATAGGTCTACGCCCAAATTTTGAAACAAACCAGATGGTAATCAAATCCAAAAATCCATTGATAAATCTTTCCATGCCGAATTTTGTTTTACCATATTTACGAGCCTGATGCTGTACTATTTTTTCACCGATATTCGAAAATCCTGCACTTTTTGCCAAAACAGGTATGTATCTGTGCATTTCACCTCGCAGCTCTATATTTTTTATAACCTCTTTTTTAAAGGCTTTTAACCCACAATTAAAATCATGTAGTTTAACACCTGATGTTTTTCGTGCCGCCCAATTGAATAATTTTGAGGGAATGTTTTTGGTAATTACGGAATCGTACCTTTTTTTCTTCCACCCCGAAATAAGGTCATACCCCTCATTTTCGATTAAACTATATAATTCCGGGATTTCCTCGGGATTATCCTGAAGGTCGGCATCCATAGTTATGATTACATTTCCTTGGGCCTCTTTAAAACCTGCATGTAATGCTTGCGATTTCCCAAAATTCTTTTGAAAACGAATACCTTTTACATTGGGGTTCTTTACCGATAACTTTGAGATAACGCTCCATGAAGCATCGGTACTTCCATCATCAATAAAAAGAATTTCATATAAAAAATGATTGGATTGCATCACTTCTGCAATCCAATCGTGGAGCTCATTTAATGATTCTTCTTCGTTTAGTAAGGGTATTACTACAGATATATTCATTTAGTACTTCTGAAATGAGTACAATTGGTGGTCGCCAATTGAAATGACTGTTTGCAAATTACACCCCGCTGCCCATCGGGCAGGTCGCGATTTTAAAAAATAATTGGTCGGGTGAAAACCATTTCAAAAGTACTATTTTTTGAAATTATTACGCTTGTTTTTGTTTTTTCATGATCAAACCGCCTATTAGTCCAAAGATAAGACCCATTAAAATATTAAAAATTAGAATTATCGGATAGGTTAGCCAAGCAAAACCTTTTTGCATTTCTATGCCTTGATCTATTTGTTCCTCGGTAAGTTTTGGATTATTTTCCATAGCAGTTTGTTTACCTATTTCGTACATTTTATCCATGAAATCGGGTTCAATAAAGTTCGAAAGCAAATAAAAATAAATAATACCAATAATTGCTGCGACCAAGGAGATACCAGCACCTAATTTTAAAGCTTCGGAGATAGTCAAAAAGCCCCCATTGGCTTTTTTGAATTGTAATATTCCAAACATGATTGCGGCAATCATCAATGCAATTTGAACACCTCGAACACCCCAACCTTGATCGTAATGCATATCCATAGAGTATAGCATTATGCCGAATACCACACTCACAATACCTAATAATAAACCGAAGTTTAAAGCATATTTCCCTGTTTTTGGTTGATTTTCTTCCATTTTTAATAAATTTAGTTGATTTTTTAATTAGTTGATTTTATTAAGGAATCGTTACAATTAAAGGTACAAATTATTTATTTTTCTTTTTTAAAAAATTAAATTGTCCTTTTGCGAAAAATACTTAAATTTGCAGCTCTAAAATTAGAAGGTTTAAAGTTTTTTACGATGAGAAAAGGTATTCACCCAGAGAATTATAGATTGGTAGCATTCAAGGATATGTCCAATGAAGAAGTATTTTTAACGAAATCTACAGCTAACACCAAAGAAACGTTGGAAGTAGACGGAGTTGAATATCCTTTGGTGAAATTGGAAATATCCAGAACATCACACCCTTTTTATACCGGTAAAGCCAAATTCTTGGATACTGCAGGACGAATTGATAAATTCAAGAGCAAGTACAAGAAATTCCAAAAAGTGGAAAAGAAAGAAGAAGAAGAAGAATAGAAGAAGAATATTTTTCAACAATAAACTTATGCCCTCGATAGTTATTATCGGGGGCATTATTTTTTAATTTTGTTTAAAATACAATCAATGAATTATATTCTGTTTGATGGTACGATTAGGGAAGCTTTGTTACCTTTTACATTTACCCGACCTGTTGCCGATATTAGGATTGGTATCCTGACCATTCGTGAGAAATGGGAGAAATACCTTAATACAACTACTACAACGGTTACAGAGGATTATCTTTCTGAGAAATATCCGATGGTTGAAATGGAAGGGAATGTATTGATCAACGCCTCTTTTTTGCCGAACAAGGAATTGGTTTCCCTGGTAAAAAAATTAAAAAAGAATGAAGCAATTTTTCATGACCAAGAAGTTATTGCCTTTTACGCTGAAGAATCACAAGAGGTTGATTTTTTAAGCTGTAAGAATATTGAATTTGATGGGAATGTTCTGAGAATTGAAAATACCTGGGATATTTTTTCAAAAAACCACATAGCTCTTCAAGCTGATTTTGACCTAATCACGGAAGGAAGGGAGAGTGCACCTATATCGAAAACGAACAACCTTATAAATCCAGGGAACATATTCTTGGAAGAAGGCGCCAAGGTAGAATACAGTATTTTAAATGCTACTGAAGGCCCTATATATTTAGGCAAGGATTCCGAAATTTGGGAAGGAAGCCTTATTCGTGGCGCTTTTGCCCTTTGTAATAATGCGGTAGTGAAAATGGGCGGTAAAATGTATGGTGCAACAACGGTTGGTCCTTTTGGTAAAGTTTGTGGTGAAATAAGCAACTCGGTCATATTCGGTTATTCCAGCAAGGGCCATGAAGGTTATTTGGGGAATTCTGTATTAGGGGAATGGTGCAATATCGGAGCCGATTCCAACAATTCGAACCTTAAGAACAACTATGCAAAAGTGCGTATGTGGAACTATGCCACGGAAAGCTTTGAGCAAACAGGGCTGCAGTTCTGTGGCCTAATGATGGGCGACCATAGCAAGACCGCAATAAATACCATGTTCAACACCGGAACCGTAATAGGGGTTAATTGCAATATTTATGTGCCCGGATTTCCCAGGAATTTCGTTCCCAGTTTTAGTTGGGGCGGGGCATCGGGATTCACCACCTATCCTACCATTAAGGCTTTTGAGGCTGCCAAGGTAATGATGGCCAGACGCGGGGTCGAGTTTGATGAAAAAGAAGCCAATATTCTTAACCATGTTTTTGAACTGACCAAAAAGTGGAGGAATTATTGATTCAATTAGTCAATTTGAAATGTTATACTGAAACAATTTGATTTGATTTTTATTGATACCACCAGTTGAATCGTAATTTTGATATTTCCTACCGACCACCGACCACCGACCACCGACCACCGACCACCGACCACCGACCACCGACCACTGATTATCGACTTTCAACTTATCTTGGTATATTTGAAGTCCGAAAATCAGGACTATAATTCTACATGAAGAAAAAAGTTGCTTTTTATACTTTGGGCTGTAAGCTTAACTATTCTGAAACCTCCACTATTGCAAGAGGATTCACGGAGGAAGGCTTTGAGCGGGTGGACTTCTCTGAACATGCCGATATGTATGTTATCAATACCTGTTCGGTGACTGAGAATGCGGATAAACGATTTAAATCAATAGTGAAAAAGGCATTAAATATTAATCCGGAGGCTTTTGTGGCCGCGATTGGTTGTTATGCACAATTAAAGCCTGAAGAATTGGCTAATGTGGGTGGGGTTGATTTGGTTTTGGGGGCTACAGAAAAATTTAAAATTGCGGACTATATAAATGACCTATCCAAAAACGATTTTGGTGAAGTACATTCATGTGAAATCGAAGAAGCTGATTTTTACGTTGGTAGTTATGCTATTGGAGACCGTACCCGTGCTTTTTTAAAAGTACAGGATGGTTGTGACTATAGGTGTACTTTTTGTACAATACCCATGGCAAGGGGGATCTCAAGAAGCGATACCTTGGAGAATGTATTGAAAAATGCGGCTGAAATCTCTAAAAAAGGAATCAAGGAAATTGTATTGACAGGAGTCAATATCGGGGATTTTGGCAAAGGTGAATTCGGTAACAAAAAACATGAACATACGTTTTTAGAATTGGTTGAAGCTTTGGATAGGGTAGAAGGCATTCACAGACTTCGTATATCATCTATAGAACCTAATCTTTTAAAGAATGAAACTATAGAATTCGTTTCAAAAAGTAATTCATTCGTGCCTCATTTTCATATCCCCCTACAAAGTGGTAGCGATGAAATTCTAAAACAAATGAAACGTCGTTATTTAAAGGACTTGTATGTTGACCGGGTAAACAAAATTAAGGATGTAATGCCCAATGCTTGTATTGGGGTTGATGTAATAGTAGGTTTTCCTGGGGAAAGTGAGGGGCGTTTTTTAGAAACATATCGCTTTTTAAATGAACTGGATATATCTTATTTGCATGTATTCACATATTCAGAAAGGGATAATACCCCTGCAGCAATAATGAATAATCCCGTACCAAAGAAAATCCGCAATAAAAGAAGTAAGATGCTCAGAACTTTGTCTGTTAAAAAGCGGAGGGCATTTTATGAAAGTCAGATAGGATTCATGGGAACTGTATTATTTGAAGGCGAAAACAAGGAGGGTTATATTAACGGATTTACAGAGAATTATGTAAAAGTCAAATACCCTTGGGACCCGAAATTGGTCAATACCTTGCATAAAGTAACCCTAAAAGCGATAGATGTCGATGGCTTGGTAAGGATTGAATTTGTTAACAGTAATATAACGGCATAAAAAAATCCCGCTCATTTTGAGCGGGATTTTTTTTCTTCTTTTTCCAATTATATTCGAATACCAACCGGAAGCATTTCTTTGTATTGCCTGTTTTTTCTTAAAAAACCTGCAATTTGAGGGCTTGTTGGCACTACCCTTTGGTTTTGATCTTGAATATGATGCAAAACCGATTTAATAAAATCCTCTTTAAAACCATCTTTTGTAATTTCCTCAGGGACTACTAATTTGGTTAAAAAAACCTTTCGTTCCTGTGAAGAATACTCGATCTTCGCGAGATGACCATCGACTCTAGCTTCAAACTGACGCAGGAAACTATTGTCTTTAATTTCTAATTCATTCATATAGTTTGATTTTAAAATTGGTCTAGATAAAAAAATCACGATGGTCTCTTATCGCAATTTCATATTTTTACTGGGTACTTAAAAAGAATGGGGTTATTTGAAAACTGTTTACAAAAGTAATAAAAAAATTACGAATTCCCTAAGAAATTCGTAATGTTTCGCAATATGAATAAAGACAAATTACACGTTTACTTTATGCCTGGAATGGCCGCTAATTCATCAATATTTGAAAATATCAGGCTACCTGAAGATTATTTTGATTTACACCTATTAGAGTGGTTTGTTCCTGATAAAAACATGTCGCTTACTGATTACGCTAAGAAAATGACAGAAAGCATTGAACATGAAAACCCCGTACTGGTGGGCGTTTCTTTTGGTGGGATTTTAGTTCAGGAAATGGCCAAAATTATTCCGGTCAAAAAAGTGATTGTTGTTTCCAGTGTTAAACACAGTTCGGAATTGCCAAAAAAAATGATTTTTGCCAAATACACCAAAATTCATAAACTTTTACCAACCGGTTTGGTTAACAACGTGGAATTATTGACAAAATACGCTTTTGGGGAATCGGTGAACAAGAGACTAATGCTATATGAACAATATTTATCTATCAGGGATAAATATTATATTGACTGGTCTATTGATCAATTGGTTAACTGGAAACAAACAGAATTACCAAAAAATATAATCCATATTCATGGTGAAAAAGATGCTGTTTTTCCCATAAGCCATATAAAGGATTGTATAGCCGTGAAAAACGGGACCCATACAATGATTATACACCGTGCCAGATGGTTTAATGAACACTTACCCACAATTATTTTGGAATAAGTGAGTTGTATTAATACCTTTGAGTACAAAGCTAACTAAGAATTATGAAAATTTTAAAGAATATTTTAATGCTATTGGGTGTGTTTTTTGTTATTACTACCCTAATATTTGCGGTCCAGAACACTACTTCAACTGACTCAAATATTCAAGATGTTGTTGAAAACGATATTGAAAAGAATGTATCCAATTCATATAGGATATCTGCTATTGATATTCCTGAAGACCTTAATTTTGCTGGTGAGATCGTACCACAAAATGATCCTGAGATTATGGAACGCGTGGATAGGGAATTTTTGGTGAATACCTACTGGCAGTCCAACGCCCTTCTTTTGATGAAACGGGCCAATAAGTACTTTCCCATTATTGAGCCTATTTTGGCCAAAAACGGAATTCCAGATGATTTTAAATATTTGGCTGTTGCAGAGAGTGGACTCCAAAATGTGGTTTCCCATGCCGGTGCAACTGGTTTTTGGCAAATTATGAAGCCTACTGGTAAAGAATATGGACTGGAAATCAACAGTAATGTTGATGAACGTTATCACTTGGAAAAATCGACTCAAGTGGCTTGCGATTATTTAAACAAATGGAAGGAGAAATATGGAAGTTGGACGATGACTGCTGCTACTTATAATGCAGGGCCAGGATCAATTAGCAAGTTCATGGGCATTCAGAAAGTAGATAATTACTATGATTTGTTATTAGGCGATGAAACTGGAAGATATGTTTTCAGAATAATGGCCATTAAGGAAATTCTTTCAAGCCCGGATAAATATGGTTTTGATATTGATAAGGACGATATGTACAACTCCATTCCTACTTTCAAAGTAGAGGTAAACGAACCAATCACTAGTTTTGCGGACTTTTCAAGTCAGTATGGGATAAACTACAAAATTTTAAAAAGGCACAATCCTTGGTTACGGGAACCGCATTTGAACAATAGTTCAGGAAAAAAATACACTATAGAAATTCCTAATAAGGGATATTATAATACCGTTGAATAGGAAGACTATATTTTCTTCATTTGCTGTTGCATCATCTTTATTTGCTCTGTAAGCATGTTGTTCTTGTCCAATTTCTTGGCTTCGTTCAATAAAGTGGTTGCTTCCCTTTTACGACGTTTTTGCATGGCGATACCTGCCAAACTTAATTTGGCCATAGCTACGTCATAATCCATCGTGAGTCCTAATTTTAGAGCTTTTTTAAAGAATTTCTCAGCCTGGGTCAAATTCTTTTGTGAATGTAGGATACCATGAAGATAGTTATAGTAACCTTGTTGTTTTGTAATAAGGGCTGTTTCTGGATTTTTAATTCTATCCAACCATTTCTGGGTTCCTTCCATATCCTGCTTTCTCATTCTTAGAAAGGCAAGAAGGATCATTTCGTTTCTAAAATAGAGGAAAATGAATATCAATGAAAAGAGTATCAAGGAAATACCATTTCCTATGTTACCTTCAATAAATTGATATATCGCATAGGCGATAATCAAACCTGTTATTACTAGTTTAATGTTTTTGTTAAACATGGTATTATTTTATTAATTCGTAGGAATTATTGATTTTTGGGATATAAATTAAATGTTCGCCAAAAGTAATAAAAACCTGCCTGCTGGCAGGTAGGCTATCCTAAAAAAATATTTTTTTAATTAGGTTTGCCAAAGCGAAAACTCTTTGTATATTTGCGCCCAGTTTTGCAGATTGTTCTGCTTTACAATACATCAACGAAAAGGAATCGAAAATGCCAGGTCAAAAGAGAACATATCAACCATCAAAAAGAAAGAGGAAAAACAAGCATGGCTTTAGAGAGCGTATGGCTACTGTTAATGGAAGAAAAGTTCTTGCAAGAAGAAGAGCTAAAGGAAGAAAAAAATTATCTGTATCCTCTGAGCCGAGACACAAAAAATAATGATTGAATATTTTATAAAATATTAAGGTGTTACTTTTCTAAAAGTAGCACCTTTTTTTTGCTTAAGATGTACTATTTTGCGCATCATGGAAGTGGTTAACAAATACTAAAATAGAATGCCTAGAAGAAAAGATTTAAAGTCGATATTGATAATAGGGTCAGGCCCAATCGTAATAGGCCAAGCATGTGAGTTCGATTATTCTGGGTCCCAAGCCCTTCGTAGTTTGCGGGAAGACGGGATCGAGACGGTATTGATTAACAGTAACCCAGCAACGATCATGACGGATCCCACCATGGCGGATCATGTATACTTGAAACCTTTGACGACTAAATCAATTCTTGAAATATTAAAGGAACATCCACAAATTGATGCTGTCTTACCGACTATGGGTGGCCAAACAGCCTTAAACCTTTGTATAGAGGCCGATGAAAAAGGCATATGGGAAGATTTTAATGTTGAAATCATCGGGGTTGATATCGATGCCATTAATATTACCGAGGATCGCGAGAAATTTCGTGAACTAATGCTGAAAATTGGCATTGGAATGGCGCCACAAGCAACGGCAACTTCATTTTTAAAAGGTAAGGAAATAGCCCAGGAATTTGGTTTCCCTTTGGTTATTAGGGCATCATATACTTTAGGCGGTGCAGGCGCTTCTATCGTTTACAAGCCAGAGGATTTTGATGAACTACTGAGTAGGGGACTTGAGATTTCGCCAATTCATGAGGTAATGATAGACAAGGCCCTAATGGGTTGGAAGGAATATGAGTTGGAATTACTCCGTGACAAAAACGATAATGTGGTCATTATCTGTACCATTGAGAATATGGATCCCATGGGCATACATACGGGTGATTCGATTACCGTGGCACCAGCTATGACCTTGTCTGACAGAACTTACCAAAGAATGCGCGACATGGCCATAAAAATGATGCGCAGTATTGGCGATTTTGCAGGTGGTTGTAATGTACAGTTCGCCGTAAGCCCGGATGAAAAGGAAGATATTATTGCCATAGAGATTAATCCAAGAGTATCACGATCATCGGCTTTAGCGTCGAAAGCAACAGGTTATCCCATAGCTAAAATCGCCGCCAAATTAGCAATTGGCTATCACTTGGATGAATTGGATAATCAAATCACAAAATCAACATCCGCACTATTTGAACCTACCTTAGACTATGTAATTGTTAAAATACCGAGATGGAATTTCGATAAATTCGAAGGATCAGATAGAACTTTGGGCTTGCAAATGAAATCGGTCGGGGAAGTCATGGGTATAGGTCGTTCTTTCCAAGAGGCTTTGCACAAAGCAACACAATCCTTGGAAATAAAAAGAAACGGTTTAGGGGCAGATGGCAAAGGTTATAAAGACTATGAGCAAATAATAAAAAAGTTGACCATTCCCAGTTGGGATAGGGTTTTTGTTATTTATGATGCGATTCAATTGGGAATACCATTGAATAGGATTCATGAAATAACTAAAATTGATATGTGGTTCTTAAAACAGTATGAGGAACTAAATTATCTTGAAAAGAAAATATCTGAATATACAATAGCAAGTCTTCCAAAAGATCTTTTGTTGGAAGCCAAACAAAAAGGTTTTGCCGATAGGCAGATTGCCCATATGCTTGAATGTTTTGAAAGTGAAGTTTATAAAAAACGGGAAGAACTAAATGTAAATAGGGTTTATAAATTGGTAGATACTTGCGCGGCGGAATTCAAGGCGATGACACCTTATTATTATTCAACTTTTGAAGCTGAATATGAAACTGCCGATGGTAAGAAATTTGTTCAGAATGACAGTATCGTTACCGACAAGAAAAAGATAGTGGTTCTAGGTTCCGGGCCAAATAGGATTGGGCAAGGAATTGAGTTTGATTATTGTTGTGTACATGGGGTTTTGGCAGCAGCAGAGTGTGGGTACGAAACGATTATGATCAATTGTAATCCGGAAACGGTTTCCACAGATTTTGATACAGCCGATAAATTATATTTTGAGCCAGTTTTTTGGGAACATATTTATGACATAATACGCCATGAAAAGCCTGAGGGAGTAATAGTCCAATTAGGTGGACAAACTGCTTTGAAACTTGCCGAAAAGCTTGATAAATATGGGATCAAAATTATTGGGACCAGTTTCCAAGCCTTGGATTTAGCGGAAGATAGGGGCAGTTTCTCAAAACTATTATTGGAAAATAATATTCCGTTTCCACCATTTGGCGTCGCTGAAACGGCTGATGAGGCTTTGGAATTGGCAGATACATTGGATTTTCCATTACTGGTAAGACCTTCCTATGTTTTAGGGGGTCAAGGAATGAAAATCGTAATTAACAAGGAGGAATTAGAGAAACATGTTGTTGATTTATTGAGGAAGATACCAAACAACAAATTGCTTTTAGATCATTATCTAGATGGTGCAATTGAAGCGGAAGCTGACGCCATTTGTGATGGTAAGGATGTCTATATAATTGGTATCATGGAACATATTGAACCTTGTGGTATTCACTCTGGGGATTCAAATGCGACATTACCACCCTTCAATTTAGGGGAATTTGTGATGCAACAAATTAAGGATCACACAAAAAAAATTGCCCTAGCCTTAAAAACTGTGGGACTGATTAACATACAGTTTGCCATCAAAGATGATATCGTTTATATTATCGAGGCGAATCCAAGAGCTTCAAGGACGGTTCCGTTTATCGCAAAGGCTTACAAAGAGCCTTATGTGAATTATGCTACTAAGGTTATGTTGGGTGAAAAAATGGTGAAGGATTTCAAGTTTAATCCACAACTTGAAGGTTTTGCAATAAAGCAGCCTGTCTTTTCATTCAATAAATTCCCCAACGTGAACAAGAATTTAGGACCTGAAATGAAAAGTACGGGTGAAAGTATCCTTTTTATAGATAGTTTAAAGGATGATGCTTTTTATGAACTTTATGCAAGACGAAAAATGTATTTGAGCAAATAGTCCGCTATTCCTCCCATTCAGTATGAAAAACACCTTGCATATCTGTTCTTTCATAGGTATGCGAACCAAAATAATCCCTCTGTGCCTGTATTAGATTCAACGGTAATCTTTTGGATGTAAATGCATCAAAATATACCAAGGAATTAGTAATTCCGGGAAGTGGAATGCCATTTTTGACAGCAAACGAAACCAATTTTCTAGCAGAGTCGACGGTCGATTGAATTTTTTCCACAAAATTAGGTTCAAGTAAAAGGTGATTTAGTTCAGCGTTATTTGAATAAGCCTTGGAAATATCTTCCAAAAGAGCAGCTCTAATTATGCATCCTGCCCTCCATATTTTGGCAACAACGCCTAAATCCAATTCATAACCATATTCCTTTGAGGCCATAGCTAGTTGATGCAAACCTTGTGCATATGTGATTATAAATGCAAAATAGAGTGCCTCTTCTGCCAATTTCGCAATTTCTTTTTTATCCAGATTTTTAATTGTAGGTCGATTATAAAGTTTATCCGCTTGCACACGCTGATTTTTTAGTGCGGAGATTTCGCGCATACTAACGGCAATATCGATAGAGGGGAGCGGTATACCCAGATCCATTGCGTTTTGGGAGGTCCATTTACCTGTTCCTTTTTGTTTGGCCTTATCCAATATCCTATCCACCAAATAACCATCACTTTTACTATCTTCTTTTATTAGTATCCCTGAGGTGATTTCAATTAAAAAGGACTGTAATCTTCCTTCGTTCCATTTTGCAAATATCCCATGAAGTTCTTTGTTATTGTAATTACCCGCTCTTTTTAGAATATCATAAATTTCCGAGGTCATCTGCATTAATCCATATTCAATCCCATTGTGCACCATTTTAACATAATTTCCGGCAGATTTGGGCCCTAAATAGGCTACACAAGGCTCTTCATTAAATTTAGCGGCCACAGCTTCGAAAATGGGCTGTACTTCCTTGTAGGCTTCCTTGGATCCACCAGGCATGATGCTTGGGCCAAATCTGGCACCTTTAGCCCCGCCAGAAACACCGGCACCAAAAAAATGGATTCCTTTGGATTGCAAATAGGATTCCCTTCTATCTGTATCGGTGAAAAAAGAATTACCACCATCAATGATGATATCATTCGATTCCAAAATTGGTAAAAGGCTTTCTATTACACTATCTACAATTTTCCCTGCAGGCACTAATAGCATAATTTTTCTGGGAGTTTTGAGCGAGTGGACAAAGGTTCGAATGTTGGTTGTGGCATTGACCTTTTTAGGCTCTCCACCCTCTTTTTTAAGCTCAGCAACCTTATTTTCATCAAGATCATGACCTAATGCAGTGAAACCATTATCAGCCACATTCAAGATAAAATTACGGCCCATAACACCCAATCCCACTAAACCAAAATCATAAGTGCTAGCCATAAAAGTGTTGTTAATTATTACTATTATTCATTAAGATTTAGTTTCATGTTCTCACCTTCTAATCGCTTGAGATGATTCTCTACTTTGAATTCCGATGCCTTAAATTTTGAACTCCTCTTTATAGACTGTTCTTTGCGACGAATACTTCTGGAAAAACGCCTAACACCCTGTTCATTTTCGATAATCAAACCTGGGATGGCAACATTATTTCCTAGCTCATCTTTCGCAACCATTGTAAAATATGAAGAATTACAATGTTTACGTTTACCTGTTTTAATATCCTCCGATTCTACGCGAACACCAACCACCATTGAAGTATGCCCTGTATAATTGATAGATGCTCTAAGGGTTACCAATTCGCCAACTTCAATAGGATTCATAAAATTCACCTTATTTACAGATGCCGTCACGCAGTAATGCTGTGAATGCTTTGAGGAACATGCGAATGCAATTTGATCCATTAGGTTTAGAATGTGCCCACCGTGAACTTTTCCACTAAAATTGGAATGGGAGGGGAGCATTAATTCGGTAATGGATACATGCGATTCTTTAGCGGATTTAAACTTTTTCATAACTTAATTTCTGAAATGGGGAGATTCTTCCTTTACTACTTTAGTTATGAAATACTTCGTATCTCCCAACCAAAAAAAAGTGGCATACCTTTCGACATAATCAAGTTTCACATATTCACCTTGATATTCCTTAAGCTTTTCAATAACCTCTTGGTCTTTATCCAATACTGAAAAAGTAAAAATTTGTGCCCCCGATATTCCTTGGCTAATCTCGCCTTCCCATGTTTTGGCTATAACGCCTTTATGACTGATCTTTATCAACTCCCCAGATCGAACACCTTCGCTATAAGGAACGAAGTAAATAAACAAATATATCAATAGAAAAATTGCAATAATACTTGCGATGGCGAGTGCTAATACTTTCTTCATAATTCTAATTTGGGTTCTTCTTCAAAATCATCTTGCTGGGCACGTTTTATAATTGGGTCTGGTATGGATTTTTTGGCTTTTGCACCCATTTTTTTGAGTTTTTCTACGCTGGTTATAAGATTGCCCCTTCCCTCAACCAATTTGTTCATCGCACCTTTGTATTCGGTTTTGGCTTCATCCATTTTTTTGCCAACTTTTGTCAGATCAGATACAAAACCTTCAAACTTATCATATAAAGCTCCGGCTTGTCGTGCTATCTCTATCGCATTTCTTTGATGTTTCTCATTATTCCACATACTATCGATTGTCCTTAGTGTTGCTAAAAGGGTAGATGGTGTTACAATCACAATATTTTGCTCAAACGCCTTGTTATAAAGAGAATTGTCATGGTTAATGGCGATAGCAAACGCAGGTTCAATGGGAATGAACATTAATACAAAATCCGGACTTTCCATTTCATAAAGATCCTCATATTTTTTTTCGGATAACTGATCTACATGTTTTCGAATGGAATTTATATGATCTTTTAAAAATTTATCTTGCAACTCATCTTCAGCGTTCACATAGCGCTCATAATCAGTAAGGGAAACTTTTGAATCCACTACCATCTTTTTACCATCGGGTAAATGAATAATAACATCGGGCAAGACTCGAGTACCATCTGCCAAGGTAAAACTTTGTTGTACCGAATATTCACGGTCCTTTTCCAGACCTGATTTTTCAAGGACACGCTCCAAGACCAGCTCGCCCCAATTCCCTTGCATTTTACTGTCGCCTTTAAGGGCTTTCGTTAAATTTTCAGCTTCCTTGGTAATTTTTAGATTTTGATTTTGAAGGTTCAGTAATTGTTCCTTAAGGGCCGAATGCATGCTGATACTCTCTTTTTGGGATCTTTCTACCTTGTCCTCAAAAGTTTTTATCTTTTCTTGCAAAGGGAAAAGAATATCTTTGATGTTCTTTTCGTTACGTTCGGTAAACTTTAAACTTTTCTCCTCCAGAATTTTGTTCGCCAGGTTTTCAAATTCCTTGGTGAATATTTCCTGAAGCTTTTCAACTTCTTCTTTTTGCTCCCTGTTTTTTATGGCGAGATGCTCTAAATCGGCCTGATAACGTACAATTTCATTGCCGAGTTGTTCTTTTTCGGAACGTAATTCATCTTTTTCACTCTCAAGACCAAGATTCCTATTTTCCAGATCATTTCTAATTAGTTCCAACTGTCGTTTTTCCTCTTCGAGTGTACTTTGTGTTGATTTTGTCTTAAGTTTTTGGATGTAATTGCCCAGAAAATATCCTAGGGCCAAGCAAACCAAACCTATTAATAAATATATAAGATAAATGTTCATTATACTGTAAAATTCTTTGAAGTAAAGATAAAGGTTTGACTTTAAAAAAGATTCACGCTTGAAAGTTACTTTTCTATTTTGAAAGAACCTGTTTTAGGATCAAAGTTAACTGTATCTGTTGGAAACATTTTTTCAAATGATTGTTTTTGAATCAATTCACATGGATTACCATAATGATGAACATCGGTGTTCATTATCAATATTTTATCGCAAAGCTGAATGGCCATTTCTATTTCATGGCTTGTAAATAATATGGTTTTGTTGGTTTTATGGGCGATAGACTTTAATAATTTAAGGATTTGAACCTTGTGGTGTAAGTCTAAATGGGATGTGGGTTCGTCCAATAGAATAATTGAGGTATCCTGCGCCAATGCCCTAGCAATCATAACGCGTTGCAATTGCCCATCGCTGATTTCATAGCACTTTTTGTGTTGCAGTTTACCCAAATCTACCATGTTAATGGCCTCTTTAATGATATTTTTATCCTCGTTTGATAATTTACCTATCCAATTGGTATAGGGTTGTCTGCCCAATGTAATGAGCTCAAGAACGGTCAAGTTTTTTGATGCCAATGGCTCAGTCAAGACAACGCTTATCATTGAGGCTAAATCTATGGTCTTGTAACTTTTTAATTCCATATTATTCAGACGAATTGAACCTGACAACTTGGGTTGTACTTTCCCCAACGTTCTTAATAAGGTAGACTTTCCTATACCGTTTATACCAACAATTGCGGCCATTTCCCCCTGAAATAACGAGAAATTCAATCCAACGGCAATTACATTTGTGTGCTTCTTGGATTTGTAACCTATACTGAGGTTTTCAACTTCGAGGGCGATATGTTTTTTATCTAAATTGATAGAATATTATTTAAAAAATCATTTTCTTTTTTCGAACCAAAATCCAGATAACTACTGGGGCACCAACAATCGAGGTGATGGCATTTATAGGCAAAACATTGGCAGAAGTGGGCAATTGTGCGATGGTATCGCAAATCAACATTAAAATTGCGCCATAAATCAATACCGCGGGAACTAATACCCTATGATCTGTTGTATTAAAAATCTGCCTTGTCAAATGTGGTACAGCTAAGCCAATAAAAGCAATGGGTCCGGCAAAAGCCGTAATTCCACCTGCAAGCAATCCAGTGGCAGTTATGATTGTGTATCGTGACCTTTTCATGTTGACACCCAAACTACGCGCATAATTTTCGCCTAAAAGTAATGAGTTTAATGATTTTATTGACATAATGCTTAGGAACACCCCAATAATAATAATTATTAATAGTAGCAATAATTGTTGCCAAGAAAGATTTCCTACACTTCCAAATGACCAATAAATATATTGCTGTAATTTTTCGGCATCAGTAAAATAGGAAAGCACACTTACAATGGCTGCTGTGATACTTCCGAACATTAAACCAATAATAAGTAATGCCATAGTGTCTTTAATTCGGTAAGCGACAATTACCACAACAAGCAGGACCAAAAAACTACCCATACTTGAGGCCAAGGCCAGAGAAATATCATTTACAAGTCCAAAAGAAAACAAACCTGAAAATAGGGATGCCCCCATAATCAAAAGGGCAGCGCCTAAACTGGCACCTGAGCTTATTCCTAAAACAAACGGACCTGCCAACGGATTCCTGAATAATGTTTGCATTAAAAGTCCGCTTAAGGCTAGACCACTTCCTACTAAAATGGCTGTCAAGGCTTTGGGAATCCTGTAATTCCATATAATATAACCCCAAGAATCATTATCGATCTCACTTCCCAATATTGCATATAATGTTTCCCTGAACGGGATTGAAACCGAGCCTAGACTAATATTAACCCCAAAGCACAAAACCATTGCCAGGAATAATAATACAAAGGAAATTCTATATTTTTTATGGCTCTCCAATTAATTTAATGGCTTAAAAAAGAAAAGTTCGTATTCAGGCAAAAGTTCTGGGTGAAAGATATGGATCAGGTCTTTTAATACCAAATCTGGGCGGTTGGGGGCAAGTTCGTAATAAAGTAAACCACCTGTATTTCCCATGGTGTCGGCGAAGGTATAAATATTTTTGTTTTTGAAGGCTTCAAACTGCAGGTAATGTCTGTTGGCTTCTTCCATTTCCTTATACGATGTAAATTGGGATGGTGAAATCCAAAAATCAGTCTTTTGGGCTTTTTCCAATACACTTTCAATACTAAGACCAAGACTGCCATTTTGGTCTGTTTCTGACCATGGATAATTTGTGTTTGCATCCTTTAAAAATTGTGCTGCCCAACTGCTCCCTCCTGGTAAATACCAAACATCTTTATAAAGAGCACCACTAAGTACAGAAGGTTTTTCCTTGGCATTCTTAGCTAAGGATTTAGCTTTGTTATAGGTGTTTGCAATGTTGCTGAATATGCTATCAGCTATTTGTTCCTTTTGGAAGAAAGGGGCGAAGAACTTGATCCATTCTGCTTTTCCCAAAGGTGTTTCCTCTGTCCAATCGCCATTATAAACAACCGGAATATTGGAGCTTTCCAAAGTTTCGTAAGCTTTGTTACTATTGTTTATCCCAAAGCCAATAATTACATCCGGACCTAACTCTATTACCATTTCAGTGTTGATGGATTCATTGTTACCCAACTCCTTTATAAAACCTTCATCAATTCGTTTTCTAGTTATTTTGGATGATATATATTGGGAATCAGGAAAACCCACTAATTTTTCTATTACCCCTAGGGCTTCCAAGGTAGGGATATGGGTGGTTGAAGTCACTACAACACGTTCAACCGGAACGGATACAATTGCATCAAATTCATCCTTGTTTAAAGTTACTGTGGTCAATTTTTCTTTTGGAATGAGTGCATATTTGAATCCGGTTTTGGCATTGGGCCATGGAGAAGAAACATCAATAATGATAATACCTGAATCATTTCTTTGTATAGTAAAACCTTCTGCGTATTCAATTTTTGAATGTAATGAACTGGTTATAATTGTTAATGCTTCTTTTTTATCCTGCTTACATGACCAGATAAAAATGATTACCAAAACTAAAAGAGCCTTCCTCATTAAAATGAATCGAATTTTATTACTTAATTTTTGAATATTTGCACAAGGTAACAAAAGTCACATTTTTTGTACGGTCCCTAATCTACTTTTGCCAAAATATTTATCATGAGAAGCGAGTCCAATACTGTTATTTATATCATAGCAGGAATAATTATACTTCACTTTGTTGTTGGTATTATTTGGTTGGCCTTAAAACTCCTTAAAAAAAAGGAGGATAAATCTTAAATAAGGTCTACATTTAACCCCGAATTTTGGTTCTATATTCTTTTTTAGGAATAGGATTAAATGGGAATCCAGTGTAATTCTGGAGCTGTTCCCGCAACTGTAAGCTTTGCCCGCCATCTGGCGGACGGCTATCATTTCTTCGAATACCACTGCATGTTCTGATAAAAGTTCAGCACAAGCGGGAAGGTCAATGATAGTACGCAAGTCAGGAGACCTGCCAAATTCAAACAAGCATTGTTAAACTTTCGGGATAAAAGTTTTCGTATGGTTAAAGACATACTATTCTCCCGTTCTAGTGAAACCCTATTTTGAAGCGTAATTTATGGCGTTTTCATAATAGATTATCAAACCAATTCCATTGAAAACGGAATCTGTTCGTGTGGTTTCCTAAGAAACATTAAAAGAAATGTACCAAAGAGTTTTAAGCCTTAGTGCAGCTGCATTTTTAATTGTAAATGCTAATGGACAAGAACAAAAAAATGACTCAACAAAAATTCAATTATTGGATGAAGTTGTGGTCAGTGATTCCCGTTTTGCGTTGAAAAGGGAAAATTCAGGAAAGACCGTGATTAAAATCGGTGTCGAAGAATTACAACACAACCAAGGTAAATCGTTGGCTGAGATCATAAATACAAAAAGTGGCATTGAAATTACTGGAAGTAGAGGTAGGGAAGGTACTATTTTAGGAGTTTTCGCCAGGGGAGGTAGAGGTCGACAAGTGTTGGTGTTGATAGATGGGGTTAGGGTATCCGATCCATCATCATTTTCCCAAGAATACGATTTAAGATTACTTTCAGCGGCCAATATCGAATCAGTGGAAATTCTTAAAGGGGCTGCCAGTACATTGTATGGCACCAATGCCGCTTCAGCTGTAATAAATATTACGACTAAAAAGACTTCAAGTGATAAAGCTGCACTGAACGTGCAAACTTCAATTGGCACCAACCAGACCTTTGATAACCAAAACTATAATTTGGGACAAGCTATTAACAGCGCTCAAATAGAGGGGACAATAAATAAGTTTACATACCAAATGGGTTTTACCAATAGGCATTCCAATGGATTATCGTCTATTATAACACCACTGAATATAGAGGATTCATATTCCCAAATAAATACGGTAATAAATTTGGGATATCGACTTTCAGATGATTTTAAAATTGGGGTGTATGCCAATCAATCGAAATTGAAAACTGAATATGATGAGTCTTTTGGGTTACTTGATGCCAATTATCTGTTTTTGAGCAATCAACAAAGAGCTGGTCTTTCTTCAGAATTCAATTATGATAAAGGTTCGTTGAATTTAAATATGGCTATTACCGATTATGATTCTGAAAATAAGAGTGTTTTTCCAAGTAGGTTCAAAGGCAAAAATTACATTGCCGATATATATAACAAGCTCCGTTTCAATAACACATTCTTCACCATTGTTGGGTTGAATTACATTAAAGATCAAACGGAATTTGTGACTACGAAGGATTTCATTATTGTGGATCCCTATGCCAATATGGTTTATGTTTCTGATTTTGGACTTAATTTGAATTTGGGGGCACGCTTCAATAATCATTCGGAATATGGCTCACATTTTGTTTATAATGTAAATCCATCTTTTACATTTAAAACCGAAAAGGGATATCTAAAAGTGCTGACAACTTATGCAACCTCTTACATTACTCCATCTTTAACTCAATTGTTCGGTAATTTTGGTGCAAACCCAGATCTAAAGCCTGAAGATAATAGAACTATTGAAGGCGGTTTGGAATATGCGATAAATGACAAATTGAGGGTGAGTACGGTCTATTTTAATCGAAATGAGGAAAACTTTGTATTCTATGATAACATAACGGGCACCTACGGTAATGCTTTGGAAACCATTGATGCCCAAGGTTTGGAGATTGAAATAAATTGGAATCCCAATGATAAAATCCGATTTTCATCAAACTATACATTCACAGAGAGGAAAGGGGATGCAGCAATTCGTATTCCTAAACACAAGATTAATGCATCATTGGGTTATATATTTTCAAAAACAACCTTTGCATCCATGGATTACAGTTACACAGGTGAAAGATTTGATACCGACTTTAATACATTTTCAAATATAACATTAGACCCTTTTTCATTATTGAATGTGTATGTGGAACATGAACTTTTGCCTAACAAATTGAAATTATTCATGGGTGTTTCAAATATATTTAATACAGAATTTACTGAGATCATTGGTTTTACAACAAGAGGAAGAAATGTTAGGGCCGGGATTAATCTTACACTAAAGTAGCCTTGTAGAACCTTATTTAATATAAAAAGCCCGATTGAATGTTCCTCGAATCGAGCTTTTTCGAATTTTATTTGCGTCTATTCCAAATTAATTTTTATGGGACTATTGTCATACATATTATCTCGAAGTGGTGCGAACATTTTGGAGCTGGTAATTATAAATGCAGGCACTTGTACAGTGAAATCCCTTTTGCCGGTAGTACCGCTAATTTCCTGAATGGCCCGGGCCAGTAGGGGTTCGTTTTGGTCGCCCAAAACACTTAAATTCGCTAAATCCTCTTTAAGTTCAATATCAGGTACTAAACCTGAAGTATAGTCTGAAAAGCCATCGGCATTTTCATTTCTGCCTATTAGTGGTTGCAAGCCCCATTGGACATCGGGGTTGATCTTGTTAACTCGAGAAGGATTGTAGATATAGGAATTTCCCCTATCATCGACCATGGTAGCGGAAAATTCATTTTTCCCCCTGGTTGTTTCCCCAATATGCACAACGTCAATATAAGGTTCTAAACAATTTATGAGAAGTTCGCTGGCTGATGCCGAGGATTTTGTAGTCAAAATATAAACCTTGCTAAGATTAAGAGTGTTTAATGTAGATCCTCTAGCAGTCTTATTGGCAAAGAAAAGACTAGTAGTATAAATTGGTTGTATTTTGGCGTTGTAGCGTTTTTTAAGAAATAAATTATCCGTGTTGGTACTGAATATCATACTACCCAATAAGAGTGTCGTATTCACAGAACCACCTGGGTTGTAACGTAAATCAAGGACCAGGTTTGTTATTCCATCCGTTTTAAAAGTGCTAAAAACTTCATTCAGAAGTTCGTCATATTCATCTGTGAACCCATTGTATACCAAATACCCGATTTTTTCGCCATTAATTTCAAATGATTTTGATAAAAAAATAGGATTTTCCGCTAAACCATCCTGCTTTGTCAGATTCACCTCTTTGTCACTTTCGGTAGGAATACCGTTCACCATAGTGGCCATAGTCAATGTATAGGTATCATTTTCACCGAACAATAAATCAATATAGTTATTATTATTCAGCGTTACCCCACCGACCTTTGTGAAAAGTTCCCCCCTGCTAATATCTTTAGTGGATGCATCTGAATTTGGAATAATATAGCGTACATAACCAAAGATATCGTCATTATCTGCATAACCAACCAAGCCAAATTCCACCCCATTACTTCGTGAAATCCCGGCAAGGGCATTCGTTAAATCTTTGTAATTTTCCTTATAGACACTAAATCTATCTTCCGAGAATAACAATTTATTATCGAAAAACTGACCTGGATCGGTTTCAGAGACAAGAAATGCGGTATAATCTTCAGAATTGATAAACAGGTCATCTGACAAGTCCGGTACCTCCGCCTGCCAGAAATACCAATAATTCATGGCTTTCCACATGAAGTCCTGCACATCTACCCCCGCATTCGGATCTGGATTAATAGAGCCTGGAATAGATAGGTCATCGTCTTTGGCACAAGAGAGAATCAAGAGGAAAGACAGTAAGCTTAATACTTTTTTCATTTAAGGGCAGTTATAATCTTAAAACTTTTTAAGCATGAATTATTTTTTCAGCTTTGAATTAATATTTTTAATTAATGATGTAGGTAAATTATCCAGGATTAAACTATTTTCAAAAGGATAGAACATTTTGGAATCCATTATCACCTCTGCAGGAAGTTGTACATCAAAACTTCGTTTGGCGCTTATTCCGGTAATTTCTTGAATAGCCATCGCCAATAAGGGTTCGTTCCTGTCTCCTAGAATACCAAGGTTCAACACATCTTCTTTTAGTTCAATATCAGGAAATAGTCCATCTGAATAGTCCGAAAAACCTGCAGCGTTCTCTACTTTGCTAACTAAAGGTTGTAGTCCCCATTGGTTACCAGGATTAATATTATCCTCACGTTCAGGGCTATATTGAAAGCCACTATCATAGTCATCAACCAAAGTAACTGACCCCTGATTTTTCCCTACAGTGGTCGTACCTATATGCACTATGTCTAAATAGGGTTCCAGTCCTACCATGACCAATTCGCTGGCAGATGCCGAACGGCTGGTTGCCAAAACATAAAGTTTATTTAAATTTAAACTTGACAATGGAGTGTTCATATTACCATCAAGTGAGCCAGTAGTACTAACAAAATTGTACTCACTAGGATCAAATATCGCTTGAAGTTTATCATTATAACGTGTCTTGAAAAAAAGATCATCGGTATTTGGACCATATATTAAACTTGCCAAAATAGTTGCAGTAGAACCCCTACCACCTCCGTTATACCTTAGATCCAGCACCAAATCCGTTACTCCTGCAGTTTTGAAGTCGACAAAAACCTCGTTCAGTCTTTCTCCAGAACCTGCTGTGAAAATATTGTACATAAGGTATCCGATTTTCTTGTCACCTATCTCCAGTACATTATGCAAAAGAATAGGATCCTCTTCCAATCCTTCTTGCTTGGTCAAAGTAATTTCCTTGTTGTTTGGTACAGTAACGTTATCAACAATATCGGCCATGTTCAGCGTATAGGAATCAGGATCCAAAAGTTCAAGATTACTTGAAATTATAAATCCTTGTGCATCAGTTTCTGCTATGAGTTCAACACCGTTCACCGCATAGAATATATCACCTCTCTGTAAATCCTTGCTAGCCGCATCGGAATCCTTAATAATATATCTAACTACACCAATAACTTTATTGCCTCCTTCCGGTGGCCTAGTAAGAAAAAACTCCATACCATTACTTTTAAAAATACCGGCAAGAAAATTGGTTAAGTCTTTGTAGTTATCACTATAAAAAGTGAATCTATCTTCAGAAAACAGGAGTTTATTGTTTAGAAATTCCTCTGGGTCAGGGTTTTGAGACAAATATTCATCATACTCCGATTGTAGCGAAAAACGATCATCTGCAAGATCTGGAACATCCCCCTGATAAAAGTACCACAAATTCAAGGCTTGCCACATAAAATCTTGAACAGTGATATTCACCCCCTCTTTCGGTTCTTCCGTGCTTTCTTCTTGAACCTGGTTTACAACCAAGTCATCACTCTTTTTACATGTAATAAGTAAAAATCCCAATGAAAGGAACAACCATAAATACTTTTTCATAATTTTCTTTTTCTTTAATCAATGAAACCCGCAATAATCATTCCAATAAAGAAACTAGGTATAGGGGATTTTAAAAACATTTTCTATTGTGTAGATACGCAATTTTTTAGACAATAGTTCACCAATTTACTGACATTAACACAAAATAAAAACTTTTTGTAACAAAAATCGTTATACTTCGTCTTGCTTATGTAGACCAGTAAGAATGGTTGTAGACAACTAGGCCAATAAATGAAACAATCGGAATTTTTAAATGTGGTAATGCCCTTTAAGGATAAACTCTATAGGCTCGCAAAACGCCTGCTTGTTTCAAGAGAAGAGGCAGAGGACGCCACACAGGAGATTTTAATGAAGTTGTGGTCTAAAAATGAAAGTATTGGCAAATACAATAATGTTGAAGCTTTTGCCATGACAATGACGAAGAATTTTTGTTTGGACAGATTAAAGTCGAAACAGGCTGGAAACCTAAAATTGGTTCACAGCAACTATGGCGATGATAATTCATCATTACAAAGACAGGTTGAAGCGAATGACAGTGTTGGCTGGGTTCAAAAAATAATGGAAGAATTGCCTGAACAACAAAAAATGGTACTGCAATTGCGTGATGTAGAGGAATACGATTTTGATGAAATAGGCGAATTATTGGATATGCAACCAACCGCAATAAGAGTAACGTTGTCAAGAGCGCGTAAAACGGTAAGGGAAAAATTAATGCAAAAACATAGTTATGGAATTGGATAGAATAGAAAAATTATTGGAAAAATATCTTGAAGCTTCTACTTCGGTTGCCGAGGAAAAAGAGTTAAGAGCCTATTTCTCACAAGAAAGTGTACCAACACATCTAGAGCAATATACCCCCATGTTTCAATATTTTTCAATGGCCAAAGAAGAACGATTTACTAAGGAAGTTCCCCTAAAAACCAAAAGAAATTATTTTAAGTGGGCTTTAGTTGCAGCAGTAACCGTTCTAATGTTTGGCATGTATTTTGGGAATGAGTACAAAAAACAAAAAGAGGCCGAATACGCTTACAACGAAACAAAGAAAGCATTAAGTCTGTTGGCCAACAATTTTAATCGTGGCACTAAAAAAGTAGCTTACCTAAATGAGTTTGAAAACGCAAAACAAAAAATTTACAATAACAATTAATATTTAAATCATGAAAAAATTTATAGCAATAGTAATAATAGCAGTTTTACCTGCATTGGGCTTCTCGCAGTCTGTCTTTGATAAATTCGAGGATTTGGACAATGTTAGTGCCGTAGTAGTCAACCAAAGTATGTTTAGGCTACTCTCAAATATAGATGTTGAAGTCGATGATCCTGAAGCACAAGACTTTATGGATATTGCCAAAAGTCTAAATAACTTAAAAGTATTCATTACTGAGGATAAAAGTATATCAGCAGACATGATGAAAACCATGGATCAGTATCTTAAGAGCGCGAAATTGGAAGAACTAATGCGTGTAAAGGATAAAGATGCCAATGTGAAGTTCTATATAAAAAATGGCAAGGACGAGAACCATGTTAGTGAACTTTTAATGTTGGTAACCGGTATGAAGAATGTTGATGTTGATGTTAACGGCAGAAAATTTGAAACAGTGCTCCTTTCCTTAACAGGCGATATTGATTTAAGAAAGATAGGCTCATTGACAAAAAAAATGAACCTTCCGGAAGAATTGAACAAAGCCGGGAAGAAAAAGAGCTAAACATAGAAAATTAGGTGGCAGTTTGTAATTTATAATCAAACAAACTGCCACTTTATATAATCAAAAACAATCATCCTGCCCGTTAATAGGCAGGTAAAAAATCATCAATCATGAAAAAAATCACACTAGTTTTAGCAATTACCTTATTACCTTTAATTGGAATCTCACAGTCAATTTTTGACAAATATGAACATATGGATAGGGTCGGTGCCGTTATTGTAAATAAAGGCATGATAGACCTTGTAAGTTCTTTGGGAAGCTATTCTGATGACCCTGAATCCAGGGAGTTTTTGGAAATAGCTGAAGGTTTAAGAGGTATAAAGGTATTTATTACCGAGGACAAAGGTGTTGCTGCAGATATGTCGGCAACCGTTCGCAAATATTTAAAATCTTCGTCTTTGGAAGAATTAATGCGGGTAAAGGATAAGGATGTTAATGTTAAGTTTTATATAAAAAACGGGAAACATAAAGATCATGTTACCGAATTATTAATGTTTGTATCTGGCATGAAGAATATGGATGTTGATGTGAATGGCAGAAAATTCGAAACAGTTCTTGTATCAATGACAGGGGATATTGATCTAAATAAAATTGGTTCCTTGACGAAAAAGATGAACCTTCCTGAAGAATTGAATGAAGCAGGAAGAAATAATTAAATGAAATCCGAAATCGGTTACTGTTGATCACAGTAGTCGATTTTATGGGTAATGTACAATACAATCAATAAAAACGAAAACATGAAAAAAGTAATAAATAGTCTTTTGGTAGTAGCACTGCTGGTATTGACTAGTTGTTCTTCGACACAAAGTCTTCAGGAATATTATGTTGATAATTCTGAAAACCCTAATTTTCTATCATTAGATCTACCAGTAAGTCTTTTGAATATGGAAAAGGCCGATTTGAACGATGCCCAAAAGGAAGCCCTCAATTCACTTAAAAAGATGAATGTATTGGCATTTAAGAAGAGCGATACCAATACTATGGAGTTTGAAGCTGAAAAGGCAAAAGTAAAGGCCATTTTAAAGAACGGCAAGTTCATTGATTTAATGAAACTTAATACCAGTTACGGTAAAGGCGTAATTAAGTATTTAGGTGACGATGAGGCCATAGATGAGGTAATTATTTATGGTGATAGTGATGATAAGGGTTTTATGTTGATCAGGGTATTGGGTAAAGATATGAAACCTGCAAATTTGGTTCAGTTCATCCAAGCCGTACAAAAATCAGACTATAAAGGTGAAGGCTTAAGCGAAATAGGTGATTTCCTAAAGGGATAGGGAATCTTAACTAACTCAATTCAGCCCATTTAAGATTTATCTTAAATGGGCTTTTTATATTGAACCAAAACCCAATCTTGACCTGGGATTGCTATTTTCAAAACCTAATTATTATATTCGTCCTACTATTAACATTTACATCAATTTATAATGGATAAAGTAGAAGAATGGATCAGTTACGGAATTGAATTGGCCAAAGAATTTGGACCAAAAGTGATAGCAGCAATTGTATTATATATTGTTGGCTCTTGGGTAATCAAAAAAATAGTGGTCACTACCCAAAAAACCATGGCAAAAAGCAAATACGATGAATCCTTACAACGTTTTTTGCTAAACCTGATTTCTTGGGCGTTAAGGATTTTCTTGATTTTGGTGGTCATTTCACAACTTGGTGTTGACGTTACTACTTTTGCAGCTGTTATTGCCGCTGCTGGTTTGGCAGTGGGTCTTGCCTTGCAGGGGTCGCTTTCCAATTTTGCCGGGGGTGTTTTAATAATGATTTTCAAGCCTTATAAAATTGGGGATTTGATTGAAGCACAGGGAGAAAAAGGTGTAGTAAAGGCAATTGAGATTTTCACAACAAAAATGATAACTGCCCAAAATAAGTTGGCAATTATACCCAATGGGGCTATGGCCAATGGAAATATTGTAAACTATACAGTTCAGGGGAAAATTAGAGTTGACACTACGATTGGGGTCGGTTATGGCGAGGATATTAAAAAGACCAAAGAGGTTTTGATGGAAGTAATTAGCTCGAACCCTTTGGTATTAAAAGATCCTTTACCAACGGTCAATGTATCTGAATTGGCAGATAGCTCTGTTAATTTTGCGGTTAGACCTTTCTGTAAACCAGAACACTATTGGGAGGTATATTTCAATACCTTGGAAAACTGTAAAATCGCATTGGATAAAGCAGGTATTGAAATACCTTACCCACACCGAGTGGAAATACGTAAGAATTCATAATCTGAAATGTATAAAGAAAAGCCACTTTGAACAAAGTGGCTTTTTTGTTTATTTTGTTTTGATTCTAAATTCCAGTATAATTACTAGGGGTTATTGCTTTTAGTTCCGATTTAATGCTGTCTGAAACCTTTAATGTATCGATAAAATCAGCAATAGTTCGCTGGTTTATTTTTTCATTGGTTCGCGTTAATCCTTTTAACGCCTCATATGGGTTAGGATACCCTTCACGTCTCAAGATGGTCTGAATAGCTTCTGCCACTACAGCCCAGTTGTTTTCAAGATCTTGTTCAATTTTAACTTTGTTCAACAAGAGTTTATCCAAGCCTTTTAAGGTAGATTTAAAAGCAATAAGGGTATGTCCGAATGGTACTCCCACATTTCTTAATACCGTACTGTCTGTTAAATCGCGTTGTAATCTTGAAACCGGCAATTTTGCGGACAAGTGCTCAAACAGTGCATTTGCAATACCTAAATTCCCTTCAGAATTCTCAAAATCAATAGGATTTACTTTATGTGGCATAGCAGAGGAGCCAACTTCCCCTTTCTTGATTTTTTGCTTGAAATAATCCATAGACACATAGGTCCAAAAATCCCTATCCAAATCCAAAATGATAGTATTGATGCGTTTTAAAGTATCGAATAAGGCCGCTAAATGGTCATAATGCTCTATCTGTGTGGTTGGGAAAGAATGATATAGACCTAATTTTTCCTGAACGAATTTTTTCCCGAATGCTTTCCAATCGATCTGTGGATAGGCTATTTGATGGGCGTTATAGTTACCAGTTGCTCCACCGAATTTGGCGGCAGAGGGAATGTCATTCAATAGATTGAATTGTTCCTTCAATCGCACAACATAGACATCGATTTCCTTTCCTAAACGGGTAGGGGAGGCCGGTTGCCCATGGGTCCTTGCCAATAGAGGTATTGCAGCCCATTCTTCGACCAATTCCTTTAATTTATCCAATACCTCAAAATACTGTGGAACATAGACATCGTTCATCGCATCCTTAATGGTTAATGGTATTGCCGTATTGTTTATATCCTGTGAAGTAAGTCCAAAATGAATGAATTCCTTATGCTCACCCAAACCTAATTTATCAAACGCTGTTTTTAAGAAGTATTCAACAGCCTTTACATCGTGGTTCGTTGTTTTTTCTATTTCCTTAATATCCTGTGCATCACTCGCATTAAAATTCTTATATATATCCCTTAGTACATCGAATTTGGTGTTATCAAAAGATTTAAGTTGGGGTAGCGGAATTTCGCAAAGCGCTATAAAGTATTCGATTTCTACTTGAACTCGATATTTAATCAATCCTTCCTCTGAAAAATAGGGTGATAATGAGACAGTTTTGCTTCTATAACGACCGTCAATTGGTGAAATAGCATTCAATTGGCTTAATGACATGAGTATCGAAATTTATTTTTTTCTTAGAATGCTAAGATACTTATTCGTTAGTGAGTTTAAAAGGATTACCATAGTATAGTTTGTTTGATTTTTTATCGTCTGAACCAAGAATAATATCAATTTATTTGAGCTTAGCCATTGTCATTCTAGCCCGGGCTTTATAGGCGGCACTTCCTTCTGGATAATTTTGTTCCAATACCATTTTAAGTTCAGGATGGATCCATTCATATTTTCGCCCAAGTAATAACAAGGATGTCATGGAATAGGCTTTTGCGGCTACTTTGTATTCACCTATGAGCCAGTCGAAACATGCTGTGGTTATTTGTTCTAAATGTATTTCCTTCAACACGCTTTTTGTTTCATTTATGTTTTTTGAGAAATAAGCCTTGATTAAATATTCACATATTTTGGCCATTGGCCTTACCGAGGAATCCAATTTCACCGTATTTATTTTATCTGTAAAAATGTTGATATAAGGCAGAAGATAGGATTGATTGTTTTTTACAGTGTATTCCATTACCCAGCAAGCTTTACATGATATTGGTTTCGTTACGTCAAATGCAATTTCCATCAATGGTTGCATTAAATCCGGATTGGCCATTATCATTGAGGCCATTTCTTGACGTTTCTGTCTAGAATGGTTGGTATAATCCAAAGATTTACAAAGCTCTTTTTTAGTCATAAAAATCATTATTTTTGAATAAACATTTCCCCAAATGAAAATAGCAAAAAAAATACTTTTGGCCTTATTGCTTATTTTTATTGCTATGCAATTTTACCGACCTTCCAAGAACACATCCCAAGGCAATCATACCAAAATATTCATTACTGAGACAAACCCACCTCAGGAGGTTAAAATAGTATTGGAAAAAGCCTGCTATGACTGCCATAGTAATAATACCATATACCGTTGGTATAACAATATTGCTCCGAAGTCGTATTGGTTGGCGTATCGTATTGAACATGGGAAGGAAAATTTGAATTTTTCCGAATGGGATAGTTTATCGGTAAAAAAGAAAGACCATAAACTAGAGGAAATAATTGAGGTGGTGGAAGATGGGGTTATGCCACTTAATGAATATTTATGGAGCCATGATGAGGCAAAATTAACATATGACCAAAAAACAGCCATTACCGATTGGGCCAAGCGATCTAGAGTACTTTACCAATTAAATCAGCAACCACGATAGGTACTCCTTTAGTTGCATTTTCAGTAATTACAGTCAAGTTGTTTAAGGAACTTGAATCAATTGATGGTTTGGGATCTATAAAATAAATGGGTTTCCCAATTTCAATAAAACCAATTAAGCTTGCAGCTGGGTACACTTGCATAGATGTACCTATAACTATTAAAATATCGGCATTGTAAGTAATTTCCATAGCTTTGGTCATCAATGGAACGTCTTCCCCAAACCAGACAATATGGGGTCTTAATTGGTGCCCTTGTTCACAAAAATCCCCTAAGTTTAGGTCTTTGACCCAATCTTGTACAAGTCCGCTCCCAGTGCTTCTTACTTTAAAAAGTTCACCATGCAGGTGAACAACCTGTGTGCTCCCTGCCCGCTCGTGAAGGTCATCTACATTTTGGGTTATCACGGTTACATTATATTCCTGTTCCAATTCTACCAATGAATAATGTGCTGCATTGGGTAAAACCTTTAACAATTGTCTTCTACGTTGGTTGTAAAAATCCAATACTAACTCAGGATTATTTGAAAAACCTTGGGGAGAAGCAACTTCCATAACATCGTGCCCTTCCCATAATCCATTTGCATCACGAAAGGTTTTTAGTCCGCTTTCTGCACTAATTCCGGCTCCTGTCAGTATTACAATGTTTTTATTCATTATATAAAAATAGACTTTTTATTATATTAGATTTATGGTAGATGAGCAACTTTTAAAATATTTGGAAAATTTTATATCAATCGAAAGAAAAGAAAGGATTCTTCGAGTATTGGATGAACGTACCAAGTTTATTACCGTAGCAATTGAGGATGTTTTTCAATTGCACAATACAAGTGCAGTGATTCGTAGTTGTGAGGTTTTTGGAGTACAGAATGTGCACGTTATTGAAGATAGGTTTGGTAAAAGATTGGATAAGAATATAGCGATGGGAGCACAACAATGGGTTGATGTTCACAGGTATGGGAGTACTGAATCTTGCATTGACCAATTGAGAAATGAAGGCTATAAAATTATCGCCACAACGCCTCATGATGGCGCTTGCTTATTGGAGGACTTTGAAATTGTTGAAAAAATAGCATTGTTTTTTGGGACAGAGAAAGAAGGTTTAAGCGAAGTTGTATTGAAAGAGGCCGATGGATTTTTAAGAATTCCTATGGTAGGTTTTACCGAGAGTTTGAATATTTCCGTTTCAGCAGCTATTATTTTGCAAAACTTGACTGTAAAACTGAAAAAGCAAAATCTTCCTTGGCGATTATCGGATACTGAAAAATTGGAAAAGCACTTGGATTGGACCAAGAAGTCAATAAAGAGTATTGAAGATATTATAGCGAGATATTATGTTGAAAAATGATTTTTTATTATATTTAATAACAACCAATTAATTGATACACAAATGACTATACTAATTTACATTTTAATCGGAATCGTATTGCTCATATTAATATTGGCGATGATCGCACCAAAAACGTATGATGTTTTTAGAACTATCGAGGTGGCAAAACCTAAATCTGAGGTATTCGAGTATTTGAAATTTTTAAAAAACCAGGATATCTGGTCGCCTTGGTCCAAGAAAGACCCGAATATGGCGCGAAAGTTTACAGGTACCGATGGTGAGGTTGGTGCCATTAATTACTGGAACGGTAATAAGGATGTAGGTGAAGGGGAACAGGAGATAACCAAAATCATTGAAGGTGAGCGTGTTGAAGGGGAGCTACGTTTTCTAAAACCATGGAAATCCACTTCTGATTGTTATTTACAGGTTGATGAGGTGAATGGTGGAAAGACCAAGGTTACGTGGGGGTTTTCTGGTAAAAACAAATTCCCAATGAGTATTATGATGCTTTTCATGAACATGGATAAAGCTGTTGGCAAAGATTTTGAAGAAGGATTACAATCCTTAAAAGACAAGCTTGAAAAATAAATTACATGGAACATAATATGGTAGGTTGGTTCGAAATTCCTGTAACAAACATGGTTCGAGCCAAAGGATTTTATGAGAAAGTGTTTAAAATTACTATTGAAATCCATGATTTAGGCGGAATTATTATGGGTTGGTTTCCTGGTGTACAAGGGAAAACAGGCGCTTCTGGATCTCTTGTTCAACATGAAATGTATACCCCCAGTGCCACCGATGGACCTTTAATTTATTTCACTTGTAATGATTTGTCAGATGAGATAAATAGAGTTGAAGCGGCAGGGGGCCAAATTCTAAAACCAAAAATCGAAATAGGAGGTGGGCATGGTTTTATGGGTTTAATAAAAGATACCGAAGGGAATAGAATTGCCTTGCATTCTTTGAAATAGAACTTCAGACATAGAAGATTGTGGCTTCTGCCCTGGCTCCTAATCGGAAGGGGAAAATTGTTGTTCCTATACCTTTGGAGACGTACATTTTCAATCCATTTAAATCGTACCAACCTTTTAAGAAACGGCCACTACCTCCTGGTTTAAAATAAGCCTTACCCAAAAAAGTAACTTGGCCACCATGGGTATGCCCGGAAAGAACCAGTTTTATTTTTAAACTAAGATTTTGGTTTAAAATACTGATTTCATCGCTATATTCTGGACAATGATTAAGAACAACAGTATCCAGGTTTTTATCAACGTAATTGGCAGATAATCCAAAATCGGAATTACCGCCAATAAAATCATCGATACCCATAATATTCAATTCCCTTTCTTTTGTACTAAACACAAGATTTTCGTTGATTAGTAATCTGCCATTATACTTTTCGTAAAGTTGGCGCAAATCGTCAATTTTTAATTTTCCACTATATTCCCGATTTCCCATAATGGCGACCATTTTAATGTGTGGATCAATTAATTTCAGAAATGCATCCAATGCAGGGAATTTACTTGTGTAGTTTACAGAATCCCCAGTTATTGTTATCAAGTCAGGATTTTCCTTATTTATCCTTTTTGCTATTGATTTATGAAAATATTTAATTTCATCTATATGTAAATCAGTCAATTGAATAATTTTTATACTATCAGATCTGTTTTCGGAAATATCAAATTCTGTCCATTGGATGATGTATCTCTCGAACCAAAATGAATCCAACAAAAGCAACCCTAGAGCACTTAAAAAAAACTTTACGATAAAGTTTCTTCTACTTAATCCCATTTAATTAATTATTTAAAAATTCCTGAATTAAGAATATATGAAGCTTAAAAAATATTCTTTTATCTGTTTTTTAGAAATAAGTTATTAAAATTATTGTGCCAGTTCCAATAGCGCAATGTCATAATCATTTTCTAAAAGCACTTTTCCATTCTTGACTTCAACCGCTGTTTCAGAATAAGTATCATAGAGTTTAGTGCCATCCCCGAAAAAACCTTTTACCCAAAGTGATTTCTTTCCTTTGGGAAGGTCTAACCCAACAACAACTTTATCCTTAAAATCATCATCTACAAAGGATCTGCTGAAAACGTAGGGTTTTTTTGCCAGCCTTTTATGCTTTCCAGCACCTACTGCAGGATGATCACTTCTAAATTTACCTAATTTTTGCCAGTGGGAAAGAATATTTTTTGTTCCAAGAAGGCTGTCCTGGTCTTCCCAATTCATAAATGAACGTAAGGTGGCATCACCTTCCGCACCTTCAATAGTTAAATCCCTTGAAGATTCATCTCCATAATATATCTGGGATGCTCCTGGCGTCAGTAATAATACGTTGGCTGCTCTAATAGGTTTTTCCCTTTCCTTATCATAGGGCTCACTATCGTCATGCGAAGTCAAATAATTAACAACACTTTTATCCTTTAGCTTGGTGTGAAGGAGGGAGCTGTATTTTTTGAATATTGTTTCATAATCATTATCAGCATCTTTCTTTAGTTCAAAATTTATAAGACTCTTAAATCCGTTATCGAAAAAATCCACTTTTTTATCACCGAAATCAAATTCCCTTCCACCGGAAACTCCATAGTTATATACTTCACCGACCATATAAAATGAATTATCGTCCAAAACCTCTTTTGGGTGTTTCTTTTTCCAAGTTTCAAAAGCATCGGATGCTTCCTTAAAAAGTTCGGCCCAAGCATTTTCATTAACATGCTTTACCGTATCGACCCTAAATCCATCGATTCCTAGATCATTCACATAATCGGTTAACCATTTTATAATATAAAATCTAGGAGCCCTTGGATATCCAGTTTTTTCGAAGAACAATTGTAATTCATCCAACTCATTGCTTAATCTACCTTCTTCTTTCCATTTGGCCAAAAGGGCATCAGGTAATTCAACTGATTCGTTGGATTCGGTATGGATATCAGGTAGGTTACCAACCAAAGTACAGGCCGTTGTATTTTCATAGGTCGTAAACTCACAGGTTGGGGATGTACGTACCCATTCCTTTGGCCAGACAGGGTCTTTTTCGGTTACAGGACCGGTATGGTTTAGAACAACATCCAATAATACACGGATTCCGTTTTTATGTGCGGTCTTCACCAAGTTTTCCAAATCTTTTTTAGTGCCAAAATTTGGATCCAGGGAAGTCCAATCCTTGGTCCAATACCCATGATAACCATAAGTGTTGCCTGTTTCTTCATCAGTATCGCCGTGGATTTGCTCTACAACAGGGGTGAACCAAATGGCATTGACACCAAGTTCCTTAAAATAACCTTCCTCTATTTTTTGGGTGATGCCTTCCAAATCGCCGCCCATGAATCCTCGTAGTGCGCCGGTTTCATTTGTTCTTTCGAAATTTATATCATTTTCCCTATTGCCATTTTTAAAACGATCGGTCAACATAAAGTAAATGTTAGCGCCTTCCCAGATGAATGGGACTGTTTTTACAGGTTCAGGGGAGTTTTCTATAGTGGGAGTTACAGGTTGGTCAACAGCTTCTTTTTTATCCAGTTTACAGCCTGTAAATAGGGCAAAAATAAAAACCAAGAATAACAATTTATTCATTTTCATTTATTTTGGTTAAAACTATAAAATGAAGTGGGAAATAGAAAATTTATTTCTTTCTATTTAATACCTTGAACTCTTCATAGCAACTACTAATGGCATCCAAAATTTGAAGATCGTTTGCAGTGGTTATGAAAGAGCTGGAATAATTACAATTATTTAAAATATCATCTATATCCATCTTTTCAATTTGGAGCAACTCAGTGAGCGTTTCCCTGTCAAATTTTGAAGCAAGAAGGTCGCGAATAGCATCATCTTCCTTAACTTGTCTTAATTTACGCATTTGATTTGGTTTCTTTCCGAATAGATTACGTAATAAATCGGCCGGATTCAATATCGCCCCCAATACCTTGGTTACTGCGCTTGGATTTTTGTTGCCTCCTTCATAGCCTACGTTTAGGCCGGAAATACTGTACTGATAGGCATTGTTAATAGGCATGTTCTTGAGGTCGATTTCAAGATAACCTGTTAATTGATAAGGCCTTACGATTACCTCTTCAAGGGCATAGGCGAGTTCAGTAAGTGCGATTTTCGTATCCTCGAATTTGAACATATCGTTGGTTACTCGAATCTTTTGGGATTTAAAACCAAGATATGAAAAATACAATGTATCATTGACCGAGGCTCTTATTGAAAACTCTCCATTATTATTGGTAATGGTGCCAAAAACCTTATTGAGATTAACTATATGAACACTTTCAAGTGGACTGTCGGTCTGTGCGTTTACAACAACCGCATTAATGGTCTGTGTTTCCTGTTCGGTTTCCTGCGAAAATCCTAGGAAACTGCAGAACAAAAATAATAGAATGAAATATTTTTCCATTGGCCTAAAATCCGAATAAATAGATACTAATCAAAACAAAAAATACGCCGAAGCGTATTTTTAATATACAATTAACTAAAAGAAGTCGCTTTTACGTTTATCCCTTCTTTTACCTGAATAACTTGAACTACCCTTGGAAGTATTTCTTTCCCTTTTTTTGCCGGAAGAACTACGGTCACGATTCCTTCCACTGCCCGAACTGCGATCTCGATCATTGCTACTTCTACTTCTACTACTATCCCTTCTTCCACTATCCCTTCGACCACCTCGTCCTCCGCCACCTCCAGGGCTTTTGGAGACTTCAACATTTACAAACCTACCATCAACCTTGAATTCCGTAAATGTTGATAAAATTCGTTCCGTTACTTCAGCATCGGTATTAAAGAATGAAAAACTATCCTTTACATCTACCTTAAATACATCATCCTGACCAAGGTTTACCGTATCGCGAATAAAATCTTTCAAGGACATCCAATCATAACCGTCTTTTTCACCCACATTTATGAAGTATCTCACTGAACCACTGGCAGGTACATCCCCACCACGATCTCTTCCCCGTTCGCTCCGTTCCCCATTATCTGAGGTATTTAAATCCCTTGTTTTATTATAATAATTAAAAAATCGTGTAAACTCAACTGAGATTATTTTTTTTATGAGTTCTTCACGGTCAATTCCTTGGAATACATCATTGATAGCGGGTAAATAGTTTTCTACCTCTTCGTTTATTTCCGTATCCTTTATTTTATTTGCTAAATGATAAAGCTGTATTTCACAGATTTCCATTCCAGTGGGAATGGTTTTTGAAATAAATTTCTGCTTTATCTTATTTTCGATGGCCTTGATTTTGCGTAATTCACTCCGCGTAATTATAACCATTGATATGCCTGATTTCCCCGCACGTCCTGTCCTGCCACTACGATGTGTATAGGTTTCGATTTCATCGGGAAGTTGGTAATTGATAACGTGTGTAATGTCATCAACATCGATACCACGTGCAGCAACATCAGTGGCAACAAGCATTTGAATTTGCTTTTTGCGAAAGGAGTTCATTACCAAATCCCTTTGGTTTTGACTCAAATCACCATGAAGGGCACCTGCATTATATCCGTCCTCAATTAATTTTTCAGCTACTTTTTGGGTATCTCGTTTGGTCCTACAAAAAATAACAGAAAATATATCAGGATTGGTATCTGCCAATCTTTTTAAAGCAGGATAGCGATCTCTACCACCCACAACATAGTATTCGTGTTGTACGGTAGTTGCCCCAGCGTTTTTGTCACCCACCGTAATTTCTTGTGGGTTGTGCATAAATTTCTTGGCAATGACCGACACCTCTTTTGGCATGGTAGCTGAAAAAAGCCAGGTTGATTTTTCTTTGGGTGTGTTTGAAAGTATATCCTTTATATCCTCAAAAAAGCCCATATTAAGCATTTCATCCGCCTCGTCAAGAATACAATAATCGATTTTGGAAATATTAACCAAACCGCGGTTGATCATATCTTTCATTCGACCGGGAGTGGCAACAACAATCTGGGCTCCCTTTTTTACCTGTCTTGCTTGATCAGTTATGCTGGCACCACCATAAATGGCAACAACATTAATGCTTTTCTCGTATTTGGCGTACAGTTTGAGTTCGCTGGTTAACTGTAAGCAGAGTTCCCGGGTAGGGGAAAGGATCAAACCTTGTGTAGTTCTACTTTCCCTATCTATTTTTTGAATTAATGGAAAACCAAATGCTGCGGTTTTACCTGTGCCCGTTTGTGCAAGGGCAACCAAATCGGTTTCTTTTTCCAATAAAATAGGGATGGCTTTTTCCTGTACTTCAGATGGGGTATCATACCCTAAATCGGCAACAGCATCCAATAGGGACTGCTGCAGTCCTAGTGCTTTAAATTTTGTCATAATAAGTTATTGTTAATCGCAAATATGTGTGTTGTATAGAGCGATTATCGTTTATAACCCATTAGACTCAGAGCAACACCTGCCATACCGGCGGCAATTATTAAAGATGCAAAGGTACGGTTATTTATTTATATGGGGGATTAAGTGGATTTTAATAATTCTTAAGTCACAAGAAAATGAATATATTATCAAACCAAAATCTTTCGAATTCCCCTACGTTTATAATTCTTCTATGATATACTTACCCTTGTTATCCTATGGTACTTGTAGAATTATTTAAATGGGTTATTAATTGCTGAATGGCTTTGCCTCGGTGGCCAATTTTATTTTTGACTGCGAGCGGAATTTCGGCAAAGGTTTGGTCATATCCTTTTGGTTTAAAAATTGGGTCATATCCAAATCCCAGATTTCCTTTTTTTTCAGGGGTTATTTCCCCTTCTACTTTTCCGATGAACAAATGTTGATCATTGTTGATATTCAATGCGATAACTGTTTTAAACCTGGCAGATTTATTGGTTTTATCGCTTAATTCCTTCAATAGTTTTTTCATATTGTCCTCAGCGCTTCTTTGTTCTCCTGCATAGCGCGCAGAGTGTACCCCTGGGGCGCCATTCAGAGCATCTACCAATAGTCCTGTGTCATCGGCAAAACAGTTATAATCATACGTATTTGTAACATAATCCGCTTTTAGAATTGCATTTTCTTCCAGGGTTTTACCCGTCTCAGGAATTTCTTCATTACAACCTATATCCGTCAAGGACAAAAGGGTAATATGATGTGGAAGCAATTGTTGCACTTCCATTAATTTGTTTTTATTATGCGTGGCGAAAACCAGTTTCATAGATGCAATTTTAATTTTGATTTTTCCAATTCCAAGCGATGCTCTTATATATTGCTATTTTTTTGATTTTGACAATCGAGCTAAATTGGGAAAGATCTGGAAGCTATATTTACTAAGCTAAAAGTAGTATTTTTAATTGCTAATATTTATTGATTTATGAAGTTAAAACTAGTACCCACTTTTGTTTTTGTTCTTTTTTCCTTGTTGATGTATCTTTTATCAAGGTTCTTGCCTTTTGGTTATTTTGAGTTTTTCGGACAAAATATTTTGATAATTGCCTTATTGGGCATGGCGATATTGGTTGGGTTGATCGCTTTGTTTCAATTTTTTTGGTCCAAAACCACAGTGGATCCAAGAACACCATCGAAAGTTTCTATGTTGATTACAGGTGGAATCTATAAATTCTCTAGAAACCCAATGTATTTGGCTTTGTTGCTGGTACTTTTGGCTTGGGGAATATGGTTGGGGAATGCTTTTAATACACTTTTAGCAGCTGGTTTTGTAGGTTATATGAACAAGTTTCAAATTATACCCGAAGAACAGGCTTTGATCGCTATTTTCGGTAAGGAATATCAACATTATTGTACTCAGGTAAGGCGCTGGTTTTAAGATAAACCACCTATTCCTACATACAAAAGTATTAATCATTTAGCTAATATTTAAAATAATTAGTATATTTGCTTATATATTAATATATTAGTATTTTAACTTATATTATTATGATTGCAATTATTACAGCGGATATAATAAATTCCAAAGGATATGCTGTTGCGGAATGGATGTCCAAGCTAAAGATTTATTTATCAAAATGGGGTAGTTCCCCAGCAACTTGGGAAATATACCGAGGGGATGAAATTCAATTGAGAATAGACAAGTCTAATGCCCTAAAGGCCGCAATTCAATTAAAAGCCCTCATAAAATCAATAAAAGGATTGGATATACGAATGGGTATTGGAATAGGGGATGAAACGTATGTTGGGTCTGGGGTAAGTGAATCCAACGGCACGGCATATCAACGTTCAGGGAGAACCTTGGAATTATTAAAGGATAATAAAGTAAATTTAATGCTCACAACAGGCGACGAGCACTATAATAGAACATTGAACCTTATGTTAAAACTTGCTTCCGATTTTATGGATGATTGGAGCCCTGTATCAGCCGAAATAGTTTCTTTGGTACTTAACAATCCAAATTTATCCCAACAAAAATTGGCAGAGCAATTGAACATTAAACAATCCGCAATCAGCCAGCGTCAGACAAGGGCCCGAGTAGTTCTTGTCCAGGAACTATTACAATACTATGCTCAAACCATAAATACTATTAATCAATGATGTTGTTCACCAAACTATTTTTGGCCCATCTCATAGGTGATTTTTTATTACAGCCTAAGCGCTGGGTAATTCATAAAGAGGCTAACAAAATAGTATCAAAGTATCTTTATCTTCATATTATCGTGCATTTCGTGGTGATTATGGCGTTGTTATGGGATTTTAGATATTGGAAGTTGGCGCTAATAATTGCGATTTCCCATTACATAATAGACCTAGCAAAATTATATGCCAACCCACTTTTTAAGAATAAGAACATTCCATTCTTTATAGACCAATTTTTACATATTGGCGTGCTGTATGCTTGCGCTTATTTCGGAAATCTTATAGAACATACTGCTGCACTATTTGAACAATTGGATTGGTCTTTGGTTACGGCAGTTGTATTCGTGAGTTTTCCATCGGCGATTATTATGGCTAAATTGTTGGAAGGAATGTCGGATAAAATAGAGTTGGACCATAAATCATTGCCCAATGCAGGAAAATACATAGGCATCATAGAGCGGCTTTTTGTATTGGTTTTTATAATTTTAGGTAGGTGGGAAGCTATTGGCTTATTGATAACAGCTAAATCTGTTTTTCGTTTCAATGATTTAAAACAAAGTAACAGTCGTAAACTAACCGAATATATTTTAATCGGGACTTTGCTAAGCTTCGGTCTTGCGATAATAACAGGGATTATCTATACAGGTATCAGGTAGTTAAATCAATAAAGTATGAAAAAATTAATTCTGTTTGCATTGGCATTTTCCACCTTTGGGTGTATTGAAAAGAAAAAAGAGGAAAATGCACCAAAATCATCCTTGGAAATTGCAGAACGATGGTCAAAAGAAAAAGCATGGGAATGGTACGATAAGCAACCTTGGCTGGTGGGTGCCAATTTTAATCCGAGCACTTCCATAAACCAATTGGAATTTTGGCAGTCAGCTACTTTTGATCCAGAAACCATTGATAGGGAATTAAAGTGGTCCTCTGAATTGGGCATGAATTTGCACCGGGTCTATTTGCATAATTTATTATGGGACCAGGATTCAATAGGATTTCTAAACCGATTGGATACCTATCTTTCCTTAGCGGACAAACATAACATAAAAACTATGTTTGTATTGTTGGATGATGTTTGGCACCCAATACCCAAATTGGGAAAACAACCAGACCTCATTCCACATGTGCATAATTCCGGTTGGGTACAGGCACCTGGAGCTGAAATTCTAGGCGATACCACCAGACACAAAGAACTTGAAGGATATATAAATGGTGTAACCAAACGTTTTGCAAATGATGATCGGGTGTTGCTTTGGGATCTCTATAATGAACCAGATAATGTAGCGGGGCAAGCTGATAGGAGAGAACTTGAGGTAAAGGACAAACAGAAGTATTCGTTATTGTTATTGAAAAAAGTCATGAAATGGGTAAGGGAGGTCAACCCTTCCCAGCCGTTGACCTCTGGTATTTGGCGTGGCAATATCGACCATTGGGGCACAGCAGATAGTTTACCACCGATCGATAAGTATATGATAGAAAACTCCGATGTTATCTCTTTTCATGCCTATGATGGTGATATGGAGGATGTGATGAAAAAAATAAAATTGTTAAAAAATTATGGAAGACCCCTATTGTGTACCGAATATCTGGCAAGAGGTGGGGGCAATACTTTTGAAACGGTAATGCCTATATTAAAGAAAGACAAAATAGCTGCCATTAATTGGGGATTTGTTTCAGGTAAAACCAATACCATATATCCGTGGGTGAGTTGGGACTCAACATTTACTGGGGAACCTAAAATTTGGCATCATGATATTCTACGCCAAGATGGCACTAATTATTCCGAAAATGAAGTAGCGTTTATCAAGAAGATTACCGGAAAATCTCAATAACCCAATCCATGTCCAAAAGGGTACAAAGGATCTTTGGAATCATATGGAACATCTTCTTTTTGGCTTTCAACAGCTTCTAATGACGAGGGGAGTTCAAAAGGTAGTTTGCCCTGTGGCTTTGCTTCCCCAAAAAGTACTTCTATCAAAGCTTTGTCCGTTATCCCAAATTCCACCAATAAAGCACTGCTTTCTTTGTCGATTTCGGTTAATATTGCAGGGCGTTCCAAATTTATAACCACTACTGAGGGTTTCTGTGTAATTAAATCCAATATTCCTTTTAATTCCTTATCAGTGAAGTTAAGCCGCCCTGCATGGAAGAAACTTTCTATGAAAGAATCGTCCCGAGGTTCAAAGGGTGTAACTAAGCGTGTAATAATAACATCAGCATCTTTAGGCTTGTTAACCAAAACACCATAATTGTTTATAGTCTCTGGATTCGTTATTCCCTCAACATACACCTTAGTCCCCTTTTTTAAAGGCAAAACTGATTTATTTTTAAGTAAAACAGTCGATTTTTGCTGAGCAATTTCCCCTTTCTCCCTAAACTCTTTTTTCCCTGCTATTTTTAATGCATCCTGTTCATTTAAATAGGGGTTGTCAAATAATCCCAATCTAAATTTATCCTTCATTATACGTTTTACGGATTCATCCAATCTACTTTCGAGTAAAAGCCCTTCTTGCACCAATTCAACAACCAATTCAGGAATATTCTCACCACCAAATTGGTCGCAACCTGCATCCAAGACTTTTTTAACACGCTCTTTAATGGTCAAGTCTTCAACACCCCAGGCTCGACCTTCACTTATTTTAGAATCAGTAATGATATTCCAATCGGTACAGACAACACCTTGAAAGTTCAAGGAATCACGTAGTAACCCTTGAATAATATCCTTATTGAACGCAAATCCGACATTTTCACTGGTCTGATCAACAGGTATCCCATAATAGGGCATGATTTGGGCCGTTTTGGCAACAAAAGCCCCTTCCGTAAAGGGAATTACATGATAGTCGAAATTATCCCCGGGATATACTTGTTCCTTTCCATATGGGAAATGTGCATCTTCACCATCTTTCTGAGGTCCACCGCCCGAAAAATGTTTTGTCATACACGCTACGCTATTATGGTCTAAAGAATCACCTTGAAAACCCAATACATAAGCCTTGGTCATTGCTGCAGATAGCGATGCATCTTCACCAAAAGTACCGTTGTTCCTTGCCCAGCGGGGTTCTGTTGCCAAATCGGCCATAGGATGTAGTGCTAAACGTATTCCGACCGCATTATATTCCTGTCTGGCAATATCCCCAAATTCACGAACCAAAACAGTATCTCGCGTTGCGGCTAAACCTAAAGAACTTGGCCATTGTGAAAATGCGGGGGTATAAATAAAAGCTCCTGGGTTATTTTCTGTACTATGTCGTGGATCTGTGGCAATGGTAATCGGGATTCCCAGACGGGTTCTTTCGGCCATTTTCTGGATTGTATTATTGTATTTGGCCATGAGGTCAGCATCCAATGAAGCCAAAATATTAAAACTGTTCATTTTCTTTCTAGCGATCATTTCTGAATTGGATGACAAAACGAAAGACATCATGAGGGTAATAGGATCTGTAGACATCACAGGTGTTTCCATAGGTTCACCCTTTGGGGTTGTCCCGATCATTGTAATGAACATTGAACCTGCCTTTTCTTCCAAATTCATTTGACCTACCAAGTCATTAACCCTTTCATCAATTGAGGCAGTAGTATTTTCATATAGGTCCAATTTCCCGTTCTTGTTCAAATCTCGAAAAGAAATTCCATTTTCCTTTATGGTAGTAGCTTCCACCCCTAATAGCTTCATGTTTTCCTTCGACTTATGACTCATATTAAAATAGGCAATTGTAAAACCAATGACTAAAACTGCTATAATCCCTAACAATAAATACTTAAGAACTTTCCAAACTTTTCTCATGACGCTTTTTAAACAATAAGCCCTAAAGTTAATTAAAAGAGAAGTATTAGATATATTCTATTGTGAGTAATAATATCAATTCTGAAATTCATAATTAACCATACTTAAAAAAGTTAAATCAATAATAATGACCCTAAAAGTGCAAACCTCCTTTACTTTTGGAAGTAAAATATTAATTGGACAGTTTTTATAATTATTTTTATGCGCTTTATTAATTAAATAGATATTCAGGTGGGCAGAAAGTATGTTTTTGATTTTGATAGTACCTTGACAAGAGTTGAAGCTTTGGATGTATTGGCTGAAATGACTTTGCAGGGAAAATCGAACCGTGAGGAAGTAATCAGTGAAATACAGCATATAACCAATTTGGGTATAGATGGTGATATCTCCTTTACCGAATCCTTGGAGCGCCGTATTAAATTATTGAAAGCCCATAAGAACGATTTAGATGGACTTGTACAGGAACTTCGTCAGAAAATATCCAAATCCATAGAATCAAATAAAGAATTTTTTGAGAAATTCTCAGATGATATTTATGTGATTTCCTGTGGCTTCAAGGAATTCATAGACCCTATTGTTAGCGAATACAACATTCCATCAAATAGGGTATACGCCAATACCTTTGAGTTCGATGATCAAGGCAACATTATAGGTTTTGATGAAAAAAATGTTCTCGCCACACATAATGGTAAAATAGAATGTCTTAAAAATCTCGATTTAGAAGGTGAAGTTCAAGTAATTGGAGACGGTTATAGTGACTACGTAATGCGTGAAGCGGGAATAGCCCATAAATTTTTTGCATACACAGAAAATGTTCATAGGGATAAAGCCGCAGACAATGCGGATCATATCGCTCCAAACCTTGATGAGTTTTTATTCGTAAACGATTTACCCCGGAACATTTCATATCCCAAAAACCGAATAAAGATTTTATTACTCGAAAATGTTCATCCAGCGGCCTTTGACAACCTTTCTGAAGATGGATTTTCAGTAGAGTTGGTAAAAAACAGTTTGCCGGAAGAAGAGCTGATAGAAAAAATAAAGGGCGTTCATGTATTGGGAATCCGTTCAAAAACACAGGTAACACAAAAAGTATTGGATGCAGCGAATAAACTATTGGTAGTAGGTGCTTTCTGTATTGGGACCACGCAAATAGATTTGGATTATTGCAAGAAAAAGGGAGTTGTTGTATTTAATGCACCATATAGTAACACCCGTTCAGTAGTGGAATTGGCTATTGGGGAAATAATTATGTTGATGCGAAATGTATTTCCAAGAAGTATGGAAATCCATAGTGGTATATGGAATAAATCCGCCACAAATTCAAGAGAGGTTCGCGGTAAGAATCTGGGTATTGTGGGCTATGGCAATATTGGTAAGCAATTATCGGTATTGGCAGAGGCCATTGGCATGCGTGTATACTATTATGATATTGACGATAAACTAGCACTTGGTAATGCAAAAAAATGTGAAACCTTGGAAGATTTATTGAATGTTTCCGATGTAGTTACGTTACATATTGATGACAACAAAGCAAACGAAAATTTCATTGGTGAAAGGGAAATAAACCAAATGAAGAAAGGTGCCATGCTCATTAATCTTTCGCGTGGTTTTGTTGTGGATATCGATGCTTTGGTAAGTGCGCTGAAAATTGATAAACTGAGCGGGGCTGCAGTTGATGTATATCCTGAAGAACCTATCAGTAACGGAAAATTCGTAACAGCACTCCAAGGATTGCCCAATGTAATATTAACACCACATATTGGAGGTAGCACTGAAGAGGCACAGCGTAATATTGCTGATTTTGTACCTAATAAAATCATGGATTATATAAATTCAGGTAATACTGTAGATGCCGTGAACTTCCCGAACATAAGGTTGCCCAAGCAAACAAATGCGCACCGATTTTTGCATATTCATAAGAATGTTCCCGGAATTATGGCCAAAATCAATGAGGTACTTGCCAAGTATGAAATGAATATTGTAGGTCAATATCTATCCACTGATACGGACTTAGGATATGTAATCACAGATTTGGATAAAGAGTATAATAAGGATGTAATCAAAGCTCTACGAAAAGTGGAAAATACAATTAAATTCAGGGTATTGTATTAGTAATATTGGCATCTTAACAGTTTACAAGACGGTATTCTAAAATTTATTCACGAAATGAGGGTAGTTATTATCGCGCTTATGGTGGCGATAAATCATACTAACGAAAGCGGGAATGTCTTATCCTAAAGAACACAAGATTACCGATGATGATAGGGCTCGTTTTTTAAAATGGTAAATGCCCTATATATCTGCTCAACCATAAATAATCGTACCATCTGATGGGAAAAGGTCATTTTTGACAGGCTTATTTTGCCTTGGGCCTTTGTGTAAACTTCATCACTAAAACCATAAGGCCCCCCTATGACCAAAACCATTTGCTTTATACCCGAGTTCATTTTCTTCTGCAGGTAGTTTGAAAATTCCAAAGAGGTGAATTGTTTTCCTTTTTCATCCAACAGAATCATTACGTCGGTATTGTTGATTTTCTTTAAGATCAGATTTCCTTCTTTTTCCTTTTGTTGTGATTCGGAAAGGTTTTTTACATTTTTAATGTCTGGAATTATTTCCATCTCAAATCGAATATAATGTTTCAATCGGTTTTCATATTCCGATACTAACCTTTGTAAGGAGTCATTGTCGGTTTTACCAACAGCAAGCAATTTTATCATCATGTTCCAAATTTAAAACTTTCAAGGAATAGGATGTCACTATTGGATTTTGTTTTTAGTAATTTAGCGCAAACCAAATTTTTCAATGATTTCAAAAAAGCAATTTCAAAAAGAAATAGATTTAATAATTGCTAATGCCATAAGGGAAGATGTTGGTGATGGAGACCATAGTTCATTGGCTTGTATACCTGATGCCGCGAAGGGAAAAGCCAAACTTTTAGTAAAAGATAAAGGCATTATAGCCGGTATCGATTTTGCCAAACAGGTCTTTGAATATGTTGATAAGGATCTACAAATTGAAACCCTGATAAAAGATGGGTCTGAGGTGGAAGATGGGGATATAGTATTTTATGTAACTGGGAGTTCCCGAAGCATATTAATGGCGGAACGTTTGGTTCTTAATGCCATGCAAAGAATGAGCGCCATCGCCACCAAGACCAATTCTTTCGTAAAATTGCTGGAAGGTACCAACACCAAGATTTTAGATACTAGAAAGACAACCCCTGGAATAAGGGCACTGGAAAAATGGGCCGTAAAGATAGGTGGTGGTGAAAACCATAGGTTCGCTCTTTATGATATGATAATGCTAAAGGACAATCATATCGATTTTGCCGGTGGAATAACAAAAGCGATTTTAAAAACCCAACAGTATTTGAGGCATACCAATAGGGAATTGAAAATAATCGTTGAAGCCAGAAATCTAAAGGAGGTTGAAGAAATTCTTGAAAACAAAGGTGTTTATCGCATCCTCATCGATAATTTCAATTATGGGGATACAAAAAAAGCAGTAGCCATGATTGGTAATCAATGTCTCACTGAATCCTCTGGAGGAATAAATGAGCATACTATTCGAAAATATGCGGAATGCGGTGTTGATTTTATATCTTCAGGGGCATTAACACATTCCGTTTATAATATGGACCTTAGTCTTAAAGCAGTGTAAATGTCCAAAGAGATAGAGGCAAAACTCGAAAAAATCCCCATTATTAATTGGTTGGTTTTACTTTTAAAAAAGATAAAATTACCTGCATTCGAAGGGCTATCAGTTTATGATTTAATTGAAATGTACATTTTGGGTATTGTTCAAGGTGCTTTATCTTCCCGGGCCAGTTCCATTGCTTTCAGCCTGTTCATGGCACTGTTCCCTTTATTGATTTTTTTAGTGACCTTGGTTCCATTTCTGATTCCGTACGCTAGTGTGGGTAATGAAAATTTTGATGCCCAGTTCCTTATTTTTTTAGAATCATTCCTTCCATCGGCAACAAGTGAGTATTTTGGCGAGATTTATCAGCAAATAAAGAACCAACAAAGTGGTGGGTTATTATCATCCGCGTTCTTCATTTCAATATTTTTAATGGCCAATGGGGTGAATGCCATATTCGGGGGTTTTGAAAACTCTTATCATGTGAATCTTACGCGTAACTTTTTAAGGCAATATGCCTATGCTTTGATGGTAGGGCTTATTTTGTCTATTTTATTGATTGTAGGGGCAGCGGCCTTTGTATATTTTGAGTTTTACATTCTAGATTACCTTAGCGAGTGGGCGGCAAAGACCAGAGGTTACGATTTAACTGAAAACCATATCGTAGGTGCACAAGTTGGTAAGGTGCTTTTCTTCGTTATTTTATCGTATTTCACGACGGCTATTTTATATTATTTTGGTACTGCAGAGGGTAAACATGCCAAGTTCTTCTCAGTTGGTGCCTTGATGACTACAATATTGTTCTTGTTGACTTCGTATCTTTTTGGTGTTTATGTTGAGAAATTCGCACGATATAACGAATTATATGGAGCTTTAGGAGGTTTATTGATATTGATGGTGTTTATTTGGTTAAATTCCAATATATTACTGCTAGGGTTCGAACTGAACGCATCGCTTAATTCACTAAGAAAAAACATTAACAAGGATGATAATGATAAATAGATTAGTACTGTTGGGATTTCTTCTAATTCTTTCTATAACAGTACAATCGCAAAGTATATTTGGTAAATGGAAGACTATTGATGATAGAACCGGCTTGCCGAAGGCTGTAATCGATATTTATGAGAAAGATGGCCTAATGTACGGGCATGTTGTTGAGATTTTGGAAGAAGGTAAGGAAGATGCTCTTTGCCATAAATGTGATGGTGAGCTTAAGGATACACCAGTTCTGGGAATGAGAATAATTGATGCCGCAAAGGAACACGATGATGGTGAATGGAAAGGCAAAAATTTGTTTGACCCACAACAGGCAATGACTTTTCGATGTAAAATTTGGTTAAATCCAGAAAATTCGAACGAATTGAAAGTTAGAGGCTACTTGGCCTTTATTTATAGAACACAAACTTGGTTGCGTGTTGAAGGTTAGAAGGTAATGGTTTTATGCAACACTTCATTAATGTAATATTACCTATACCCTTAGAGAAACTCTTTACCTATAGTATATCTGAATCAGAATTCCATTTTTTACAACCTGGTATGCGGGTCGCAGTACCTTTTGGCAAATCAAAAATTTATACTGCACTGGTTTATGAGGTTAATGTGGCGCCCCCTGAAATTTATGAAGCCAAGGAAATCCATAAAATATTAGATGAACATCCTCTTGTAAACCATCTACAACTTCAGCATTGGCGGTGGATCGCGGATTATTATATGTGCACTATCGGTGAGGTCTTCAGAAGTGCCATGCCAAGTGCCTTCTTATTGGAAAGTGAGACATTGATTTTAAGGAATGAAAGGGGTGAGGTCAATGAAAATGAATTGAAGGATGATGAATTTATGGTCTATGAGGCTCTTCAGCATCAATCTATGCTTAAAGTACATGAAGTAAGCGCAATTGTAGATAGAAAAAACGTATTACCTATATTGAATAGGTTGTTGGCAAAAAACATAATCCTTCTAAAAGATGAAATATATGAGCAGTACATACCTAAATTGGTTCGCTATGTAAAACTTGGTAAAGCCTATACATCTGAGGATAAATTAGAGGAACTATTGGAGTCGCTTTCAAGGGCACCTAAGCAAAGTCAGGTAGTTTTATCCCTTTTTCAATTACAGGCAATAGAGAAAAAGCCGATTAAAATATTGGACCTGGAAAATACCAGTGGCAGTTCCAGTGCGGTAATCAAGGCTTTGATCAACAAAGGCATTCTTGAAGAATACCGCGTACAAACCGATAGGGTAAACTATGAGGGGAATGAGGAGCTTTATGATTTAAAATCGCTCAATGAACAACAAAAAATAGCTTTAGATGATATATCCCAAAGCTTTGATAATAAAAAAGTTACGTTATTACATGGCGTCACCTCCTCGGGAAAGACCGAGATTTATGTAAAACTGATTGAGGAGTGCATAAAAACTGGAAAACAGGCTCTTTATTTATTACCGGAAATCGCACTCACCACTCAGTTGATTTCTAGATTACAGGATTATTTTGGAAAAAAAGTATCTGTTTACCATTCTAAATACAGTGTTCATGAAAGGGTAGAGGTTTGGAACAATGTGTTGACTAAAAAATCAAAGGCCCAAATCGTAATCGGGGCTCGTTCTGCCTTATTTCTTCCATATTCCAACCTTGGATTGATTATCGTTGATGAAGAACATGAAGGTTCGTATAAACAATTTGATCCGGCACCTAGATATCATGCAAGGGATTCCGCTATTGTTCTCGCTAATTTGCATAAATCTAATATCTTATTGGGTTCGGCCACACCGAGCATAGAAAGTTATCATAACTCCCAAACTGGCAAATATGGTTATACCTCTATTGACAGGCGTTTCGGGAATGTACTTATGCCCGACATAGAGCTGGTAGATTTAAAGGAACAAACCCGGAAAAGAAGAATGAAAGGCCATTTTTCGGAGCGGTTATTGGAAGAAATTACCGAAACCCTGGATAATGGTGCGCAGATAATCCTTTTTCAGAATCGTAGGGGGTTTGCCCCTATAGTTGAATGTACCACCTGTGGACACTCTCCACAATGTCCCAATTGTGACGTAAGTTTAACCTTTCATAAGCTTAGAAAACAGTTGCGTTGCCATTATTGTAGCCATCATGTGGCTTTACCTGAAACTTGTGAGGCCTGCGGCAGCCCAACTTTAGATACCAAGGGATTTGGAACAGAACAGGTTGAACAAGAACTCAAAACCTTATTCCCTGATGCCAAAATAGGCCGTATGGATTTGGATACGACAAGGGGCAAATATGGTTATGAAAAAATAATTACAGCATTTGAACAACAAGAGTTGGATGTTCTAGTGGGTACCCAGATGTTGACCAAAGGGCTCGATTTCAGAAATGTGAACTTGGTAGGGATAATGAATGCCGATTCACTTTTGAACTTTCCGGATTTCAGGGCCCATGAGCGAAGCTATCAATTATTAACACAGGTATCAGGTAGGGCAGGCCGTACTAAAAAGAGGGGAAAAGTAATAATTCAAACTTACAATCCGTATCACCAAATCCTTAAACAAGTTTCAAACAATGACTATTTGGGCATGTACAAGGAGCAATTGTATGAAAGAGAACAATTCTCATATCCACCTGTTAACAAAATAATTAAAATAACCTTTAAACATAAAGATTATATTAAATTGAATGATGCCTCGGAGTGGTTTACGAAATCATTGAGAAATATATTTGGGAGTGGTATTTTAGGTCCGGAATATCCGCCAGTAGCCCGTATTCGCAATCAATACCTAAAAAATGTGATTATTAAAATACCCATGGGCCAATCATTATCTAAAACAAAAAATAGCATTAAAAGAATCGAAAGATCTTTTAATGCTATTTCGCAGTTCAAAAGCGTGCGGGTAATCTACAATGTAGACCACATTTAGAAATAATTTATTTGCAAACGGGCTTAAACGTTACTTAACGCTTCGGCCAGTTCGGTCTTTTTATTTCTACTTAAAGGTATTGACCTTCCACTTACTTCAACATTTTTACTATTGAATTTCTCAACCTTTTCCAAATTCACAATGTAGGATTTATGAATTCTTAGAAACTTGTCTTCCGGCAATTGCTTTTCGAAAGATTTCATTGTTGATAAAATTACAATATTGGCCTCATCGGTAACCAATTTTATATAATCTCCAAGTGCTTCAATCCACTTAATATCGTTGAGAATAACCTTTCTTTTCTTAAGGTTACTCTTTACGAAGATATGTTCTTCATCTTCGTTTACCCTATGTATTTGCTCAAATTTAGCAACAGCTCGCTTAACAGATGCATCAAAACGGGCCATTGTAATTGGCTTGTGCAGATAATCTGTTACATCATAGTCAAATGCTTTGAGTGCATAATCGGGTTTTCCTGTAATTAAAATTACCTGTGGACTGTTTTCAAGGGATTCGAGTAGGTCAAATCCACTAATAATAGGCATTTCAACATCAAGAAAGATTAAATCAATTTCATGGTTTTTAATACCGTTTTTGGCTTCAATCGCGTTGCTGTATTCGGCAACCATTGCTAGGTTCGGATGGTTGTTCACCAATTTAGCAACTGCCATCCGTTGCATAGATGAATCGTCTACAATAATACTTCTTAATTTCATAAATGGGTTGATTTGTGGGGTTAAATCATCGACAAATTACCGAAAAAACACGCTGAACTGCAATAAAAGTTGTAAACATTGTATGAAATCCTGTGTAATTTGCAATGATCATAAGTTTAAGATTTGGTTAAGTTCATTATTATGATTATTCTATCTATAACGAAGATTTTTTCGTTTTCTTGTGAATAGTCGTAATTATTCTTATTTTTGCGCTCCTTAAAAACAAATATATTTATGAACAATTACGAAACTGTTTTCATTTTAAATCCCGTTCTATCAGATGTTCAGATAGAGGAAACAGTTAAGAAATTTGAAGATTTCTTAATTAAGAATGGCGCTACAATGGTGTCTAAAGAAAATTGGGGGCTAAAGAAATTAGCTTATCCAATACAAAACAAGAAGAGTGGTTTTTACCATTTATTTGAATTTATTGGTCCTGGAGAGGTAATTACCCCTTATGAGCAAGAATTTAGAAGAGATGAGCGTATAATGCGCTTTTTAACTGTAAGGTTAGACAAGCATGCCATTGAATGGGCTGAGAAAAGAAGAACAAGGTTAAAAGCTAAAGCGTAAGTACTATGGCATCTATAGAACAACAGGCAAAAGGTAAAAAAGATGGGGAAATAAGATATTTAACCCCATTGAATATTGAAACCAGCATTAAAAAGAAGTATTGTCGTTTCAAAAAGTCAGGTATAAAATATATTGACTATAAAGATCCTGATTTTTTAATGAAATTGGTAAATGACCAAGGAAAACTTCTACCTAGAAGATTAACAGGAACTTCTTTGAAGTATCAAAGGAAAGTGGCTCAAGCGGTCAAAAGATCGCGTCATTTGGCACTTATGCCGTATGTTGGTGATTTATTAAAATAAAAGAAACGAACCATGGAACTTATATTAAAAGAAGACGTACAAAACTTAGGTTTTAAAGACGATTTGGTAAGTGTTAAGAACGGCTACGGAAGAAATTTTCTAATTCCACAAGGGTTGGCTCTGCTGGCGACCCCTTCGGCTAAGAAGGTATTGGCAGAAAATTTAAGGCAAAGAGCCCATAAAGAAAAGAAGATTGTTGATGCGGCCAATAAGATAGCTGAGGCATTAAAAGCTTTGGAACTAAAGATTGCCGCTAAAACAGGGGCTGGGGATAAACTTTTTGGATCGGTTACTACAATAGATTTGGCTGCGGCTATAGAAAAGGAAGGTCATGAAATTGATAAAAAATTCATTAGTATTAGTGGAGGTTCTGTCAAAAGGACCGGACCTTACAATGCACAGATTAGACTGCATAGGGATGTGGTAGTCGACTTCCCATTCGAAGTTGTTGCAGAGAAGAAATAACAACAATAAATATTAATAACTTTTAAGAGCTATGCCATGCATAGCTCTTTTTTTGCCCTAATTTTAACCGATTAACTCAAATATAAAAACATGTACAAAAAACTACAACTAAGTATTGTGCTATTTTTCGCGGCGATTTCCGCAATGTCACAGGTCACAACCTCCAATATAAGTGGAAAAGTGATCGACGATCAAGATGTACCACTTTTAGGAGCAAATATAGTTGCCATACATACGCCGACAGGCACCAAATATGGTGCAATTACCAACGAAGACGGTCGGTTTAACCTATTGAACCTTCGTGTAGGGGGACCCTATTCTGTTTCTATATCCTATATCGGCTTTAAAACGCAAGAGCAAGGTGATGTGTATTTAACATTAGGTCAAACATTCAATTTAGATGCTAAAATGATTACCGATAGCCAAGCCTTGGATGAGGTTGTTATTACTTCTGATCGCGGAGGAACTTTTGGTAGTGACAGAACCGGGTCCGAAACAAGTGTAGGGCGAAGGGAATTAACACGTTTGCCAACTATTTCACGTTCACAAGCAGATTTTACAAGATTAGAACCATCTTCAAGTAGTGGTTCTTTTGGTGGTAGAAATGATCAGTTCAATAATTTTTCATTAGACGGCGCGATTTTTAGCAATCCTTTTGGATTGGACGCGGCAACGCCTGGTGGACAAACAGATGCGCAACCCATATCCTTGGATGCAATTGATCAAATTCAAGTTTCAACAGCTCCTTATGATGTAACACAGTCTGGATTTACAGGAGCATCTGTTAACGCAGTAACAAAAAGTGGGACAAACGACTTCCATGGGACAGTTTATGGATTTTATAGGGATGAAAGTTTAACAGGAGGAAAAATTAAAGGGGATAAAATTGTTAAACCCAAGTTAGAGCAAAAACAATATGGGGTTAGCATAGGAGGGCCGATTATTAAAAACAAATTATTCTTTTTTACAAACTTTGAAAAGGATGATCGTACAGATCTTGGAACCAATGGATGGGCTCCAAATACAGGTTCTGGAGCAATTAATGAATCAAGGGTTTTAGAAAGCGATTTAATAGCAGTAAGAGATGCTTTATCAACTATTGGATATGATTCTGGTTCGTATGAAGGTTTTACACATGCTTCAGAATCTACTAAGGGAATTTTCAAATTGGATTGGAATATTAATGATAATAACCGTTTAGCCATTATTTATAATTGGTTAAATGCATCAAAGGAAAAACCTGCACACCCTTCAGCCATAGCGTTTAGAGGACCAAATGCAAATACCTTGCAATTTGAAAATTCGGGATATGAGATAAATAATAAACTACAATCGGTTCAGGTAGAATTAAATTCTACTTTATCAGATAATGCTTCAAACAAGTTTCAATTTGGATATACTCATTTTGATGATTTTAGGAATCCATTTTCTACCCCGGCACCATCTATAAACATTAGAGAAGATGGTTCTAATTATATTATTGCGGGTCATGAACCATTTTCAATAAATAATAGATTGGATCAAAAAGTGTTGCAATTTTCAAATAATTTAAATTTTTTTAAAGGAGATCATACTTTTACCGTTGGATTTTCTTTTGAAAAATTCCAATTTGACAATTCTTTTAATTTAGGGGCCTTTGGAGCTGCTGGGGTATTTTTCCCTTCTCCATATAATAGCGTGTCAGATTTTCTAAATGATGCTGGTCCTGGTGGAACTTTACAGAGTGCATTTAATGATGCTATTGCCAGCAATGCGACCAAAGAAGCCCTTGGAGAAGGTGTAGTTGGCGGATGGGCTTTAGCAGAAACAAATGTAGGACAACTCGCTTTCTATGTTCAGGATGAATGGAATTTATCAGAGAAATTTAAATTAACTTATGGAATTCGAATGGATAAACCTTTATTCTTCGATTCTGCCAAAAAAGCTCAGGATGTAATTGATAGAGGATTTGTATTGCCCGACATTCAATATTATAATCCAAATACCGGAGAAAATGTTTTAATCGATAATACGCAATTGCCTAGTAATGATTGGTTGATTTCTCCAAGGGTTGGTTTTAATTATGACGTATATGGTGATAACACTTTTCAACTTCGTGGTGGTACAGGAACCTTTACTGGTCGTTTTCCTTTTGTATGGTTAGGCAATCAGATCACCGCTCCTGATGTATTTTTCTTAGAAGCTGTGGATCCAGAATATCAATTTCCACAGGTTTGGAGAACAAATATAGGTGCAGATAAAAAATTGGGGAATGGATTAATTTTAACTGCTGATGTTACCTATACTAAGGACATTAATGGGCCTCAAGTACAAAACTGGGCATTATTACCTCCTACAGGTACCTTGCAGGGTGTAGATAGTAGACCAATTTATACTACTGCCGATTATGGTGGTGCAATTGGAGATTTTGGCATAGGAGCAGGGCCATTTGTATTTACAAACACCGATAAAGGTAGAATTTGGAATGCTTCGGCCAAAGCAGAGAAATCATTTGATAATGGGTTATACACAATGGTTGCTTATAACTATCTAGACGCAAAGGATGTAAACTCTATTGAAGATGAAATTACAAGTGGTGCTTTTGTTAGCAATCCTGTTTCCGGTGATGTAAATGATGATAATTTAGGATTCTCAAAATATGGGGATAAACATAGATTTATTGGTGTTGCAAGTAAAAAATGGGATTATGGGAATGATAAATGGGCGAGTACGATATCTACCTTTTTTGAATATGCGCAAGGCGGACGATTTAACTATACTTATGGGGGTGATATTAATGGTGATGGGTCTGGAATTAATGATTTAATTTATATTCCAACTTCAGGCGATATTGGTCAAATGCAATTTTCAGGGGCGAATCAAGCAGCAGCTCTTGAGGCATTTATTAGTCAAGATGATTATTTAAACGGAAGAAGAGGTCAATATGCAGAGCGCTATGGCGCTTTAGCCCCATGGCGAGGAAAATGGGATGTGAAGTTTATCCAGGAAGTTAAAGTATTTGAAGACAATGCTATTCAATTTAGTATTGATGTTTTAAATATTGGAAATTTGATAAGCTCTGATTGGGGATTAGTTCAACAACCAAATAATATACAACCTATCGGTGTAAGTGTTGATGGTGCTGGAACTCCAACTTATGCATTCGATACGAACCAAACTGAGACTTTTGGTTATGATTCAAGTTTATTATCTAGATGGCAAATGCAATTTGGATTAAGATATATTTTTTAAGTTAAACGAAATTATTCATTAAAAGCCCTGACATAATCGTTGGGGCTTTTTATTTTTGCCAAATGAAGTATACCAGACTTACCAAACAGCAATTGGAGGAATTGCAGCAAGAATTTATCAATTTTTTAGCAACCCAATCGATTACAGCTGATGAATGGGCTAAATTGAAAGTTGAAAAGCCAGAAGTAGCCGAAGAGGAATTGGATGTTTTCAGTGATTTGATTTGGGAAGGAGTGCTAACCAAAGTCACCTATCTAGAGAATATTTCTGCCCAACAAATGCATTTGTTCGAGTTGACCGATAAAGAAATGAAACTGATATCAGTCAAGGTCATGAATCCTAAAATTGATTTGACCACTCAAATAGGGTTTAGTTGGTTCAAGAAAAATTGGCAATCCGATTTTGTGGAATACCTGACGGCATCTAAGGCGTATACGAAGGATAAAAACTTGGATAAATTCAATCTTATTCAGCAAGGAGCAGCAATTACAAAAGGGGATTTATATAGGTGGTTCGATAGTATGATCGAATAACATTATTGTCATTCCTGCGCAGACAGGAAACCACAAAACTATATATTTGCAAAAGAATTCTATCAAATGGCACAAAAACCAAGTATACCTAAAGGAACTAGGGACTTTTCCCCGGCGGAGATATCCAAACGGGATTTCATTTTTGATATAATCAAGAAGCACTTTAGGGCATTTGGATTTCAACCTATCGAAACCCCTTCCTTTGAAAACTCTGATACCTTGATGGGCAAATACGGGGAGGAAGGCGATCGGTTGATTTTTAAAATATTAAACTCTGGAGACTTCCTAAGTAAGGTAGATGATGTGACATACAGTACTAAAAACTCTAAATCCTTAACGCCTAAAATTTCAGATAAAGCGTTACGTTACGACCTTACCGTACCGTTTGCCCGCTATGTGGTATTGCATCAGAATGAGATTGATTTTCCATTTAAACGCTATCAAATTCAACCAGTTTGGCGTGCAGACCGGCCGCAGAAAGGACGTTTTCGTGAATTCTATCAGTGTGATGCCGATGTTGTTGGAGCGAATTCACTTCTTCAAGAGGTAGAATTAATACAACTATATGATGCCGTTTTTACCGATTTGAAATTAGAGGGCGTCACCATAAAACTCAATAACCGTAAGATCCTAGCTGGAATTGCCGAAATTATCGGTGCAGGCAATAATTTAGTCAATTTTACAGTGGCTTTGGATAAATTGGATAAAATTGGGGTAGAAGGGGTTAAAAAGGAAATGCTCGAGAAGGGCATCCCAGAAGAATCCATTAGCAAGGCAGCCCCCTTATTCTCATTGTTTGGAAATAACACTGAACAGCTGTTGGCCTTAAAGAATCTATTGTCTGAATCTGAAATGGGCAACCAAGGAATTGCAGAATTGGAATTTATAATCACTTCCATTGAAGAATTGGGATTACAAACCGCGAATCTTGCAATAGATGTTACCCTTGCTAGAGGACTTAATTATTATACAGGAGCCATCTTTGAGGTCTCTGCACCACAGACTGTGTCAATGGGTTCTATAGGCGGTGGAGGACGTTATGATGACCTTACAGGAATCTTTGGACTTAAAGATGTAAGTGGTGTTGGAATTTCTTTTGGATTAGACCGTATTTATTTGGTATTGGAAGAATTGGGATTGTTTCCAGAAACCTTGGATAAATCATTGGATGTGCTTTGCATTAATTTTGGGAATAAAGAAGCTTTAACAGCATTAAAATTGGTAACCCAACTCAGAAAAGAAGGTTTAAAAGCAGATGTTTATCCTAGTAATGCCAAAATGCAGAAACAGATGAAATATGCCAACAACCGAAAGGTACCCTATGTAATTCTTATTGGCGAAAAGGAATTAACCGATAATTCGTTTGTGGTTAAAAATATGGAATCTGGGGAACAGATTGTATATAGTTTGGAAAACCCAAAAGCCTTTATCCAATCTTTATAATCTCTTTTTAATTGCTTTAATCACAGATTTATAATAGGTAATATCATGTGGCACATACTTTTGTAAGTCGGCCATTCCCCAGGTCTCTTCAGAAAATTGAATCAATGATATAAGTTCTAAGTCCTCGACCTCACTTTCTTGTTTTTTTAGATTGGAAAATGGCACTTTCAATTCACATAAATAAGTGTGGTGAAATTCACAATCCAACAAATCATCCTTATGCTTTTGAATGGATTTAAAAACGCCTATTTTTTGTAATGCATTCTTATTGATTTCAAGTCCTATTTCCTCTGAAACCTCGCGAATAGCAGAAGTTTCAATATCTTCCCCAGCTTCAACATGGCCAGCTACGGATACATCCCAAAGTAGGGGATAGGTATCTTTTTTCCTTCCCCTTTGTTGAATTAACACTTGCCCATTTTGGGTATAGAACCAAACGTGTATCGTAGGATGAAACAGCCCTTTATTATGGGCTATTGACTTCATAGCTGTTTGGCCCGTGAAGTTGCCTTCTGAGTCCAAAATATCTACTAGTTCATCCATTAATGAAATATTAATTTAGGTGTTTTCCCCTTTTCATGGCGAGCACCCCCTCCATGATAAAGTAGGGGATTAGCCATTAATCAAAATAACTGAAGGTCTCACCATTTTTAATAGTCAGTACCGTTTCATAGATCAATCTTATTACATTTTCCACGTCATCCCTATGAACTGTTTCAACCGTAGTATGCATATAACGCAAAGGCAAGGAAATCAAGGCAGAAGCAACACCGCCATTACTATAGGCAAAGGCATCTGTATCAGTACCTGTAGATCTAGAAGCTGCCATACGCTGGAATGGGATTTTCTTGGCCTCAGCGGTTTCGATAATACGTTCCCTAAGTTTATTTTGAACCGCTGGAGCGTAAGAAATAACCGGACCGGCACCCATTTCAGTATGTCCTTGGGTTTTCTTCTCGATCATAGGTGTAGTGGTATCGTGGCAGACGTCGGTAATTATGGCCACGTTCGGTTTAATGGTCTGTGTTATCATTTCTGCCCCACGAAGACCTATTTCCTCTTGTACGGAATTGGTAATGTACAGGCCAAAAGGTAATTTCTTTTTGTTCTCATGAAGTAGACGTGCTACTTCTGCCACCATAAATCCACCAGCCCTATTGTCAATGGCCCGGCATACGAATTTATCCTTGTTCAGAATTTGGAACTCATCAGGGTAGGTAATAACACAACCAACATGAACACCCATTTTAACGACTTCATCTTTATCTTTTGCACCTATATCAATAAAAATATTATCCAATTTAGGAGGCTCTTCCTTTGCTTTGTCCCGAGTATGAATAGCCGGCCAGCCAAATACACCTTTTACGATTCCCTTTTTAGTGTGGATATTAACCCATTTAGATGGTGCTATTTGGTGGTCGCTTCCACCATTCCGAATCACATAAATTAGTCCGTTATCGGTAATATAGTTCACATACCAGGAAATCTCATCGGAATGTCCTTCAATAACAACCTTAAAATCAGCATCAGGATTTATAACCCCTACTGCGGAACCATATGTATCGGTGATGAAAGTATCTACATAGGGTTTTAAATAGTTCATCCATATTTTTTGCCCTTCCCATTCATAGCCTGTAGGTGCGGCATTGTTTAAATATTTTTCTAAAAAATCCATTGATTTTTTAGTAAGAATCTTCTTTGTGCTCATTTTAAAAGTATTTAGATACAAACTTAACAATATTCACTTTTAATTAATAAAAACAGTAGCGAATAATCATTAATTTTGGCATGGCTTATGCTTTTTGTTTACTTATGAAAAAAGGGACCATATTATATGTGTTTAGTTTGATGGTTCTGGGGTTATCCGCCCAAGTAAAAGAACAGCCCCTGGATTCAATAACTGAAAAAATGATAATTATCGAAGGTGATTCAATTGTGTATAATTCAATTCCCTTAGATGAAGTTTATGTCTTTGGTAAGTTGGAATTCTCCAATTATAAGGATAAGCTTAGGTATTATATTTTAAGGCGCAAGACCATTAAAGTATATCCGTATGCGAAAATGGCCGCAGAGCGATTGAGCGAACTCAATGATAGCCTTGCGAAAATCAAGAAACCACGACATCGTAAAAAGTATACTAAAGTGGTCCAGAAATATATAGAAGGTGAGTTCTCGGATGAACTTAAAAAACTAACAAGAACAGAGGGACAGATTCTTATTAAACTTATTTATAGGCAAACAGGAAAAACTGCTTTTGATTTGGTAAAGGAATTACGAAGCGGGTGGCGTGCTTTTTGGTATAGTACCACTGCAAAAATGTTTAAAATAAGTTTGAAAGAGGAATTTAAACCTGATTTGGTCCAAGAAGATTACCTGATTGAGGATATCTTGCAGCGTGCATTTATGGCCAATCGTCTTAAACGTCAAAATTCGGTATTGGATTATAACTATTCAGATCTTGAAAATAAATGGGGTAATACCAAGAAAAATGTAAACTAAATCTAAATTTAACGTTTATTTTCCTTGACCTTGGTCTTGAGCATTAAAGAGCGCCTTCATTATTAATCGTACACTATAGAAGCCCATCGCAATTGCTGTGATGGCGAGGATAATCCCAATAATCAGTATAGGGATATAAAAGTCATGTTCTTGATTTTTGAAAGCCTGTGATAGAACAAAAGGAGCCGTAAACATTAGAACAAAGGTAAATGCAAAATGTTTTATTCCTTTTATGAGTAAATCCCTATCTGTTTTCACGGTATCAAAAGATTATTAGATTCCAAAAGTACCAATTAAACGCTATATTCAATAAATAAGAAGTATCATATTTTTTGAATAAACCAATGAGGAAATTTTTTATTCCAGATAAGTTCAAAGGGTCATTTTCCGCAGAGGAGGTCATTAAAGCAGTTGTGAATGGAATTGATAGAGTATACCCCTTGGCCAAAATATCTTCTACTTTTGTTTCTGATGGCGGAGACGGATTTTTGCATGCCATCATGGAAAATATCGGCTGTGAACAAATCACTACTTATACTATTGGCCCCTTAGGTAGGTTATTGATACATTCTATTTGCCCAGTACTGAAAAGGAGAACGCGTATATTGGACTTGTTAAAGATTCGAGAATTATTTAATTGTTACAGTTCTTTTGTACTCTTGTACAACTGCAAAATAACCTAATGGAAATAAGTCGGGTTGCCCTACATTATCAAACACCTCTAAGTTGTCCAAATCCGTAACATCAAAAATGTTGCCTCTAACGGTGGCCGCTGGTGTTTGAAAAGGCCCTTGTGTATCACCACTCTGCACAATTATTTGATTCATATAATTATAGAAGGTTTCATCAACTCCTAAAATACTGATTTCCAATTCTTTTCCCGATTCAAATGTTCTATCGTAAAAGTATGAGAATACAAATTGCTGTCCTTGATAAAACTCGTCTTCCGTTACAAGGAATTCACCAAAATCAAAGTCGAACAAATAAAAATCCTCACGTTCAAAATCGTCAGTATAAGTAATAATAATCTCGGTCTCATCACCCTCAATCAAAGTAGCATTGCCCTGTAAAACTGTATCAATGGGTACTGTAGGGACATATTTTGTTTGGGCGAGGTAAGCACGACCTTCATGCCTAATGATCAAACTAAAGAGCACGTTTTTGTTTTGTAAGATTATAGTTGGCATTCTTTGATCTGATGAAAAATTAGGATCGGGTCTATAAATCCCAGTATTCGGTTCTATTTCCGCTAAACTTGAAGAGAAAGAATTGATTACAACTCCATCCTCATCTATTTCTTCGGCTAAAATAAGTATGCTCTCAACGGTGGTTATGGGGATTTCTTCAAAGAAGTTGTTGGTAAGCGAAACTTTTACCTCAATGGGAATATAGGCTTGTGATATATCTACCCTAATTAGAGCATTAACATTTAGCCTTGGTTTATCAGTAGGGACTTCAACATCGATAACGTCTTCACAGGAAATGAAAACCGCTGTTAAAATAAACAAACTCAAAATATTTACTGTTCTGTTGATCATTTATACTTTTATTAAATCATTTTCGACTTATTTATTCAATGCTAAGGACATTTTTATATTCTTGAACTATCGCAAAATAACCCAATGGAAATATGTTGGGTTCCCCTACATTATCAAAAACGTCGCGATTGTCTAATTCCGTGATATCAAATACATTTCCTCTTACAGTGCCAACCGGAGTTTGAAAAGGACCTTGAAGATCACCAGTTTGCTCAATGAGTTGGTCCATATAATTATAAAATGTTTTATCTGCCCCAAGAATACTGATTTCCAATTCCTTACCCGATTCAAAGGTCCTATCATAAAAGAATGAGAATTCAAATTGTTGCCCTTGATAAAATTCATCATCTGTTACAAGAAACTCCCCAAAGTCGAAATCAAAAATGTAGAAATTGTCCTGTTCTGGATTATCCTTAAAACTAACGATTACTTCTGTTTCATCACCCTCGAATAAAGTTCCATCCCCTTGTGTTAGCTTAATAATGGGTGCAGCTGGAACGTATTTTGTTTGGGCAATATATTTACGACCCTCATGTTCAATAATTAGATTGTAAAGAAAATTTCGCTCTATAACGCTTGTACTGATTCTTTGATCAGTAGAAAAATTGGGGTTGGGAAAATAAATACCTGTACCTGGTTCTTTCTCTGTTAAACTGGAAAATCCAGTGCTGATGATGCTATTATCTTCATATTCCTCGTAAACTATGATAATACTTTCAAGGGATGTTGCCGGAATTTCCTCATAAAAATTATTAGTAGATGAAACTTTCACCTCAACCGGAATAAAATCTTCATTAATATCAACCCTTAACAGGGCTTCAACAATTAGCCGTGGTTGCTCTGAAGGAAGGTCTACCTCAATGACGTCCTCACAGGAAATATTAAGACAGATCAAACAAAGTATGAATCCTATTTTTTTCATGTAATTCGCTAAAAGTTGAAATTATAGGTTATTGCTGGTACTATTCCAAAAATCGAGGTCCGTATGGCCTCATTGACTCCTGTATCCTGGTTTCTTCTAAAATTAATAGAAGCTGCATTTCTTCTGCTATAGGCATTGTAGACACTAAAAATCCATTCTGATTGCCATTTTCTATTTGCTTTTTTCTTCGGGGTTAGGGTTGCCCCGAAATCAATTCTATGATAATCGGGAAGACGTTCTTTGTTTCTTAATCCGTAGTAAGGCACTACTAATCCTTCAAATTCAAATTGACCTATAGGATAGTTGGTTGGTTGTCCGGTCTGAAAAACGAAATTCGCATTAAAACTCCATTTTTCATTAAGCTCGTAACTTCCAAATAGGGCAATATCATGTGTTTTGTCATAAGGTGTATTATACCATTCCCCAAGATTTATGCCTGTTTCCAAATTTGACCTGCCATTGTCTGTTGTCGGGATTCTGCCAGGAGTGCGCTGCTCTGATTTTGAGAGGGTATAGGCGAACCATCCTTGTAATCTACCTTCGTTTTTCCTAAACAATATCTCCCAGCCATAAGCTCTTGCCTCCCCATTAAGGATTACTTGCTCTATGGCGTTATTCGCAATAAGATTTGCCCCGTCAATATAATCAATCCTATTTTGAATATCCTTGTAGAAAACTTCTGTCTCGAAAGAAAACTCCCCATCCTTAATGTTTTTGAAATAGCCCAGGGCATATTGATCTAATAGCTGTGGTTTTACCCAGGGTCCACTAGGTGTCCAAACATCCAAAGGCGTGGGAGAACTCGTATTGGAAAGCAAATGCAGGTACTGCGAAAGTCTGGTATAACTAGCCTTAATCGAAGAATTTGGGTTTAAAATATAAGCCAAGGAAACTCTTGGTTCCAAATTTGAAAAACTCGCCAATGTTTTACCTCTTCCTGGGTCAATGGTTTCCAAGGGTTCGGCTTCTTGATATGTAAGTGTGAAAGGATTAAAAAATACAGGTTCGTCATTCTCATAAACATTAAGTTCATCTTGCCCTAAACGGGCAAAATAACTGAAACGGAGACCATATTCCAAACTTAGATTTTCTGTTACGTCATGCTCTATATCAATATAAGCAGCGAATTCATTGGCATATTTTTGGGTTAATTGCTCTTTTAATATTCCTGAATCAGCACTGCTAGGTTCAATTTTACCTGGATTAAATTGATAGTAGATATTATTCAAGCCATAGTTAACCTGGAGATTTTCACTAACGTAATGTTTTAAATCATATTTGATATTAAAATTTTGTATTCCAGAACTCCAGTTGAAGCCAACAAAATCCAATTTTAAACCATAGTAATAATCTGAATAAATCAAAGAAAGATTTGAGAACAACTTATCAGAGAATAGATGATTCCACCGAAAATTACCGAATGTATTTCCATAGGTATTTTCAAAGCTATCACTAATACTAAAGACATCCCTACCAAAATATCCTGACAGAAAAATATTATTCCGTTCGTTTAGTTTATAATTGATTTTTGTGTTAAGATCATAAAAATAAGCCGAGTTATTAACATCAAATAGAGGAAGAAAAAGATGTGCGTATGAAGCCCTACCTCCTACGAGGAAGGCAGCCCTATCTTTCTCTATAGGCCCTTCTACAAGCAAACGGCTAGCAACAACACCGATTCCTCCATTGACTTTAATTTCCTTGCTATTACCCTCTTTTTGAAATATATCAAGCACAGAGGAAACCCTGCCGCCATATCTAGAAGGGATACCGCCTTTATAAAGTTTAATATCCTTAATGGCATCTGGATTAAAAACGGAGAAAAAACCAAAGAGGTGGGATGAGTTGAAAATAGTTGCCTCATCAAGTAAAATTAGATTTTGGTCTACTGCACCTCCACGAACATTAAAACCTGATGACCCTTCACCGGCATTGGTTACCCCTGGTAAGAGTAAAATGGATTTTATAACATCGGCCTCGCCTAGAATTACGGGAATTTTCTTAATCGTTGAAACCGGCATCGAATTTACGCTCATCTGCGGTTTCCTAATGTCCAACTTTTTACTGTTGTCTGTTACAATTACCTCCTCCAATTGTTCCGCTTCCTCGATCATAAGAAAATTCAACTTTCTATTTTCAGTTAAGGAAACATCCTGCATCTGATCTTGAAAACCCAAATAACTAGCCTCTATCTTATATTCACCTTCTGGTAATGTAATTGAATAAAAACCATACTCGTTGGTGGTAGCACCGGTATTAAGCTCGGTAATGACGATAGAGACGCCAATCATGGTCTCATTACTGGAAGCTTCTGAAACCGTTCCGCTAAGGGTGAATTTTTGTTGTGAGAATCCAGAAAATGAACATATAAAAAAAACAGACAAAAAGACTTTGGAAAGTTGATTCATTAAGGAGCAATTTTTTATAAATATAAATAAGAAATAAAGCTTAGGAAACAAAAGTCACCAATTAATTAGAACAAAAAAACCTCTATGGGCAAGATAGAGGTCTTTAATAAAATTATTGTTTATTCCTTAAAAGTTAGCCAAAATATCGTTGAAAGTATTACTAGGTCTCATAGCTTTATCTACCATTTCTATAATTGGTTTGTAATATCCACCAATATTCTGTGGATGACCTTGGGCATTTTTAAATTCATTGATGATAGCAAACTCTTTATCCTTCATTTCTTTTGCAACTTTTGAGAATATGTTCTTTACCTCCAAATCCTTGTTTTGGTTTGCGAGCGCTTCTGCCCAATACATAGCTAAATAAAAGTGACTGCCCCTAGTATCCAACTCCTTTACTTTTCTTGATGGTGACTTATCATTGAGAAGAAATTTTTCAGTGGCGCTATCCAAGGCATCGCCTAGGATTTGGGCTCTTGCATTATTATTTTTTTCACCATAGAATTCCAAAGAAACACCAAGTGCCAAAAACTCCCCTAAGGAATCCCAGCGTAAATGACCTTCTTCCAGGAATTGTTGAACGTGCTTAGGAGCAGAACCGCCAGCTCCTGTTTCAAATAAACCACCACCATTCATTAAAGGAACAATAGAAAGCATCTTTGCGCTGGTACCTACTTCTAATATTGGGAATAAGTCTGTAAGATAATCGCGTAAAATATTTCCTGATACCGAGATTGTATCCTTACCTTCCTTAATTCGCTTTAAAGTAAATTTAATGGCCTCAACAGGAGATAAGATTCTAATATCCAAACCAGTCGTATCATGATTTGGCAGATACTTGTTCACCTTTTTTATAACCTCTGCATCATGGGCCCTTTGTTTATCCAACCAAAACACAGCTGGCATATTTGATGCTCGTGCCCTTGATACGGCAAGTTTGATCCAATCTTGGATAGGAGCGTCTTTTACTTGACACATTCTCCAGATATCACCTTCTTCGACAGTGTGCTCGATTAAAGTTTCGCCTGTATTTAAGTCAATAATACTAACTTTTCCATTGGATTCAATTTCGAATGTTTTATCATGGGAGCCATATTCTTCCGCTTTTTGGGCCATAAGCCCCACATTTGGCACAGTTCCCATTGTGGTTGGGTCAAATGCACCATGTTCTTTACAAAAATCAATCGTGGCTTTGTATATTCCTGCATAACTACTGTCAGGGATAACCGCCTTTGTATCCTGGGATTTACCTTCCGCATTCCACATTTGACCCGAATTACGAATCATTGCAGGCATCGAGGCATCAATAATCACATCACTGGGAACGTGGAGATTGGTTATGCCCTTTTCAGAGTTTACCATAGCTAATTGAGGGCCGTTGGCCAAGGTATTTTTTATATCGTTCTCAATTTCTATTCTTTTTCCTGCTGGAAGCTCTTGAATCGTATGCAGAAGACTTTCCAAACCATCATTGGCGTTAACACCAATAGAATCGAGTGTTGTTTTATATTTTGCAAATATATCCTTAAAAAAAACTTTTACGGCGAGTCCAAAAATAATTGGATCCGAGACTTTCATCATTGTGGCTTTAAGGTGTAATGAAAACAAAACCCCTTTTTTCTTGGCATCCTCTAACTGCTCTTGTAAAAAGGCGACCAATGCCTTTTTACTCATTACGGAGGCATCAATAATTTCACCATCCAATAGTGCAATCTTATCCTTTAGTACAGAAGTTGAACCATCATTAGTCTTTAGTTCAATTTTCACATTTGTAGGAGTGGGTAGGGTAATCGATTTTTCGTTCGATTTGAAATCCCCATGGTCCATGGTGGCAACGTGGGTTTTGGAGTTTGGACTCCAGGCACCCATTGAATGGGGGTTTTGTTTGGCATAGTTTTTAACCGCTCTTGGTGCCCTACGATCCGAGTTTCCTTCACGTAAAATAGGATTTACCGCACTTCCCTTTATTTTGTCATATCTGGATTTAATTTCTTTTTCCGAATCGTTTTTTGGTTCATCAGGATAATCCGGTAATTTATACCCCTTAGATTGTAATTCTTCAATAGCTTCTTTTAACTGAGGTATAGAAGAACTGATATTTGGAAGTTTAATAATATTTGCCTCTGGTGATTTCGCCATTTTTCCCAACGCATCCAAATCATTTTCCATTTTCTGGCCATTCTCCAAAAAATCAGGAAAAGTAGCGATTATTCTTGCTGCTAAGGAAATGTCTTTAGTCTCAATGATAATTCCGCAAGTTTTGGTAAATGCTTTAACGATAGGTAAAAATGATTGGGTTGCTAGAGCAGGTGCTTCGTCTGTTTTGGTATAAAGTATTTTTGGCATCAATAAGTAAAGTTTTGATTTAAGAGCTGCTAAGATACAATTTTAAAGTCTCCTAATTAACAGTGGAATATGCATAATTAACAAAAAGAGTGTATTGTTTTTGCGAAGATGGAAATTAAGGAATGGGAGAATATTGAAAAAACAAAAGCCATATCATTGTACAAGTACATTTGATATGGCTTTTTAGAAATAGCTTATAAATTTTGTTCTGTATTTTCAACAAAACGGCAACCATTGATTGCATTTATAATGCCATTTCCACGTTTGAAATACGGTGTAGTCCTTAATTCTTCAACCAAGTAACTTCGTTGTATTTCTTCCCGTTGTTTTAGTGTTATTATCTTAAATGTAAAACCGAAGTTTTATATTTAACGCAAAAGCACCCACATAATACTTGTAAAAGCGACAGCCTTTTAGCAATATGCTCATCATTTTAATCCATATCGGTCTGATCAGATCCTACCGAAATTTCTTAAAAGACTAAACAACAATATAAAGAACGTAAACTCTATAATGATCTATTAGCACATCCTAAGATGTTTTCCTAAACCATGATATAAATATATGTTGAAAATTTCGAAATACAAAGAATTTAAAATCAACATGTTATGAACTTAGGTTATTAACATTTGTTCATAAAAAAACATCCGCTTTTGACGGATGTTTTGTTTAATATCGCTGATACAAACTAAGAACGAACTTCCTTAATTCTTGCTTTTTTACCAGTAAGACCTCTGAAATAGTAAATTCTTGCTCTACGTACTTTTCCTTTTTTGTTTACTTCAACTTTTTGCAAAGCGGGCATATTAATAGGGAAGATACGTTCTACACCAATAGTACCTGACATTTTGCGAATCGTAAAGGTTTCGGTTGCACCTGACCCTCTTCTTTGTATTACAACACCTTTAAAGAACTGGGTACGCGTTTTTTCACCTTCCTTGATCTCATAATAAACGGTGATTGTGTCACCGGCAGAGAATTCAGGAAACTCTTTTTTTGAAATGAACTCGTTTTCTACGAAGTTTATTAATGATTCCATTAGTAATATTTACAATTATGTTCAATTAACATTCACGATTTTCGTCAGAGGTTAATTTAACAGTGTGCAAAAATAGGTTATAAAATAAAACCCACAAGTAATTTTATTGATTTTTTCTTTGATACTTCAGCTCAAACTTTCTTTATTGTAACAAGTCTGGACGTAACATTTTAGTCCTTTTATACGCCTCCTCTTCCCTCCATTCCTCGATTTTCGGAAAATTACCGCTTAATAATACATCGGGTACTTTCATTCCTTTATATTCCGCTGGTCTTGTATATACAGGTGGAGCTAACAGATTGTCTTGAAAAGTATCGGTAAGTGCGGAAGTTTCATTGTTTAAAACCCCTGGAATTAACCGTATAATTGAATCACATAAAATGGCCGCAGCCAATTCGCCACCTGAAAGCACATAATCACCTACTGAAATTTCCTTTGTAATAAATGCATCCCGGACTCTTTGGTCAACTCCCTTATAATGTCCGCATAAAATTATTATGTTTTCCAATAGGGAAATTCCATTGGCAATTTTCTGATTTAGTGTAAGGCCATCGGGAGTCATATAAATAATCTCATCATAATCCCGTTCGGCTTTCAACTTAGTAATACACTTATCTATAGGTTCTATCATCAGAACCATGCCGGCACCGCCACCAAATTGATAGTCATCTACTTGGTTGTAACTTTTATCGGTATAATCCCTTAAATTATGCATATGTACTTCTACGAGACCCTTTTCTATGGCCCTTTTCAAAATCGATGCTTCAAACGGACTTTTGAGCAATTCAGGAAGCACGGTAATTATATCGATTCGCATAAGCAGGGATGTTTGTTCAGTTAATTTACGGTCCAAAAATAGTGAAAACAGTCCACGTCTTTCTTCCAGCCTAATTTTTCGTATAGGTTTTGAGCAGGATTGTCAATAGCCGTTTCCAAAGTAAGTCCTTTGCCATTATTTTCTATGCAAAAGGCTTTAGCATGGTTCAGTAGGGCTTCACCAATTTGTTTTTGTCTAAAAGAAGCATCCACGAACAAATCATTCAATACATAACTACTTTTCATCGATACCGATGAAAACTGGGGATATAATTGTGTGAATCCTACAGGTTGGTTATCATAGTATGCCAGAAAGAGGATTGATTCATCGTTGTCAATACGTTCTTTAAGAAATGCCCTGGCTGCTTCTTTATCGCTTTTCTGTTGGTAGAATATTCTATATTGATCAAACAAAGGTACAATTTGATCTAAATTCCCTTTTGAACCTTTAATTATCTTTATCATATAAGTAGTAAAAAAAAGCTCCAGAAGGAGCTTTTTTTTTATTTTGATTTTTTGTATTTGTTAATCTCATCCTGCAATTGCCTACTTATTTTCTGTTCCCTTTCCAAAGCCCTACGGCGATGTTCCTCATATTCGACCTCAACTTCGGAAAGTGCTGTTTTGGCCAATTGGGTCAGTGTATTGCTTCTTCTGAATTTGTAAACAAATAATAAGAACAACAATAGTAGACCCATAATTATTGTCCAAAGGATAAAATTATAAGTCCCTTTTGAAACCAATATTCCTAAAAATGACATACTGTCTTTTTCTTCAGTAACTGAGGACAGATTGTTTGTTGTTTCATCCAATTTCTTATTCAATGATTCAATTGTCGCCTCGTGCCCTGATATGGTGGCATTCAACTCTGCCGCTTTTTTAGAAGCCGCATTTAAGGAATCAAGTACATTTTTACGAAGTTTATCCAAAGAAATAATTCGGACTACCTCATATCTTTTGCCATCGGCCCTATAATTACCCGATTTTTTATAGATAAAATCAAACTGGCTATCTATTGGCCCCTTGTCTAACGATAATTCCTGTGTAGATTCCTCTTGTGCCTGAGCATTACTTAGATTGAATGCGAACAAAGTTAAGACAATCAGTATTGTTTTTAAACCTTTCATTATTAAGTGGTTCTTTGTATTAGTAGATGATTTAGAGGGGACTAAAGTAATTCAATATTATCAATTACGAAAAATTTTTGAGCAATAGCTGGCATTTAATTAAAAACACAATTAACATTTAGCCGGGTACCATATAAATGAAAATTATTTAATAATAGGTGAATCTTCGCACTTTGGCGATATATTTTGCCAATCGTATTACTTGGTGTGCATAACCATATTCGTTGTCATACCAAATATACAACACGATATTTTTCCCATTATCGGTAACAATGGTAGCTTTACTATCATAAATTGATGGGGCAGAGGTGCCAACTATATCCGAAGAAACCATCTCTTTGCTTAGCGAATATTTAATTTGCTCTACTAAATCGCCCTCTAAGGCATATTTCTTTAAAATGGTGTTGATTCCGTCCAAAGATGTTTTATTCTTTATCTCTAAATTCAGAATTGCCAATGAACCATTGGGAACGGGTACCCTGATTGCATTGGAGGTGAGTTTGCCATGTAATGACGGAAGTGCCTTAGAAACAGCCTTGCCTGCACCTGTTTCAGTGATAACCATGTTTAAGGCAGCAGCCCTTCCACGTCTATACTTACCATGCATATTATCAACAAGATTTTGATCATTTGTGTAGGCATGAATTGTTTCAATATGCCCTTTTTTAATCCCCAACGAATCCTCAATTACCTTTAGAATCGGTGTAATCGCATTTGTGGTACAAGATGCTGCAGAGAATATATGGGTTGTATCTGGATGGTAATCCAAATGGTTAACACCATGCACAATGTTTGGAACTTCCTTTCCTGGGGCTGTTAATAATATTTTTGAGGTTCCTTTTGATTTTAAGTGTCGTGATAACTGCTCAAGATCTCTAAATGCCCCTGAATTGTCTATTAATAAAGCATCTTCAATCCCATATTTAGTATAATCCAAATCCTCTGGTTTTGAAGCACTGATTACATATACGGTAGTACCATTGATTATTAAAGCGCTGTTTTTTATATCGGTATCAACGGTACCTAAAAACCTTCCATGTACTGAATCTGTCCGTAATAAATTTGCTCTTTTCTCCAGTATTTCTTCATTTAATTCACCCCTTGTTACAATTGCCCTTAACCGCAATTGGTTTCCATTTCCTGTTTTGGCCATCAGCTCCCTTGCCAAAAGTCTTCCTATTCTTCCAAACCCGTACAAAACAACATCTTTGGGTTTTATGACTTTTGATTCATTGGCATTTTTGAGTTTATCAATGACAAAGGCTTTTACATTATTATAAACATTATCCTCAGAGTGATACTCATAGGTAAGTTTGCCAATATCCAATTTTGATGGTGGTAATTTAATATCGCTAATAGCTCTAAGGATCTCAACGGAATCGAAAATAGAAATCGGTTTTTGTACAAACTCCCCAGCATATTGATGCAAGTTGATGATGTCACTCACATTTTTATCAATTATCTGATTTTTGAACAAAACAACCTCGATAGACCTATCATACCAAAGGTCACTGGTAATCTTAATGAATTCAGTGGTTGCCTTTCTCCTATCGGCCTGAAATGCCAATTCTTTTTCGTAGGATTTTGTGTGTCCCATTATTTATCGTTGGTTAGAAAAATTTCTTAAAAGTATATATTCCAAACGTTGGAGTAGCTTTAATTAGTATCCAAAAAAACGACCTAATGGTGGCATTAGGTCGTTTTTTTGGATTTGGTTCAATATCTTATTGAAATATTAGGCGTTCACGCTCCCCTTTTTCATTTAACATGGTAATACTTGTTTTCCCGTATCTTGAAATTTGGCCAAAAAGGGTTTTAGCATCTTGGATATCTTTTATCTCATCACCATCTACAGAGAGTAATACTTTGCCATAGAGGCCATATCCTCTATAGGTTTCCGGAACACCAACGATTTTCACGCCTTTTTTGGTCTTGAACCTTTTGATATCCGTTTCATTTAGATTTTTGACTTCAAGTCCCATTACGGGAACAATCAATGTTTGCCGCTCTTTAAGAACAATAAGGGCCGTTTGTAGTTCACCATTTCTATCTATCGTAATAGTTACTGAATCCCCTGGTCTCTTTGTGGATATATAGCCCGTTAAATCTGAGAAGTGCCTTACTTTTATATCATCAACTTGTTTGATAATGTCACCTTCATGTAATTCGGCATCCTCTGCTCCAGAATCTTCTTGGATTTCCGCAATAAAAACCCCGTCAATTTCATTTAAGCCATTTTCTATGGCATAGGGCGAATTTAATTTAGGAGGAACAATACCAATATAAGCCTTTTGAACATTGCCATATTCCATGATATCATCAATGACCTTTTTTGCAATATTGCTCGGAACAGCAAATGAATAGCCAACATAAGAACCTGTTTGCGAAGTAATAGCTGTATTTATACCAATAAGGTCCCCGTTTGTATTTACCAGGGCACCACCACTGTTGCCAGGATTAACTGCAGCATCAGTCTGTATAAATGATTGATCACTTTTCATTAAGGCCCTGGCCTTAGCACTAACTATTCCGGCAGTAACTGTTGAGGTAAGGTTAAAAGGATTGCCCACGGCCAAAACCCATTCCCCGATTTTTAAATCATCAGAATCACCGAAAGCCAAATAGGGCAATTGTGTTTTTGCATCAATTTTTAATAAGGCAATATCGGAATTGGGATCCGTCCCGATCAATTCAGCTTCATAGGTTTTGTTATTGTTCAGGGTAACCTGCAATTGACTGGCCCCTTTAATTACATGGTTATTGGTCACAATATGTCCGTCAGGTGAAATAATTACTCCAGAACCCGTACCTACCTGTGTTTTTTGGCTTCCTTCATAACCATAAAAGAATTCCATAATATTACTTGGTCCTTTACTAACGGTGACATTTTTCACGTGCACAACGGCATTTACCGTTGTTTCAGCGGCAATAGTAAAATCAATCTCATTTATTCCAGAACCTTTGGACGATGTAGGCGTTAAACTTGTGTTGATTATAGATGCAGCACTGTCATTGGCAACAACCGCATAATTGCCAACTTCAAAAAACACTTTATAAGCCCCTAAAGTTATAGCTCCGGCAAAAACGGCCACCAATAATAATCCTCCTATTTTCTTCATATGTAAATTGTAATTATATTTTGTTTAATATAAATCTAGTGTAAAGCTAGAATATTTTAGGATGATTTATTTGGAGTTTAACTACTTTTTAACTGCCAAAAAAGCCCTAATATTATCCTATCTTTGTGGTTTAACATTTTGTATGCTACTTACATTTTATAAATATCAAGGAACGGGAAATGATTTTATAATGGTTGATAATCGTTTGCAAATATTTCCTGTTGATGACACCAAGCTGGTTGCTTCACTTTGCGATAGGAGGTTTGGCATTGGTGCAGACGGACTCATTTTATTGGAGAATGAGGTTTCGGCCGATTTTAAAATGGTATACTTCAATTCTGATGGAAATCAAAGTACCATGTGTGGAAATGGGGGAAGATGTTTGGTGGCCTTTGCCCAATTTCTTGGGATTATTACAAATAAAGCATCATTCAAAGCCGTAGATGGTTTACACACAGCCACAATAGACAATGAGGTTGTTGATCTCAAAATGAACAGTGTAAATGAAATACATGAAAAGTCTAACGCATATTTTTTGAATACGGGGTCTCCACATCATGTGCAATTAGTAGAACATTTGAATGAATTAAATGTTTCTAAAGAAGGAGCAAAATTGAGATATGGTGTATACGGAGAAAAAGGAAGCAATATTAATTTTGTAGAACCCGTAAGTAAATCTGAATTTTCCGTGCGAACTTATGAGCGTGGGGTAGAAGGTGAAACACTATCTTGTGGAACGGGGGTTACTGCAGTTGCCATAGCCATGCATAAAGCGAATAAAGCCGAAGGGACCAAATTGGCAATACAAACATTAGGGGGTACATTGCATGTCAGTTTTGATGTAGATGCACGTGGTTATACAAATGTTAGCTTAATAGGACCAGCCAAACAGGTTTTTAAAGGAGAAATTGAATGTTAAGTTTAAAAGGTAAAAACATTTATTTAAGAGCGCTCGAACCGGGGGATTTGGATTTTCTATATCAATTGGAAAACAATGAGGATGTTTGGGAGATAAGCGGAACGACCACACCTTACTCCAAGCATGTATTGAAGCAATATCTCGACAATGCCCACAGGGATATATATGACGTAAAGCAATTACGATTATGTATTTGCAAGGAAGATAGGGTTATTGGTTTAATAGATTTGTTTGATTTTGACCCGCAGCACCATAGAGCAGGAGTTGGGCTAATTATTTTGGAAAAAAATGAAAGGAATAATGGCATAGGTACCGAAGCTATTGCATTGTTAAGCGATTATGCCTTTAAAACGCTCGGTTTAAGACAATTGTTCGCAAATGTGATTGAAGATAATGACGCAAGCGTTCATTTATTCAAGAAAATGGGTTTTGTTGAAGTGGGAATAAAAAAAGATTGGATATTTTCGAATGGATCTTATAAAAACGAAATATTGTTTCAAAAGATAAAATCTTAATGTATATAAAGAAAATTTTACTGGTAATTGTATTGGCAGGCCTAATAATTGGGGGGATTTTTGCTTACATAGTATATGGCGCTATTTTTTCGCCCAATACAGAATTCAAAAACGATGAGGCTTTTGTATTTATTCCATCGAAAGCAGGTTTTGACGATGTTTGCGAATTGTTAAATCCTTTATTGGAAAACATGGACTCTTTTAAGCAAGTGGCTGAACGAAAGGGATATGCCTTAAATGTTAAAGGAGGTAAGTATGTTATTCGAAGGGGAATGAACAATAATGATATAATCAACTCGCTACGTAGTAAAAATATACCGGTGATGGTAGCTTTCAACAATCAGGAAACCCTTGCTGATCTTGCCGGTAGGATTTCCTCACAAATTGAACCTGACAGTTTAAGTTTGTTAGCTGTATTGGACGATAAGGAATTCTTGAATTCTAATGGATTTACCGAGGAGACCAAAATTGCCATGTTCATTCCCAATAGTTATGAATTCTTTTGGAATACTTCCTCAGAAAAATTCAGGGAGCGTATGTTAAAGGAATATAATCGATTTTGGAACGAGGAGCGTCGTAAAAAAGCAGAGGACCAAGGTTTGACCCCTAATGAAGTAGTGGCACTGGCATCTATTGTTCAAAAGGAAACGGCCAAGATAGAAGAGCGTCCGCGAGTGGCCGGGCTATATTTGAATCGACTGAAAAAGGGAATTCTTCTGCAGGCAGACCCTACGGTCATATATGCCCTTAAAAAGCATTTGGGTAATTTTGATACGGTTATCAAAAGGGTGCTTTATAAAGATTTGGAATTGGATTCCCCCTATAATACTTATAAGTATTCTGGTATACCTCCTGGCCCTATTACCATGCCCGATATATCTGCAATAGATGCGGTTCTCAAACCAGAAAAGCACGAATATTACTATATGGTGGCCAACGTAGAAAATTTCGGATATCACAAATTTGCCAAAACACTTGCCCAACATAACCGAAATAAAGCACAATACATCCGATGGATAAATAGCCAAAATATCAATAGATAGGTTGCTTAACGCAATTTTTTAACGTGTCGGCTAAAATCAGGAATTTTTAACAAGGCCTTTAATTGGTTGCTAAGCATCCACTATATCTTTGTCATATGAAATTTAAGCAAGCCTGAGTATTGGCTATAAGTCTTAAGAAAAAGAGAAATATGAGAAGATGTATAATCTTTTTTTGCTCTCTTATCATGCTATTGATTTTTGTAAGTTTTAATAATCTGTCTTCGAATCAGATTGTACCCAAAACTTTAAAAGTCAATGAACCTACTAAAGTTTTGTTTCCCAAAAACAAAACTGCTTTTACACCGACCTTGGCATCACCGCCATTTTTAGGCCGTTCTTTCGTTGGTTTTAAAGAGGCCTTGGCTTTTAGAGAATCATCAGGAAATTATTTTGTTACGAATTCATTGGGTTATTTAGGCAAATACCAGTTTGGTGTTGGTACCCTCGAATTAATGGGGGTTTACAATGGAAACAGCTTTTTGAATGACCCCATACTTCAAGAGAAAGTATTTGAAACGAACATTGCCCGTAATAAATGGATTCTTAGAAGGGATATTCTAAAATTCGTTGGTAAAAAAATCAAAGGGATTGAAATCACTGAATCCGGAATGTTGGCAGCTGCTCATTTGGCTGGTCCTGGGAACGTGATTAAATATTTACGCTCCTATGGTAAGATCGATGTTAAAGATGCCTATGGAACAACAATTACCAAATACATCAAGAAATTTTCCGGCTACGATATTTCGCTTGTAATGCCAAGGCGTAATCCTAAGGTTTAAGATTTTATTTACATATGAAAATGGTAGACCCTGGCAGCAATGTCAGGGTTTATTTTACCCTTGAATAATAAATATAGTTGGTCTTTTACTCAGGTCGAGTTTGGTCTCCCTCCATGCAGAAATGTTTTTTGTCGCGATAAATTCTGTTGGTAAGGTAATATCGGCAGCAATGCACAACATGGTATTGTTTGAAAGTGATTTCAATAGTTCTGCCAACAGTTTATCATTTCTATAGGGTGTTTCAATGAATATTTGGGATTGCCCAAGTTCCTTTGATTTTTTCTCAAACATTTTTATTGCTTTCTTTCTTTCTGAAGCATCAATCGGGAGATATCCGTTAAAGGCGAAATTCTGACCGTTGAGACCACTGGACATCAAAGCCAGGATGATTGAAGAAGGACCAACTAGTGGAACAACCTGTATGTTTTTAGAATGCGCTATTTTAACTACATCAGCCCCAGGGTCAGCTATCCCTGGACATCCTGCTTCAGATAGTACGCCCACATTATGACCTTCAAAACAGGGCTGAAGAAAGGTTGAGGTTTCTTCAGGCTCGGTATATTTGTTCAAGATTTCGATCTGTAGACTTGATTGGGACTTTCTTGGACTTATCTTTTTTATGAAGCGCCTGGCAGATTTTTCATTCTCTACAACATAATGATCAATTTCCTCAATAGCTCGTTTAATTGATATGGGTAAAACTTCCAATGGTTCATTCTCTCCCAATGTAGTGGGTATAAGAAAAAGTTTGCCAATTGGTTTTTTAATATCCCCCATATATTTATCTAATTAGCTTCCAGCTTTTTGGCTATGATATTACATGCCTGGTCAATTAAATGAAAAACATGTTCAAACCCGTCATCGTGATCGTAATATGGATCGGGAACTTCCTTTAATTCCGTATCAGTCCCTTCCAACAATAATCTAACTTTCGAAATTTCTTCCTCATTATCCGCAAGGGCAGTCACATTTTTATAATTGCTATAATCCATAACATATATAAAATCAAAATCCTTGAAATCTTGGGCCGTGAACTTTCTACAACGTTGATGTCTAATATCTATATCGTATTTTAAACCAACAGCAATACTTCTACTATCGGGTTTGCTGCCAATATGGAAGCCTCCAGTGCCAGCTGAATCAACAATTATACTGTTACTCTTGATCTTACTTTGGAGAATACCTTCAGCCAATGGTGACCTACAGATATTTCCGAGGCAAACCATTAAAACCTTAGTTGCCATTAAGTATCAGGAAAGTTTCTTTGTTAAATCCTCAATGTACTTGCGAAACTGCTTATCTGTTTCTGCAAGGTTATCCACTGTTTTACAAGCATGTAAAACCGTAGCATGGTCTCTTTTACCAATTTGCGAACCAATGCTGGCCAAGGAGGCCTTGGTGAATTTCTTGGCGAAGAACATCGCCAGTTGTCTTGCCTGGACAATATGTCTTTTTCTAGTCTTGGATTGTAAAGTGGCAACATCCATTTCAAAGTAATCGGAAACAACTTTCTGAATGTAATCAATAGAGACTTCGCGTTTGGTATTCTTCACGAACTTCTCGACTACCTGCTGCGCCAACTCTAAGGTAACTTCTTTTTTATTGAATGAGGATTGGGCTATTAATGATATAATGGCACCTTCCAATTCACGAATATTACTTTTTATATGTTTAGCGACATAATCAATAATATCATCAGGCATTTCAACACCGTCGCGATACAATTTGTTTTTTAAGATAGATATACGTGTCTCGTAATCAGGATTTTGCAATTCTGCTGATAAACCCCATTTAAATCTAGACAGTAATCTTTGTTCAATATCCTGCATATCTACTGGCGCCTTATCAGAGGTCAAAACCACTTGTTTGCCATTTTGGTGTAAATGGTTGAAAATATGGAAGAACACATCCTGCGTCCCTGATTTACCGGATAGGAATTGAACGTCGTCAATAATCAAAACATCGATTAGTTGATAAAAATGGATGAAATCGTTCCTAGTGTTTTTCTTAACAGACTCAATATACTGTTGTGTGAATTTCTCTGCAGAAATATACAGAACAGTTCGTTCAGGATATTTATCCTTTATCTCTACGCCTATGGCATGCGCTAAGTGGGTTTTACCCAAACCAACACCGCCAAATATCAATAAAGGGTTGAAAGAGGTGCCTCCTGGCTTATTAGCAACTGCCAGTCCTGCAGAACGGGCCAATCTATTGGAATCACCTTCCAAAAAATTATCGAAATTATAATTGGGATTAAGTTGTGATTCTATTTTTATATTACGAATACCAGGTATTACGAAAGGATTCCTCAATTCCGGGTTTTTGGATTTAATGGGAACATCCATTTCTTGAGGACTCATATTGCCTCTGTTCGAACTAGGAATTTTTTCCGTAAAAGGTTCTCGATTGCCATAAGTGTTTTCCATTCGAATGATGTAAACCAATTTGGCAGTTTCACCCAATTCCTTTGTAAGTGCAACTTTTAAAAGTTTCACATAATGCTCTTCTAGCCATTCGTAGAAAAATTTGCTAGGAACTTGGATACTCAATGCATTTTCGGACAACTTGACAGGTTTGATGGGTTCAAACCATGTTTTGAATGCCTGCGGTTGGATGTTATCTTGGATAAACGCCAAACAATTGTTCCAAACGGAATTTGCAGTTACACTCATTTTAGAATTTTCTCTTGTTTTGTTGGTTAATTTTTTAGTATAATCAGCGAAAGGTTGATCTGTTATGCAAGAGTATTTTAGGTTTGGCAAATATGTGAACAAAATTCCTAAAAAAAAAATGATTCGGTATTGAATTTAACCTTTTTTTTTCGCATGTTAGGTTGCTCTTTTCAGAACCTTTTAAATATATAATTTTTAGCTGAATAAATATGGATTTTAACGACATTTCTTTTCGTGTGCGATATGGTGAAACAGACCAAATGGGAGTTGTGTATCACGGGAATTACCCGCAATATTTGGAGATGGGAAGAGTTGAGTGGTTGAGGGTGTTGGGAATTTCTTACAAAGAGATGGAGGAAAACGGAATAATCTTGCCGGTAATTTCACTAAACATAAAATTCCTAAAATCAGCTGTTTATGACGACTTGATCAGGGTGCGAACGATACTGAAGAAAAAGCCGGTCGTTAGAATAGAATTTGACTATCAGATTTTTAATGAAACCAACGAATTATTAGCAGAAGCAAATACGGTTCTTGCTTTCATGGATGCAAACAAAAACAAACCCATTAAATGTCCGGATTATATCTTGGACAAACTTAATGTTTAGGGAATTCATTTTTTAAAATTGTGACATTATTCAGTGGTGCAAAAAAATCAATGACTTGTTCGGATTTATTTTTAGGACTGCTAATGACAATGATGCAATCAATTTCTAAATCCTGGGAAATTATTTTTAATTGATTTTGCCTAATGATTCCCATTACCTTATCTATTTCTGAATATTCAAATTTGATTTTAATTTCGTCTTTTATTGTTCTTTTAATAATAGTGGATTGTTTTAAAGCAAGTTGTGCTGCAGTACGGTAAGCACGAATTAATCCGCCGATACCAAGTTTTGTACCACCAAATATTCGTATTACAACAACAAGTACATTGGTGACCTTAAAAGATTGTATCTGACCATGAATGGGAGCACCAGCTGAATTTTTAGGTTCACCATCATCATTAACACGATACCTTGGATCGGTTTCACCTAATTGCCAAGCATAGCAGAAGTGATTGGCAGTATGATGCTTTTTTCTCAAACTTTCGATAATAGATCTAACCTCATCTTCGGTATTTATTGGAAAAGCATAACCAAAAAACTTGCTCTTTTTTTCTTTGAACAAAATTTCGTTCGAGGGTTTTGATATGGTTTTATAGGCATCAATGTTTTCCATTAGAATAATGCTACCAAAATTATGCTGATGACGGCTAAAGCTATTCCTCCCCAGTTTTTAAAACTTATTTGTTCTTTAAACAATAGTATACCCAACAAGGTAGACAACATTACAATAGCCACATTATTAATGGTGAAAACCGAAGCACTATTAAGTGTGGGATTTTGCAGTGCACGTAAAAGATAGAAAATAGAAAAATAGTTGGGCACACCCAACGCGATGCCTCCCAAAATGTTTTTGAGGTTGACTTTTAAGGGCTTTTGAAGGGACTTAATTAAAATGAATACGATACCTACACTAGCAGCTGATGCGAACACAGTGGCTGAAAACAAGGGGAATTCATTTTCTGTAATATGTACCTCTTGAACGTACTTAATACTTGTATCGATGATCCCGGAACCCAAAAAGACCAATATTGGTAATAATAAGGCTGATTTCTTAATAACCAATGGTCTTTCCTTGATCGATGCAAAATAAACAGCGGCAAGTGCCAAAAGAATCCCCATGATCTTCAATACTCCTAGTTCTTCCTTATAAACTACAACTCCAAAAATAACAGGGATTACCAAAGACATTTTAGTAGCTACCGATGCAACGGAAACACCAACACTTTGCGATGTTTTTGCCATAAGATTGAATACCACAATAAAAAGAAAACCTAAAACCAAGGTGCCTAAGAACCAAGGTTGCTGTGCGATTTCCGCAGGATTGACTTCACCAGTAAAAAAAAACAACCCAACAATACAAGCGACCACATAGTTGGTGATGATGGCATATAAAGTTTCAATTTTATAAACATCAAAAAGCTTAAAGATCACGAATATTAAACTAGAGAAGCAAACACTCAAGGCAAGGTCTAACATCTTATAATTTGGATTTTAATTGAATTATATCCTCTTTACCCACAATTAAATTCCAGGTTTTTATACCAAGGGCCTTCGCGGCATCGGTATTCTCCTTGGTGTCATCAACAAAAAAGGTTTCAGATGGGAGCAGGTCATTCTCATCCAATACAAACTGGTAAATCGCGTTATCCGGTTTTCTAAGTTGGATTTCATGTGATAAATAAAACTGCTCAAAATAGTTTTTGAAACGGGTATAGTTGGTATCCCCCATAATTTCAACTACCTTTTGAATGTGTAAAGTATTGGTGTTACTTAACAAAAACATTCGATAGTTATTATCATTTGCAAGGGCCTCAATAAAGTCTAATCGATAATCGGGAAAATCCAAAATCATGGAATTCCACACATCTCCGATTTGTTTAGTTGTAGCTGTTGGGAAAAAGGATTGTAGACTACTTGTAAATTCGTTGGTTTCTATATTGCCAACTTCAAAAGCACTACAAAGCTGGAGTAATTCAAATGAAGGTTCTATACTTCCATATCTTCCCATCTCCTTAAAAACAATCTCTTTGTCCAAATTGATGAAAATATCGCCAAAATCAAAAATGATATTTTTAATCATTCAAATAAATATTTAAACTATCAGCACCAATTTTTTTGGAACTTATGATTTTCATTTTAAATACCGGGGCTTTAAGACCATTTCCAAGGGGAGTTGGACCCTTAAAAATCCTGGTTTCGTCCCAAAGATCGGCATCCAAAAATGTTTGAAGGGTTTGAGCACCACCTTCTACCAAGACACTTATTAGATGTTGACTATGGAGTATTTTGCAAATTTGAAATGCTAGATTTTTGGCAAAATCAATGACTTCATATTCAATACCTGTTTCCCACTTATTCTTATCATCTACCTGTGTGATAATAATTGTCTTTACACTTTTGTCTAGAATGTGGTAATTGCCCTTAATTTTTAATTCCTTATCCAGAACTATTCTTATAGGAGGTTTTCCAAACCAGTCACGAACATTCAATTTAGGGTTGTCTGTCAAAATTGTATTTGTGCCAATAAGAATTGCTTGTTCTTCACTACGCCATTTATGTACCAATTGTCTTGAATATGAATTGCTAATCCAATATGGCTGTGGCTTTTCGATTCTTTGCACTTGTTGGGGGGCAATAAAACCATCATTGGATTCTGCCCATTTTAATATAATATACGGTCTTTTCTTTTGGTGATAGGTAAGAAACCTTTTATGATGTTCTTTGCACTTTTCTTCAAGTACCCCAATAGTTACATTACAACCAGCAGCTTTTAATCTTTTAAGTCCCTGTCCGGCAACTTTTTTATTTGGGTCCAAAGTGCCGATTACTACATTCGGGATTCTATTTTTAACAATAAGGTCTGCACAAGGCGGGGTTTTTCCATAGTGTGAGCAAGGTTCCAAAGTCACATAAATTGTGGCTCCTGACAGTAGGGATTTATCCTGGACCGAATTGATGGCATTAACCTCGGCATGAGGCCCACCAAAAGCACTAGTATAACCTTCACCGATAATATTATTATTATGTACAATAACACTACCCACCATAGGGTTAGGGAAAGTGGAACCCAATCCATTTTTGGCTAGTTGCATACATCGTGAAATATATTTTTCCATTATCTTCACTCGGTAAAAATAGGACATTAATAAATACATGTTCAGCAATTTATGGAAACCGCAGTTATACGTGAAATTCAGCCTAACGACAATGCTAAAGTAGCCAGTGTTATTCGAAGGGTATTGGTTGATTTAGGCGTTCCAAAAGTGGGAACAGCCTACGCGGACAAGGCGTTGGATCATATGTATGGGAATTACAATATACCAAAAGCCACTTATTTTGTTGTCGAGGATAAGGGTAGGATAATCGGTTGTGCCGGAGTGGCGCAATTGGATAATTATGAGGGAAATATATGCGAATTACAAAAGATGTATTTTTTGGAAGAGGCCAGAGGTCGGGGACTGGGTTCGAAAATGATGGAAGTCTGCCTACAACGGGCCAGGGAATACGGCTTTGAAAAGTGTTATTTAGAGACGATGCCAAATATGAAAGACGCCCAAAAACTATACAAAAAAACAGGCTTTAATTACATAGATGCCCCTATGGGGAATACGGGTCACTATTCCTGCCCTGTTTGGATGTTGAAAGATTTATAAGATATGTTGCTAAAAGAAATAAAAAAAATCTATCATAACGAATTGGATGCAGTTTACGGGGAAGCGGAAGTTGATAGCTTTTTTTATCTGGCCATAGAACATTATCTCAATTTAGAACGATTTGTCTTGGCCTTGCAGCCAAATCTCGTTATTGAAAAAAGTGAGGAACAGCCCTTATTCGAAACTTTAAGCCAATTAAGGTTGGAAAAACCTATACAGTATATTCTGGGGTCAACCCAGTTTATGGAGTTGGATTTTAAGGTAAATGAACATGTGTTGATTCCACGTCCGGAAACTGAGGAATTGGTGCGATGGATTATTAATGACCATAAGTCAGTACAAAGCCGAAAGCTTAATATTTTGGATATTGGTACCGGAAGTGGCTGCATTGCAATTTCGTTAGCGAAATACCTTAAAAACACTCAAGTGTATGCCCTTGAAATCTCGGAAAGTGCTTTGGAAATAGCAAAGGAAAATGCCATCCAAAATCAGGTTGATATTGAGTTTATTCACGATGATATATTGAAATTGGATAAACTTGAAGTAAAATTTGATATAATTGTTTCAAATCCCCCTTATATCAGGATGTTGGAAAAAAATAAAATTATGTCAAACGTGGTCGAAAATGAACCAGGAATAGCGCTTTTTGTAAGTGACGATGACCCCTTGGTTTTTTATAAAAAAATTGTACAGTTCGCTGTTTTCAATCTAAAGAATAACGGATCACTTTATTTTGAGATCAATCAGTACTTAGGTAAAGAGACAAAAAAGTTGTTGGAAGCTTATTATTCGGAAATAGAATTACGAAAAGATATGTTCGGGAATGATAGAATGGTGAAAGGGATTAAAAAGGAATAAATGCAAATGGGAATAAAAGAAAAAATAGAGGCACTTCGCCAAGAATTGCGACATCATAATCATAACTATTATGTATTGGACAATCCGACCATATCTGATTTTAAATTTGATATGAAACTAAAGGAATTGCAAGCCTTGGAGGAGAAACATCCCGAGTTTCACGATCCTATTTCGCCAACTTTACGGGTAGGTGGGGAGGTTACCAAGAACTTTGAGACCATACCACACGAACACCGAATGTATTCTTTGGACAATTCCTATTCTAAAGAAGAGCTTTTAGATTGGGAAAAACGTATTCAACGTATCCTTGGTGATGCTGATGTTGAGTTCACCTGCGAATTAAAATATGATGGCGCATCGATAAGCATTACTTATGAAGAAGGTAAACTAATAAAGGCCGTAACAAGGGGAGATGGGTTTCAGGGTGATGACGTTACTACTAATATTAAGACCATTAGATCAGTGCCTCTGAAACTTCAAGGGGAATATCCACCAAAATTCGATATCCGTGGGGAAATTATCTTGCCTTTGGATGGTTTTGCCAAAATGAATGAAGAGCGTATTGCTTCTGGGGAAGACCCTTATATGAATCCTAGGAATACGGCTTCGGGTAGTTTAAAGTTGTTGGATAGTGCCATGGTTGCGGAAAGACCCTTGGAATGTTTGGTATACGGTATCGTAGGTCCAAATACGGGAATATCATCCCAATTCCAAATGCTTGAAAAGGCAAGGGAATGGGGTTTTAAAGTACCGACAATAACGCAATTGTGCAAAACTACTGATGAGGTTATGGCTTTTGTGGATTATTGGGATATACATCGACACGACTTGGCCTATGAAACCGATGGCGTGGTGGTCAAAATAAACAGTATTCAGCATCAGGAGGAATTGGGGTACACTGCTAAATCACCTCGTTGGGCTTTGGCCTATAAATTCAAGTCGGAGCAGGAATCGACAATTTTAGTTGAAATCACCTATCAAGTAGGTCGCACAGGTGCCATCACCCCCGTTGCTAATTTAGAACCTGTTTTGCTTGCCGGTACCACAGTTAAGCGCGCTTCCTTGCACAATGCGGACCAGATAGAAAAATTGGATGTAAGGGTAGGCGATACTGTTTTTGTTGAGAAAGGAGGGGAGATTATCCCAAAGATCATTGGGGTTGATTTCTCGAAACGACCGGCCAATTCCAAACCTAACGAATATATTACCCATTGCCCTGAATGTGGTACTGAATTGGTACGTACCGAGGGGGATGCCAAACATTATTGTCCTAATATTTATGGTTGCCCTACCCAGATTACAGGGCGAATACAACATTTTATTTCAAGAAAGGCAATGGATATAGAAGGCCTTGGCGGTGAAACTGTAGAATTGCTATTCAACGAAGGCCTCATTCGAAATTATGCCGATTTGTATGTATTGACCAAAGAGCAGATAATGCCCTTGGAACGAATGGCCGAGAAGTCGGCTGAAAATTTGGTGAATGGGGTTGCCGCTTCTATTTCGATTCCTTTTGAACGGGTATTATTTGCCTTGGGCATTCGATTTGTAGGGGAAACGGTTGCTAAAAAATTGGCAAAGGCCTATAAGAATATCGATTCTTTAATGTCAGCGTCAGTAGAAGAATTGATGGCGGTTGATGAAATTGGTGACCGTATCGCCCAAAGCGTCGTTGAATTTTTTAAAATTGAAAGAAATTTAGAGAATATTGCCCGTTTAAAAAGTTATGGGGTACAGTTTGAATTATCGGCGGATAAACTTTTAAACCAAACTGAAATACTCAAAGGCAAAACCTTTGTGGTTTCGGGTGTATTTGAAACTGTCAGTAGGGATGAACTTAAAAAACTTATTGAGGATAATGGAGGCAAAGTCGGGTCCTCTATTTCTTCAAAGACCTCATTTCTAGTAGCTGGGGATAAAATGGGGCCTAGTAAGAAGACGAAAGCCGAAGGTTTGGGAGTGCCAATAATCTCGGAGCAGGATTTTCTTGCTATGGTATAAGAATTTTAATTAAACCAATGGTAACAAATACAACAAGTCGGTTTTGGGGAGCACTTGCATCAATATTTTTATTATTATGGCGAGATAGGCACACTCGAAAATTGTTGTTTATTCCCTTGGGGTTACTTATTCTTGGATTTATTCTTCCACAAAAAATGATAATCCCCGTTAACAATGCCACAACTGATAGTTGGGCAATAGATTCGTTTTGGGCCTATCCATGGGGAACTTCCGTTACCCATAAGGGCATTGATATTTTTGCAAATAGAGGTACCGATGTAATATCCTCAACTTACGGAATCGTTGTTTATACCCACGAAGGTGGCAAAGGAGGAAAGGCAATTATGATTCTCGGCCCCAAATGGCGATTTCATTATTATGCCCATCTAGATTCTTATGATGCATTTACATTTAAGCCTGTAAGACCAGGAACAGTTTTGGGAATTGTTGGTGATACGGGAAACGCTAAAGGAAAACCGCCCCACTTGCACTATGCGATTACATCGCCTTTCCCTTACCCACAATGGTACGATAGTGGATCAGTGCAAGGTTGGAAAAAAATGTTTCATTTAAATCCGGATATTTGGTTACGTAAAAATTGATGGGAATTCTATTTTAAAACTTGATTACTATTAGTTTTGTAGTATTGAAATAACAAATTCCAGCTAAAGCACATGAGTTACTTTCTAATAGCCACAATACTTGTTTTTCTATCGGCCATTTTTGGTTTCATTAATGTTCGTTTTCTGAAATTACCCAATACTATTGGTTTAATGGTGATCACCATAATTTTTACCATGGGGGTATTTGCCCTGAGTAATTTTGATGATACCCTTTTGAATGCTGAAAAATACATTATCAAGCAGATAGATTTCAAAACATTGCTGCTTGATATAATGCTGAGCTTTTTGCTGTTCGCAGGAGCCTTGCATACAAACTTTCAGCAATTGCATGTACAGCGATGGCCAATTATAGTCTTTTCGACACTGGGTGTATTGGTTTCCACATTTCTTGTAGGAACGGGAATCTTTTATTTATTAATGGTTTTTAAGATGGATGTTGATTATGTGTATTGCCTCCTATTTGGTGCCTTGATTTCACCAACAGACCCAATCGCAGTCCTCGGAATCCTTAAAAAAGCGGGAGTACCCAAAAAGTTGGAAACTAAAATTGTGGGGGAATCATTGTTTAATGATGGAGTAGGGGTAGTAGTGTTTTTGACCATATTTCAATTTGCATCTTCTGGTAGTGAAAATGTCACGGCCCTTGATGTTTTAGAGTTATTTGGCGTGGAAGTAATCGGTGGAATTATTTTAGGGTTGCTTTTAGGATGGATCACTTATCGACTTATGAGATCTATTGATGATTATGATATTGAGGTTATTATTACGCTGGCAACCGTGATGGTAGGGACAGTAATCGCTCAAAAATTACATCTTTCGGCACCTTTGGCAATGGTTACCGCAGGTCTGGTAGTTGGGAACGATACCTTACGCGATAGTGCCATGTCTGAGATAACCGAAACCTATGTTGATAAGTTTTGGGAACTGATAGACATACTGTTAAACACTTTGCTTTTTGTATTGATTGGAATGGAAATACTGGTACTGGCTTTTAAATTAGATTATGTAATCGCAGGACTGTTGGCAATTCCTATTATTTTAGTTTGTAGGTATTTGTCACTTTTACTACCCATTACCTTTTTTAAGGAAAAATTGGATTTTGTACCCAATACCAATTTGATAATGACTTGGGGCGGCCTAAGAGGTGGCATTTCCATCGCTTTGGCACTGGGACTTACACAAGATATGCATCGTGATTTATTCTTGGTTATAACGTATGTTGTTGTGGTGTTCTCGATTATTGTGCAAGGATTGACAGTTGGAAAATTAGTTAAAAAATTATCATGATGAAGCCATTGAATTACCATCAGTTTCTTGAGACCTTGGAATATGACCAACCTATAACTAATTGGTCGGAAGGGCTTAAAGCAATATGGTATGATGCCATTGGAGACTGGAATGCATCCCATAATATAGCCCAAGAAATGCACAACAATTTGGGAAGCTGGATACATGCTTATTTACATAGAAAAGAAGGTGATGATTGGAATGCGGGATATTGGTATCGCAGCGCTAACAGGCCTTTCCCAAAAAAATCCTTTGACGAGGAATTACAGGAAATCGTTGAATGGATTATAAATTCAAAAGCTACTTAGACGATTATGCTCGTACCTTTAGCAGTAACGTTTTTATCAGAATCAAAATAAAAGTCTATTCTACCTAGATTAATTCCAAAACAACCTACCTGATTTACAAGAATATTGTTTCCTTTTGCGTTTTTCACGATAGTGGGCTTGTCCAAAAAAGTATGGGTGTGCCCTCCAATTATTAAATCCGTATATTTTGTTTTTGCTGCCAGTTTTAAATCGTCAGGTTTCTCTTCCAATTTATAATGGTAACCTAAATGGGAAAGGCAGATTACTAAATCGCACTTTTTTTCTTCTTTCAATTCGGTTTCAATGTCAACAGCTAATTCATAAGGATCCAAATAGTGTGTTTCTTTATAAAGTTTTTTGGTAACCAAGCCTTTAAGTTCAATGCCCAAACCATAGACACCGATTTTTAGACCATTTGCCATGTAGGTTTTATATGGTTGTACATAACCGTTCATGACTGTATTGCTAAAGTCATAGTTAGCCGATAACAAGTCAAATTCAGCATGAGGAAGCTGTGCAAAAAGTCCGTCAATTCCATTATCAAAATCGTGGTTACCTATGGTAGCCGCATCGTATTTGAGCATGCTCATAAGTTTGAATTCCAACTCCCCACCGTAAAAGTTGAAATAAGGTGTGCCTTGGAAAATATCCCCTGCATCGAATAAAAGTGTATTGGGATTTTCGTTTCTTATTGTTTCAACCAATGTGGCCCTCCTCGCCAAACCACCAAGATTAGGGTAACTGGAATGACTTTTCGGGAATGGATCAATATGGCTGTGTACATCGTTGGTATGTAAAATGGTAATATGTTTTTTTGAATCTCCCGAACAGGAGTTCAAAGACATTCCGCCTAAACCTACAAAAGCAGTAGTTGCCGATGTTTTTGATATAAATTTTCTTCTATCCATATTAATTTTCAATATAAAACCGGTCATCAACCACCGGGGCAATAGTGTCGACTTTTTTAAAATAGTCGATCATTGCATTACGAATCAAATAATCAGTATCGGTAATAGCGGTATTGTTTTTAAAAAATTCCATCTTATCACCACCGGATACGAGATAATCCGATGTTGCCACGTAGTATTTCCTATTTTCATCTATGGCCTTTCCTTTGATCTTAACAAAACGAATGATTTTATCTTTTCTCAGGACAATTTGTATTCCTGATATGGGGTGTGCCAATCCAGATTTGATTAAATATGAAATCATTTCATTAACATCTGCCCCAGTAATTTCAGCAACCACAATGCTGTTTTCAAAAGGCATAACCTCAAATGCGTTTCTGGCACTTACTTTGCCCTCTGATATAATAGAACGAATACCGCCATGATTGAGCAATACAAAATCGATTTCTTTCCCGGTTCGTGATTTAAAAATAGGATTGGCCTCCGAAAATACAATATCAGCTAATAGGTTTCCGGCCGAAGAATTGTATTCCCCATCAGTTTTGGCAATAACCCTTGGGGCGTAGGCCAATGTACTATCCAAAACATCGTTTATTCTGTTTCTATAGGGCAAAATAAAGTTCTCTACAGTATTGTTTAAGGTATAACTACTGTCAATGGGAATTTGATTTCCTTCGATTCGCGATAAGCTGGTTTTATTTTGCTTACAAGACGCTAGAGCAAAAATTGTTATAAATACAACAAAATGTTTTATATTTAAATGCATTATAGTTTTTATCTTAGCCCAATAAAAATGAGTGTTTATTATTTACATTTGTGTAAATGTAAAGTTACATGTTTTTAAAAGGAATAAAGGACAAATTCAAACACAAATCCGCGGTTAAATATTTAAAGGAGGAATTATCCAAAACAGCTACAGCTGTTGATAGAAGTAGTGGTATAACTGCAATTGGGTGTATAGTTGATTTGGATAATTTTGAAAAGCCAGAGCTATTTTATGAGTTTGTTGAAGAGTATAAATTAAGGCCCAATGCTGTTAAAATTATTGGGTATAAAAGTTATTACGATAAAAATTCACCTTATTCCACGCCTGTATTTTCTGATAAGGATTTAGGATGGAAGGGGGAGATCCATAATAGTTATGCACTTGAATTTTTAAGTCGGGAATACGATTTATTGGTCAATTACTACAACAAGGAAAATTTGTTATTGCAACTTATGACTGTAAAAACCAAAGCTCGGGTAAAAGTAGGTTTTAAGGAGGTAGATCAAAATTTGAACGATTTAATACTGGATTCCCCTATAAAGGATTTTAAAACATTCAAACTAGAGCTTAAGAAATATTTAAGGGTTCTAAATGAAATAGAATAATGGACAAATTGGTTGGTACAGGTGTTGCATTGGTAACTCCATTTAAAAATGATCTTTCTATAGATACAATGGCTTTGACCAGTATTGTTAATCATTGCATAAATGGTGGTATTGACTATTTGGTGGCTTTGGGCACAACCGCTGAAACAGCTACATTGACCAATGCTGAAAAACAATTGGTCATTTCAACAATCGTTAGTGCAAACGCAGGTCGTTTACCTTTAGTTTTAGGTATAGGTGGCAATAATACCAATGCTGTAATTGAAACAATAAAAAATCAGGATTTAGCTAATTTTGATGCCATTCTTTCGGTATCCCCTTATTATAACAAACCAAGTCAAGAAGGTATTTACCAGCATTTTATGGCCATTTCGCAAGTTTCACCTTTACCGATAATAATTTATAACGTTCCAGGGCGTACAGGAAGTAATATTTTACCGGGAACAGTTTTACGTTTAGCCCAAAAGGCCGAAAACATTATTGCTGTTAAGGAAGCTTCAGGGGATATTGTCCAGGTAATGCAAATCATCAAGGATAAGCCAAAAAACTTCCTTGTAATTTCAGGTGATGATATAACTGCTTTGGCAACAGTTTTAGCTGGGGGTTCTGGGGTTATTTCTGTTCTGGGACAAGGGTTGCCTAAAGAATTTTCGAAGATGATCCAATTAGGACTTAACAGATCAGTCGATGCCGCCTACAAATTGCAATATTCGCTTCAAGAGGGCATGGGCATTATTTTTGAAGAGGGTAATCCAGCAGGCATTAAATCAATATTCGAAGCACTAGGTCTTTCTACCGCCGCGGTTCGGTTGCCTTTAGTGGAGGCTACAGACAGCCTAAAAATGAAAATAAAGGACTTTATTAAGCCTTATGCAAGTCTACACGCTTGAAGATTTGACTTGGTAGAACGTTAAATCTAAGCTAATTATTAGTAAATACTGGTTTTGCCAAACTATTTTAGCGTTATAAAAATTGTTTTTTATATCCGTACAGAATCCCTAATTTTGCAAAATGTTTTTAAAAATGAGGAATCTTATTTCATATATCGTTCTTGTAATTATTTTATCGTCATGTAGTGAATATCAAAAGGCGCTTAAAAATGAGGACGTTAAAGCTAAATATGATTTAGCCCAAAAATACTATGAGGAGGAAGACTATAAAAGGGCCAATCGCCTATTTGAACAAATCGCCCCAAAGTATGTAGGTAAGCCCCAAGGAGAAAGAGTGATGTTCTTTTATGCGAATACTTATTTTCATAGGAAGGACTATAATATGGCCGGCTATCAGTTTGAACGTTTTATTAAATCATATCCCAAGAGCGAAAAAGTGGCCGAAGCTGCATTTTTAGGGTCCAAAAGTTATTATAAACTTTCGCCAAGTCATACCTTGGATCAGACAGATACTGATAAGGCATTGGTGAAATTACAAAGTTTTATAAATACCTTTCCAGAATCCGAATACTTTGATGAAGCCAACAAAATGGCAAAGGAATTAACCACTAAAAAGGAAAGAAAGGCTTTTGAGATTGGAAAGCAATTTAACAAATTGGGACATTTTGATTATTCTTTTTTGACCCCGGCAATGGCAGCATTCGATAATTTCATTTCAGACTATCCGGGATCTATATATAGGGAAGATGCTTTATATCTAAAGTTTGAATCTGCAACAGATTTTGCATTGAATAGTTTTTCCAGATTAAAACCGGAAAGATTAGAGAATGCAAAAACAGCCTATAATGCATTGAAAAAGCAATTTCCAAAGACAAAATATGCTGAGAATGCAGCCAAACTGCTAAAGAAAATCGAAAAAGATTCCAATAGCAGTGGTAACGACATAAAAGAAACAAAATAAACATCTGTAATTATGAATACGAACGATCTAAAAAATTCAAAAGCTCCCGTTTCAACGGTAACCATCAATAAAAATGAGTTTGATAAAAAAACAGACAATATTTATGAGGCTATCTCTATTACCGCTAAAAGAGCTATTCAGATTAATTCAGAGATCAAAAAAGAACTTTTGGAAAAACTTGAGGAATTTGCCACTTATAGCGACAGTTTAGAAGAGGTATTTGAAAATAAGGAACAGATTGAAGTTTCCAAATTTTACGAAAAACTTCCAAAGCCTCATGCCATGGCCGTTGAGGAGTGGTTGATGGATAGGATATACCATAGAAATACAGAGAAAGATACAGAGTAGTATGTTGGGCGGCAAAAATATCCTTTTAGGCATTACTGGAGGAATTGCTGCATATAAGACAACCTTTCTCGTACGATTATTGATAAAAGCTGGTGCAAATGTTAAAGTGATTTTAACAGAAAGCGCCAGCTCTTTTGTTTCCCCGCTTACCTTGGCCACACTTTCCAAAAATCCGGCACTTACCTCTTTTGTAAAAGAAGAGGGGAATTCTACGGATTGGAACAATCACGTAGAATTAGGGTTATGGGCAGATTTAATGGTCATAGCACCTGCGACCGCAAATACATTGTCCAAAATGTCCAATGGCACTTGCGATAACTTATTACTGGCCACTTATCTTTCAGCGAAATGCCCTGTTTTTTTTGCTCCAGCGATGGACTTGGATATGTACAAGCATGAGACAACATTGGCTTCCTTCAATAAATTGGAATCCTTTGGGAACATAATGATACCTGCAACTTCCGGGGAATTGGCTAGTGGCCTATTTGGTGAAGGAAGAATGGCAGAACCTGAAGCTATTGTTTCGTTTATAGAGGATTATTTATCACAAGGATTGCCTTTAAAAGGTAAAAAAGTATTGATTACGGCAGGACCAACTTATGAGGCTATAGACCCGGTTCGGTTCTTAGGGAATCATTCTACCGGTTTAATGGGATATGAGTTGGCGAAATCCGCGGCAAATCTTGGAGCTGAGGTAATTTTGGTTTCCGGACCTTCTAGTTTATTAATTGAAAATAAGGCGATAAAAATTGTAAAAGTTGTATCAGCAGATGAAATGTATGATGCGGTATTTAAATATTATGGGGATACCGACATTGCTATTTGCGCTGCAGCGGTTGCAGATTATAAGCCAAAATCAGTGGCACTTCAAAAAATCAAAAAGAAAGACGATTTATTGACTATCGATTTAGTCAAAAATAAAGACATCCTACTTTCCCTGGGAGAAAGAAAGAAAAAACAGTTTTTAGTAGGTTTTGCCTTGGAGACCCAAAATGAACTGCAGAATGCCAAGGAAAAACTTAAAAAGAAGAATTTGGATGCCATTATTCTAAATTCCTTAAATGATGAAGGGGCAGGTTTTGCAAGTGCCACCAATAAAATAACTTTTTTGGATAAGAATTCGCAGATAAAAGCGTTTGAATTAAAAACCAAGGCAGATGTTGCCAATGATATTTTGAACGAAATCTTAATTCGGCTAAATGCGTAATTTACTATTGATTTTTCTATTTACTACACTTTGTGTAACTGTTAATGCTCAGGAGCTCAACTGCAACGTGACCATTAATTCCGATCAGGTTTCACAGACGAATCAGCAGGTTTTCAAAACGTTGGAACGCTCCTTGAACGATTTTGTCAATAAAAATAAATGGTCGAATAGGGTATACAAAGAAAATGAAAAGGTAAATGCCCAGATGTTCATTACTATAACTGAATATGAATCAAATAGATTTAAGGGAAATATTCAAATACAGTCTTCCCGACCCGTTTACAACACTTCATATGAATCGCCCATATTCAACTATAAGGACAATCAATTCAATTTTGAGTATGTTGAGTTTCAACCTTTGATATTCAACGAGAATCTGTATGAGTCAAATTTAGTAAGTGTTATTTCATATTATGTCTATATTATTTTAGGATTGGATGCCGATACTTTTTCCTTGGAAGGGGGCAGTGAATATTTTAGGATGGCCCAAAAAATTGTGACCCAAGCCCAAAGTAGTAATTCTATAGGTTGGAGTCAGTCTTCCGATCGTAGCCGTTTCGAACTTGTAGATAACCTTATGTCCAATACCTATAGGGAATATCGTGTGGCCATGTATAATTACCACAGAAAAGGCATGGATATTCTTGGGGATAATAATAGTACTGGAAAACAGGTGATTGCCGGTACGATGAAATTGTTCGAGACCATGATCAATCGTAGGCCCAATGCCTTTTTGATCCAAACTTTCTTTGATGCAAAATCAGATGAAATACAGAATATATTTTCAGACGGTCCTAAAGTAGATGTTGTAAAGCTTAAGGAGACCCTTAACCGCATTGCTCCTTTGTATTCCAGCACATGGAATGAGATAAAATATTAGCCACCATTTTTTTCAACTGAAATAAAAATTATCTTTACGGCAATCCTAAATTAAAGGTATTGCTTAGTAATCTTTCCATTAATAATTATGCACTCATTGATAGGCTAAATGTTTCATTTGCCGAAGGGTTCACTTGTATCACAGGTGAAACAGGAGCCGGTAAATCCATTTTATTGGGTGGACTTTCCTTGGTATTGGGTAAGCGCGCAGATTTATCCACACTTCGAAAAAAAGATGAGAAATGTATTATTGAAGGAGAATTTTTAATAAGCAAATATGGCTTGAAATCATTTTTTTTGGATAATGATTTGGACTATGAGGATACGACCATAATCAGGCGTGAGATTCTACCCAGTGGAAAATCAAGGGCTTTTATCAATGATACCCCCGTAAACCTGGATGTATTGTCACAATTGGGTGATAGATTAATAGATGTGCATTCCCAACATCAAACCTTAAGACTGGCAGAGAATGATTTTCAGTTAAAGGTAATAGATTCATTAGCCGGTAATAAAACTCTTCTCGATGAATATTCAAAACATCTATTCGATTATCAAACCACTTTAAAAGAAGTAGCTCAATTAATTGATTTTCAGAGTAATGCAATCAAAGAGCATGAATATAATAGTTTTTTGTTAAAAGAGCTTGAAGCAGCTCCTTTAAATGAAGGTATTCTAGAGCAATTAGAAGAACAATACCAACAATTAAGTAATGTTGAAACCATTGTTGAACAACTTTCAAAAGGACATCGATTATTGAACGATGAACAGGTAGGGGTGTTGAATTTGCTTGCGGAGTTAAAGCAAGTGGCAAGTAAACTTTCAAGTTATGGCAATTCATTTGAATTGCTGAAGGCAAGAATACAATCGGTTTTTTTGGAAGTTGACGATATTGGGGCAGATTTGCAGGATCTTTTGGAAAATTCGGAAATGAATCCAAGTCTCTTGGATGAAGTAAATTCCAAATTACAGCTTCTTTATGATTTGCAGAAAAAACACGGAGTTAAAGGGATCACTTCATTGTTGAATATCAAGGAAGAACTTTTGGCTAAGGTAGAAGCTACTGAGAATATTGAATCTACAATCGCAAAGAAACAAGAAGAATTGGTGGCAAAAGAATTATCATTGAACAAAATCGCCAATTCAATTTCAAAAGGGCGTCAAAAAGTAATTCCGAATTTAAAGGCGCAATTAGAAGATAGCTTAAATTTATTAGGTATGCCAAGTGCCAGATTTAAAATTGAACTGAATACTTCAAAAGAATTCAAGACCAACGGTAAAGACGATTTATCTTTCTTGTTTTCCGCGAATAAAGGGACCAATTTCGGGGAATTGAAAAAAATAGCCTCAGGCGGCGAGCTTTCACGTATAATGTTGACTATCAAGTCGATATTGGCCAAATATGAAAATCTGCCTACGATGATGTTCGATGAGATAGATACCGGGGTTTCTGGGGAAATTTCAAACCGAATGGGTGACATAATGCACGAAATGAGCAAGACAATGCAGATTTTCTCTATAACACATTTACCTCAAGTTGCCTCTAAAGGTGACCATCATTTTAAAGTGTTTAAGGAGGATGTGAATAATGCGACCCACACTAATATGAAAGAACTTTCCCAAGACGAAAGGGTAGTGGAGTTGGCCGAAATGTTGGGTGGCAAGGAATTGTCAGATTCAGCAATGGCCCATGCAAGACAGTTATTAAATTAGTTTTGTTGTTCGCTCAACTATTGCCAGCTGTTTTTAACTTATTTTAAATATCTTTGATTTCAAAATCAACTAAGAAAAATATAACATGGCTTATAACTTATTAAAAGGGAAAAAAGGAATAATTTTTGGTGCACTTGATGAAAAATCGATAGCTTGGAAAACGGCAGAAAGAGTTCATGAAGAGGGTGGAACCTTTGTTTTGACCAATGCACCCATCGCCATGCGAATGGGACAAATAAATGAATTGGCTAAAAAAACCGGTTCTGAAATAGTTCCTGCAGATGCAACAAGCGAAGAAGACCTTAATAATTTAGTAAGCCGGTCCATGGAAATTCTTGGTGGCAAATTGGATTTTGTCCTACATTCCATTGGTATGTCAATCAATGTTCGGAAAGGAAGGGCTTATACCGATCAGAACTACGATTTTTCACACAAAGGATGGGATGTATCCGCATTGTCATTTCATAGGGTAATGCAGAGTTTGTATAAGGCAGATGCCATGAATGAATGGGGAAGTATAGTAGCTTTGACCTACATGGCCGCGCAACGTTCGTTCCCTGATTATAATGACATGGCAGACAACAAAGCATACTTGGAGTCTGTTGCACGTAGTTTCGGCTATTTCTTCGGAAAAGAAAAGAAAGTAAGAGTGAATACTATTTCACAATCACCAACTCCCACTACCGCCGGACAGGGGGTAAAAGGATTCGACGGATTTATCAGTTATGCGGAAAAGATGTCTCCTTTGGGTAATGCCACTGCTTTGGAATGCGCGGATTATACATTAACGCTATTCTCGGATCTTACGAAAAAAGTGACTATGCAAAACCTATTCCATGATGGGGGATTCTCTAATACTGGTGTTAGTCAGGAGGTAATGGAACATTTTATTTAGCTTACTGTATCTTTCATTCTGGCTAATTTGGGTTTTTCTTTATCTATCCTTCGTTGGAATGGTTAAATATTAAATGACTTTCTAAAGTTTACATGATTTTCTATGAACCTTTCTTTTTCGTTTATTATACCTGTTTTTAATAGGCCCAATGAAATAAAGGAGCTACTGCAAAGTCTAGTACATCAAACTTTTACAAAACCCTTTGAAATTGTTATTGTTGAGGATGGCTCTACAATCAGTTCCGAAGGAATTGTTGAAACCTTTAATGATAGCTTGAATATTTCTTATTTTAAAAAGGAAAATTCCGGCCCTGGGGATTCGCGAAACTATGGTATGGAACGGGCTACGGGAAATTATTTCATAGTTCTTGATTCTGATTGCATATTACCACCAAATTATTTAAAGGAAGTTGAAAGATCTTTGGATAAAAATTTTGTCCACTGCTATGGAGGCCCGGATGCTGCGCATGAATCATTTACCATAACCCAGAAAGCCATAAATTACGCGATGACCTCGATCTTTTCAACAGGTGGCATTCGTGGGGGCAAATCATCGATTACTAAATTCCAACCTAGGAGCTTCAATATGGGAATTTCCAAGGAAGTATTTAAGAAAGTAGGTGGCTATGGGAAAATCCATCCAGGGGAAGATCCAGACCTTACAATTCGTATATGGAAAGCAGGGTATGAAACAAAACTGATTCCTGAAGCTTTTGTTTATCACAAACGTCGCATAGATTGGAATAAGTTTTTTATCCAAGTCAATAAATTCGGCATGGTAAGGCCTATTTTGAATAAATGGCACCCCGGTACGGCAAAAATCACCTATTGGTTTCCTGCCTTGTTCTGTTTAGGATTTATCGTATCGATAATTTTAATTTTCGTCAATATTTATCAACCGATTTTGGTGTATGGGCTTTATTTTGTTCTGGTTTTTTTGGATTCCCTTCTTAAAAATAAAAGCTTGTCAGTTGCACTCCTTTCAATAATTGCGGTGTGTATACAATTTGTAGGATATGGCTTGGGTTTTCTTAAATCAACCTTTTGGATTAATTTTAGCCATAAGAAGCCCAAGGAAATATTTCCGAAATTATTTTTTAATTAGAATCTTACTAAAGTGATACTGAGAATCAAAAACATATTAAAAAAAAGAACGGCAAAAATGTTTTTGATGTTCTTGGTTTGCTCCGCTTTAATTTGGTTTATCGATAATCTCTCGGAATCTTATATAAGTAATGCCACCTTTAATTTGGAATACGTAAATGTTCCCGATGGTCTGTTATTGACCAATGCTTCAAAAAATAAAGTTGATGTGAAAATTCAGGCTAGTGGTTTCCAATTTTTAAGTTTCAATATCAAAAATAAAAATGTAAAAATTGACCTATCCACCGCTAATAAATTAGGCAATAAATACTTCATAGCACAAAATGTGTATCGCAGACAAATAGATAAGCAATTGCGTTCAATGACCCTCCTTGAAATTGATCAGGACACATTGTTTTTTAAATTCACTGAAATCGCTTCAAAAAAGGTTCCGGTAAATTCCAGGATAAACATAAATCTATCCCAGAATTTTATTTTGGATGGGGAATTGAAAATAGAACCGGATACCATTATTGTAAAAGGACCAAAAAGCAGCATAGATTCCATCAATAGTGTAAATACACTAAAATTGGATTTCCCGGAAGTAACCTCGAACTTTACCCATAAAGTAGAATTATACAAATCACCCGAGCTCGAAAACACAACTTTTTCTACAAATTCGGTTTTTATATATGGAAAAGTAGCACGATTTTCAGAAAGAATAATTAATGTAACAATTCAGGTGATAAACCTTCCAGAAGGATTTCAGATAAGGACATTTCCCGACAAAGTATCAGTACTTTGTAGAGCCAAAATAGATGATTTGAAAAATTTGGGAAGTTCAGGATTTCAAGTAGTGGCAGATTATGATGCCATAAAGGATGATTCGTCTAACATTATTCCTTTGCAACTAGTTAAAAAACCTGAAAACCTTCAAAGTGCTGTATTAAATGATAACCAGGTCGAATACATATTAAAAAGACAATGATAATTGTAGGCCTAACAGGAGGAATCGGCAGTGGTAAAACCACGGTAGGTAAAATGTTCAAAGATCTAGGTGTGCCTATTTATAATTCCGACAAGCAAGCTAAAAAGTTGATGAAATCGTCTAAAAAAATAAGAAAGGCCATTAAAGATCTTTTGGGGAATGATGCTTATTCGGGAGGGAAATTAAACAGGGTATATATAGCGGACAAAGTATTTCAAAATAAAACATTGCTGAACAAATTAAATGCAATTGTACATCCTGCCGTAAGAGAACATTTCACCAAGTGGGCAAATAAACAGGATGCTGCCTATGTAATTCAAGAAGCCGCAATTATTTTTGAGAATGGAATGCATGATTTCTACGATAAGATAATATTGGTTACGGCCCCTGAAGAGATGCGCTTAAAGAGAATAGTGGAAAGGGACAATTCATCTAGATCCAAGATTATGGCCCGTATACAAAGCCAATGGAATGACAATAAAAAAATTCCTTTATCCGACTTTGTAATTGACAATGTGCAATTGGATGAAACCCGTTTAAAAGTTCAAGAGGTGCATAGACGTCTGCTTGATTATAGCGAGCGATAAGCGATTTTAACATTTTTGTTAAGGTTTGGTTAAACGTACAATTTGCTAGTTGTTAAATCTTTAATTTTGCAAACAGATGCATAAGAGGTTATTTGTTCTTTTGGTCATTCTAATGAGCCTCTCACTTATTGGGATAATTTTTGTTCAGGGTTATTGGATCAAAAAATCCGTAGAAGATAAAGAAGAGCAATTTTCCAATAGTGTTTCGGAGGTCTTGAGTCGGGTAACCGAAAAGATTACAAGTAGGGAAAGAAAGGATTATTTTGATAGATATATCAATATAAAAGATAGTGTTGGCGATTTAAAAAGCTCTCATTTTAAAAACTTCTTTTATGTTGACAGTGATTCTGATTCTGATGAGATACTTTATTATTCACATGGTATCCTAGAAGAAGAATATAATATAGCATCCACGTTCTTTGACAATGGTAACAGTGAAGATACCACAACAATTAAAAATTACACCAGTAAACGCACCAAAGCTATTTTTAAGCAAAATTTGGGATTGGACGGTAGACAAAGCAGATTGACGCCTATAGAGAAAATTGAGAAAATAGGTGGATTGACCTCTATGGAAGTGTCCGCATTTGAAGACATGTTTGGTGAACTTGCGAAACGTGTGCCTATTCACAATAGAGTATCGAAACAAGAAATTGAATTGTTGCTTGAACGTGAATTGAGCAATAGGAATATCGATACGGATTATGAGTATGGTATTGCTAGTAAAGGATTGCCAACAACGGTAAAATCAAGAAAATTCAGTTTTAGAAATACCACCCCATATAAATCCCCCATTTTTAAGGATGCCGAGGGCAATTCAAGTTACTCGTTATTGATTTCGTTTCCAAAAAAGAAACGATTCTTGATTAGGTCTATCATAGGAATGGCAGCTCTTTCGCTTTTGTTCACACTTGTAATTATTATTGCTTATTCAAGTGCTATTTATCAATTGATAAAACAAAAACAAATTTCGGAGATAAAATCTGATTTTATAAATAATATGACCCATGAGTTTAAGACGCCTATTGCTACCATTAATTTAGCAGTGGAAGCGATTAAAAATCCTCAGGTTATTGGAGATAAGGAACGGGTCTTGAGATATCTTCAAATGATAAGGGATGAAAATAAACGAATGCACGCTCAAGTAGAAAATGTACTGAGAATCTCTAAATTGGAAAAAAACCAATTGGATATTAGAAAGGATAGGGTTGATGTTCACGACATAATACAGGATGCCATCGCCCATGTTGAGCTTATCGTTGCCGACAAGGGTGGTTATATAGAAACACATTTAAATGCAGGTAGAAGCGAGGTTTTGGCCAATGAGATGCATTTCACGAATGTACTTGTGAATATTTTGGACAATGCCATCAAATATTCAACAGAGGCCCCTAAAATTGATGTGTACACAGAAGAGGTTAAAAATAGTATTATAATACAAGTAAAAGATCAAGGTGCAGGAATGAGTAAGGTAGTATTGAAAAAGGTTTTTGAAAAATTTTATAGGGAACAAACAGGGGATATACATAACGTAAAAGGACATGGTTTAGGCCTTGCTTACGTAAAAAGAATAATAGAAGATCATCAAGGAGAGGTTTATGCAGAAAGCGAAAAAGACAAGGGTAGCACATTCTATATAAAACTTCCTTTAATATAATAAATTATGGAAACAATAAATAAGAAAATACTTTTAGTGGAAGACGATCCCAATTTCGGTATCGTTTTAAAAGACTATTTGTCGATGAACAATTTTGATGTGACATTGGCGAAAAATGGAATGGAAGGGTTTGAAAAGTTTAAAAAAGACAATTATGATGTTTGTATTTTAGATGTTATGATGCCTTATAAAGATGGATTTACCCTTGCGCGCGAGATTAGGGAAAAGAACGAAAATGTTCCCATCGTTTTTCTAACTGCAAAAACCATGAAAGAAGATGTGCTTAAAGGCTATAAGGCCGGGGCAGATGATTATTTGAACAAACCCTTTGATTCGGAAGTGCTTTTGATGAAACTTAAAGCAATACTTCAAAGAAAAGCCTCTAACACCCTAGCCGACAGTAAGAAATTTGAATTTAAAATAGGCGGATTTCATTTGAATTCAAAACTAAGGTTCTTAAAATATAAAGATGAGGAATCTATTAAACTTTCCCCAAAAGAGAATGAATTATTGCGTCTTTTGGCGTTGCATGAAAATGATTTAATGCCTAGGGAATTGGCCTTGACAAAAATTTGGAGAGACGATAATTATTTCACATCCAGAAGTATGGATGTGTATATTGCTAAATTGCGTAAGTATTTAAAGCGCGATGATACTGTTGAAATATTGAATATTCATGGTGAAGGATTTAGATTGGTCGTAAAAACCGAATCAGAATAAAAAATCATCCCAGAGAAAAAAAAAGCCCCGATAAAATCGGGGCTTTTTTTATGAATCATAATTTATGATTTTAGATACCATTTCTTCCGGAGGAAGCAGTATGGAGACCGAAATGGCATCTTTTGGCACTTCAAGGATATCAAACTGTGATTTTAAAAGATCAACCGGCATATAGTGGTTCTTCCTTTTTTTCAACCTAGTTAATATATCATCGAAAGATCCTGAGAGATAAACAAATGCCATTTTATCCCCAATATCTTTCCTTAGCTGTGTTCTATATGCTTCCTTTAATGCAGAACAGGCGATAACTGCCCCTTTATCCTTATGTTCTGAGGCAAGTTCATTCAAGCTTTGCAACCAATCTTTTCGGTCTTTATCGTTCAGGGGAATACCCTTGGCCATTTTGGTAATATTGGTTTCAGGGTGAAAATCATCACCATCAAAAAAAGGAATTCTTAGTTTGCTTGCCAATAATTCCCCAATGGTAGATTTACCACAGCCTGAAACCCCCATGATAATATATATTAGGCCTTTATTCATTTCTTAACTTTGCCAATTTTTCATCAATCTGTAATAAAAATTCATTTTCGTCAAGATCATGATCAAACCAAATAACGCTTTCATTTTTTCTATACCAAGTAAGTTGTCTTTTGGCAAATCTTCTAGTATTCTTCTTTATTTCAGCAATGGCAAAATCCAAATCCCATTCCCCCTCAAGGTATTTAAAAAGTTCTTTATAGCCTACGGTCTGTAGTGCATTTAGGGTTTTATACGGAAAAACATTCTTAACTTCTTCCAAAAGACCCTGCTGTATCATAATATCCACCCTGTGGTTTATTCTTTCATAAATGATTTCCCTATCGGCTTTTAGCCCAATTGTAATGGTTTTAAAAGGCCGGGTGGTATCTTTCTTTTTTAAAAATGTGGAATATGGCTTACCTGAACAAATACATACTTCCAAAGCACGAATAAGCCTATGTGGATTGTCTATATCCATCGATGTATAATAATCCCTATCCAATTCCTTCAATTGTTTTTGAAGCACTTTAATGCCTTCTTCATGAAGCGTCTTATTCAATGATTCCCGAATACTTGGGTCGACTATAGGAAATTCATCGAGGCCATTTATAACAGCATCAATATAAAGACCACTACCGCCAACCATAACCACCATATCGTGATTTTCGAATAATTGCTTTAGAAGTGATATTGCTTCTTTTTCAAATTCACCTACCGAGTATTTGTCGAAAATACTCTTGTGTTGAATAAAATTATGAGGAACAGTACCCAATTCCTTCGGAGTAGGTACAGCGGTACCAATATATAATTCCTTGAAGAATTGCCGGGAATCTGCCGAGATAATTTCAGTCCGGAAATGTTTGGCAATGGCTATGGCCATTTTTGTTTTCCCAATTGCAGTTGGGCCCACAATAGAAATTAGGGTTTTAATTGCCACTACGAATCGATTAAATCATAACCACATTTTCGGCAATAATCTGCATCGGCTCTATAAATTTCTGCACCGCAATTGGGGCAAGACCGTCCTTTATCGCTCTCTTTTTTATCTTTTTTTGCTGAAACATACTCCGCAGAAACTATTCCGGTGGGAACGGCTATTATTCCATATCCAATAATCATTATGAAAGTTGCGATAAATTGGCCTAAAGGTGTTTCTGGGGATATATCGCCATAGCCCACTGTAGTGAGGGTCACAATGGTCCAATATACGCTATGTGGTATGCTATTGAATCCATGTTCAGGTCCTTCAACCAGATACATGATGGTACCAAGCAAAACAGAAATTATCAATACAAAAAAGACAAAAACAAATATTTTTGTTTTACTGGATTTTAAGGCCCGTGCTAGATTATTCGATTCCCCAACAAAACGTACCAACTTAAGTATTCGAAATACCCGTAACAGTCTTAAGGCCCTAAATGCTGTGAAATATTGTGATCCAACAAAGAAAAACGATAGGTATTTTGGGATAGTGGACAATAAATCTATTATGCCAAAAAAACTGAATATGTATTTCTTGGGCTTTTTAATACATACAAGTCTAAGGATATATTCTATTGAAAAAAGAATGGTTACTACCCATTCAGAGATATTGAAAAAAGCATGGAACTTGTTATCAAAGCGTGGTACACTTTCCATCATCACTATAATTATACTATACAAAATAACGATCAGTAATATTATATCGAATAATTTTCCGGCAGGGGTATGTGTTCCATAAATTATTTCATGGAGTTTTAGTTGCCAACTTTTTTGTTTATTATCAGTTTTCAAAACTCAAATGTTTAAGTCCACTATTTTTTTGACCCTCTTTTTCCTTAGATAAGACTCAATGATATGGGTAACAGTATAATCATCCTTCATTGGTGTAATTATAGATTCCAAGATATGGATATTATTTATTTGATAGTTCAGATCATAATATCCCAAGCCCTTGAATACTCCATTTTTAACTAAGATGGCACTGTATTCCCCGACCTCACGGCCCTTATCAACAATAAGGATACTCTTATCGGAAATACTGTATTTATTGACAGCGGCAATTACTCTTTTGTTATACTCAGCAGGTTTTTCCTGGTCAATACATGCACTACAAGTGCCAAGAGCATGGTTCTTGCAAGTAACGGTTTTCTCTGAAAGCCCGTTTAGTTGGTAACATAATTGAAATTCTTCGGTAATTTTATGAAGAAAATTTTTAGCGGATTGATAGCTACTGAAAGTTGTTACATTTTCTTTGCCATTCATTACAAGACCTACCTTTAATAGCATAAAACCCCTTTCATTGGTCGACATGTATATTGCATGTAAATGCCTGGGTCTTTTATTTTCATTGAATTTTGGGGCATTTTTTTCCAACTCCTCATTTTCCTTCAATAAGGCCACTAGTTCGCTACCTGTTTTCTCGAAAGTTATTTTTTTGGTTTCTTTTTGAAGTAGTCTAGCTTTATCATCATTTTTTGTAAAATGCTGATTAACACGTTTTTTAATGTTGGTACTTTTTCCCAAATAAAGAATGTCACCTTTTTTATCGTGCATGTAGTAGATTCCTGTTTCTGAGGGCATTTGCTCAACAATATCCAATTGTCTTTGGGAAAGCTCGCCATGGGTTTCTTCTCGTACTACATCTTTGATGATTGTCTTGTTCGTATCTTTAGAAAGCAACAATTTGAATAGTTTCAGTGTGGCTATCGCATCTCCATTCGCCCTATGACGATCACTCATTGGTATCCCCAAAGACCTGACCAATTTTCCTAAACTATACGACTCGGCATCGGGTAGTAAGCTTTTGGAAAGATCAACCGTACATAAGGTTTTACGCTCGAAATTATAACCTAATCGACGAAACTCAGTTCTTAGGATCCTATAATCAAATTGGGCATTATGGGCTACCAATACAGAGTCTTCGGTAATTTCAATGATGCGTTTTGCCACTTCGTGGAACTTGGGCGCGGTATGTAACATCTTATTGTTGATGCCTGTAAGATTAACCACAAAAGGTTGAATTTCCTTTTCCGGGTTGACTAAACTAATGAATTTGTCAACTACTTGGTGACCATCAAACTTATGAATGGCAATTTCAGTAATACCTTCCTCATTATATTTTCCACCTGTTGTTTCTATGTCAAGTATCGTATACATTAATTGCTCTCAATAACTTTAAAGTAAATTTTTAGGGATAATTCCTCATACCAAAGATACTACTTCCAATACGTACCATTGTACTTCCTTCTTCAATTGCCAATTCATAATCACCACTCATTCCCATAGATAAAACATAAACATCTGGAAGTGAATTCTTTAGATTGTCAAAAATGGATTTCAGGTTCTTGAATTCTTTTCTAATTTGAGATGAATTGGAAGTGAAAGTAGCCATACCCATTAGTCCTATGATCCTAATATTTTCCAATTGATAAAATTCTTTGGAATTTACTATCGTAGTCATTTCGGTTTGATCCAATCCAAATTTGGTATCCTCCTCAGCAATATGGATTTGTAATAAGCAATCAATTGTACGATTATGTTTTTTAGCTTGTTTATCAATTTCCTTAAGTAGTTTAAAACTATCCACACCATGGACCAATGCAACAAATTGAGCCATATATTTAACTTTATTACGTTGTACATGGCCAATCATATGCCATTGAATGTCCTTTGGTAATGCCTCCCATTTTTGGGCCATTTCCTGAATTTTATTCTCCCCAAAAATTCGGTGGCCTGCGTTGTATGCTTCTAAAATGCATTCATTTGATTTGGTTTTTGAAACAGCAACTAACGTAACACCCTCTGGTAAGGTTTGTTTGATATTTAAAAGATTTGACTCTATCGACATGCTTTAATGAATACAATTAATTTAAAACTCGTAAATCGTAATACCACTCCTAAGTTTCGGTTCTATATAGGTGCTTTTAGGTGGCATAACCAAACCAGCGTCCGCTATAGCCTTTATTTCTCCAATTTTTAAGGGAACAAGGCTAAAACCAACTACGAATTCACCTTGGTCAATTTCATCTTTCATTCGTATTATGTTATGCTTACCGTAACCATAATGTATGCGTTTATCTGTTCGTAAGTCGGTAATTCCCAAAATAGGTTCCAATACGGTTTTATATAGGATTTGTGTATCAAGCTCGCTCAATACATCCGTGAATTTATATACTTTTCTCCTAAGAAAAAGTGAATAGAACTCCCCATCAAGATACATGCTAAAATGATGTTTTTTACTTGGTTTGTAGAGTACCTTACCTTTTTTTTCAATCCTATAAAAGGCATCCAACTTAACTAGAAATTCTTCTTTTGAAAGTCCGTTTAAATCCTTGACCATGCGGTTGAATTCATAAATCCTTATTTCAGACTCAGGAATCAAATAACCCATAAAAAAATTATATGGCTCCTTTCCTGTATGGTTTGGGTTGGTTTCTTCCAATTTTTTTGCCAATAAATCCGAAGAAGCACTTCTATGATGACCATCGGCGATATACAATGCGTTTATTCCTTTGAATTCTTCTAGTAGACTTTGTATTGTCTTGGGGTCAGATACGGCCCAAAGGCTATGTTTTATCTTATCAGGTGTGGTAAAGAAGTAATCTGGATTGTTTTCTTTTTCCTTGGAAATTATTTCGGCAATTGCTTTCTTATCGGAATATGTCATCAAAACGGGGTCAGCATTGAATTCCACTATTTTCAAATAATTGGCAAATAATTCTTCCCTTTGGGATAAGGTGTCTTCATGTTTCCTGATTATATCATTGCGATAATCCGCCACACTGGCAGCGCAAAACAGACCACAACATTTAAAATTGTTCTTTTCTATCTGATAAATATAAATATTGTCCTTACTATCCTTCATTAGGATATTGTCTTCCAAAAATTCCAAATAGCGATTGCGAACCATTGAAAAACGCTCATCGCCAGATACTTTTTTATCGAACTTAAACCCTGGATCAATAATATGTAAAAAGGAGAACGGATTAAAGGTCAATGTGGCCTCCAACTCTTTTTTCGAGTATTCCTGATATGACTTTGAAGCAACAAAAGCTACTTTGTCCCTAGTAGGTCTAATTGCCTTAAAAGGTTTAATTATCGCCATATATTAAATAAATTGAAGGGAAACTGTCTCTGCTTTTTTCGATTCGGAATAATCATAAAATCCCTCGGCTGTTTTTACCCCTAATTTATTTGCCATCACCATATTAACAAGTAGTGGACAAGGGGCATACTTCGGATTTTTGAATCCGTCGTACATAACATTCAGAATGGAGAGACAAACATCCAAGCCAATAAAATCAGCTAGTTGTAAAGGTCCCATCGGGTGGGCCATTCCCAACTTCATTACGGTATCTATTTCCTTAACACCTGCCACACCATTGTATAAAGTTTCAATAGCCTCATTGAGCATGGGCATTAAAATCCTATTTGCAACGAACCCGGGATAGTCATTCACTTCTGTTGGCGTCTTTCCTAATTTTCGGGAAAGATCCATTATAATATCCGTTGTTTCATTTGATGTATTGTATCCACGAATAATCTCAACGAGTTGCATTATAGGAACCGGATTCATAAAGTGCATTCCAATAACCTTCTCCGGTCTCTGAGTTACCGATGCAATTTGTGTTATTGAAATCGAGGAAGTGTTTGTGGCGAAAATTGTATTCTGATTACAGATTTTATCCAACTCCTTAAAAATTGTCAGTTTGAGGTCTAATCGCTCCGTTGCGGCTTCAACCACCAAATCAACATTTGTAGCACCTTCTGATGTTTTAGTAAAAGTATTTATGTTGTTGAGCGTATTGGTTTTGTCAACTTGACTTATTTTCTCCTTGGCAATCATACGATCCAGATTTCTGGTAATCGAGCTCATACCCCGATTCAAGGATTCCTGTGAGATATCAATTAGATTTACGGAATATCCGTTTTGTGCAAAGACGTGTGCAATACCGTTACCCATGGTACCTGCTCCTATAATCGCGATATTTTTCATTTGTTTGAATATTTTGTCATTCCCGTAATTGCGGGAATCAATGAATTTTAAAAAGACCCAATAATCTGTAATGCTACTTTTAAGGCTTTTGTTCCTTGGTTTAAAGAAACAACCGGTACGGTATTATTATTAATGGCATCCGCAAAAGTTTCCAATTCATCCAATATGGCATTATTTGCAATAATTTCGGGGTTTTCAAAATAGATTTGCTTTTTTACACCTTCGGCATTTTGTAAGATCATATCAAAGTCACCTGGTTTTTCAGGAGCGTCCTTCATTTTTACTACTTCAACCTTCTTTTCCAAAAAGTCAACTGAGATATACGCATCACGTTGAAAGAAGCGCGATTTCCGCATATTTTTTAATGATATTCTACTTGCGGTTAAGTTTGCCACACAGCCATTTTCAAATTCAATACGTGCATTGGCAATATCGGGGGAATTACTAATTACCGAGACCCCGCTGGCATTGATTTGTTTTACCTTGGAATCTACAACACTAAGAATCGCATCAATATCATGGATCATAAGATCCAAAACAACGGGTACATCCGTGCCTCGAGGATTAAATTCTGCCAATCTATGGGTTTCAATGAACATAGGCTCTTGAATTTTATCCTTTACCGAAATAAATGCAGGATTGAATCTTTCTACATGGCCCACCTGACCTTTAACATTGTATTTCACTTCCAGATTAAGTAATTCTTCAGCCTCTTCCAAAGTATTGGTAATGGGTTTTTCAATAAAAACATGCTTTCCTTTTTCCATCGCTTTTTTTGCACAATCATAATGGGAAAGGGTAGGGGTAACAATATCAACAACATCAACCTCATTAATCAATGTATTGATATTGTCAAAATAAGTATAGCCAAATTCAGCAGCTACTTTTTGCCCATTTATATCATCAGGGTCATAAAAACCGATTAAACTATATTTTTGGGATTCGTTAAGCAGACGAAGATGTATTTTTCCTAAATGACCTGCCCCCAAGACTCCAACTTTAAGCATAGGTAGTATTTTGTTCAAAAATAAACATAGTTTGGTAGTTAAAACGATTAGATCTTTAAAAGTTTTTAGGATTGAAATACATGATTTGGAATTCTTCCATCAAACTTTGTTAACTTCGCTTTCCAAAACCAAACCTTTTACAGTTACCCTTGAGAGATACCCTTAAACATCGTGGAATGCGGAATAAATTGGCCGATATATTAATAGCCAAAGGTATAGTAGACACTAAAGTGCTCAATGCCATTCGTACAATACCCAGACATTTGTTTATGGATAGTAGCTTTGAGGGGCATGCATATCAAGACAAAGCTTTTCCCATTGCTGCGGATCAGACCATTTCCCAACCTTATACGGTAGCTTTCCAAACAGAATTGTTGGCCGTTGAGCCCAGACACAAGATTTTGGAAATAGGAACAGGTAGTGGTTACCAAACAGCTGTTTTATTGCAACTAAAGGCCAAAGTATATACGATTGAAAGACAATTGGAACTCTTTAAAAAAACCAATCTTTTCTTTAAGAAAATGGGTTATCGCCCTAAAAAGGTAATTTTTGGAGATGGTTACAAAGGTTTGCCTGAAGAGGCCCCATTTGATAGTATAATTGTTACTGCAGGCGCCCCGGAAGTTCCCAAAGCGTTATTATCACAATTGAAAGTTGGGGGTAAGCTGGTTATACCAGTTGGCACTGACGACCAGATAATGACAATGTTCATTAGAAAGTCTGAAAAAGAATTTGAGAAAAAAGAATTGGGGGCTTTTCGTTTTGTTCCTCTTTTAGAAGATAAAAACTAAATAATTGATCGTCTTCTAAATTTTAAGATGCTAATTATTAAAACTCTTCTTGATGCGGTCTAAATCACGTTTATTATCCCGGTCTTTAATGCTATCCCTTTTATCATAAAGTTTTTTTCCCTTGGCAAGTGCAATGTTCAATTTGGCAAGTCCACGATCATTTAGAAACAGATTTAGGGGTATTATTGTATTACCACTTGAAGCCACTTCTTTTTGAAGTTTTCTAAGTTCACCTTTGTTCATTAATAACTTTCGTTCTGCCTTTGGTTTATGATTAAAATGTGATGCATGCGAATATTCATCAATCTGCATGTTTATAATGAAAAGCTCACCACGATCATTGAATTCACAGAAACTTTCGGTAATAGAGGCTTTGCTTTGACGAACGGATTTAATTTCGGTCCCGGACAAAACAATACCTGCAGTATATTTATCCAAAATTTCATATTCAAAGCGAGCCTTTTTATTCTTTATGTTTACTTTATTCTGCATTGTGCAGCAAAAGTAGTAACAATAATTTTATCGGCGATTTAAAGCAGATCAATTTATTAATACATTTTTGTAAAGTTGATATAACCATTGCGAACTAATAACCTATAAAAAGAATGAACAAAACCATTATATTATTTTTACTGATTGGATTTTTTTCCTGTAAGGAAAAACAAATTCCAAATTTAACTGCTCAAAATATTGTGGATAGAAGTATTGGGGTTTGTGGTGGGGAGCTTTATAAGACCAGTACGTTTTCCTTTGAATTTAGAAATAGAAAATATGTTCTGGATAGGGTAGATAACAAGAAGGTCCTAAAACGAATTCAAAGGAATGATACCTTGGATATTGTGGATGTAAAATCAATCAATGGATTTCAAAGATACATAAATGGTGAATTGGTACAAATACCTGATTCATTGGCCAATTCCTATGCCAATTCAGTAAATTCAGTACATTATTTTGCATACCTGCCTTATGGGTTAAATGACCCTGCAGTGAAAAAAGAATACTTGGGAGAAATTGTTTTAAATGGCAAAAAGTATAATAAAGTCAAAGTAACCTTCAGTAAGGAAAATGGTGGTGATGATTTTGATGATGTATATATCTATTGGTTTAATTCAAATACATTTAAACCAGATTTTCTCGCCTATGAATTTCATGTCGATGGCGGTGGACTTCGTTTTAGGGAAGCCTATAATGAAAGAATTGTTAATGGGGTTCGCTTTGTAGACTACAAAAATTGGGAACCAGTTAAGGAAAATCAATCAATTTATACAATTGACAGTTTGTTTATGAAAGGTAAACTGAAGTTTCTGTCCAAGATTGGATTAAAGAAAATTTTAGTTAATCGGGACAATTACAATTAAAATTAAGTCGTATGTCGGTTGCAATTCCGTTTACGATCTCAACAATGAATAGACTGCCATTTTCGAGGTCATCAATCTGTTGGTATTTTTCTTTCCCAATCATTTTGTTTACGAAATCCGGAGTTGTATTACTATGACCAACTACCAAGACTCTTTTATTTATGTTATCTGCCTTGAACTGTTCTATATCAATGCTTTCAGGGTCATAATACTGTACGGTGATATTTTTTTTCACAGCTGTTGGGGCCGCGGTCATTTGGGTTCTTTCATAATCAGTACTATAAATGGCATCAACAGCAACATCATTAAGGATTTCTGCCCAATGCATTGCTCTTCCTAAACCTTTTTGATTTAATTCCGGGTCAATATTTTCGGGATTGGATCTATCTTTTTCTGCATGCCGAATAAAGTAAAATGTTGAAACGGTATTCGCAATTTTAGGTTCTTCGTCACAACCTAATAAGCCTAATATGAAAACTAAAATCAGTAGGGTTTTTAAAACCTTCATACTCAGTATTTTGTTTGGTTAAAACTTTTCTTTTAATCTAACTAAAAATAGCATAAAATAGTATGTAAAACCCGTGGTTTTTTTGTTTTTTTGTATATGCTAAAATGTTATCTATCACTTTTGTTTTTAATGATCGTATTTGCTGTACAAGCGCAGGAAGTTAGTTTACCTGTAGATTTGAGGCAGCATAACCTAACCAATAGCAATTCAAGTATTTTTAATCCAGCTTTCGCTGTAAATTATGGGAATTCGCAGTCTATAGGGCTATGGACAAGGTGGCAATGGCAGATGGTTGACGCTGACCCTACAACATTTTTATTAAATTATACTGGTAAGTTAAATAGTACCTCATCAGTAGGAGCAGGGTTTTATCAACATAACACGGGAATCTTCCTAAACACAGGTGGGGTTTTAAATTATGCCTATGAACATGTGTTCAGTCCGCGTACTAGATTGGCTTTTGGGTTGAATTTATTTGGATACATGCATCAATTATCAGATAATCGCTTTCAAATAGATCCACAAATATTATTACCCCAATTAGCAATAAACGATGATTTTATTCTTCAATTGGCGCCAGGTGTGCAATTCTATTATGATCGATTTAGTATTGGATTGGCCTCTGAAAATCTATTTGATTACAATGTAACTGACAAAGAGAGATTCTCGCAGTCAAATGAAAAGATATTTTTGGTCACTACTGCATATGATTTTCCTGTTTCTGTAATGAGTTCGGATAGTACCTCAGTAATTCGACCCATTGCTTATGTCAAATCAATACCTGGTTTTGACACCCAAGTAGGTTTTAGTGCATTATTATCCACTGATAAATTTTGGGGACAATTGGGTTATAATAGTTTTTATGGTATTTCATTAGGAGGAGGGGGCAGGTTTATGAAAAGATTTTCTTTGGGCGCATTGGTGGAGTTTGGGACTGATTCTGCGTTGAAAGGCAGTGATCCAAGCTTTGAATTGGTAACTTCCTATGATTTTGGAACTGTTGTTTCTAAAAAGAAAATTAGTGTTAAGGAGGAAGAGAAAGAGGAAGAAAAAATTGAAGAGATTGCTCAAGAGGACAAAATAAAAGAGGAACTGACAAAAGCAGAGGCATTGGCTCTTGAAAAAAATGAAAAAGAGCAGGCAAAGGAATTACGAAAGAAAACTAAAGATTCACTTGCTCTTGCCAAGAAAGAATCAGCAATGGCCGCTGCCAACCTTCAAAAGGCAGAACAACGAAAAATCGATTCAATTAATAGAGCTAAGAAAGCTGAAACAGCAGTTGCTTCGAGAAAAATTTCAAGACAAAAACAATTGGATTCCTTGGCTGTAGTAGAAAAGGAAAAAGCAATAGCCGATGCTACTAAACGAAGCGAACAAATAAAAATCGATTCCATTAATAAGGCAAAGGAAGCTATCGCCTTAGCAGAGATTCAAAGAAGAGAACAACAACGGGAAACAGATTCCTTAAACGAAGTGAAACGTATTGCTGCTGATGCATTGGCACAAAAGGAAAAAAGGGAACAAGTTGTTCAGGCGACCAAGGAGGATAGGCCTAAAGCTGGTGAAAAATATGAAGAAGTTGTAGGTGAAGACGGACTTGTACAAGGATATTATTTGATTGCCAATGTATTTGGGACCAAGAAATATTATGATGCATTTATGGCAGACCTTAGTAAAAAAGGGTTGCAACCAAAATCGTTTTATCGAAGTAAAAATAAATTCAACTATGTTTATTTAGAGCGTTACGGTACAATGGGTGAGGCTAGAAAAGCAAGGGATAGTAAATTCAGTGGACGCTATGCCGATAAGACCTGGATATATAGGGTTAAATAAAAAACGAATAGTATTGAACCTACTTTTTGATTTCGTTTTGAACAAGAACCTCCAAATATGCAACTGTATTCATTAAATATTTTCTGTCCCGGGTTATGGTGTTCATTGCAACAGCTCCTTGTAACATGGTATATAACTGTTTTGCAAATTGAAGTGGGGGTACCGGTAATCGAATTTCATTGTTATTCACTCCGTTTTCCAAGACAAGCGCAATTTTACCCTCAATAACTTTAATTGTCTCACTTGCGGCGGCGGCAAGTTGTGGATTATTATGCTGGGCATCCACCCCCATATTTAAAATAGGACACCCACCCATTTCCAAAGTGAATACATCATAATTCCGATAAAATTTGGTTAGGTTGAATAATTTTTCCAATGATGTGCCTTCGATATTCAAACGATCGTCGATTGCTTCAAGAAGCTTTTTTATGCTATATTCATAAGCGGCCAAAGCCAAAGCCTCTTTATTCTCAAAATTGCCGTATAGCGCTCCTTTTGTAAGTCCTGTGGCCTCTGTGAGGTCGCTCATACTTGTGCCAACATACCCATGTTTGTTAAATACAGGAGCTACGGTTTCAATAATGAAAGCAGTTGTTCTTTCAGCTTTTGTGGTCATTGTTCAGCTATTTTATACGAATATAAAAAAACTATATACTGCATGGTATATATTGTTGATAAAAAAAAGCGTTCGATTTACGAACGCCTTTTTTTCGATGGATTATTTTATCCCACCAATTCACCTTGATTTCTAAAAACCAATTTTTCATCAAAAGCATCAATCAAAACAACGCTATCCGCTTTAATGGTTCCATTTAATAATTCTTTGGAAAGATTGTTCAATACTTCTTTTTGAATTACACGTTTTATGGGTCTAGCCCCGTATTGTGGGTCATACCCCTTTTCAGCGATATGGTCTATGGCCTCATCAGTAGCGTCAATTGTAATATGTTGTTTAGAAAGCATATTTTTTAATTGCTCTAATTGAAGTTTCACAATCTTGGTGATATCTTCCATGTTTAATGGTGTAAACATAATAATATCATCTATTCTATTAAGAAACTCAGGTCTTATGGTTTTTCTTAACAAACCAAGAACTTCTACCCGGGCAGCCTCAGTTGCACTATAAATATCTTTGTTTGTCTCAAATTTTTCCTGAATAATATGGCTACCCATATTACTTGTCATGATGATTATCGTGTTCTTAAAGTCAGCAACGCGTCCTTTATTGTCTGTTAATCTGCCCTCATCCAATACTTGTAACAGAATATTGAAGGTATCAGGGTGTGCTTTTTCTATTTCATCCAATAACACCACTGAATAGGGTCTTCTTCTAACTGCTTCGGTTAGTTGTCCGCCTTCTTCATAACCTACATATCCTGGAGGCGCCCCAACCAATCGGCTAACCGCATGGCGTTCTTGGTATTCGCTCATATCTATTCGTGTCATCGCGTTTTCATCATCGAACAGGTATGCAGCGAGTGTTTTGGCTAATTCGGTCTTTCCTACACCAGTAGTACCTAAAAATAAGAAGGATCCTATCGGTTTTTTGGAATCTTGAAGACCCGCCCTACTTCTTCGTATTGCATCTGATACTGCTTGTATTGCCTCTTCTTGGCCTACTACCCGTTTATGTAATACATCCTCAAGCTTCAATAGTTTCTCCCTCTCACTTTGCAGCATTTTTGTGACAGGAATACCGGTCCATTTAGCAACAACTTCAGCAATATCCTCACTGGTAACTTCCTCTTTGATCAGAGTTTCTCCTTTTTGCTGTTCCAACAATTCGTTTTCCATTACTTCCAGTTTTTCCTGGGATTCCTTTATTTTACCATAACGTATTTCAGCCACCTTTCCATAATCGCCATTTCGTTCAGCACGTTCCGCCTCAAGTTTAAATTCCTCGATTTCGTGCTTGATTTTTTGAATGGTGTCGACTACCGTTTTTTCACTTTCCCACTTGGCAAAGACTTCATTGCGTTTTTCCTTGAAATTGGCAAGTTCTACGTTCAATGATTTAAGTTTGGCTTTATCATTCTCCCGTTTAATTGCCTCGATCTCAATCTCTAACTGCATTACCTTTCTATCTAATACATCCAACTCCTCAGGTTTGGAATTTATTTCCATTCTTAGTTTTGATGCGGCTTCATCCATGAGGTCAATGGCCTTGTCAGGTAAAAACCTATTGGTGATATAGCGCTGGGATAACTCAACGGCTGCAATAACTGCCTCATCTTTGATACGTACCTTATGATGGGCTTCGTATTTCTCTTTTATTCCCCTTAAAATAGAAATTGCACTTTCAGTATCAGGCTCGTCGACTATTACTTTTTGGAACCTACGTTCAAGGGCTTTATCTTTTTCAAAATATTTCTGGTATTCATCCAAAGTAGTGGCACCAATTGCACGTAATTCACCTCTTGCCAATGCTGGTTTAAGAATATTGGCTGCATCCATGGCACCTTGACCACCACCTGCACCAACAAGCGTATGGATCTCATCTATGAAAAGTACAATATTACCGTCTGAAGAGGTTACTTCTTTAATAACAGCCTTTAGGCGCTCTTCAAATTCACCTTTGTATTTTGCGCCAGCAATCAAAGCCCCCATATCTAGGGAATAAATTACTTTATCCTTTAAATTTTCAGGAATATCACCTTGAATGATCCTATGCGCAAGACCTTCTGCAATTGCCGTTTTACCAACACCGGGTTCACCCACCAACATCGGATTGTTTTTGGTTCTCCGGGATAGTATTTGTAAGATGCGACGAATTTCCTCATCCCGTCCAATCACAGGGTCTAATTTACCACTGTCGGCCATCTTGTTAAGGTTTATAGCGTACTTGTCAAGTGCATTATAGGTTTCTTCCGCACTTTGTGAAGTTACCTTACCACCTTTTCGTAATTCTTCTATGGCAGCCTTTAGGCCTTTTTCAGTGGCGCCTTGGTCTTTGAGAATTTGGGCTATTTTACTTTTTGATTTAAATATTGCCAACAATAAATGTTCAATGGAAACATATTCATCCTCCATTTTTTTGGCAATTATATTCGCTTCATTCAATGTTTTGCCTGCTTCACGGGATACCATTATTTCACCGCCTGTGACTTTTGGGAAACTCTCCAAATCCTTTTCAAGAATTTGGTTCAATAAAGTTGTATTTACATTGAGTTTCTTTAAAATGAAAGGCAGCACATTTTCATCTACCGTTGAAATAGCTTTGAATATATGCTCGTTCTCAATTTGCTGATGCCCCATTTCTTGCGCAAGCTGCTGTGCAAGTTGAATGGCTTCCTGCGATTTTATTGTAAAATTATTCATGTTCATTATAGTAGTATTTTCTAGTTATGGTTTACTTTTGAAACATAAAGGACAACAATCTTACCAAGCTTATCAATCGGACAAAATGTCGCGCAAAGTCAATAAAAGCAGGACATTTCGGCAGTGACGATTATTAGGGTGGAGTAGGACTTACTGATTAAAATTACTTTATGGGATTATTTAATAGCTTATTTGGAAAAACTAATAATGACACAAAGAAAGAGGAAAGGAGTGTTCCTTGGATACCTTTGGCTTCATTATCCCAACTGGAGGAAATAGAGAAAAGGTCGATAACTAAAACACAGGTTATTTTTAAGCACTCGACAACTTGTGGTATTAGTAGTATGGTTCTTAATACTTTTAAAAGGAACTACAATTACACAAAAGATCAAATAGATTTATATTATCTGGACCTTCATGGAAATAGGGAAGTTTCGAACGAAATAGCACATAAATTTCAGGTTATGCACCAATCGCCGCAATTATTGATAATAAAAAATGGAATGGCAATTGCCCATAGTTCGCATGGAGGTATCAACGAATTGGATTTAAATAAGTATATATAAAAAAAACCCTGAAGATAGCTTCAGGGCTTTTTTTGTTAATTGAATTTCTGATTGTTCAGAATAATTTTTAATCGTGATTTCAAATCCTCTCCAGCATCATAGACCATCTGTTCATTACTTGGAAATGGAACAGCGGCTAATTTTAATAGGGATACCAAATCATTATCCAACGCTCTTTTATCACCATTATAATTCGCATAAACGTGTTCAAAAACGAATTCGCTTGACAGTGGATACGAATTCAGCTGTTGTTTGGTTTCCAAATCTGAAAAGCTTACCAATCCTGTAACTTGGGCAGTTTTGAACTGTGTGAATTGGTAAAAATCACATTTTACCGTTTTGAATTTGTCGATTTTTATATTATTGCCCAAACTGTCTCTAAGTACATTACCATCAGAATCTTCCGCATATTGGTAGCCATCCTTAACCTGCTTCTCTTTAACGATTTGTTTCTCATTAACCTGTTCCGGGGAAATATTAATATTTTGCAATGAAACCATCATTTCATAATTATAGTCAATGTTTGATAAATGGTTAGTATGGTATTTGGTCCATTTATCATCTAAACCATAGGTGTTGAAGTTCAATAATTCCTCCTCTAATCTAACAGGGATAATTTTATCGGTATTGTTGATCATACCTACTTTTACATAGTCCAATCCTTTTGCATAAGCCTCTTCCATTTTAGTTTTACTATCGGCATATCCAGGATTAATTTCATTAAGATAAATGAAATCATCAAAAGACTTTCTATAATCCCATTTGTTACTTGCATTGTTCAAAAGATTCAACGCATTGTTGTATAAATAGTTGCTTAATTTTTCCTTATTTACAACAATATCATTATTGTAGTTGTTGAAAGTAAATTTTGCATTTCTATTTTCGTCATATATTGGAAGCGGTAACAAAGGTTTAATGGTTTCTTGAATACGATTCAAGTTTTTATAGCTATTGTAGATGACTTCCAAATTTGCCGGGTTCCCATCTTTTTTCAAAAAGGCAATATGGTCCATTTCCCTTTTTACGTTTTTCTTGAAGGCTTCTTCTAACAAAAGGACGTATGATTGGTTTCCTTTTTTATCTTTATTTTCAGATAATTTTTGAACCGCACTGTTTATGGCGTTCATGTAGTTACCTGTATTTATAGCCTGTTGTGTTTTTTTTACACCGCCACAGGCTACTAGAAAAAGTAAAATTCCGCTTAATAGTAATAGTTTCTTCATGACATTTTTATTTACTGTTAAATAGAGCAGTTTCAACACTCATGCCAAAACTGTCTTTGTTGATAACGTAAAACGATTAACTATCGTATTGTCTCGATGAAAAAACCTTTTGTGGGCTATTTTTTTGTTTTGGGTTGAAAAATCGGAAGTAATTTGGTAGCTACTTCCCCGAAACCGATTCTTAGGTCTTTATTTTCGGAATAACCACGCATTACTACTGTATCATTATCCTGAATGAATTTACGCTCACTACCATCTTTCATAGCAATGGGCTTTTTTCCTTGCCAAGCCAACTCTAGCATAGAACCGTAAGAATCAGGAGTTGGTCCGGATATGGTGCCGCTTCCCATCATATCACCACTATTTACCTTGCATCCATTGACGGTATGATGTGCCAATTGTTGTGCCATTGACCAGTACATAAACTTGAAATTGGTTTTTGAGACTGTTTTAGGTTGACTATCTAGAGGAATAATGTCGACTTCTAAATTAATATCAAAACCATGATCCCCTTTTTGGGCTAAATAGGGTAGTGGTGCTGGCTCTTGTTTTGGACCGCTGGTCCTAAAAGGGGCCAAAGCATCCAAGGTTACTATCCATGGTGAAATGGAGGTTGCGAAGTTTTTTGATAAAAACGGACCTAAAGGTACATATTCCCACTTCTGAATATCGCGGGCACTCCAGTCATTTAAAAGAACCATGCCAAAAATATAATCCTCTGCCTCATCAATTGAGATGGGTTCTCCCAATTTATTTACATCTGTGGTGATAAAAGCCATTTCAAGTTCAAAATCGACCATGCTGGATGCGCCAAAAACAGGTTTATCAGCATTTTTAGGCAAGGTTTGCCCCATAGGTCTATGTATTGATGTTCCGCTGGGAATTATGGTTGAACTTCTACCATGATAACCCACAGGAATATGAAGCCAATTGGGCATTAGGGCATTTTCAGGATCACGAAACATGCTGCCTACATTTGTAGCATGCTCTTTACTGGAATAGAAATCTGTATAATCGCCAATTTGAACAGGTAATTGCATTTCTATTTCGTTCATAGCAAATAGGATAATACTTTTATGATCCTCGTTATTTTTTAAGGTTTCATTTTCAATATCAAAAACCTCACTTATCCTATTTCGCACTAATCTCCAAGTCTTTTTACCATCGGATATGAAATCGTTCAAAGTGTCTTGTAGAAAAATATCATCAGTAAGGGGAATGCCATTGAAATAACCTAACTGGTGCATAGCCCCTAAATCAATGGCCATATCACCTATCCTTGTGCCGATGGTGATAATATCGTCCCTCGTTAAAAACACCCCAAAAGGTATATTTTGTATTGGAAAATCTGAATTCTTGGGCGTGTTGATCCAGGTTTTTTTCGATGGATTATTTGCAGCTATTGACATATATGGATTGTTAATTTACGTTTGATAAATTCCTAATCAAATATATTATTTTCTACCAATTAAAGACTGGCAATTTGTATTTTTACGCTTCATTTAACAGAAAATTCAATTATGCAACGCGATCAAGTAATTTTTGACCTAATAGACGCTGAGGAAGAAAGACAATTAAACGGGATTGAGTTAATTGCTTCTGAAAATTTTACAAGTCCACAGGTAATGGAGGCTGCTGGGTCGGTGCTTACCAATAAATACGCTGAAGGGTATCCAGGGAAAAGGTATTATGGGGGTTGCGAAGTTGTAGATAAAGTTGAGCAAATTGCCATTGATCGTGCCAAAGAATTGTTTGGTGCCGTTTATGCCAACGTACAACCACATTCTGGGTCGCAGGCGAATGCCTCGGTATATCATGCATTTTTAAAACCTGGCGATAAAATTTTAGGATTTGATCTTTCGCATGGCGGTCATTTGACCCATGGATCACCGGTAAATTTTTCCGGTAGGTTGTATAATCCTGTTTTCTATGGCGTTGATGCAGAAACTGGCGTTCTTAATTATGATAAAATACAGGAAATTGCCGATCGGGAAAAGCCCAAATTAATTATAGCCGGTGCTTCGGCTTATTCACGTGATATGGATTTTAAGCGGTTTCGTGAAATTGCGGATAGTGTTGATGCCATTTTATTGGCTGATATTGCACATCCGGCGGGGTTAATAGCAAAAGGTATTCTTAATGATCCTATCCCGCATTGCCACGTAGTTACCACTACAACCCATAAAACATTAAGGGGACCAAGAGGGGGATTGATTCTTATGGGTAAGGATTTTGATAATCCGTTTGGCATTCGATTAAAGAATGGTAATCTTAGAAAAATGTCCGCTTTATTGGATTTGGCAGTATTTCCTGGTAATCAAGGAGGTCCGCTAGAGCATATTATAGCTGCTAAGGCAATTGCTTTCGGCGAAGCATTGACAGATGAATATCTCAACTATATGCTCCAAGTTAAAAAAAATGCCGCTGCAATGGCTGCTGCATTTGTAGCTAAGGACTATAAAATCATTTCTGGGGGTACCGATAATCATATGATGTTGATAGATCTACGTAATAAGGACATAACGGGGAAAGATGCGGAAAAGGTGTTGGTAAAGGCAGATATTACCGCAAATAAAAATATGGTTCCTTTTGATGATAAATCCCCTTTTGTTACTTCCGGAATACGATTCGGAACTGCAGCAATAACCACACGCGGTTTAAAAGAGGCGGATATGGCCGTAATTGTTGATTTTGTGGATAAAGTCTTGACCAATCCAGAGAATGATATGATTATTTCAGAGGTTAAGGGAGAAGTTAATAAAATGATGAAAGGTAGAGCATTATTCAATGCTTAAAAAACACTGATTCAGTGATTTAACATATAAAGTTCTCCGTAAACCACCGTAGATTTCTTTAGATCATAAATAGCTGCATCCTCTTCAGATTCAAAATATAGACCCCAATAACTAAAATAATCGTTGGTATCATTATTATCAGACTGGATATTCAATAGGGTAAAATCAGTATGAGCTAAATTTTCCTCAAATACAGGAACATATATCTCAAAGGGAATTTCAGTTTCTTTTTTAGTAATATGAAAGTAATGATTACCAAGCTCGGTTAAAATATTCTCAAATTGATCAGGAATACTTTGTTCATATATTCTATTGATAATTATTGTAGTATCATTTAAGAAAATTGAAAACTCCTCAATATCAATATTCATACTATTGATCTTCATTAAGTTATTCAACTCAAGTACAATCGAGGATTTTAATTGGTTAAAACCGCCCCAAGTGCCCTTGTTGAAATGCATTAGCATCTCACGCAAGCTTAAATTACAATTCAAGTCGATAATTAAACTTGCATTTTCATTGCTGGATTGATTATTGTGGATTTTTACACTGGAAAAGTAATCTTTTTCCAAACTATTCTTAAATAAATCCAAGCCGATGATTGACAATTCCTTAATGAATTGTTTCGGCTGGTTATTTTTGAAACTGTCTAGATATAATGGCATACTATAAAATTATAAAGGGATGCACTTTTACTCAAAGGTAGAATTTAGACGTGTCAATAGGCGTTACAAAAACCTTATAAAAAGTGAGGTTTTTGTTTTTAATATGCGCATTCAACGATAAGACATTGATTTATAGGCAGTTAAGAAAATAAAAAAACAAATAAATATGATTTTTATAGAAATCCTCTTTTCTTTGCTTCTTCGATAAGTGATATATCATTGCCATTTTCAATTTCAAAAAGTTTTTTCAAATGGCGTTTTCTTGATTCAACAGTAGTATTTGCAACAGATATTAAAGGAGCAATATCTTTTGTTCTGGTTCCTAATGAAAGATAATGGAGAATTTTTTTATCCTGTTCATCAACCAAATCAAGGTCATTGGACATTTTTTTCCTGATTGCGGACAAAGCGCCAGCCGTGTAGTATGGCGAACCTGAAATAACTGTATTGACCATTGCGAACAGGGACTTTTCATCAATTTCTGATTTTACCATATAACCATCAGGATTTACGGTCTTGAAAAGACTATTTATACGATAACTATCACTAAATGAGGACATATACACTATTCTTGATTTTGGGACTAGTTTACGGGCCAAAATCCCCAAATCTTCACCATTCCGATTATCTGCGGAATGGGATGGAACCAATTGAATATCGAGTAAAATTATTTCATACTTTGAAGAGCGGGCAGAAAACTCGATTTTCTCCTGTGCTATTTCAAAATTCTTGGCAGTATCGACCTTAACCTTAAATGACTCAAATTCGGCACCTTCCAGGATATATTTATATCCTAGAGTGGTCATTTCATGGTCATCTACTGCTAAAATTCTTATAAATTTCATATTATTTATTCTATGCCTTTAACCTTAACTAAGTTATTGGATTCATTTATAGTAGGCAAATCCTCGGAATAATATTTAATAGGTATTTCCAGATTTATTTTTGTTCCTTTCCCTTTTGAACTATCCAAATTCCACGTGCCACCTAACTTCTGAATTCTTGAGGAAATATTACGCATTCCAATACCTTTTTTGCCTTTTTCCTTTTTAAAACCTATGCCGTCATCAGCAATTAGAACCTTGAGAAGGTTACTTTGAACATTAAAATTAACAATAATATTCTTACAATTAGCATGTTTTACTGAATTTTGTAAACATTCCTGAACCAAACGGTACAGATTTATCTTAATTTCCCCACTAAGTGTATCCCAATCAACTTCCTCATCATAGTCGAATATAAAATTAATGCCATTGGTTGTTGTAACAGTTTTAAATAAATCTTTTATTGAGTTTATGAAATTTTCAATTTTATGGTAAGCGGCATGGCTCAGTTCATGTGAAATAGATCTTACCTCGCTTTCAACATCCTGTAATGCTGAAATTGCAATGGCCCTTTCTTTGGCGGCCTCTTCATCTGTTTTTTTATTCAGACCCGTGAGTACCATACGGGCACCCAACATCTTACCTAGCACCCCGTCGTGTAATTCTTCTGAAATGCGCTTTTGTTCCAACTGTTTTCCTTCCTCAACTTTCTGTTTTTGCGAAAGTAGAAGGTTAAAGATTTCCTGGTTACTGGCCTGCTGCTGCTGCTGAAAGCGTAGTTTTTGGTTTTTTATTCGTTGATCTACGATTATGTAAAAAGCTGTGCCAGCTAATAATAGACCTACGGCAATACCTGTCCATACCTGTTTTTTTTTGGTAAGTGTTTGGTTCTCGATAAGCGTCTCATTGGTCTCAAAACGGATCCGGGTAAATTTATCACGTGCCCGCCGTTCTTCCCTTTGCAAACTATCATTCAATGCGATGTAATTTTGCGTATAAACTACTGAGTTCTTTGCATCTATGACCGCCAATAATTTCAAGGTTTCCAACAATCTTTCATTATTGCTACTCTGTTCTGAATAGGTTTTGGCTTTCTGTGCCTGTAATATGGCTAAAGAAGTGTCCTTTTGTCTTAAATGATATTCGACCAAATTGTAATTACTTGTAGAAACACCAACAATATCACCAATACTGTCCCGTATTTGTAAAGCTCTATCCAAATGCTCTTTTACTTCTGCAATGTCGTCCAATTTTAGCTTACAATTTGCATAATTGTTCAAAGCCGTTGCATATAACGTTGCATTCTTATTAAGTAAATCCTTCGTTTTCAGAACCTGATCAAAATAAGTTATAGCCTTTTGGTATTGCCTTTTTTCTAGATAAACCAATCCGATATTATTGAGTACAGTTTCTTTTGCATTATCCGTGTCATCGAATTTATTAAGATAGGAAAATGCTTCTTCATAGTTTTCCAAAGCAAGATCATATTCATTTAATTTTAAGGATACGATTCCCAAATTATTGTAACACTGATACAATTGTTTGTATTTGTCCAAGGGTTTTAAAAGTTCAATGGCCTTAATGGTGGTAATTTCACTACCTGTATAATCTTTTACATCGGTTTGCACTGCTGCCATGTTATATAACATTCTTCCTGAATAATATTGATTCCCAAGGGCATCATACAACATTTGTGCCTCACGATAATGATAATACGAGCTATCGGGTATAGCATATCTTCTTAAAAAATGACCCAAGTCCCAGATGTGCTTCGGCATGTACGTTGGAATCATTTACCTTTTTAGCAAGTGCTATGGTTTTTTTATTTGCAGATTCTGAACTTCAACGAGTCGTCAATTTTATAATACGCAAATGATAGTTTCGAAAGATTCAGTAGTTTTATTGAATCATTGGTACTCTTATTTACCTCGGTTGAGGCCTTTTGTAAAAAACGCAACCTTACATCTTTAGGAATGTTATCGTTTTTGCCTTGTTCTACCCATATTCCAATACTGTCCTGTTTGAACGCTTGTGAAATTTACCTCAGCGTTATTTTTGTCTTTTCCACAATTGGAAAATAAAAAAATAACGATTCCATAAAAAAACAAGATTTTTTTAAAACCCATATTGGTTGGTTTGCAAATTGGCAATAAAGATACAAGGTAAAAAAAAAGCCCTAAATTTTATATTTAGGGCCCAAAATTATTTTGTTTAAGATTGTCTATCCATCCCTTTCGTCAGGAGGATTGGAGCAATTATCACAAGGATCACCTGCCGTTACATTTATATCGTAAAGGGCATCGTCCTCAGCACTACTATCCGCATCGCAAGAATATAAGCCCATACTAAAAATTACCGCTGCCAAAATTACCATAGCCTTTTTCATAATCCTAAAATTTTAAATTAGTTGATTGAATCGTTTTGTTATGTTGCTAAACTAACAATACCCAATTCTGAAAAACGGGTAAAAATGTAAATACTAGTAAACGGCAGGGTTTGGAAGGTAATTGATCCTGTTTTGTGAGTATTGATCTAATTTGATGAAGAAATGGTGTTTTTTGACAATACCTTTTTTAATTCGTCGATATTGGAGCGATACGATTTTGAAAAAGGTAATTGTAACTTACGAAGGTTTAGGGTGCAAATAGACTTCCCATAACTTATTCGTGAAATGTAGTTGGTATTGACTATAAAACTTTGATGTATACGTACAAAATTCTTTGGTAATTGGCCCTCAAAGGTTTTTAAGGTCTTATAGGCATTGTTTACGGAACCGTCTTTCATAACAAATTCAGTAGTATTATTGTCTGCCTGTAAATAAAGGATGTCGTTGGTATTTAAATACTGGAAATCCTGGTACGATTTTAAGATCAGCGTTTCTGGCTCTTTAGTAGTGGCTGGCATACGTTTTTTAAGTCGCAATAAGGATTTTCTGATGTCAAACTCGTTATAAGGTAAGAGCCAATAGTCGAAAAAACCGTTCTTTAAGGCTTCATACGCATATTGCTTACATTTTGAAACACCTATGATAACTGGTATTTCACTTATGTATTGGTGAAGCTCCATCACCATTTGAAAATATTCGTGGGCTTTTTCGTTTAAATTTATAAAAACAACGGATGGCGAAAACTTAAGAATATTGTTTATTCCTTCGGTACTATCCTTTGCCAAAGCGGCACAATTAAAATCACCATAATCTTCCAAATAGTGCTGCAATTGCAAATTGGAAGTGGCATCAGAATCTATTATGGTATACGTATACTCCAAAAGAATCAAATGTTTAAGTGCAAATTAATGATACTCTATAACAGAAGGTATTAGGGAAACCTTATAAAAAGTGAGGTAATTGTATTTAAATTACTAAATGTAGTACAAATGAAGGAAAAAACTGATTAAAAAAAAGGAAATACAACAATTTTGTTTTCTTATGTTATTCCAAAGTCCAAATAATTGGCAAAGCATATGATTTTTTATATTTTAATAGAATGTTCCTGTAAAAAGCGGAATTAATGAAATTTGTTAATTAGAGATTTAAAGAAGATGATGGAAGCAATGGATATTCATGATAGATTACTGAAGATGCTGAAGGACTTAGGTATTAGCGGTAGTGATTTTGATTCAAAATGTGGATTTTCAAGAGGATATTTACTTAAAACCATTAAAAGAAAAGCAGATGTTGGTTATGAAAGGTTAATGAAAATTTTAACAGTATTCGAGGAGTATAGTCCCCAATGGCTTTTAATGGGAAAAGGGGAAATGAAATTGTCTTTGGAAGACAATGATACATTTTTGAAAAAATTAAAGGAAATACAAAAAGATTATCCTGCTATGTGTATTGCTGATTCGGAAGGTAGGGTTATAAAAATAAATGACGCATACAGTCGTCAGACAGGTTATAAGCTCAAAGACATAAAAGGTAAGCGTCCAGGGGATTATCTCAGGCATACCGACTTTCCTGAAGACCTTAGACGAAAAATTAAAATGTACATTAAATCAAGGGATGCGTTCTATGAACAAATCTACCCAAACTATCATAAATTGGGTTTTCCCATAATATGTCAATTAATGGTTTTTCCTATAATCTATAACGACCAAGTAGATGGATTTCTTTCCTTTGCCAACTTTAAAAAAAGTTGAATCTTGCTACGATTCTCGTGACAATACCTAAAAGTATCAGGTCTAAGGTTGCTAATAACTATATTTATTGCCCTAACATTATTTCATAAGCTCCAATTTCCGGAGAACTAGTCCTATATATCCCCAGAATATCGAGGGGTACTAAAAGTGAAGTTTCCAAATCTGCCTTGGCTTCAACAAAAGAGGTTTCCCCGATTGTAAAATTATTGTTCGGTGCATCTTTAAATTCCGCATCCTCATTTAAATATATTTGGTTATAGTAGGCCGTATTCCCAAAATCATATAGTGGATTACCTTGGTCTTGTCCATTAGCGTTTCCATATTTTATTAGACAATTGTTAAACGAATAATTAAATGTGTTTGTGTCGTTGGTTCGTAATGAAAGTTCTTTGTTACTACTACCTTCGATAATACAATTATAGAATTTAGCTTTGACTAAATCCCCATTTAATTCCGCTCCCGATGTTGTGTCTTTGAAATTATCAATGAGCAAGGCTGAACCTGTTCTAAAACCATGTTTCCAATAATTGGCAATTGTACAATGGGTAAATTCATAATCTCCCCCAAGGCTGCAATGCAAGGAGTTCTTACCAGCCCCACCTAAGACCATATTTTCGGCCACAATGGCTGCTTTCTTTGCCCAAACATTTGTTTGGGAACTATTATAAATTTGGGTGTTCCTTATTGTAAGAGTGGTAGACTGCAGAAATTCATCTCCCTCAACCGATATGCCAATTGTTGCATTTTTTAGAGTTAGATGGTTTATTGAATTATTTGTACTACCTGATGCCATCCATATTAATCCCCATTGTCCTGGTACTTCCGCAAATTCAGGTTCAAGACGATCACCTTCAAAAATGACCTCATTCTCCAAAAGTTCTTGGTCAAGACTTAATTCGCCATTAATAGTCATAGAAGCGCCTTCAGCAATATATATTCCAGAGTCTTTATGAAAATGTACACGCGTACCTGCATCCATTGATAAAACGTTACCTGTGTCCACAGCGGCATAACCATAAATAACATATGGCTTTTGGTTTGTGAAGCTTAATTGTGTTTCATCAAGATAAAAGCCTTCAGTACGTATCTCATTCCCATTGTCATCCAAGCCAAGCACCAAAGTTTCCTTTGTACCATCGGATAATGTGCTTGGATATAAGAAAACTGCATCCTTGACCAAGGTCACCAGTTGTACATCTTGCTGATAAATTCCAGAGTCGAACTGGATAGCATCGATATATAAAAATTCATTCCCTGGATTACCTGAAATATCATAGGTGGTTTCAATATAAATAAATAAACTGTCTTGGGCCAGAATGGGAACATTCAGGAATTCCTTACCTGCTACACCATCTACATTTAAGCGATATTGACTGTTTTGTCCCTGTCCCAATCGAATTGTGGGAATTTCAACATCATCACGATTTCTGTTATATACTTTAAGGGTGTAAGTACTGCTTCCTATATTGGTAAATACCGTATCTAGATAAACCGTATCCCTTGAAAACTCCAAATGACCTGCACTTGGGGCATATTCCAAATCCTTTCTACAGGAACTCCATAGAATCAAAAAGAATACAGTAGGTATCAAATATAGATAGGGACGCATTTTCCTTGAATTTGCTTTTTAGGTAAAAACCTCTTTAATGGCCTCTGAAATGCGAATAGGTTTCAAGGTATTTGCATTTAATAAGCACCACTCAGTATTTGAACGCACTAAAAGTTCATTTGTTTTACTATTGAACATTTCTACACGTCTTACTGATATGGCTCCCTTGGTATCTACTATGCGTGTTCGTAATATTATTTCATCGCCCAATATGGCAGAACTCTTATAGTCGATATTATGATTTCTTACTACCCAGATTATCCCGGCTTTCAATTCATCAGGTGCAATTGTTTGCCAATGTTCTTTCGAGATGTCCTGTATCCATTGCACATAGCGCACATTATTTACATGGTCTAAATCATCTAAATCATCAAGGGAAACGATAATCCTTTTTTCGAATGTTTTCATTTACTTTTTGAGGATCTTAACCTCGAACATTTTATCCCACTCCTTCCCGGTTACAAAAAAAGTTTTCCTTTCAGGGTGGTAAGCCACTCCATTTAGAACATCCAAACTTGCATGTTGGGCTACTTTTTCTTTTAAACCACTAAAGTTGATAACCCCTTCAATAGCTCCACTTTTGGCATCAATGATCATCATACTAGGTTTTTGATACACATTAGCATAGATTTTACCTTCAACATATTCCAGTTCGTTGGCCATATTAAATATTGATTTGTTGGTAACGGTTTCTATATGACCAATCTCAATAAGGGTTTCAGGATTTAAGAACCAGATTTTTTCGGTACCATCGCTTTTATAGATTTTTTTACCATCATTGCATAATCCCCATCCTTCCTTACTTTGGCCGTATTGAAAACTATCAATTTTTTTGAAATCTTTAAGATCGTAAATCAAACCGAGTCCGCTCTGCCAAGTAAGTTGATAGATTTTACCATTGAGTATGGTAATACCTTCTCCGAATTGGGTATTCTCCAAATCTATTTGTTGCAATATTTTACCTGTTTTAAAATCAGTTTTACGTAAAGACGACCTTCCTTTTTTGCCTGTACTTTCATAAAGTGTATCATTATGAAATTCCAAGCCCTGGGTGTATGCCTTTATATCGTGTGGATATTCATTAACAATTTCATAGGTATATATTAAGGGAGCGTCTTGAGCCAGTACTTTTATGTTTTTTGAAACCTCTGCAGTACTTTCTTCATAATTGATTGTTGCCTTTATGGTTTTATTTCCTAAAGTTGGAAGATCAAGAACTATCTTATCATTTTCGACCAATAATTCCTTGCCATTTATGGCAAAGGTAATTTTGTCAATAGACTTCGCTTTTTTGTTTTTTAACGCAATGCCAATCCTATCATTATGGCGGTACTCCGATCTATTGCCTTCCAATTGAATTTCAAAAAGAGAAGCTGCAGAGGTATTACCACTTCCACAGGCAACAAAAAGCATTAAAAAGTAGCCGAAAGAGAAAATTTTAAATAGGTACATGAATTTTATGTTTGTAGTGTTTTGAATAGTGCTTTTCATGAATAATACCATGTATTATACTCAATTAGAAATACTTATGGAAGCCAATAAAAAGGGCAAGTTAATTCATAAAAATTAGAATATAAAACGATTGAATAAGTTTTAAAAGATTGTATATTTGCACTCGGCAAGTCCTACACGACCAGCTCCTGTAGAATCCCCCAGGGTGGGAACGCAGCAAGGGTATACGGTCGTAGCGGTGCGATGTAGGTAGCTTGCCGTTTTTTGTACCTATTATTCTACAAAAGGGCAATTATATAAACTACCATTGATGTGTTGCATTTCTCCCTGGGAAAAATGGAACCGTCCTTACCCTTTCCTCTTTATTATTCGTTAATTTGCAATTATTATGGAGCGAAAAATTGTACTTATTACTGGAGGTTCGTCAGGTATAGGGAAATCTATCGGAATATTTCTAAAATCGAAGGGTTATGTGGTTTATGGAACTACACGTAGTTTAAACAAATATCCTGCTTTCAATGATTTTAATTTATTGGAATTGGATGTTAGGGATCCCAAAACCATCAAAACTGCGATAGCACAATTATTGGAAAAAGAAGGTAGACTCGATGTTTTGGTGAACAATGCTGGAGTTGGTATAACCGGACCCATTGAGGAAACCCCACATGAAGAGATTTTAAAAGCCTTTGACACCAATTTTCATGGACCTATACGCATGATTAAAGCAGTTCTGCCCCAAATGCGGAAGCAGAAAGATGGACTCATTATAAATATTACTTCAATTGCCGGGTATATGGGATTGCCTTATCGTGGTATTTACTCTGCGACTAAAGGAGCTTTGGAAATCACCACCGAAGCGCTTCGTATGGAGACCAAGGATTTTGGAATTAAGATGACCAATTTGGCACCTGGTGATTTTGCCACCAACATTGCTTCCGGGCGTTATCATGCACCAGTATTGGAAAATTCGGCTTATAAGAAACCATATAGCAATACTTTGAAACTTATAGATGAGGATGTTACAGATGGTAATGACCCAATTCAAGTGGCACATATGGTATTGAAAATTATGAACACCACAAACCCCATGGTGCATTATAAGGTAGGTTCGTTTATGCAGAAATTTTCGCTTACCCTAAAAAAATTGATGCCGGATAAACTATATGAGAAGCTATTGTTAAACCATTATAAATTGTAATTTTATCCCACTTAAAAAGTAAATCCAAAATTTACAAATCACTAACTAATTAATATACAATTTCATGAAATTTTTTATTGATACAGCCAATTTAGATCAAATACGCGAAGCCCAGGAATTAGGGGTTCTTGATGGAGTAACCACCAATCCTTCTTTAATGGCAAAGGAGGGTATCACTGGAAGAAACAATATTCTAAAACATTATGTTGATATATGTGATATAGTTGATGGTGATGTTTCTGCCGAGGTTATTGCAACTGAGTTCAGCAAAATGGTGAAAGAAGGGGAGGAGTTGGCAGAACTTCACAACCAAATTGTGGTCAAGGTTCCCATGATCAAAGACGGGGTAAAAGCTCTAAAGTATTTTTCAGATCATGGTATTCGTACCAATTGCACTTTGGTGTTTTCGGTAGGCCAGGCACTTTTAGCGGCTAAGGCCGGGGCAACGTATGTTTCCCCATTTATAGGAAGATTGGATGATATTTCTACTGACGGTCTTAACCTGATTGCGGAAATTCGACATATTTACGATAATTATGCCTTCGAAACACAAATCCTGGCTGCCTCAATAAGGCATAATATGCACATAATTGATTGTGCCAAGCTTGGTGCTGATGTAATGACAGGTCCGCTATCCTCAATTGAAGGTCTTTTAAGACATCCTCTTACTGATAGTGGTTTAGCAAAATTTTTAGAAGATTATAAAAAAGGGAATTAGCTCCCTTACGCTGGAAGCATTTTAAATGTTTTGGAAAAAATCACCTGGGGATAATTGTATCTCCGGGTTATTTTTTGATATTATTTAAAGGAAGAGTACATGTCGGCAAAGGCATTTACAATCATTTCATTTTCAGTGATGATACATTGATTGAGGGGATATACTATTAGTGCCCTTGTTAATTTCTCAAAATCCTCTGCCCTGTACTGGGTAGCTCTATCTAGCCCTGAAGTTTCTATCAAGCTTTTCCATTCATCATCGCTGGTCTTGATATTAATTCCGACAAAGGTGTAATCAGGTTTCTGATTTGAAAGTTGCGAAACACGCTTCGAAATATCATTAAAATGCCTTTTATTTGAACTTGACCAAAAATAAAATACAGCCTTTTTGTTCTTGGCAATCTGTTGCAATGATATTTTTTCGCCATTTATATTAGCAACTTCAACATTAGGTATCCTTTTCTTGGGCTGTATATTTTTTATCCCTTCGTACAAATCATCAATTTCGGAAATATGTCTGTTGTTGTCAGACAATGCATGGAAAACATCGATAAAAATCTTATTGTTTTCCTCAGTATCATGTACTTTCAACAAATAATCCAATGCTACATTTCTAAAAAGATTGTCTTTCAATTCTTTTTCAACAACCAGACTATCAATAAGTTTTAGTTTGTGTTTGTTAAAATGGAGATGATTTTTAGCCATATTGTCCTTTATATTACAATCATGGGTGCACGTCATATAGGATAAGTTACCAAAATGGTTCAGCATATATACATAATAAGGCCTTAAATAGGTGAAATCCTTGTTGCCATAAGAAAGGCTATTACGGTAATCGTAAAAGTCCTCGGATAATTTGGAAACAATTTTATTGCCTGAATATTTCTTATGCTTAAAGGGATATTTTTCCTTGAAGGTAGCGTAGTTATATACAATATTGGCCTTAGCAATTTCGGAAGCTTTATCAGATAAGGCCGATTCTAATTTTAAATCACTTAAAAAATTAAGTTTCAATTGTTCAAGAGAATCAATCTTCCTACTGAATTCAATGGGTTCGAGACTATAATATTCAGTAATCAGCTTATCTTCATTTTCATTTGCCAGATAGATCTCCATCATAAAATTATTGACTTCCTCACCAGTACCAGAGAATACCAGGGATTCATCAAAGTCCACAGTATTTAAACGAATCAATAAACTATCACCTTTTTCCAAATAAACGTATTGGTATTCCGGAGCGTGTTTAAAATGGTAGAGTCCGTCTTCAATTGAATCCAATTTAAACGAAAACATATTGTGTTGATCCAATGCGGAAGAATCGATTACAACATCGCCCTTATAAAGAACAACATGATTACTGGTAGGGTTGACGATCTCCCCACTAAAGAAAACATTCGGGGAATTTTTTTTGCTCTCACTACAACCTGCCAGTATGAAGAGAAACAGATAAAGTAAATTTTTATTCATATATGAATATCTACTATGTAACGGTCAAAATTAAGGAACCTATATACTCTATCTTGTTAATTGCGAGTTAAAAAACAAAGGTTTTAGTTAAGATCTTCATAGTATTTGCCCCTAAATTTTATTGGTTTAAGGAGATTAATTTCTCTATTTTTGCACGAAATTTAAAAAGGCAATTATGTTATCGGTTTCAAATTTATCAGTGCAGTTTGGGAAACGTGTTTTGTTTGATGAAGTCAACGTTTCATTCACCCAAGGTAATTGCTATGGCGTTATTGGTGCGAATGGTGCTGGTAAGAGTACCTTTTTAAAGATTTTATCGGGTCAGATTGATCCTACATCAGGTCACGTTCACTTAGAACCTGGTAAGCGAATGTCCATTTTAGAACAGAACCACAACGCTTATGATGAACATACGGTCCTTGAAACCGTTGTTATGGGTAACAAGCCTTTATTTTCAATTAAAAACGAGATAGATTCCCTTTATGCCGATTATACCGATGCAAACGCTGATAAAATAGGGGAACTTCAGGTACAGTTTGAAGAAATGAATGGCTGGAACGCAGATAGTGATGCCGCTGCATTATTATCCAATTTGGGCATTCATGAAGAATTACATTATACCTTGATGGCGGATGTTGATTCTAAACTCAAAGTAAGGGTACTATTGGCCCAAGCTCTTTTCGGCAGTCCCGATGTATTGATTATGGATGAGCCTACTAACGATTTGGATTATGAAACAATAACCTGGTTGGAGAACTTCTTGGCCGATTATGAAAATACGGTTATTGTAGTTTCACACGACCGTCATTTCCTGGATTCTGTATGTACACATGTAGCGGATATAGATTTTGGCAAAATGAGCCTTTTTTCAGGCAACTATACTTTCTGGTACGAAAGCAGTCAGTTGGCAGCACGCCAAAGGGCCCAACAGAATAAGAAATCGGAAGAGAAGGCAAAGGAATTACAGGAGTTCATTATGCGGTTTAGTGCCAATGTTGCAAAAAGCAAGCAAGCTACCTCACGAAAAAAAATGCTATCTAAATTAAAAGTAGAGGACATTAAGCCTTCAAGCAGAAGATACCCAGCATTAATTTTTGACCGGGATAGGGAAGCAGGTGATCAAATACTGAATATTGAAGGATTGGAAGCTTCATCAGATGATGGTGATCTATTGTTCCAAAACGTAAATATAAATTTAGCAAAAGGTGATAAAGTAGCCATACTTTCCAGGGATTCTAGAGCTACTTCGGCATTCTATGAGATTTTGAATGGCAATAAAACCGCCAATGCAGGTTCTTTTCAATGGGGGGTCACCACAACACAATCCTATTTGCCTGCTGACAATTCAGATTTTTTCAATGAGGATATTAATTTGGTAGATTGGTTGCGCCAATGGGCCAAAACTGAAGAAGAACGTGAGGAAGTATATATTCGAGGATTTTTGGGCAAAATGCTATTTAGTGGGGAAGAAGCACTGAAAAAATGCACGGTACTTTCAGGAGGTGAAAAAGTACGCTGTATGTTGAGTAGAATGATGATGCTTAGGGCCAATGTACTCATGTTGGATGAGCCCACCAATCATTTGGATTTGGAAAGCATAACCGCCTTCAACAATTCCCTTAAAAATTTCAAAGGAACCGTATTGTTCACAACCCATGACCATGAGTTTGCACAAACCGTGGCTGATCGCATTATAGAATTGACTCCTAAAGGCAACATTGACAGATATTCAACGTTTGATGAATATATGTCTGATAAGAATATAAAGGAGCAGCGCGATAAAATGTACGCCGTTCCTGTATAGTTTTATCAGTCCCAAATTCTTACATCATGAAAACCTACAGCATTTTATATGCGATTTTGGCATTGGTTATCATTAGTTGTACTAAATCAAGTGATACACCATCCGAAATAGAGCAAGAAGAGACTTTTTTCAATGCCGATTACATTTTACTCCAGCACATTAACAATAATCTTACAACGCAACTCTTGAATACCACCGAGTCAAGCGTTACATTAAATACTGCAGAAAGCAATTTTGTTAGTGTGCCAGTACCGGAAATAACATTCCAAAAAGAATCGATTTTTGGTCACTACAATAAAATGGCCGATTGTAGTGGGCAAATAACCATACATAATTTTGATGATGACTCATCAAAAAACATTGACATCTTCACTAATTTAAATGGTTGTAACCTTACAGCAACTGCGTTTACGATTGAAGCAAATACCTTGTATGTTTCATATATGATCGAGGAAACTTCAAAATTGAACAAATATTTTGTAAGGATTATAGACATTAATGCGTCGGAAGAAAGTTTTTTGGATGTTGAATTGGATAAAAAACCAATGCAGTTGGCCTTTACTAATGGACGCTTGTTTATTTTAACCATTGATTTAGAAATTACCGATGAATATTCACTTTCAGTTGTTGATGGTACTACAAACACTCTAATCCATGAAATTGGATTGGGCTATGATGTTGCCCGGATATTTCCCAGAACGGACTATAATTTGATTATCTCTTATCCTGAATTGCATACGGTTTTGAACAGCTCTACAATGAGTGTTGAATATATAAGCTATGAGACCGGTAAAGAGCCTAATTTCTATGATTCGGAATTTTATCATTTTGATGCCCAAGGGAAGCTCTTTTACAAAAGGCCGACAGATGATGCAAATCATCCGAATATCCCCGCGATATATGATTTTTCAAATAACCTGACCGTATTGTACTATTATGAAAATTTTCTAACTGGATCCCAATTGGAGTTTGAATACAAAATAGGGGATACTACCATGGTAAGTTATGATGATAAAAACAATATTATGCTCGTCGGGTATCAAAAAAATGATAACGAAAACAAAGGCGGTCTCTTAAGAATTCAACTTGAGCCGATACCGGAATTATTGGATAATCTTGATTTGGAAGGAGTTCCTTATCAGATTTTTTATCAGTAGTGTTCTCAGACAATCAAGGCAGTCTATGAAATACAGACTAAGCATTGAAGTATTTGCTGTTCCAAATTGCGTGGCTAAAGTTTTTACCCTTGGCAAACCCGTAAAAGATTACTACCGCAGCCAATGATTTGAACATAAAAAAGAAAATAATCCAAAATTCAAAGCCAGAAGTCGATTTGGAGAAAAGACTTATTGGAACCAAAAGCGAAATCAAATAACTTAAGCCGAAAACCAAAACTGTTAAGTTTACAATATTCTTAAAAGGCCACATTAGGATTTTGCGTAATGGATGGAGATCATTGCCCCATTTATGGATAAAATAGAAATAATTATTACCTAAAGGAACAAATAAAAGCGGGTCATTCTTATCCTTTAGTTTAAATAATTTGGAAGGAGCAATTATTTTAAACCCCTTTAATTCTGTATTATGTTGTTTTTCGAGTTGTTTTATTTTTGTTAAGGCCTCCTGCGGAATATCCCCTTTAAAATATTTTGAATCCAGAAAACGCAAACGATAGTCTATACTTATTTTTTTTATGTGGTTTAGGTGATATATTTTATCTGTTTCCAAAAAATCGAAAACGAATTGATTGAAACTGAATGATTTTTCGTTTGCAATGTTCTGTCCTATACTTGTAATATGCTCATCTTCAGCTTTTAAAATTCTATAGACTTCTTTTAGAATATCGTTGGAATCAGCTTCTTTTTTTTTCAATTTGGCCAAAGCCATTTCAATATTTGTCCTATCTAAATGCATCATTTTTATAAATCAATATTCTCAAATTTAAACAAATTAATATTTATGTAATTTCTAACAATAATACCTAAATGTTAATTATATGTTAAAATCTATGAACTACATCATCTGGTAATGGTGTGCACGGGTTTATATTGTATATTGGCGATGAATCGATACCGTTCATCGATTTTTATTATCAAGCCCTTAATAGAACCTAAATGAAATGTCTATGTCCCCCAGGTGGCTTTGCTCACCTTTTTTTTGACCTTTGCTGCCACTGCCCAAAACAGTTTTTCAACTACCCAATCTAAGTTTCTTAAAATGGATTTTGAGAAATCGATTATAGCAAACACCAAGAATTCAGTGAATCATCAAACCTTATTGGCCGCAATGGAAGCCGCTGATTTGGATGATTTACTTGGTTACGATGGCCCTTTCACAGTTTTTGCCCCTTCTGATTTGGCTTTTGAAAATCTATTTGCCTCAAAAGAATCCAAATTGTTTCGTCCTGAAAATAAGAAAGAGCTACAAGCTATTCTAAGATATCATATTATTGCAGGTGAATTTTCTGCCTCTAAAATTTTGAAGGCCATGTGTAGGGGGGAGGGTACGGCAACTTTTATTACCGTGCAAGGCGAAGAAATAACTGCTACTATGCAGGGAATTGATATTGTCTTGACTGACCCATTTGGTAATTCGGCAAAAATAACGGTCGCGGATGCTAACCAATGCAACGGAATTATCCATGAAATAGACAGCGTAATATTGCCTAAGAAAATCAGTTTCTTACCTTAATACTGCACCCAGGTCTTTTTCATACCTATGTTGAAGTTTGGTCATGATCTTATCAATTTGCTTGTCTGTGAGGGTACTCTTGTCATCCTGTAAGGTAAAACTAACCGCATAGGATTTTTTACCTTCGGGTAATTTATTACCGGTATATACATCAAATAGATTTACCCCTTTCAGCAAATTCTTTTCAGTTTGGAAAGCAATATTATGAATTTCCTTAAAGCTTATAGAATTATCGATCAACAAGGCGAAGTCCCTTTTAACTTCCGGGTATTTGGGAATAGGCTTAAATTCAATTTCCGTAGTAGGTACTAAGTCAATAATACTGTCCCAATTAAAATTGGCATATAGCACTTCTTGCTTAATATCGAAATGTTTTGTTAATAACTTATTGATCACTCCAAATTCGACAATGTCTTTTTTATTGGAAACCAGTGTAATACCTTCAGAAAACAAAGTGTTTTCATTAGGAATGGGATTTATATCATTTATTCCCAATCTTTCCAAAACATTCCCAACAATTGATTTTAAAAAGAAAAAGCCTGATTTTTTTACAGGTGATGCCCAACTTGTATTATTTCTGTCCCCGGTTACCAAAAGACTCAAATGCTTCTTTTCAATATGTTTTTTATCTTCCAGATGATACGTTTTGCCAAATTCAAAAAATCTAAGATTTTGATTCTTTCTATTTATATTATAGGAAATGGTTTCCAATCCATTGAAAAGCATGCTTTGTCTCAGTACCGAAAGATCAGCACTTAACGGATTTAATATATTAACTGATTCCTTTGTTTTCAAAGCATCAATTAAATCAATATAATCAGGTGAAGTAAGACTATTGGTCATTATTTCATAAAAACCTCGCGCAGCCAATAAATCACCGATTGTATCTTGTAATTTATAGTCTTCGTATTTTGATATTGGGGCAATGGAAGCATTCAGTTTCTCATGGAATGAAATATTATTATAGCCATATACCCTTAATATTTCCTCAATTACATCAACCTGGCGTTGTACATCTACCCTATAAGAAGGAATAACTAGCCCCAATCCAGTTTCAGTTACATTTTTCACTTTTATTTCAAGAGAAGCCAAAATAGATTTAATAGTATCCCTGGGTATTTCCTGTCCTATTAATTTATTGATTTTATCGAAGGCTAAAAAGACCTGTTGTTCATCTTTCTTTTTAGGATAAAGATCCACAATATCCGAGGTAATATCCCCTCCTGTAATCTCTTTAATGAGCATGGCTGCACGTTTGAGACAATATTCTACATTATTTATATCAATTCCACGTTCAAATCGAAAAGAAGCATCAGTATTTAAACCGTGGCGTTTAGCGGTTTTACGAATTGATATTGGGTCAAAATAGGCACTCTCTAAAAAGATAGATTTAGTGTCCTCGGTAACTCCTGTATTTATTCCGCCAAAAACTCCGGCAATACACATGGGCTTTTCTCCATCACATATCATCAAATCATCTTCATGAAGCTCACGCTCAACGCCATCCAATGTCATGAATTTTGTTCCTTTGGGCAGCGTTTTGACTACTACCTTTTTGCCAAAAATCCTATCAGCATCAAAAGCATGTAATGGTTGACCCATTTCGTGTAAAACATAATTGGTCGCGTCAACAACATTATTGATTGGACTTAATCCTATAGATTTTAAACGGTCTTTTAGCCAATTGGGAGAGGGTTGAACAATAAGATTACTTAGCGTTACACCACAATACCGTGGTGCCATTTCATTATTTTCAACTTCAACATCCATCTTAAGTGATCGGTCGGTAATATTAAAATTACTTGTAGATGGTGTTATTAGCTCTTTTTCAATTTCCCTTTGTTTAAGGCCGGCTTTTAAATCCCTAGCGACACCATAATGGCTCATTGCATCAGTTCGATTGGGTGTTAGGCCAATCTCAAAAACTTCATCGCTCTCCAATTCAAAAACTTCTGCACAAGGTGTTCCAGGTTCTAGATATTCACTTAGAACCATAATCCCTTCATGGCTTTCTCCCAAACCTAATTCATCTTCGGCACAAATCATTCCAAAACTTTCCTCGCCGCGAATCTTCCCTTTTTTAATGACCCAAGGTTCTCCATTAATCGGATATAATGTAGTACCTATGGTAGCTACCGGTACTTTTTGTCCTTTTGCAACATTGGGGGCGCCACATACAATTTGTACAGGATTTTTAAGACCAATATCAACTTTAGTCAATTTAAGACGGTCAGCATTTGGGTGTGTTTCGCAAGTAATTACATGCCCAACGACAATGCCTTTGAGCCCGCCTTTGATAGTTTCATAAGGCGTAATGCCTTCAACCTCCAACCCTAAATCGGTTAATAGTTCTGCGGTTTGTTTTGACTCCCAATCTAATTTCAGGAATTGTTTTAACCAGTTGTAAGAAATGTTCATTGGTCGGATTTAAAGGAAGTAAAGATAAAACAATGTAGTAATACATTCAATACTGTTTCAATTGATTTGTTTTTATTTTTTATTGTAAGTTATGCTGCTTTAATTCGATACAACTAAAGAATACTTTAATTATGCGAAATTCCTGGATTATTATACTTTTTTCAATATGTCTTTTTTCTTGTACGGAGGCAAAAAAAATGAAACCTTCAGTAGGAATTTGGCAGGCAGAATTAACGGTGCAGGACAACCAAGCGCTACCTTTTAATTTTGAATTGGAAAAAAGTAATGGCAAATACACTATTGAACTTTATAATGCCGATGAAATTATTAAAGTTGATGAGATAGATATTTCGAATGATTCCATAATCATAAGAACTCCTGTTTTTGAAGGTTATATTGACGCAAAATTTACTAAAAAAACCATTAAAGGGGAATTTATTAATGAGAGTTTAGATAGAATCGTTCCTTTTAAAGCCACATTTGGTAATCAAGAACGATTTAGGGTATTGGAGAATCCCAAGGTGGATGTATCCGGGGTTTGGGAAACTGAATTTAATCCCAATTCGACTGATAGTTATATGGCCAAAGGTATTTTTATCCAAAAAGGACATATCGTTACAGGAACTTTTAGAACTACAACTGGTGACTATAGGTTTTTAGAGGGGGTTGTTGATGGCGATAGCCTGAAATTATCGGTTTTTGACGGTGCGCACGCTTTTTTATTTATGGCTAAGGTTACCGATAGCACCTTAAATGGTACATTTTATTCTGGCAATCATTCAAAAGATTCTTTTAAGGGTAAAAGAAATGAGGGTTTTGAACTTCCCAGTGAAGACTCCCTCACATTTCTTAAACAAGGTTATAGGAAAGTGGCATTTTCATTCCCTGATACCTATGGAAATTTAGTTTCATTGGAAGATGAAATTTTTAAGGATAAGGTCGTAATTATTCAAATCATGGGAACTTGGTGCCCTAATTGTTTGGATGAATCAAAATTTTTGGTCAACTATTTAAAGTCCAAACCCAACACCGATGTAAAGGTAGTTGCTTTGGCCTTTGAGTATGCCAAAACAAAGGAAATTGCTTTTAAAAGAATCAATCGTTTGAAAAATGCAATTGGTATTGACTATCCGGTCTTATTGGCACAATTTGCTACAACAAACAAGACAAAAGCTCAGGAAAAACTACCTATGTTAAATCATGTGCTGTCTTATCCTACCACAATTTTTATTGATAAAAAGGGAATGGTAAGAAGAATACATACTGGATTCAATGGTCCGGCCACAGGAGATAAGTATAATAGCTTTAAAAAGGAATTTGATGAATTTATCAATAAGTTATCTAAAGAATAATCCTTGGACTTAGATAATCGTTGATTTTCCTAAACCAATGTTTTCATCATTGATATTAAAATTATCATCTACCTCAACTATGTTTTGTGCAATAAAATTACCAACACTTTCCGTACCGTATTTAGTACTTCCCATGATATCCATGGTCACAATCTTTTTTCTGAAAGATTTTTGCACGGCAGCTACGACAGCGTGGAATTCCTCAGTTAGTCCAAAATGTTGAAGCAATAGTGCAGCACTTAAAATTGCCGCAATGGGATTAGCAATATTCATTCCTTTTGCTTGGGGATAAGAACCATGGATTGGCTCGAACATTGCATTTTCAGTTCCTATGGATGCCGATGGCAATAAACCTGATGACCCAATTAAAACGCTACATTGTGCTGAAAGTATGTCGCCGAACATATTATCGGCCAAAATAACATCGAATGTACTGGGGTTAAGTATCATTTGCATTGATGCATTATCAATATACATGAAATTTAGTTCAACCTCAGGATAGCTTTCAGAGATATTCTTTACAACTTTACGCCATAATCTCGAGGTTTCCAATACATGTGCCTTATCTACAAGAGTTACTTTATTTCTTCTTTTTTTAGCAGCCTTGAATGCCATATGTGTTACACGGCTAATTTCTTCCTCTGTATACCTGCATACATCAGTAGCAACGGTTCCATCTTCAGAGAGGTTTTTCTCACCAAAATAAATACCACTTATAAGCTCACGGTAAATGACTAAATCGGTTCCCGCAATAACTTCTTTTTTTATGGGCGATTTATTTATCAATGCAGGAAATACCTTTATAGGCCTAATGTTGGTAAACAGATCTAGTTCCTTTCTAAGATAAAGTAAACCATCTTCAGGGCGTACCTTGGCATTCGGGTCATTATCATATTCAGGTGTGCCAATTGCCCCGAACAATATTGCATCGGAGTCTTTACAAAGTTGAACGGTTTCATCTGGGATGGGGCTACCTGTTTTTTCAATGGCAATTGCACCTATTAAAGCCTCGGTATAAGTAAAATCATGGCCAAAGGTCTCTTCAACTGCCTGAAGGCATTTCACTGCTTGGGCTATTACCTCTGGGCCAATGCCATCTCCTCCTAAAAGAGCAATTTTCAATCGCATTTAAGAAACGCTTTCTATATTAATATTGCTAGTTTCAATGATTTCAAGAATATCTTCATCCTGCACTTCTTTATTCTTGTCTGCATATTTTAGGAATTCTTGATACACCTCATCTAGCTGGATTTTGGTAAGTTCGTATCCTATTTTTTTTGCACGATAAGCTAAGGCAGCTCTGCCACTTCTCGCTGTAAGGACAATCGAGGATTCATTTACACCAACATCCAAAGGGTCAATGATTTCATAGGTTGCCCTGTTTTTAATTACGCCATCTTGATGTATTCCTGAGCTATGGGCAAAGGCATTGGCACCAACTATGGCTTTGTTAGGTTGTACCATCACACCCATTTTTTGGGAGACCATTTGACTGGTATCGTACAATAATTTACTATTGATATTAGTATCCAAACCAAGTAACGGATGCTGTCTTAAAATCATCACCACTTCTTCTAAGGCGGTATTCCCAGCTCTTTCTCCTAATCCATTTATGGTACATTCAATCTGTCTGGCACCATTGATAACACCGGCAATTGAATTGGCAGTTGCCAATCCCAAATCGTTATGGCAATGACAAGAAAGAATTGCCTTGTGTATTCCGGTTACATTTTCTTTTAGGTATTTCATTTTTGCCCCGTACTCTTCAGGTAGGCAATAACCTGTTGTATCTGGTATATTTAGCACCGTGGCACCTGCTTTTATTGCGGCTTCGCATACCCTTGCCAAAAATTCATTATCTGTTCTACCTGCATCCTCTGCATAGAATTCGACATCTTCAACAAAGGTTTTGGCGTATTTAACTGCGCTTACAGCACGTTCGATAATCGCCTCTTTATTTGAATTGAATTTGTATTTTATATGGGAATCCGAGGTCCCTATTCCAGTATGTATTCTCGGAATTCTTGCTGGTTTTAAAGCTTCAGCCGCCACTTCAATGTCTTTTTTTACAGCACGAGTAAGACCGCAAACAGTTGCATTTTTAACGATTTTGGCAATTTCATAGACCGAGGTGAAATCACCTGGACTCGAAATAGGGAAGCCAGCCTCGATAATGTCAACACCAAGTTCGTCAAGCCGCTGGGCAATGACCAATTTCTGTTTTTTATCCAATTTGCACCCTGGCACTTGCTCACCATCACGGAGTGTGGTATCAAAAATTTGTACTATATCTTTACTCATTATATTTACGTAGTTTTAGCTAGCTATTACGAATATATGACCTACGGGGGAGTTGACCTAAACTTTGACATTACATTTACAATGTTAAGATACTTTTGGGGCCGTGTAAAGTGCTAACAAACAATGATTTAAACTATATTTATTACGATGACAAATGCACATAAAGATGCATTGTTTGTATTGGTGAAATCACTTTCAAAGTCAGAGAAGCGCCAATTTAAACTATATGTTGGTCGATTGGGGGTAAACACAGATGCGAAATTTTTGGCATTGTTCAACTTGTTGGACAAAATTAAAGGGTACGACGAAAAGATAATTTTGGCAAGTGGTATCGTAACAAAATCGCAACTCTCCAATCTTAAAGCACATCTTTATAAACAGATTTTGGTTAGTCTTAGATTAAATCCCGTGAACCAGAATATTAGGGTTCAGCTACGGGAACAGCTAGATTTTGCTACTATCCTTTATCAAAAAGGATTGTATAAACAGAGCCTTAAAATATTGGATAAAGCCAAATATACCGCCATTGATAACGAAGAAAAGAACATTGCGTACGAAATTGTTGAATTAGAGAAAATTATTGAAACCCAATACATAACACGTAGTATTCCTGACAGGGCCGATGAATTGGCCATACAAGCCAAACAATTGTCGGAACAAAATGTAATGACCAGCAAACTTTCTAACCTTTCCTTGCAATTATACGGTCAAATGCTGAAAATGGGATATGTTCGTAATGATGAGGATTATAAAAAAGTAGAGGCTTATTTTAAAAAGAACTTGCCTAAGTATAAAATTGAAGAACTTGGTTTTCGTGAAAAATTATGGCTTTATAAGGCACATTTATGGTATAGCTTTTTAATCCAGGATTTTCTTTCATGTTATAAGTATTCAAACAAATGGGTGGACCTTTTTTATGAAAATGAGAAGATGATAGATTTGAATCCTGTTTTCTTTTTAAAAGGGAATCATTATTTATTGGAGTCCCTGTTTTTTGTTAAATACAGTTCCCAATTCAAACAAACACTGCAACGACTCGAAGCCATGGTAGAGTCGAAGAAATTTCCGAAAAACGACAATATCGATTCTTTGGCATTCCTATATATAAACGCCAATAAATTAAATCTGCATTTCATGGAAGGCACTTTTAATAAAGGATTGTATTTGGTGAAGATTATTGAATATGGGATCAATAAACACAAGGATCGTTTGGATGCCCATCATATTATGATTCTGTATTATAAGATTGCAAGTTTATATTTTGGAAACGGGGATAATAAGAATTGCATTCTTTATCTAAAGAAAATCATCAATAACAAAAACCTTAAAATGAGGGAGGATCTCATGTGCTTCGCTAGAGTTCTAAGTTTGGTGGCCCATTATGAAGCTGGGATGGATTACCATTTAGAATTGCAATTAAAGAGTACCTACAAATTTTTATTGAAAATGAACGATTTACATGCGGTACAAAAAGAAATGATCAAGTTCTTACGTAATCTAGGGAATATCTACCCTAATGAACTTCGCAACGAATTCCAAAAATTATACAATGAACTTAAAAAGTATGAGAATCACCCTTATGAAAAGCGTGCGTTCTTGTATTTGGACATATTATCTTGGCTGGAAAGTCATTTGGAAAATAAACCTGTGGCACAGATCATTCGCGAGAAGTCAATGCTTTCAACACGGTGACAACTATTATTCCTAGGATTTATTAATTTTGATTGTATCCTGGAGTTCCAGTACTGAACTGTTGCAACAGACCTTCACCCAATTTCCCGAATTGGTCACTCTTGGCCATTTCACGAACTTTTACCGGATCAAAATCCCCATTGAAATAAAGAAATGAACCGTTGAGATTATTATTGTTGTATATCAATATTTCCTTAACGATGTTTCTTTTTTCCCTAATGGATACTACGTTACGTTTTAAGTCATCATTTTTGCGGAATACCTCTATAAATGAATTGCCGGTAATGCCGTTCATTTGATTGTTCAAGAATGTTGTTCTAGCGGGTGTTGTACTTGGAAATTGCATATATCTCAAATCCCTTGTATTGCCAACCAAAGCCTGCATTTCCGGGGAAATACCGCTAATTAGGGTGAGCATGAACTGTGGTACCCTTACGGCAGTAACCTGGTTGTCATTTTTATGTGCATTGTAAAAACTGTCTATAGAGTTATAGCTTCCGCATGCAGCCAAAACTAGTAAACTAAATAAAAAAAGTGCTCTTTTGATCATGGTGTAGTGTTTTGTTTAGGAGTTAAATTTAGCAAAAATACATCAACAAGCGTTCCAAATTGAATCTGCGGGCGGAGGTGCAATGAGTTTCAACATAACTTTTTTTACGGGATGTATAAATGCAAGGCTTCTAGCATGTAAATGAATGCTTCCGTCTTTATTACTGCGGTCAAAACCATATTTTAGATCCCCTTTTATGGGACAATCAATTGCGGTAAGTTGCGCGCGTATTTGATGGTGTCTACCGGTTTTTAAATCAATCTGCAATAGATAGTAATTATCCATTTTCTTGATTATTTCATAGTGTAAAACGGCTTTTTTGCTATTGGGGACTTCTTTGTTATTCGCGTATGATTTATTTTGTTTTGTATTACGCACCAGCCAATGTATTAGTTCATCGGATTGATTTGGTGGTCTATTTTTAACAATGGCCCAATAGGTTTTTTCGGCTTCCTTTTCCGCGAATATTTTATTGAGTCTAGGCAAGGCCTTTGAAGATTTGGCGAATACTACAATTCCTGAGGTTGGCCTATCCAATCTATGGGCAACCCCCAAATAGACATTTCCCGGTTTATTATAGGTTGATTTTATGTATTGCTTTACTACCTCACTTAGAGGTACATCCCCAGTTTTATCTCCTTGTACGATATCACCGGGTCTTTTGTTGATTGCAATAAGATGATTGTCTTCATAAAGGATTTGAAGATTGGATGAATTGGAATGTTGGATATTTGGATTTTTCGATTTTTGGATGACCGTATTTTATTTATATGTTGATTTGAAATTTAAAGGTCATTTTTAGTATGGATTGGAGTTATTTATTTAAACCGTCATTAGACTATTCCAATCTAATATTGTTCTTCATCACTTGGAAAATCCTTACTTTTTACATCGGCAACATATTGCGAAATGGCATTGCCCATATCTTCGTACAAATTCATGTATCTACGCAAAAATCTTGGGTTAAATTCGTGTGTCATTCCCAGAAGGTCATGAATAACCAAAACCTGACCGTCAGCATATTTACCACCGCCTATGCCTATTGTCGGAATAGATACACTTTCGGAAACTTTTTTGGTCAAAGCTGCAGGTATTTTTTCGAGTACAATGGCAAAACATCCTAAACGTTCCAATAACTGGGCATCTTCCATCAGTTTTTCAGCTTCGTCTTTTTCCTTGGCACGAACGGTATACGTCCCAAATTTGTAAATGGCTTGCGGGGTTAGTCCCAAATGTCCCATAACCGGAATCCCAGCGTTAAGGATTTTTTTTACGGAATCCTTTATTTCGATACCGCCTTCAACTTTAACGGCATGGGCACCACTTTCTTTCATAATTCGAATGGCAGAGCGTAGCGCTTCCATAGGGTCGCTCTGATAACTCCCAAAAGGGATATCTACAACGACAAGCGCCCTATTAACTGCACGTATTACTGATGTTGCATGATAGATCATTTGATCTAAGGTAATGGGTAGTGTTGTCTCATGGCCAGCCATTACATTGCTGGCTGAATCCCCTACAAGAATAACATCCACATTAGCGTCATCAACAATTTTAGCCATGGAATAATCATAAGCGGTGAGCATGGAAATCTTTTCACCGTTCTTTTTCATGTCAACAAGGGATTTAACGGTAACTCTTTTGTATTCTTTTTTGGCGGTGGACATTTAGATTTGTTTTAATGCGATAAAAGTAATGATTTTGTGGCATTACATTCATTAAAATCGAATTTGGGTTTTTTAACTTATTTTTGAAAAAAGGAAAAACATGAAGCTTATTTTATTGTTTGTTTGGCTTTTCGCACTAAATATTATAACAGCCCAAGAATCTGAAAAAAAAGCGGTTCAAAAGACCATTGAAACCTTTTTTGACGGATTTCACAAACAGGATTCCATGCTGATAAAGCAAACCGTTTCCGAGAATATAATCGTCCAGACCATTGGAAAAAACAAGGAAGGGAATAGTGTTATAAGAAATGAGGATTTTGGCAAATTTCTTAAATCGATTGCAAGTATTCCAGATACCCTACAATTTAAAGAGAAATTAATGTCTTTTAATATTCAAGTAGATGGGGCTATGGCAAATGCTTGGACTCCCTATGAATTTTGGATGAACAATACATTTCATCATTGTGGCGTAAATTCTTTTCATCTTTTTAAAGATGAAAATGCTTGGAAGATTATATATTTGATAGATACACGAAGAAAAGAAGATTGCCAAGAATAAGACTTATTAAAAATTTCATTTACAATAAACAACTTCAAAAATGACAAAAAGGATATTAAGAATTTTTTTAATTCTATTGATTGCTTCGATTTCAACATCAACCTATGCCCAAGAGACAAATCCATTGGAAGGTCGATGGAATTTGTCAATATCCTATGATGGGAAGCAAGTGCCATCGTGGTTGGAAATAAGCCATTCAGGACTAAGTACCTTAGTTGGTCGTTTTGTTTTTCTAAATGGTAGCGCACGTCCCATTTCTGAAATCAAAACTAAGGATGGTAAGTTCAGTTTTAATATACCTCCGCAATGGGAAACAGGAGACAACTTGCAATTTCAAGGCGCCCAGGAAGGTGAAAAATTGAAAGGGACATTGCTGTATACCGATGGTAAAACATACAATTGGAATGCAACACGCGCACCTAGGTTGGCTCACAATGACGATCCTGAATGGGGAGAAGAAAAACCTCTTTTCAATGGAAAAAATTTGGATGGATGGCAGGTTATGGGAGAAAACCAATGGATTGTAAAAGATGGAATCCTAACTAGTGGGAAATCGGGAGCCAATTTGGTTTCCGATGAAAAATTCACGGATTTTAAATTACATATTGAGTTCCGTTATCCAGCGGGAAGTAATAGCGGTATTTTTCTACGTGGAAGATATGAAGTACAAATAGCCGATAATATTGGATTGGAGCCTTCAAGTATATATTTTGGGGGTATTTATGGCTTTCTTACACCTAACGAAATGGTTGCAAAACCCGCAGGGGAATGGCAGGAATATGAGATTACGTTAATAGGTAGACGGGTTTCAATCATTGCCAATGGTGTACCGATCATCACCGATCAAATAATCCCAGGAATGACAGGTGGTGCTCTGGACAATAATGAAGCTGAACCTGGGTCATTTATGATACAAGGGGATCATGGCCCTGTTGAATTCAGAAGTATCGTGGTAACTCCTATTATAGATTGAATTACGTTTAATAATTTAAAATGTTTCAATACCCGCAATGCCCTTAAGGTATTCCATCTACTTGGTTTACCTGCTTTTTCCATTTCAAAATGTACCAGTCCTTGATGTTTGGCCTGTACATTCCAGGTCTCATCTTTGTTTCGCTTTTTATGTAAAATTTGTATCGCATCATTCATCCTATCATCCCATTTTATATTGGCATGTTGAAAGTAGTCCAACGCTCTAAGTATATCATACCGCCACCGGCATGGATAGGTTAGTTTTAGAAAATCCTTATTTATTATTTCACCGGTACGGTCAGAGCGGAATAACCGATGCATTAAGATAAATTCAATCGATGATCGCTGTGCTTGATGTAATTCTTCCAATCTGTGGGAGTAACCTTGGGTTTCGTATTCCGTTATCCCTTCCAATACAGATAAGGTGGTGTGTAGCGAACTATGTACGGTCTCAAATCTATTGGATCTGCAATTAAAACCGCCATCGTGCATTACTTGTGCCAATATGCAGTCTACTACGGATTTTAAGTCCTGCTCATTGGTTTTAAAATAGGAAGCGTAGTTAAGGAACATGCCGTTGATACAAAGGTCCGTTAATTGGGTAGTACCAATAGGAAGAATACCTCCGTCATTCGCTTTTTCATTTTCGAGGATGATTTCAATCGATTCTTGTATGAGTGGATTATCAGGTGAAACACATAGAATCCTCAAATCAAGAAGCGTGTAATGGGTAGAGGTCCATTTGGGTTGATAAAATTTACGGCCCCAATGTCCGTTAGGTTTTCGTTGAGACAGAAATTTTGCCCCGAAACCTTCTTTTGAAATCCGGTCCTGCAAATCTTTTCGCTCAATGGATAATAGGTCTCTATTGACTTGATACTGTATAGACACATCCCCTGTCAGCAACCATTGTATGAGCTCAGTGTATTCCATATTTAGCTTTATCCGAATGTGCCCGTATAACCGAAAACAATTCAAATTAATAACCTAGAGTATTGACTCCATAAATTATTCAAACGATAATGGGAACTTGAACTAATTATGAAAAATCTGTTCTTCTATATTATATTGTGATACAGAATCCATTCCTTTTATTAAAGCTTCTTTGTTCAATGGTATTAAATGATGGTAACGCTCCGATAAAGATTTTTTCAGGCCTTCAATAACATTTTCAAATTTTACAATGGGTTTGATTTTTAGAAATGCTCCGAGGACAACCATATTGAATATTTTTTTATTCCCCATTTCAGCAGCTAATTTTGCTCCTTCAATCCGGTAAATTTTAATATCTTTTCGTGTGGGATGTTGCGAAATCCCATTAGGGTCATACAACAACATACCATCTGGTTTAACGGACTTCTCAAACTTGTCCATTGATTGCTGGTTTAAAATAATGGCAGTATCAAACATTTTCAGGTAGGGTGAGCTGATTCTTTCATCACTCAAGATAACGGTTACATTAGCTGTGCCACCTCGCATTTCAGGTCCATATGATGGCATCCAGCTCACTTCCTCATCCTGCATGATGCCCGAGTAGGCTAAAATTTTCCCCATTGACAAAACTCCCTGGCCACCAAAACCTGCGATGATAATCTCTTCTGTCATAATTTATATTAATTTACCATTGACTTTAATATCCCCTAAAGGATAGTAAGGAAACATATTTTCAACCATCCATTGATTAGATTCCAATGGAGTCATTTTCCAACCAGAATTACAGTTTGAAACAATTTCCACAAAGGATATCCCTTTTTTTAATCGCGTATTTTCAAATGCTTTCTGAATGGCCTTTTTAGCTTTACGGGCATGTTTATGTGTGTGTACTGAATGCCTGGTTGCATAATAGACACCGGGTAAATTAGCTACCAATTCCGTCATTTTTATTGGGGACCCCATGGTATTAATATCCCTACCATATGGGGATGTAGAGGTTCGCATACCCGGTAGGGTAGTGGGTGCCATCTGACCCCCGGTCATACCATAAATACCGTTGTTCACAAAAATAACCACGATGTTCTCGCCCCGGTTACAAGCATGTATGGTTTCTGCAGTACCAATAGCGGCCAGATCGCCGTCTCCTTGATAGGTAAACACATATTTATTGGGCCATAATCTCGAAATGGCGGTAGCAACCGCAGGTGCCCGTCCGTGAGCAGCTTGGGTCATGTCAATATTCATAAAATCATAGGCCAATACTGAACAACCAACAGGTGCAACCCCAATTGTATCTGCAACGATTCCCATTTCATCAATGACCTCCATAGCTAAATTATGTACAGTACCATGACCGCAACCAGGACAATACGACAAGGTCGCATTGGTCATTAATTTCGTTTTACAGAATACTTGATTCTCGGGTTTTATGATTTCTGATACGTCCATTTTTTATGATTTTTTCCTCTAATGCTTGCAATACTTCTTCAGGGGTATGTATAATTCCGCCTGTTCTGCCAAAATGTTCTACGGGTACTTTATGGTGTACTGATAATCTAACATCTTCCACCATTTGGCCAGCGTTTAATTCAACACTCAAAATCCCTTTTACCTGATCTGCCAATTCAAAGAGTTGTTGTTTAGGAAATGGGAATAAGGTAATAGGTCTTAACAATCCGGCCTTAATTCCTTTTTTACGCGCTAATTCGACTGCTTTTTGCGCAATCCGGGCACTTGAACCATAAGCTACTATTAAGTATTCGGCATCATCACAACTTATTTTTTCATAACGCAGATCTTCTTTTTCCATTTGCTCATACTTCTTCAACAGCCTATGAACCCGAACTTCCATCTTTTCAGATTGTAGGTCGAGGGAGGTAATGATATTTCTTTCCCTGTCTGTTTTCCCAGTTACAGCCCAGTCTCCGTATCTTTTGATTACTTCTTCATCCGAAATTCGTTCCTGCTGATCCTTTAAATTTACTTTTTCCATCATCTGGCCTATAAGTCCGTCTGAAAGAATCAATACCGGGGCACGGTATTTAAAAGCAATATCAAAGGCATCCTCTACAAAATCGGACATTTCCTGGACAGATGCCGGTGCCAGTACATATAGTTTATAATCGCCATGGCCGCCACCTTTAACAGACTGAAAATAATCTGCCTGCGAAGGCTGTATAGTTCCCAAACCGGGTCCGCCACGTACAACATTTACAATAACTGCGGGTAACTCAGCGCCTGCCAAATAAGAAATTCCTTCCAATTTTAGGGATATACCGGGACTTGAAGATGAGGTCAACGCTTTTTTACCAGTACTTGCAGCCCCGTAAACCATGTTTATCGCGGCAATTTCACTTTCGGCCTGTAAAACAACCATTCCGGTTCGTTCTTCTGGCCGTTCAGTCATCAAATATTCAATTACTTCTGATTGTGGTGTAATTGGATAACCAAAATAAGCATCAACGCCGGCTCTGATTGCCGCTTCAGCCAATGCTTCGTTTCCTTTCATTAATTTTAATTCGGACATCAATTAAATTTTAATTTATACTGAAACTTTTACCCGATAAACAGTAATTGCCCTATCGGGGCAAACCACGCCACAGTTGGTGCATCCTGTACAAGCTTCGGGGTTGCTTGTGTAAGCATAATGATAGCCTTTTCGATTAACTTCATCAGACATGCTTATGACATTTTCCGCGCAAACGGGAATGCATAGATCACAACCTTTGCACCTTTCAGTATCGACAACGATTGCTCCTTTAACTTTTGCCATATTTATAAATTTATATGAACATTATAATATGAAATTTCACAATTCTCAAAAATACTACTGTTTTATTATAAAAAACATGATAAATATCAATTCCTGTGAATTGTAATTTTTTTTTGATATTCAAATATGCTTCATTTATTGGTCCAAAAATAAGACTGACTTTCTTTCCTTTTGACCTTAAGAATTTTAAACTGTACGGCTAGTGGTCATGCTTTCCTAATTTAGATATAAATAGGATTCATTTTCTTATCTCTCCTTAAATAGACTATGGGATTAAGACCTTTGTTTTATAGGGATTTTTCATTAGGGGAGGAGCCGGCCATTATTTCGACTGCATTGTAATTGCACACGAATAAGAATTTGCACAAAATTGTATGAATTACAATTGAATTTTATGAAGAACACGATGTTAGTATTTACAAGTGCTTACAAACATCCAGAGTGGTTTATGTAACTTGCTAGCAATCACTTAAATACACCCCTACGGCGAGTCCGCCCTCAGAGGTTTCCTTGTATTTTGAGTTCATGTCCTTTGCGGTTTCCCACATGGTCTGGACCACTTTGTCTAACGGAACCTTGGCATCGTTAGGGTCTGAGCCCAAAGCAAGCTCGGCGGCGTTAATGGCTTTTATGGCACCCATGGAATTGCGTTCAATACAGGGTATCTGCACCAATCCACCAATGGGGTCGCAAGTAAGTCCCAAATGGTGTTCCATGGCAATCTCGGCTGCCATCAAAACCTGTTCGGGAGTACCACCCAACAATTCTGTCAAAGCACCTGCGGCCATGGCCGCGGAAACGCCAATCTCGGCTTGGCAACCACCCATAGCGGCAGAAATCGTAGCACCCTTTTTAAAGATGCTTCCTATTTCCCCAGAAACCAATAAAAACTTTTTTATTTCCTCAAATCCGGCTTTATGGTTCTCAATGACCAAATAGTACATGAGCACGGCAGGTATAACCCCAGCACTACCATTTGTGGGGGCAGTGACCACACGACCCAAAGAGGCATTTACCTCGTTCACTGCCAAGGCAAAACAGCTCACCCATTTTAGGATCTGTCTAAATTTAACCTCGGTCTTGCGAATGGTCTGTAGCCATTCCTCAGGGTTTGAGTAAGGTAGGTCCGCTTTTAGTGTTTTATGCATCTCATAGGCACGACGGCGTACATTAAGACCCCCAGGAAGGATACCCTCTGTATGGCAGCCAGTATATACACACTCAAGCATGGTAGACCATATGCGCTTAATACCGAGATCTATTTCGATATCATTTCGCAAGGAGCGTTCGTTTTGGAGAACGATTTCAGAAATGCATTGATTTTCCTGTTTACAAAAAACCAAAAGTTCAGTACCCAATTTTATGGGAAAGGGGAAAGTCCTGAAAGTTTCAATATTGCGTTTGGCGTTTTTTCGTTCTTCAACAACCACAAAACCCCCGCCGATTGAATAATAGGTTTTTGATTTTTTAATCCCGGTTTTCAACCTAGCCTCGAATTTCAATCCGTTCGCGTGAAAGGGCAGAAACTTCCGATGGAACAAGATATCAGTTGTCGGGTCAAAAGGCAATACGATCTCATTATTGAAATTCAAGGATTTAGTATCCTTTATTTGCTGTACGATACTATGAATGTCCTTAATCGGAACATATTCTGGGTTGGCACCTGAAAGTCCTAACATAACAGCATAGTCTGTGGCATGGCCTTTTCCTGTCAATGATAAAGAACCATACATATGTACTTGTACTTTTTCTACTTCATGAAAAAGTTGGGCGGCCTTGAGTTCGGTAATCCAGCGTTCAGCGGCACGCCATGGCCCCAAAGTATGGGAGCTTGAGGGCCCTACTCCAATTTTCAACATATCAAAAATACTGATACATTCCATTCAGTTGACAGTTTAAGGATGTGATAAAGATAAACTTATTGCTGAATGAATTTGGCTAATGGGCTTACTCGATTATTAAGAACATTCAAAAAGTCTACGAATGACATCATGTCAGGTTACCGGCAATTGGCATATTGTTTGTCATTCACATATCGACACAATAAAACAAGCACTAATATTTAAAACAGACATAATGAGCAAAATTATAGGAATAGATTTGGGTACGACCAACTCCTGCGTTTCAGTCATGGAAGGTAACGAGCCAGTTGTAATCCCTAATGCCGAAGGTAAAAGAACCACACCATCGGTTATCGCATTTGTAGAAGGTGGCGAAATCAAAGTAGGTGATCCTGCCAAAAGACAAGCGGTGACCAACCCTACAAAAACAGTTTACTCCATAAAACGTTTTATGGGGAACAAATACTCCGAATGTAAGACGGAAGCGGAAAGAGTTCCTTATAAAGTGGTAAAAGGGGATAACAATACCCCGAGGGTAGATATCGACGGTCGTTTATATACCCCGCAAGAACTTTCCGCGATGATTCTTCAAAAAATGAAGAAAACCGCAGAGGATTATTTAGGTCAAACCGTAACCCGCGCGGTAATTACCGTGCCAGCATATTTTAACGATGCACAAAGACAAGCGACCAAAGAGGCTGGTGAAATTGCCGGACTTAAAGTAGAACGTATTATCAATGAGCCAACTGCTGCTTCTTTGGCATACGGAATGGATAAAAAGCATGCTGATCAAAAAATAGTCGTATTTGACTTTGGTGGCGGTACACATGATGTTTCAATTTTGGAACTGGGTGATGGCGTTTTCGAAGTATTGGCTACAGATGGCGATACCCACTTGGGTGGTGATGACGTGGATCAAAAGATAATTGATTGGTTGGCCGAAGAATTCAAAAAAGAAGAAGGTATAGACCTTCGTGATGATGCCATGGCATTGCAACGTTTACGTGAGGCAGCTGAAAAGGCAAAAATAGAGTTGTCTTCTTCTGCACAGACCGAGATCAATTTACCTTATGTTACAGCTACAGCTAGTGGACCTAAACACTTGGTTCGCCAGTTGACAAAAGCGAAGTTCGAGCAACTAATCGAGGATTTGGTAAAAAGGACTATAGAGCCTTGCCAGACTGCATTGAAAGCTGCCGGACTCTCCAAAAGCGATATCGATGAGATTATCTTAGTTGGTGGTTCTACACGAATCCCAGCAGTACAGGATGCCGTTGAAAAGTTTTTTGGCAAAAAACCATCAAAAGGGGTTAACCCTGATGAAGTTGTTGCTGTAGGTGCAGCGATACAAGGTGGAGTCTTGACCGGTGATGTAAAAGATGTATTGTTATTGGATGTTACACCTCTTTCCTTGGGTATTGAGACCATGGGTAGCGTAATGACCAAATTAATCGATGCAAACACTACAATCCCAACTAAAAAATCACAGGTATTCTCTACGGCTTCTGACAATCAGCCTTCTGTTGAGATCCATGTATTGCAAGGTGAAAGGCCAATGGCAGCAGATAACAAAACCATAGGTCGTTTTCACTTGGACGGGATACCACCCGCACAAAGAGGAACACCTCAAATCGAAGTTACCTTTGATATTGATGCAAATGGGATCATCAAGGTTTCAGCAACCGACAAGGCTACCAATAAGACCCAGGATATTCGAATCGAGGCTTCTTCCGGATTGACAGAAGATGAAATTAAAAAGATGAAAGCTGAAGCTGAAGCGAATGCTGAATCTGATAAAAAAGCCAAGGAAACAGCTGATAAATTGAATGAGGCCGACGGAATGATTTTCCAGACCGAAAAGCAATTAAAAGAGTTTGGCGATAAATTATCGGATGATAAGAAAAAGCCTATCGAAGATGCTTTGGAAGAATTAAAGAAAGCGCACGAAAGCAAGGATGTGGCGGTAATTACACCTGCTTTGGAGAAAATCAACGAAGCATGGAAAGTCGCTTCAGAGGAAATGTACAAAGCACAGGCCGAGGGACAGCAAGCGGGTGCACCACCAAATGGTGAGGAAACTGCTGGAACTGAATCAGAAGGTGATCATGTTGAGGACGTCGACTTTGAAGAAGTGAAGTAAGTATCGAAAACAGCGATATACTAAAAAAGCACCCTGACAACATTGTCAGGGTGCTTTTAATTTAATGCAAGTTCAATAAATTCGTATTAAACCGTTATTACTGGTATAGAATTTGTTTTTTAAGTTGTTAAATTATAAAGTACTTTTGATTAATGGAAGCCTTTGCTGGGCGTTTATTAAAATAGTTACCCCAAATTTATTATATGATGAAAGATTACATGCTTTTCATTCTTAGATTTTTTTTGATAATAACTGTTATCAGTATGCCTTGGTTTGGGTATTCACAGGAAATCAAAATATTCACAACAGCGGATTTTGATTTAAAGGGGCCTGTGAAATCTTGTTTGGTAAGTACAAAATACGGAAAGGAAACATACGATTTTAATAAGGCAGGAATGCTAACGAAATCGGTAACACGTTATAATGATGAGGATTACGATGTTACCTATTACAAATATGTGCAAGGTGAGTTGATTGAAAAGCGGTTTGAAAATTACAGGAATAATATTTTTGATAGTAGTACATCGTATGCCAATTTCTATGTTATAGACACCATACCCGTAAGAAAGGTTACCGAAAAGATAATATCCTATGATAAGGAGTTCTTGGATCGTTACGAATATTTGTATAATGCAGATGGTATTCTCGTGAAGATTATCAGGACCAATAATGATGGCAATGATGAAACATTAATTGAGTATACAGATTATAAAGGGGAGCAAACACAGACCAATTCATTGAACGGTACCATATTGAAGTCCGTTCGTAATTCTACCAGAAAGGCCAAAGATAAAACGGAACAACGTTTGGTGTTGACCAAGAAGTTTTTGGATGGGGAACCCCATACTGCCTTGGAAAGGATTTATAACAATGACGGAAAGTTGATGTTGGAGAACAAATTTGTGCAAGACCCGATAAAAAATCAATTTGTACCCAATGAAGTGGTTACATATGAATATGATGAAATGGGTATGTTAGCTAAAACAGTTACTAAAAGCGGTAAGTTAATAGATGTCAAAGAATTCATTTACCAATTTGATAATGGAGAAGCAGGCAATTGGATAAAGGAAATAATAACACCTGCAAATACCTATACCACTCGCAAGATAACCTATCATGAAGATGAGGTCACGACAGAGGGGGATCCTATAAATGAAGATTGATTTATTTAGGTTCCAATAAATCCCACTTATTCCCATATAGGTCTTTAAAAATGGCCACCGTGCCGTAGATTTCTTCACGTGGGGCTTCTTCAAAATCAATGCCGTTTGTAATCATTTTCTTGTAATCACTCCAAAAATCATTGGTCTGTAGAATAAGGAGTACACGACCGCCCGTTTGGTTGCCAATACTATTTGATTGTTTTTCGGTATCTGCATTGGCAAGTAAAATGGAGGTTTCCTTTGAACTTGGAGGCGCAATTAAAACCCATCTTTCAATTTCATTTAACTGAAAGTCCATTAGCAATTCAAAATCCAGTTTTTGGGTATAAAAACGTATGGCGTCATCATAATATCCAATTATCTAGTCGGTCTTTCTATTCTTCCATTCTTCCTTTAGAATTCCGTAACAGCAAGTATTTCTTTTAAACCCATCCAAGAGATAAACATTTTTACGAAGAATTCCCTCAAGTACGCCACCCAATTTTTCAACCGCTTTTCGCGAACGGATGTTTCGTTCATCTATTCTAAATTCTACTTTTTCGAACTTCATATCATTAAATACATGATTCAACAACAATAATTTCATTTGCGTATTGAGTCCACTTCCTTGAAATTCACGACCAATCCAAGTAGCACCTATTTCTAGGACCTTATTTTTGGGATTTATATTCATAAAACGAGTACAACCTGCATAAGTGTTAGTTGTTTTGTCGTAAATGATAAAAGGAATGCTTGTTTGTTTGTTTTGCTCCTCTAATGCCATTTTAACATAGTTTTTCAAAGAATCAGGTGATTCAATATCGGAAGGGGAATACTGCACCAATTTTTCTTGTGAGGCTATTGTAATCAAATTTTGATAATTTTCAAGAGTCAATGGTGATAACCGAACGAACTCGTTTTCCAAGATAATAGGTTTTTCCATTAAGCTAAATTATTTATAAGTTGTTTTTTAATTTCATGTTTCCCATCAAATATGACTTGTTTGGCCCTTCCCTTAAAAAGGAATGTGATTTTTTGGGATTCCAATCGTAAGCGCTCCTCATCTATATATTCATCTTTGTTACCCACTAAAGTGGTTACTTTGGTATTGTTGGGAATTAAGAATTCAAAATCAATTGGAGTAAGTTCATTCGGGATTCCTCCTGCATATAGTACCAAATGATCACATTTAATTTGTCGTTTCGCAATCCATCTTGTGGCAATCGAAACTCCTTGTGAATACCCAAAGACAATTAATTTTAAATGGTCTGGAATATTCTCGGAAGCATAGACTGCATCTAAATACGCAAAAACATTTTGGGTCTCTGTTGCGGTGTTTTCTTTGGTCAACCAACTGGCACCAACATGGCGGTATTGATTGTTCAAATAATATTTTGACGGTGCCTGCGGAGCGATTATGTAGTTTTCTTCCTGGGACAATTCGTCAAAATATTTTAAAAAGTATTTGCTCAAATAACCAATTCCATGAAAAACCATCCAAATATTTTTGGTCTTATCCGTGAGCTTGTTATAGGTCACATATGAATTGGTCGTTTGGTAATCGACTTGTTTTTCGAGTTGCTCCATGGAAATTCAATTTTTAGTTCCCTGCCAATAATGGACTAGTAATGCTTAATTTTACAAAAATATTTTGGATGAACGAGTACAAAGATAAAATCCTTAAAGTTTGCAATGACTCTAATGAAAATACTTTAATGCAAACCTTGGGAATTGAATATATTGATGTTGGTGAAAATTTTTTAGTAGGTAAAATGGCTGTCTCCCCAAAAGTGCACCAACCAGAGGGAGTTTTACATGGAGGTGCTACCGTAGCCTTGGCTGAAAGTGTAGGTAGTATGGCGTCACATATATTTTTGGATACCCAGAATCTTTTTGTGCGGGGAATAGAAATTTCAGCCAACCATTTGAAAAGCATCAAAGAAGGTGATGTTTTTGCCAAAGCAACGATAATCCATAAAGGACGGACTACCCAATTATGGGATATAAAAATCACAGACGCGGAAGATAATTTAGTTTCCATTTGCAAGCTTACCACAATTGCATTACCAAGAAAATAATATGTTATCGGATCTATTGAATAGGGTAGAGAGCCAACTTTCAAGTGAATTGCCATTTGTGATTTATAGGAAACCCAATGCCAATAAGATAAATACAATTCTGCAAAAGGACAATCAATTGTACCATACTCAAAGTTTTACTGAAAGTGGTTTTTTATTCGCGCCTTTTGATGTTGCATCCCCTGCAGTTTTAATTCAACCCGATGAACAAATTGAAGTTGATTTCACGGGTACAAAACGTGAAAATCTCAATTTGGACAATAATGATATCGAGAATCAGGGACAAAAGGAATTCCATTTGAACTTGGTTGAAAAAGGCATTGAACAAATTAAAAAAGGTGCTTTCGAGAAAGTTGTCCTTTCCCGTAAATTGGAAGTTGGTTGTAATGAGTCCCCATTAAAATTATTCCATAAATTAATATCAAACTATAAAAGTGCATTTTGCTATTTATGGTATCACCCAAAAGTAGGCATGTGGCTGGGCGCCACACCTGAAATTTTATTGCGGGTTGAGAATAATCGGTTAACCACCATGTCATTGGCAGGGACACAGGCTTATACAGGTCAGGATAATCCGTCTTGGGGCCAAAAGGAGCTTACAGAACAGCTAATGGTAACAGAATACATTACCAAAGCTTTGAAAAATGACGTTTCGGAAATTATGATTTCTGAAGTTCAATCGGTCAGGGCAGGGAATCTTTGGCATTTGCGAACAAAAATAACTGCTACTATTCAAAACAATCTAACCAAGATCATTCAGCTATTGCACCCAACACCTGCTGTATGTGGTATGCCAATGGAAGCTGCCAAGAAATTTATTTTGGCACAAGAAAATTATAACAGGGAATATTACACTGGGTTTTTGGGGGAACTTAATCTAAAGCATGTAATTGAGCGAACCGGAAACAAAAGAAATCAGGAAAACAAATCATATAAAGCCTTAAAGACAACTACAGAACTTTTCGTGAACCTGAGATGTATGCAACTTAAAAACAACTCGGCCGTAATTTATGTAGGTGGCGGAATTACCAAAGATTCCGATTCCGAGAAGGAGTGGTATGAAACAATGGCCAAGAGTAATACCATGATGGGCATTCTTGCCAAAACGTAGTAATTGAAACTAAGTTTGGGTTTAGAAAGGTAGGCGTTGTATTTTTGCTTCAATGAAGATTTCAAGCATTCCTTCGGCCCAAACCGTGGTCTTACATTGTAAAACGAAAGGTATACAAGAGATTGTTATCTCGCCAGGCTCTCGAAATGCACCTTTAACCATTGGTTTTACTGAAGATCCATATTTTAATTGTTATAGTATCGTTGATGAACGTTGTGCTGCATTCTTTGCTTTGGGCATTGCGCAACAATTACAAAAACCAGTGGCTGTTTTGTGTACTTCAGGGAGTGCCTTATTGAATTATTACCCAGCTATTGCCGAAGCATACTATAGCAACCTACCACTAGTAGTTATATCAGCAGATAGGCCTTTATATAAAATTGATATAGGAGACGGACAAACCATTCGTCAAGACCATGTTTTTGACAGGCATATTGGTTACTCGGCCAATTTAAAACAGGATGTGGTACATGCCACTGAAAAGGTAGGGAAATATAACCCAAATAGTATTAATAATGGGGATTTAAAGGCGACACAAGAAAATATCCAGACTTATAATGATAGTGAATTAAACAAAGCATTGAATTTGGTTTTGCATGAAAAATTACCTGTACATATCAATGTTCCTTTTGAAGAGCCTTTGTATAATATGGTTGCCTACGCAACGGTTGACCCAGAATTCAGGTTCAGCAATAAAACGGAAGCAATTGCAATTGATAGGTTGGATGGTTTTGAAAAAATTTGGAATTCTTCAAATAGGAAATTGATTTTGGTTGGCGTTAATTTTCCCAACACTGTAGAGCAACGGTTTTTGGACCAGCTTGCAGAAGATCCTTCGGTGATTGTATTTACAGAAACTACATCAAACATCCATCATCCCAACTTTTTCCCAAGTATAGATAGCATAATTGCACCCATTGAAAAATCAGATTCAAAAGTAGAAATGTTCATTGCCTTACAACCAGAAGTACTTCTCACTTTTGGGGGTTTGATTGTGTCAAAAAAAATAAAGGCCTTTCTACGCAAATATAAACCGAAACACCATTGGCATGTTGATGAAAAAAGAGCCAATAATACTTTTTTTTCGCTATCATATCATTTTAAAATCGGTATAAATGCTTTTTTTGACCAATTCTTGAATGCCACATACAAAGTTGAAAGTAATTATTTTGAGTATTGGAATACCATAAAATTAGCATACGTAAAAAAGCGAATTGAATACATTCAGGATATTCCGTTTTCAGATTTATTGGTTTTTGAAAGAATATTTGAAACTAATCCCGCCAATATTCAACTGCAAATGGCCAATAGCTCAACTATTCGCTATGCACAATTGTTCAATTTAAAACCATCTTTGGAAGTGTTTTGTAACAGGGGTACAAGTGGTATTGATGGAAGTGTCTCGACAGCCATAGGAGCATCTGTTGCTAATAACAAGCAGACCGTATTAATTACAGGCGACTTAAGTTTTTTCTATGATAGTAATGCACTGTGGAACAACTATCTTAAACCAAATTTTAGGATAATCCTTATTAATAATGATGGAGGAGGTATTTTTAGGATACTTCCAGGTCATGAAGATACAGCTAATTTTGAAACCTATTTTGAGACTTCACATAGCTTAAGGGCAGAGCAGCTTTGTAAAATGCATGGGTTGGAATATTGTTTTGTGGATGAGGAAAATACCCTCAAAACCAAGCTTGATAAATTCTACGAAGATACCGGTAAATGCAAGCTCATGGAGATTAGGACCCCTAGAATATTGAACGATAAAATTTTGATTGGTTATTTTGATTTTATATCTTCGGGTATTATTAACTTAATTTAATAAGAACACTAACTATTATGAGTAAAAGAGACGATTTAATCAAAAAGTACGCTGACGACATTAAGGACAAATTCGGTGAATCTGCCAACATGGATTTATTGACAAAAGTAACCATTGGTTTAGGGCCATCTATTTACAATTTGGATTCCTCTAAAGTTTCAGGTGGTGACGAAAAAGAATTGCAGACGGTAAAAAAGAACTATCTAATGAAAAAGTTAGGGATGAGCGATAGCCCAAAACTAATGGATGGTATTAAAACCGTTATGGATAAGTATGGTTCTTCAAATAGAAATAAGCACAGAGCGGTTGTTTATTATATGCTATGTAAGCACTTTAAAAAAGAATCTGTTTATAAATAGGATTTTTTCTAAAAATTATAAAAAGCCGTTTCTTTTTAGAACGGCTTTTTTCATGTCCAAAACTTTTAAATCTTATTTTTGCAAAATGATAGAGTTGGGAAAATATAATACACTTGAAATACTTAGGGATACAAGTGTTGGTCTTTTTTTAGGTGACGGCGAGGGTAATGATATTTTATTGCCCAATAAATATGTTCCGGAAGAATATGAAATAGGTGACTCATTAACTGTATTTTGTTATTTAGATCATTCAGAGCGGCCGGTAGCAACAAATTTGCACCCTGATATCATTGTTAACGAATTTCAACTACTAAAGGTTGTAGAAGTTAATGAATTTGGGGCATTTATGGATTGGGGCCTTGAAAAACATCTTCTAGTGCCATTTAGGGAACAAAGATCCAAGATGCAGGAAGGTCATTGGTATGTGGTTTTCTGCTATTTGGATCAGCAAAGCAATCGATTGGTTGCTTCTAACAAGATCGATAGGTTCTTAAGTAATGATACGCTATCGGTAAAGGAAGGTGATGTAGTTGAGTTGATGGTGACCAGGTTAACCGATTTAGGGTACGAAGTTATTATCAACAATAGCCATAAAGGTTTGGTCTATTCGAATGAAATTTTCAAAAAGATATCAGTAGGTGATAATACAAAAGGTGTAATTAAAAAAATAAGACCTGACAATAAGATTGACGTTTCGCTTCAGCCCCTTGGAGAAAAGATATTGGAACCTGCAGCTAATAAAATTTACGAGCAGCTTCTAGCCCATGGAGGATTTTTAGGATTACATGATAAATCAAATCCAGATGCCATAAAAGATGAACTTCAAATGAGTAAGAAAACCTTTAAAAAAGGTATTGGAACTTTGTACAAGGCAAGAAAAATTGAAATTAAGAGCGATGGAATTTATGCCCTTAATTTGGAAATTAATTGATTTTATGATCCTTGCTAGACTTGTTAAAAGTATGTAAATCAGGTTAATATCTTAAAAATATAACGGTAAATCATTGCTATACCACAAAATATTATATTTTTACAACATTAATTAATCATATTTTCAATAGATTTATCATTTTTAATTACCTTTAGCCGATAAGACCCCTAAAACCCTAATGTCACATGCCATTTATAGAAGAAAGCGATTTACTGGAATTGCATAAAGATATAGACAAGGCTCAAATAATTAACGAGCGTCTTTTAGATCAAATAAAAATAAAGAACAAAGAGCTTAAGAAAAGTAAAATCCAGCGAAATTTTTTAGCTGGAATTACTGGATTATTCGTGTTTGGAGTATTAGCAATTACTTTTTACACGGCAGGTGCTACCCGTTCAAATGATTTTGAGAATAGAAATAACCTCTTGGTTTCAATCGATAGCCTTGAAGCACACAAAGCCAGGATAGATAATCTTAGGCAGCAGAACGAAGAGTTGAGTTTGGTAAAGGAATTTTACTTGGCCAAGAATTTCTTGGAAAAGGAAAAGATATATTCTGTTCAAATAAAATCGTTTGTCGACAACAATGTTACTTTGGCATCAGAGGCACTTACCAATACACTTTTTGTCAAGACAAATCCGTTTTACTCATATTCCCTTGGCAATTTTGAGACACTACAAGAAGCTCAACGATTTCGCAAACAATTGGTAGATCTAGGATTTCAAGATGCATTTGTCGCTTCTTACAAAGAAGGTAAACGAATACAAATAGAAGACCCTTATTAGATTGACTGAATTCTCTGCTTGGATTAACGCAGCAAGATTAAGGACACTTCCACTTTCAGTATCCGGAGTAATGGTAGGTACTGCACTTGCGAATTTCTACGGAAAGAGTAATATTTCTATTTTTATATTAGCACTATTAACTGCAATTGGTTTTCAGATTACTTCAAATTTTGCCAATGATTATGGCGATGGTGTAAAAGGAACTGACAATGATGAACGAATAGGCCCCAAAAGGGCATTACAAAGTGGTTTATTATCTAAAAATGGGCTCAAGAGAGGGATTATAATATCAATAATCATCAACTTTTTATTGATAATTTCTTTGGTATATATAGCTTTTGGCCTCGAAAACATTGAGTATCTTTTATTTTTTATGCTTTTGGGTGGTCTTAGCATATGGGCCGCAATAAAATACACCATAGGTGAATCAGCTTATGGTTATAGGGGATTAGGTGATATTTTTGTATTTCTTTTTTTTGGTTTGGTGGCAGTACTCGGGGCTATGTTCTTGTATACCAAAAGCCTTAATCCAATGGCTTTTTTACCTGCCATTTCAGTGGGTTTACTAAGTGTAGGCGTACTTAACTTGAACAATTTACGGGACCACCAATCAGATAGGAAGGTGAATAAAAATACCCTTATAGTCCAAATGGGGTATTCGAAAGGAATCTTATACCATACAGCACTTTTGTTGATTGGTTTAATTTGTTTTGTGGTGTTTATAGTATTGAATTTCCAATGTTGGCTCCAATGTATTCCATTATTGGCATTCGCACCTATATTATTGCATTTGAGAAGGGTTTACAAAATAAAAGATCCATCTGATTTGGACCCAGAACTTAAAAAGCTTGCGATAAGTATTTTTTTGATCGCTTTGCTATTTTATATCAGTAATAATATTTTTTGTAATTTTGATGTATAACAATCTAAACAACAACTATCTTGGAACAACCTATTAAAATACTTATCGTCGAGGATAATGTAATTATTGCTGACGATATGCAATCCATGCTGGAAGAGATTGGTTATGAGATTGTAGACAATGTTATTGTATACGAGCAAGCCGTAAAAGTATTGGAATCGGAGCAAGTAGATCTTGTTTTGATCGATATTATTTTAGCCTCGGATAAAACCGGCATAGACCTTGGAAAACATATAAGGGAAAATTATGACATACCCTTTATTTTTGTAACCTCCAACTCTGATAGAGCCACTGTCGAAAATGCGAAAACCGTTAAGCCTAATGGATATCTGGTAAAACCTTTTGAGCAACAAGACTTGTATACCTCTATAGAAATTGCATTATCAAACTTTACCTATGGTACTTCCAAATCCGTGGAGAGCATGAGTGAAGATGATGTGCCAATGTCAAACTCCGTTTTAAAGGACTCCATCTTTGTTAAAAAACAACATTTGTATTATCGCATTCAGTTTGGTGATATTCAGTTCATCAAAGCCGATAATGTTTATTTGGAAGTGAATACGGTTGACAAGAAGTTTCTTGTTCGTTCACCTTTAAAGGATTATTTGGAGAAATTACCGAAGCACAAATTCTATAGGGCACATAAGTCCTACATTGTGAATGTGGATCATATTGATGCCATTAATTCTAAGGATATAATGATCAATAACAACTTGATTCCCATTTCCAAGGATTTTAAAGAATTCATAATATCTGCAATGAATTCGTAAAAAAATCCATTTTGAAATATAAAATTTGATAGGTGCATTAATTGCACCTATTTTTTTGGTATAATATCAAATTCCAAATAGGTCACCACAACTAATTGTAAGTTCACAACATTTAGTTTAAGTACCTGTAAATTCAACCTACATTAGCAATGTAATACTGAAAGAGGTATTGGATTAAAAAAGTAAATAATTTTTTCATTTTCATATAGTGTTCTCGTAAAAGAGCTTAGTTTTTAAAAACTAAGCTCTTTTTGGTTATTTAAACTTTTATAAAAATCATAGGCACTGAAACGAATAATTTTATTGCAATGGCCAGTTCTAAAAAATATCCATGAAATGCATAAAAATCCGATAAAATGCAACTGATTTATACCAATAATCGTTTCACAACAAATAATGGGGGTTACACAACAATATTGTAATACCTACTTTCCAATGTTATATTTTTGGGAAGTTAAAAGCCTACCCCAAAGCTTACCTTATTCATACCATTTTTACGAGTTGTTTTTAAACTCATTTTCCTTATGTTCTTATGTGGAATTATTTTCCGGGATTAATTTTCCGGAGAAGCGACAGTTCATATAATTTATGGTAAAAATAAAGGGAACGGGAACAATCACAATTGTAAAAAAGCGTTTTAATTGGTATTAAAACCTAGCAAATCACAGATTTGGTTTACAACAAAAATTTAACAAAACGATCATTAACCTGTAAGTTTGGTTTTGTTTTTAATGACATATGAAAAAACTGCTTGGCAAATTTTTATTATTTAGCACTTTCTGCATATTTATTTCGGTAAATGTCACGGCTCAGGATTCTGTTCCTTTAGAGGATAATGTTTTTTTGAATTTTAAAAACAAGGATAAGCCTTTGGAAAGGTTTTCATATTTTTTTGATGCCCCAAACAGATATAAGGAAAATTCAGCTTATGATTGGTTGGATACTGTGAACCTATATTTAAATGATGCAATTAAAGCAAAGGATTCTACAGCTATTCAACATTATACACTATTGCAATCCCAAGTATATTATGATTTGGGTGATTACGATAAAAGTCTTGCCATTTCAAATGAGTTATATGGCTCAAAAAATAAATTCAATCTAAATTTTAAGGGCAAACTGCTGGATTTATTGGACAAAAACTATTCCCAGCTCGAATTGTATACAGAACAAATTGATATTAGAAGGGAAAAGAAAGAATTAGGTCTTTCAGATGACATTGCATTTTATGATATTTATTCGAATCTAGGGCTTCATAGAAAAGCCATGAAGGATTATATCATTGAAGTCAGAAAAACTTTCGCCGATGATGATCAATTTAATCTAGCAAAGTATCATAATAATATTGGCAATTACCTGCGATTGGATAATTCCCCTTCAGTCGCACTTAATAAGTACAAAGAGGCCAAAGGCCATTTAACGGTTTTTCTTAATAATATAACTGTTGTTAAAACTGAAAGTGAGCTGATCGATGCGAATAATCTTATGGGGATTATTGATGGGAATATTGGTAAATGTCACTCACAATTGGGGCAATATGAAGTTGCAATTCCTTATTTGGAGTCAAGTATAACTGCAATAACAGAAAATAGTAAGGGGATTTATTCGTCAGATATTGTTGATAACATCTTGGAAATAGCCAACTGTTATCTTCAATTGGGAAATTATGAAAAAGCGGTAGAGTATCTTAGTTCAGATTTAAATTCGCTTAAGACAGATCATATTCTAAAAAGAAACCGATTGCTTTCATCATATTATGATAAGACCAACGATTATAAAAATTCTGCATTATATCTTAAACGAAATATGCGAATTCGTGATTCATTGGATATTAATGAGTCTGAACTTAGAAAGCAACAATTAGCAACGGTAATGGGTCGGGATCTTGACAATACAAAAGATTTGTATGAAGAACAGAAGAGAGATCTTGAGCAGCAACGATTGGAAATGTCGGCACAGGATGAGAAAATAAATTTGGTCTTCATCTCTCTGGTATTCACTCTTTTAGGTTTTGCCGGTCTGGTGTATGCCTATTTAAAAAGTATTAAGAACCAACGTCTCATTGCAGAGCAAAAACATATAATCGAAAATTCGCTGATTGAAAAGGATTCACTCTTAAAAGAGATTCATCATAGGGTTAAGAACAACTTGCAGATGGTTTCCAGTCTGTTGAGTTTGCAAACCAAGAATACGAGAAGCAAAGCAGCTATAGAGGCCCTTGAAGAAGGCAAGAGTAGGGTAAAAGCAATGGCACTGATACATCAAAAATTATATCAGAATGATGATCTTTCGGTTATTGAAATGCAAGGCTATATTGAAAGTTTAATAAACAGTGTACAGTCGGTTTATAAAAAAGGCGGACATAATATCAATATTACAATAGATGCAGAGGGGGTTGAATTAGATATTGACCGCGCCATTCCTTTTGGATTGATATTGAACGAATTGGTATCAAATTCCTTTAAATATGCATTTCCCCATGATGAGGAAAATGGCAAGATCTACATTCATATAAGAAAACAAAATGATCAGGAAGGCTTTTTTGAATATACTGATAATGGTATCGGTTTACCAGAGGATACCGATGAACGTGCAAATTCCTCAATGGGAATACGCTTAATGAACCGTTTGGCCAATCAACTGCAGACCAATTTAAACGTTGATAAAACTTCGGAAGGAGTTCGTTTTTGGTTTAATTTTAAATAAATTTGAAGTACTAAATACTTCAAAAATGAAAATTACTTTTCTAGGTCATGCTTCGCTATTAATTACAGCAAATAACTCAACTATTTTAGTGGACCCGTTTATTTCAGGAAATGAAAAAGCTTCCAAGAAAATAAATATCAAGGACTTAAAACCTGATTATATTTTTGTTACCCATGCACATCAAGACCACACCTTGGATGTTCAGAACATTGCGAATAATTCTGGGGCAGTTGTAGTAAGTAACTATGAAATAGCAACTTATTATCAAACTAAAGGATTAAAGGCACATCCCATGAACCACGGGGGTAATTGGAAATTTGATTTTGGAAATCTCAAATACGTCAATGCCATTCATACATCTTCATTTGCTGATGGCACTTACGGTGGCGAACCTGGTGGATTTATTCTTTCCTCGGAAGACAAACATATCTATATTGCCGGGGATACAGCTTTGACAATGGATATGAAATTAATACCCATGACGACAAAACTAGACCTTGCTATTTTACCCATTGGCGATAATTTCACCATGGGAATAGACGATGCTGTCGTGGCTTCTAATTTTATCGATTGTAACAATGTTCTAGGCTATCATTATGATACCTTTGGTTATATTGAGATTGACCATGAATATGCAATTCAGAAATTCAAGAAGGCCAATAAAAAGTTGCATTTGTTAGAGATAGGTGAAACCATTACTATATAACTTTACTTCTTAGTACTACTTTATGCAGGAGCTTAGGAAAGAATCTTTTTAGATAAATTCCTTTGATTTCACCCCTCCCTATGTACGCCTCATATTTTTTACGCTCAATGGCGCGTATCATTTTATTTGCAAATATTTTAACAGGCAATCCGTTTTTGGTGGCAACATCATCTTTGTTCTGAATGCTTCCATCTGCGGTCAATGCATTCTTTGCAATATTGGTTTGCACAAATCCTGGGCAAATCATGGTAACATTAATTCCGTCTTTTTCATGTTCCATCCGTAAAACGTCAAAAAAGCCATGTAAGGCATGTTTGGCACCACAGTAACCTGAACGGTATGGGGAACCGAATTTTCCCATTAAACTGGTCACGGTAACAAAATGACCATTATTGTTAGCCTTAAAATAGGGGAGTATTGCTTTTGATAGGGCAACGGTTCCCAAATAGTTAATTTCCATTAGTTTTTTATAAACCTCAAAATCGGTGTCAATGATTAGGGATCGTTGGCTAATTCCGGCATTATTTACCAGAATATCCAATTCCCCGAAGAAAGATAGGGCATCTTCCACCTTTTGGTCCATAGTCGCAAAATCGGCCAAATCCATTGTAAGGATCTTTATGTTATGACTATTTAGGCAATTTTTTTTCACTCTGTTAAGCGCAATTTCATCCCTAGAGGAGATAATCAGCTTGCAATTTTTCTTATCCAGGGCATACGTAAGAGTTTCCCCAATTCCTGATGAGGCGCCCGTCACCCAAATAACTTTGCCGTCTATCGATTGCATTTCTTTGTTTTTTAGACCTAAAATATAGTTAAATTTGGCAGCAACTTATGAAAGCCACCGTAAAAAAATACACTCTTAAATTCAAAATACCCAGCGGTACTTCACGAGGAATTCTTACCCAAAAGGATACTTGGTTCCTTATTCTTGAAAAAAACGGGAAGTATGGTATTGGTGAATGTGGAATGTTCAAAGGGCTGAGCTTTGATGATGTGCCGGAATATAAGCAAAAATTGAAATGGGTCTGTGATAATATTGAAAAGGGCAAAGAACAATTATGGGATGACCTAAAATATTTCCCTAGCATTCAATTTGGATTGGAACAGGCTTTTATGTCTTTGGAATCGAATAATCCGTTTGAGTTATTCCCATCCGATTTTACTCGAAATGAAGCTAAAATCCCCATTAACGGTTTAATATGGATGGGTGATGAGGGTTTTATGTTGGAACAAATCCAAGAAAAATTAGAGGAAGGTTTTAAATGTATAAAAATGAAAATTGGAGCCATTGATTTTCAAACTGAAATTTCATTGTTGCAATCCATTAGAAAAAAGTATACAAAGAATGAAATTGAACTTCGCGTAGATGCCAACGGAGCTTTTAAACCAGAAGTAGCTTTGAAAAAGCTCATGATTTTGTCCAGTTTTGACATACATTCCATAGAACAACCAATAAAACAAGGTAATGTTCAGTTAATGAAAGAGTTATGTATTCTATCCCCTTTGCCAATTGCTTTGGACGAAGAATTGATTGGTATTTTCGATGTAACAAAAAAGAAGGAATTGCTACAAACCATACAGCCTAAATTCATTATTTTAAAACCGAGTTTAGTAGGTGGGTTTAAAGGTAGCGAGGAATGGATAACCATCGCAGAGGACCTCGGAATTGGGTGGTGGATTACTAGCGCCTTGGAAAGCAATATTGGCCTTAATGCAATTGCCCAATGGACATTTAAATTAAAAAACACCATGCCTCAGGGTTTAGGAACCGGTAGTTTATTCACCAACAACTTTGAATGTACGTTAGTTGTTGAAAAAGGATATATTTATATTGACAAGAATAAAAACTGGAAATCTAATTTAATACGGGATTTATGTATATAGAAAAGGGGTATAAGGGTTTAAGCGAATCATGGAGATATATTATAGGCTTCATTTTGGTTTTCTTTGGATGGCAAATAATGGGCGGAATACCATTGATTGCGGCATTATTGATAAAATCCGATTCAATAAGTGTATTAGCAAGTGGTGACCTTGGTGTTATGGCCGAGGTATTGGGAACCAATACTTTTTTGTTTTTTATGTTATTGACTTTTGCGATTGGCATTCTATGTTTATTTGCATACACTAGGTTTGTTCATAAACAGCGAATAACGGATTTAACAACCTCCCGAAAAAAAATAGATTTCAAAAGAATTTGGATGGCATTTATTGTATGGGCCTTTATATCCACGGTTTTTATTATAATTGATGTTTATGCCTCCCCTGATGATTACATATTTAATTTTAATTTGGAACCTTTTTTGATCTTGGCAATTATTTCTATCATTATGATTCCCATTCAAACGAGTATGGAAGAGTATTATATGAGAGGGTATTTAATGCAAGGTCTTGGTATAATGGCTAAAAATAGATGGGTGCCTTTGGTTGTCACATCCACACTTTTTGGACTTATGCACATTTTCAATCCAGAGGTGGCAAAACTAGGTTATGGAATATTGATTTTCTACATTGGAACAGGTTTCTTTCTAGGTATTCTGACCTTAATGGATGAAGGACTTGAATTAGCATTGGGTTTTCATGCGGCCAATAACCTCACAGCCGCACTACTGGTTACGGCGGACTGGACTGCCTTTCAGACAGATTCTGTTTATAGGGATATTTCTGACCCAGGATTGGGTTGGGATGTTTTGATTCCCGTATTTGTGATTTATCCAATTCTATTACTATTCTTTTCAAAAAAATATGGCTGGACCAATTGGAGAGAACGGTTGACAGGGGAAGTAATGGAAAAAGAGGTTTATTTAGCTCTAAACAACGATGAAGGCGAATTACACTAGGGTACATCCAAAATTCAAGTTAAACGGTATATCCATTTCCTATGATGAATTGGATGAAATAAGTTATAGTCTCATAAAAGAGGGAGATGACTATGAGGGGAAGGTGGGGCAATTTTTATTGGATTGGATTGATTCTAACGATTATATAACATTGCAGACATCAGGTTCAACTGGTGTGCCAAAACAAATTACCTTAAAGAAGCAGCATATGGTCAATTCTGCCTTGGCGACAGGTAAATTTTTCAATTTGCAAGCCGGGGATTCGGCATTATTGTGTCTTTCAGCTGAGTATATTGCTGGAAAAATGATGTTGGTAAGAGCTATGGTCTTGGGTTTGGAATTGGATGTTGTAAAACCTTCATCGAATCCACTTATTGAATTAAAAAATAAGTCCTATGATTTCTGTGCCATGGTACCTTTGCAAGTGGAAAATTCATTGGCACGATTGGACCAAATTAAAAATTTGATTGTTGGTGGCGCACCAATTTCACATAGTTTAAAAGAAAAGGTCAAGAATATTAAAACACAGGTTTACGAGACCTATGGGATGACAGAGACCGCTTCCCATATTGCTTTAAAAAAGATAAACCACCTTTCAGCTATTAGTGCGAGCCCTTCGACCCTGCCTGCCGGCAAACAAGGTGTGCTCAGGACAGGCCCCATCGAGAATCCTTTTAAAACCCTTGTGAATATCACAGTTTCAAAAGACAACCGGGATTGCCTAATTATTAAAGCACCGAATATTGCCACAGAACCCATAGTAACCAATGATGTAGTAAGGATTATTTCGGATACCGAGTTCGAATGGTTGGGCAGATATGACAATGTAATCAACTCGGGAGGTGTGAAATTGATACCGGAGCAGATTGAAACAAAGCTCGCACCCCTTTTGGAATCCAGATTTTTTATAGTAGGACTTCCAGATGAAAAACTGGGTCAAAAGCTGACATTAATATTAGAAAGGGAAGATGAAATAGTAGGTCTTTTAGAAAGTTTTAAATCCCTTAAGGGACTTGAGGAATATGAATTGCCAAAGGAAATATTGAACGTTTCACACTTTATGGAAACCAAAAACGGCAAGATTTCAAGAAAGAAGACTCTCGAACAAAAATTAGGTATCTAAGGGTTAACAACCCTTACTATTTTCAAGATTAGAATTCCATCGTTACCACAATAAATATTTCCAATCGGTTAAAAGCGCTAATATTTTAAGTGATAGTATTTTTTTGTGTTTGAATTGTATGAATAATCGTATAAAGCATCGATAAAGAAAGAGATAATTTTTCTTATCTTGACTTTGCAACTATTGACAAAACCTTTGATATGAAAAAGTACCTTCTATTCAAACTACTATTTCTTCTATCCTTTTCTTTATCGGCCCAAAAAAAATCGAATACAATAAGTGGTGTAGTCACCGACCTTGGGCGGACAATTTCGAATGTCAATATTATAATCAAAGGTTCTGACAGGGGAACAAAAACCGATGCCAAGGGCAATTACTCAATTAATGCCTCGCCGGGCGATGTTTTGATTTATAGTTATGTAGGTATGCAAACCACAGAAATTATAGTAGAGGATGTCACAACAATATTGAATATACAGCTAACGCCAAAAGTGGAAGAGTTGAAAGAAGTGGTCGTTGAAAGACAGAGAAAGAGTCAAATAGATATGCGTGAGGAATATGCAACGAATAAAAAAATCATTAAAACGTCGATAGGTTATATAGACAAAGATCGAGTAGGCTATTCGATGCAGATTCTGGAAGGTGCCCATCTTAATCCTGGAGCTACAGACATTTTATCGGCCTTGCTGGGTAAATTTCCCAATATATCTGTGCGTACCGTAATAGATCCTATTTCAGGTTTTCCCGAACGGGGTTTGTTCATACGTGGAGGTAATTTCGCCTTAGGACAACAAACCCGAGCCGCTGTTTACGAAGTCGATGGTAGTATTTTTAAATCCGCCCCAACTTTCGTATCCATAGAATCTATCGATCGTATTGCCATAATCCCCGGACAATCAAGTATGGCAAGGTATGGCAATATCGCTGCGGGAGGTATGGTCATCATTAACACCAAAGATGGAGTTGCTCTTAGCTGGAAAAAGGTCCAGAAAGAATCACCAAAAAGGAGTAATAGCGATTATGTGACGGCATCTACATTTAAACGCGAAGCACCCAAGTATCTCATTGAACTTCAAAAGAGCAATACTAAGGAAGAAGCCTTGGAAACCTACAATAAGTACCTAAAACTTTATGATGATTCCCCTTATTATTATCTGGATGCTTCCACTTATTTTATAGAGAAATGGCAAGCTACTTATGTGTCTAACGAGATATTGGGAGATTTTTTGAAGTCTTTTGAAAACAATCCTAATGCCTTGAAAGCCCTTGCTTACATTCAAGAGGAACAGGGTAATTTAGGGGCTGCTTTGGAAACCTATAAGATGATATTAAGACTAAGACCAAGATATGCGCAATCTTATCGTGATCTGGCCAATGCTTATGTTCAAACCGCTGACTATAGAAAAGCCCTTAGCCTATATGCCCGCTATGAAACATCGCGAAGGTTAGACACCATAACTTCCAATCTTGACCCTATCAGCTCACTTATTCGTACGGAATCAAATAATCTAGTGACCATGTATGGTGATGAATTGACCGGTTCAACTGGAAGTGCAGAAAATTTTGATTTTATAGGTACCCGATTGGTTTTTGAATGGAACAATAGTGAAGCCGAATTTGAAATGCAATTCGTGAAACCAGATTATAGCAATTTGACTTGGAGCCATACCTTGGAAAGTAATCCTAATAGGATCAGGGATGAGAAAACAATTGGGTATTCTTCCGAACAATTCTTGGTGGCCGAAGACCTCGTTGGTAAATGGCATCTAAATCTTAAATATTTTGGAAATAAGGGATATAGCCCCACTTATCTCAAAGTAACCACTTTCCTTGATTATGGAGCATCTTCTCAAAGACAGAAAACGACGGTTTACAAACTAACAGAAAAAAACATAAATCAAGAACTTTTTACGTTTATCAACAATCCCTTGAACAGTAATTAATATTTCTTAGGTTTAAACCTGCAACACCCCCATATTAAAAGGTTTTTCAATTGGAGCATGGTTGGCGGCCTCTATACCCATTGATATCCATTTGCGGGTATCCAAGGGGTCTATGATGGCATCTGTCCATAAGTGTGATGCGGCATAATAAGGTGATACCTGATTATCGTATCGCTGCTTTATTTTATTGAATAATTCCTCTTCCTTGGCTTTTGTAATAGTTTCACCTTTATTTTTTAAGGATGCTTTTTCAATTTGCAACAGCACTTTGGCTGCAGAATTACCACTCATAACTGCCAATTCGGCACTGGGCCATGCGACAATCAATCTAGGATCAAAGGCTTTTCCACACATGGCATAATTGCCGGCACCATAGCTATTTCCGATAATGACCGTAAATTTGGGTACTACGGAATTACTGACAGCATTCACCATTTTGGCACCATCCTTAATAATACCCCCTTGTTCACTTTTACTACCTACCATAAAACCGGTTACATCTTGTAGAAATACCAATGGAATCTTCTTTTGGTTACAATTGGCAATAAAACGCGTCGCCTTGTCAGCAGAATCGGAGTATATAACTCCGCCAAATTGCATTTCGCCTTTGGCAGTCTTTACTACTTTTCGTTGATTGGCAACTATACCTACCGCCCAACCATCAATACGGGCATAACCGGTAAGAATAGTTTTGCCATAGCCTTCCTTATATTCTTCGAACTCCGAGTTATCTACTAAACGATTTATTATTTCCCCCATGTCATATTGCTCGGTACGCGAACCAGGAAGTATTCCATAAATATCCTCTATTTTTTCTTTCGGTTTTTGAGCTTTCCTGCGATTAAATCCAGCCTTGTCAAAATCCCCAATTTTGTCAACTATATTTTTTATTTTGTTCAGGGCATCCTTATCATCCTTGGCCTTATAATCGGTAACACCACTTATTTCACAATGTGTAGTGGCTCCTCCTAAGCTTTCATTATCCACTTCCTCACCTATGGCAGCTTTCACCAAATAACTTCCTGCCAAAAATATACTACCTGTTTTATCTACGATAAGGGCCTCATCGCTCATAATAGGTAGATACGCCCCACCTGCAACACAGCTTCCCATCACAGCAGCAATCTGGGTAATTCCCATACTGCTCATTATTGCATTGTTCCTGAAAATGCGTCCAAAATGCTCTTTGTCTGGAAATATTTGATCTTGCAGAGGTAGATAAACCCCGGCACTATCTACCAAATAAATAATGGGCAAACGGTTCTCTAGAGCAATTTCTTGGGCACGTAGGTTTTTTTTGGCAGTAATGGGAAACCAGGCGCCTGCTTTTACGGTCGCATCATTGGCAACCACAATGCATTGCTTACCTTTTATATGTCCAATTTTTATTACGACCCCACCTGAAGGGCATCCACCATGTTCCTCATACATTCCTTCACCCACCAATGCCCCGATTTCTATACTTTTTTCATCAGAATCCAATAGATATTCAATTCGCTCCCTAGCGGTCATTTTCCCTTGGGCATGTTGTTTTGCGACACGCGTTCTACCGCCGCCTAATTTTACTTGTGAAAGCTTTTTTTTAAGCTGTGAAAGTTGAAGTTTATTTTGATCTTCGTTTTTATTGAACTTTATGTCCATATTTCTTGTAGTTTCTAAAATGTAGGCTAAAGATAAGAATGAAATTTGATTACTTTTGGGAATTGTATAAAATGAATATGGAACAAAAAATCAAATGGGGTATTGTAGGATTAGGAGGAATTGCACATAAGTTTGCGCATGACCTTAGACTTGTTCAAAATGCTGAAATAAATGCAGTTGCTTCCCGAAGTTTTGATAAGGCAAAGGATTTTAAAAAAGAATATGATGCCAAACATGCTTTTGGAAGCTATGATGAATTATTTAACTGTGAGGATGTTGATGTAATATATATTGCCACACCCCATACTTCCCATAAAGAATTGAGTATAAAGGCAATGAAACATGGGAAACATGTGCTTTGTGAGAAACCTATTGGAATTAATAGTGCAGAGGTAGAGGAGATGATTGTGGTTGCAAAAGAAAACTCGGTGTTTCTGATGGAAGCTCTGTGGGCACGTTTTAATCCATCTATCAGAAAAGCCAAGGAATTGGTCGATAATGGTTCAATTGGTAAAATAGGTTATTTGCATGCTGATTTTGCTTTTTACGCTTTGAATAGGTCGGAGGAGGGTAGATTATTGAATCCTGCTCTTGGTGGCGGAACTTTGTTGGATATAGGTATTTATCCTATTTTTCTTTCCTATATACTTCTTGGAAAACCCAATAAAATATTATCATCTTCAAAATTTTATAAAACAGGTGTAGAAATACAAACCTCAATGATTCTTGAATATGATGAAGCACAAGCTGTACTATACAGCGGACTCACTTCAGAGTCAAAGATGGAAGCGGAAATCTCGGGAAGTAGCGGTTCGATTTTCCTTAAACCCCAGTGGCATTCGGCTAAGGGATATTCATTGAAAAAAGATGGGGTAATGGAACACGTTGATATGCCAACTCCAGGAAACGGCTATACCTATGAAATTGAAGAAGTACAATCTTGTTTAAAATCAGGAAAACGGGAAAGTGATCTTTGGAGCTATCAAAACAGTCTGGATTTATGCCAATTAATGGATGAGGTGCGTAAACAAAATGGAATCAAATTTCCTTTTGAACAATAAAAGTGTGGGGTTTTGATAAGAATTTCTTCTAAAATTCACGATATTTGAAGCTACCAAAAACCAAACTGAAGAAAAATGGGAATGAACAAAAATACCGTGCTTGCATGGGCAACTTTTATAATGGTTATAGTTGGACTAGGATTAATAGCACTTGGTGCTTTTAGATATGATGATGTTGCAGGATGGGGTTTTGCCTCGGTAGGCATCGGATTTTTTGCTATTGCTTGGGTATTTAATGCTTTAAAAGGCAGGGTTTAATTCAGTTTTCACTTCTTATAATTTAATCTATTCATTATTATGTCTGACGATAAGAAAGTCATTTTCTCCATGTCTGGGGTCACTAAAACGTATAAAAATGCGAATACCCCAGTATTAAAAAACATATATCTAAGCTTTTTTTACGGGGCTAAAATTGGAATATTGGGATTAAACGGTTCTGGTAAATCTACACTTTTGCGAATTATAGCAGGAGCCGACAAAAACTATCAAGGCGATGTGGTTTTTTCACCAGGCTACAATGTAGGATACCTAGAGCAGGAGCCAATCTTAGATGAGGAGAAAACTGTTTTAGAGGTTGTTAAAGAGGGAGTCGCGGAAACTGTTGCCATTCTGGATGAGTACAACAAGATCAATGACATGTTCGGTCTGCCTGAAGTCTATGAGGATGCTGATAAGATGCAAAAGTTGATGGACAAGCAAGCAGTGCTGCAGGATAAGATAGATGCTTCCAATGCATGGGAACTCGATACGAAATTGGAAATTGCCATGGATGCCCTACGCACACCTGAGCCAGATAAAAAAATAAGTATTCTGTCCGGTGGGGAAAGAAGGCGTGTGGCTCTCTGCAGACTTCTTTTACAGGAACCTGAAATACTACTTTTAGATGAACCTACCAACCATTTGGATGCTGAGTCTGTACATTGGTTAGAACATCATTTAGCACAATATAAAGGAACCGTAATAGCGGTAACCCACGATAGGTATTTCTTGGATAATGTAGCTGGTTGGATATTGGAATTGGATCGAGGTGAAGGTATTCCTTGGAAAGGGAATTATTCCAGTTGGCTGGATCAAAAATCCAAACGAATGGCACAGGAAAGCAAAACTGCCTCTAAACATCAAAAGACATTGGAGCGTGAGTTGGAATGGGTGCGTCAAGGAGCTAAGGGAAGGCAGACAAAACAGAAAGCCCGTCTAAAGAATTACGATAAACTCATGAGCCAAGATCAAAAACAGCTCGATGAAAAGTTGGAGATATACATTCCCAATGGTCCACGACTTGGAACCAATGTGATTGAAGCAAAAGGTGTTAGTAAAGCTTATGGCGATAAATTACTGTATGAAGAACTGAACTTTAAACTCCCTCAAGCTGGAATTGTAGGAGTAATTGGGCCCAATGGCGCTGGGAAAACCACCATCTTTAGAATGATCATGGGTGAAGAAAAACCTGATAAAGGGGAATTTGAAGTAGGGGAGACTGTGAAAATAGCTTATGTTGACCAGAGCCATTCCAATATTGATCAGGAAAAAACTATTTGGCAGAATTTTAGTGATGAACAAGAGCTGATTATGATGGGAGGGCGACAGGTAAATTCCCGTGCCTATTTAAGTAGGTTCAACTTTTCAGGGAGTGAACAAAATAAAAAGGTTAATATGTTATCCGGGGGTGAACGTAACAGACTCCATTTAGCAATGACCTTAAAAGAGGAAGGTAACGTATTACTATTAGATGAGCCAACTAACGATTTAGATGTCAATACCTTACGTGCATTAGAGGAAGGTTTGGAGAATTTTGCAGGTTGTGCAGTGGTCATTTCCCATGATAGGTGGTTCCTAGATAGGATCTGTACCCATATTTTAGCCTTTGAAGGGGATTCACAAGTCTATTTCTTTGAAGGATCATTCTCTGATTATGAGGAAAACAAAAAGAAACGATTAGGTGGGGATTTGATTCCTAAGCGACTCAAATACAAAAAGTTGATACGGTAGGAAATATGGAATTCTGAATTCAGAATTCTGAATTGGGATACCAATCAAGCTGGATTACCTCTATATCGGCATTACCTTCATCTACTAACTCTTTGAATTTAGTAACATCGCTTACATCCGGATTTCCGCGATAATGGTATGGATAGACTTGTTTTGGTTTGAATTCCAACACGGCGTTTGCAGCACTTTGTATTGTCATAGTGTAAGGGAGATTCATACAAATAAAGGCTTTGTCAATATTTTGTAAGTTCCTCATTTCAGGGATGTCTTCGGTATCACCAGAAAAATAAATACGTTGGTTACCCATATTCAGAACATAACCATTACCACGACCAATTTCATGAAAGCCTTTGGCTTCTTCCCGTAAGTTATACATAGGTATTGCCTCAACCATTATTCCATAACGGTTCTTGGTTTCACCATTGTTCAAAACATCGATTTGTGTAGTAAACTCTTCAGGCATTTTATCGGCTACGGCTTTTGGTGCCATTATTTTGGCCTTTTCAGTGTTTAATGCCTCTAAGGTTTCCAAACTAAAATGGTCTCCATGAATATCGGTAATTAAAATCAAATCTGGTTTTTCTTGGTCTTTAAAAGCTTCAATCCCACCAACAGGATCAATATAAATGACAATGTTTTCCCACTCCAAGACAGCCGTAGCATGCTCTATTGGAATGATTTTAATCTGGGAATTCTTATTTTCCTTCGTCGGTTTAGACGGGACTTCATCTAGCGCATAAGCAGGCTCTGAATCTAAAAGCGGTGCTTCCTTCGATTTTTTAGCTTCTTTGCAACCAGTAATTAAAAGGTTTAAGCTCATTAGTATCAACAATAGTTTTTTCATCGTTTATCAATTTGTATTAACCAATATTAACTCCATTATAATATCACTTCTGGTATAAGGTAGGTCTTCTTCCAATTCTATAACCTTAAATCCAAATTTTCTATAAAGATATAGCGCTATGGGCAATTTAGTACTTGAGTAAATCACTATACGTTCCCATTCCTTTTCCCTGGCAAAATTTATGGCAAAGGAAAGGAGTTCCTGACCTATTTTTTATCCTTGATATTTTGGGTCAACGGCCATTTTACCCAACTCATAGGATATATCATTCAATTTAATAAAAGAAAAACATCCTACGATGGCATCATTGTACTCCGCAAAATAGATAAAACCGCCTTTATCAATAATTGATTTTTTACTGTTTTCCAGTAACATGGTATCCTTGGGTTCAACATAAAAATATTTCTCCAACCATGCTTCATTTAAATCACGAAAATTATTGATATACTTAGGCTTAAAAGAAATAATGCGTAACGACATTCCTTATTGTTTTCAATATTTTTTTGATAAAGCTATCATATGTTCATTCGTTATTTGATAAAATGTTAAATATTTTTCAACCAAAAAATCTAAATACAAAGATGAACCGTATATAGACTGAACAAACAAACACTTTTGTTAAAAGTAAAAAAAGGTTAATTAATTTTAAAATTATGACGGACACAAAGAATAACAATGGATTAAAAGTATTGGCAGGTTTGCTAGGTGTTGTGCTTTTGGGTACAATTATCTACACAGTAAGTCTTTACCAAGACAAGAAAAAGACCGAAACTGTACTTACTCAGGAAAAACAGCTGGTAGTAGAGGATTTGAATAGCCTAAAGTCAGAATATGACAAAGCTATATTGGAAAGCAATGCCACGAATGAAGAATTGGTTACAGCAAGGGACAATATTGCAAAATACATTGATTCTGTGACAACTATGAAAGCAGATATCTCAACTTTAGCAAGATATAGAAGACAAGTAGGGGTATTGAAGGCAGAAAGAGAACAATTGCTTGCGCAAGTTGATTCACTTACACGTTCAAATACATTTATTGCCATGCAACGTGACAGTACGTATGTTGAATTGGAAAAACAAACAGTTTTCAACGATTCACTGGTTGTACAAAATACACAATTGGCAGATGCTGTTGAAAAGGGTTCTGCTTTGAACTTATCCAAGTTCAGTGTAGATGCCGTAAAAGAGCGTACAAGTGGTAAATTGGTTTCTACTTCAAGATCTAAGGCTACTGATAAATTCAAGATTTGCTTTACAGTTGCAGACAATGTAATTGCTGAAGCTGGTGACAGGGAATTTTTTGTTGAGGTTCTTGACCCACAAGGAAATGTTCTCGGCGAAAGTTATTCAAAGACCAACGATTCCGGTGCTTCTGTAACATATAGCAAAGGAACTAACTTCTATTATGAAAACAAGTCTTTAGATGTTTGTGATTACATAAATAAGCCGGCTGGTGATTTCCAAAAAGGAAATTATATGGTAAATGTTTATGATGACAAATTGAAATTATTGGGAACTTCCAAGTTCGCTTTAAAATAAAACAACACTATCCATATATAAAAAGGGGACTATCAACTAAGATAGTCCCCTTTTTTTGTTTCATCATAATTGGTTTATTTTAAACTACCGACCATGTCTTCAGGTTTTACCCATTCATCATAATCCTCGGCAGTAACATAACCAAGATTTACAGCTTCTTCTTTTAAAGTGGTACCATTTTTATGTGCAGTATTGGCAATTTCTGCAGCTTTGTAGTACCCTATTTTGGTATTAAGTGCAGTTACTAGCATTAAAGAATTGTTCAACAATTCTTTAATTACTTCGTGATTTGGTTCAATACCAGCCGCACAATTAATGTCAAAACTTACGCACGCATCGCCCAATAATTGTGCTGACTGTAAAATATTGGCTGCCATTACTGGTTTAAATACATTGAGTTCGTAATGACCTTGAGTGCCACCTATGGTCACTGCTACATCATTACCCATAATTTGGGCGCAAACCATGGTCAATGCCTCACATTGTGTTGGATTTACCTTACCAGGCATTATAGAGCTCCCTGGCTCGTTGGCAGGTATGATTATTTCGCCAATACCGGAACGTGGTCCAGAAGCCATCATTCGCACATCATTGGCTATTTTGTTCAAGGATACCGCCAATAGTTTAAGAGCTCCATGACTTTCAACTATAGCATCATGGGCAGCTAATGCTTCAAATTTGTTTTCAGCGGTTTTAAATGGCAAGCCTGTGAATTTAGCAATATATTTTGCTACAAGAACATCATACCCTTTAGGTGTATTAAGACCAGTACCCACAGCGGTTCCTCCTAATGCCAATTCACTAAGATGATCCAATGTATTGTTTAAAGCCTTAAGCCCGTGTTCTAATTGGGAAGCATATCCGGAAAATTCCTGTCCCAAGGTTAGGGGAGTGGCATCCATTAAATGGGTACGGCCAATCTTTACAATAGCCTTAAAGTCTTTGGATTTTTTAAGGAGTGTATTTTTTAGTTTTGTTACCCCGGGAATTGTTGTCTCTACAATCTTTTTATAAGCAGCAATGTGCATTCCTGTTGGGAATGTATCGTTAGATGATTGTGATTTATTCACATCATCGTTAGGTTGTATGGTCTTTTCACCTTCCCCTATCACTTTTCCTGCAATTTCATGGGCACGATTGGCAATTACCTCATTTACATTCATATTGCTTTGTGTACCAGAACCCGTCTGCCATATTACTAAAGGAAATTGATCATCCAACTTACCTGCAAGGATTTCATCACAGACCATAGCGATTAAATCTCTTTTATCTTGGGGGAGGACACCTAATTCATGATTGGCGTAAGCCGCGGCTTTCTTTAAATATGCAAATCCGTAAATAATGTCCAATGGCATAGAAGCAGACGGACCTATTTTAAAATTATTTCGGGAACGTTCGGTTTGTGCACCCCAGTATTTATCGGAGGGAACCTCAACTTTTCCCATCGTATCTTTTTCAATCCTGAAACTCATAATATGGTATTTTGGTTTATTACAAAGGTACTTCATTGATGAAATATTACCCCTTGTGTTAAACTAAAATTTTAAATAAATGAAGATTTTTTTTGCTTTTGATTTGCTCGGTTAACACTTTTCAAAGTATATTTATGCCTTAAAAGAAAAACAGATGTTCGAGTTCGACCAATATTTAGGATTTTTAGCGTTTTTGACCATTTTGACTATTGGGTTCTGGTTAATGATATTTTTATTGATGTTCGTTGTGCCTTACTGGTTGGGAGGCAATATTGTTGAATTTTGGAAAGAAAGACGCAAGGCTAAAAGAGCTGCACGTCTAGAGGAATAAAAAAAGAAGCCAACGGGCTTCTTTTTTGTTTTGTGACTTTATGTAATATTTTGGTTTATCCTTCAAATTCATCATCATCACCGCCATTTCTTTCTCCATTTCTATTTCTTTGTCTTTGTGGTTCGTTGAACCTATAAAGAAAAGATAATGTAATAGAACGTTGTCTCCATTGAAATTCGCTATAGGTATACACATTATCTGTTCTTGTTTCACTTCTACGTTTCCTTGTATTGAACAAATCCCTGATATTCAAAGATAATGTGGCCTTATCTTTCACGATGTCCTTGCTAAAAGCCATATTTGTGCTTAAAATACTTTTGTTCTTTGATTGTGCGTTTTCTGATGGTCCCCTATAAAACAAATTGGTTTGAAAATCAATTTTTCCAGGTAATGGAAGTTTAGCGCTGAACCGCGTAAACCATGTAAAATTATCGGCATCGAAATTTTGGACGATTTCTTGATCCTGAAAATTCACATAGTTGTAATCTCCCCTTAATTGTCTTTGGAATAAATTAATATTCCAACTTAACCTCCAACTTCTTTTTGGGATATACGATGTAGTGAACTCCATACCATATCTACTTTCCGTAGCAAGATTAATAGGTGTACGAACCTGCACGGGAACCATAACTGGATTTGTTGGGTCATCCGGATTTTCAATTTCCACAAAATCGCCTCTTTCTTGCGTTATAAATTGAAAGACACCTGTGGATTGATTGTAATATGCTGATGTATTAAAGGTAACTTTATCCCATCTTCTTAAATACCCTAGATCAAAGGCATTAGTATATGTTGGATCCAAATTAGGATTTCCTTGAAATAGATTGGTGTTACTGGAACGTGATGGAAACGGATTTATGAATCTTGAACGTGGTCTTCGCAATCTTCGACTATAACTAATGGTAAGTTGTTCTTTCTCGGAAAACTCATAGCCTAAAAACAAGGAAGGGAACCAATCTACATATTGTTTATTGCTTATTTCATTGGTTTTAACAAGTTCTACTCCAATGTCTGACGCTTCCATGCGCATACCTCCCAAAATATTGAACTTATTTATTTTGGTGCCAAGCTGGGTATAAGCTGAATTCACATATTCCTTATAATTAAGTTCATTGCTAAAGTTGGGGTCGCTGTTTAAAGTCCCATTTTCCAATATTCCAAAATTGAAATCGGTATTAAAATTATTGAAGGTGCCTCGATAACCCAATTCAAATTGCGATTTGTTGTCTCTACCGAAGGGCAGTACATAATCCATTTGCACTAGCTGTCTTATTTGGCTTTCATCGTTAATAGTTTGCTCGGTTGGCAGTGTTGAAGTTTCACCTATAATAAACTCGTTTATTATAGAATTTTCCAATTCACTCCCAGTTGAATATTGATAATCCATAGTAAGTTCATGACCATCTTTATCGAAATTCTTTTTATAATTTACAGAATATTGTATGTCTTCCTCATCTTCAAGCTCGTTTGTGAACCTGTTTCTTTGTATCGTGGGATTTTGGCTGGCATCAAAATTGAAAAAATCAATATCAATACTATCGTCACCGTTGGATTTTCGATATACAAATGAGTTGGTAATGCTACTGGTAGAATCAATGAAATACTCAAACCCTATATTGGTGTTAAAACCGTCGCTTTGCCTTTGATAATCCCTATATTCATCCTGAAAGCTGGCTGTACTGCCATCAAGGTTGAAATTTTCTTGCTCAAAAAGAGCATTTCCGGGGCCACTGCGATAACGGTATGAGGTATTTGTGAAGATATTGAAATTCTCCCGTCTTAGATTAAGGCTAAGGTTGCCGCCATAACTATCTGGGTTACCAACATTCAAACTTGCTGAACCATTAAGTCCTGCCGTTTTGCTTTGTTTTAGAATAATATTTAATATTCCCGCCGTTCCTTCGGCGTCATATCTTGCAGAGGGGTTTGTAATTACTTCAACTTTTTCAATGGCTTCTGCGGGCAATTGTTGCAAAGCTTCAGTGCTTAGTCCTGATAAAGCAGAAGGCTTGCCATTAATAAGAATACGAACACTCTCATTACCTCTTAAACTAATATTTCCTTCAACATCTACGGTTACAGAAGGTACATTATCCAAAACATCCGTGACCGAGCCACCTTTTACAGTAAGATCTGTTCCTACATTATAGATTTTTTTATCTAAGCGTAATTCAACCGTGGTTCGTTCACCTGTAACTTCAACTCCTTCCAATTGTTCAACATCAATGGCAAGTTTTATGGTTCCTAAATCAGTGGAAGTTGTAAATGTTTGTGCATCTTGGGAATACGTTTTATATGATATAAACTCAATTCGCACATTATATCTACCAGGAATAGTTTGTACATTGAATTTACCAGTGGCATCTGTAATACCACCTGTTACCCTATCGGGATTGCGCAAACTTTGAAGAATTAGGGTAGCATACTCTAATGGTTGTCCGGTGTCCTGGTCGATTACTATTCCCGTTATGTCTATTGGATCTATACTTTGTCCTTGCGGTCTTTGAGCGAATGTTATAGATGTGATACAAACACCTAATAACGAGAGTAGTATTTTCATTTAGTTTATGTAGTTAACCTTTATCGGACTTTTTAGAGTTCTTTTTCTTCTTTTTTTCTTTCTTCTTTTTTTCTTTCTTGGTTTTTGTCACCCCGTTTTTCTGTAGCTCAACAAAAGCCTCATACTTTTCCAATGGCAATCCCGCTTTAAGTTCCGCCTCTTGGCGCTCCGTAATTTTTATCATTCCATCGCGCATTTGCTCTGGACTCAATTGTAATATTTGCATTTCAATACGCTCTTGTACATACTTTTTAAGCGTTGAACTTAAAACCGCAGTTTCAAAATCGTTTAATTCCAAAGCTTCGGCAATCGCAGGCATTTCATTATCAACTATTTCATCAGCTGTTAATGGTTCAGGTTCTTTAGGTGTTTCCTGGGCTTGAGGAATAGAATTACGTTGTCTACCGTAGCCATAGCCTCCTCTGCTTCCATATCCGTTTCCATATCCATATTGTGCCTGTAATTCTGCCCCCATTAATAACATTGTTAAAAAGGCAACCAAGTATGTTATATTTATTTTCATGTTGTTTTGATAATTAGAATTCAAAAATAATTTAAGGTTTAACCGTGATAGGTTAAAAATTTGTTAAATTGACTTTATACACAAGTAATTGATAGTCAATTAATATGCCAAATATTGCTTGGGCATTTTTTTTCAATAAATAATATAAGTTGATTTTGAGCAAGTGACTAAACTTATTTTAAAAGATCAATTGTTTTTTCCGTGGGTCTGCCAATGACAGCCTTATGGTCTTTAATAATGATAGGCCTTTCAATTAATTTTGGATGTGCTATCATGGCATCAAGTATTTCTTCATCCGTAAGCAATTTTCCGCGATAATTTTCTTTCCAAATAGCTTCATTTTTTCGAATTAAAATTTCAGCTGATATGTTTAGATATCCCAATACTTCCCGCAGTTCAGCTTTTGTGGGAATAGTTTCCATATATTTGATTATTTCAAATTTTTCTCCAGATTTTTCGAGTACTTCCAGGCTTTGACGGGATTTAGTGCATCTTGGGTTATGGTATATCTTTATCATTTTTAATAGTTATAATTTAGATTAAATATCTATGTTCATAGCTTTTAATTCTTTCATTAATTGAGTGACACTTTTAAAATGGATTCCATTTATGCCCACTTTTTCAGCAGCTAAAACATTCTCGAAATTATCATCTATAAAGACTGCTTTTTCGGGTTTTATCTGGTACCTATCTAAAAGTATTTCATAAATCCTTGGAAATGGTTTTCTTGTTTTTTCTGCCCCAGAAACCACAATTCCTTCAAATTTATTTAAAAAATCAAAACGTTCCAATGCAATCGGGAATGTTTCTGCACTCCAATTCGTTAAGGCGTATAACTGATATTTATTCGTTTGTTTCAAAGCATTCAATAAAGCTACGGTTTCATCCAAAGTTCCTCCGAGCATATCTACCCACCTGTCATAATATATCTTAATCCAATCTTCGTATTCAGGATATTGATCTAATAACAATTCCGTGCCCACTTTTAATGGTCTACCGGCGTCATGTTCAACATTCCATTCAGAAGTACAAATATTCGAAAGAAACCAATCTACTTTCTCCTCATTACCATTAAAAACTTCCCTATAGAGATATTTAGGATTCCAATCAATTAGAACTCCTCCTAAATCGAAAATGATCGCTTCTATTTTGTGCATTTTATTAAGGATAGTTATTAAGGAAAGTGAACATCAACTCTCTTCTTTTTGCCCCATCATCATTAAAAATGCTTTCAAGAATTGGTCAATATTACCATCCATAACAGCATCTACATTACCTGTTTCCTCGCCAGTTCTTACATCTTTGACTAATTTATAGGGGTGCATAACGTAATTCCTGATCTGGGAGCCCCATTCGATTTTCATTTTTGAGGATTCTATTTCTTCCCTGGCTTCCAATTTTTTGCGTAGTTCAATTTCATATAATTGGGATTTTAGCATTTTTAACGCTGTGGCCCTATTGTCGTGTTGTGAGCGCGAATCGGAACATGAAATTTGAATACCTGAAGGCTTGTGAACCAATTGCACCTTGGTTTCGACTTTATTTACATTTTGTCCACCAGCACCACTTGAACGGGCAGTGGTAATTTCAATGTCAGCAGGATTGATATCAATTTCAATACTATCATCTACCAGAGGATATACATAAACCGATGCAAATGAAGTATGCCTTTTAGCGTTGCTATCAAATGGGGAAATACGAACCAATCGATGAACTCCATTTTCACCTTTAAGCCAACCAAAGGCATATTCCCCATCAATTTCCAGAGTAACTGTTTTTATTCCAGCCACATCCCCTTCTTGGTAGTTGAGCTCTTTTACTTTATAACCATTTTTTTCGCTCCACATCATGTACATCCGCATCAGCATTGCGGCCCAATCACAGCTTTCAGTGCCACCGGCACCTGCAGTTATTTGAAGTATGGCCGTAAGCTCATCACCCTCCTCTGAGAGCATATTCTTGAACTCCAATTTTTCAATGAGTAGGGTCGCTTTAATATATTGGGATTCAACTTCGGTTTCGGAAATATCACCATCCTTTTGAAATTCCATCAATACCTCTAAATCATCTACAAGTGCTTTAGCTGCGTTGTAATCGTCAACCCAATGTTTCTTGGATTGAATGAATTTCATCTGTTCTTGGGCCTTTTTGGGGTCATCCCAAAAAGTAGGGGCAAGTGTTTTTTCCTGTTCATTCTCTATTTCAATAAGTTTGGCATCTATGTCAAAGATACCTCCTTAACGCACCAAGGCGCTCAATGAGATCTTTGGTTTGATCTACAGTTATCATATAAAAACATTTTTAGCAAAAATAGGATTTAACTATGGTTGTGCAATCTATTTTACATAAATTTAGTCCAACTAATTCAAGCTTTAATCCATCATGAATCGTATTCATTTTTTTTATTTTCTATCGCTTATGGGCTTTTTTTCAAGTCAATGCCCAATTCGCGGAAAATGGTTGGTCGAATCTACTCATTTTTGAAAGTTCAAGAAAAATTCAGGATGGTTGTCCAATTGGAACGGCGGTTTCAATTAAACTAAAATTGACTCTATAATGATAATCAATCTGATAAGCGATACCGTAACCAAACCTTCCGCAGGCATGCTCAATGCCATGATGTCTGCAGAAGTTGGCGATGATGTATTTAAGGCAGACCCCTCGGTTAATTTATTGGAAAAGAAAACAGCAGCATTATTTGGTAAAGAAGCTGCTTTGTTTTTCCCTAGTGGCACTATGACCAACCAGACGGCAATAAAATTGCATACACAGCCTGGGGAACAATTGATTTGTGATAAATATGCCCATGTATATAATTATGAAGGTGGGGGAGTTAGTTTTAACAGCGGGGTTTCTTGTAGGCTTATAGATGGCCAGAGGGGGATGATGACAGCTGAACAGGTTGAAGCTTCGATTAATCCCCCAGATTTTTACCATAGTCCTTTAACGACTTTGGTTTGTATTGAAAACACTACAAACAAAGGGGGAGGTGCGTGCTGGGATTTTGAAGAATTGAAAAGAATAAAAACAATATGCTCAAAGCATAACTTGGCATATCATTTAGATGGCGCTCGCTTGTGGAATGCTTTGGTCGAAAAAAAAGAATCCCCGAAACAGTATGGCGAGTTATTCGATTCGATAAGTGTTTGTTTTAGTAAGGGATTAGGCTGTCCTGTCGGTTCTGTTTTGGTTGGGGATAAAAATTTAATAAATAGCGCTTTAAGAGTGCGTAAAATTTTAGGGGGAGGTATGCGCCAAGCCGGATATTTGGCAGCTGCAGCAATTTATGCATTGGATAATAATTTGGAGCGGCTTTCCGATGATCATAGAAGAGCAAAGGAAATAGGGTTGGTTTTGGCTGGTTTACCGTACATTAAAAAAGTTGAACCTATTGAAACTAACATAATCATTTTTGAAATAAACGAACAATCCATGACCGAAGTGGATTTCTTAAATAAACTTGCGGAAAAAGGAGTATCAATAATAGGCATGGGCCAAGGAAAATTAAGAATAGTTACCCATATGAATTACACAGGTCATATGCATGAAACATTTTTATCTATTCTACAAAGATTATAGTTCGCCAAGGCTGGCAAGGGAGGCAATTCTGTTCTTCAAATTTTTTATACCGTTCTCCATTCCAGCCTCTGATGAATAAAGCTCACTAATTCCAATTATTTGACCACCATTGTTTTTTAAACTAAATAAGAACTTTCCATCAAAATTTGTTTTTCGCTCAAAAAAAGCTTGGGATTCCTTAATAAGATTAAGGTCCTTAACGGTTTTATTGATTTCATCTTTGTTTGTGAATACAACACTTTTAAGCAATGTCTGACCTCCTTGGGTCTTAAGGTTAAATCTATACGAATTGGTCTTATCTTTTTTTATTTCAATCATTACAAATAGGTATTACTTAAAGGTACACAATTTTTGAAATTGAACATGGCATATAAAAAATCAATAAGTAGTAAAAAGATTACAAATAGTGTATTTCATCGAATATATGAGCATTTCATCGAGACTTAATTTGTTTTTAGTTTAACAGCAAAAGAAAATTATCAATAAAGATACTTTCGCGATATTATAATCTAAAAATAACAAACACTATTAATTATGAAAAAAGTATTATTAGCAATTGCAGTTATGACTGCATCAATGACGATGGCACAAGATTTGCCAGCGAATCCGGAACCAGGTAAATGTTACGTTCGCTGTACTACCCCTGATGTTTATGTAAACGAAACAGTTTCATTGACAATTAAGCCAGCTTACAAGATTTTAAAAACAGTACCTGCAACTTATAAAACCATTACTGAAAGAGTTGAAGTTAAAGCTGCTGGTAAAAGATTAACCGTTATTCCAGCAAAATGGGGAACTGAAACTGTCACTTATATTTCAAAAGAAGGCGGTAATTCATTGAAGGTTATTCCTGCGTCATTTGCTAGTTCCTCTGAAACAATTGAGGTCAAACCAGCCTATGCACAATGGGAATTGGGAGCTGCCGCACCTGATTGCGCTTCAGGTAATCCTGATGATTGTAGATACTGGTGTTACAAAGGGTATCCTGCGGAATTTACTACTATTTCAACACAAGCTTTATCGAATGAGGCTTCTGTTTCAAAGTCACCTTTGTCCTCTCAAAATGCAACATACACAACAACTGTTTTATTGGAAGAGGCAAAAGTTGTTGAGGAAGTTATCCCAGCCCAATACAAAGAGATAACAAAAACTGTTTTGGATAAAGATGCATATACAGTGGAAGAAACAATACCTGCTGTAACAAAAACTATTACTAAAGAAGCCTTGAAAGAAAAAGGTGGATTAACCACTTGGAAAGAAGTTGAGTGTTCTTTAGTTGAATACCAAGCTTTACCTATTAATTGGAATTTAGGAAGTGCTTCTTTGACTTCTGAAGCTAAAAGTATTATCGACAACCGTTTAATGCCTGTATTACAAAAGAACCCAGGTGTTAAATTGGAAATTGCGGCACATACCGATGTAAGGGGAAATGCTACATCCAATCAGGATCTTTCTGAAAGAAGAGCAAAAGCGGTAGCTGATTACCTAATCACCAAAGGCGTTAATTCTAGCTTATTGGTAGCTAACGGATATGGTGAAAACAAAACCAAAAACAGATGTAAAGAGGGCGTTTCTTGTACTGAAAGAGAGCATGCTGTAAACAGAAGAACAGAATTTAGGTTGATCAACAACTAATCAAGGTAACATAGATCAATATACTAAAAGGGCCCTGGCATTAATGTCAGGGCCCTTTTTAATATAATTGCATATTCACTATTTGTATTTATTAAGTAACGCTAAATGATAACTAATCTCACCATTCATACTATAACCTGAATACTCATCCAACTCATTGCCTTTTGAATTCACTATTTTTAGTAAAGGAAATACCCCCTTCTTATTATATTTCCCCAAGATCTCTTTATTATGCTGCATTTGTTTGGGAGTAAGTAAATCACTATTCCGTGGTATATCAACGTACAAAAGCACGTAATCATTTGAAAGTTCATCAAATTCCACTGAATCAAATAAATCTTTTTTTAACATTTTACATGGGGAACACCAATCACTACCAGTGAAATAGACCAATACGTTTTTGTCAATTTTCTTAGCTTGGCTCAATGCCTTATCAAAATCTGTCAACCATTTTGAATCTTTAACAACCGAAATATCGGCTTGGGCACTTAAAAAAATAGGTAATAAAAACAAAAATAACAATCGTTTCATGTTTAGGTTTTTTTTATAATTATCAAAAAACTTGCCAATAGCCTATTTAAATAACGAATCCATTCCAGGAATATTGGGCATTCCTTCTTTTGCTACTGCTGAAAGTTCTGCTTCATTAACAATTGTGGCCTTTTCAATAGCATTGTTAATGGTAAGTATCAAATAATCCTCGAGCTGTTCTTTATCTAGCAATAACCTATCATCCAACTTAATTTCCTTAATGGTTCTGTTAGCGGTAATCGACACCTTGAGCAAGCCATCGGAAGAACTTTCCTGAAGAGTTACAGTGTCTAATCTTTTCTTGGCAGCTTCAACTTTTTCTTGGGCTTCTTTGAGTTTGCCCATCATTCCCATCATATCTCCGAACATAATTATATTTATCTATAGATTGGTTCAAAATTACTAAATTGTGCCGATAAACAAATTTTTATGCTACAGTTGGGAAAAAGAGGGTTAGTTTTTTTAGTTAGTCTTACTTTTGCGATTTCTTGCCAAAACGAAAAGAATAATATGATAAAAGCTGAGGCTCCCGTGGCCAAAAAAGTACCTAAAGAGTTAACCAATCATAATGATACAAGAGTAGATGATTATTATTGGCTGAAAGATAGGGATAATGAGGAAGTGATATCATATTTAGAAAAGGAAAATGCATATTATAATGCTCTTACCGAACATACCAAGGTCTTTCAGGAAACTCTGTTTGAAGAAATGAAATCCAGGATCAAGGAAGATGATTCTTCCGTTCCTTATAAACAAAATGGATATTGGTATGTTTTTAGATACGAAACGGGAAAGGAATATCCGATTTATAGCAGACATAAAGAAACATTGGATGCTCCTGAAGAAATAATGTTCAACGCAAATGAAATGGCCGAAGGGCATGAATTTTTCAATTTAGGCGGAATTGCAATAAGCCCGGATAACAAACTAGCTTCGTTTGGGATTGATACGATTGCTAGAAGACAATATATAATCCAAATCAAAAACCTTGAAACTGGTGAAATTTATGATGATAAAATTGAGAATACTACAGGTGGCTCAATTTGGGCAAATGATAATAAGACCTTGTTTTATACCAATAAAGACCCTGTAAACTTAAGATCTGATAAGATTTATAAACATAAATTCGGAACCTCCTCTTCAGAAGATCAAATGGTGTTTCACGAAAAGGATGAAACATATGGCACCTATGTGTTTAAATCAAAATCAAAAAAGTACATTATAATTGGCTGTTATAGCACATTAACTTCTGAATTTCAAACTTTAAACGCAAACAATCCTGATGGCGAATTTAAAATGTTCTCACCTCGTGAAAGAGGGGTGGAGTATTCAATTTCACACTATGGTGATTCGTTCTATTTGCTAACCAACAAGGATGGGGCAAAGAATTTTAAATTAATGAAAGTCGGGGAAAGCAGTACTTCATCTGATAATTGGAAGGAATTTATTGCCCATCGGGAAGATGTTTTATTGGAGGATATCGATATTTTCAAGGATTATTATGTTTTGTCGGAACGGGAGAATGGATTGAATAAGTTAAAAATAACACGTTGGGACAAAAAGGATAGTTACTATTTACCTTTCGAGAGTGAAACCTATACTGCATATGTGGGTCAAAACCCTGAATTTGACACGGAAATTTTAAGATATTCCTACAATTCGCAAACCACGCCTAGTTCGGTTATCGATTTTAATATGAAAACCAAAGAAAAAGAGGTTAAAAAAGAACAGGAAGTCCTTGGCGGAAAATTCAAGAAAGAGAATTACAGGTCAGAAAGAATATGGGCAACAGCACGCGATGGGGTTAAGGTTCCCATGTCAATTGTATATCATAAAGACACCAAAATAAACGCGAATACACCCGTTTTACAATATGCCTATGGTTCTTATGGTTCTACCGTAGACCCTTATTTTTCGACAGTTCGTTTAAGCTTGTTGGATCGTGGTTTTGTTTATGTTCTTACCCATATTCGAGGCGGACAGTATTTAGGTAGACAATGGTATGAAGATGGCAAGTTATTGAATAAGAAAAATACGTTTACTGATTTTATCGACTGCTCTAAATATTTGATTGATAATAATTATACAAGTGCCAAGCATTTATATGCCATGGGGGGTTCTGCAGGGGGCCTTTTGATGGGAGTGATAGTCAATATGGCGCCTGAATTGTATAATGGGGTTGTTGCACAGGTTCCTTTTGTCGATGTGGTCACTACCATGTTAGATGATTCAATTCCCTTAACAACAGGAGAGTTCGATGAATGGGGTAACCCAAATGAAAAGGAATTTTATGACTATATGAAATCATATTCCCCTTATGACAACGTTATAGCACAGGATTATCCTAATTTATTGGTGACTACTGGATTGCACGATTCACAGGTACAATATTTTGAACCTGCAAAATGGGTCGCTAAATTAAGGGAACTAAAAACAAATGATAATTTATTGCTGCTTAATATTAATATGGATGCGGGCCATGGTGGTGCCTCCGGCCGCTTTGAGGCCTTGAAGGAAGTGGCAAAGGAATATGCATTTATGTTAGATTTAGAAGGAAAAATCCGATAATTAAAAAAAAATAGTAAATTTGTGCTGGAATTTTAACAATTTCTTAATTGTTCTTAAGACCAAAAACTAGACAGCCTTTATGGAACATAAGATAAATGCCTACGACAGTATCCTTGATTTAATAGGAAACACTCCACTCATCAAATTAAACAAAATAACCGCAAAACTATCAGGTAATTTTTATGCTAAGGTAGAAGCATTTAATCCTGGGCATTCCTCTAAGGATCGGATTGCTTCCTATATAATTGATCAAGCCGAGGAAAAGGGACTCTTGACCAAAGGCTGTACAATAATAGAAACTACTTCCGGGAATACTGGATTTAGTCTTGCCATGGTAAGTATTGTAAAGGGTTATAAATGTATTTTGGCGGTAAGTTCAAAGTCTTCAAAAGATAAGATAGACATGTTAAGAACCATGGGTGCCACGGTTTATGTTTGCCCTGCCCATGTGAGTGCCGATGATCCAAGATCATATTATGAGGTAGCCAAAAGATTACATGAAGAAATAAAAGGTTCTGTTTATATAAATCAATATTTCAACGAATTGAATATTGATGCACATTATGCTACTACTGGTAGGGAAATATGGGAACAAACCAATGGAAACATTACACATTTGGTTGCATGTAGTGGAACCGGAGGTACAATTTCGGGTATCGCAAGATATTTGAAAGAGAAAAACCCGGATGTTAATATAATCGGGGTCGATGCCTTTGGATCGGTCCTTAAAAAATACCATGAAACAGGGAAGTTTGATAGAAATGAAATATATCCCTATAGAATTGAAGGGTTGGGAAAAAACTTGATTCCTTCTGCCACTGATTTTAAAGTTATTGATGAGTTCATAAAAGTAAGTGACGAAGAAAGTGCACATACTGCCCGCGAATTGGCTAAAACCGAAGGTATTTTTGCAGGTTATACCAGTGGTGCAGTTATGCAGGCAGTAAAGCAATTGGATGATTTAGGCACCTTTGGAAAGAATAGTAATGTTGTTGTGATATTTCCAGATCACGGATCACGTTATATGAGTAAGATCTATAGCGATAAATGGATGGAAGACCAAGGTTTCTTAGGTAGTGAGGTAAAGGAAGAAACTCAAAAAATACAATACATTAAATAATACTTAATTTATTTATGATTTATAAAAAGCAATGGTGTTATCATCATTGCTTTTTTCTTTGGTCATAAATAATTTATGAATGCTAGTGAAAAATCTATATTTTTGCAGTAAAACCAACTAGGTGTAATGAGAGACTTGTTTGAAAGAATAATTGAGAATAAAGGGCCATTGGGAAAATGGGCCTCGCAAGCAGAAGGATATTTTGTTTTTCCAAAATTGGAGGGCCCTATTTCAAATAGGATGAAATTTCAAGGTAAAGAAGTGATTACTTGGAGTATTAATGATTATTTGGGACTTGCCAATTTACCTGAAATCAAAAAAGTTGATGCTGAGGCTGCCGCGGAATACGGAGCTGCATACCCTATGGGTGCGAGAATGATGAGTGGCCACACTAATTTCCACGAACAATTGGAGAAGGAATTAGCTGCTTTTGTGCAAAAAGAGTCTGCTTATTTATTGAATTTTGGCTATCAAGGGATGGTTTCGGCCATCGATGCATTAGTATCCAAGGACGACATAATTGTTTATGATGTTGACTCCCATGCCTGTATCATAGATGGTGTTCGTTTGCATATGGGTAAACGTTTTACCTTTAAACATAATGATATTGAAAGTCTTGAGAAAAATTTGGAAAGGGCCACGAAAATGGCCGAACAGACAGGAGGGGGAATTCTGGTTATTTCTGAAGGTGTTTTTGGAATGCGTGGAGAACAAGGTAGGCTTAAGGAAATTGTAGCACTTAAGAAAAAATATAATTTTAGACTTTTTGTTGATGATGCCCATGGTTTTGGAACATTGGGAAAAACAGGAGCCGGAGCAGGTGAGGAGCAAGGTGTTCAAGATGATATAGATGTTTATTTTGCAACTTTCGCCAAATCAATGGCCGGTATCGGAGCTTTCTTGGCTGCTGATAAGGGAATAATAGATTACTTAAAATATAATTTGCGTTCCCAAATGTTCGCTAAGTCGTTACCTATGATTTATGTCAAAGGGGCCTTAAAGCGATTGGATATGTTGCGCACTATGCCAGAATTAAAGGCAAAACTTTGGGAGAATGTAAATGCACTTCAAAACGGACTTAAGGAAAGAGGATTTGATATTGGTACTACTACTAGTTGTGTTACGCCGGTATATTTAAACGGGAGTATTCCTGAGGCTATGGCCTTGGTAAAGGATTTACGTGAGAATTACGGAATATTCTGTTCAATTGTGGTTTATCCGGTAATTCCAAAAGGACTTATTTTATTGCGATTGATTCCTACATCGACCCACACAATTGAAGATATTGATGAAACTCTTGAAGCGTTTTCCGCTATTAGGGAGCGACTGGAAAACGGAACCTACAAAAGGCTATCAGCTGCGGTGGCAGCTGCTATGGGAGAGTAGTAAAAACATAAAACCCCGTTATTTAAAAATCCAAAATCCCGAAAATTTTGGATTTTTCTTTTTTCAAGTTTTACAAGTCCTTACGATACGTACATCGTCTCTGATAAATAACAGGGTCGAAGTTTTTCCATAATTGCCTAATTGCAATATTCTCTTCCAATTCAGGCGTACGATAGCACATCTCAATTTTTTTCTCATTGAATGTTTTATGGTATTCATTGAAAATAATCGCAGTAACCCCTTTATTTTGAAACTCGGGGTGTATTCCTATTAGATAGAAAATAACGTCCTTACTTGTCTTTTTGGCCTTTAATAGATGAAATATCCCAAATGGGAATAACTTTCCATTGGCTTTTTGTAATGCCTCTGAAAATGAAGGCATTACAATTGCGAAAGCGATAAGTTCATCTTTCTCGTTTACAACGAACTTTATATATTCAGGATTTATAAAACTGATGTATTTTTTCTTGAAATATGCCTTTTGTACTTCGGTAATTGGCACAAAGGAGGATAAGGAAGAATAAGTTTCATTGAATAGGTCGAACATTTGGTCTGCCATAGCGAGAACATCTTTGGTCTTAGTAAAATTTATTTCCCTAAGTCCATAGCGACGTTTAATTAAAACCTGAACTTTTTGAAATAATGCCGGATCGGCATTTTTGGCTGGAAATTTATTTTCTAAATATCCTTTTTCCTTAACGAAATCCAAACGTTCATAGTGGTCTTTATAATATGCATGGTTATACCAAGTGATCATAGTGCCAATATGATCAAATCCTTCAGTAAGAACCCCTACTTTATCCAAATTGGAAAACCCAACAGGCCCTTCCATGAATTCGAGGTTTTTTTCTTTTCCAATTTCGGCTACTTTATCCAAAAGAGCTTCGGATACTTCCGTATCATCAACAAAATCGAACCAACCAAAACGAATTTTTTTCACTTTTTGTTGATTTATTTCAATCCAATTTGCAATTACGGCTATTCTTCCTACAATTGAATCGTTCTTATAGGCAAGGAAAAAATGTGCTTCCGCATCTTGAAAGGCAGGATTCTTGGTTTTATCAAACGAATCCAATTCATCTTTTATAATTGGCGGAACCCAATAGTGAGAGCCTTTATAAAGGGAAAATGGAAACTTGACAAACTTCTTTAAATCTGATTTGCTAGTTGCTTCTTTTAGGATGACCATACGATTTTTTTGTAAGGTCAATATTAGGAATATTAATCAAAAACAGGAAATTAACAAACCCATTTTTAGCTAATTGGGTATATATTAAATCCCGATTAAACTTTAGTTATCCTTTTGTGATTTTTTAAGTTTTCTAAGCTGTTTTTTACTTGGCCCAAGATCAATATCCTCTGCGCCCGTGCCTTTATTTTTAGACTTTTTCTTCTTTTTCATGGAACTTTTCTTAATCTCGCCACCATTTTCGTTGGAATTTTGGTCTTCGATAGCTTTAGGTGCATCATTATGAAAATCCAAACGATACGAAACCCCCATGGTCACAAATATTCGCGAAGGGGTATTTTTAAAGCTTGCCCCAAGATTTATATCGGCCTGTAAGTTTTCCTTTATTAAATGTGCCACACCACTTCGAAGTAATACATCAGAATACCTATCACTATCGATACCCTGGTTCTCTACAAAGATGCTCCATTTAGGATTCCTGAATGCATGTGAAAGTGAAAGCAGATAACTCATTTCAGGAAAATCCGAGCCTATACGATCATACGCAAGGTTCGAGATAAATACAAATCTAGGGGTTATTCGACTTTGTGTTGCAATCATGACCCTAGGTGAAACGATAGGGTCACCTACGTAAAAAGGATTTTCACCCAAAACAAAATTCGCACCGGCATATATGGAAACCGAAGGAATAAGATTTTTTAATTGAAAAACATTGTTGGCCCGCCAACTATATAAATTCGGTTTGCTGTTTTCCTCACTTTTGTAGCGATCATATATCAAGAATTTAAGCCCTAATCTATTACGATCAAAATCGGTTCTTGAATCAGTTATCCCAAAATTGGCGAATGTAATCTCCTGGTTTTGAAAAGTACCTTCCCAGTTTAGTTCTAATTGCTCGAATAATAATCCATAGCGCAGGGAAATCTCGGAACCCCAAATATTCGATTGTGTATTCAACAAACTATGGTCTTGCTGTTCATAAAATAAACCAGCTTCCAATTGCACTACATTTTTACCAACAGCATAGGCGCTTACGGACAATCCAGGTCTATTGGAATTTATAACATCTGTGTATTGTGAAAGTCCAATAAACGGAATAACAAACAATAAATAAAAAGCGAAATGCTTCATATTGTTCATTTTAGAATATTTATCCATGTTTTATTTTATTATTATTTTAAGACTTTTGCTCTGCTAATACAACGTTAGAATTGTACTTTTGATATAAATTATTCAAATTAATATGGCTTTTTTGAAAACGATTTTAATAATTCTTCTTGTTTATTATCTGTTTAAGATATTGGCGAGGTGGTTTGCGCCAAGAATAATCAACTATGCCGCCAAGAAGACCGAGGAACGGTTTCGTGATAGTTTTAGTGGTTTTAATAACCAGAACAAAAACGAAGAACAAGAAATAGGGGAAGTAATCATTGATAAGAACACTCCAAAAAAAAGGACTTCATCCAAAAAAGTTGGTGAATACATCGAATTTGAGGAAATAGAATGATTATTTTAGCAAAACCAACTACTTAGTAAAACCAATGAAGTCAGGTTTAAAAGCTTTTTTTACCCATTTTTTTGTTCTTGTTTTTTTTGTCATCGCTGCCTTAGCGTATTTTAATCCTGTTCTACAAGGCAAGGTTATTGAACAATCCGATATACGCCAATATACGGGAATGGCGAAAGAACAGAATACCTTCCGTTTTAAGACCGGGGAAGAACCTTACTGGACCAACAGTGCATTTGGTGGTATGCCTACTTACCAATTAGGGGCTTATTATCCCCATGATTATGTGAAAAAATTGGATCGATTGATCAGATTTTTACCTAGACCTGCCGATTATCTTTTTATATACTTTTTAGGGTTCTATATTTTACTCTGTTGTTTAAAGGTTGATTATAAATTGGCCATTATTGGAGCCCTGGCCTTTGGTTTTTCTACTTATTTAATAATAATACTCGGCGTTGGCCATAATGCTAAAGCGCATGCCATAGGGTATATGCCTATGCTTCTTGGTGGCATAGTACTGACTTTTCGAAAAAAATACCTGTGGGGTTTTGTTCTCACGGCGATTGCTATGGGATTGGAAGTAGGTGCCAATCACTATCAAATGACATTTTATTTTATGCTGTTGGTGTTGATTTTAGGCATCGTTTATTTGATTGATGCAATTCGTAAAAGAAAGCTTAAACATTACTTTTTATCCGTTGCATTATTGGTTTTGGCGGTTGTTCTTGGAATAGCGGCGAATACCACCAGTTTAATGGCAACAAAGGAATATGCGGATTGGAGCACCAGGGGTAAATCCGAGCTTACCATAAACCCCGATGGATCAACCAAAGCAAATACCAAAGGACTTAGTAGAGAGTATATTACCCAGTATAGTTATGGTATCGTGGAATCGATGAACATTTTTGTTCCTCGTCTTTTCGGAGGCTCCAATGGAGAGGATTTAGGGGAGAATTCAAAAACCTATGATTTTTTAATTGACCAAGGTATATCGAGAAGCCAGGCATTGGAGTTTTCTAGAGGATTGCCTTTATATTGGGGTGATCAACCAGGAACGGCCGGACCAGCTTATATTGGCGCTGTCATCTTTTTCTTGCTTATTTTAGGGTTGATTTTGGTGAAAGGGAAGGCCAGATGGTGGCTTTTAGGAGGTTTTATAATGTCCCTATTACTATCATGGGGCAAGAATTTTGGTCTACTTACTGATTTCATGATTGATTATTTCCCTTTATATAACAAATTTAGGGCGGTTTCTTCCATTCAGGTTATTCTTGAGATATGTGCGCCTGTTTTGGGAATTTTAGCATTGCATGAATTGCTTAAATCCTCAGTAGATACAAACAAAAAACTAAATGCCTTAAAAATTTCGTTTTTCATAATGTTGGGGTTAGGGCTTGCGCTCTTTCTTTTAAAAGGAATGTTCAGCTTCGAAAGTTTCTCTGATGAAACCCTTAAACGCTATTATGGTGAAGAGATTTTGTCGTTGATTCAATTGGATAGGAAAGCGGTTTATAATGCAGACCTATTTAGGACCATGATTTTTATAGCATTGGTGGCAGGGGTTATTTGGCTTTATTTAAAAGAAAAAATAAAGGAAAATGTTGTTGTTATCCTGTTGGGACTATTAATGGTTATTGATTTGGTAGGAGTTGATCTGCGATATGTGAACAAGGATGATTTTGTTTCCAAAAGGCGTATGTCAGAGCCTTTTCCAGAAACAGCAATAGATAAACAAATCTTAAAGGACGAGAGTATTTATAGGGTTTATAATCCGGAAGAAGGATTAAACGGGGCAAGTACATCATTTTACCATAAGTCGATAGGCGGGTACCACGCGGCTAAACCAGCGGGTCTTCAGGACCTATTCGATTTTCATATCTACAAAGGCAATATTGGTGTTTTGAATATGTTGAATGTAAAATATGTTGTTCAAAAAGATGAAGAAGGAAAGAGTTACCCAGCTTTGAATCCTGAGGCGAATGGTAATGCTTGGTTCGTGAATAAACTAATTGAAGTCAAAACTGCCGATGACGAGATAACCACTTTGGAAAATTTGGATGTAAAGAATGAAGCTGTGGTGAACACATCGATGTTTTCACAGATTAACAGGTTTAATTTCCATATTGATTCGTTAGCTACGGCGACCCTGACCAACTATGAACCAAACCATTTGACCTATAAGGTTTCCAATCCTTATCCTGGGGTAATAGTGTTCTCCGAAATGTATTATAAGAATGGATGGAACGCTTACATAGATGGGCAACCAATAGATCATTTTAGAGTTAATTACGTACTCAGGGCATTAAATACTCCTGGTGGTGATCATACTATTGAATTCAAGTTTGAGCCTAAATTGATTGAAACCGGAAGCCAAATTACTTTGGCAAGTTCAATACTTCTTGCGTTGGTGGTTTTGGGCGGAATTGGTTTTACTTTTTGGCGTTCTTCCAAAAAAGAGGAAGCATAATGCAAAAGATACTGATCATTACGTACTATTGGCCCCCAGCTGGCGGACCCGGAGTACAAAGATGGTTAAAATTCGTAAAATACCTCCCGGAATTTGGCATTGAGCCTGTGGTCTACATTCCCGAAAACCCCACTTACCCTATTATTGATGATTCTTTTACACTTGATATCCCAAAAGGAATTAAGATTTATAAACACCCTATACGCGAACCCTACCATATAGCGCGAATATTCTCGGGTAAAAAGGCCAAACGCATTAGTTCGGGAATCATCAAAGCGAAAAATCAATCAGTGTTAGAAAAAATAATGCTTTGGGTTCGCGGGAACTTTTTTATTCCTGATGCTCGAATAAATTGGGTTAAACCCTCTGTGAAGTTTTTAACCAATATTATCGAAATAGAAAACATCGATACTATTATTACGACAGGACCACCACACAGCGTACATCTCATAGGTCATGGATTAAAGGAATTATTGGGGATAAAATGGATAGCCGATTTCAGGGATCCCTGGACCTCTATCGGATATCATAAGAAATTGAAATTAACCAAAAATTCGCAGCGAAAGCATAGGGAGCTGGAACATAGGGTTTTGAATGATGCTGATCGTATTATCGTTACAAGTAAGACTACCAAAGAAGAGTTTAAAGCAATTACCAAAAAACCGATTTCGGTAATTACGAATGGCTTTGACTCAGATTATTTAGGGGGTGTGGAATTGGATACCGATTTTACTATTTCCCACATTGGTTCTTTGCTGTCAGGAAGAAATCCGGTAAATCTGTGGCAGGTCTTGTCGACTTTGATTGAAGAAAATGAGGCATTTAAACAAAATTTCAAATTACAACTGGCAGGTGTTGTAAGTGAGGATGTTTTACAGCGAATTTATGATTATGGATTAGAAAATTTCACTGAATTAATGGGCTATCTTTCCCATGAAGATGCTGTTAAACTTCAACAAAGATCACAAGTGTTATTGTTGGTCGAAATCGATTCCGATGAAACCAAAGGAATACTTCCTGGCAAATTATATGAATATATGGCTGCCAAACGTCCAATTCTGGCCATAGGTCCAAAAGGGTGGGAGGCAGGACAAATTATTTCAGATACCAAAACAGGAACTACTTTTGATTATCATTCGCAGCAATCCGATTTAAAAAATGTAATTTTAGAATGGTTCACAAAATATCAACAAAACAATTTGAAATTGTCTACAAGCATAATAAAAAAGTATAGTAGGAGGGAACTTACAAAGGAATTATCCAAACTTCTTTAATGGGAATCGTATTCAAACAATCAATGAGTAACACCATTACCACCTATTTGGGTTTTGGTATTGCCGCAATAAACACCCTCTTTTTATACACCAATTTTTTAACGGATGAATACTACGGTTTAGTTACGGTGATTTTATCAACCTCTGCAATTTTAATGCCTGTCCTTGCCTTTGGTGTACCCAATACATTGGTAAAGTACTATAGTAGTTTTAATGATCCCGAAGATTCTGAAGGTTTTCACACACTAATGTTGTTACTACCATTGGGGCTGATCATTCCCTTAGCAGGTGTGGCTTATTTTGCCTATGATGCCATTGGGAGTTTTTTATCCAAGGAAAATACAATAGTAAAGGGGTATGTTTGGTACATTTTTTTAATAGGAATGGCCATGGCCTATTTTGAGGTATTTTATGCTTGGGCAAGGGTTCAGATGAAATCGGTCTTTGGGAATTTTATGAAAGAGGTATTCAATAGGATAGCGGTAATGGCACTACTTTTTTTGGTTTATTTTGATGTTATTTCCGTTGATTTTTTCTTAAAAGCACTGGTTGGCATTTACCTTCTGCGTACTATTATAATGAAATTGTATGCATACAATTTAAAAATACCAAGGTTGAACTTTAGGTTTCCTTCAAATACCCGCGCCATATTAAACTACAGTGCATTGATTATTTTAGGGGGTTCTGCGGCCATTATTATTTTGGAGATTGATAAGGTAATGTTGAATCAATTCATTAAAATTGAAAATGTGGCCTATTATGGTGTTGCCATTTATATTGCGGCCACCATAATTGTTCCTTCACGTTCAATGCATCAAATTACCTATCCGATGACGGCGGAATTGCTGAATAAAAAAGATTACCCAGCATTAAAATCACTATACCAGAAGACTTCACTAACTCTATTTATCGTTTCGGGGTTATTGTTTATCCTGATTATTCTTAATTTAAATGAAATATTCCTATTAATTCCAGAGGAATATCGAGGCGGGTTTATAATCGTATTTCTGATAGGATTGTCAAAAGTATACGATTCCCTATTGGGCAACAATAATGCAATTCTTTATAATTCGGATTATTATAGGTCATTATTGGCTATGGGTGTTTTTTTAGCAGTTCTTGTAATACTCTTTAATTTATGGCTGATTCCTAACTATGGATTGAATGGTGCAGCCTTTGGGACTTTTTTGGCAATTATTATATACAATACCGTAAAACTGGTTTATGTAAAACTAAAATTTGGGATTTTACCATTTACCAATGAAACTGCGAAGGTTTTTGGAATCCTTCTGATAATTAGTGCCCTCTTCTATTTTGTAGCATTACCTTTTCACCCAATATTGAACATAATTATCAAGAGTACTGCAATGTGCTTGTTATACGCTGGTATTCTATATCGCTTTAAAGTATCAGAGGATGTTTATGCGGTTATTTCCAAATTTTTAAATAGAAAAACCCCGTAGGAATAAATTCGCTACGGGGCTTTAACAACTAACCAACCTAAAAACTATCTTAGTGGGACCCGAATTTCAATAGCTTTAAGCTAATTGAAATACGTGGGTCGAAATAACCATGACCTATGCTTCGGGGCCTTCGTTTTTCTATTCTTATTTTAATTACTGCCTTCTTGAGCTTCTTGCTTGTGTTGCTCTAGAGCTATTGCTTCTACTATTACTTCTTGATGCAACACTTCGATTAACAGAAGGAGACTTACTAACTGTCCTTTTACTTGTACTACGTGTTGCAGTTCTTTGGGCAACTGATTTTGTTCTATTCGCAGGTTTGTTATAAGTCTTAGCACTTCTAGTTACCGTTCTACTTTTAGGCGTTTGTGTTACCGATCTCTTTGTAACTGAATTACGTTGAGGAGATCTTACCGTAGTTGATCTCTTTGTAACCGAATTACGTTGAGGAGATCTTACAGTGGTTGATCTTTTTATAACGGTACTATTGCCTGTAGATCTGGTGTCATTCTTACGAACACCTCTACTTTCAATATTCTTGGACCTATCAACCGAAGTTCTACCTGCAACTTTTCCACTTGAACGATTAGAACGTACATTCGAATTTCTAGATACATCACCTCTTTGAGTTTTGGTTCTATTCGATTTAAAAGCACTATTGTCTCTATTGCCATTCTTGTTACTTCGCAGACCATCAGTCCTTCGACCTATGTCCCCGCGTTGAGCTACCCGCTTATCATTTCTATATATCGAAGCTCTTTCGTTTCGAACTCTATTGTATCTATGTTCCCTACCAATTTTGGCATATGCTTTTCTATAATTGTGTGCATAAGGCCTATAGTATGAATATCTAATAGGACTGTAATATCTTCTATAAGGATTATGGAAAACCAATCCGAATCCGAATGCAGGCCTTAAAAAGAACCTATGGAAAGGTCTGTATACATAATGCCTGTTGTAGATATTAATGTATCCTCTGTGGTAGTCATAGATTCCCCTATGGTTATAGTATACATACATACTGCCCATTCGGTAAACCCTTCCATTTCTATACCTAATGTCCACGTTACCTATTTGTGATACACGACCGTAATAGTCATAGTAAACAGGAACATTCTCTACCTGGATTACAGCACCGTAATCATCGTATTGGGTATATGGACTATAATCATACCCAGAATTGAATGTAATGTCTTGGCGATTGTTTCTCACTCGATCTTCCATATAAAAATCGAACTCACCATCAGGGTATACTGAAAACGTAATGCCATTCTCAACAAAAATGAACGAGTTATTGTATCTATAAGCATTGCGTGTTGCAACCTTATCTTCAACCGTACTGGCCATGGTACCCGAAGTACCAAATATGAGGGCCGTTAAAAGGAGTACTAAATTTCTCATGATATAAGGTTTTAAACCTACCAACCGGCAGGTGGATTCCAGAATGCAACTATTTACATTCGATTAGTATATACCAAACAGCGTGCCACAAATTATAAAAACTATATAAGTTGTTGATAAACAGCAATATAAAAAGGATTTTAAAACTTATAATTTCCCACGAAGGTAATTTGCAGTAAAAGATTTTTTGCTCAGGATAATCTCCTCTGGAGTCCCCTCTGCCAATAATTGTCCACCATTTTCACCGCCTTCAGGGCCTAGGTCAATAATATGATCAGCACATTTAATAAGTTCTATATTATGCTCGATTACAATGACCGAATGGCCTCGGTCAATCAACGCATCGAAAGATTTCAATAATTTCTTGATGTCGTGAAAATGTAGACCAGTGGTTGGTTCATCAAAAATGAACAATGCCTTGTCTTTCGATGTGCCTTTTACCAAAAATGAGGCCAGTTTTATGCGTTGTGCCTCACCACCGGAAAGGGTAGAGGAGGACTGTCCCAAGGTTACATAGCCCAAACCAACATCCTGAAGTGGCTTTAATTTTGTTACAATTTTGGTCTGACCGTTTTTCCCGAAGAATTCAATGGCATTGTCGATGGTCATAGTAAGAATATCATCGATACTGGCGTTTTCATATTTCACTTCGAGAACTTCTTTCTTAAATCGCTTGCCATTGCAGGTATCACATTCTAAATGTACATCGGCCATAAACTGCATTTCCACGGTTATGTCACCTTCGCCTTTACACTTCTCACAACGGCCCCCATCTACATTAAAAGAAAAATGTTTGGCTTGATAAGCTCTAATTTTGCTCAGTTTTTGGGATGCGAACAATGCCCTAATATCATCGTATGCCTTAATATAGGTAACTGGATTGGAACGGGAAGATCTTCCTATTGGGTTTTGGTCAACAAATTCAACATGTTTTATTGATTGGTATTTACCTTCAACCGAGGTATACTGACCGGCTTTATGACCATAGCCACCAACTTCCTTGAGAATAATAGGATAAAGCAACTTTTTGACCAAAGTACTTTTGCCGCTGCCAGAAACCCCTGTGATAACGGTTAACATATTCAGAGGGAAGTTGACATTGATATTCTTAAGGTTATTTTCCCGTGCACCTTTGATCTCGATATAACTTTTTGATGTTCTCCTTTCCTTAGGCACCTTTATTTTTTCGGTACCATTCAAATACCGTGCAGTTAAGGAAGTTGATTTCAAGACTTCAGCTAGAGTACCATGGGCGACTACCTCTCCACCATGTGTGCCTGCCTCTGGACCTATGTCAATTACTTCATCGGCAGCTTTCATTATATCCTCATCATGCTCGACCACAATTACGGTATTCCCCAAATCACGTAGCGATTTTAGAACATCGATCAAATTTTCCGTATCCTTTGGATGTAAACCTATACTTGGTTCATCCAGTATATACATTGAACCTACAAGACTACTCCCTAATGATGTCGCCAAATTTATGCGTTGACTTTCACCACCCGAAAGGGAATTCGATTTTCGATTTAAAGTAAGATAGCTAAGCCCAACTTTTTCCAAAAAGCTTAGTCTAGTGTTGATTTCCTTTAATAATCGGGAAGCTATTTGTAAATCGTGATTACTTAAGGAAATATTTTCAAAAAAGACAATCAATTTTTTGATTGGTAATTCTACCAAATCAGATATTGATTTATCATCAACTTTAACATAATCCGTCTCTTTTCGTAAACGTTTACCTTTACAGACATTGCATTTGGTTTTGCCGCGATAGCGAGAAAGCATTACCCTGTTTTGAATTTTATAACTTTTCTCTTCCAATATTCCGAAAAACCTGTTGAGTCCTGTGAAATGGGAATTTCCGTCCCAAACCAACTGTTTTTGCTCTTCAGAAAGCTCGAACCATGGTTTATGAATAGGAAAATCGAATTTATAAGCGGAGTTCACCAATTCATCACGATACCTGCCCATACTTTCACCGCGCCATGGAAAAATGCCATTTTCGAAAACCGAAAGTGCGGTATTTGGCACTACCAGGTCTTCGTCGATACCTATTACATCGCCATAACCTTCACATTTAGGACAGGCCCCATAAGGATTATTAAAACTAAAAAGATGCACATTGGGCTCTAAGAAGGATATTCCATCTTTTTCAAACTTGTTATTGAAAGTGGTCTGTACTTTGGAAGCCAAATCTTCAATAATGCATTCACCTTTTCCTTCAAAAAAAGCAGAATCAATTGCATTGGCCAACCTATTATAAAAGTCCTCATCGTCTTTTGTGATTATTCGGTCTATAACAAGGCTAAAATTTCGACCAATATCCTTTGGGGCAGCATCTATACGAATAACTTCCCCATTGTATTTTATTCTGGCATACCCTTGTTTGGAAAAAAGTTGAAGCGATTTTATTGTATCCCTATCTTCCTTAATTACAATAGGTGCCAACAATAACAGCTTTTCCCCCTCGTCAAAACCTTGCACATGCTTTACCACATCCGTAACAGTATGTTTTTTCACTTCCTCTCCAGAAATAGGGGAGATGGTCTTTCCAATACGTGCGTAAAGCAACTTAAGATAATCGTAAATCTCTGTTGTGGTACCGACGGTGGAGCGGGGATTGGTGGAATTTACTTTTTGTTCGATTGCAATTGCTGGAGCTATACCTTTTATATAGTCCACTTTAGGTTTATTCAATTTTCCCAAGAATTGCCTTGCATAGGAAGAAAGGCTTTCGACATATCGGCGTTGACCTTCTGCGTAAAGGGTATCAAAGGCTAAACTGGATTTCCCAGAACCCGAGAGACCGGTGATTACGACTAATTTATTTCTAGGTATGACAACATCAATATTTTTCAAATTGTGCAATTTGGCACCTTTGATAATAATGTTCTCTTTTGGGTTTACATCCAGTATTGATGGCATATTCTTATTTCGATTGGCAAAGATACAATTTGTACCATGCAATAACCAACTGCATTATACACATCTATATTCATGTTAATAGGGATACTATTTTTTTTAAAACTATTATTTTGTCTATATTTGAATTCAATTTAACATCAAAACGCCTATAGCAATACAATTACTTTTTAAAATTAGTGAATAACCACAGGACCTTTTCCAATGAATTGGTCTCAAGTGTTAACCCAAAAAAAGTAATTGCTATGGAACTTCAAGTTGCAGATTCCCTACTTATAAAAAACTACATTGAAGGAGACGAGAGATCTCTTGAAACCTTAATAAATAAGCATAATAAGCGTATTAGTAGTTTTATCTATTCAAAGGTCCAAGACCGTGAGATAACCGAGGATATTTTTCAGGACACCTTTATCAAGGTAATTAAAACCCTTAAAAAGGGAAGATACAGTGAAGAAGGTAAATTTTTGCCTTGGGTAATGCGAATTGCCCATAACCTTATAATCGATCATTTTAGAAAGAACCGAAGAATGCCTTTGTTCGAAGGTTCAAATACCTTTAATATATTCTCTGTTATCAGCGATGAGAAATTGAATATTGAGAAACAACTTATAAAAAATCAGATAGATTCCGATTTGGTCTTACTAATTGAAGAATTACCGGTAGATCAAAAAAATGTCCTGATAATGCGTATTTACAAGGATATGAGTTTCAAGGAAATTGCTGAGAATACCGGCGTTAGTATTAATACAGCATTGGGTAGAATGCGCTATGCCTTGATCAACCTAAGAAAGATCATAGAAGAGCATAATATAGTTTTAACGAATTAATTCACCATAGGACGAACGTAATTACTATATTTATCAATGTTGCGTTATCTTTTTGAAACAATACTGAAATAGATATGGAAAAAATTTACGTTAAGAATAAAAGCAAATGTAAGCTTACCAAAGCAAAGCCTGAAACCATTGAATTTTTATTGAATTATTCAAAATCACTAAAAATAACCGAGGCCAAAGGCATAAAGTTCGAAAGTAATTTGAACTGAAAAGATTAAAAAATTTAATCCGAACCCTTAGTACGTTACGTACTAAGGGTTTTTTTATGTTTATAATTGAAGCATTTTCCCAGAATCACTCCTTATATTGTCTACATCGATCTATTATTCAGGACTATTACCGATCTCCCAGATGCAACTACCAATATTCCGGAATATTGTGATAAAAATGGAAAATGATGGTTTCACATCAAAAAAAAGGGGTTTGACAACATAGTTTTTTTCACTTTGCGGCTTTTATCTAGTTTTAACTCATAATTAAGAAATAGCACTGTTTTAGTAATGCAGTGTTAAACTCAAAGTAAACCTAAATAACAAATTAAGCTTTAATTAAACGAAGCCCCTAATCTTAAAAACAAATTATTTGTATGGAACTACAAATCGAAGATTCAGTACTAGTAAGGGATTACATCAGTGGAGACGAAAAAGCTCTTGAAATCCTAATCAATCGGCACAACCAACGTATCTCAAGTTTTATCTATTCTAAAGTATTGGATAGGGATATTACAGAAGATATTTTCCAGGATACCTTTATTAAGGTAATCAAAACCTTAAAGAAAGGTACTTATAGTGAAGAAGGTAAGTTTTTACCTTGGGTAATGCGTATTGCGCACAACCTTATTATTGATCACTTTAGAAAGAATAAAAGAATGCCAATGTTCGAAGGTACTGACGACTTTAATATTTTCTCTGTAATTGGTGACGATAAATTGAACGCGGAGAAGCAGTTAATAAAAGATCAGATCAATACGGATTTAAAATATTTGGTTGAAGAATTACCGGATGATCAGAAAGAGGTTTTGATTATGCGCATTTACAAGGATATGAGTTTCAAGGAAATCTCTGAAAACACTGGGGTTAGCATAAATACTGCTTTGGGTAGAATGAGATATGCTCTTATTAATCTTAGAAAGATCATTGATAAAAACAATATAGTTCTAACAAATTCTTAGGTATTGTATAATTAAAAACAATATTTCCATTTTGGTTGCGTTATTCTATCATAACAATACTATTATCAATATGGAAAAAATTTACTTTGAGTATCACAAAAAGAGTAGCCCTATAAAGGCCTGCAAAGAAACAATTGAGTTTTTGACAAGTTATTCCAAGTCACTTTGGTTTATTAATCATAAAAACTTACAGTTCGAAATAAGTTTAAACTGAAAAAAAGACCCTTTATTTTAGGGTCTTTTTATTTTTAAAATAATTGTCAAGGACTGTTTTTCTTCCAATTGTTTTGGTTATGATATCTTTTTCCAAATCCCATCCTCTGGCAGGGGAATATTCACGACCATACCAGATTATCTGTAAATGAAGATCATTCCAAATTTCCATTGGGAATAATCTTTTCGCATCTTTTTCGGTCTGTACTACATTCTTACCATTTGAGAAACCCCATCTATACATTAATCTATGAATATGTGTGTCGACTGGGAAAGCAGGTGTACCAAAGGCTTGGGAAACAACAACACTTGCGGTTTTATGGCCTACCGATGGTAATTCTTCCAATAATGTAATATCGTTTGGCACTTCGCCTTTGTACTTATCAATCAAAATCCGGGATAAACCAAAAATTCCTTTCGATTTCATTGGCGATAGGCCAACAGGTTTAATGATTTCTCGTATTTCCTCAATTGACAGTTTAACCATATCAAAAGGATTATTGGCCTTTTCGAATAATAAAGGAGTAATTTGGTTCACACGCACATCGGTACTTTGTGCCGATAAAAGCACCGCAATCAACAAAGTAAAAGGGTCTTTATGTACTAAAGGAACAGGAATTGTTGGATATAATTCTTGAAGAACTTTTATGGTGAAATCAACTTTTTCTTTTTTTGTCATTTTAAGCCTAATTTTACCATAATATTGAAATACAAATTTAATAAAAATTGACTATGAATACATTGAAGGTAGGAGACAAGGTTCCGGGGTTTATATCTAAAGACCAGGATGGTAATGAAGTAAAATTATCTGATTATAAAGGAAAGAAATTGATTGTATTCTTCTATCCTAAGGCTAGTACACCCGGCTGTACCGTGGAAGCTTGCAACCTAAGGGACAACTATAAAGAATTAAAAGTCCAAGGTTTTGAATTATTGGGTGTAAGCGCGGATTCTGAAAAAAGGCAGGCCAATTTTAGAAATAAATACGAGCTCCCTTTTCCCCTATTGGCAGATGAAAACCACACAGTAATCAATATCTTCGGTGTTTGGGGGCATAAAAAGTTCATGGGTCGCGAATACGATGGCATCCACAGAAAATCATTCGTTATCAATGAGGATGGAATTGTTACTAAGGTAATTGATAAAGTTAAGACCAAAGACCATGCAGCACAGTTGCTGGATTAAAAGCTATTGGTAATACAATAAAAAACGTCCTGACGATAATGTCAGGACGTTTTTTATTTGCATAGTATGTTCCTATACCTTTTCTTCGTTCGCTTCTACTTTTGGGATAAATAGTTTCTTTTCTTTTATTATCTCGGATATTCCTTCAGGTAATGCGTCTTCCCAACCCTCTTCTTTATTCATTATTTTTTTAAGAATATCCCTGGAAAATATATGCATGATTTCAGGATCGTAGTCAATAATATCCATCACTTTACCGTTGTATTTGAAAAACTTATAAAGTTCTTTCATTCTAGGATGGACCTTTATATTATTGCTCGTCATTATCTGGCCTGTCTCCGCATTTTTCATCGGATAAAGATATACCTGTAGTTCTTTAAAGAATAACTTGCCAAAGGCCTCTAATATACCGCCACTTAAATGTCTATAGTACTTCTCATCAAAGATATCCACTAGGTTGTTAACTCCCATTGTAAGACCAATTTTAGCCTTGGTAAAATTATTAAAGTATTCCACTAGTTTATAATATTCTTGGAATTTGGAAATCATAACCGTATGACCCATTGAGCATAGTAATTCCGCCCTGTCCATGAAATCCCGTTCATCTATTTCACCTGAAGCCTTAAGGTTCGATAGGGTTATTTCAAAAATAACAATCGTCTTCTCTTCACTAACAGCTCTATCACGAATAAAAATTTCGTAAGATTTGTTAAGCATATCGGTATTCACCTTGGTCACAGGTCTAAAACTGCCCCTTAAGGCCAGAATGTTCTTTTTATATAGTATTGCAGCTGGTAATAGATTATTGCCATCAGGTCCGAACATTACTGCATCGGTCATGTCATTTCGAATCAACTGAAGGCTCATCAATCTATTATCAACACTTTTAAAATTGGGTCCTGAAAAATTCACCATATCCAATTCAACAGTGTCCCTGTCTATATGGTCATATAAATATTTTAGGAGTTTTCTAGGTTTATGGTATTTATAAAATGCACCATAAATTAAATTAACCCCTAAAATTCCCAATGTCTCTTGTTGTAATCGAGCCTCATTCTGTTTAAAACGTACATGTATAATAATTTCATCCAACTCTTTCTGAGTTGGGTCCAATTGAAACCTTATACCTATCCATCCATGACCTTTGTAGCGCTTCGAAAAATCTATGGTTGCAACGGTATTTGCAAAAGCAAAGAATAACCTATCAGGATGCTTATCCCTACTTATACGTTCTTCCATAAGACGCATTTCATGTGATAACATCGTTTTGAGCCTAGGTTGGGAAACATATCTCCCATCTTTTTCAACTCCGTAAATGGCATCACTAAAATCCTTATCGTAAGCGCTCATTGCTTTTGCAATCGTACCTGAAGCGCCCCCGGACCTAAAAAAGTGCCTTGCAGTTTCTTGACCTGCACCAATTTCCGCGAAGGTTCCATAAATATCCGGATTTAGATTTATCCTCAAGGTCTTAGCCTTGATTGAAGGAATGTTTTCAAATGCGGTGTCCCTATTTAGAACTGAAGACATAGAATGGTTTGTTTGGCACAAAGTTAAGAAGATTGGGTAATCTATTAAATAAATAAGTTATAAATTTGAAATAAATGGATGAGGGGTTGAAAATTACATTTTTAGGCACGGGTACATCACAAGGAATCCCCGTAATTGGGAGTAATCACCCAGTCTGTTTGAGCAGTGACCCTAGGGATAAACGACTTCGCGTTTCGGTACTTTTATCATGGGAAAATTATAATTTTGTTATTGATTGTGGTCCTGATTTTAGGCAACAAATGCTTACCCACAAAGTTTCAAAATTAGACGGGATTCTATTTACCCATGAACATGCCGATCATACGGCCGGAATCGATGATATTAGGCCTTTTTTCTTTAGACAGGGCGATATTCCCATTTATGCCCATAAGCGTGTTGCGGATTCCTTGAAAACACGTTTTGACTATATTTTTGCCGATGAGGATAAATACCCGGGCGCTCCTGCCGTGGAGGTAAAAATAATCAAGAATAATTCACCATTTAAAATAGGCAACTTATTGGCCATTCCCATTGATGCAAACCACAATAGGTTGCAAGTGTTCGGATTTCGGATAAATGACTTTACCTACCTCACAGATGTCAAATCAGTTAACGATGAAGAGATTGAGAAAGTAAAAAAATCTAAAATATTAGTAATCAATGCTTTACGAATAGAACCACACCATTCACATTTTAATTTGGAGGAGGCCCTGGAGTTTATAAAAAAAGTAAACCCCCAGAGGGCTTATTTAACGCATATAAGCCACTTATTGGGTTTTCATAAAGAGGTTGAAAAAATATTACCGGATGGGGTACATTTGGCCTATGATAATCTTGAGATAACCATATAATAATAGGATTTTATGAAAAGTAAAATATTTCTTTATTTATTTCTTTTTGCATCACTAATTTCTCTTTTTATGTATGTAAGTAATCATAACATGCAAAAGGAGAAGGACGCAAAAATTGAACGACTACAGACAAGTATATCAACATTGAAGGATTCTGTACAAGAATCCCAATTAAAGGTAATGGATATGCAATACTTTTCACTTGAGAATAATGATGATGCGTTGGCATATTATGACCATTTGCAACTTGAAAATCCCAGTAGTTATATTGCTGACAAACTTTTGGAAACCAATGAAAAGAAAGGGAATAACCCCTTGATACCATACCAAGGGATGGAAGGTGATTTTAAATTGAACAAAATAAAGATTCTTAACCATAAATGGATTTTAGCCGATTTTTCCGATGGTAAATTTTGGGGGGAAGTTTTGATTAAATATGAATTAAAAGATGATTTTGGGGTAGATTTTACACTGCTCGACCATTTGCTGTATACACATAGCAACTAAATCTTATCTTCAAGCCACTTTTTGAAGGAATGGAAATTCTGTGGTGCTACACCATGACCTACAGGAAATTCTTCATAAACATAGGCTATTTCTAATGGTTTAAGAAAACCTGGTGTTTTTTGTGCCCATTCTAATGGGATTACCTGATCTACCTGTCCGTGGGAGGCATATATTTTAAGGTTATTGAAATTTTTATCCTGGAATCCCTTAACTATTATATTTTTATTTATATAGCCGCTTAAAGCGATGACGTTTTTTATTCTTTCTGGGTAGGAAAGTGCAACTGCATAACTGAGAATCGTTCCTTGACTAAAACCTAATAAAGTAATGCGGTTAGCATCCAACCCATATATTTTACAGGCTTCATCTATAAATGCAACGATTTTTTCCCTTGAACTAATGGCTTGTTCATCATCACTCCATTTGCCTTTTTCCGCATCAAAATTTATGGCATACCATGCATAGCCAAATGGTTCCAATATATAGGGTGCTCGTACAGATATAACACATAACTCTGGAGGTAATTCCGGAGCAAATGAAAATAAATCCTCCTCGTTGCTACCATAACCATGAAACATGAAAAGTACAGCAGGTTTACCTTCCCTTAAGGATGAAGGTCTAATTAAATGGGTCAATGATAACGGGGCAGTAGTCATATTATGAAATGAAGGTAAACCATTTTTGAAAATAGGGTCCTATGGCAGGAACCATTTGTTTTTTATCATTTAAAACGCCAATAAATCCATAAATCCAAAGTATAAAATAGCATAGATACAATCCTAATAAAGCATATTCACTATACCAAACGCTTGTAAAAATTGCGAATGCATGAAAAAGAAGATGCAATCCAAAAGCTTGACGAATATGAAAGCGGGCAAATGTGTTTTTTGGCTCCATATTCATTGTAATCGCGATTAGGGCTCCAATGATGGTTAAATAAGCAATAATGGCGGTGGTTTTTCCTTCTTTTACGGTATCCATTACTATTAGTGGTCTTTATTTAAATTTGGAATTGTAGCTGCCGTCATATTAATCTAACGCAGAATCAATTGATTCTTATTGAATACTCCATAAACCTTACCTTTCAGCAATTTTCCTAAAGCTAAACTGTTTTTTGAAGTTGATAAAATATGGTCCGATTCAAAGGTGTATTCCTCATCTGGATCAAATAATGTTAAACTAGCTTTTTCCCCTTGTTTCAATTGGGTAATTCCAATATTATAGCGCTCTCTACCTTTTGTTAGTAATGCTATTGATTTTTCTATGCCAAAAAGTTGATTTAAAAGACCAAATGCACTTTCCAGCCCAATGGAGCCAAAGGCAGCACTATCAAATTCTACCCGTTTTTGTTCAATGTTCATTGGTATATGGTCCGAGGTAATAAAATCAACAACACCATCATTCAAACCCTTTACAAGGGCGGTGATGTCTTTTTTAGTACGTAACGGCGGCAGAACCTTGTAGGCAGCATCAAATTCTTCAAGAGTATCATCGGTAAAGCATAGGTTATGAATGGCTGCACTACATGTAATATCCAATCCCTTTTTCTTGGCATCGGAAACCAATTTTACAGCATTAGCCGTGGATATTGTAGGGATATGCAATTTGCCACCTGTGTATTCCAAAATAAAAAGATCGCGTACAATTTGAATTTCCTCAGCTAGAGCTGGTATTCCTTTTAACCCCAATCTTGTCGAAACAATACCTTCATTGACCATTCCTTTACCCGCAATTTTAGTATCCATAGGTTGGGAGTATACCAGACCATCAAAATTTTGAACATATTGCAATGCAATTTTCAGAAGGTTTGCATTTTTAATGGGCAATTTAAAATCATAAAAACCGACCGCACCTGCATTACTCATATCATATAATTCCGCTAGGTCATTTCCTACACCCTTCATGGTCATACTTCCTAGAGGATATAAATTGGTTGCATAGCCTTGTGAGGCGTTTTTAAGAAATACAATATCAGAACTGCTATCGGGAACAGGATTGGTATTTGGGTTAAGTACTATATCGGTAAATCCGCTTTTTGCCGCTGTTGTGAGCCCGTTGGCAATGGTCTCGCGTTCTTCATAACCTGGTTCCCCAAAACTTACACTGCTATCAAACCAACCTAAAGAAACGTGCAGGTTTTTTAAATCGATTATTTTTGTGGCATTAGGAACATCAATATTTATAGCAATTTTTTCAATAATGCCATTTTTAATAAAAATATCCCTTTTCTTTAAGTGCAAATCTTTGTTCAGGGCATTTACAATTTTGGCAGATTTTAAAAGTATATTCATTTCCGCTCGGTTTGTATATTGTTTTTATTAATCATTTTAGAAATTTTATGATGAGCACCTCAATCAAAATAAACAATACCGCTAAAATAACAAACCATTTCCAAAGCTCAGTTATGGTATTATCGTTTTGTAAATTTTGAAACAAGGTTGCAATTGAAGTTTGTTTGCTATTTGATTTAATATTGTTTAAATCAAGATAAATCAAAGTACTTTCATCCCTTGGGTAATTGAAGCTAATATTTTTAAGGGCAGTACCATTCTCAGAGATACCATAGATTCCGTCTTCTGAGGGGCTGTTGTTAAAAGTCAATGAAACCTTATTGGCATATGATTGTTGTTGGGGTATAAACTCGTATTCACCTTTGACAACCTTTAAAATATGGTCCTTTGACAATGTGTTAGCAATATCCATTTCGACCAAGCCATCAATTGTATTATATAAATCGTTGGATTTTAAACTATTAACACCCATTTTATAGAATGTAGGCACTATTAAGGGGGATTGTTTAAAATTTGAATTTTGATTGCTTATTGATGCAGTAAATAAATAAACCCCTTTGGCACCAATTAAAAAGGGATCACCTCCTTGAAACCTTAAAATAGACGGGGCAGTGGTACCTATTTTTAGATACTTGGATACCTTCGGATATTGAAAGTTTTTGACGTTCTTTTCAAATACATTTTGATATAAAGGATGCGAGAAGGCAATTTGGGTAATATTCCGCTCAGCGATAATCTCTTGAAGATACGACCCGATTGAAAATCTTGACAACAATTGGTTGTAACCATTCAAATCCAATTCAATAGAGGGGATGATTACCAAATTACCCCCATTATCAACAAATGATGATAAACTGGCCATTAATGAATTGGGAATGTTTTCCAACTCATTGAGAACAATCAAATTTTGGGTATCTATATCCCGATAATTCAGGTTTTTTAGGGTAAAAGATGAAAACACGAATTCATCTTCCGTATAAATACGTTTTAAAAAATCAGAAGATGCATCACCAATGACCAATACTTTGGGTTTTTCTTTTTCATCAATATTAAAATAAAGACGATTGTCATATGCCAATCCAGCATCGGATATTTCAAGTTTCCCTTTAATAACATCCTCTGTGGAAAGTGTAAAAGTTACTTCGCTTTTATATGCTTGGAATGCGGCCGAAGTTTTGGCAATAAGCTTTTCCCCATTAAATAATGAAACAGGCGTACTTTGCCTATCTGTTTTACTAGTAAGTAATGCTGTAAGTTCAATATTTTCGGTACCACTACTGCTTATATAAAGGGTGTCTAACGATATATTTTCCAGAACATTGGGAGCTAGTTGAACTAGATGTTTTTGAACTATGTTACTTGTGTCTATTACTTCTGTCGACATGCGTTTTTGAAAATCGGAAATGAGAATCAGGTTTTTCACTACGTTTTCATCTTTGGAAAATAGGGTAGTGGCCTTTAAGTTGATTTCGTCTAAATTCAGTTGTTTGGAAAAAGTCTTAAGAGTCAATAAATTATTTTGAATGTCTTTGAGGGTCACTTCCTTAAATTCGACAGTATTGGTAAATAAATTAAAAGGTTTGTCCCCAGGTACTGACTTAATGAGTTCCTGAATGGCTGTTTCAAGCAAAGTACCCTTTTCTGTTTTTGCCTGCATGCTAAAGGAATCATCCAAATAAATTGTAGTCTCAGTGTTTTGTAGTGCGGTCTTTTTGGCAAAAAATGGTTGTGCGAAAGCAATGATAAATGAAGCAAACAACAACAATCTTGTCGCAAGGAGCAACCATTTTTTCAAACTATTGCTTCGACGGGATTCTGAAACCACTTTTTGTAACAGCTTTACGTTTGTAAAAGGTGTTTTCTTAAATCTTCGAAGTTGAAAAAGGTGGATTAATATAGGAATCAGTAGTAGAAATAAGGCCCAAAGGAGTTCTGGATATTTAAACTGCATTCCCAATTTTGATTTGACAAATATAATTAAAAAAGACTTATGACCGCTGTGCTTTAAGAGGAAAGACGAAAGACTTTTGAACTTTACCTTGTGCTATTAACAAAAGAAAAAATAGTCTATCAAAGGTTTATGATCAATTTTAGTGAAATAACCTTTGATTGACGTTTGCTCCTGCTGGTTGGCAACTGTAATAATGCTCTGGGGGTTAGTCATTTCTTCCAAGAGGGAATAATGCTGTAGTGTTATATCATAAATTGCCTTACCAATTTTTTTAGGGTTATCACAAATCCATTGGAACTCAATTTTTGCTTCAACTAGTCGTTTCGCAATACTTTTACCTTTGTTACCAGCACCCCAAATGACCAAAGGTCTATTATTATTGTATTCGAGTTTTAAAAAATAGTCAAGTTTTAATTCCAAAAAATAATTGGCGGCATAATGCTCGCTTGTTCGTGAAGTTCTCATTTCATAATCCCTCCAATGATGTAAAACAGCACTACACGGAATACATTTCAATCCATTTTCGTAAAAACGAAATGTCAGATCGTAATCTTCAGGATAGCGATTAGGTATAAAAGCACCACATAAATCCAAATCGTCCCTATGGACCATCCAACAGGGTGATGGGATTACACACTCTTTATAAATATCTGAAAAGTTGCTACCTTTTTCTGTTAGTATGTTCAACCATTTTTCATAACGTTTATACCCATTATTAATTCCCTTTTCAGAAAAATATTTTACTTGCCCCACCGCTAAATGACGTTTTCCATGATTTACCAAGGCCGATGTCATATTTCCAATTTTATTGGTGGTCATGATGTCGTCGGCATCCATTCGTGTTATCAATTCACCACTACAATGGTCATAAGCAATTCTAAGGGCATCTATGATTCCATTCCCGGAATTTTTTCTCACATTGATCCTAGAATCACTTTCTGCAAATCGGTTGGCAATTGTCCAACTTTGATCCATGGAATTATCATCAATTGCCCAAACCTCCCAGTTTTGGTACTCTTGTCCCTGTATTGATTCAAGGCATTCTTCCAAAAATGCTTCCGTATTCTTAAACGGAATCAAGATACTGACCAATGGTTGCTTCATAATTGCAATTTAGGGAATACACACAAAACACCATTGGAAAAATAGGAACATTTATAAGTTGAAAAGTTCATTATTCATAATTTAAAGACCCATTCGATATACGAATTAAACAGATTTTGAATATTTGGGTTTAATATTTGAATCACTTACATTTACTTCAATAAATAATGTACGCTATGAAGAAAATTAGATTACTGATACCCATATTCACCTTTTTAATAGTACTATTATCTTGCTCAAAAGATGAACCCAAAGAAACTATTAATGAACTGGATTTGGCTGCAGGAACATATCAATTAGTGGAATTGAATATTAATCCCGCACAGGATATAAACGATGACGGGAACACAACAACGAATGTTCTTTCAGAGTTGTCTTGTGCATCAGGAACTTTAACTTTGAAGTCTGATGCTACATGGAGTTGGTCTTTTACGGAAATCAATGTAACTAGTATAACCGGGGGCTTATTCAAATTTTCCTGCCCCCCGGAATTAAGTGCAATGTCAGGATCATGGAAAGCCCAAAATAGCCAATTAACGCTCTTTGATGGGGCAAACACCTATACGTTCACAATAAATGAAGAACGTATAACGAACACCATAAATGATGACCTACCCGGCTTCAAAAGTATGGTATATGAAAGGTAGCAGATGTTAAAATCATTTCTATTTATAAATTTTAGCGGACTATAATGTAAATAACTTTGCGCCAACGGTTACCAATACTTACTTGCATCCAAATTATTATGCAAGGAAAAAATAATTGAAAATATAAAAGAACGTCATCCCTTAAAAAAAGTTCTTGAATCCAGAAGAAGTACCGGCAATGGTTACTTTTCTATCACAAATCATATGTTTTCAAAAATCACCAAGCATTAATAATGTCTATTTCAATTTTAAGATTACTAGTTGATTTCGGTTTACTCGTTTTAATATGGGTAGTTCAACTTATTGTATATCCCAGTTTTCTTTTTTATAATAAAGAAAATTTAATTACCTGGCATCGTAAGTACACGCCTTTAGTTGGTTATATAGTTGCACCTTTAATGGTTTTGCAATTAAGCCTTTCAATCTATCAAATAAGTAATGCAGTTACGCTATATAATATTATTAGTGTAATGATGATAAGTACAATTTGGATCATTACATTTCTACAATTTGTTCCTATTCATAACAATATTTCAAATGGTAGCACAAGTGAAAAAATGTTATTGTCTTTAGTGAAGAAAAATTGGTTGCGAACATTTTTATGGACATTACTATTTGTATTGAACGTTGTTAATTTCGCTAAAGCATAAATCCTATAATTGAAAAGTGGTTTATTTACATTGTATCAGTAATCATAATATTCAAGAGTTAAAGAATCGATTTTAAACCGAGCCATTCTATTGATAAACGGTTTGTTACGGATATATATATTTTTGAAAATTGAACAATTTTTCCAATGAAGTGGATGCTAAAAAATTACGCATTATAAAATACCAAAAGGTGGTATGGAATTATCCACGAAAAACGTTCTGATTTTGTGGTGTAGTGTACATTTTGCCATTGGGGCTTAGCTCGATATTGCCGTAATTTGTTTCTGGAAATTTTAATTGACCATGTTTTGGTTTTGAGCTTGTTTTAAGAATAATTAGCCTACCAGAACCAATACCCCCTCCTGGTTTATTCTTTGTAGTAAGTTGAATTTTTTTCCTACCAAAAGCGCACTTTCCCTATCGCAATCTTGATTTTTATAGGACGTTTTGAATATCATGATTATGTTTTATAAAACTAAATTTTTCAAAAATTCCTCTCCATTTTTAATATGTATTTCCTTTTTTTCTTGAGGCATATTATCGAACATTCGCACCAGCATTCCTAGCCTTGGGTTTTGAATGAAAAATGAGCGATGTTTGTTCATAAACCGCCAGAAGAGTCCATCCCAAACATCTTGCCATTCTCCTTTTTTGTAATTGCTCATCTTAAGTATATAATTGCTTCCACTTATATAAGGTTTTGTTGACATTAAGCCACCATCTGCAAATTGGCTCATGCCATATATGTTAGGTACCATTACCCAATCATACGAATCAATAAAGAGTTCCATAAACCAGCAATACACTTCGTCTGGATCAAATTCACATAGTACCATAAAATTGCCCAAGACCATTAAGCGCTCTATATGGTGGCAATAACCTGTTTGCAGTACTTTTTTTATAGTTTGGTCAACGGGGTAAATTCCTGTTGTGCCATCATAGAATGAAGGAGGAATATTTTTGGTAAAGCCCCAAAAATTATGTGTACGCTCATCACTACCGCGACTTTCGTATATTCCTCTAATAAATTCGCGCCAACCTATTATCTGGCGTATAAAACCTTCTGTAGAATTAATTGGGATTTTCTTTTCATCTGCATATAACAAACTCTTTTCTACAATCTCTTTGGGCGTAATTAAACCGACATTAAGCATAGGTGTTAGCACACTATGGTTGAGGATGGAGTGCTCCGCGACAATGGCATCTTCATAAACTCCAAATTCCATAAAACGATGTTCTAAAAATTGTTGAAACCAAGCTTGCGTTGTCTCAAAATTTGTAGGATACAAAGAATGTTCGGTAATACTTCCCAAATGATTGGAAAAGTGTGTTTGCACATACGTTACAGCTTCGGTATAAAAACTATCTATATCCGGAAATTGAATGAATGGAGGTGTTTTCTTGGTAGGATATTTTTTTCTATTTTCGGTATCGAAAGTCCATTTTCCACCAGTAGGCTTTCCATCGGTTTCGATAAGGATATTTCGCTTTTTGCGCTGTTCTTTATAAAAGGAGGTTTGGTGGTATTTTTTCTTATCGTTTCGGAAAAAAGAAGAAAGTTCTGATTTTGTATTCAAAAATAAAGGGGAATCGAAAACAGTACTCGTTATATAATTTTCTTTACAAGAATTTTCTATTCGCTTCTGCAACCAATTATCAATAGGTTCAATATAGTTGATGTGAGTAATACCTTGATGTTTCAGTTCTGGGATGAGTTTTCGTATATCTGATATATCAGTAGTAGCTTCGATATAATGAACTTCTAATTTTTTAGATTTTAGAAATGCTTCATACCCTTTCATTGTAGCTCTGTGAAATGCTATTTTCTGTTTATGAAACGGATATTGTTTAAAAAACAAAAATTCTTCAATCAGGTATATGGGGGATGCTACCTCAAAAAGTGGTGAAGTTTTAAAAAGTTGATGCGGAAATATAAGATGAACACTATTCATTTATCCTTTGTTTCTTCTGCAACGCTCACTACAATATTTTACGGTTTCCCAATTCTTCTCCCATTTCTTTCGCCAAGAAAAAGGACGCTGGCAAACTTTACATATTTTTTCGGGTAGGTGTTGCTTTTTTATATTCATTACCTATAAAAACGGGTATTTCTTCTTAAAATCCGGGCACTTCATTCATTCTTACATACGGGTATTCAATTATTTTCTTTACTTCATAATAACTGTTTAATCCTGATGTACCTACGCTATTTGTTAGTTCCAAATATATATCACCATCACGCATGCCGTACCTGGAATCAGTAAATGTTCTATTTCGCCAATCACTAATGTTGTTCCGTTTAAAGGTATATCAATGGTTTCGTTAAAGCGCATTCCTATCTTAAACTGACTCAATTTTACAAAAGGTGCTTTAAAACCGTTTATATATTCTTCCTTAATCCACAGCGTTCGAATTCTGAAATATTCCTATCAAATTTTGCTGAAATATAGTGTACTTGTTTGGAAAATTCTGGGTGAATATGATTAATTGTATACTGGCCGTTTCCCCCAATATTTTGAAATGTATGCCCCACGTCTTTCGTTTGCAGTCTGGCAATAAAACCTAAGAGCGGAGGATTACTTCCTAAATGTACCACAGAGCTAAATACAGCAACATTGGTTTTACCATTGTTACATATCGTTCCTATCAAATTTGCTGGTTTAATACCAGTAACTGAATTTATGATTTTAAGTCTTGTAATACCGTCTAAATCTGCTATATCTTGTTTATTGAATTGCATATTATCCCTTCTTAAATTCTTGATTTTTTAGTGTTTTATTTAAACGATATTAATAACCTCTTTTTTCAATAGGTCAAATGCTTCTTACATTTTTTCCAAAAAGTAAAAAATGAAGGGTAATATCCCTTAACATCAAAAATCCATTCTCTAGGTTCTTCAAAACCTGAATAATGTCTGTTTATTGGGTGTTCTTTATAATAAATATTTCTGAAAGTATACGAACGTACTAATGCATCAAATTCGCCAACATATACTTGAATATTCTTAATATTTCCTGAGAGCGCCAATACAAAATCAATGGTCTTTTGAGATACTGGATATTGTTTAAAATACGAGGGTTCTAATAAAAGAATTCTATTTGCGGAAATATCTTTTTTCCACAGCGGATCAAGGTTGTAAAAATTGTAGAGTAGTGTTGGTAATGTTTCATTTATTATAATGGGTGTTGATGTGGGTAATGTGGTTTCTAAATTTAAAATAGCGATATCTCGTAATATTTCAGGAGTTTTAAGTTTACTAAATACGTCATACGATACATCTAAAAAAGTATCTTTTTGATGTGTGTAGCAGTATTTATTTATGTTTTCTTGATTAGCATAGTACTTTTTATTGCTGTTCGCACCGGCCACCCATTGCCAACTAAGCGCGTTGCTTGCCCAATCTGCATCCAATAAATGATAATACATCCATTGGGCTGGTAGTTTCCAATAGCTGTACCCTATATTACAAGTAATGGATGCGATGTACATCCGCAGGTGATTATGCAGATACCCCGTGTTGTAAAAAGTATTGATGGCGGTATCTATAGCTTCTATCCCAGTGCGCGCATTTACAATAGCTTTAGGGATTGAAGTATTTGAAATTGGGTTTTGTCTATTTTTTAGATCAGCATTAATTGCATCACCTTTCGAAATCCATATTTGTTGCCAGTAATCACGCCAAGCGAGTTCTTGTATGAACTTTTCAATGGTTTCAAGATGATATCCTCGTTTTAAAATTTCAGAAAAAATTTGATTGGTTGAAATAACACCACGAGAAATATAAGGAGATAGATAAGTTACGGCACCGTCTATAAAATTTCGTGTCTTTCCATACTTTATTGGGTCAATATTGTTAATACGTTGTTTAATTTCCTTGTAGGCAGTTGTAAATATTGGGATTTCATTATTCAAACAAATCATTCATTAGCGCTTACTGATTTTATTTCCTGAAATGGCTTGTTGTCTTGAGCACTTAAAACGTGTAATATCTGGATTTCTTTTTTTTAAATGCTTTTGACTTACTCCACTATTCACCCGTTTACGCCACCGTTTAAAACTAGATTCCTTCAGGTTGGTTCTCATTAGTTTGATAACTTCTTTTTCGGGCAATCCAAACTGAAAAAGTATGGCTTCAAAAGGTGTATGGTCTTCCCATGCCATTTCTACAATACGGTCTAATTCTCTTGCAGTAAATGTTGCGGAATGGGTTATATTCGTCATATTTTTTGCCAAATCTGGTCTGCGTTTAAATAAAAACTTCCTAAAGCATTAAAGTTGCATTGGTCTGGTGCAATGATAGAAAGAAACAATTCTCCATTATCTCTTTTATATAAATGGTAAGATTCACCAATAATGGGTTCAAAAGAAAACTCAGTATTAAAAATGAGGTTGTTGTTTTCAAACTCTTCCATCATTTTTTCGTACTCAGCTTTTAGTTCCAGATATTTGGTTTGAACCTTATGATTTACTTTATTGATACTTCTATTCTTCCAAGCAAGAGTGTCAGTTGTTGTTATTACAGGAGCACCCACATTTGTACCATAAGGTTTTAATGCTGCATCATACTTTTGATTTTCTGCATTGAAAACCACATTATCGGGCTTTTTCTCGTTTACCATTTTAAAAATGATATTAGCTTAATTTTTCAAGTTGTTTTATCACTTCCTCAGCTTCAAATACTTTTTGGTCACTAAGCTTTCTATTTGTGGTAGAAAGGCTATGTGCTTCCTGCAATAGTTTGGCATATTGCGTTTCTAGTTTTTCTTTCTCCGATTTCTTTTTGAATAATCCGAACATATTCCTAATTTTTATTAAATGTATTCCTTTATATAGATCCAGGCCTTCTGCCATTCAAGCGTTTGTCAATTTTCTTCTTCTTTTCCGTAAGACGCTTCATAATTTCCATTAGGTTGGCATCTTTTGATCCTTTATAAATTTCATTGATTGCCAAAATGAGACGCTTAGCCTCTCTTGAAGCTTCAACACGGTCACTTGTAGTCATATTTCTCATACTGGCATTTTTAAAAGCTAATGCCTCTTTTAAAATGTCCATAATTAATATTGTTTAATATATTACGAATATAGTTAAACAAAAAATCACAATCAAATTCGAAGCATTGTTTGTGATTTTTTTAGGATTGATTTTGACTTCAAAGTGGATAAAAGTTATTCTAATGCCACTCTGCACATTCCAAAAAGGAAATCCCGGGCAAGCATGGAAACCTTTAACCACGCAAAAATGCGTGATTGCTTTTTTGCTTTCCTTCCGCCATTTTAAAGTAAACTTCAATGGCTTCAGAAAACAAAAAACCCTGACGGTAACGTCAGGGTTTCCTTTTGCGGAGAAAGAGGGATTCGAACCCCCGGAGGTGTGACCCTCAACAGTTTTCAAGACTGCCGCATTCGACCACTCTGCCATTTCTCCTTAGCGGTTGCAAATATAGAAACCTTTTTTGAATTCCATAAAAGGATGTTCAATATTATTTTTCAACCAAACGCATATTAATTCTATTCAAGAAGCTATTTTTGTGCAATGGAAGAATGGTACCATTATGTACTTTTAATCGGGGCTGGTTTTGCTGTTGGTTTTATCAATACCGTTGCAGGTGGGGGATCATTGATTTCATTACCTGTTTTGATTTTTTTAGGACTTCCACCAAGTGTTGCCAATGGTACCAATCGTGTTGCCATTGTAATACAGACCGCTATCGCAACAGCGGGTTTCAAAAGTAAGGGGGTTTCAACATTTCCTTTCAATCTATATTTGGGCATTTCGGCATTATTCGGCGCAATTATCGGTGCATACATCGCTGTAGACATAAAAGGGGAAACTTTCAATAAGATTTTGGCCATTGTAATGATTATCGTTGTGTTGATCATTGTTTTTAAACCAAAGATCAGATTGGCCGAATTCCAGGAAAGGGTTACTGGTAAATATTTATGGATAGGTGTAATTGCCTTTTTCTTCTTTGGTATTTACGGTGGTTTTATAAATGCAGGGCTTGGCTTTATCATGATTTTATTTCTACATTATGTTAACCAAATGACTTTAGTGCGTTCCAATGCTACCAAAGTTGCCGTAGTGTTTGTCTATACCTTAGCCGCTTTGGCAGTTTTTGTTATAAATGATAAGGTAAATTGGAAAGTGGGGCTCATACTGGCAATAGGTAATGGTACTGGGGCGTGGTTGGCAAGCAGGGTTTCCGTTAAAAAAGGGGATGGATTCATTAAAACATTTTTGGTAGTCATGGTGGTAATTATGGCCATAAAACTCTGGTTTTTTGATTTATAAGTAAATGAAATTAATTCATAAATGGTGAAAAATAATACTGAACATCTAAAATGGCGATATGCCGTTAAAAAATTCGATACAGAAAGAATTCTATCCCAGGAAAAGGTTGATGGTTTAAAACATGCCTTTAATCTTACGGCTACTTCCTACGGGTTGCAACCCATAAAAATGGTATTGATTAAGGATAAGGAGCTTCAAAGTCAATTGGTCCCTTGTTCATATGGGCAAACACAGGTCGAGGAAGCTTCACATGTGCTGGTAATATGTATAGAGGATAAAATAGACAAGCAGTTTATTACCAATTATTTTCGACAGGTAAAAACGATAAGAGGCACAAGTGATGCCATATTAAAACCATTTAAAGATTCTTTGGTCAGTAGTTTTTCCAAAAAGGAAACCAAGGAAGTAAAACGTTGGGCTACAAATCAGGCTTATTTGGCCATGGGCAACTTATTGTCTTTTTGTGCTTTGGAAAAAATCGATTCTTGCCCCATGGAGGGATTCGTACCTGAGGAGTATGACCGGCTTTTGAATTTGAATGAAAGGGGGTTGACTGCGGTATTGGTTTTGCCGGTAGGTTTTAGGGCACAGGATGACATGTTTTCTGAAATGAAAAAAGTTCGAAAAAACTTGGATGAAAGTATAATTGAAATTATAAAGTAATACCATAAAAAAATTATTTATGCCAGGATTTGAACTTTTTGGTGAGAAGGAAAGAAAGGAAGTGCAAGATGTATTGGACTCGGGAGTACTAATGCGCTATGGTTTTGATGGTAAGCGCAATGGTCATTGGAAATCGAAGGAATTGGAAGCTGAATTGTGCAAAAGAATGGAATCGAAACACGCACACTTGGTCAGTAGTGGTACCTCTGCGTTGACTGTCGCCCTCGTTAGTGCGGGCATTGGAGTCGGTGATGAAGTAATTTTGCCCACTTTCACATTTGTCGCAAGTTTTGAATCAATATTAGCTCTTGGGGCGGTGCCAATTTTGGTTGATGTAGATGATACACTCACTTTGGACCCTTTGGAAGTTGAAAAAGCAATAACAAAGAATACCAAAGTAGTAATGCCCGTACATATGTGTGGTTCTATGGCCAATTTAGGGGCGTTGAAATCGATATGTGATAAATACGAATTGTTATTGCTGGAGGATGCCTGCCAAGCTATAGGAGGCAGTTACAAAGGTAAACCACTCGGAAGTTATGGTGATTTGGGATGTTTTTCATTTGATTATGTAAAAACCATAACCTGCGGGGAAGGGGGGGCGGTAATAACCAATAATGAAACATATTATAAAAACGCGGATCATTATTCCGACCATGGTCATGATCATAAAGGCAGTGATAGGGGAGCGGAAAGTCACCCATTTATGGGTTATAATCATAGGATTTCTGAATTAAATGCTGCAGTAGGACTTGCTCAAATTCGGAGATTGGACGAATTTTTGGACATACAAAAACGGAATTACATGATTTTAAGGAATGCTTTGGAATCTTTATCAGGGCTTGCATTTAGAACAGTACCGAAAGGTGGAATTGAAAATTATTCGTTTCTAAGTTTCTTTATGCCCAATAGGAAAAAAGCAAAACTTGTTCAAAAATCACTTTCAGAGGCTGGAATAGATGGTTGTTTCTATTGGTATGATAATAACTGGCATTATTACCGTAAATGGGAACATTTAATGCAATTAAAAACTTTGGGAAAACTACCTAAAGAAACGAGAGAACAATTACCGGACTATGGTAAAGCTGATTTTTCAAAATCCGATAATTGGATAAGCCGTAATATTTCCTGTTTGATTAAACTGAGTTGGTCCAAGACTGAAGTAGAGCAACGTGCAGCAAAAATGGTTGAGATACTTGGAAAGTCCCTTTAGTGGAAGTCAGTACGTAACATATTCCACAATCTCAAGGCCATAACCTACAATACCAACTCGTTTCGTTTGCAAAGTATTGGTCAAAAGGCGAATCTTCGATATATTCAGGTCGTGTAATATTTGCGCCCCTACGCCAAAATCCCTTGTATCCATATCAATTTTGGGAGCTTTAAAAATACCCTTTGCCTGTAAGCCTTTCAACTCGGTTAATCTTTTCAATAAATTGAGTGATTGTGATTCTTGATTGATAAAAACAAAGGCGCCATTTTTTTCTTTATTGATCGCCTTGAACATATCCTCCAATTTCTTATCAGGATTGTTGGTCAAGGTCCCCAATATATCATTGTTTACTAAGGTGGCGTTGATTCTTGTTAGAACAGGCTTGTTTATATCCCAATCCCCTTTGGTTAAGGCTATATGAACTTGGTCATTCGTGGTTTGTTGGTAAGCACGTAATCTAAATTTTCCAAAGCGTGTGGTAATTTCAAAATCCTCCTTTTTTTCAATAAGACTGTCGTGCTCCATGCGATAGGCTACCAAATCTTCTATGGAAATAACTTTCAAATCAAATTTTTTCGCCACATCGACCAATTGCGGTAATCGGGCCATTGTGCCATCCTCATTTAGGATTTCCACCAAAATACCAGCAGGTTTTAAACCGGCAAGCCGCGCGAGATCTATGGCAGCTTCAGTATGGCCTGTTCGTCTTAGGACACCGCCATTCTTTGCCTTAAGCGGAAAAATATGACCTGGACGCCCTAATTCATGTGGTTTTGTATTGTCATCAACTAGCGATAAGATGGTTTTTGAACGATCATGAACAGAGATTCCAGTACTACAACCATGACCTATTAAATCTACGGAAACCGTGAACTGGGTTTGATGCAAAACAGTGTTGTTCTGTACCATCATTTCAAGATCTAACTCCTTACAACGGTCTTCCGTTAAAGGAGCACAAATCAACCCACGACCATGCTTAGCCATGAAATTTATCATTTCCGGTGTCACCATTTCCGCAGCTGCGATAAAATCACCTTCATTTTCACGATTCTCGTCATCAACAACAATTATTACCTTGCCCTTGCGAACATCTTCAATTGCCTCTTCAATCGTGTTTAGTTGTGTGCTCTTTTCCATGCTCTTTATCATCCCGTAGCTTTTTCTTTCTTATTCAAAATATTTTTAAAGAAATCGATGACCCCATTAAAACTCATCAATCCTCTATCCGCTGTCGCCCTTTTTGTTAAAACAATGCTCAAAGGTAGCATTATCATTGTAGATAACCATGCCCCAAATATAGGGTGGATTTCATTTTTTTTAGCGTAGTTCTCTGCAAAGACCCCAATAAAGTAATATGTTAGGAATAAAATAATGGCAATGACCATGGGCAAACCAATACCTCCTTTACGAATAATGGCTCCTAAAGGCGCCCCTACAAAGAAAAGAATAACACATGATAGGGCAAGAGCATACTTTTTATGCAAAGCAAGTATATGCCTGTTGTAAATTTCATATCTTTTTGCCAATTCGTTCTTTTTGCCTTGGATAGAGGTTAACACATTTGACGCGGAATTTTTTGAAGCATTTATAATCTGAAGTCTTTGCCAATCTTGAAAACTATCCAATATATTTTCTATAGATTTTAATTCTTGGACTTTGGTCGAATCCATTAGGTCTTTTCCTCCCTTATTGATCAGCTCTGCTTCTGTAGCCAATTTTTTCTTTATTAATATTGAATCCTGGGGAGGTAATTGAATAAATGCACCTGTACGTCCCTGAATATTTTTTGAAAAAGCATTGACAATTCTAATATTGTCTTTTTCCAAAGAGTCAATATCCTTGGTAAGTCTATAGACATTCTTCATCTTTTCCGTACTTATATCCCTTTCCTCTTCGAGATCAACATTATTGAACTCTGAAAGGTCAATATTCATGGTATATGTTTCAAAATGTGCTTTTGCAAAAGGATACATGTTTTTTTCGTTGCCTGAGCTTTTTTCCAAATCCCGATAATAATGCCCATCCCTTAAGACCAATTGCAGAATATCGGAATTCTCACTACTCTTAAGTTCCCCTGTTTTTGCCTTTATCACTGTGGTGTTGACTTTGGTCTTGGTCTTTATATGTATTGTGACATTTTCGAGAAACCGATCATTTTCCCCGTATTTCTTGTCGACTTTAATATTCATATCAGCGCCTTCAAAATCACTAAAAACCCCTTCAACAATAGCAACGGCAGGTTTTACTTTTGCTATATTCCTACGTAGATTGTATATTTTTTGTTCTGACGCAGGGATGACACTGTTTGCAAAATAGAATGTTACCCCTCCTAAAAAGATGATGAATACAATTAGGCTCAACATGGCCCTTTGCAATGATATACCCGATGCCTTCATTGCGGCAAACTCATAGTTTTCCGCCAAAGTTCCGAAAGTTAAAATAGAGGAAAGTAAAACTGTAAGAGGAAGTACTTTCTCTGTAAGATTGGGCATGAGATAGAAAAGGAATTTTCCTATTATCACAATATCCAATCCTTTACCCGCTAAATCATCAATGAAAAGCCAAATAGTTTGAAATATGAAGATGAACATTAATATTACAAACGAGCTGAAAAAGTTAAATAGGAATCTCGATAAAATATATCGGTCTAGTATTCTCAATGGTCTAATTTCTTATGATGTAGTACCCTTCGTCCTTGTACTTGTTCTCATCAAATGTAAATAAGGTTTTTGATAATGGTTGGTTTGTTTTAAAAGAATTAACAGTAATGGTGGTCGTTGTACCATTTTTACCTGTTTCAATGACCTTGTAAATATGTTTGGTTTCCGCATCGATTCCCAGTAGAATCGATTTAATTTCAGAATTCGTATCTATGGGTGTAAGTTTTATAAACTGTATTTTTCTGCCCTGTACGTTTTGGGAAATATCCCATTTATAGGTATGACCCTGCTTATAAAAAGTGAGCATTTTTGAAGGAGTGATAGTATTTTCGTCATCAGACTTATCCTCTATGGTCACTTCTTCATTCTCAGGGACAATAGTATAAACCTTGTTGCCGTCATATAATTGTTTCGCACCGAAAAAGTCGGCCAAATATTTATCGCCCTCCATAGTCACGTGTCCCCTAGTTTCATTATTAATATCAGCTTCCGTATTGCTGAGTACATATTTGAAATCCACATATATATTATCATAGCTCTTTACCTTATTGTAAACATCATCCAAAAGTGCTTTTGCCTTATCGGTATTCTGGGCTTTTACCAAACTTACACTTAACACTGCCATCACTATAAAAAATATCCTTTTCATTACTTTTTAATTTGATTCGTTATTTAACATTTGATCTAAAGAAATCATATCCGATACCAGTACCTGTCTGGCCTTACTTCCTTCGAAAGGCCCAACGATACCAGCTGCCTCTAATTGGTCAATAATCCTACCTGCACGGTTATAGCCAAGTTTTAATTTTCGTTGCAGCAAAGATGCTGAACCCTGCTGTGCAATTACAATGACTTCGGCGGCTTCCCTGAACATTGCATCCCTTTCGCTGATATTGTAATCAATACTTGTGCCAGAATCTTCACTAACATATTCCGGTAATTCATAAGCATTTGGATATGCTCTTTGAGAACCAATATATTCGGTTATTTTTTCAACTTCCGGGGTGTCTACAAAGGCACATTGTATTCTGGTTACGTCATTTCCCTGTGTAAAGAGCATATCGCCACGACCAATTAATTGATCCGCACCCTGAGAATCCAAAATTGTCCTGGAATCAATCTTCGAAGTTACCCTAAAAGCTATACGAGCGGGGAAGTTGGCTTTAATGATTCCTGTAATCACATTTACAGATGGTCGTTGTGTGGCAATTATCAAATGTATTCCAATGGCCCTAGCCAATTGGGCAAGACGGGCGATAGGGGTTTCCACTTCTTTCCCAGCGGTCATGATCAAATCGGCAAATTCATCTATCACTAAAACAATATACGGTAGGAACTTATGGCCGTCATTCGGATTTAATTTCCGTGCCTTGAATTTAGTATTGTATTCCTTAATATTACGGACCATTGCCAATTTCAAAAGTTCATAACGATTGTCCATCTCTATACATAGCGAATTCAATGTATTGATTACTTTAGTATTATCAGTAATTATAGCCTCTTCAGAATCTGGTAGTTTTGCCAAATAATGTCTTTCGATCTTATTGTAAAGGGTAAGCTCTACCTTTTTAGGGTCTACGAGGATAAACTTAACTTCCGCTGGATGTTTCTTGTATAAGAGAGAGGTGATTACGGCATTTAAACCAACCGATTTACCTTGCCCTGTTGCGCCCGCCATTAATAAATGTGGCATTTTTGCCAAATCAACCACAAATGTTTCGTTGCTGATTGTCTTACCAAAGGCAATAGGTAACTGCATTTCCGCTTTTTGAAATTTGCTGGAAGCAATAACAGAACGCATTGAAACTACTGTAGCATTCTTGTTCGGTACTTCAATACCTATTGTACCTTTTCCAGGAATAGGGGCTATTATTCGAATTCCTAGTGCAGCCAAAGACAATGCGATATCATCTTCGAGGTTTTTGATTTTGGAAATTCGGACACCAGCCTCCGGTACAATCTCATAGAGCGTTACCGTTGGGCCTATGGTCGCCTTTATCTGTGCAATCCCAATTTTATAGTTTTTGAGCGTTTCTACTATCTTGTTTTTGTTTTCCTCAAGCTCTTCTTGGTTAATGGTAATACCACCTGAAGCACCATGTTGGTCAAGTAGATCAATGGTTGGGAATTTATAATTACCTAATTCCAATGTTGGGTCGAACTCCCCAAAATCCTCCACCAATTTATTGGCGATATTGTCTTTCTCTTCCTTTTCCTCAATTATTTTTTCAATTTCCATGGCCAATCCATCATCTTCAACCGTTTTTTCAGTTGTGGCAATTACCTCAAAGTCCTCCTTAGCCTCTTCTTTATTAAGTGGTGGAATATCTTTCTTATGGGTATATGTGTCCACAATTACTGGGGAATTATCCTCTTTGTCAAATTCTATCGTGGATCCAAGTTCATTTGGTTTCTTTTTGAATTCGGATGCAAGGGATTCCTTTTTTGATTTGAAATAATTGAAGATCCCGTCAGGTGTGAAATGAAATAGTCTTACAAGAATGAATATTAGACCAAAAAGCAAAAGTAGGAATACACCTATTTTGCCTGTATAATCCTGTAGAAAATCGTTCATTTCATAGCCTACTAGTCCACCTAACAAAGGTTTTTCATCTGCGAAGAATCCTAGGGTAATAGAAATCCATATAGCAAACACCATTCCCCATATCCATTTTCTCAACAAACCGTGTTTGCTTAAACTTAGAAACATATAAAGGCCACTATAGAACAATAGAAATGGAAGGAGTATAGTTGATAACCCAAAACCTTTGTACATAAAAAAATGGCTGACACTGGCACCGAATTTGTTCAATAGATTTTGTGCTTGTTCATTACGGTCGGCGAATTGTGTCAACAAACTTTGATCTTCTTCCCATGTCAAGTAGAAGGAAACGAAGGAGAAAAACAAGGCAACACTGAAAAGCATTAAAAGGCTTCCCAGTATTATTTTATTTTGTTTGGATAGTTTTAAAGAAAAGCCCTTTTTATTAGTATTGGGCTTTGACTTTCTCCTTTTCTTTGCCATTCATTGCATGATTCTAAGGGCAAAAATACAAATTTACGATCTATGCTGAATGAAGATGGTTTTAAAATATCTTAGGTAAATAAATGATCATTCCTACAATACTTGCCGCAACTGAAACCAACATCACTGCTCCCGCGGAAATATCCTTGATGAAACCAATCTTTTCATCAAACTCGGGCTGTATAAAATCCGATAATTTTTCAATTGCCGTATTCAATCCTTCTATTCCCAAAACAAGGGCTATGGCAAATATTTGAAGGATCCATTCTGTAGTTGAAATTTCAAAATAGAATCCGCCGGCGGTGACTACCAAAGCAATACCTATTTGTATTTTGATACTGGCTTCGGTCCTAATCAATAAAATTGCCCCTTTCAAAGCATAGCCAACACCACGGATTCTATTTTGAATAAATGAATCCTTAGGCATCCATTAATGCTTCAAGGGCCGCCTTATAATTAGGCTCGTCAACGGTTTCAGGTACTTGTTCGGAATAAACGACCTTGCCACTTTCATTGACAACAAGAACCGATCTAGAAAGTAAGCCTTGAAGCGGTCCGTCAGTAAATTCAACTTGATATGATTTCCCGAATTTCCCATCTTTGTAATCAGATAACATAACTACATTTTCTATTCCTTCTGCACCACAAAAGCGGGTTTGTGCAAATGGCAGATCTTTGGAAATACAGAGAACCACGGTATTGACCAATTCGGCAGCCTCTTCATTAAACTGTCTTACAGATTGTGCACAAGTTCCCGTATCTATACTTGGAAAAATATTAAGGACTAATTTCTTTCCTTCATATTCAGACAATGATGAAGATGATAAATCGGTCATAGTGAGCTTAAAATCAGGAGTCGGACTTCCTATTGCAGGTAAATTACCCAAAGTATGTATTTTGTTTCCTTTTAATGTAACAGTAGCCATAATATTCTATTTTAAATGAAGTGTGAAATTAAAAAATATTAAGATGATATATAAAGAAATGGCGGTTAATTTACTATAAGATTTTATTCAAGCTATTAGATCAACTATTGTGGGTTTTAAATTTCCTATTTTATTGTTGAAGCCGCCAATTGCTTTATTTTGATATTCAAAGCTGCAAATAATAATGTCATAAACGGACTTAACCAATTAAAAATGGCATAAAAGAAATATTCACCAACACCAACACCTAAAACCCCGCTATGATAGGCACCACAAGTGTTCCAAGGAATCAGCACCGAGGTTACCGTTCCTGAATCCTCAAGTGTTCGGCTTAAATTTTCCGGCGCAAGACCTCTGTCTGCATAGGCTTTGGCAAACATTTTTCCAGGTACCACAATCGCCAGATATTGGTCAGAAGCGGTAACATTCAAAGCAAGACAACTCCCCACAGTACTGGCAAAAAGTCCAAAAGTTGTTTTGGCCATACTCAAGAGCGATTTTGTGATTCTTGAAAGTGCTCCAATACCATCCATAACCCCTCCAAAAACCATGGCGCAAACAATCAACCAAATGGTACTAAGCATTCCTGCCATTCCCTTGGCAGAGAATAAATCATTGAGGGCAACATTATCTGTAGCGATACTTGTTTTTACGGTAATTGCGCTTAAAATGCCCTTATAGCCAGATTCAAAAGTCAGTTCTTTGGCACCAGTTATAGCAGCGACAATGTCTGGTTGAAAAATGAGGGCGAACACAGCACCCAATAGAGTTCCTATCAGTAATGCTGCCAAAGGCGGGGTTTTTTTGATAATCAATAATATAACAACCACAGGAACGAGAAATAACCAGCCATTTATGTTTAATGTTGCATCAATTGAGTTTAGAATTGATTCGGTATCCGCAGAACCTGATGTATCAATTGTAAAACCCATTATTATGAATACCAATAATGTTATGGATATGGTAGGTATTGTAGTAATCGTCATATATTTAATATGATCAAACAGTTCACCGCCAGCCATGGCCGGTGCTAAATTGGTAGTATCACTTAGTGGCGACATTTTATCGCCAAAATAAGCCCCCGAAAGCACTGCCCCAGCGGTCATTCCCAATGAGATTCCTAAAGCTTCACCAATGCCTACTAATGCTATGCCTACGGTTGCAGCGGTTGTCCAACTACTTCCGGTTGCAATTGAAATAATTGCACAAATAACAACACAAGCTGCCAAGAATATTGTGGGGTTCAATATTTGTAAGCCATAATAAATCATGGCTGGAATAATTCCACTGATAAGCCAAGTACCGGCCAATGCACCAACCATTAATAGGATTAGCAATGCACCAGTGGTCGATTTCACATTCTCTGCAACTTCGGCCAGCATTTGTTTGTATGTGACTTTATTGAAAAAACCAACTATCGCTGCAACCGCACCTCCCATTAATAGAATAAATTGATTGGAGCCTCCAATAGCCTCATCTCCAAAAACATAAACGTTATATGCAAGCATACCTACCAAGGCGAATACGGGGATAAGTGCCTCCCATATATTCAACTCCTTATTATCAACTATGTGCTCGTCTTGTCTATAGGTTTTGGTTTTTTTTTTGGGCATTGGTCTGGTATTGGTTTGTTCGTAATATTACGATTTTACCAACTGTTCTGCAAACCATGGATATTTTTTGGATTAAACCAATGATACCTTTGGACTGAGGATTTTCAATTGTACCATACAATCCCTCATTATTTCATATGTTCGGTGAATATTACCATCCAAACCTATTGAAAGTCGGATCAAACCATCCGACAAGCCCATTTCCTTTTGTTCTTCAAGTGAAATTTCCGATGAAGTGGAGGTACCTGGAGCACTGAACAGGGTTTTATAAAAACCAAGACTAACCGCCAAATATCCTATTTTCCTCTTTTGCATAAGTTCCATCAAAGCATTTGCCTTTTCCAATGATCCAACATCAATGGTCATTAGTCCCCCGAAGCCATATTCTTGGTTCATAAGCCGTTTAATTAATGCATGACCTTTGTGCGATTTAAGTCCTGGATAAACAATCCTTAGGCCATCCTTCTCAAAATGCTGTGCTAAATATTGGGCGTTTTCGCTGTGCTTTATCATTCTAATATGAAGCGTCCTCATATTTTTTAAAATTGAAGCAGCCCTTAAGCTATCCAAAGTGCTACCCAATAACATTCCTGCACCATCGTGAACATCCTTTAGGCCTAAACAGAATTCTTTGGTTCCGCAAACCACTCCGGCAACACAGTCACTAGTACCATTGATGAATTTTGTTAAACTGTGGATTACTATTTCCGCCCCTAATTTAGCAGGGGAAACTGAAAGTGGTGAAAATGTATTATCGACCACTAAAGGAATTCCATATTTCTTGGCCATGGCCGATAATGCCTTAATATCGGCAATCTCCAATAAAGGATTACTTACAGATTCGCAATAAATCATTTTTGTGTTTGGGGTAATGGCATTTTCTACCGCCTCCAAGTTTGTAATATCAACAAAAGAGGTTTTTATATTGAATTTTTTCAAGAAATTCTTCATAAAGGCATATGTGCCTCCGTAGATGGTTCTACTACTAACAATGTGATCTTCTGCATCACATAATTGCAAAATAACGGCAGTTATGGCTCCCATACCACTAGCCGTGACGTTGGCGGTTTCGGTACCTTCCAAAGCAGCAAGGGCTTCACCCAAATATAAGTTGGAAGGGGATGAGTGCCTTGTATATAAATAGCATCCTTCCGTATTTCCTTCAAAAGTATCGAACATGGTTTTGGCCGATATGAATGTATAGGTCGAGGAGTCTGAAATCGATGGATTCACTCCACCGTATTCACCAAAATATTGTAGGTCTTGAAGATTATCCGATGCTTTTTGTTTCATAATACAGGATTTTATATACTAAAATTAACAAAATACTGTTTTATAATCAACCTAAATTTAAATATTAGGAAAATAAAACTATATTTTATGTATATTATAGAATATAATACTATTGCAATTATTTATAATCTAGTTTCTAAGTAAAATAATCATTATGAAATTCGATGGAATAGATTTAAGACTTTTGTCATTATTACAGGAAAACAGCAAAAGGACAACAAAAGAATACGCTAATCATCTAAATCTATCTGTTACCGCTGTATATGAGCGCATTAAACGTTTAGAAAAATCCGGTGTAATTACCAAATATGTTGCTTTAATCGATAAAAAAAAAGTTGATAAGGCGTTCGTGGTTTTGTGTCATGTTAAGTTGGTTCAGCATACGAAGGATTATGTACTTCAGTTTGAAAAAGAAATTCAACTACTACAGGAAGTTGCAGAATGTTACCATACCAGTGGTGATTATGATTACATTTTAAAAATTTATGTCAGCGATATGGTGGCTTATCGTGAATTTATGGTAGGGAAATTAACAGCTTTGGATCATATAGGGAGTACACAAAGTTCATTTGTGATAAATGAGGTTAAGCATACTACCTCAGTATATCTTGAGTAGTTTAAAAAAAACTATTAACTCTTGTTAAAAAATCGATAAACCTAACCATTATATCTACGTTAAAATTAATGAATATTAAATAAATCCATCATGGAAAGAAATACCTTTTTAAGGTCACTATATGGTACCGGTTTAATTCTATTCTCTTTTTCAATTTAGGGTATCTTGCACAACCATAAAACATTTGTATTTTTGTTTATAGAAATTTGATACCATTCTTCAATACCAAATACAAATATGACTCAATACGATGTGGCCATTATCGGCTCTGGACCCGGTGGATATGTTGCAGCGATACGTTGCGCCCAATTGGGAATGAAAACTGCCATTATAGAAAAATATAGCACCTTGGGCGGCACCTGCCTTAACGTTGGTTGTATTCCTTCGAAGGCACTACTTGATTCATCCCACCACTATGAGGATGCCGTAAAGCATTTTGAAGAGCATGGAATTGAAATACCTGGCGAGGTAAAAGTAAATCTTGAAAAAATGATTGCCCGAAAGCAAGGTGTTGTTGATATGACCACCAAGGGAATTCAATTTTTAATGGATAAAAATAAGATTGATGTTTATGAGGGCTTAGGAAGTTTTAAAGATGCAACCCATATAAATATTAAAAAGAATGACGGTAAGTCAGAGACTATTGAAGCCAAAAATATAATCATTGCCACAGGTTCAAAACCTTCTACTTTACCTTTTATAAAATTGGATAAGGAAAGGGTTATTACCTCAACGGAAGCATTGAAACTTAGCGAAATTCCGAAGCATATGATAGTTATCGGAGGAGGGGTTATCGGATTGGAATTAGGTCAAGTATATAAGCGTTTAGGGGCCGAAGTTACTGTAGTTGAGTATATGGACCGTATTATTCCAACCATGGATGCTGGCTTGTCAAAAGAGCTGATGAAAGTGATGAAGAAGCAAAAGGTGAAATTCCATCTCTCACACAAAGTAAAATCCGTTGAGCGAAAAGGTAACGAAGTCATTGTAAAAGCCGATGATAAAAAAGGCGAAGAAGTTATTTTCACTGGTGATTATTGTTTGGTATCGGTAGGTCGAAAACCATACACAGAAGGCTTGAATGCTGATGCCGCAGGAGTAAAATCGGATAAACAAGGTAGGGTAGAGGTGAACGCCCATCTTCAAACGAATGTTCCTAATATATTTGCTATCGGCGACGTAGTCCGTGGTGCCATGTTAGCCCATAAAGCGGAAGAAGAAGGCACTATGGTCGCCGAATTCATGGCAGGCCAAAAACCTCATATAGATTATAATTTGATTCCTGGAGTGGTTTATACCTGGCCAGAAGTTGCAGCTGTTGGTAAGACCGAAGAGGAATTAACCGAGGCAGGTATTTCTTATAAAGTAGGACAGTTTCCTATGCGTGCATTAGGTCGCTCACGAGCAAGTATGGATGTAGATGGATTTGTAAAAATCCTGGCCGATGCTACTACTGATGAAGTTCTAGGCGTTCATATGATCGGAGCACGATGTGCTGATTTAATTTCCGAAGCTGTGACTGCGATGGAGTTTAGGGCCTCTGCGGAGGATATATCCAGAATGAGCCATGCCCACCCTACCTATGCTGAAGCAGTCAAAGAGGCTGCTCTTGCAGCTACTGCCGATCGGGCATTACATATATGATAGTATCCAAATGTTTCTACCTTGAAATGTTTATAATATTTGGTTCTCTGTTGTTATTCTTTAATTGGATACTTTTTTATTTATTATAATAAACAACCCTGATCAAAAAACAAAGTCTATGCAAATTAATGATAAGACACAAGTCAAGGAATATATAGCAAATCCTGGTAGATATGAAACCATGAAGTACAATCGTTGCGGTAAAAGCGGTGTTTTATTGCCGGCTTTATCACTAGGATTATGGCATAATTTTGGTTTTGTTGATAGCACACAAAATGCTAGGGAAATATTAAGATGTGCCTTTGATCTGGGTATAACACATTTTGACCTTGCCAATAATTATGGACCACCTTACGGTTCGGCCGAAGAAAATTTCGGACAAATTTTCAAGAAAGATTTTAAATCATATAGAGACGAACTCTTTATTGCCTCAAAAGCTGGGTTCGATATGTGGCCTGGCCCTTATGGGAATAATGGTTCTCGAAAGTATCTGATTTCAAGTTTAGATCAAAGTCTTAAAAGAATGGGATTGGATTATGTTGATATTTTCTATCATCACAGACCTGATGCGGACACCCCATTGGAGGAAACTATGGGGGCGCTTGCAGATATTGTTAGACAGGGGAAAGCACTTTACGTTGGAATTTCCAATTACCTACCTGAGGATACCGTTAAAGCTGCTGGGCTATTGCGGGAATTGAATGTACCTTTTATCCTTCATCAAGCGCGCTATTCTATTTTTGATCGTTGGGTTGAGGATGGATTGTTGGATACCTTGGGGAAAGAGGGAGTAGGTTGTATCGCATTTTCACCACTAGCACAGGGAATGCTTACCAATAAATATGTAAATGGTATTCCGGAAGGTTCAAGGGCTGCCAAAGATCTTACTTACTTGGATAAGGAAGAGGTAACCAAGAACCTTAGTAAAATTAAAAACCTAGCTAAAATAGCTAATCAACGAGGGCAGAAATTATCACAGATGGCCATTGCATGGTTATTAAATCAACCTAATGTGGAATCGGTTCTAATTGGGGCCAGTTCACCAAGCCAACTCAAGGAAAATGTTGTTGCCTTAGAACAATTGCAATTTACTGATGAGGAATTAAAATTAATTGACGCAAATTCTTAAATCTTTACGGAATAATAGATTTAGCTTTTTTGGAAACCAATCAATCTAAGTAGTTTATACAAGATTGCTTTAATCACTTTTTGTATCACAAAAAACAGTGGTTCAATTCCATTTAATACATAATCGATTGCAGAAATTCGACTTTCTTTAATTATTGCCTTGTGTTTTTCGTAAAGTAAAGCAGTAAACGAACATATAATCATAAATACTACGGCACCAAAAATCGCTATTTCAGGGCTTAAAGTATTGTAAAAGAATCTATAAAGTCCTAATCCTGTGAAACTACCATAGAGAATTATGAAGTGAATCACGTAAATGGACAACGTGCTTTGACCAATTTTCAAAATTGTGGAATTCGTCATAATGCCCCTAAATATCATAAAAATGGCAAATACCAAAAACACATCACCCAAACGAATAAATAAATAGTTATTCAATGAAATGGCTTCGAAGACTGTAATACCTGTTATTTCTGAAAGTCCCAATAGTAAATCCGAAGAAAAGAAAATCAATGTAAATCCAATTAAAACAGAAAGTATAATCGCGTATTCATATAAGTACTTGAAATTTTTATAGCGGGTAAACAAAACCGATAGGAAAGCACCGAAAGTTGTGTAGCCAAACCATGGTAAAATCGTAAATACCGAACCATTGGCCTTAGTAAAATAATTAGCGACTGCCTGCGGTAAAAATCCAAATGACCAATCGTTGTAAATGGGCTCGAATAAGAACAGGATACCAGTAATAGCAATTAAAATAGTAGGCAATAAAGACCTTTTACCTTTTTGAGAGACTAGGTAAACACCGATAATGCCGAGAATAGAGAGTCCTATACAGTGCAATACATCTACAATGTAAAATGAATCATAGATTTGTCCGTCTATGAGGCCAAGAAGGTTAATGCGCAACAAATAGCCAATAAGCAATAATTCCAAGCCACGTTTTATTCCTTTTTTTACTCTAGGGTTATCCAATCCTTTTTGAGGAACACGAATTAGTAAATAAGTAAATATAAAGCCAGAAACGGTAAAGAACACCGGTGCGGTAATCCCTCTAAAATATTTCCAGATAGAATAGGTCAAATCGCTATTGTCCCTAAATGAGGTTTCCAAGAGCCCATCAATAAAATGACCTTGTAGCATCATAAGAATAGCCCATGCCCTCATGGCATCGATAAAATATAGTCTTTGGGTCTTACTCTCCATTTAACAAATTATAGTCCTATATACTTGTAAAACAATACTTTTGGATGTTTTGCGGTGCAAAATTATACAAAATACTCAGATTACGATCTTATTTGAAGTATTTTCGCTTTTTGAATTTAAAATATCCATCTATGACCACGATATTGGCACTTGCCGGAAGTAATTCCTCAACCTCTATAAATTATAAATTAGTGAAATATTCAGTCTCACTTATCAAAGACCATAAGATCAGTTTATTGAATATGGTAAATTATCCGTTTCCTATGTATAGCGAAGACTTTGAAAAAGAAAATGGGTTTTCAAACTCCTTGGTTGAGTTCAAGGATTATTTTGCCGATTCGCAGGGTCTTATACTATCTGTAAATGAGCACAATAGTAATCCTTCCGCTTATTTTAAGAACGTTCTTGATTGGTTATCAAGATTGGAACGAAATTTCTTGGTTGATACCAAAGTATTGTTAATGTCGGCCTCACCGGGAAAAAGAGGTGGTGCAGGTGCACACGAAGTTATAAGGAATTTATTGCCTAGGTTCGGTGCCGAGATTGTCTCAACTTTTTCATTGCCTTCGTTTAAAACCAATTTTGATGTAGGAAAGGGGATATTGGACCCAGACCTAGCCCAATTACATAAAGAAGCAATAGATAAATTTTTAGCTGAATTTTAGTAGTTGCGAAAAAAGAAAACATTCAAAGTATCTGATATTGTTGCATTCAGGAACCACTTACTTGAATGGGGCAATCAATTTTATGAGTCTGTATGGTTGGAAAGTAATTCACATACAGATAGGTATAGTTCATTTGATACCATATTAGCTACAGATGCACTTACCTCGATACAAACCGATGCCCATAATGCATTTGAGGATTTAAAAGAATACCTGAATGAAAGGAAGGATTGGGTTTTTGGCTATCTCTCCTATGATCTGAAGAATGATGTTGAACGACTCTTTTCCAATAACCATGACGGACTTTACTTTCCGGAACTCTATTTTTTTCAACCAAAGAGAATCATAAGAATCAAAGGTGATTTGGCAGAATTTCTATACCTGAACATGGTGGCGGATGAGATCGATGATGATTTTGAAGCAATTTTAAACTATTCTAGAACAAAAACTATTCAGACAGAAACGACAAGTGATATTCGTATAAAGCTTCGAATATTTAAGGATGAATATTTTAGGGGTGCCGAGGAAATGTTACGACATATTCATCGTGGCGATATATACGAAGCTAATTTTTGTCAGGAATTCTATGCCGAGGATACCATGATAGACCCATTGAAAACGTATCAGAAGCTAAATGAGATTTCGAAAGCACCCTTTGCAACATTTCTAAAACTAAATGACAAATACCTTCTTTCTGCATCCCCAGAACGTTTTCTTAGAAAAATGGGACAAAAAATCGTTTCACAGCCTATAAAAGGCACTGCAAAAAGATCCACGGATATTTATGAAGATGTAAGGCTAAGGAAAAGCCTGAAAAAAGATCAAAAAGAAAGGGCAGAAAACATTATGATTGTAGACTTGGTTAGAAATGACCTTTCAAAAAGCGCTTTAAAAGGATCAGTAAACGTGGAGAAACTATGTGAGATCTATTCTTATGAGCAAGTGCATCAGATGGTTTCAACAATAACTTCAAAGGTTGCCAAAAATAAAAATCCTATTGAAATAATTAAGGAATCATTTCCAATGGGAAGTATGACAGGGGCACCAAAAGTCTCCGCTATGAAGATTATTGAAAAATTGGAATCTTTTAAAAGAGGTTTATATAGCGGCGCCGTTGGTTATTTTACTCCTGATAGTGATTTTGATTTCAATGTGGTCATTCGTAGCATTTTATATAATGCAACAGAGAAATATGTTTCTTATTCTGTTGGTAGTGCAATAACATCAAAGGCAATCCCCGAAAAAGAATACGAAGAATGCCTATTGAAAGCAAAAGCGATGCGGGAAGTGCTTGAAGGAACAATATAGATTTCAATAAAAAAAGGTAAATTCCTATTAGCATTTCCAAAACAAAACTTTAATACTATGCAATTCCAAGATTTCACATTAGAGATTAACAATTCAAGAATCTATGGGAGCTATATTCAGCCTATAGAAATAAAAGGAGTTGTGGTCTTGGTACATGGTTTTGGCGAGCATTTAGGCAGATATAAAGATAGTGTTGTCCCAATGTTAATGAATTCCGGATTTGCCGTGGTTGCCTACGATAATATCGGACATGGCAAATCTGGCGGTAAACGTGGACATTGTCCCAGTTATAAGGCTTTATTAGATATTCTAGACCTCATGATCGTAAAGGCCGGATCCTTATATCCAAATACACCATTGTTTTTATACGGACATAGTATGGGGGGAAATTTGGTTTTAAATTATGCTTTAAGGTACAATGCCGAATTAAAAGGAATTATAGCATCAAGCCCCTATTTACGGTTGGCTTTTGAACCGCCCAAATGGAAAATGGTTTTGGGTAAACTGATGCTGAAGATATGGCCATCGATAACATTACCCTCTGGATTAGATCCTAACGGAATCTCCCGAATCAAGGAGGAGGTCGAAAAATACAAATCCGACCCATTGGTTCATGATAAGGTGAGCCCTATCTATTCTTTTCCAATTATCGATGCTGGTGAATGGGCCATTGCAAATGCCTCAAAATTAAAGGTAGCTACTCTCTTGATTCATGGTACGGGGGATCCAATAATAGATTATCATGGAAGTCAAGAATTGCATGATAATTCAAACAACACTACTTTATGTTTAATTGATGGAGGTTTTCACGAATTGCACCATGATATTTGTAAAGAAGAGATGTTGATGACCATACAGAATTGGCTACAGCAACAACTTTAAGTACTTTTGCAGCGTGTTATTCGAATTCAAAAAAAATATTCAAAAACATTTTCCGGAATTACTGCAAGAAAAGTTCTTGTTGGCATGCAGTGGTGGTCTCGATAGTGTAGTCTTGACGCAGTTATGCAGTCAATGTGAAATGGATTTTGCCATTGCCCATTGCAACTTTAAACTGCGAGGGAATGATAGTGATGCAGATGAAGTTTTTGTACGGAATCTGGCATTTTCGTTGAATAAAGAATTTATTGTCACCCATTTTGATACCAAGTCATATGCGGCCAAGCACAAAATGTCGGTGCAAATGGCGGCTAGGGAACTACGTTATCAATGGTTTGAAGACTTGATGTTAGAGAACAATATAAAGACCTTGGTAACAGCGCATCACGCCGATGATAATTTGGAAACTTTTATCATCAACCTCTCACGAGGGACCGGGATTAAAGGGTTAATAGGAATTCCATCACGAACAGACACCATTTTACGTCCGTTACTTACCTTTTCAAGAGATCAAATATCGGTCTTTGCAAAGTCTGGAAATATTGAATGGAGGGAGGACGTTAGCAATGCGGAAACCAAATACCTTCGCAATAAAATAAGACACCAAATTGTTCCTTTATTAAAAGAATTGCATCCAACTTTCTTGGACAATTTCAGTACTACCCAGAAATATTTGAGTCAAACCGAAGCTATTTCAGAAAACCATTTACATCATATAAAAGAAAGCCTTTTTGTAATTGATGGGGATATAATTAGAATAGGAATTGATTCCCTTTCCAATCTGGAACCTTTGGATGCTTATATATATGGACTTTTTAAGGAATATGGCTTTACCGAGTGGGAAGATGTCCGTTCATTATTAACGGCTATGAGTGGTAAGGAAGTGCATTCAAGAACACATCGATTGGTCAAGGACAGGGATTTTCTATTGCTGGCACAAAATACGAGCCTTAACGAACATAGTTATCAAATCAAGGAATCCGATACTCAAATCCATACACCTATTAATTTGTCTATGTGTTCAGTTGATGATTTGGAAGAAACAAATACAAATACACTATATGTAGATAAAGAAACGTTAAAGTATCCAATGACATTAAGGAAATGGCAAAAAGGCGACTATTTTTACCCTTTGGGAATGAAAGGCAGAAAGAAGCTTTCAAAATATTTTAAAGATGAAAAAATTGATGTCATTGCTAAAGAAAAACAATGGTTATTATGTTCTGATAATCAAGTAGTTTGGATTGTTGGAAAAAGGGCCGATGAACGTTTTAAAGTAACTGATAATACCAAGAATATATTAAAAATTATGTTTAATTCATGAAGCAGTTAACCCTATTTATATTACTTATATTCAGTAGTTTATCGTTATTTTCCCAAGATGATGAAAATCCAGTGCTATGGTCCCAGGATTTGAATAAAATTTCGGAAACCGAATATGAACTGGTAATTAAGGGTAAAATATTTGAAGGGTGGCATGTGTATTCCCAATACACATCTGAAGGAGGTTCAATGCCCAGTGAGTTTACGTATGGGAAAGCAGGAGTGGATTATGAATTATTAGGCACGACCAAAGAAAGTAAAACCATTGTTGAATACAGCGATATTTTTGAAGTTGACGAAACTTTTTTCAAAAATGAAGCTGTTTTCACCCAGAAAATAAAACTACTTGATCTTGATGTACGTCAAATAGATGTTAATCTCTTCTATCAAGTCTGCAAGGAGGTATGTATTCCTGTGGATAAAGATTTCAGTTTTTCTTTGGATGGAGGAACAATAACTACCATTGAAAAAACGATTGATGACCGAAGTTTGGTAATGAGTCAGGGGCTGAAACAAAATATAAAGAATAGGGAACTTCTAAATAATGGAAACAATGATGTCGCCGATAAGTCAAGTTTATGGATTGTTTTCGGACTTGGATTTTTAGGGGGTCTAATTGCGTTATTAACACCTTGTGTGTTTCCAATGATTCCTTTAACAGTTTCGTTTTTCACGAAACATTCGCAGAATAAGTCCAAGGGAGTTGTCGATGCGATGCTTTACGGTTTCTTTATTGTTCTGATTTATTTCCTCTTAAGTCTGCCTTTTCATTTATTCGATTCGGTAGACTCACAAATACTCAATACCATTGCTACTAACATATGGCTTAACTTGTTCTTCTTTATCATATTCGTCTTTTTTGCGTTCTCATTTTTTGGGTATTATGAATTAACATTGCCGAGCTCTTGGTCTAATAAAATGGATGCTGCTTCCAATAAAGTGGGCGGGAGAATAGGAATATTTTTTATGGCTGTAACTTTGGCCATCGTTTCGTTCTCTTGTACTGGACCTATTTTAGGAGGACTATTGGGAAGTACAACCTTGGCAGAAGGTGACGTTGCATTTAATCTTTCGGCGGGAATGACAGGTTTTGGTGTAGCACTGGCCTTACCATTCGCTTTATTCGCAATGTTCCCGGCATGGTTGAATTCATTGCCAAAATCTGGTGGTTGGATGACCACAGTAAAAGTGGTTTTGGGATTTTTAGAACTGGCATTGGCTTTCAAATTTCTTTCAAATGCTGATTTGGTGGGTAATTGGGGCATTTTCAAAAGAGAAATATTCTTAGGAATATGGATTTTACTATTGATTCTACTAACACTTTATTTATTTGGAGTTTTCAGTTTTAAGCATGATGGTCCTAAACAGAAACTATCAGTTGGAAGAAAAATAACTGGTTTGATAAGTGTGGCGTGTTCAGTTTACCTTGTTTTAGGACTTTTAAACATATATAACCTAAAACTATTGAGTGGTTTCCCACCTCCAGAATTTTACAGTGTTTTTGAAAAAGAAAGTGATTGTCCATTAGGGATAGATTGCTTTAAGGATTTTGAGGAAGGATTAGCCTATGCAAAGTCGGTTAATAAACCCATTCTACTTGACTTTACCGGTTGGGCCTGTGTCAATTGTAGAAAAATGGAAGAAAATGTCTGGAGCGAACCTGACGTTTACGAATTGCTTAAAGAAGATTATGTATTGATATCACTTTATATAGACGATAGGAAAGAACTGGCCGAAAACGAACAATTCGATTTTAAATATGATTCTGGTCGCGTAAAAACAATTTCAACTATCGGGGAGAAGTGGGGAACTTTCCAGACCATTAACTTCAATTCTGCTTCCCAACCCTATTATGTGCTTTTATCACCGGATTTGGTACTATTAAATAGCGCTATCCAAAGTGCTGATAGCGATGTGTATACGGATTGGTTAAAAAAAGGACTGGAAAAACATAAAGAGCTTTCCATGAAATAAAATGGAAATCAAGGACATTTCGAAATCCATACTGACATTTAAACCTTTGAGTAGGGAATGAGGAAAAATGGGTATTTAATTTTCTTATATTTAGTTTTTCTAAGAAAAACATTCATTAATGAAATACTTCAAGTTCTTTATATCCCTTGTATTGACTATAGTTGTTTTTTACGCTTTAAACACAAAGCTTGGTTCCATTCCACCTCTAGGTAAATTTTTAGATCCTGTTCAGGGAGTCTGGCAAAATGAAAAAGACGAATCTATAGCCGGCAATCTACAAATTGAAGGACTAGCAGATGACGTAATGGTCCATTATGATCATCAACTTATTCCTCATGTTTTTGCTAAAAACGAAGCTGATCTTTATAGAGCGCAAGGTTATATTACAGCCAAACATCGCTTATGGCAGATGGAATTCCAGACCCATGCGGCAGCTGGAAGGCTTTCGGAAATTGTTGGTGAACCGGCGTTAAATTATGACAAAGAAGAAAGAAGACGCGGTATGAGTTATGGTGCCGAACGGGCGATCTTAAAAATGAAGGATGATCCTGAAACAATTGGATATCTAGAAGCTTATCGAGATGGCGTGAATGATTATATAAAAAGCTTGAATGAAAGTGATTTTCCTGTAGAATATAAATTGCTGGACTATGCGCCGGAACTTTGGACCATAAAAAAAACAGCTCTACTCCTGATGTATATGACCAAAGATTTAGCTGGCGGGGACGATGATCTGGAATTTACAAATGCCATTAGGTTATTTGGAAAAGATCGTTTTGATCTACTTTTCCCTGACTTCTTTGATGTTAATGACCCCGTAATCCCGAAGGACACAGACTGGAGCTTCATTGATGTTCCTATTACAGAGACACCAGATAATGAATTTGTTTTAGATTCTATTGCAGAGACCATTTCTAAACCTCATCCAGATAATGGTAGTAATAACTGGGCCATATCTGGCGGTAAGTCATATTCAGGCAAACCTATTTTAGCAAACGATCCCCATCTAGGCCTTAACCTGCCTTCAATTTGGTTTGTAATGCAATTGAGCACACCAAACCATAATGCATTTGGTGCAACCCTTCCCGGTGCACTTGGCGTCATCTCAGGATTCAATACCAAAATTGCTTGGGGAGAGACCAATGCCACAAGGGACGCACTAGATTGGTATAAAATTGAATTCAAAGACGAAAACAGAACCGAATATAAATATGATAAAGGCTACAAGCCTACTACATTTAGAGTTGAAGAAATTAAAGTCAAAGGTAAAGCAACAGTTTTGGACACAGTAGTGTACACACATCACGGCCCTGTTGTTTACGATAAAAATTTTAAAGGTGATAATCCAAAGTATGGTTATGCCATGAAATGGATAGGACATGACGGTGGCAACAATCAACGTCCTTTTTTAGCTTTAAATAAAGCCAAAAATTATGAAGACTATCTAAACGCTATTAAAGATTACACTGCACCTGCACAGAACTTCATCTTCGCTTCTATAGAAGGTGACATCTCACTTTGGATACAAGGAGCATTCCCGAATAAATGGAAAGGGCAAGGGAAATTCTTAATGGATGGCAGCAATCCCAGAAATGATTGGCAATCTTTTATAGAACAACCCTTTAATGCACACACTAAAAATCCGGAACGTGGATTTGTAAGTTCGGCAAATCAACATCCCGTGGATATTTCATATCCTTATTATGTCTTTAATGACGGCTATGAAGCCTATCGAAATAGAGTGATCAATAACTTTTTATCATCAAAAGAAATCATAGGTATTCAAGATTTTAAAGATCTGCAGAATAACAACTACAACTTATTGGCCGCAGAGATGCTTCCTTTTATTCTGGAAAAAATGAATACTTCTGATTTATCGGCATATGAAGGACAACTGTTAGAAATTATGAAAAATTGGGATTATACCCATGATATCGATGAGGTTGGTCCCGGACGTTGGGATAGTTGGTGGTACCGCCTCTGCAATCTCACATGGGATGAATTTACAGTGGAAAATACAGCACTGGACAGACCATTTGATTATCAAACCACTTATATGTTGAGAAATAAAGAGGATGATCCTTTTATGGACATTAAAGATACTCCTGAAAAAGAAACCGCCAAGGATCTGTTTTTAATTTCCTTTAGAGAGACTGCAAAAGCTTATGAAGCATGGGAAGCCGAAAATGGGACCTATAATTGGAATAAAGAAAAGGGAGTATTTGTTGGACATTTATTACAGGCACTTCCCGCTTTCTCGAGATATAATATACCTATTGGTGGTGATGGTAATGCTGTTAATGCCATATCAAAAAATCATGGCCCCTCATGGAGAATGATAGTAGAAATGACATCACCTCCAACCGCTTTAGGGATATATCCCGGTGGTCAATCTGGTAATCCTGGAAGCAAATATTATGACAATTTCATAGATGACTGGGCAGCAGGCAAATACTTGGATTTACTTTTTATTCAAGATCAAAATAATACGGACGGCATCATTTCAACTCAAACTTTAACGTCAAAACCATGAACAAAAATTCTATCAACTTTTTTATAACCATAACTATTGCATTTATTTTATCTCAGTTTTTACCTTGGTGGTCCATTATGTTGTCTGCATTTATTACCGGTTTATTCATTAGCTTAAAAAAGATTGCTGTTTTTTTTGTTCCCTTTTTGGCTATAGCCTTATTTTGGATGGTTTATACTTTTTTGTTAAGTAATTCTAACGATTTTACACTGGCAAAAAAAATTGCTGTTTTATTTCCATTGCAAGGAAATCCTTACTTTCTAATTTCAATAACAGGACTTATTGGGGGAATAGCAGCTGGCATTGCCGGGATTCTGGGTAAACAAGTTAATAAGTTGTTTTTAGGAAGTAATTAAAAAATGTTGTTAAAATGACAAAAATTATTGATCGATGTTTTGGGTGTACCCTCACCAAAAGATGATATTGATGGAAGTGATGTTTACCGGGTCTTTAATGAAGAGAATGACTTAAGTAAAATAATTGATTATTGAGAAAAGACAATTGTAATAAGGTTCAAGGTTTAAGACATCCTCGTTTTATTACGAACAAGTCTTAATTCTTTGTTCTTTTAGTGCAGCGGGCTTGTATCTCTTTCTAACGATTTATAAATAACTAAAGGTTTCCGATAGTTCAATGGTTTCAATAAATATAAAATAAACATGCTTACAAAAGTTTTTGGTAGTGCTGTTTTTGGGGTGGAGGCTACCACAATAACGGTTGAAGTAGTCGTTGGTTGTTTATAACATAGGATGGAGTAGGAGATAGGTCGTAATTACTAATAGCTATTGTTAGCCTTTCGTTATTTATCATCTGCCCCAGCCAATATATTATCAATTAAGGCGATAAGATTTTCAGCGTCTTCTATTTTACCAGACATACTACCAATGTATGCTTTGCGATATCTGAATGATCTTTGTAATGCATTTCTGATACCTCTTTTATTGTAGATTTCTTTAAAATCGAAATCAACCTTATTAGCTGTAGGATTTATTTCATTGAAATCGACATTTGGTTGAATCTGTAGTCTTTGAAGTTGTTGTAAGGTTTCACCCAATTTGGTAATAGCAGCATTAATAGATTGGGTTTCTTGAAGGTATGTTAGGAATCTACGATTCAATTCTTTGTCAATTCTATCAATCGTACCCTGCGCAATTACTAAATCATTTCGACTGCTGTTTTTGTTAATAGGAGTAAGTAATTCAAATTGAGACAGAGCCGAAACGATTTCCTGATGCTCATCATGAGTGAGACTTCGAACACCACCATCAAACAGATTTATAGTATTTTTTATATTATCATTAATTCTCTGATATTGAGATTTTCTCTCAGTAAGGGCAGAAATATCTATTGAAAATTCAACCTTCAAATTGTTTAGAAACTCAATATCTTGAATGTGAGTTTTTTTAAGTTCAATCCAGTTATTTATGGATACGGCAATCAAAATCCCTAAGACCACCAGTACAATCTCGCCTATGGCATACCTCATGTATTTTAAAGGCTTGTTATCATCTGCTAGTTGTTTACGGGTCTTTCTAAAGAAGTTGATCATAGGTTATTGTTCGCCTTTTGTTATTTGATTTTTCTTGAATTCAATTCTTTTTCAATTAATTGGATTACCTCGGTGGTTTGCTTAGTGGTTTTTATTTTAAGTAATGTTGATTGCTCCCTTAGACTTCTCCTAAAACTAAGCATATTAAAAAACTCTTTGTCTTTTAACCATCTTTCATAGTCGTTGGGAATCCAATTTTCATTTTCGTTCGTAAAATGTTTTTGATATAGAGGTATTACTACAGCCGGCCATAGTTGATCTTCTAATCTCTTGGTTTCTTGCATGAGAGTTGGATAAGTTACCTCAAATAAGGTTAGTATTTCCCTCCTTAAACTGTCGGTTTGGATGATGTCTAAACCTGCAGATTTAAATGTTTCGAATGCCGAGGCTGTTAAAATTACATCAGGTGCGTAATTTGCAATATGTAAGGCATTCGGAATAGAGTCATTATATGGCTTTTTTTGATCAGCAAGGGCCATGATGTATTTAAAGTAAAAAATACTTTGTGTTTGTTTTTCGATGTCCTTTTCAAGATTTTCAACGTTGGTTTGAAGATTTGCCCTTAGTTCTTCAAGAAGATTTAATTCCTTTATTGCCAATTTATTCTCTTCATTCCAGTTATTGATTTGTAACGCTATCAGGATTCCAATAACAACAAGCACAATCTCACCAATAGCATACCTCATGTATTTTAAGGGTTTGTTGTCATCAGCAAGTTTTCTACGGATTTTACGGAAGAAGTTAATCATGTGAAGTATTGGTTGGTGGTTGCCTTACCAAGATAATGAATTATTGAATAGGCTGTTAATTAGTAGGGAAACTATGTTTTAGAAGACCACCACATTAGATAGAAACACAGATGTTTTAGTGATGTTGCACGAGGAAAGATTTACTTTATCATATTAGTGTATACTACTGTAGAAGTAAATGTTGACAAAGGTGTAGGTTATCATTTGGTAGGCCTCCCCGATAATGCCATAAAGGAAAGTAACTACCGTATCGCTGCAGCGCTTTTGAACAATGGGTATAAGATTCCAGGTAAAAAAATAACACTCAATCTTGCCCCTGCCGATCTTAGAAAGGAAGGTTCGGCATATGACCTGACCTTGGCATTGGGAATTTTGACCGCATCTGGGCAAATTAAATCTGAAAATATTGAGAAATACATTATAATGGGTGAGCTTTCCTTAGATGGAAGCTTACAGCCCATAAAAGGCGCCCTGCCAATCGCTATAAAGGCCATGGAAGAAGGATTCAAGGGCTTTATATTACCAAAAGACAATGCAAAGGAGGCTGCAATTGTAGATGGTTTGGAAGTATATGGAATTGAAAATATTAGTGAGGTTATCGATTTTTTTGATAAGGATATACCATTGGAGCCTACCATAGTAGATATAAAAGCTGAATTCTATAAAAACCTGGATTTCCCCGAATTCGATTTTTCCGATGTCAAAGGGCAAGAAAGTATAAAACGTTGCATGGAAATTGCAGCGGCAGGCGGACATAATATTATTTTGATAGGCCCTCCGGGTGCGGGCAAGACGATGTTGGCAAAACGTTTGCCCTCAATTTTACCGCCTATGACCTTACAGGAAGCTCTGGAAACCACCAAAATACATAGTGTTGTAGGTAAAATAAAGAATATGGGACTTATGAGTCAACGCCCATTTAGAAGTCCACACCATACTATCAGCGATGTCGCTTTGGTCGGCGGGGGTGCCTACCCACAGCCTGGGGAAATTTCACTCTCCCATAACGGGGTTTTATTTTTGGATGAACTGCCAGAATTTAAACGCGGTGTTTTGGAGGTAATGCGGCAACCATTCGAAGATAGGGAAGTAACCATTTCAAGGGCCCGTTTTACGGTTACCTATCCCAGTAGTTTTATGTTAGTGGCAAGTATGAACCCGAGTCCAGGTGGTTATTTTAACGACCCGGATGCACCGGTAACCTCTTCCCCTGCGGAGATGCAGCGGTACTTGGGTAAAATTTCAGGTCCGTTATTAGATCGTATTGATATTCATATAGAGGTAACCCCTGTACCTTTTGAAAAGCTTTCTGAAGAGCGAAAAGGGGAGGGTAGTGTCGAAATCCGCAAAAGGGTAACTGCAGCTCGGGAATTACAGACCGAACGTTTTAAGGATTTGGAAAATGTGCATTATAATGCCCAAATGAACACCAAACAGATACGTGCATACTGCGAATTGTATGATGCATCTAAATCTATGCTTAAAAATGCCATGGAACGACTAAATCTATCCGCAAGGGCTTATGACCGTATTCTGAAAGTAGCTCGCACCATTGCCGATCTGGAAAATACCAAGGCGTTGAATGGAAGCCATATTGGCGAAGCGATACAATACCGGTCGCTTGATAGAGAGGGTTGGTTGGGGTAAATTTTTAAATATGTATTGTTGTGTTTCTATAATTATTCCTGTAGAATTCCTTTTTTAATATCTCAATTTGAGAAGGAAGAAGCCTATTATTTATAGGTCTTTAAAAGAAAATCCCAATGGTATTTCTTGAATAATATGATATACAAAAAGAGTTTTTGGTGTTTAGCGTTTAGTTTCTTTTTGAATCTAATAGTCGATTTATTAAAATATGCGGATACACTATATAATTTGTCCCTGCCCATATCTTTTAATAGTTGATAACTTAAATAACGTAAATAAGGTGCTAAATTTTTACCTCTGTGAGATTCAAATGTGTACATATTGAGGAGGTATGCCTCGTTTTCTTTAAGCTCAAATATTTTGCGATTATATTTAAAGTCATTTAATTCAATAAACATATAGGCTGCAATTTCTTTTTTATGCCTAAGACCAATACATATTTGCCCATCTTGATATCCGCGCAGTAATTCTTCCTCACTCAAACCTCTCTTCGTTTTACCGATTAATTTTACTTCTTCGATATCTATATTTTCAAAAATATACCCTGATTTATCACCTTTTATTTTGGGTTGATTACATTCTTCAGAAGCCTCCAAAACCCAATAAAATGGATCAAAGTCAACTCCAATTCGGGCTAGCCGATTTCTAATTCCATAAAGGAAGAGGCCGTTACGTAGTATATTCTTTAACCATTGAATCCTGTATGACTTGTTTTTGTTAATTTCCATTAAATTAATAGACTATTTAAAAGTGTTTCTACCATATTTGCCATTACCTGGTTCCAATTTCATTATCTTTCTAAACTCCTGTGGCGTCATCACCTCCCTTGAATTTGCCTCGGCAAGTCTATGTACACGTTCTATCAAATCTATATTACTAGCTAGTTTTGTTCTAGGGTTATCATACCAAATATTATCTTCTAAACCAACGCGGACTCCACCGCCAACAGCTATTGAAAGTGAATTCATTTTTAATTGTACATCACCAATACCTGCCAAACTCCACAACGAATTAGCAGGAAGGTCTTGAATCATAACACCTGCATGTAAAAGATTAGCTTGGGAGCAAGCAATATTTCCAAATAATAGGTTAAAATAGTGCGGAGATTCAATAAGACCTTTTTTCTCCAAATATTTCGCAAAATTGACCATTCCAATATCAAACGCTTCCAGTTCAGGAACTATACCTTTGTCTTTCATCAAAGCTGCCAAATCCTGGATCATATCTGGCGCATTCATGCTTGCCATTTTATTAAAATTCAAAGAACTAAGGGTTAGACTTCCCATGTCAGGTTTTAAGGATTTTTCAAGTAATAAAGGATCTCCCCTTTGTACAAGAGCACTAAAAGTTCTTCCGCTTAAAGAAACACATATAACCAAATATGGGTCAAACTTTCGAATACCTTCTATGATTTCTGCGTATATTTCCTTCTTATAAGTTGGTACTTCGGTAATAGGCTCTCTGGCGTGTAAATGTACCATGGTGATACCAATTTCTGAAGCCCTGTGCACATCTTCTATAATTTCAGAAACACTTATCGGTACAAAGGGAGTCATTTTTTTGGTTGGTATCATGCCTGTTGGGGTAAAATTCACAATCAATTTTTCTGACATAATATTTGATTATATTAAAGATGTTTAAAGAATTATTCTACAATAATTTGTTAATTTAAAGATGGATTGGTCGCATAAGATCTAAAACCATTTATGAATTTATATTTTCATTTTAATTCTAAAAATTTGGTCAATAAATATAGAAAGTTATGTGATTTTTGTTAATAAAATAGAATTAATTGTCATACTGGATGTTATCATAGTTGTTTTGCAACATTATAATTTAAGTTCAGTTTATTTTTTAAGTATTTGACTTTAAATTATCTTCTTGATAGACTTAATTACTATGGGAATTCATGAATATTAAAAAAAGTATTATATATGATATAAAAAGCCACTCATTTATATTTTCAAAGGTTTACAGATCTTGAATAAACTTCTGAAGGAAGTGTCAATCATAATGGTGAAGCTATCCAGTATAGGAGCCTAGATCGGGAAGGTTGGTTGGGGTAGTCGTAGGTAATAAATTCCAAGTCACAAATATTGGATAATAGAAACAGGATCTAATCCCTCTATAGACTTAAATCATTTTAATTAGACAGTTTGCTTAAGTAGCACTACTCGAATAATGCGCATAATTAACCAACCTATATTTTACCCACTTATAGCTGCATACCTTACAAGGCGTTCTTTAACCCCGCTATCAATTGATTAATTTCATCTATAGTGGTGTAATGCAAAAAAGACATTCTCATGACGCCAGGTACTCGTGGGATATCCATATCCATCAGCGGCCGAACTGCATAAAAATCACCCGTGCCCAACATCAATTTGTGTTCGATTAAGCTAGCATAAACCTTTGCTATGCTTTTATTATGGGGAATAATAGAAACAATTGGCAACCTCCCTGCAGCATAATCAGGGCCTACTATTTGAATATCATCACGTGATCTTAAGAATTCCAGCAAGTGTTCCAGCAATGCTTTCTCATGTTCCCTAAACATAGTATTCAATGCATTGTTTCTTTGGGAGGCATTTGTTCCCTGATCAAAATGGTGTTCATAGAAGGCATCAAAATAATCCAATATTCCGCAAGCAGCACCAATTTGGGCATGATCTGGTCCTGCGGGGGTTAACATACTTTTGGTTATGCCTTCCTTAAAAAAATGGGATTGGTTTTCCATCTTTACGATCAACGCTTTATTAACATACATTAGCCCCAAATGAGGACCAAATGTTTTGTATAAGGAAAAAAGATAGATATCTGCTTCCAGCTCTTTTATATCCGGAAAACCGTGTGGTGCGTAACCTACGCCATCCACTACAGATAGCGCCCCATATTTATGGGCTCTTTGGCTAATTTCTTTAACGGGATTTATATGACCAATTACATTCGAACAATGTGGAAAAGCCACCATCTTTGTCCGGTCCGAAAACAAACCTTCCAATTCATTTAAGCTTAACAATCCTGTTTCCGGATGCACATGCCATTCAACTACTTTAATGCCTTGATTGGCCAATTTTCTCCAAGCACCGGCATTGGCTTCATGATCTTGGCAGGAAACGATGATTTCATCACCCTCCTCCCACATGGGTCGCATAGCATTTGCCAACACATAAACATTTTGGGTGGTGGAAGGGCCGAAATGAATTTCTGATTCTTCAACATTCAAGTATGCTGCCATTCTCCTATAAGATTCATCCATCATTTCTCCAGCCTTCATGGAAGCAGGATAAGGATAGTAAGGTTGAACCTTGTTTTTCATGTAAAAATCGGTCAATCTATTGATTACCTGAATACAGGGATAGGACCCTCCGGCATTTTCAAAAAAAGCCCACCCCTTTAGCGAAGGTTCCGAAAAAGCCGGAAATTGTGCGCGAACAAATTGTAAATCAAGTTTCATACTGAATTGTAAAATTTAATATTTGTTCATATTACGGTTAGCATACTCCCAAGTACCAAAAGAAAATTTTCCTAATAACATGCAACAGGTATCTACTAAATTTACCCGCCTGTCCGGTAAGCAGGTTTTCAGCAAGGAGTTGCCGTTACATTTTATCTGGTGAAACTGGTTGTGGTACTATGTTGCTAACAGGTTTAATGCTTTTTAAGTACATAAAGATCGCGTTTACATCCTCATCTGTCAAACTTGCAAAGCTAAACCATGGCATTGGTGGTAAAAGCATTCGCCCACCGTCTAATCCTTTATATATACCTTGCGTGATTGCTTTTTTGAATTGTTCTTCTGTCCAAGTGCCAATACCCGTTTCGTCGGGTGTTAAATTACCGGCAAAAGAAACACCCCAAGGCCCTGCTGTGGCTGTCAGGTCGGGATAGAACATAGCGAAACCATCTTTAATCAAGGGATCAGTGAACTTAATAATCGGTCTATCCATAGGATAGCCAGATAACATTAATTCGGGAATAATTTCAGGCCCGTTGGCACCCATTCTTTTGGGAGAGTGGCAGTCATTGCACCCCATAATTGTTACAAGGTATTCGCCATGTTTAACCACATCTTCAGGTTTTGTAACAACTGTAGTATAGTCTTCAACACTATTTTTTTTTCTATTTGAGCATGATGTACTAAAAAGAGCAAAGCTTATTGCTATTAATACCAAAATTAGAAAGTGGGTTGTCTTCATTTTCTTCGTTTTTTAGTTTTTCTACTCGTTTGGCTTTTCGATTTCGCCCCGTTTTTTTAGAAGTGGTTGCTGGGCTCCACTTACTTTATAATCGCATTCTCTCATAAGTGTCCTACCATTATGTATGTTTATACTACTTGCCCAAAACAATTGGATATAGCTATTAACTATATATTTCTTATATCACTAAGATAATGCAACTTATATTATATGTACAATACATTTAACAATAAGATCACCACATTATCTACCTTAACCAATGTTGCCCTTAACGGAAATCATATAGCCGAAGCAATACAGAATAGGAATTTGGATAGAGAGGGGTGGTTGGGGAAGTATATATCTCACCAGAAGGAAAGAGTGGTCTTTTTTGAAAGAAACCGCTAGTTGGCTATTTTTGAATTAATGCTAGCAGCCAATTCCGTGGCAATAGAATCTTGTTTTTTAAAGTAATCCATAAAGAACTTGTTTTTAAAAAAATAATACCCAGCTGCATTTTCCATCATCCGAAATCCCATGGAAGTTGGATCGTTAATATAGTCCCAGTCTGATGATTTAAACATGTAATCCTTATCGTATAATTCATTTAATCCCATGTATTTCATGGGGTTTGTATTTTCTGAGGCTTTGCCTAACATATCAATACTTGTCTGGTTCAATTCAGCAATGTGTGTCGCCGCTATCATGGGCATAGGGGAAGCCGGCGTGGGAATGTCAATCATGCATGACGGGGTGCACCATGCCTATTATCAAATAATGCCAATATCTCGCTTCGTCTTCCATTTTGTTAGGGATTATATCCTTTTGAAAATCCCCAACATCCCGGAAATTTACCAATACATCAAGTTTTATCCTGATAGTTCAACTTAAAAATTATCCGATTTGCCAATACAGATCATAAAAGTATATAATTCTCAGTACATTTACGCGTTCCCACTATAGGCCTTATGACATTTGAAGATTGTTTGGTGAAATCGGAGTATTGCTCAGTATATCAGAAAAGGCTTCACAAGTAGCAAAATGTCAATCCTACATTGATACCGGTCAAAACTTATTGCCATAGATCATCTACTTTTCAGTTATCATTGCCGCCCTTATATTTTACAGATTTCACTTTCTGGCAGATATTAATTGGCTTTATTGCCTTGCATGTAACTCCAGGGATGATCATGAGCACCGTATTTCAAATAGCACATGTAGTAGAAGGCACGCATCAGCTTCTTGCCGATGAAGACCAACAAATTAAAAACGATTGGCTCGTACACCAACTTAATACCACTTCAGATTTTGGAAGAAAGAATGGCCTGTTCAGCTGGTATATTGGCGGACTTGATTTTCAAATTGAGCACCATATTTTCCAAAATATATGTCATGTACATTATCCTGCCATTGCCGGTATCATTAAATCTACTGCTGAAGAATACGGGTTTACGTATAACCTGAAGCCCAATGTTTTAAGCGCACTCGCCTCACATTTTCGAAGACTAAAAGAGTTGGGCAATGTGACTAAACCTCCTGCATCATTGACTAACATGGCATCTGTTCAGTAATTACTTGACGATTGCTCAAAAAGAACATGATTAATGAAATTATTTTCAGTCTACCATCTTTGGCTGATTTTTCGAAAGAAGTTGATGATAGAATAGCCTTTTTTAAATTACGTAAAAAAACAGAAGGTTTTTTTAGCCTATACAATGCGTGCTATTACTTTGGACTAACTAAGGGTTCATTTATTTCCTGTTTGCCTTAATTAACGGTCTTCCTGGCTTTAAATTCATCAAATTCTGTGGGAGTCTCTACTTTGGGAAAGCTATTGTTTCTCATATCAGTATCGGCAAACTCAAAATTAGGGTCTAAATTCACTTGTGAAACTTCTTTTTCTTTTATAAAAGTCTTTTTAATTTCATATTCGTTCACTGCGCCAAACCTCTGCCGGTAATGTATCAATCTCCTTGGATCCGTCGGTATATATCCATTCTATAGTTACAGGCATCACCAGTCCACCTACATTTTTAATACTAACTACATAAATATTTTTACCGGAAAGTTGTTTGCGGAGTTCAGGTTCATCCATTCTTGATAAAAATCCGCCATAGTTGGCATCGGGTGTTGAGGTCATGGTTATAGCTTCGGGGCCACTGGAAAAATCCTTTGCTTGTTCACTGGTGTTTTCACCTTCAATCTTCAATTTAACCGTCTTTTTCTGGTCTTTGGTATTGAGCTCTTCTTCATTTACCTTAAACCATTTTACATCTGTGAGTTCCATATCAACATTGTCGGTCGTAAAAAACCAACCTCTGAAAAACCAATCTAAGTCTACCGCACTTGCATCTTCCAGTGTTCTGAATAAATCCGCGGGATTTGGATGTTTGTATTTCCAGCGATTGGCATATTCCTTAAATGCCTGGTCAAATAATTCGCGTCCAACAATTGAGTTTCTTAGCATCTGTAAACCAACAGTTGGTTTCATGTAAAAGTTATTTCCAAACTGAGTTAGTATTTCGTTATCAGAAGTTGTCATGATAGGGCGCATAATATTTTTATCACCGCTCATAAAAGGCACAATGGTTTTAGGTGTTGTACTACTAAATTCCGGGTATCTTTCTGCAACAGTTCTCTGATGAATGAATGTGTTTAAACCTTCATCCATCCACATCCATTTACGCTCATCTGAACTCACAATCATGGGAAACCAATTATGACCCACTTCATGAACAATTGTACCAATCATTCCCTGCTTGGCAGCATCACTTATTTTGCCATTTTTAGGTCTGCCCCCATTAAAACTAATCATGGGGAATTCCATACCTATATTGGAGGTATTCACTGAAATAGCTACCGGATAAGGGTAATCAAAAGTAGCTTCAGAATAAACTTCGAGTGCATTTTTTATGGCTTTTGTAGATTCTTCCTTCCATACCGGTAGGCCCTCTTTTGGGTAAAAAGACATAGCCATGACCGTATTTGTTGGCAACTTTACAGCCTGGGCATCCCAAAGGAACTTACGAGATGATGCAAAAGCAAAGTCGCGAACGTTTGTAGCGTTAAATTTCCAGGTTTTCTGTTTGATAGATTTAGTTTTCTCATTGTTTTCAGCCTCATCTTTGGTAACGATCATCACCGGTTTGTCAAAAGACCTTGCGGCCTCTTTCAATCTTTTTTGCTGTGTTCTGGTAAGTACCTCATCACTATTTAGTAAGGTACCTGTTGATGCAATAATATGATCTTCAGGAACAGTTATTTCAACATTATAATCCCCAAATTCTAATGCAAATTCCCCAAGTCTTTGAAATTGCTGATTTTGCCAGCCTTCGGTATCATTGTAAACCGCCATTCTCGGAAACCAATGTGCAATAAGATAAACAGTATTATCATCTTCGGGGAAATATTCATAACCTTCCCTTGATAAAAAAAACATACTTCGGTCTGTAATAGGGTAGGACCACGCAATAGAAAAACTTAAAGATGAGCCAGATTTAAGGGGTTCTTTAAGCAATACTTTCATCATGGTATTATTAACCAATGATTTCATAGGGTTGCCATTCACATCTTTTATATATTTAATAGTATAGCCTGCAGGAAAATCGATAGCTCTGGTAAGAAACTGCATTTGGCGTGCATTAATTGAATCTTTTATGCTATTATAAAAGGAACCAAAATCTTCATTTCCTTTTCTGTTCACATTCTGTTCCAACTGAATCCATATATAGCTTAAATCATCTGGAGAATTATTATAGTAAGTAATGGTTTCTTCTCCTGTAATTGTATTATTTGCTTCATCTAAAGTTGCCTTTATTTTATAATCGGCACGTTGCTGCCAATAAGCTCTTCCCGGAGCCCCACTTGCTGCCCTGTAGCTATTAGGAGGGGCAATCATGTTATCAATGGGCTCAAATTTTCCCTGCCATGGTTGGTTTTGAGCATATGATAAATGCTATGAAAAAGGATAAGAGAAAAAAGCAATACTATATTTTTTGTCATTGCCATATTTAATTTTTTAAAAGTGTTTAAAATCCTGCCGGGTGCAGAAATGTTAAAAAAGTTTTAAATTTTAGTATGTCGAAGATACATATAAGATTTAAATGATAGAACTATCTGCATCTACAGCTCTTTCATTGTGAAAGCATGTTTTGGCTAATGGTACGAATGAAATTGATCATAAGTGTTAGTTGGTTGTACTTTCTAGGATATCAATGGCTTTTTAGGAAACCTATTTTATTTAATATTTCTTGCTCTCAGTATTATTATTGATAAGGATCTTGTTCTTGGCTAAACCTTGGATCTACCGATCCGATCATACCTTGATCCTATTAATTTAATCCAGTGGGTACCCATGATTTTTAGGTAAACCCATACTATTAATAAGCGCATTCCATCGTGGGTCTTTGTGCAGGACCTTTAAAGTAGGGTACGTTAGTGCCTCCAGCAAGACTGGATCTTTAATTTCAAGGGCTCGGTTTAACCAATAAAAAGATTGGTCAATTTCACCGCGAAAGGCATACAAGTCTGCCAAATTTGCTGGATCTGTTTCGCTATGTTTCTCGATGAATTCTTTAAAAAAGGTATCGGCCTGTTCCTGTTTTCCTAGCGCATGGAAAACGAAATTCTTTCCGTATAAACCAAAAAAATCATGGTTCTCCTGTTCTATTTCTTTCAAAGCCTCGTCATATCTTCCCTGCGCAAGACGAACCATAGCCATCATATAATGTAGAATTTGTGAATTTGGATAATAAGTCGAGAATGTACGGAAAGCCTCTTCGGCTTTATCAAGCTCATTTACTTTGTAATATGCAAAACCTAAGTTATAATAATTCAAATAGACCAGGGGATCCAAATTAATCGATTTATGGAGCAGGTCTATGGATTTATAGATGTCCCCATAGGTCATATTTGCGGCAGTACCAACAACAATGGCGTTACTAGGTTCTAATTCAAGTGCTTTATTTATATTTTTTGACGATTCATCAAAATTCCAATCAAGCTCCTGTAAACTTGCTAAGGTTGCATAACTATAAGCTGAAGTTGGGTCCAACTCAACGGCTTTATTTGCTGCTTCCAAACCTAAAGGAATACCTTCGTCGTATGTTCTAATGCTGAAATTATAGACGCCAGTATTATAAATACTGGCAAGCAATTCCCAAGCAGCTGCATAGTTGGGTTCAATTTCTATTGATTTTTTAATTAATTCCTCAGCAGAAACATAAGCTGTTTTAGTATTTTGATGGACTAAATGTTGTGCTTGAAGATATAAGGTATAAGCCTCCACATCTACAGTTTTACTTTTGGGAACTGTCCCCAGTAGCGTTGTCTTAAGCTGTTTAGTTACTCTCGCGGCAATTTCATCTTGAATTTGAAAAATAGAGCCCAAATCACGATCATAGGTCTCTGACCAAATGTGTGAACCATCCTTCGTTTTAATCAATTGTGCTGTAATGCGAATTATATTACCAGCTTTCCGGATACTTCCTTCCAAAATATGGGCAACATTGAGTTCTTTACCAATGTCCTCGGCGGTGGCATCTTTTCCTTTATATGAAAAGGAGGAAGTTCTGCTCATAACTTTTATTTCCGGTATTTTGGCCAATAGATTTAAAAGCTCTTCACTAATTCCGTCCGAAAAATATTCCTGATCTTTATTAGGGCTCATATCTGCGAATGCAAGCACGGCAATAGATTTTTCAGCAACATCTTCCTTTATCAGTTGTTTAATAACAAATAGATTAATCAGGAATATAACAACAACTAATACTAGTGAAGCAAGAATCACCTTATTGAGCCGACCGTTTTTAATAACCGATGTTTGTGATTCCTGTTCAATATTTTTGGTTTTCTTAAGTCCTTCTGGAGTAATATCATATATCCACGAAAACACTAAATTTATTGGAAAGCCGATACCCAATAAAAATAGTAGCACTTTCATAACATAAGGGGGTGCTTCAAAAACAGGTAGAATAGTAGAGGCTACTTCAACAACAAGCCAGGCAACTATTAGATACGCCACACTGGCTTTAAACACATTACGTCTTTTTAGTTCTGCTATGTAGTTTTTTAAATTCATTTATTATTCCAAGATACTGAATTATTCAGCATGCCTAATAATAAGATAAATATTGAAGTAAAAAAAGACCACCACATTGCATAGATCTACAGATGTTTTGGTGGTTGGGGAACGATGTTAGATTTTAGTCATTAATCCTTTAATTTGAGTAACTCCTTTTTCAACTGCCCCATGATTTCAATAATCTTACCTTCTGTTCTTTGTGCACGATTTTGGACTATAGAATTTTCATGTTTAATGGCATAAACTAATTTTAAAAAGTTGGCATCACTTTTCATTTTAATATAGTCTTCCTTTGATATTTGGAAAAAAGCAAAAAAGTATAGTTCAGGATTGGGTAACCATGTAAAATAATCTATTAATTTAGGATCTATTTGTTTAGCTTTAAACATAGTCCGTTCTTCCTCATATCTGCGGTAGTAGGGATAACTGGATTCATAAAGATTGGAAATTGCTCCACGAAGGCTATCGTTCAATATTATTTCAACACCTTTGGATATCAACAGGCTATACGCACTTTTATTTGGATCAAAATGGGGGTTTACCCTTATTTTTGCAGCATTGTAGTATAGTGATTCCGAAGGGGTTGAATCTGTTTCCATAAAACGGATAATGTCATGACAGGCCAAATTCACACTATCCATAATGGCAATGTCGGCACGTATCCCAATCAAATCAATATTTAAATTGCTGACTATTTCCTTTAAAATTTTAGTTTCAAGTAATCTTTCCTTTCTTTCCTCATTCCAATTATTTATTTGTAAAGCGAATAAAATACCTATAACTACAAGCACAATCTCTCCAACGGCATACCTCATGTATTTTAGAGGCTTGTTATCATCAGCAAGTTTTTTGCGGATTTTTCTGAAGAAATTAATCATGTATATAGGTGGTTGTTCAGGTTGTTTTTAACTGTTCTACAATTTAACCAAACAATTCTGATTGGCAGATTTATAAATTGCTTCGACTACCCGAATATCCCTTAAGCCTTCCTCACCGGGTGCTATCAAATTCGTATTGTTCAAAATGGTTATTGCATCATCATCCATTTGTTTTGCTTGCTGGTTCGCTAAGGGAAAATTGATTTCCGTGCCATTAGACATGCTTCCTTTGTTACCACCATAGGATGAATGCGGTTCCATCTTCAACCACCCCTTTTCGTAATTTACCTGTAGGTAATTCATTTGTATCCCGAAACTGGTATGACATGCAGCCCTGGCGCCACTCGGAAATTCCAATTGGAACATCATAGTTTCTTCAACTTCATGATATATTTCAGGTCTTGTCGTAAAAGATTGGGCAAGTACAGAAATGGGTTCTTCAGCTGTAGCCAATCGCGCGCCCTGCAAAGCATAGACACCCATATCTCCCATGACACCGCCACCTAAGGATTTCTTTTGTTTCCAATGATTGGTTCTACCATCAAAGTATCCAGCGGCTGAAACAACCATTTTTACTTTACCAAACGGTCTTTCCTTACCCACTTTCATATAAGCCTGAATATTGGGGTCATGCTGACAACGATATCCAATGGCGAGTTTCACCTTATTATCACTACATGCCTTGATCATTGCTTCGCAATCAGCAACCGCAGGGGCCATGGGTTTCTCACACCAAACATGTTTTCCAGCATTTGCTGCCCTAATAGTATATTCTGCGTGCATTGATGGTGGAAGCACCACATATATCACATCAATATCAGAATTGTTTGCAATTTGATCGTAGTTCTTATAGTTGTAAATGTTTTTATCCTTTATTCCGTATTTTTCTTGCCACTGGGGAATCTTTTCAGGACTCCCGGTTACTATTCCCCTTAATTCACAGTTCTTGGTCAATTGAAGGGCAGGTGCAAGCAAATCGGTACTGTAATATCCCAGTCCTACCAATGCAACCCCCAATTTTTTTTCAGGTTTATTTGCGGATAATAATATATTAGGGGCAAATGTGGCGGATGCAGCGAGGATACCTGCCTTTTGAATAAATATGCGTCTCTGTTGTTCCATTGTTCGATTATTTAACCTAAAAATTACAACAAGAATTTGAATAAATCAATTAATCGTCCGGAATGCCCAAGTTTAACTATGAGTACATATATCTAAATTGTCTAGTTGACACAACCATTACCGATTTGGAAAATACCGAGGCGTTGAATGGAAACCATATTGGGGAAGCTATTCAATATAGGTCGTTTGACGGAAAAGGGTGGTTGGGGTAGTTGAAGCACCAAATCCCAAATCCCAAAAGAGCAATTAGCTCATGTTAGTATTGGGATTTGGAGTTTGTATTTTGGAATTTAAATAAAGCAAGGTGGTTGGGGTGATATATTTAAGTGTATTACACTTACACATTTAGAGCGTCACAATTGATAGTTGATGGCTGAAATGTCTTAGGAGACAGTTTCACTGGCGTTTAAAATAGCTATTCATTAAATCCTTGAATCGAACCTCTCTAAATAATAATTGTAAATCAGGATGGAGTTTTATCCATACCAGGTCCCTATAACCATTTTCAAGTGCTTTTTCGAAATAGTCGAGGGCCTCATTTTTTCGGTCCTGAACTGCCAGTAATTGGGTAAATTCAAAGTATATCGTTGAATCAATTTCCAACGCTCGTTTTCCAATTTCCCAACCAGCATCTTTTTCTCCTAACCGAGTAAGTACTATTCCATTATAAATATATGATTTTGGGTCATTCGAATTTTCATCCAGCCACTTTTCGGCGATTTTTCTATAATCAAGAAAATGACTCCTGGCAGTTTCCCTTTTCCCCTTTAAATTATAATTTATCCCCAGATCATAATGGACTGAGGATTCTTGGGGATTTTTCTGAAGGATTGTTTCCAAAACCACAATGGCTTTATCATACATTCCCTGAAGCCGATAGACATGTGCTAATCGGTATTGATTCATTAAAAAGTTCGGATTAAGATCTCCGGCTTTAAGATAAGCCGCCTCAGCTTTCTCAAAGTCATTCAGCCCCACGTAAGTTGAGCCAAGATAAAAATGTCCCCAAGGATTATCGGGTGCATTCTTAACCATGCGATTTGACCAGATCAGTGCTGAATCTATTTGACCAAGATATTCCAGATATACCCAGATTATTCCACTGTTCGTAAGCATCATATTTGGATTAATCCGAAGAGTGTTTTTATATTCATCCAAAGCCATATCATAATGACCCTGTTTTTGAAAATACCAACCTAGGTTATTATGTGCGGCCGGATCATCGGGATATAATCCAATTCGTTTTTTTGTATATCCAATGCCTTTGTCCAGGTCATTTTCAACATTTGCGGCATAAAAAGCAAGAACACCAAATTTTTCCCTATCAGTAAGATTATCTATGGATAAGATAGCTTCATCCAGCCATTTACGCCCCTCGTCCCGATCAAATTTTTCAAAAAGTAAATTTCCCAGGGAAGCTTTCGCCGCGGTAAAATTACTATCAAGACGGATAGCATTTTCATAATGGATCCTTGCTTTTTCAAAGTCTAGCCGCAGATGGCTTTCAATACCTAGTGAATACTGTTTAAGTGCCTGCAAAGAAGTGGTAGTTACTTTTTTTAAGGGTTTACTTTGGTCAGAGATCTTTTTACTAGATTCACCAAGGCTTCGTCTTATCTTCTTACTTAGTTGATCAAGTTTTTCAATTATCCCATCCTCACTTTTGGCATAAAGGACCTCTGACTTTAGAATATTTGCTGTTTTGGCATCCAGGATTTTGGCGGTAAGAATATACTGGGTGCCCACCTTGCTTATAGTTGGAACAATAAAAATTCCTACCCCCTCCCGAATGGCAATTTCCCTACCAGTTTCTTCATCAATATTTGTAATGTTCCCTTTTTCCATTCGCTTTAATGTCTCACTCATTCTCTGCCGGGTCAAAACATTTAAATATCGTGATTGATTTATACCTAGTGTAAAGGCCGTATTCAAAGAATGGTCAAAAATTGTTTCATTTGTTAGATTTTCAAAATCCGATATAACAATCCAATCCCGCTCTTTAAAAGGAATTGAGGTACCACCATATGTAATAAAAATAATGATAGCAACCACAACGGTAATAATAACTGGGGTTATTGTTCTAAGTAGCCGAGTAATGATAGGCTTCCGCTGATCATGTACGAAATTCCCCACCAGGCTTCTTCTAACCGGAGGTTCTTCACAACAGACGTTATACATCCTAATTGGCTCGTCAACATTCTTTAATGACCTCTCTTCGATAAATTGGGTACTTATATCAGCCTTATTTTTCACATCCCGATAAACGGATTCTGAAATGGCTATACAACCTTCGTCAGTAGATGCCTGTAACCGGGAGGCAATGTTCACTCCATCGCCAAATACATCGGATCCTTTAAAAACCACTTCTCCTTCATGGATGCCGATTCTCAAAGGAATGTTTATTTCGCGACAAGCAATCTGAATTTCGATGGCACAGCGGACTGCATCAGAGGCAAGATCAAAACTGATTAGCATCCCATCTCCCATTTCCTTGATGAGGGTCCCATCATATTTTTTAACGAATTGAATATGTATATCGCGGTTACTCTGAAGCACCTCAAATGCACGTTCCTCATCTGATCCCATCAAGGCAGTATAGCCTACAATGTCAGTAAACATGATAGCTGCAAGTCGATGCTGTTGCATGTGAAAATACCGTTATATACGAATCATTTGCATGATCGTAAATTATTGTTTTCAACCAATTTCAATATAATCGACATTTTATTGAAGGACAATGATTTCTATCAGGTTAATAGGGATCGTTTTGGTGGTTGGCGGCTGAACTTACCCACAACAAGGTAAAATTTCATTTTCGCCTAATGGACCTATGACGGTACAATCAATAATGAAGACTTCAAGACAAAATATGGTGATATTTTAAAGTAAAAAATCCCTGATTAGACACAAGTGATCTACGTCCACCTATTTTTATCAGCAGGTAATTCCTGTTTTTTTGCACCCCAGTTATGATAAATACCAATAAATAATGGACAGGAGCCCTATAATTCATTAATTTTAGTGGAACAACAACACGATATGAATACCCGTAACTGCATTCTTTTTCTTTCATTGCAAATGATATTTGTTAATTTATCAGTTGCCCAGGATACCCAAGTCGTTACCAGTATTGGTAAAACAGCAGTACTTTTTCAGAGTGAACAGCCGCTTTCAATAAAATTAAAATATTCCATAAAAGATATTAAGAAGAACACAACCGACAGCACTTTCATAGTTTCAACCCTTTATTATAAAAACGATGAATTATTATATGATTCAATACCAATGAAGCTAAGGGCTAGAGGAAATTTTAGACGTAAGTATTGTTATTATGCACCCCTAAAATTAAAATTAAAGGAATCGCAAACGAACGGAACACCCTTTGAGGCGAATAAAAAATTAAAAGTTGTTTTACCATGCTCAATAGGAACAATCCAGAATGATAATGTGGTAAAGGAGTATATGGCATATAAATTCTATGAAATAATTTCCCCGGTTCATTTTAAAACGCGGTTGGCAAACATTGAATTTATAGAAGAAAAAGGACAGCGAACAAAGGAACATTCGATTAAGGGTTTTTTTGTCGAAGATCTAGATAATGTTGCTGAACGATTTGATGGGAGGGAGATAACAAGGAGAATTGAACCCTTACAACATGATGACCTTAATTCGGTCAAAAATTCATTTTTTCATTTACTAATTGGAAACACCGACTTTTCAACAAGATCCCTCCATAACAATAAGCTATTGTTCATCGATAAAAAAATTATTTGTATTCCCTATGATTTTGATATGTCTGGTTTAGTGAATGCTGATTATGCGACAGTTTCGGGCATTGATAATCTACCTATTAAAATAACCGATGTCACGCAACGACTATTCAAAGGCTATATGCGGGATGAGTCATTATTTCATGAAGTAAGACAAGATTTTTTGGATCATAAGATTGAAATTCTCAACACGGTTGATAATCTTGAGGAATTCTTCCAAAATACAGATCAATTCAAGAAGGCCAAACTGTTTATAGCTGATTTTTTTGAGATTCTGGAAAGCGACAAAAATTTTAATAAATACATTTTAAGCCGCGCTAGAACTAACTAATTTGAACAATTTTCGCAAAGCGGTCTTTCATTCGTTTGCCCAGCGAAAGCTTCCAATATCAAAGTTTGGGTAAAGAAGTACTGTTGGAAGGAAAGCACCAAAATTGCTTTTCTTCCAATTGACCATAGCATGTTTTTTATATCTATTGTATTGGGAACTTATACTCCAAAAATTAGAACATATATTGCCCAAAAAAAACAGAATGCACAGAAAACGTACAAGATGTAGGAAAAAGTAGTTTTTTTATTCATAAGACTGGGTTTGTTATATTATAATAACAGAATTATGAACCTATAACTATTTTTAACCTGTGCAACGGAAAGATTATTCGATGTGTAGTCCTAAATTCGTTAAAATGATTATTTCATCTATGAAGGGAACCAGCCATGCTGATGTTAAAACCTATAAATACAGTAGTTTATCGACCAAATACATCTGAAAAAAAAGCATAAAAGCTAAAAAACAATATAGATTTGTTCACTCGCCTAAATTTACATCTACAACTTATGAATATCAATTATGGTGGCTATTTAGCGAATAATCCCATTGAATGGATTTCCACCATTTTGGTATAAAGTATTAAAGCCTAAGTATCTTTAGTATTGGCATTTTCTAATAGCTACATATCTGGGGTAACTACACTAATTATTCTATATAGATGGGAATTACGTGGTCCTGCATAGTTTCCTACAAGATCATCCCAAAATCCAGCAGGTAGAATTAAATCATCGCTAAACGCGGGGGACAACGCTGCGTGGGCCTTTGAGAATAAATCATAGGAAGCACTGCTAAACGGAAAATCATTGGATTGTGGAGAAATGATAACCGAGTTTCCCCAACCTTTCAAGCTTGTTTTACCGTAGTTCATTGCTCTTTGAACCATAGGTTTCCATTTCTCAGCTTCAAATGCGAGATGTTTAGCATTGTCTTTCGTATTATGGTAGATGATACGAACAAATTTAAAATCATTCATCGGATCTGCATTTTCAGTTTGTATATGGTTATCAAGATCACGTAGAAATATTTGATCTGTGTTCGTACTTAATGTGTTCGTCTGTATGTCTTCCATTTTTACATTTGGGAAAATATTAGTTATACCACCCCAATCCGCACCCTTATCCAAGTCTTTGAAAGTGTTGATAATTAAAATATTTGGGGCATTTTCTTGATCAATACCTCCCATTCTCTGAAATATTCCCCAAAAGGTTAGATTTCCTTTTTTAACTTCTTTTTCGGCCCACTTTTTCCAATAAGTGGTTTCTCTTTTTATATATTCCTGCATATTTTCGGGAGCAACTCTTCGGTATTGGTGATACTGATCTCTTGTGCTTTCGAAAATTGAAAACCCATTAAACAAGCTAAAAGTATTAGAATTGAATTTTTCATAATTGTGCTGTTGAAGATTTATAACTCACTTATTTACTCAAATTTGAACCTATTTTAAAGTGCATAATTAAATACAAGGGGAAAGAAAATCATCAAATAAGAAAGCAATGAGGATTTGTGTTTAAAAATTTTGAACCCTATTATTTGTATCGATAAATGAAGTAATTAATGAAAATAAACGCAAGTTAGTAAGGACGAATACCTATTTTGACTGTCCGTAGAACACTAATTATTTATCGGGAAATTTTTTTTAGATCTAATTAGTTCTATTGGTAAGAAAATGGCCATATTATCTCATCACTTTTTTTAATGCATTACCAAATCGCTCCATATCCTCCATTTTCCCCGTACTTATTCGTGCCCAATCATAATAGGGGGGGAAGGGTCTACCAATGAGAATATTTTCATTTTGCATGGCCGTTATCATTTCGCGAATAGGTCTTCCAGTTCTGAAAAAAACAAAATTGGTATGTGACTTCCTATATTCAAGGTCTAATTCATCCAAGGTTTTATAAATATGATTTTTGGCGTTCATATTGTTCAGCACACTGAACTTGTAGAAATCATCATCCTTTAGAGCCTCCTTAGCAGCTTCAATAGCCAAGGTATTGGTATTGGCCATTACGCTCGCTTTTAGTTTGGTAGCGATATCTGGTCTTGCAATTAGATATCCTACCCGTAAGCCTGCCAATCCATAAACTTTTGAAAAGGTCTTTGATACAATTATATTACGACCATTTTTGACCAATTCGACCATTGATGGGTAATCGCGTTCAGTAATAAAATCATAATAGGCCTCATCGCTGAAAATTATCGTCTGGCTGTCATGTGTTTCGCAAAAATCCTTTAGCTTGTTTTTATCCAATAGGTTCCCTGTGGGGTTGTTAGGGTTGCAAATGAAAATTAGCTTTGTTTTTGGATTGATTTTATTGGCCATTGCCTCAAGATCATGTTCCATTTTATCATTAACGGGGACTCTATGGATTTTTGTTCCAAAAGTCTCGGCATAATTCAACATTGCTTGGAAAGTAGGGTCAGCAGCAATTATTTCCCCTTCCCCAAAGCCACCAAAAGTTAAACCAGCAGCTTTTAGGCCTTCTGTAGACCCACCTGTAACTACCACATGGTCTTTGGTAACCCCTTCCTTATCAGCTATCATTTCAACCAATGACGACAAGGTTCTAAAGGGATACCTACAGCCTAAATCAATATTATCGGAAATTACCTTTCGAACTCTAGGGGATGGGCCATACGGATTTTCATTGGCATTAAGTCTTGCCAATATTTCTGCATTATTGGGCAAATGTTTTGGATTAATTGCAAGTGCTTCAAATCCGCCTAAAAGGGCAAAACTACTAGAAAGACCTACAGTTTTAAGCCATTTTCTTCGATCTATATTTCTCATGTTTACTTCTTAGAGAAATAAGATACGAATATTTAAAATTAATACAGGTTGATTGAGGTAAGGGAATATATATATAAAGAAATAAGGCAAAAATTTAAATTGCCTATCCGTATTCCAATTGAAGTATTACTTATAACTGGTACTCCTCGTTGTTTCTATCTTCCTTGCCTATTTTGTCCACAATAAAAACATCTTTCAACACATAGGCTGCAATAATGGCGATACCTACGAGGATAAGGGGGACTGCCAATTCCCAGTTGAGCATTTTAAAAAGACTCCCTGCAATTATCGATAAAGTACCGGCTACAATAGCTAAATTCCATAGTAATTGGGTATTGGTGTTCTTCGCTTTCCGATCCTCGTATAGAAAATAGGCTGTGCCTTCCATAACAAACCAAGTAATAAAGGATATTGCGATAATTACTTGAAAAACAATGGTATAAGCGAAATCCATTATTTGAAAGACTCCATTTGAAGTCCAAAAGAATACAAGTATCAATTTTACATAATCGATGAATTGCCTGCTTGGTTTTTTCCAAAAGCGGATTATGTAAAGTATTCCTATTGAAATAAAAGACAATAGCATTAATTGGATGGCCATTGGCCATTCCAGAAATTTCATCAACATGCCCATTAATAAAGCTAAAATTGATAACCTCAATGGCATCGTTAAAATCTTTTTAATTGCACTCATAACATTTTTTTTAGGTTAAATTACCTTGATATTGGCTTTTAATCCTTCCATAATCCCAATAATATTGGTTACGGTCTCCTTTAAATAATGTTTTATTAAAACATGGGGAATACGAATAGTCGTAAATCCATTTTTAAAGGAATGCATGGTCCTCTCCAAGTCATTAATGGCTTGTTCATGTGTTAACATTTGGTATTCCGCATCGATTTCAATATTCAGTTTTACTCTTGAAATGGCAATGTCAACGGTTTTTTTACCATCCCACCATTCCAGCATCGTCTGTACACCAGCTTGTTTTAAGCCATAATACAACTGTATGGCCTCAATAGGTGTATCATTTTGCTCGATCAATTTCACCATTCGGGATTGGTGCGATTCACAAAGTTCAACTCCCAATAGGTCCATTGAATTTTTGTGACGTAAATAATCGAGGTCTTTGTTACATTCTAAGCATGTCATTTAATTAGATTGATTTTGATTTGGGACTATTATAACCCTATACTTTTTTGATTATTATATAATATCGATGTATGACACCCCACTTTTAGACGAACTGCATTTTTTTAGATGAACTGCATTCAAAAGTGTTAAAACTGTGGTGTAATTAGAGTGCGGCTATTATTATTTTTATCATTCGCATTATATGTGGTTTTTAAACGATTATATTTATCATCATTTTTTGATTATGATAATGAATACAAGTAAAATCATATCGTTAAAACTATTGGTATACTTACTTTTATTAATATATCCTTTAAGCTGTAAGAAAGACTCCCAGTCAAAAACTTCAGTTGTTTTAAAGAATATTAAGCCTACGCTTAACTTAGATGAAGCCAACAGGTTGGCAAGTTTGCCTTTTGGATGTTTACAGATACAATACCCCAATAAATTAGGTCAGACATTAAACGATTCCACACATATTCAAAACCCAAAAGCACTACACCCTGCTTTTTATGGCTGTTTCGATTGGCATTCAGCAGTACATGGCCATTGGTCATTGATATCCCTTTTGAAACGATTCCCGAATTTAGACCAGGAATCCGCCATTCGTCAAAAACTAACGGAGAACATTTCACAGGAAAATATTAAAGCTGAAGTTGCATATTTTAGAATGTTAGGGAACAACACATATGAACGAACTTATGGCTGGGCTTGGATTTTGAAATTGGCAGAAGAACTTTATAGCTGGGATGATCCCTTGGCCAAAGAATTGATCGCAAATCTTCAACCATTAGTTGATTTGATCGTTGATGGTTATTTGGATTTTCTGCCTAAATTGAATTATCCAATTAGGGTAGGGGAGCATAGTAATACGGCCTTTGGTTTATCATTGGCTTGGGACTATGCCTATATGGTTGAACATACTTTGTTAAAAAAAGAAATAGAAAAAAGTATCGATAGATTTTATATGAATGATGTTTCTTGCCCTATAAATTGGGAACCTAGTGGATTTGATTTTTTATCCCCTTGCCTTGAAGAAGCCAATTTGGTTCGTAAGATTCTAGCCCCCGAATCATTTAAAACTTGGTTCAATGCCTTCTTACCCCAAATGGCAAGTCCTTCATTTAACTTAGAACCCGGAAAAGTATCCGATAGAACCGATGGTAATTTAGTTCATATAGATGGACTCAATTTCAGTAGGGCTTGGTGTTTGTACGGTATTGCTGAAACTATTCCCGAATACGGGTATTTAAAACAAATTGCCGATGACCATATAAACTATTCACTTTCCAGCATAGCTGATGGCAGTTACGAGGGTACACATTGGTTAGGGACATTTGCCCTATTGGCCTTATCAGAAACTGAATAGAATGTTCAATAAAGTTTGTAATATCATAGGTCGTCTGTAAAATGAAAGAAATAAAAATTGATATTAATTGTGATGTTGGTGAGGGTATAGGTAACGAAACTGAACTACTACCATTTATTTCCTCCTGTAATATTGCCTGTGGAGGTCATGCAGGCGATGAGGCTTCAATGTTACAAATAACAAAGTTGGCCAAAAAGTACAATGTTCTAGTAGGAGCCCACCCTTCTTACCCTGATAAGGATAATTTTGGCCGATTTTCAATTGATATAGGACCTGATATGCTGATTGAAAGTATACAAAGTCAAATAAAAAGCCTTCTAAATATCCTGCATATTGAAAAAGTTCCTATGCATCATATAAAAGCACATGGGGCATTGTATAACGATTTGGCAAAAAGCAGGAAACTTGCCCTTGTCTTTTTGGATGCTATTAAAGAATATAAAAATACCGTTGTGCTTTATGCCCCCGGTAAATCCACAGTTGCCAAAGAAGCTATGAAGCAGGGTTTCTCAGTTGTTTACGAAGCCTTTGCCGATAGGAATTATAATAATGATTTGAATTTGGTTTCTAGAAAGATGCCAAATGCGGTACTAAATGATCCCAAAGAAGTTTTGGAAATTTTGGTTAAAATGGTAAAAGAACATCGTCTAAAGACAATAGGAGGCTGTATGCTAGATATTGAAGCTAGCACCTATTGTTTACATGGCGATAACCCCAATGCATTGCAAATATTAACGTATCTTTCGGAAGAATTACCCAAACAAAATATCCTAATAAAAAGGTGAAAAGTTATCCCATTTCCATAAGGTCTTTTGGTGTACACGCAATCTTAGTTGAATGGCCAAAAAAAATTGATGAAGCAATTTTGGATGATATTCTTAGATTCAAAAATTATTTAAAAACCTATTGTCTTGATATGAACGATTGGGAAATGGTCCCCGCCTATAATTCCTTAACACTGATCCAGAGAAATAAAAAAATTAATTATAAAGCTTTTAAGTTGCAGCTGAATAATTGGTATGATAAAAAAGGAAAAACAAAAAAAACCCAAAAATTCCTTTGGAAACTACCTGTATGTTATGATCTTGATTTTGGAATTGATTTAGAGGAGGTTTCCAAGTATATGGGGAAATCTATTCAGGAAGTTGTGAAATTGCACACATCACATGTTTTTACGGTTTTCGGAATTGGATTCCTACCTGGGTTTATGTACTTGGGAGGTTTGCCCGGTTCTTTGGAAATTCCAAGAAGACCTGAGCCACGTTTAAAAGTTATAAAGGGAGCTGTTGGTTTGGCAGGAAAACAAACTGGGATATATCCCCAGGAATCTCCAGGGGGTTGGAATATTATTGGCAATTGTTCCGTTCCTATTTTTGAAGCAACAAGAGAGATTCCCTGTTTAGTTAATGTAGGCGATAAAATTCAATTTTATTCCATTTCAAGGGCCGAATATGAACTTCATAAGATTGAAGGCGAGGTAGGTATTTATCAATTCGAAAAAATAAAGCTAGATGCTTAAAGTACTAAAAGCAGGTTTTTATACGACACTCCAAGATTTGGGCAGATTTGGCTATAGGGATAAAGGTGTACCTGTTTCCGGGGTCATGGACATTATTGTTGTGCGTGCTGCCAATGGTTTACTAGAGAATGAGGACACCGCATCTGTTTTGGAAATAACAATGACAGGTCCTACTTTAGAATTTGAGTCAGATACCTATATCGCTATGACAGGGGCTGAAATGTCTGCAACACTAAACAATGAATCAATTTCAAATTATAAGGTGTACAAGGTTAATGCTGGTGATATTCTGTCCTATGGTAGACTTACAAAAGGTTTCAGGGGTTATTTAGCGGTTAAGGATGGATTCAAGTCGAAAGAGGTTTTAGGAAGTAGATCGCAATATTATCCCATTACCTTAAGTAGTTGTTTAAAAGACAGAGCGGAAGTGGCATATGATGAAGTTTCTAACTTTGAACCTAAAATGCAACAAATAAAGCTGCAATCATTTTTAGAAGAAACAGTACTTGAAGTTTCTAAGGGTCCGGAATATGGGTTGCTGGAACAAGATCATTTAAATATGCTGTTTTTCAAGGAATTTTCAGTTGCTAAGGATTATAATCGAATGGGCTACCAATTTGAGGAAAAAATCAAAGGACATAAAATTTCAATGCTTACCTCAGCAACATTGCCAGGTACGGTGCAACTTACCCCTTCAGGAAAATTGATCGTTCTAATGAAAGATGGTCAAACGACCGGGGGTTATCCCAGAATATTGCAACTTTCCGATACTGGAATATCAATATTGGCCCAAAAGAAATTTGGGGACAACGTATCTTTAAAGCTGGTCTAAACTTTTTTATACACTTCCTCAAAAGGCACTCTAAACCTAGGGCCATAAACCCCTTTTGCGTCACGAACACCACAAGCAATCACCATGTTGATTTCGGCTCCCCATGGTAAATCCAAAACCTTTTTGATCCTCCCCGTGTCACTTCCTTCCATAGGACAAGTATCATAGCCATAAGCTGCCATACTGATCATGAAATTTTGGGCAGCCAATGCTGCACTTTTATGGGCAACGATTCGCATATCTGAATTGCGTACTTGTCTATAAATAGGTCTAAACAATCCTATAAATTGAAAGAAGATATATTTGATTCCCCCTAAAATTCCAAAAAAGTCCGTATAAAGTGTAGGAATCAATTTTTTATAATAATTAAATGCAAACTTTTCTTGCTGGGTGTATTGTTCAAAAGATTTTTCTGTAAAACTTTTTTTAAGAAACTGCAAATTCGCTTTAGCACGTTGTCGCCAAAGGTCCTTTCTTGTTGCCACCACGATCATTTGTTTCGCGTTTTTGGCCGCAGGTTGGTCAAAACATGCTTTAGACAAGGCCATTAATTTGTTTTCGTCAACAACATGATAAAACTCCCATAATTGCATATTACTACTTGTAGGGGCGAGTGTGGCATTCTCCAAACAATGACGGACCTTTTCATCATCCAATTCAGTATCATCCTTAAAAATACGCACAGATCGCCTATATTGGATGGCTTCGGTTACCGTTTTTTCCATTTGGCTAAAATAGATGTTTTACTTTCTTGACCAACTTCAATGGTAAATTATATGGTGGGTATCTCAGTGGAGCTTCAAACCAGTTGGCTTTTTTGATAATCGCCTTTTGGTGCGAAAAGATATCGAAGGATGTTCTTCCATGGTAAGCTCCAATTCCACTGGCGCCAACACCACCAAAAGGAAGTTTTTTATTGGTAATCTGTATCACAGTATCATTAATAGCACCACCTCCAAAACTATAGGTATTGATTATTTTTTGTTGGAATTTCTTGTTGTTCGAAAAAACATAGGTGGCCAAAGGTTTACCATAGTTCATAATATGCCTGCGAATATCATCTTCAGTCTCATAAGCGATAATCGGAAGAATTGGTCCAAAAATCTCACCATACATTAACTTGCTATCCAATTTTGGTTCATTTACCAAAGTAGGTGAGAGGTAATTATCCTCATCATTACTTTGCCCCCCAAAAAGAATTTCCTCACCTTCCAACATTGATTTTAATCTAGAATAATGCCCTTGGTTTACGATTCGCGAGAAGTCGGGAGACTCTTCTATATTTTCACCGTAACTCTTAATGAGATTTTCTTTTAATGCATCTATCAGTTTCTTTTTAACGCTTGACTGGACCAAGATATAATCGGTGGCAATACATGTTTGCCCGGCGTTTAAGAATTTACCCCAAACAATTCTTTTTGCCGCTAATGCGATGGAAGCCGTTGCATCTACAATAGTGGGGTTTTTACCTCCCAACTCCAAGGTTACAGGTGTTAAATGTTTTGCAGCACTTTCGTAAACGATTTGCCCCACTTTTGTGCTACCCGTAAAGAAAATATAATCCCATTTTTCTACAAGAAGTTTTTGTGATACTTCTACGCCACCTTCAACAACAGAAACATGTTCAGGAGAAAATACGGATGACACGATTTCAGCTATAATGGAAGCCGTATTTGGTGTTGCCTCAGATGGTTTTATTACTACGGTATTCCCAGCGGTAATAGCACCTATCATTGGCGCTATGGCTAATTGAAAAGGGTAATTCCATGGCGCGATAACTAGAACGGCACCATGGGGTTCCTTGTATATCCAATCAGAAGAAGGCCAATTCATTAAAGTGGCTGATTTTCTTTCAGGACGGGCCCAAATATCAATATTTTTCAATGCCAATTTGAGTTCTGCCAACACGAACTGGGTTTCTGCAGCCAAAGTCTCAAACTTGGGTTTTTTAAAATCCCTGTAAATTGCATCGCAAATATCATCCTCACGGGCAATAATCTCCTTTTGCAGACGCTTTAGGGCCTTTTTACGAAATGAAATATCCTTGGTCTTTTGAGTTGCAAAAAAATCGTGCTGCTGTTTTAATATTTCCATTTTAAGTTCTGATGAACTCAAATTTAAGAAAATTAAAAGCTGTGGTATGTACTTCTGATATTATTATGTATTATTACTTTACTGAAATTTAATGGAAACATAGTCAACACTGTTCTTAATGTTACTGTATTGGAGTGATATGGTTTGTATTGGCTAAGAAAACCTGTATCGGATGATTTTGATACAGGTTATTTATTTTGCATAGTTGTCAATACATAAACCCGGTTACTTTAAAAGTATTGGATATGGTATAAAAAGTGTAGTTAATATACTGATAATCAACAATATAAATTAATTATTTGGCACTTGGATTTAGACCAGTAATGAATGTTAAAAATATAGCACATTTTAAACATTTATATTTGATTCATATATGAAATCCAATAGAATTAGAGCACATCAATATATCTTTTAATGGAGTTGAACAAATACAGTAAAAATGTTACCCAAGATCCTACACAGCCAGCGGCGCAAGCCATGTTGTATGCGATAGGCCTTACAGAAAACGACCTTAAGAAACCGTTGGTTGGCATAGCCAGTACCGGCTATGAAGGAAATCCATGTAATATGCACCTGAATGATTTGGCACAACAGGTAAAAGAAGGCACCAATAAAGGTGGTTTAGTAGGATTGGTGTTCAATACTATTGGGGTGAGTGATGGAATTTCAATGGGCACTTACGGTATGCGATATTCCCTACCGTCAAGGGATATTATAGCAGATTCAATGGAAACCGTGGTACAGGCAATGAATTATGACGCCTTGGTCACTGTAGTTGGCTGTGATAAGAATATGCCGGGGGCCTTAATGGCCATGATCAGATTGGATAGACCTTCTGTTTTGGTTTATGGCGGTACTATTGCTTCCGGTTGTTTTAAAGACAAAAAGCTGGATATTGTTTCAGCCTTCGAAGCATGGGGTGAGAAAGTTGCCGGCACCATGAATGAGGATGATTATAAGAGCGTAATTCAAAATGCATGCCCGGGGGCAGGTGCCTGTGGGGGTATGTATACCGCGAATACGATGGCTTCCGCGATTGAGGCAATGGGCATGGCTATGCCCTACAACTCATCTAACCCTGCTTTAAGTAAAGAAAAGAAACAAGATTGTATCAATTCCGGTAATGCATTGCGTTACCTGATGGAAAACGATATAAAACCTAGCGATATTATTACCCGTAAATCTTTTGAAAATGCGGTTCGTTTGCTAACGGTATTAGGTGGTTCTACTAATGCTGTGCTACACTTCTTGGCTATTGCCAAAGCTGCTGAAATTGAATTTACATTGGATGATTTCCAGAAAATTAGCGATACCACTCCGTTTTTGGCAGATTTAAAGCCTAGTGGTAAATACTTGATGGAAGATTTACACCGTGTAGGTGGTACCCCTGCCGTAATGAAATTTATGCTTGATAACGGTATGCTTCACGGGGATTGTCTAACGGTTACAGGTAAAACCATAGCTGAGAATTTAGATGAATTACCGGGTCTTCAAGAAGGGCAGGATGTAGTAAGACCTATGAATAATCCCATAAAGGAAACCGGACATTTACGTATTCTTTACGGGAATCTTGCCGAAGAGGGTTCGGTTGCTAAAATCACAGGCAAAGAGGGCCTTCATTTTAAAGGGCCTGCGAAAGTGTTCGACGATGAATTCAAGGCAAATGCGGGAATTGGTGCTGGATTAGTGAGTAAAGGCGATGTAGTTGTAATCCGTTATGAAGGTCCAAAAGGTGGGCCTGGTATGCCTGAAATGTTAAAGCCTACGGCAGCGATAATGGGCGCAGGACTTGGCAAGGATGTTGCATTGATTACAGATGGTCGTTTTTCAGGCGGCACCCATGGTTTTGTGGTTGGTCACGTATGTCCCGAAGCACAGGATGGGGGAATGATCGGACTTCTGGAAGACGGCGACATAATTACCTTAGATGCTGAAAAAAATAGTATTTCTGTTGCTTTGTCAGATGAGGAAATAAATTCACGTAAGGCCAGATGGATTCAACCTGCCTTGAAAGTCAGAAAAGGAAGTTTATATAAATATGCTAAAACGGTCTCTTCGGCCTCACAAGGTTGTGTAACCGATGAGTTTTAGAAAATTTGAAAAAAGAAATTGTCCCTTGTGGGGGGACTACAGTGGTGTTCTTAGGAAGGCCCATCAAATTAATTAAGTATGGAAACATTAAAAGAACAAAAGAAAGAAGCGAAAAAGCCCACTACTATTAGAATTAGTGGAGCTGAAGCAATTATACATTGTTTATTGGCAGAAGGTGTCGATATTCTATATGGGTATCCTGGTGGTGCAATAATGCCGGTTTATGATGAACTTTATAAATTTCAAGATAAGCTTACACATATCCTAACACGGCACGAGCAAGGCGCTACACATGCCGCGCAGGGTTATGCAAGAGTATCTGGTAAGGTCGGTGTGGCTATGGCCACCTCAGGACCGGGTGCAACGAATTTAGTAACCGGCTTGGCAGATGCTCAAATAGATTCAACCCCAATGGTTTGTATTACAGGTCAGGTTCCAAGGCATTTGTTAGGTTCAGATGCATTTCAGGAGACTGATATTATTGGTATTTCAACTCCTGTGACAAAATGGAACCATCAGATTACAACGGCTGAGGAAATTCCGGAGGTTATGGCCAAGGCATTTTATATTGCAAGGTCTGGACGTCCAGGACCTGTATTAATTGATATTACCAAGAATGCCCAATTCGATGAATTGGATTTCAGTTATCAGCATTGTAACGGAGTCCGTAGTTACAAACCTGTTCCCAAACCTGATTTAGCAGTGATTGATGCCGCAGCGGAATTAATCAATGCAGCCAAAAAACCTTTAATTGTTTTCGGTCAGGGTGTTATACTTGGTGAGGCGGAAGAGCAGTTAAAAGCATTGGTAGAGAAAGCTGGGATTCCTGCTGCTTGGACTATTTTAGGACTTTCAGCTATGGATACTGATCATCCACTAAACGTGGGAATGGTCGGTATGCATGGTAATTATGGTCCAAATGTCCTAACGAACGAATGCGATGTTCTTATTGCTATTGGTATGCGTTTCGATGATAGGGTAACTGGTAGCTTAGATACCTACGCAAAACAAGCCAAAGTAATCCACTTTGAAATTGACCCAGCTGAGATTAATAAAAATGTAACAGCAGATATAGCCGTTCTTGGGAATTCTAAGGAAACTTTAAGTTTATTATTGCCAAAAATAAACAAGAACAATCATGAAAATTGGCATAATGAATTCAAAGAAAAATATAAGATTGAATTTGATACCGTCATCAAAGATGAGTTACATCCTACAAAAGTTGGACTAACCATGGCTGAAGTAATAAATGAAATTAACATTGCATCAGGGCATAAAGCGGTAATAGTAAGCGACGTAGGACAACATCAAATGATTGCATGTAGATATTCAAAATTCAAACAATCAAAGAGCAATATTACTTCCGGAGGTCTTGGTACCATGGGCTTCGCTTTACCCGCAGCCATAGGTGCTAAAATGGGTGCCATGGATAGGGAAGTTGTTGCCATTATCGGTGACGGTGGCTTTCAAATGACCATACAGGAATTGGGAACTATTTTCCAAAACAAGACCCCGGTCAAAATCGTGGTATTGAATAATGGCCATCTGGGGATGGTACGTCAATGGCAAGAATTGTTTTTTGAAAGTAGGTATGCCTCCACGGTTATGAGTAATCCTGATTTTGTGAAGATTGCCGAAGGTTATGACATAAAGTCGAGAAGAGTTACAGAGCGAAAAGACCTAAAAGCCACGGTTAAAGAAATGATCGCATCAAAAGATGCCTTCTTCTTGGAAGTAAAAGTCGAAAACGAGGATAACGTTTTCCCAATGATACCTTCAGGTGCTTCGGTTTCCGATATTCGATTGAAGTAAAGGTAAAGCGTGTCACATTGAACGCAGTCGAAATGCATTTGGAACACAAATGATCCTCGACTGCGCTTAGATAGACAAATGATATACAATGAACGACTCGAACATTCTTGACAAACCAGTGATTTATTCAGAATTGGAAGATAAATCCAAAGAGATTAACTTTAGCATGCCTTCAGATCTATACATCGGGACCTTGCTTAAAACATTGGTTACATCAAAGCCGAATGGAAAATTTTTAGAGTTGGGAACAGGCATTGGGTTATCTTTATCATGGATGATTGATGGAATGGATGAAGAGTCAACTTTAACATCGATTGATAATGATCTTGAATTGATTGAAATAGCCAAAAATTTCTTCAACCATGACGAAAGAGTGGAAATTTTATGTCAAGATGGAATTGAATGGATTAAAAGTCAATCAAATAAAAGCTATGATCTGATATTTGCGGATGCATGGCCTGGAAAATATAGCGATATCGAGAAAATACTCAATATGGTGAATATCGGTGGTTTTTATATTATTGATGATATGAGCCAACAGGAAAATTGGCCTGAGGGTCATCAACAACATGTAAATACTTTGATAGATTATTTAGAAAAAAGAGCGGATTTTGTTCTAACAAAAATGAATTGGTCTACGGGCCTAATAATCGCAGTTAAGAAAAAAATAAGGGAATAAAGAATGGAAAATCAATGGTTCACAATTTCGGTATACTCCGAAAATAATGTCGGATTATTAAATAGAATATCCGGTATCTTCTTAAAGAGACACATTAATATAGAGAGTTTAAACGTCTCAAAATCAGAAATTGAACATGTTTCAAAATTTACTATTGTAGTAAATACCAATGAAGATTGGACACGAAAGATTGTTGGTCAAATAGAAAAACAAATCGAGGTAATAAAAGCATATTATCATACCGATGATGAAATTATTTACCAAGAATCCGCACTTTTTAAAATTGAATCCCATTTGCTATTTGATGAACGTCAGATACAGAACATAATCAAGGAAAGTAATTCACAAATCGTTACGGTTTCCAGAGACTTTTTTGTTTTGGCAAAAACTGGCAGAAGACATGAAATAGATGAAATGCATGATGCGCTTGAACCTTATGGCATAATGCAATTTGTACGTTCAGGAAGGCTGGCAGTCACCAAATCAGAAATGCCAATTAGTACAATGTTAAATGAATTTTATCAAAAAAATTAAACCGAAAATTAAAAAGAGAACATAAAATGACTAATTATTTCAATACACTATCATTAAGGGATAAATTAACGCAGTTGGGTAAATGTAGATTCATGGAGTCTTCTGAATTTTCTGATGGTGTTTCTGCTTTAAAAGGGAAGAAAATCGTAATCGTTGGTTGTGGTGCCCAAGGTCTTAACCAGGGCTTGAATATGAGGGATTCTGGACTCGATATTTCTTATACCCTGCGGAAAGCTGCTATTAAAGAACAAAGACAATCATATAAAAATGCTACCGAAAACGGATTTCGAGTAGGTACCTATGAAGAACTGGTGCCTAAAGCTGACTTGGTAATCAATTTAACCCCGGATAAACAACACACCAGTGTTGTAAGTGCCGTAATGCCATTAATGAAAAAAGGTGCTACCTTATCATATTCACATGGTTTCAACATTGTGGAAGAAGGTATGCAAATTCGTAAGGATTTAACGGTAATAATGGTTGCTCCAAAGAGTCCGGGTTCGGAGGTAAGGGAAGAATACAAAAGAGGGTTTGGGGTACCAACATTGATTGCCGTACACCCGGATAACGATCCACAAGGTAAAGGTTTGGAGCAGGCTAAGGCATACGCTGCTGGCACTGGTGGTCATAAAGCCGGTGTTTTGGAATCTTCCTTCGTTGCAGAAGTCAAATCGGATCTTATGGGTGAGCAAACCATCCTTTGTGGATTATTGCAAACAGGATCTATCCTATGCTTTGATAAAATGATTGAAAAAGGAATTGATGCCGGTTATGCTTCCAAATTAATTCAATACGGATGGGAAACTGTTACAGAAGGATTAAAGTATGGTGGGATTACAAATATGATGGATCGTCTGTCAAATCCAGCTAAAATAAAGGCATTTGAATTATCCGAGGAATTGAAAGATATAATGCGTCCTTTATTTCATAAACATATGGATGATATCATGAGTGGCCATTTTTCAAAAACCATGATGGAGGATTGGGCCAATGATGATAAGAACTTATTAAGTTGGAGGGCGGCCACAGGTGAAACTGCTTTTGAGAAAACCCCTGCTGGCAACATGAAAATCAGCGAACAGGAATTCTATGATAATGGTGTTCTTATGGTTGCTTTGGTCCGTGCGGGTGTTGAACTGGCATATGAATCTATGACAGAATCAGGAATTATCGGGGAATCTGCCTATTATGAATCTTTACATGAAACCCCATTGATTGCCAATACGATCGCAAGAAAAAAATTATTTGAAATGAACCGTGTTATTTCAGATACCGCAGAATATGGCTGTTATTTGTTTGACCATGCATGTAAACCGTTATTGGCAAATTTTATGAAAGGCATCGAAACTAATGTTATTGGCAAACACTACGGTGAAGGAAAGGATAATGGTGTTGACAATGCCAAACTCATTATTGTGAACAAGGCATTAAGGGAACATGATGTGGAGATTGTTGGTGCCAGATTGCGGGCTTCAATGACTGCAATGAAACCAATCGTCTAAGTGAGCCATTACAAGGAGAAAAGCGACGCAGTAAACCGTCTCATGGAAACTATGATCGTCAGATTCCTTATCTGAATAGTGGGTAGGTTTCCCAAGGGTTATCTACTAGGGTACGACCTGTAAAGACGAGAGACAAGAAATTAATTTACGTTTGGACTTTTTTTAATCATCAAATAATCAAAATGAGCATAATACCGGAAATATATAGGATAAATAATACCATTGACCAAACGGAATACCTTGTGAATGGGGAATTAAAAAAATGGAGTGGAAGTACTACAAAGGTCTATTCAACCATTTCTTCGACAGAGCAATATGCACCTACGTTATTAGGTAGTATCCCTGATATGGGTGAACCAGAAGCATTGGATGCATTAAATGCTGCAATGAAGGCATATAACCGTGGGCAAGGAGTTTGGCCAACGATGCAGGTTAAAGACCGTATTGAATGCATGGAGGTTTTCGTTGGGAAAATGAAAAACAAACGTGACGAAATAGTAAAGCTTCTGATGTGGGAAATTGGCAAGTCATTGGTCGATTCACAAAAAGAATTTGACCGTACTGTCGAATATATTTATGACACTATTGAAGATTGTAAGCAATTGGATAGGAATTCTGCGAAATTTCAAAAGCATGATGGAGTATACGCACATATTAAACGAGGGCCTTTGGGTATTGTTTTATGTTTAGGGCCATACAATTATCCACTGAATGAGACCTTTGCGCTACTGATACCTGCAATTATAATGGGTAACACAACGATTTTTAAACCTGCAAAACATGGTGTTTTATTGATTACGCCATTGTTGGAAGCTTTTCAAAGTAGTTTTCCGAAAGGGGTAGTAAATATTCTTTTTGGTAGGGGTAGGGCAGTGGCAGCTCCAATAATGCAAACTGGCAAGGTAGATGTACTCGCACTTATTGGTAATAGTAAATCGGCGAATGCATTGCAAGACCAACATCCTAAAAGTAATCGTTTGCGATTGGTCTTGGGATTAGAGGCGAAAAACCCTGCCATCATATTACCGGATGCCGATTTAAACTTGACCATTGAAGAGTGTTTGGCAGGTACCTTGTCCTTCAATGGACAGCGATGTACAGCCCTTAAAATAGTATATGCGCATGAGGATATTATTGATGATTTCAATACACAATTCGCCGAACGGGTAGATGCTCTCAAATTTGGTAATCCTTGGGATGATGGAATTAAATTGACTCCATTACCTGAAAAAGATAAACCAGCTTATATTCAAGAATTAATTGATGATGCTTTAGCCAAAGGCGCTAAGATATTGAACAAGAAAGGGGGAAAACATTTTGACAATTATATATGGCCTGCAGTATTATACCCAGTAACCAAGGACATGAGAGTGTATAAAGAAGAACAATTTGGACCTGTTATTCCAATAGTACCATTTTCAAATATTGAGGAACCCTTGGATGACATGGCAGAGAGTAATTATGGTCAACAAGTTAGTTTATTTGGAAAGGATGTTTATGCCCTTGCACCATTAATCGATTCTCTGGTGAATTTAGTTTGTCGTGTTAACCTTAACAGTTCTTGCCAACGTGGTCCGGATGTATATCCGTTCACTGGGCGAAAGGACTCCGCACAATCCACTTTAAGTGTTCACGATGCGCTTCGTTCATTTTCGATAAGAACATTTGTGGCCTTTAAGGACAATGAATTGAATAATGAAACCATAGAAAAATTGTTGGAGACCAAACTCTCCAACTTTGTAAGTACGGATTATATATTATAACATGGAATAAATTACAAAAAGGCCTCGCTATTTACTTAGTGAGGCCTTTTAGTTTATTGTTGTTTTGATTTTAGGCGTGAATAAAGAATGAAAATGCAGACGGCAGTATGTGCGTCCATGTTAAAAGTACGGTGGAAGCCTTTAATTCCTATCTTTTTTATTGCCAAAATACATTTGAAAAACCATAAAAAAGAAGACTATCCATGCAATTTTACTTGCAATAGAAAGTATTTCATAATAAGGTTTACCTAAAGAATCCAAAAAGAAAGTTCTTAGCAAGATTACTAATGCTGAGATGATATAAATTATTTTTTTCCAAGAATTGTTATTAGTGGTTTCCATATTTTTTTGGTTTCTTAATAGGTCTTTAGTTGTTTGATTTTGTTACAATTTAGGATTATCAAAATAATTGGTAACGTTAAAGATTTGAAGCTGTTTTAATATTTTGACAAGCTCCGTACGGGTTATTTATATCCTCCATTAACCAGGTTCGATGATTTTAGGTTTCAAATCAACTATTTATAGGTTTACTTATTAAATAATTTTGAACAGTTATGTATTAAAAAATATATTTTATACCGAATTCTCGGCAACCTCGCAGATGATCATTAAATTTAAAAAGTATGATAATTGTTAGTTTTTAAGTAAGCAATAAAAGATAATTTTGTCGGAATTAAAAAATAGGATATCATAAGTGAAATTAAAGAGTGTTTGGTTTGTAAAAAATCCTCAAGTGAAACACCGGTGACAAAATTTTATTATAAGGAAAGTGATTTTTATATCTGTCCGCAACATATCCCCATTTTAATACATAATCCCAAGGAATTAGCAGGATTATTAGAGGGGGCTGATAAAATACAGGGAGGATAAACTATAATATAAAAAGGCCCAATGATTATCACCGGGCTTTTTTTTGTGGATTACTACCTATGCAGGAATGATAAATTAGTTAGATATTTTGAGCTAGCCAATCACCAACTTCGCTGGTTTTATAAGCTTTTCCGCCATCGGCTATATCCTCTGTAACTATTCCCTCGGCCAATGATTTATTCACAACATCACGAATGGCTTTCGCCTCATCGTTCAGATTAAAGTCCTCGAATAGCATTGCAGCAGAAAGCACAGTAGCAAGAGGGTTGGCGATATTTTTTCCTGCTGCTTGAGGATAAGAACCATGTATTGGCTCATATAATGACACCTTGCTTCCGATAGAGGAAGAAGGCATTAATCCCATCGAACCAGAAATTACGGAGGCCTCATCGGTCAAAATATCACCAAAAAGGTTTTCAGTAATAATAACATCGTAGGCTTTTGGCCATTGTACCAATCGCATGGCCACTGCATCAACAAATTCGTAGGATACCTCTACTTCGGGATAGTCCTTTTCCATCGCCTGAACGGTTTCTCGCCATAAACGCGATGATTCCAATACATTTGCCTTGTCAACACAGCATAATTTCTTGGAACGGCCCATAGCCATTTCAAAACCTTTTTTAGCCAAACGCTGTATTTCTGCCCTGGTATAAATCATGGTGTCAAAAGCTGTATTTCCATTGTCTTTTCTTCCCCTTTCGCCAAAATAAACTCCGCCTGTAAGTTCCCGAAGAATAATTAAATCGGTCCCTTCAATGCGTTCACGCTTCAAAGGGGATTTATCTATTAATGAAGGAAATGTGAAAGTTGGCCTAACGTTAGCGAACAACCCTAATTTTTGTCTCATTTTTAATAATCCCTGTTCAGGACGCACTTGGGCTGAAGGATCATTATCAAAACGCGGATGGCCAATTGCACCGAATAAAACGGCATCTGCATTGGCACAAACCTCATGGGTTTCATCTGGGTAGGGTTCACCAACCGCATCTATCGCCGCAGCCCCTGTCAATGCAGGCTGCCAGTTAATTTCGTGATTGAATCTTTTGGCTATGGCATTCGATACTTTTACAGCTTGATCTATTACTTCAGGGCCAATACCATCTCCTGCTAAAAGGGCTATGTTCAATTTCATTCTTTGTTATGCTTTTTATATTTTCACATAGGGAGAACATCTCCCTGCACCCCCTTCAAAGGGGAAATTATTTTCGTCTTTGATCTATTAAATTATATTCAACATTTTTTCAGTGGCCTTAATGGCCGAAACCGTCTGATCGGAGTCCAAACCACGGGTAATGAATTCCTTTCCATTGTCATTCCATGATATTATTGTTTCACAAAGTGCATCAGAATGACTTCCTGGCGGAATTCGCACCGCATAATCAGTAAGTTGCGGAAATTCCTTTTTCTTTGTTCGATATATTAGACGCAAGGCATTCATAAAAGCATCATACTGCCCATCTCCTTGTGCATGGGCCTCATGAAGCTCTCCATCAATTTCTACAGAAACTGTAGTAGAAGGTTTCAATCCCTTGGAATGCGTGAGTACATAAGATTTTACGAAAACCTTTTGTTGATTATTACCTGTATTCAAAACATCTGAAATAATATAAGGAAGATCTTCTTTAGTTACCCTTTCTTTTTTATCGCCAAGTTCTATTATTCGCTGGGTTACTTTTTTTAGCTCATCATCATTAAGCGTTAATCCTAGCTCCTGCAGATTCTTTTGAATATTGGCTTTACCTGAGGTTTTACCTAAGGCATATTTACGTTTCCTGCCAAATCTTTCAGGTAATAGATCATTAAAGTATAAGTTTTTTTTACTATCTCCATCTGCGTGTATTCCAGCTGTTTGTGTAAAAACATTATCGCCTACAATCGGTTTGTTGGCAGGGATGCCAAATCCGGTAAAAGCCGACACTAATTTACTTACTTTATGTAGGGATGATTCATTCACGGAAATCTTTACCTCCGGAAGGAAATCATTGATAACTGCCACAGCGCTTGCCATAGGGGCGTTACCTGCTCTTTCCCCCATGCCGTTTACGGTAAGGTGTATACCATGGCAACCAGCTTTAACAGCTTCCATTACATTGGCCACTCCGAGATCATAATCATTATGACCATGAAAATCAAAATGTGTATCTGGATACCTTTTTATTATTTCAGATAGGTAATTAAAAGTTTCGGTATAGGTTAATATACCCAATGTATCAGGTAGAAGGATACGTTCAATAGGCTGTGTTGTTAGAAAATCCAAATATTGAAATACGTACTCTTTGGAATTTCGCATACCATTACTCCAGTCTTCTAAATAAACATTGGTTATAACCCCTTGTTTTTTTGCCAGTAACAATATTTTACTAATATCTTCAAAATGCTGTTCAGGGGTCTTTTTAAGCTGATGTGTAAGGTGGTTCAACGAGCCTTTGGTTAAAAGGTTTTGTACTTTTGCACCGGCTTTTTTCATCCAGTCAAGAGATACCCCGCCATCAACAAATGTCAATATTTCAACACGGTCTAAATACCCCTGTGTTCTGGCCCATTCAATAATATGCTTAACAGCTTCGAATTCCCCTTCAGAAACACGGGCAGAAGCAATTTCTATTCGATCTACTTTAAGTTCATCCAAAAGCAGTTTTGCCAAAGTGAGTTTTTCGGAAACGGAAAAAGACACGCCCGAGGTTTGTTCCCCGTCACGAAGGGTGGTATCCATTATTTCAATCCGTCTCTTTTTCATCTATGCCTAACTATTATCTGTACTTCGTATATTTTTTAGAGTGGGGTATCTTGGGCGAATTCGCTTATCTGTTCTTTGATGTTCAATAAAAAATCTATATCATCAAAACCATTGAGCATATTTGCTTTCTTATAATCATTTATGTCGAAGGATTCTTTTTCACCTGTTGCTAAAATCGTTATTGATTGTTCTGAAAGATTGACTTCCAACTGTGCTTCTGGATTAGCCTCAATTGCGGTGAAGATCTTATGAAGGAATTCTGGACTTACCTGAACGGGTAAAACACCTATATTCAAACAGTTGTTTCTGAAAATATCGGCAAAAAAGCTCGAAACAACACATCTGAAACCATAATCGTAGACAGCCCATGCGGCATGTTCCCTAGAAGATCCAGAACCAAAGTTTTTTCCGCCGACCAATATTTTGCCATGGTAAATAGGATTGTTCAAAATAAAATCCTTTTTTGGCGAATTATCTGGATTATAGCGCCAATCCCTAAAAAGATTGTCTCCAAAACCTTTTCTTTCAGTAGCTTTTAAAAATCTAGCAGGGATTATCTGATCCGTATCCACATTTTCAATAGGAAGTGGTACCGCTGTGGAAGTGAGTATATTGAATTTATCGTATGCCATTTTCTAGTGTTGAGTTATAAGTTTGAAATTAAAAGTTAAGCAGTTTCCATTTCCATGAGTTCCCGTGGATCTGTAACCTTGCCGGTAACTGCTGCTGCTGCTGCAACGAGTGGACTTGCCAATAACGTTCTTGAACCAGGTCCCTGTCGACCTTCAAAATTCCTGTTTGAAGTACTGACTGCATATTTACCTGCTGGTATTTTGTCATCGTTCATTGCCAAACAAGCGGAGCAACCAGGTTCCCGTAATTCAAAACCTGATTCATGCAATATATCAAGGATCCCTTCATCTTTTATTGCTGCTTCAACCTGGTGTGAACCTGGAACCAACCAAGCAGTAACATTGCTTGCTTTTTTTCTTCCTTTAACAATAGATGCAAATGCCCTAAAATCCTCAATTCTACCATTGGTACAACTTCCAAGAAATACAAAATCAATATCCTTGCCCATCATACTGTCACCTTCTTGAAAGTTCATATACTGAAGCGATTTTTTATAGGTAGCAGCGCCGCCTTCAACATCTTCGGCGATTGGAATATGATTCGAAATTCCGATACCCATTCCTGGATTTGTTCCATATGTAATCATAGGTTCAATGTTTGTGGCATTGAATGTAATTTCTTTATCAAACTTGGCTTCTTCATCTGTGTATAAAGTTTCCCAATAGGCCATTGCTTTGTCCAAGTCTTTTCCTTTAGGGGAAAATTCACGTCCTTTTACATATTCAAAAGTCTTTGTGTCCGGTGCGATCATACCTCCACGGGCACCCATTTCAATGCTAAGGTTACATACGGTCATTCGACCTTCCATGGTCATATCACGAAAAACCTGACCTGCATATTCTACAAAGTAACCTGTCGCCCCGGAAGTGGATAATTGCGATATTATATAAAGCGCAACATCTTTTGGGGTCACCCCTTTTCCTAAGGCGCCCTCAACATTGATCCTCATGCTTTTAGGCTTTGTTTGCATTATACATTGCGTCGCCAAGACCATTTCGACTTCAGAAGTACCAATACCAAATGCGATGGCGCCAAAAGCACCATGAGTAGAAGTATGTGAATCACCACAAACTATGGTTGCTCCGGGTTGTGTAATTCCGTATTCAGGACCTACCACGTGAACAATACCATTTTTTTCATGTCCCAAACCCCAATATGAAATACCATATTCCTTTGAATTTTCTTCCAAAGCCCTTAGTTGTTTCGCCGATAGTGGATCTTCAACTGGTAAATGCTGGTTTATGGTAGGGGTATTATGATCCGCAGTGGCGAATGTTTTCTCTGGATGTAAAACCTTGATCCCTCTATTTTTCAAACTTAAAAATGCCACGGGACTAGTAACTTCATGCACCATATGTCGGTCTATAAATAAAACGTCAGGGCCGTTTTCTATGTGCTGTACTACATGGGAATCCCATACCTTATCAAATAGTGTCTTTTTTGAACTCATAATTCTATATATTCTAAGCTAACAAAGCTATTAAAAGTAGTGGTATAAGGAAATTATTGGACTTAAAAATTACGACGTTCAAACAGATAAAACAGTTTAACATGACCAAGTGTTACTTTAACACAACTGTAACTTAAAATAACTTCAACTATCAATATCTTGTATACAACAACAAAATAAATTAAACAACTAAAATCAATCACATGAAAAAAATGTACAACAAGTATTTGTTTTTAATGACTTTGGCAATGCTACTATCCACCTCAGGGGCATTTGCGCAATTAAACCTTCCACAAGCAAGTCAAAAGGCTAAAGTATCCCAACGTATCGGTATTACGGATGTAAATATCGAATATTCCAGGCCAAGCGTTAACGATAGGGAAATTTGGGGCAAGTTGGTCCCTTATGGAATGAACAATTTAGGATTTGGTACCGCAAAGGAATCCCCTTGGCGTGCGGGTGCCGATGAGAATACAGTAATTAAATTCGATGATGACGTAAAGATTGAAGGTCAGGATTTAGCTGCCGGAAAATATGGACTTCACATGATCATTAATGAGGATAATACAGCTACTGTGATTTTCTCGAATAATAACGATGCCTGGGGGAGTTATTTTTACGACCCTGCTGATGATGTGCTAAGGGTTGATGTAACCACTAAGGAAATTCCGCATACAGAACAGCTTACCTATAATTTCAATGAGGTTGATGCAACTTCTGCGGTGGCAAGTTTAAGTTGGGAAAAAAAACAGATACCTTTTAAAATCGAAGTTGATGTTACCGATGTAGTATTGGTAAATATTCGAAAGAAACTACAGAATTCACCTGGTTTTAATAGACAAACTTGGGAACAGGCAGCAAATTTTTCACTTAATAATGGTGGCGATTTGGATGAGGCACTTGGTTGGGTCGAAGGAGCTAGAGAGGGTCAATTTTTTAGTCAAAAAACTTTTGCTAATACTATTTTGAAATCAAGGATTCTATTAAAAATGGGCAAAAAAGATGAGGCTATGGGTTTGATGGAGGAAGCTGCCAATATGGCCAACATGAACCAATTGAATACTTTGGGCTACCAGATGCTCAATATGGGAGAGCATGAAAAAGCCTTGAAATATTTTAAGTTGAATGTTAAGAATAATCCAACTAATGCCAATGTCCATGATAGTCTAGGTGAGGCCTATAAAACTGTTGGCGACAAGAAAAATGCAATTAAAAGTTTTAAAAAATCACTAACGCTAAACCCTCCTGCCAATGTAAGGGCTAATTCAGTAAAACTATTGAAAGAGTTGGGGGTTGATGTTTAAAATGGATAGTTCATCAAATAAAAAAGCGACCTTATTGGTCGCTTTTTTTAACTAATATAATTCCAAATGTTTTTATGCTTTACCAATTGGGCATATGTATGTCTAAGGACCAAATATTCTTGCTTCTCTAAGCTGGGGTCTTCCTTAAGGATTTTAAGCGCATACCATCGTGCAGTTTTTAGAATGTCATTGTCCTTTACAATATCGGCGATTTTGAGGTTTAGGATTCCACTTTGTTGTGTTCCCATTAAATCACCGGGGCCTCGTAACCGTAAATCCACTTCTGCAATTTCGAATCCATCATTGGTACGAACCATGGTTTCCAATCTGGTTTTGGCCTCAGAGGAAAGTTTATGGCTGGTCATTAAGATACAATAGCTTTGATCGGCACCACGACCCACGCGTCCACGAAGTTGGTGCAACTGCGAAAGACCAAACCGTTCTGCACTTTCAATGATCATTACCGATGCGTTAGGAACATCAACGCCTACCTCGATAACTGTAGTGGCTACCATGATTTGGGTTTCACCTTTAACAAACCGTGCCATTTCATAGTCCTTATCCGCTGATTTCATTTTACCATGAACAATGGAAATTTGATACTGTGGAGCAGGAAAATCACGGGCTATGCTTTCATAACCATCCATAAGATCCTTATAGTCCATTGCCTCCGACTCTTGTATCAGCGGATAAACCAAATATATCTGTCTTCCTTTTTTAATTTCATCCTTTATAAATCCAAAAACCTTCAATCTATTCGAATCGTATCGATGCACTGTTTTAATGGCTTTTCGTCCAGGGGGCAGTTCATCGATTACAGATATATCCAAATCCCCATATAGGCTCATCGCCAATGTGCGAGGTATGGGAGTTGCGGTCATTACCAGTATATGAGGTGGGGTATCATTCTTATGCCATAATTTAGAACGTTGTGCAACCCCAAAGCGATGCTGCTCATCTACAATCGCCAGACCTAGATTTTTATATTGCACCTTATCTTCCAATAATGCATGTGTACCAATAAGAATATGTAATTCCCCACTTTCCAATTGCTCATGAATAATTTTTCTATCCGATTTTTTTACCGATCCCGTTAGTAAGGCAATGTTAACACCAAGGTCTCCCAGTAATTCTTTTATCCCATTGTAATGTTGATTGGCAAGGATTTCCGTTGGTGCCATTAAACAAGCTTGGAATCCGTTATCAATCGCCAAAAGCATGGTCATCAAAGCAACAATGGTCTTACCTGATCCAACATCTCCTTGTAACAAGCGGTTCATTTGGGCATTACTGCCCAGATCTGCACGAATCTCCTTAATTACCCTTTTTTGGGCATTGGTCAGTTCAAAAGGAAGATGATTTTGGTAAAAATCATTGAACAGTTCACCCACTTGGTCAAAGTTGAAACCTTTGATGCGCTGTTTGCGAATTAATTTTTTGGTAATCAGTTGAAGTTGAATGTAAAACAATTCCTCAAACTTTAACCTAAACTGTGCCTTTGCCAATAATTCCTGATTTTTGGGAAAATGGATATTGAAAAGTGCTTCACTTTTCGAAATCAGTTTTAATTCGTGAATAAGGCCAGGGGAAAGGGTTTCGGAAAACTTCCCTTTAGTCTCAATGAACAATTGTTGTAATAGTTTATTCACCACCCTATTGGTAATACCTTTATTGCTCAATTTTTCGGTCGAAGGGTAAACCGGTTGCATCATAATCTTGACTCCTTGCTCATGTTCTGACAACAATTCCATTTCAGGATGGGGCATTGAAAATTTGCCGTTATACCAATTACACCTACCGAAAATAACGTACGGAATGTTCAACTTCAGATTTTCACGGATCCATTTTTGACCACGAAACCAAACCAGTTCCATTTCTCCGGTATCATCCAAAAAAGTAGCTACCAGTCGTTTTCCTTTTTGCTGATCTACGGTTTTCAAATGAATGATTTTCCCAATTATCTGTACATCCGCACTACTACGCTGAAGTTGGCCTATCTTATAATACTGTGTTTTGTCTATATATCGGTTTGGGAACAAGTTAATAAGATCTTGATAGGTTGAAATATCCAACTCTGAATGCATGGTTTCAGCCCTATTCGGACCCACGCCTTTAAGGTATGTGATTGGTGTTTGCAGGTAATTGGCATTCATTCGATAAAAATAGGGGTAATGTCATAGAGATGCAATACTGTAACAGAGTCTTTTCGACCCCCTGACTTCGGGGGAGGAATCCCAGCCTGATATTAAAAATGTTCAATGGGGCCCATAAGAACATCTGGGTATGGTGCTGTTTCCCAGTCATTGCATTCCATCGAAATGACCAAACTTGTCCTTCGAGATTCAATTAAAACATTGTAATTTTATACTATGCTTGGACGATGTTTATTCTTATTTCTATTTTTTATATCATTCACTTATATGTTCTCGCAAAAGCTAGACAAAGTGGATTTCACGCATGCAAATGTTTCCATTTCAATAGATCCAATTACTAAGGAAATTATAGGGAATGTGGTATATGAATTTGAAGTGCAGAATAAGGTAGATTCCGTTTTTTTAGATGCCAAGAATATGGTATTTAAAAGTATTAGATTGAATGGTAAAAAAGTAAAATCGCGATATGATGATAAGACCATAAGAATCTATAAAAATTTTAAAAAAGGAAGGTTTTATACGATTTCATTAAGCTATTCGGTAAAACCGACGCAAACGGTTTACTTTTTAGGTTTTGAAGACAGCATTGCCGGCAACGAACAGGTTTGGACACAAGGACAAGGTAAATATACCAGCTATTGGTTGCCCAGTTTTGATAATATGACCGAGAAGGTGGAGTTTGACCTGAATATAACTTTCGATAAAACGTATGATGTAATAGCCAATGGTAAACTTCAAAAAGTCAAGGAGGTAAATGACCATAAAACATGGTCGTTTGATATGAAACAACCCATGAGCAGCTATTTAGTGGCGTTTGCGATTGGTGTATATGATCAACAGGAACTATCCTCAAAAAACGGCATCCCAATAATCAATTATTATTATGCCCAGGATAGTTTAAAAGTTGAACCTACTTATCGTTATACAAAAGAAATATTCGATTTATTGGAAGCCGAAATAGGGGTACCCTATCCTTGGCAAAACTACAAACAGCTACCTGTACGTGATTTTTTATATGCTGGCATGGAGAATACCGGAACGACCATCTTCTCTGATGGATTTGTTATCGACTCCATAGCATTCATAGATAAAAATTATGTTAACGTAAATGCACATGAGTTGGCACACCAATGGTTTGGGAATTTGGTCACGGAGGTTAATGGAAACCATCATTGGCTGCATGAAGGTTTTGCAACCTATTATGCCCTGCTGGCAGAAAAAGAAATTTTTGGGGACGAGTATTTCTATTGGAAATTGTTTGATTCCGCTGAAAAATTGAATGAATTTTCAAAAGACAAGAATGGGGAGGCCTTAGTAAACCCAAAAGCCAGTAGTTTAACTTTTTATGAAAAAGGAGCATGGGCCTTGCATATGCTAAGAGATGAAATAGGGGATGTTGCTTTTAAAAAAGGAATAAAGAATTATTTGCAAAAGTACCAATATAGGAATGTCACCACTCAAAATTTTATTTGGGAAATGGAACAGGCGAGTAGTAAGAAGCTTACCTTTTTTTCAGAAATGTGGTTAAATGCAAAGGATTTCCCATTTGCCCATGCCAAGGAAAACCTGATTTCCCATTCAAAACCACTGGATGATTTTTTCAAATTGAAATGGGAACTCACAACGAGTCTGGAAGAAAAACAGAAAGTAATACTACGCTATTGGAATGCGACTTCATCCGATGAGTTAAAGGCAAGGTTAATAGCTAATTACCATAAATCACTTCCGATTGATTTTCTGGAAAATGCATTCAATAGCAAATCAGTCAAGGTACGCCAAGCATTGACAACTTCTTTTGATAAAATTCCTATTGAATTAAAATCCAGTTATGAATCCTTGCTTAATGATAAAAGCTATGTAACCATCGAAAATGCCTTGTACAGGCTATGGGTTTCTTTTCCGAAGAACAGAGTGGATTATTTGGACCAAACCAATGAAATAGAGGGCTTGCCAAATAAAAATGTACGTTTATTATGGCTACTACTTGCTGGACTAACGAAGGATTATGGTGATGATGAATTAAAGGAAAACTATATTTCAGAGTTGTTTACCTATACTTCACCCAAGTTTTCAATGGAAATACGCCAAAGCGCATTCGGATTAATTGGTGGAGTCTTCGAATATTCTGACCAAAATATAAAGGATTTAATCAATGCTTCGGTACACCATTCATGGAGGTTTAGAAATTTTGCAAGAACATTGTTGGAAGAACTATTAAAAGATGATGAACAGGAAATTCGGGTTAAAGAACTTTCAAAAGGACTAAAAGAGGACGAATTACGTTATATTAGAACTAAAATAGGCACATTATGAGAGCAATGGTTATTTCTGGTGGCGGAAGCAAAGGTGCCTTTGCTGGCGGTGTTGCGGAATATCTGATGCAAGAGCTTAACTATAAATATGACCTGTTCCTAGGTACTTCCACAGGAAGTCTTTTAATATCCCATTTGGCATTGCAGAAAATTGAAAAAATAAAAGAGGTCTATACTTCTGTTAACCAAGATAGTATTTTTAGTAATTGTCCGTTTATCATTCAAAAAAAACATGGTGTTGAGAGTATTGCAATAGATCACTGGAATGTTTTAAAAAACTTTTATCGTGGTAGTAAGACTTTTGGGGAGAGCAACAATCTTTTAGAGTTGATTCGTAATACATTGACGGTCGAAGAATTCAACGAATTAAAACATGGCCCCAAGGATATTGTGGTGACGGTATCAAATCTTTCATTGAACCAGGTGGAATATAAATCGATCAATGATTTTACCTACGACGAATTTTGTGAATGGATATGGATTTCCTGCAACTACACACCTTTTATGAGTCTGGTGAAGAAGAACGGTTGTGAATATGCAGATGGTGGGTTGGGTTCCATGGTACCTATCGAAGAGGCTATAAAACGCGGGGCTACCGAGATTGATGCCATCATCTTGCAAACGGAAACCACATTGTTCAATCGAATGCCTTCTAAAAACGCCTTTGCATTGTTAACTTCAATGTTTGCCTTTATGTTGGATCGTATTGAGCATCAGAATATTCGAATTGGAAAATTTGTGGCCAATCACCATGATGCGATCATTAACTTTTATTATACACCTGCTATATTGACCACCAATTCATTGATTTTTAATAAACAGAAAATGACTACTTGGTGGGAAAGCGGTTATAATTATGCCAAGTATAAAAATATTGAAACCAGTCAAATTGAATTGGTAGTGGAATAAAACCTTGAAATGGCTTCAGAATCAGTAAGTAGGATAGCTATTATTTAGGATACCTATACCTATAGGTTGGACATTCGTTCTTGAACTAAGCTATAGGTTACCCTGTGGGCATTCCTGTCGGCAGAAAGGGGTTAGATGGATTTACCAGAGTTCCCCAATTTCTTTTTTTACAAATGATAGGGCAGTAGCAGATGGTGATTGCTTATCCATAGTCTGGTTCAAAACATCTTCCCGAAGTTTATCAGCAGAATCAGTTTCGCTCAAGGCTGCTTTACGAATCATTTGTATTGTTGCGCTTTTGGCCGCTTTAATAATGTTCCAGCAATCATCTGACAAATAAATCTGTTGTGAAAGATTATGCTCAAATTCGTTTTCAATAGTTCGTATTAACAAATGTTCATATTCGTTTTTATCAGCAGACTTGGGAGCAACACGTACTACCAAACTTGGTATGGCAATACGCTCTAAAAACAATGCCATGCGTTCATAGGCCTGTAAGCGAATTGGAAGTGTATTTTGTTGGGTATCCTTATGTAAAAGATAACGCCTACGACCTTCTTCATTGTTGGTGTGTAATCTAAAAAAGTAAAAAGCAATAACGCCGGTCACTACGGCGGGTAGCAAATAGGCAAAAAGTTGAAATATTCCGTCTCCAGTCATTTTTATTGGTTATTTAGCCCGATAATTATCGGTATGCGATTGGTTTATGGATTTAAAACGTAGGTTTTTTTGAAAAAGTATTTTCTTTTTTAAGTTGAGATAATTTTAATTTGCACTTTTCATATTATCCTTAACCATTAAATAAAATTGGTTATAATTCGGATGTATTTTTAGATTAAAACCTTCCTTAAAATTACCGTCCTTGCCCAAAGAATTTATCCGTTTGGGATCTATGGAAAATTGTTTTTGAAGTACGGCACCAATTACCGATGCTTGTTGGGCAGCTAAATCCAGTTCCCCTGTCATGCTTAAACCCTCTATTGTAACCGATACATTGTCATTGGCTTTTAAGATGGCCGCAATTTTTTCTAACCAAGCTACTCCGCTATCATTAACCGCGGAACCCGGTGTTTCTCCAAACAAGGATTCCAAATTCGAGGAGATGATTACAGAACCATTAGAAACACCTATCCTCGCATTTTCCCCTAGGGTTTGCTTGGCATTGGTCAATACCACCACTGCCGTAGAGTCATTTGAGGTAATTGCATTGTTAATGGCTTTTAATTGATTTTCTTTTTCCGCCAGTTTAGCTAGAGCCATATTTATATTTTCTGAGTTCTTGTTTGATACTTCCGCAAAACTATTTAGGTTTTTTAGTAGGGTTGCATTGGCATCCTGTAACTCTGTAACTTGGGCTTTGAAAGATTCGGCTCTCGCCAAACCTATTCTTTCATTTTTCCTAGCATCAGCGACTAGTGCTTTGGTAGAGTCCAACTCGGTTTTTAAATCTTGTATTTCCTTAATAAGTTCGCTTTTCTTCTGCGCATACAGAAATGATGAAGTTGTAAATGTAAAACAGAGTATAAGTAATATTCGCTTCATAGACGTGTTAAGTTAATTTATATTGGCCATTATTTTCGTGATTCAAATACAAAAGTAAATTATTAAGTGGTTCCTCGAAAATTCTTTCCTCCCAAGTATATACAATCATGAAGGTTTTGCATATTATTGAAGTTTACCTTTGTTTTTGCATACCCATAGGTTGTTTGTAAATCGCTATGCAGATAATCATCATCTACATTTACCTGAATATCGTTCATCGTAAATTGACAAGGATGCTCATAACCTGCGGCATGGGTTATTTCAATGAGTTCTTTTCTAAATGTTTTGAAATATTGAGCCAATCGGTCAGATTTTAAAGGCACATTGATTCCTGCCTGTAACCATTTGCTTTGTGTTGCTACACCAGACGGACAGCGATTGGTATGACATATTTGTGCTTGAATACAACCAATACTCATCATTGCTTCACGTGCCACATTTATACAGTCAACCCCCATTGCAAATGCCATAGCCGCTTTCGCCGGAAAACCTAATCTACCACTTCCGATAAAAACAATTCTATCTGTCAATTCATTTTCCAAAAAGACCTTATATAAATTAGAGAAACCATAAACCCAAGGCAATGAGACATGATCGGCAAAACTAGGGGGAGCAGCGCCTGTACCTCCTTCACCACCATCAACGGTAATAAAGTCAGGCCCTTTTCCTGTTTCAACCATTAAATTGGCCAACTCCTCCCATTGGTCTACTTTGCCTATTGCTCCTTTAATGCCTACTGGCAATCCTGTTTGTTCGGCGATATCCTCAATGAGCTGAAAAAGCTCAGGAATTGTATCGAATGCCTTGTGTGTAGCAGGGGATAATACATCCTTTCCTACTTCAACCCCTCTAATCCTAGCTATTTCACGGGTTATCTTTGCACCAGGAAGCACACCTCCTTTACCGGGTTTAGCTCCTTGCGATAATTTAATTTCAATTGCTTTTATACACGGGTTGGCATTTACGAGTATTTTTAACTTATCCATTGAAAAATTACCATCTTCACTGCGAACTCCAAAGTAGCCAGTACCAAAATGAAATATAACGTCCCCACCTTTTTGATGGTAGGGTGAAAGTCCACCTTCACCTGTATTATGATAGGCACCAGCTTTTGCAACACCTACATTAAGTGATTCAATTGCAGCCGCCGAAAGTGACCCAAAGCTCATTGCAGAAACATTTATTGCCGAGGACGGTCTATAAGGTTTTTTACGCTTGTTATATGCACCCATAATCTTTGCACATGGTACAAAGGTTTTATCGGTGTTGTTCGGATGATCATTTGGAAGCTTATAAGCCATCATTTGGTTCTTTATAAAAATGTGCTGGTGGGCATAAATATCCCTATCGGTGCCAAATCCCTCGTAATTGTTCTCCCTTTTGGCAGATGCGTAGATCCATCCCCGCTCAATGCGATTAAAAGGTAATTCCTCTCTATTGCTAGCGACAAAATACTGTCGCATTTCCGGGCCAATACTTTCTAACCAATACCGTAAATGCCCAACAATGGGAAAATTATGTGAAATGGTATGAGCGGGTTGAAAAAAAATATCCCTGATAGCGATTATCAGAAGGAACAATATAACCCAAACCCACCAAGATATGCCCGCAATTAGCTCCAAAATAGTATCCATAAACAACTATTTATTTAAATAATCCAAAGTCATTTCAGTCATAGCTTTTACACCTAACAGCATTCCACTGTCATCAATAAGAAAATCAGGGGTATGGTGCGGAAATGATTCAGTATTCCCTGGGGTCATCCCTCCCAAGAAAAAGAAAAATCCAGGCACCTCCCTTTGAAAATATGAAAAATCCTCAGCCCCTGTGATAGCTTTCTGTGTTCTTACATTTGACTCACCAGCTATGCGTTTCATCGTTGGTAGCATTTGCTCTACCAATGAAGGATCATTGAACGTAATATCTGTCATATCACGTATTTCAATAGTAGCATCACCACCATAAGCCTGAGCTATAGCCGGAACCATTTCTTCCATTCTTTTATTGATATGGTCTTTCATATCATAATCCAAAGTTCTAATGGTACCAATCATTTCAGCGCTTTCAGGGATAATATTGAATCGAACCCCGCTTTTGATTTTTCCAACGGTAATAACCGCAGCCTCATTAGTCAGTTCTACTTCCCTGCTGATTATTGTTTGTAGGCCATCGATGATTTTGGCACTGATCAAAATAGGATCAACACCAGACCATGGCTCCGAACCATGGCTTTGTTTCCCTTTCACTTTTATGGTAAACGTTTGGGCAGCGGCCATGGCACCACCAGACTTATATTGGATTACATTAACCGGAATTTGGGAATCAATATGAAGTCCGAAAATAGCATCTACATCAGGATTCTTCAATACACCTTCTTTTACCATTAACAAAGCACCGCCTTCTTCTCCAGGTGGCGGACCTTCCTCGGCAGGTTGAAAAACAAATTTTACCGTTCCCTTGATTTTTTTCTTGTTTTCTGAAAGAATTTCGGCTACACCCATTAATATGGCTATATGCGTATCATGACCGCAGGCGTGCATAACCCCAACTTTTTCACCTGAAAACTCAGAAGTCACAATGGATTTAAAGGGTAAGTCATTACGCTCCGTTACTGGTAACGCATCAATATCAGCTCTTAGAGCAATTACTTTACCATCTTGGTTACCTTTTAAAACCCCTACCACCCCAGTATGGGCAACCCCGGTCTGTACTTCAATCCCAAGGGATTTAACATGCTTGGCTATTTTTTCAGCAGTTTTAAATTCACGATTTGATAGTTCAGGATTCTGATGAAAATCCCTTCTCCAATCAATTATTTTAGTTTCAATAGAAGTATAATCATCAATTGGAATGGAAGTTTGGGCGATTGCAATACTTCCCAAAAGAAGCATTCCAAGGCTAATATATTTTCTCATAGGTATCTTATTAAAAATTAATAGGTCCAAACCCTTCATATTCCAATCGAATCTATATAGTCATTGTGGAAAGTTGTAATAAGGCAAGACTTCAAATTCTTGGCAAGTATTTAAAGGTAATAAATCAAACAGAATAATGGTCGTGCAAAATATGGTTTAGCCATTCTTTTAGTTAATAGGACTAAATATATTCAAATTAGCATAATTATCTGTTTCCATTGTTCATAATAATTAAAGGATGATTTTAGGATGCGCTGATTTATGGCTAAATTCACGATTCTAAATTTTGTATGAATTGAAAAGCTTTTTAGATGATTTAAATGAAGCCCAAAAAGCTCCTGTTCTCCATAAAGATGGTCCTTTAATGGTCATCGCGGGTGCAGGTTCCGGAAAAACCCGGGTATTGACCTATCGTATTGCACACTTAATGGCACAAGGGGTTGACGCATTTAATATTTTGGCACTTACCTTTACCAATAAAGCGGCCCGTGAAATGAAAAAGCGTATCGCGGATATAGTTGGAAGTTCAGAGGCCAAGAACTTATGGATGGGAACTTTCCATTCAGTCTTTGCAAAACTATTGCGTTTTGATGGGGATAAATTAGGGTTCCCAAGCAATTTTACAATATATGATACCCAAGATTCCCAGAGGCTTATCTCTTCCATTATAAAGGAAATGGGGCTCGACAAGGATATTTATAAATACAAACAGATCCAAAACCGTATTTCATCCTATAAAAATAGTTTGATTACCGTAAAGGCCTATTTACAAAATCCTGAACTGATTGAAGCCGATGCTATGGCCAAACGTCCTAGATTGGGTGATATATATGAAGAGTATGTGAATCGTTGTTTTAAGGCCGGGGCTATGGATTTTGATGATTTGCTGTTACGTACTAATGAGCTGCTGACTCGTTTTCCTGAGGTTTTGATGAAATACCAGGATAGGTTTAGATATATATTGGTTGATGAGTACCAAGACACCAACCACTCACAATATTTGATTGTAAAGGCACTATCGGACCGATACCAAAATATTTGTGTTGTAGGCGATGATGCGCAAAGTATCTATTCTTTTCGTGGAGCAAATATCACTAATATCCTGAATTTTCAGCGGGATTATGACGAAGTTGGTATGTATAGATTAGAGCAGAATTACCGCTCAACCAAAAACATCGTAAACGCAGCGAACTCCATAATAGCAAAAAACAAAAATCAACTTGAAAAAGTAGTTTGGACCGCCAATGACCAAGGTGCTGCGATAAAAATACATCGAAGTACCACCGATGCCGAGGAAGGTAGATTTGTAGCCAGTTCAATATTTGAGAACAAAATGCAGAATCAGCTCCCGAACGGGCAATTCGCCGTCTTGTACCGAACGAATTCACAATCCAGGGCCATTGAGGATGCACTTCGTAAAAAGGACATTCCGTATAGAATTTATGGAGGGTTATCTTTTTACCAACGAAAGGAAATCAAGGATGTTTTGTCATACTTACGATTGGTAATAAATCCCAAGGATGAGGAAGCGTTAAAACGCATAATAAATTTCCCCGCACGAGGTATTGGCCAGACAACCATTGATAAACTGGTGGTAGCGGCAAATCATTACGGTCGCTCTATTTTTGAGGTAATTGAGAATTTGGACCGTATTGATCTAAAAATAAATTCAGGTACCAAAAGAAAGTTGGAAGATTTTGTGACCATGATCAAAAGTTTTCAAATTATGAATGAGGGTGCGGATGCGTTTACGCTGGCCGAGCATGTTGCAAAGAAGACAGGAATACTATTGGAATTCAAAAAAGATGGAACTCCTGAAGGTATCGCACGTATGGAGAACATAGAAGAGCTTCTCAATGGTATTAAGGATTTTGTGGAAGGTCAGAAAGAATTGGTAGATGCAACGGGCGATATTGGTGAATTTTTAGAAGATGTAGCCTTGGCTACAGATTTGGATAAAGATACCGGGGACGATGATCGTGTTGCCTTAATGACCATACATTTGGCAAAGGGCCTTGAATTTCCGTATGTATATATTGTTGGGATGGAGGAAGATCTTTTCCCTTCTGCAATGAGTATGAACACTCGAAGCGAATTGGAAGAGGAACGACGATTGTTTTATGTTGCCCTAACAAGGGCAGAAGATCAAGCCTATTTGACATATGCACAAAATCGATATCGTTGGGGAAAATTGATAGATGCCGAACCCAGTAGGTTTTTAGAGGAAATTGATGAGAAATATGTGGAAAACCTAACACCCATTGACATTAGTTATAGATATAAACCCTTGATAGATAGTGATATTTTCGGAGATGTTGATAAAACAAAATTACGCCAAGCAAAACCTACCAATGGTACTCCACCAACTGTTGGCAGACCCAATGAATCCCAATTACGTAAATTACGAAAGTTAAAACCGGAATTGTCCCAACCAATAGGGAACACAAATACCATTGACCCCAATTTGGCAGAGGGTGCCATGGTAAACCATACTCGTTTCGGAAAAGGTAAAGTTCTTAAGATCGAAGGTATTGGCAATGATAGAAAAGCGGAAATACAATTTGAAAAAGGGGATATTAAAAAGCTTTTATTGCGATTTGCAAAATTGGAAGTGCTATAGCAATAACACTTTATCAAATACTAGAGTCATTGAAATGTCTTAAATTCACGAAAAAAATATAATGAAAAAATATAGTTTGCATTTATTGGTGTTTTCCTTTTTTTTAATTGGATGTTCGAAATCTGATAGTCAAGAGTCTGAAATTGCCATAGATAAAGAACCGAATCCAAGTCAAATTGACACCTCTGAAGTAAAAGATCCAGACGATTTGGATTATTGGGACAGCTCTGAACTTGTTTGGAGTGATGAGTTCGACGGCGATACCATTTCATTGGATAATTGGCTTTTTGAAACCGGTGGGGGCGGTTGGGGCAATAAGGAACTGCAGAATTACCAAGCAGAAGGTAATACTGAAGTCAGTGAAGGCACATTGAAAATCACTGCAAAAAGAAATACCGATAATACTATTGAAGGGGCATATACTTCAGCCCGGATGAATAGCAGACAGTCTTTCAAATTTGGAAGGATGGAGATTAGGGCAAAAATTCCGGAACACAAAGGAAATGGAACTTGGCCCGCACTATGGATGCTCGGTAGTAACATTTCGACTGTTGGTTGGCCAGCATGTGGTGAAATTGACATTATGGAGTATGTGAGTTTTAAACCTGATAAAACGCATTTTTCTGTGCATAGTACCGCTAATAATCACACTAATGGTACAGAAATCACTTCTGGTGCTATTGATTTGGAAACCATTGAAGAAGAGTTCCATAATTTCGGGGTCTTATGGACCAATAAGTATTTGAAGTTTTATATTGACGACGTTGATAATATTCAGTTTGTATTTAGACGACCTACAATATCGAATGTTGATAGCTGGCCGTTTTCAAATAATTTTTATTTCTTAATGAATATTGCTGTCGGAGGCACATGGGGAGGCCTTGAGGGTGTAGACAATTCAAGTTTTCCTGCAGTAATGGAAGTCGATTATGTTCGCGTATATCAAGTAAAGTAAAAGAGCGAAATAATTCAATGGCAGAATTTATAAAAATATATGAAGAGAATCCCAACCCAAAAGAAATAGCTAGGGTAGTAGAGGTTCTTCGGAAAGGAGGATTGGTCATATACCCCACTGATACGGTTTATGGTTTAGGTTGTGATATTACCAATACTCGGGCATTGGAAAAAATAGCGCGTATTAAAGGAATTAAATTGGACAAAGCCAATTGGTCCTTTATTTGTGCGGATTTGAGCAATATGTCAGATTATGTTCGCCAAATAGATACGGCTACATTCAAAATATTGAAACGTTCACTCCCAGGACCATATACCTTTATTCTTCCAGGTAATACCAAGCTGCCGAAAGTTTTTAAAAAGAAGAAAACCGTCGGTATTAGGGTACCCGACAATTTAATAGCCCAAACATTGGTTAAAGAACTGGGAAACCCTATTGTGTCCACTTCAATTTATGACGAAGATGAACTGTTGGAATATACCACGGACCCTGAATTGATTTATGAAAAATGGAAGAACTTGGTCGATGTAGTTATAGATGGGGGTTATGGGGATAATGTGGCGTCTACTGTTATCGACCTTTCCCAGGGTGAACCAATTGTTATTCGGGAAGGCAAAGGAAGTTTGGATATTCTTTAATCGCAAAATTACAGGGCATAAAAAAACCGCCCTGACATTATCGTCAAGGCGGTTTTAAGTCTTTATAATCCTCTACTTATTTTATTTATTGATTGCAGGATCTTTCATACCTTCTTCGATCATACTATAGAATTGATCCAGTTTTGGAAGAACCACTATTCTGGTCCTTCTGTTCTTGGATTTTTCAGTAGCTGATACAGGAATGTATTCTGCTCTACCAGCAGCTGTCATACGCTTTGGATCTACACCATAATCGTTCTGTAATACTCGTACTATAGCAGTAGCACGTTTTACACTTAAATCCCAGTTATCCAATAAGACACCGCTTCTGTAAGGCACATCATCAGTATGGCCTTCAACCATAAACTCAAAATCAGGCTTATTGTTTACTACTAGAGCAACCTTACCTAATACTTCCTTAGCTCTGGTTGTAATATTGTAGCTACCACTGCTAAATAATAATTTGTCTGAAATTGATACGAAAACCACTCCTTTTTCTACACTGATTTCAATATCCTCATCATCCAAATTACCCAGTACACCTTTTAAACTTTGCACCAAAGAAAGATTCACAGAATCCCTACGGGTGATGGCATTTTGTAATTTTCTAATAGTAAGGTCTTTTTCTTGAAGACTTTCCAATGATTTTTCTAGGTTCTCAGCACCTTTTGTGGTCAAGGTGGTCATATTCCCCATGTTGTTGATCAATTCCTGATTGTTTGCTTTAAGGAAAGCATTTTGATCTTCCAAAGTTTGCAATTTTGATGTTGCCGCCGCCCTATCTTCCAAACAAGTATTCAGTTTAACCGTAGCGGAATTCAATAAATCCTGCGTTTCTTTTTGCTTTGCTTCCAAATCTGCATATTTCTTTTGGGATACACATGATCCCATTAACAATGCAACTCCTAAAAAGCCTAAAATGATTTTTTTCATAATTATTTTTATAATTTAATTTAAATTGTTTATTTATACATGAATCTAATTCAGCGCCAAAATTATGCAAATAGATTCCCTTGTTTTCGGCAAAATTAGTTAATCTTTTATTAAAGTGTTAAAATTCTTTACATGATGTACGAAATGGGACCATACTATGGATTTTGTTACATAGTATTTTTCAATGAAATTAAATTTTTCGCGTTTTCGATACATCGTCCAAAATTTTGAATAAAAGCTCAAATGGGCCCTTATAATAGCAAAAAAGTGCTGAAACTTTAATTGGAAGATAAAGCGAATTCCTGCAACCGCATCGAGCATTAATCTTAAAAAGATAATAATGAATGCCTGTCGTCGAGGCAGGTTTTTTGTAATTGAAAAAAGGGAATTCCTAAAATTTAAAAATGTTTTTTTTGGATTCATATTGCTTAATGTCGATCCCCCAAGGTGAAACACCTCGCAAGTGCCGATATAGAATATCCTGTAGCCTGCGTTTTTTGCCCGCCAACATAGGTCAACTTCTTCCTGATGCGCAAAATAGTCTTCATCAAACCCCCCCAGACTTTTAAAAACATCACTTTTTATAAACATACATGCTCCTGTGGCCCAAAAAATTTCTTTTATATCATTGTACTGACCAGTATCCTTCTCCAATTCCATAAAAATGCGTCCGCGACAAAAGGGATATCCTAATTGGTCTATAAATCCGCCAGCTGCCCCTGCATATTCAAAATAATCCCTGCGCATCAAATCCAATATTTTAGGTTGAATTATGGCGGCTTCAGGTATATTGGTGTAAGCTTCCTTAATGGGTTCTAACCAATTCTCTGTTACTTCGACATCAGAATTAAGAAGACAGAAGATATCGGCATCAACAAATTTTAGTGCATCGTTGTACCCTTTAGCAAAACCACCATTGGTGTCGTTTTGAATAATTGTAATGGTAGGAAAATTTGTCTTTACAAAAGATACCGATCGATCTGTAGAGGCATTATCCGCTACATAAATATCCGCACCTTTAGAATATTGGACAACCAAAGGCAGGTATCTTTCGAGAAGTACCTCTCCATTCCAATTGAGTATGACTATGGCTATCCTCAAAACGGTTGCAAATTAACGGCTAAAATCAGGAATATGGTCTAAAAACCAATATTTTTCTTCAGTATAATCCATTTTACAATAAAAATGATCCAGACCATTGGTGACCATTAAATACTCGGCCTTCAATTGCATATTGTAACTGGCTATCTGATCAAAGGTTTGTTGGGTAATACTTATTTTAGGGGCTTTGCATTCGACTAGAATGGTAATATTACCCTTTGGGTTGTAAACCACTACATCATATCTTTTGTTCAATGAGTTAATTGTGAGCTGTTTTTCTACATTGATAAGACTTTTAGGATATTTCTTATCATTTATTAGAAACTGAACAACATTTTGTCTTACCCATTCTTCAGGTTGTAATACCACGAATTTTTTGCGAATGGCATCAAAAATCTGGACTTTATTTTCGCTATTTTTGAAGCGAAAGTCATAAACCGGAAAGTTAAGTGGTTTCATGACACAAATTTGATCATTTTTTTTGGATGGATGAAGTAAAACAAATAGTTACCGATATCCGAAATGGAAATATAAAACCTATATATTTTCTGTTTGGAGAGGAACCCTATTATATTGATAAGATCGCTCAATTCATTGAAAAAAATGTATTGACCGAAGAAGAAAAAGGTTTCAATCAAATGGTGCTTTATGGCAAGGAAGTAAGTATAGACGAAATTGTTGGTAATGCGAAGCGTTATCCAATGATGGCAGACCGTCAAGTAGTGATTGTTAAGGAAGCCCAAGAATTATCGCGAACCATTGAACAGCTTTCTGATTATGCGGAAAACCCCCAGCCCACAACTGTATTGGTAATTTGTTATAAATACAAGAAACTCGATAAACGCAAAAAACTTTATAAATCGGTAGGTAAGTATGGAGTGTTGTTCGAAAGTAAAAAATTGTATGAAAACCAAGTTTCAGAATGGCTGCGAAAGGTACTTAATGGGAAAGGTTACAGTATTTCTCACAAAGCTGCCATTTTATTGGTAGAATACTTAGGGACTGATTTAAGTAGGATCAATAATGAACTTGAGAAACTTACCTTGGTACTACCAAAAGAATCACAAATTACCCCAGCCGATATTGAAGAACATATTGGTATTAGTAAGGATTATAACAATTTTGAATTAAAGAAAGCCATAGGTGAAAAAGATTTTTTAAAAGCAACAAGAATTATAAACTACTTTGGCCATAACCATAAAGAGAATCCGTTTGTACTGACTGTTAGTCTGCTGCATAACTTTTTCTCACAACTACTGCAATATCATGGGCTCAACGACCATTCCCCAAAATCAGTAGCCAGTGCTTTAAGAATAAACCCATATTTTGTTGGGGAATTTCAGCTGGCAGCTAAGAACTATTCGATGAAAAAGGTAAGCTCTATAGTTTCACATCTACGTGAAATGGATTTAAAAGGAAAAGGGGTAGGTGCTAATTCACTTTCACAATCAGATTTGTTAAAAGAGCTTTTGGCAAAAATATTCTAATTATTTTTTGTCGATACTGAATTTACCCGGTCCCAAAAGTATTATTGAAACAAAAAACACCAGAAACATCAATGCTTTTTCCTTGGTCCCGAATGGATCATCCGCATGGACAATAAGAGCAGCCACAAGCATGGTAATTGCTGGTGGAATAGCAACCCAACGGGTTTTAAACCCAATAATCACTAAAATAGGGCAAATGAATTCCCCGATAACTGCAAGGAATAAAGATGGTGTAGCACCTATACCAATGGGATCTCCAAATTCAAAATTTCCACTTATCAGTTTTTGAAATTTTGGAAGACCATGGGTCAAAAGCATTACAGAGGGGAGAATTCTGAGTAGTGCCAGTCCAATATTTGTCTGTAGTTTGTTTTTCATGTATGTAAAATTTGAAAGCTTATAAATGTATCAAATTTTTTACAATTCAAAAAAGAGCGATGAAATTCGTATTTATCAAGGCGTAAAATCAAATAGTTAGACATATTAAGCGAGCAAAAAACCACATGGTATTTCGAGGTTTCAATTAAAATGGAATTATTATACTACCGCAATTTTGGAAAATCCTTAGGATTGGCTTCATGCATTATTCCATAGACCTTTTCAAATATATCCTCTGCGTTGGGTTTTGAAAAATAATCACCATCTGTACCATAAGCAGGTCTATGTGCTTTAGCGGTTAGTGTTTGGGGAGCACTATCCAAATATGTATAGGCACCTTGTTTTTCGACTATTTCATGAACCAAATAAGCGGAGCATCCACCAGGAACATCCTCATCTATTACTAATAATCTATTGGTCTTCTGGATACTTTTAACTGTGTCTTTTCCAATATCAAAGGGCAATAAGGTTTGAGCGTCAATTACTTCGGCATCTATACCTATTTCAGCAAGTTCCTTGGCAACCTTCAATACAATCCTTAAAGTAGAACCATATGAGACCAAAGTAATGTCATTACCCGTTCTTAAGGTCTCCACAACACCAATGGGTGTGCAGAATTCACCAAGATTGTGTGGTTTTCTTTCCTTGAGACGGTATCCGTTTAAACTTTCTATAATAAGTGCAGGTTCATCACCTTTCATTAAAGTATTGTAAAACCCTGCGGCTTGTGTCATGTTTCTAGGTGCCAAAATGTACATGCCACGCAATAAGTGTATAAGTCCGCCCATTTGCGAACCTGAGTGCCATATACCTTCCAAACGGTGTCCACGGGTTCTAACAATCAAGGGTGCCTTTTGTTTACCAAAAGTCCTATATCGCAAAGTGGCCAAATCATCGGTTAATGTAGACATGGCATAGAATATATAATCCAAATATTGGATTTCGGCTATTGGTCGTAATCCTCGAAGCGCCAATCCAATACCTTGGCCTATTATGGAAGCTTCTCGAATTCCCGTATCGGCAACCCGTATTTCACCATATTTTTTTTGTAGCCCTTCCAGACCTTGGTTTACATCACCAATAGCTCCACTATCTTCACCAAAAATCAATGATTCAGGATATTTATCAAAAATTTTGTCAAAATTGTCCCTTAAAATAACCCTACCATCAACTTGATTGGAATCTGAATCATAAGTAGGTTTCACTTCGGATATGTTCGTTACATTATTGGGTTTTTCATTATATAAATGAGCGCTGAATTTTGGTTGCATCCCTTTTAAAAACTGATTCACCCAATCTACTAAAGCAGTTTTTTCACTTGTATCTTCACCCAACACTAGACGCAACGCCTTTCTTGAGATTATCGCCAAGTCTTTTTTTAAAGGTTCTTCAATTGCAATAAGATCATTTTTGAGTTTAACTATGAATTTTTTGCTCGCACTTTTTCCAGCAACATCATCCAAAAGACCCACTAAGGTCTTTTTCATGGTCCTATGTGAGGACAAAAATTCTGACCATGCTTCTTTTTTGGCGGTTCTTACTTTTTGGCGAATATTCCTTTCAAGCTTTTCCAGTTCCTCTTCGGTAGAAATACCGGATTCCAATATCCATTCTTTGAATTTTACGTTACAATCAATATCTTTTTCCCACTGTAATCGTTTCTGGCTCTTATATCGCTCATGCGAACCAGATGAGGAGTGACCTTGTGGTTGGGTAAGTTCTGTAACATGTATAATAACGGGCACATGTTGTTCCCTAGCAATATCAGAAGCATTTTCATATGCATGCATCAAGGCTGTATAATCCCAACCTTTTACTTTAAGTATTTCATAACCATCATGTTCTTCATCTCTTTGAAAGCCACTTAGTATTTTAGAAATATCCTCTTTGGTTGTATGGTATTTTGCAGGAACCGATATACCATATTCATCATCCCAAATACTTATTACCATTGGAACTTGAAGTACTCCGCCCGCATTTATGGCCTCTAAAAAAAGTCCTTCACTGGTACTTGCATTTCCAATGGTTCCCCAAGCAACCTCGTTACCATTATTGGAAAATTTATCAGCTTTTAAGTGTGGTGAATTCCGGTAAACCTTTGAAGCTTGGGCCAAACCCAAGAGTCGTGGCATTTGTCCCGCAGTGCAGGAAATATCGGCACTACTGTTCTTTTGTTTGGTAAGATCCTTCCAGGAACCATCTTCATTAAGACTATAGGTGATGAAATGACCACCCATTTGTCTTCCTGCACTCATCGGTTCCTTTTCCAAATCCGTTGTCGAATATAGACCATGGAAAAATTGCTTAGGACTTAAGAATCCCAAGGCCATCATAAAGGTTTGATCCCTATAATAACCACTTCTAAAATCACCATCCCTAAAAGAACGAGCCCAAGCCAATTGCGGAAGTTCCTTACCATCACCGAAAATGCCGAACTTAGCTTTTCCTGTCAACACTTCTTTGCGTCCCATAAGGCTACATACCCTGCTCAATACGGCTATTTCATAGTCATGCAGAATTTGGGCCTTAAAATCATCAAAAGAAATGTCATTACTGGTCTTGGAAGATATATCCATCTAAAATAGTTTGACTTTTTACAAAAATACCAAACAAGAAGGGTTTTTGCAACGTAATAATTAGTTAAAATATTCAATAAAAATTAAATAAATAGAAAAAACATTAACCTTTATTGATTATTTTTAAGCAAATCAGGTCTTATATTGAGAATATGGCAATCAATTAAAACCATTTTCTTGTAAACAATCCAACAAGGGTCTTTGGGCTTAGGGTAACAATGAACCTGATTTTTTCCTCGTAATTGGGTTGTGAGACTTCCCAACCATTATTAGAGTATAGCGGAAAATACAGCTCAAAATAGTCGGTAACCAAATTGAGTCGTATCCCAGAGTCGTATACAAGTCGCTCTTTCTCGTTTTTCCTTTTCATAAAACCAAAATCACTATAGAATTCAACCCAGCGCCAAATATTGAGACTTGTGTTAACCGTAGCCATCCAATTATTTGAAAACGGGTTTTCCAATTTAGATTTAAAACCACCTTCCGCAATTATTATTTGCTGACTATATAGGCCGGTTTCTTCCGATCTTCCCAAATAACTATAATCAAAAAGGTAATCTTTAGGCCTATCGAGAGCGAAATCGAAAAAGTCCTCACCGGGATCAATAGTATTGTTTAAAAACTTACCCGCAAAAAATCTGAAATTAAATTGCCTGTTGTTTTCAAACAACTTGCGGTATTCCATCTCAAAACTCAGCTTACTAAAGTCCTTGCTGTATTGGGCATCGGCAAACCAAGAGAAGTAGTCAATTATTCCCCTATTGATATGTGTATATCGGGCGTTCAGTACACTATAATCTGGATTCGTTTCAATGTTTTCCAAATTCTTATCCTGATCTCTAAATACATTTACGTATCGTAAGGTTATTGCACTGCGTTGGTTGGACCGTAAGTTATCTGGTCGCCAACCAAAACCTATAGAAGGTGTGATCGTAGAATACCTTGAATTTTCCTGATAGTGAAAAGATGAGCCCCTTAAACTATAATTGGCAACGTAAAGGCCACTTTTGCTCAGGTATTTTCGATAATTCAATTTACCATAGCCAACAAAGGATTTTTCTCTTAATCCATACGATGGTGCAAAATCATAAATGAAAGGTTTCTCTAATAAGGTTTTATTGTAAATACGCATTCCAGGAGTCCAACCATCGTAAATATTAAAGCCCAATACCGGCACATAGAATATTTGATTGTAATACGGGTTTTCTGCATCCTTAAAAAAGCGGAATTGCAGTTTTTTATTGCTCGATAAAAACCCTTTGAGTGATTTCCAGTTATCCCGTTGATTGAATTCCGGTATTTTTTGGTCATAATTCAAAACCAATCTATCTTCCTCACCTCTAGGAATCGTAATGGTCTTTTCCGTAGTAATATCAGTAAACCAATATTTTGAAACGACCGAATCTTTCTTAATTCCAAACAAAGAAATGGGTACATTGGTACCTTCTTTATTCTTAATGGTTACAGACAGTGAATCCTGGGATTTCCCTATCTTCTTTATTTTAAAATCGATTTTCCTATCCGTAGATAGGTAGTCTTGGAAAAACCAATCGATGTCTTTTTCTGTTGATCGTTTTAGAATTGATTCAAAATCAATGACCTTGACCGAATTCAAGGAATAATGTTTGAAAAAGGATTTTATTGTTTTATCAATTTTATCCTTACCAATATATTTGGCCAAATACTCCAAGCCCATACCGGCCTTATATTTATTGGCTATTTTTTGGTTGAATTTTATCAGTGAATCATTCGGTGTTCTTAAGGCTTGGTCCAAGTTTTTCCTCGCGGAGAGATTGTATAAAAATGGATATTGTTCATTAAAATCCATTTTTGCCAAGGTTAATCCTTTAATACCCCATATACTTGATAATTTCCCTAAAAGTTTTTGATCTGGATAATAGGTATTTACGTACTCGATCATTAAATAATTTGCAATAGCATCCTTGAGCCATTGTTCCTTTCTTGGGTCAAGGTATAGGGTTTCTTCCAAAAATTTGTTCAATGCCGTTTTCAGGAATTTCATTTCAAATTGAAACTGTTCTTCGTAAGGTCTAACAAAGGAGGGAAGTTGGTTTATGCCATATAAAGGGTTTTTGTTATAGTCCTTTTCACTAACCAATAACTGTGAATGCGGATATTTACCCAAGTTTTCATAAATAAAATTTGAAATCTTGTTAATTGAAATTCCTTGTGCCAATTTATCATATTTTGACGCCTCAATATCAGTAGTCATAGTCATGTATTGAGTTACATGGGTGGTGAATTTTTTAAATGGACTTAAAAGTATTTCACAGTTTTTTTGTTGAATGGCTTCCAATTGTGTATGTTGTCCACCGGGATATTTTGAATTGCCAAGGGTTCTAAAATTAGTTGCCAAAAACAATTCTTCCGGGTACATAAAATTTACAGTTGTTCGTGTAATATCGGTGTATTGGTCATCAAGGTCTTTATTGGAATATAAATGCCATTTACCATCAAAAACCGCTGGAGTTAAATACCAATCTTTTAAATAGTACTCATTCCTATTATTATAGCCATAATCAGTATATTTATTGGGAGGTAATTTTACGGTATACGTGATAAAAAGTTGGGTAGTTTGCCCTGGTAACAGTGGTTTGTTTAAATTAATCTTAAGTATATCCTTTTCTGAAGTCCGATTCCACTGTAGCCCTCTATAATCATCGTCAACAGCACTTATTATATTCGTGTATCCCCGTTCATGGTCCTTTGCTAGATGTAGACTTTTCCTGAATTCTTCCCCGAAACGATTCGCAAGCCCTGTGTTTTTATCAGAATAGGCATGTGCCCAATCATTAAAGTATAATACCTCAAGGGGATATTTTGATGAATTCTTATAATTAAATTCCTGCTGTATTTTCAGTTCTTTAGTATCGCCATCTAAAGTAACAGTTAAAGTGTTTTTATGCTGTGCAAAGGCGTATCGCGCACCAAAAATAAAGGTGAGAAGCAATAAAGTGAAATAAGAAAAGATTCTTTGTCTTATCAATTGTTCTTAAAAATTAGGGCTTAATGATTTTCCTTTGTAGAAGGAATCCAAAATTTCAACTACTTCAACCTCGGTATTGGCAATTTTTATTAAATCAAGGTCTTCAGGGCTAATAGTACCTTCCTGTATCATCGTCTCTTTTATCCAATCCAATAAACCACTCCAAAATTCCGAGCCGACCAATATTATTGGGAACTTTTCAATTTTGTTGGTTTGTATAAGGGTTATGGCTTCAAAAAGTTCATCCAAGGTTCCAAAACCACCTGGCATGACCACAAAGCCTTGTGAGTATTTAACGAACATGACCTTACGCACAAAGAAGTAATCAAAATCCAAACTCTTATCGCTATCAATATAAGGATTGTCATGTTGTTCAAATGGCAAATCAATGTTTAAACCCACGGATGTACCACCAGCCAAATGTGCACCACGGTTACCGGCTTCCATAATTCCTGGACCCCCACCTGTAATGATACCATATCCAGCTTCAGATATACTTTTCGCAATACTAACCGCTAATTCGTAATATTTCATATTCTCTTTGGTGCGCGATGAACCGAATATAGATACACATGGACCTATCGCACTCATTTTTTCGAAACCATTTACGAATTCACCCATAATCTTAAAAATGGCCCATGAGTCATTGGTCTTTATTTCATTCCAACCCTTATGTTCTTTTTCTTTTCTCATTTTATTTAATTTCTTTTAACCTAACATTTTAAATTAGGTTTGTGGGTTTATTAATTCTTATTTGCCACCATTTTAGGATTTTCAGATGATAAACCCAGTTCTGTTCTCAGATATTTTGCGGTATAGCTCTTTTTATCATTACCAACTTCCTCCGGTGTTCCTTTTGCCACAATCATACCACCACCACGACCGCCTTCGTAACCAATATCAATAATATAATCCATCATTTTAATAACATCCATATTATGTTCGATTACCAAAACCGTATTGCCTTTGTCCACTAACTTGTTTAGAACCTCCATGAGGACCCTAATATCTTCAAAGTGAAGTCCGGTTGTTGGTTCATCCAAGATATAAAAAGTATTGCCAGTATCGCGTTTAGAAAGTTCTGTGGCTAATTTTACGCGTTGCGCTTCCCCTCCCGATAGGGTTGTTGATTGTTGGCCTAGCGAAATATAACCCAAGCCTACATCCTGAATGGTCTTTAGTTTACGATGTATTTTAGGTATCAATTCAAAAAATGAAACTGCATCATCTATGGTCATTTCCAACACATCGGAAATCGATTTTCCTTTATATCTAATTTCCAGGGTCTCCCTATTGAATCGTTTTCCATTACATGTTTCACACTCAACATAAACATCTGGTAAGAAATTCATTTCAATGACACGTAATCCGCCACCCTGACAGGTTTCACACCTTCCACCTTTAACATTAAAACTAAATCTACCTGGTTTATAACCTCGAATGGCGGCTTCAGGTGTTTTGGTGAATAAGGAACGTATTTCACTGAATACGCCAGTATAAGTAGCAGGATTAGAGCGTGGTGTTCTACCAATTGGTGATTGGTTAATATCTATCACCTTATCAATATGCTCCAAACCTTTTATTGTCTTGTACGGCATTGGTTTTTTGACCCCATTAAAATAATGGGCATTCATAATAGGGTAGAGGGTCTCGTTTATCAAGGTGGATTTACCACTACCTGAAACTCCGGTAACCCCTATCATTTGTCCTAAGGGAATATCGATGGTAACATTTTTTAGATTGTTCCCTGTACAACCCGAAAGGGTGATTTTCTTACCGTTTCCTTTTCTACGTTTTTTGGGGACGGCGATTTTTTTAGCACCAGTAATGTAATCAGCGGTTAGGGTATGATGGTTTTTTAATTCTTCAGGAGTACCTTCTGAAATAATTTCGCCCCCATGATGACCGGCTCTAGGCCCCATATCTATAACATGGTCGGCACGTTCGATCATATCGCGATCATGTTCAACCACTATTATAGAGTTACCAATATCACGTAATGCTTCCAAGGAGCTGATCAACCGATTGTTGTCCCTTTGATGAAGACCAATACTGGGTTCATCCAAAATATATAATACCCCAACGAGTTGGGTGCCTATTTGGGTTGCTAAACGAATCCGCTGGGCCTCACCACCGGAGAGCGATTTTGAGCTGCGGTTCAAGGATAAATAATCCAGCCCAACATCCAATAAAAAACGGATACGGGTTTTGATTTCCTTAATTATCTCCTCAGCTATCTTGAGCTGATTTCCATACAATTTTTTTTCAAGATCTTCAAAAAACGCTGCCACTTCGGCAATATCCAAATTAGAAAGTTCTGCTATGTTCTTCCCATCCATTTTAAAGTTCAACGATTCTTTACGCAATCTAGAACCTTCACAAGTAGGACATATAATCCTATCCATATATTCCTTGGCCCACCTCTTTATAGAGGTTGAAGCAGCTTCTTCAAACTGGTTCTTTATAAAGTTGCCAATACCTTCATAATCTATTTTATAAGTACGCTTAACACCCAGGGTTTTTGATTCCACTTCAAAACTATCATTTCCGCCATTTAAAAGTACATTTATGGCTTCTTCAGGAATTTTTTCAATGGGTTCTGTAAGTTCAAAATCGTAGCGCTGGGCTATGGTTTCAATTTGTTTGAATGCCCAAGACTTTTTGTATTCCCCCAAAGGTGCAATACCACCAGCAGCAATCGAGAGCTTTTTGTTGGGAAAAATCTTTCTTTCATTTACTTCATAAACGTGCCCCAAACCATTGCAATTTTTGCACATCCCCTTTGGTGAATTGAATGAAAAGGTATTAGGCTCTGGAGTTGGATAAGAAATACCAGTGGTTGGGCACATAAGGTCCCTACTAAAATATCTGGGTTCTTTTTTGCCTTCCTCTAGAACCATCAAAACGTTTTCACCACTGTACATGGCCGTGTTTAAAGATTCGGACATACGTTTGTCCAAATCGGAATGGTTATTAACTTTAAGACGGTCAATAACGATTTCGATATCATGGGTCTTGTACCTGTCCACTTTCATGCCCTTTACGATATCCATGATTTCACCATCGACCCTGACTTTTACAAAACCTTGTTTTGCAATCTGTTCGAATAATTCCCGGTAATGCCCTTTTCTGGATTTGATTATTGGTGAAAGAATATTAATATTCTTGTCCTTATAATCTGTTGTAATAAGTTCCTTGATTTGCTCATCGCTATAACTCACCATTTTTTCACCGGTATTATAGCTATAAGCATCACCAGCACGTGCATAGAGCAAGCGTAGGAAATCATAAATTTCAGTTATGGTACCTACTGTGGAGCGAGGGGATTTTGAAGTAGTTTTTTGCTCAATGGCAATTACAGGGGAGAGGCCATCAATTTTATCCACATCAGGTCGTTCCAATCCCCCTAAAAACTGACGTGCATAGGCCGAAAAAGTTTCAATATACCTACGTTGACCTTCGGCATAAATCGTATCAAATGCCAGTGATGATTTACCGCTGCCGGACAAACCAGTGATGACTACCAATTTTTCCCTAGGAATGGTAACATCAATGTTTTTAAGGTTATGTACACGAGCACCTTTAACCTCAATATTTTCCTCGTAGTTTATCATTTTTCAATAGCAAAGTTGCAAAGTTACGGTTTTGAAGAATAATAATGAAGCAGCCTTAGTTTTGATTTTTCAATGCTTCAATATAATTTAGCCCCAAAATTTAAATAAGTGAATATGCAATTATTGGGTATAGGGTCGAGAATTGAACATCCGGAATTTGGTAAAGGGGTGGTTACCAATGTAACTTCGAAACATTATTGGATAACTTTTATCGACAAGGGGTTGGAAACCATAAAATTGGATGACAAATTTGAAATCATTGAAGCTGTTGAGGATGAAGTTGATACCGTCAGCCTTTCTGATGTTGAACTCTCGTTGATCTCAATATTAAAACGTTGGAGCGACACCGGTAAAATCACTGCTATTGCCAGCAAATGGAAAGGCGGGAATCTTGTTCTACAACCTGGTGATGCCAATCTATCGGAAAAAGAAATTCCCATTGATACTTTTTTTCATAAAATAGTTATGGTTCGGGACAGGATTCGGGTAATGGAACAAAAAATAAATGCCAGCCCTAATTTAGATGACCGGGAAAAAGTTGATCTACAGCAATATATTACTAGAATTTATGGGAGTCTAACAACTTTCAACGTTTTGTTCAATAATAAGAGTGATCATTTCATTGGTGAGAAAACCAAATGATATTCAATGACCTATTATACCGCATATCTATAGTTATTTTGGATTTGATTGTTGTTTTTATAATTGGAATTCAAATATAAGGTCTTGGCTTCGGATGTGATGATTTCCACTGAAACCAAATTGTAATATACCCCGTAATTTCGTTTGTTGTCAAAGATTATCCATTGTTGTTTTGGATAATGATAACGGAAATACCTCGAAATTAAAGGCAGTACATCGTAATTGGATTTAATTTCGGCCATATAAACGTTATCCCCTGTGGATTTAAACTCAACCAAACGCTCAATGCGTTGTTTTTCCCTTTCTACCCTCCCACACAAAAGGTTCAGTTTCGCTCTAATGGCCTCCATGGCTTCAAAACCCTTTGGTTTTAAGGACCCCATAATATATTTGATATAAGTAAAAAGCAAATCTTCAATTCCATCTGTCTCGCTTAAAAAAGAAAAATAAATGTTCTTTATGGCGGTAGCACTTTTCTTTTCAATACTATCCCAAACCCTTTTGGCTTTTGAAATTTGTGTATTAATGTTTTGTGCATCGGAAAACAAACCCTTTTGAGTAGATGTGATTTTTTGAAACTCCAAGATTTCAATATTTTCTTCAAAACCTACAAATACAGCTGTTAAAAAGCCATTAAAACTCCCGTCGTAAATAAAAACCTTTGTATCGTCCATAACTATTGAAATAATTGTAATTGTATACTTTCTGTGATTCTTAAACCGTCAACGGTCTTTATATCATCCTCAATGTTAGGATTATATGTTCTAACCCTACTTTTTTTTACCATCCTATTGTATTGAAAATTATCCTGTGTTCCTATATGTGCAAAATAATTGAGCTTGTCCTTAATTGAATTATTCGTCATAATGTAATTGGTATATAATCCAAATATATGGATATATTCCTAATTATGGAAATAATCCAAAATATATTTTGGATATATTCCAAATTACGTATATTTGAGTGATTGAAAAATCGAAATGACCAATTGAGCGCAGTCGAGAGGTCAAAATGCAGTTTCTAAAAAAAAAGTCTTGGCTGTGTCCAAGTAGACATACAATATGGAAAATGAAATAACTCTAAAACGATTTACTGATATTCGAAGGGATTTGGGCTTTACCCAAGCAGATTTTGCCAAAGTTTTAGGGATTTCGAATACAACGGCGGATATCGAACGAGGGCGTACTAAATTATCAGGTAGGGTAGTGGCAGAACTTTTAAAACAATTCAAGATCAACCCCTTGTGGTTATTTGCTGAAAGTGAATTGAAATATATCGAGACTTCACATGCCAGTGTTATCCCTAAAGTAGTCACTGTTGATTCTACCGATAATGAAAACATGGTCCTGGTCAATGCCAAAGCGGCGGCTGGTTACCCCCAGAACATACAGGACACCAGTTGGTACAAACAACTCCCGGCTTTTGATATTCCGCTCCCAGAATTTAGGAATGCCACCTATCGCGGTTTTCAGGTAGAAGGGGATAGTATGCTCCCTAACCTAAAACCAGGGGAATGGGTTTTGGCCAAGGCCGTAGAGGATATAGCACATGTTAATGCCAATAAAATGTATGTAGTGGTTTTACAGGATGCCGTTCTTGTCAAAAAATTCGCCAAAAATCCGACATCCAATAATATTACCTTGATCTCACTGAATGAAACCTACCCACCATATGAAATTGAACCCCATCAAATTCAGGAAATCTGGGAGGTAAATAGTAAAATAACCTTTGGAGTCGATGCAACCACTGAAAAAGGGTTGTTAAAACAATTGCAGGAATCGATGGAAGAGTTAAAGAACCAATTCAGTCAAAATAGAGTCTAAACTATAACTTGAACGTATACATACCACTTTCCTTTTGATTAAAACCTAGACTCTTATACAGTTGAATGGCAGGTTTTCTATGATGGCCACTAAAGAGTAAAATCTCATTCAACTTAAGTTTTTGGCCTTCTTCCAGAAGTTTCTGCATTAATATTCTGCCAATGCCCTCACCACGTCTATCGGAAGAAACAATTACATCCTCGACCATACCTTTGTAACCGGAAATCACCTTGTAAGTAGCTAATGTCGCCATCCCGATGAGCTGGTCGTTATCCCAACAGCAAACAAATACAAAATCGTTCCCTTGGTTTAAAACCGTCCCAACATCCAGTTGTTTTATGTTCGGGTTCAATTGTTTGAAAAGCTCATTTACCTGCTTGTTGATTAGTGTATTTATGTCTGATTTCTGAAGGATTTTAAGTATCATGGTTACGCTAATTTTAATATGCTGAAATTCTTTCTTAATTAATTATACCCTTTTACTTCACCCATATCCAGTTTTATTGGTCCAATCATGTGGGACTTTGGTAAAAACGCACCACTTTCCATAATCTGCCATTCGTCCCATGTAGCCTCAATACCTCCCAAGGGCAGAATTTTCACCCACATCCCAAAACTTTCGGGAAAGCCATTGGGTTGTAATTTCCATAGATAGGAATCCCCAGGGGTAGTGCCGCCAGATTCATAGGTAATCATTAAACCTGTAGCCCCATTTTTTAATTTTACCAAACTACGTTTGGTACCTTTGTCGAAAACTTTAAAGGGTGCCACCAACCAGAAAGAGTCATTATTGAAAAGATCAACGGCTTTTTTGATTAATTCTAGTTTTTTCGATGCTTTTACTTCGATATTGTTTTCGAATACACGGCTTTTACCATGGTTGTCCAGATTCAAATCAACCTTAAAAACATCCCATGAAACATTAACTTTACCTATTTTCTTGTCCCACTTATATCGATGGTTCCCGTTTCTGAACGTCCATTCCAAATATCGCGTGTCCTGGTAGGCTTCATTATTAATTGCCTTTAGCATTTTATGGGCTAATTCATCTGCTTCAGGTCCATATTTTCCTAGTGGTAAAGGTTCATTATATATTAAGTATGTGCTTGCCAATGTTGCCGTAAGTATTAACAACAATATTAATCCCACCCGAACTATTTTCCTGCTCGTTTTGGTCATGTTCTGGCCTTCATTATCTTTTTAATCACATTCTTTTTAGTGATTGCCGATGCTGTCAAAACGCCTGCGAATAAAGCACCTGCAACCCCAGCAGTAACAATATCCTGTCCTGTAAGATAAAAATTCTTAATGGGTGTTCTTGATTTTAAGAATTTTTGTCGAAATCGTTCAGGAGTATGATCAATACCGTAAATTTCACCTTTGTCGTAATTCACAAAGTGTTGTGTAGTCAAAGGGGATGATAACTCATAATATTCCACTGCATCCTTTAGATGCGGGAGTTGTTTATAAAGTGCATCTAGCAAGCGTTTTGTCATTTTTTCTTTTAAGGCTTCATAATCTTTGCCACGTTTCATCCAACGGCTACCTTCCCATTTTTCATAAGTTTCAAAAGGTTCCAAAGTGATAATATCGATAGTGCTTTTCCCTGGATAGCGATTAGACCAATCAGGATCTTTTGCAGATGGAAAAGAAATATAAATTACCGGTAATGGTGCACCTCTATTTTTTAGGTAGTTTTCTACACAAGTATCATGGTCACCTTCACTGGGAAAGATCCAATAATTGGTTTTCGGCAGTTTCAATTCCTCAGGGGAGCCTTTTAATCCAATATAAAGACAAGAATGGGAAACAGAACGCTGTAATTTCTTCAGTTGGTTTTCAAAGCCATGCTTTTTATTGATCTCCGCGGGAAGCAATTTCTTATAGGTGGTCATGATTCCTGCGCCACTCACTATATTTTTAGCATAAAAAGAAGTACCATCACTCATTTGCACACCAATAGCCTTGTTATTGGTTATGAGAACTTTATCAACTTCTGCATTTATTAGAATTGTACCTCCTGCCTTTTCGATAACCTTATCAATAGTACTCGCTATCTCCGAAGAACCACCTATGGGGAAACTGCCTCCACTAAAATAATGGCGAACCAATGCAGCATGCATCGCAAAACTACTTTGTTTTGGGGTTAGGCCATAGTCTCCATACTGACCTGTTAATACCTTTATCAATTCTTCATTATTGGTCAATGAACTTAAAACCTCGTATGTTGTTTTGTCGGAGAATTTATAAAAAGGATTCCGCATTCTACCACCGAATAATTTGGAGATTAAAGGTGGAATTGCTTTCTCGGCAAAAAAATTACGGGCGGTTTTGGTACTCGCAAAAACAAGATCTACATAATTGTTTATCGCCTTTTCTTCCTTAGGGAAATATTCATATAGCTTGTTCTTGAAATTCCCAACACCCTTTACAAAGTCGTAGGATTTATCCCCAATGAAGATTCGGTCATAAACCTCCCCCATATCGGCCCATTTCAAATTGTTATCCGAAATATAATCGAAGAGGATCTTTGTTACACTATTAGCACGTTGAACTTCTCCAATATAATGGATACCCACATCCCATTCATATCCTTTTCGCTTGAAAATATGTGTAAATCCCCCTGCTGTATAATGACGTTCCAAGACCAATACTTTTTGACCTTCCTTTGACAAAATTGCAGCAGTGGTGAGACTGCCCATACCTGATCCAATGATTATAGTATCGTAATTTGCTACTAACTTGGGTTTTCTTTTATAGGATTGAATCATTTTATCTGTATTTTGATTTAATAGCCAATTGCCGTATCATCACCTCTTTTGTCAGCGCCACCTTCCAAACGGCCATCGGGGAGAACCCTAATAGCGTCGACCTTCCCTAAAATAGGCGTACTATCTTCGCTTAAAATATATCCTTTTGCTTTTAATTCGTTCTTGACCACATTCGAAAAGACTTCAGGTTCAAACATTACCAAATCTGGCAACCATTGATGGTGAAACCTAGGGGCATTTACCGACTCTTGCATGCTCAAATTAAACTCATAGGAATTCAATATCGTCTGGGCAACAGCAGTTATGATCGTTGAGCCACCGGGACTGCCAACAACAATATAAAGCTGGTCTTCTTTCTCGACAATTGTGGGAGTCATAGAACTTAGCATCCGTTTCCCGGGAGCAATGCTATTGGCATCCGCACCAATAAGCCCAAACATATTGGGCACCCCGGTTTTTGCACTAAAATCATCCATTTCATTGTTTAGGAAAAATCCAAGCTCGTCGCAATACAGTTTGGAGCCATAGGCCCCATTTAAGGTTGTCGTTACCGAAACGGCATTACCTTCTGTATCTACAATCGAGTAATGAGTGGTCTCCGAACTTTCCATAAATTGTATTTCACCACGTTCAATATCGGATGACCTAGTGGCTTTTTCAAAAGAGAAGTCCTTCATTCGTTCCTTTAGATAACGCTGGCTTAAAATCACATCCAGTGGAATATCAACAAAATCAGGATCTCCAAGATAATAATTACGATCGGCGTAGGCTCTTCTACTAGCCTCGGTAAATAATTGGATTGTCTCGGTTGAATTATGACCAAAATCGGATACTTCGAAAGGTTCGATCATCTTAAAAATCTGGTTCATGGTTACACCCCCACTACTGGGCGGGCTCATAGATATTATCCGCAGGTCTTTATACTTGAATACTATGGGCTGTCGCCATTTAGCCTCGTAATTAGCAAGATCTTCCTCAGTCACATACCCACCTTTTTCTTTGATAAAGGACGCCAATTTTTTAGCCGTCTCGCCCTTATAAAATTCATCCTTGCCGTTTTTGGCTATTCTGCTTAAAGTATTTGCCAAGGCAGGATATCTTAAGGTATCCCCAGGAATACAATTATTAAAAAAAAGGGTATTTTCCCCATTTACCTTAATTATCAACTCCCTATAATTTTCCAATCGTTTTGCCTGCTTATAAGTTACTTCAACTCCTTTATCTACCAAATCAATCACAGGCTGAATTATATCCTCTATCGGTAACGTTCCAAATTTTTCATGAACTTCGAAAATCCCCGCTATGGTTCCGGGTACACCAACCGCAGTAGCTCCCAAAATACTTTTCCCTTCAATCACATTCCCAACTGAATCCAGATACATGTCCTTGTGGGCAGATAAAGGGGCTTTCTCGCGATAATCCAGTGCTCCAATATCCCCGTTTTTTTTTCGATAAACCATGAATCCACCTCCACCAAGGTTACCTGCAAACGGGTAGGCAACAGCCAATGCCAGCTCGGTAGCGATCATGGCGTCAAAGGCATTTCCGCCTTTTTGGAGTATTTCAACACCTATTGCAGATGCTTCTTTACGGGCGGAAACCACCATGGCGTTATCAGCGACCAGACCTGTGGGCGCGGCAGGTTGTTTTTTGCACTGTACCAATAGAAAAAGGAAGAAAAAAAAGAAGAATACTTTACTATATTTTCTCATATAATGGAAGGGTTTTATTAATTCGGGTACCTATTTACAATGAATTGTATTTTTGCCTTGAAAAGGTTATCAATTCTTCAAAAAAAGAGGTAAACTCTTGTTCAAATTGTTCATAATGTTCTTCCAGGTCCAATATAGCCAAATTCATTTTGGATTTATTCTTCGTTCTTCGGTTCATACCATTCAATACCCTGCTGATACCTTCCATTTTGGAATAATTATAAATCCAATTGTCTGCAATCATATATGGCATCATCCGTTGCACACCGCTGGGTAGAATGGTGTAATTATCCTCCAACAGGTCATAAAAACAAGCCACAAAAATATCCAAAGGTATGTCGGAATAGGCCTTCCAATTTTTGGCCAGGAAGTGATCATAAAAAACATCAACTATTACCCTACTATAATGGCTATAATTCCTGTGCAATCGCTTGCTACTAATTTTGGGAATCAAATGGGTATCTGTATAGGTATCGATTTCCCGATGCAACAATATTCCTTTTTGAATCCTAACTGGAAATTGGTCAATTTTGTTACCACGAATACTGTCCGCAATAAAATTACCGATTGTAATTTCATTATCCCCGAATGATAGGTAAATATGGGCAAGAAAATTCATTTAACTATAAAATACTTCATAAGGTCGAATTTACTAATAAGGAAGTTAGGTTTTAACATAGACCTGTATATTTGCAAAAACTTTTTTAACATATATGACACTAATAAAATCTATTTCGGGAATAAGGGGAACCATAGGAGGGCAACCAGGTGATAATTTAACCCCCATTGATGCAGTGAAATTCGCTGCTGCGTATGGTATATGGTTAAAAGAGTATTCAAAAAACGATAAATTAAGGATTGTTATTGGTAGGGATGCCCGTTTGTCTGGCGAAATGATTCAAAATCTAGTAGTGTATACATTGGTAGGACTCGGAATAGATGTGATTGATTTAGATCTTTCAACAACGCCCACCGTAGAAATTGCCGTACCGTTGGAAAATGCGGATGGGGGCATCATACTTACCGCCAGCCATAATCCAAAACAATGGAATGCCTTAAAGTTGTTGAATGAAAAAGGTGAATTCTTGGATGCCGCACAAGGAGCCAGGATTCTTGATATAGCTGAAAGCGAGGCTTTTAATTTCTCCGAAGTTGATGATCTGGGAATTATTGTTAAGAATGATGCTTATATCGATATACATATTGATGAAGTTCTGAACCTTTCATTGGTTGATGCGGACACTATACGAAAAGCCAAGTTCAAAGTGGTTGTTGACGGCGTGAACTCTACTGGTGGAATCGCCATTCCCAAGTTATTGGAAACCTTAGGCGTAGAAGTAGTAAAATTATATTGTGATCCTACGGGGCATTTTCCACATAATCCAGAACCTTTGAAAGAACATTTGGGAGACATCTGTGAACTTGTTGTGAAAGAGAAGGCTGATTTTGGAATCGTGGTAGATCCAGACGTAGATCGTTTGGCCTTTATTACTAATGAAGGGGAAATGTTCGGGGAGGAATACACCCTTGTAGCCTGTGCTGACTATGTTTTAGGAAAAACGAAAGGCAACACCGTTTCCAATCTTTCCTCTTCACGTGCATTAAGGGATATTACCCAAAAGCATGGTGGTTCATATGAAGCTGCTGCTGTGGGGGAAGTTAATGTTGTTGCCAAAATGAAGGCCAACAATGCTATTATTGGTGGGGAAGGCAATGGGGGAATCATATATCCTGAAAGTCATTATGGCCGGGATTCATTGGTTGGGACCGCTTTGTTCTTAATGCTTATGGCTGAAAGAGGTGGGACAGTAAAAGAGCTTCGCGATAGTTACCCGAGTTACTTTATGAGTAAAAAGAAAATACAATTAACGCCAGGGTTGGATGTGGATGGAATCTTAAAATCAATGGCTGACAAGTATAAAAATAAAAATATCTCTACTATTGATGGAGTAAAAATCGATTTTGCTGAAAATTGGGTCCACCTTCGCAAATCGAACACCGAACCCATCATTAGAATTTATACTGAAGCCAAAAGTCAACAGGAAGCTGATAATTTGGCAGATAAAATTATTGGGGAAATCAAAGAAGTTGCGGGTATTTAGAGGATTGATTCGTTAATAAAAAACGAATTATTAATTTGCAAAAGAATAATTTTATTTAGGCGCCTTATCACGATGCTTCCAACGCCGGTGGGTCCATAAATAATGTTCTGGCCGTTCCTTAATCTGTTGTTCGGTAAGTTCCAAAAATCTATTGGTAATTTCGTTCTTGTCAGTGGTTTTCCCTGCCAATGTTATAGGTATGAATTCAGCTTTATAATACCCACGTTTTACTTTTGAAACTTTAAGGAACACTACTGCCAAATCCAATTTTCTGGCCAAGGTTTCAGCACCATTGAAAATGGGTACTTTAATTCCCATAAATTCTTTCCAATACTGTGCTTTATGGGCTTGTGGCGATTGGTCGCTGACCATGCCATAGCCGGCTCTTATATTATTTTGATGGTTGCGTACTACCGTTTTTACCGTTTCTTGTTGCGTGATCAATTCCGTATTCCATTTTGCCCTTGTTTTCCTGATGAATGCATCAAAGTATTTGTTGTTTATTTTCTGGTACACGGCATACCCTTTCGACTGCACATAATTGTTGATGCTAACGTTCCATTCCCAATTGGCATAATGCGAACAAACAATCAATATGCTTTTCGTTTTCTCGATTTCTTGGAAGACCTCTATATTAGTTACATGGTATTTCTTTTTGACGGCTTCTTTTGAAAGGTTCATAGTTTTTACCATTTCCAAAAACATATCGCACATATGTTTAAAGAATTCCTTTTGAATATAATTTATTTCTTGTACCGATTTGTCCGGAAAAACCAATTTCAAATTATTTCGCACCACTATTTTTCGATAACCAACAACACGATATACCAAAAAGTACACAATATCGGAAAACCCATAAAAAATTCTTTCTGGTAGTATAGAGATAACCCATAAAAAGGGGTATAAAAGAATAAAAACGAGTAGCTGCATGCGTTTATAAATAAAGCGCAAATATAGCTATATTTGGCACGATAAATAATTCCAAGTAATATGTATGATCTTCATATAGCCACCATAGCCATTATCGCGGTGAATGTTTTGGTTTCCTTGAAAGGATTTAATGATACTTCATTTTTTGAGCGATATAAGTTCGGGATAGGGGCTATACAATCTGGCCAAAAAGATAGAATGTTAACTTCTGGTTTTCTTCATGTTGATTTTTCGCATCTTTTTATGAACATGTTTACGCTGTTCTTTTTCGCCGATGTGGTTATAAGTTGGTTTGGCCCAGTGAAATTCATTGGAATTTATTTTATTAGTTTATTGGCCGGCAGTTTATTGGCACTTTTTTTCCATAAAAATGAACCCTATTACAGCGCCGTGGGTGCAAGTGGTGCAGTAACTGGCATCTTGTATGCGGCAATACTTCTTTATCCCGACATGCGATTGGCACTAATGTTCATCCCAATTCCACTGCCTGCATACGTTTTGGGGATAGCGTATTTGCTGTATTCCATTTACGGAATGAAGAAAAGATTGGGGAATATTGGTCATACGGCCCATTTTGGGGGCGCTATGGGAGGTTATGTTATCACTTTGATTTTTAAACCTGAACTTCTAGTGACCGATACATTAATAGTTGTTCTCCTTGCCATCCCGATTGCCATACTTTTTGCTATGGAAAAATTAGGAAAGCTTTAGTTGCTACCACTTATATATAGGAAAATACATATGAATATGTAGTACATTAATAGAATATTATTTTTTCCTTTACTGTACTTTATTGACCTTTCATCGAAAATATTACTTACAAAATATACAATTAGTTTAATTTTGACGTTAAATTAGAACCCAAATCTAATTTGTAAACCTACTTAATGATGAATAAAACTACCATACTTTGTGCGGCAGCTCTTGCACTAACAGTATCCTGTAGTGATGAAACTACAATATTTAACGACCCACACGACGACATACAACTAGAAACCAGTGAATTATTACTGGAAAATAGCGTTGTTTATTTGAACGCAGGTGTATTGGATATATCCGAAAGCGACAATATCACTGGAAAATATGCCAAAGCTGGGGTAGTGGAATTTGCAGGGGATTACCCGTTGACTCTGGTCGCACAAATCAATCCACCTTCCAATTTAACGGCTTCCCATGTGAATGTAGTTGATAATTATGCATATGTTGCCTATAATTTAGCAGGGGATGATTATAATGGGGCCATTGATATTGTTGATGTTGAAGACCCCAACAATCCAAGGCTTACATCCCGACTAATATACTCTAATGGCGATATAAATTCACTCCAATATTCAAATGGTTATGTATATGCTGTTGGTGGGATTAATGCCGAAACCTCGTTCACAGCTACATCGAACTCATTCATAACAAAAATACCTGTATCTGCAGGTGTTTTTAATCTGAATGCAGGTGTTATTTACGGGTATCAGCCAGGGGATAATGCCACAGATGTCTACGTTGATGATAATGAAGCTTATGTAACCAGTGGTAAGGATGGGTCGGTCACAATTTATGATACAAAAGACTTGGATGTTAAGAAGCAAGAATTGTATGAAGACCTGCGATCTATTGCATTCGATAATAATAAAATAGCTTTGTTGGATGCAAGTATGGGAATACGTGTACTGGATAATAATTTAAAAGTGAAAAAAGAAATTCCCATTAACTCGGACTTTGGATTATATACAAAAAGAACCATTGATTTTTCAGGTGATAAAATCGTGGTCGCTGAAGGCATAAATGGAGTAGGGGTATACTCTTATGGTACAGGTACATTAATACAGTATATACCCATACTTATTGATCCCAATAAAATACCAAATGGCGATATTGTAAACAATGCGGTCGCTATCAATAAAGATGTTATTTTAATGGCGAACGGAGGGGCCGGTCTTTCCTTAGGGGAAGATAAAGGTACAGCTGCAGTGCCCTATGGCGTAATTCAGCTCGATGGTTCAATAAACTATGTACAGACCGAAGGTGATTATGTTTTTGCAGCTTCAGGGAAGGAAGGGCTGCAGATTATTAAATTGAATCGACTTTCCCAAAGTTTGGCTTCGACTTGTGCTGTTCTATCAGAGTATAATGGTACTGATAAATTGGAAATTAAAGAAGGGGAAGATATTGCTTTTAGGGGATCAAAAAGATTTAACTCGATAAATGTATCCGGATCATTATTAATGTGTGGTTCATGGACTGTCAGAAATGATGTTGACGTAAGGGACAATGCTTTAATTGAAATGAATGGGACGCTTGTTGTTGGAAACAACAAAAGGAAAAAGAAAATAACCATTGAGAAGGGTGGGGTACTGCGGGTAGAAGGTAATCTTACCATTTACGGCGATTTGGATTTAAAGGATGATTCAACCATTGAATTTATCGGTAACAATTCAGTTGTCAATATCTTTGGAAAGGTCAATATAGATGACAATGTTACAATATCTGGCGTCTTTGATGATGTCCAGAATAAATTCTAGAAAATCCACTACAGGACAAAAAAAAGCCCTGAAGGTTTCCACTTCAGGGCTTTTTTTATTTGTTCACTTCTCTATTTTAGCATTTCAGCGACTTTAGCCTCCAGCTCAGGGCCCCTTAAATTTTTTGCAACGATAACTCCGTTTTCATCCAAAAGAAAAGCTGCAGGAATAGCATCTACATTATATAGCTTGGCAATTGCATCATCAAAATAAGCAATATTGGATACATGGTTCCATGTTAATCCATCGTCCTCTATCGCTTTTTTCCAGGCCTCTGCGGTTCTATCCAATGAAACACCAATGATATTCAAACCCTTGTCATGGTATTTGTTATATACTTTTACAACATTCGGATTTTCTGCCCGGCATGGCCTACACCAAGCTGCCCAAAAATCAACTAAAGTCACTTTTCCCAATACATCATTCAATGCCAATTCAGGACCTGCTGGGGTAGGTGCCGAAAAATTGGGGGCTGTTGCGCCTATATTTGTGTTTTTTGCCTTTTCTTCATTTACTTTTCGAGAATCGAACATTTTTATTACTTTTTTAGCAGCACTGGTTTCCTTAACCTCTGGTGACAAGCCATCATAAAGCTCTTGAAGTTCATCGATCTTAGCATTTCTTGTTGACAATGCCCTATCAATCAACAAGACCGAGATCAAGGCAGTTGGATGTGTTTTTATATAATCCATTTCAAATAGATAATATTCATCTTGCAGTTCCGTCAATTCATCCCTCAATGAATTAATTGAAACGGTGTCGTTCCTCATAGATGCATTTTTCATATCGTTCTGGATATTCATTGCTCTTTTCGATATTTCTTGGGATTTCTCCATATAATTGGCAAAAATATCATTTTGATCTGTGCCATGTATTTTAGCAAGTCCTAGGCTATCTTTCTGGGCTGATAATTCAATTTGCCCATTTTCTAATATAACTGCCGTATATCCCAATAACTGATCTACAAAAATATAGTGCATTTCAGGTAAATCTGATTTACCGGTAAAAACAAACTTACCCATGTCTATTTTCGCCGTGTCAATTGCGACCGGTTGATTATTTTCGTTTATTTTTTTCAAGTAAACATTGGTGCCATCGGCAACTTCACCAGTCAAGGTACCTGTAATGGTATAACCCTTAGGTTTTGAATTACAAGAAGCTATCATGGCCAAAGTGATAAGGAATAAAAGGGTATTTTTCATTATTATTTAAATTTTAGACGGCAAAGGTAGTTATATATATGCATATATAAAAAGCCCCTAACATACAAATGTTAAGGGCTTAATTATTTTGTGTTTGTTTAAAATTGATAACGTATACCTAATGCTATATCAAAATCAAAGTTATCGGAAAAGCCATCATATCCAATCAATCCAATCTCTGGTCTAAAATCCAGTGATAACAAAAGGGGAATATCAAAATTATATTCAATACCAATATCACCGGCACCAAATATGAATAGTCCATCGTCGTTATTTGAATTATTGGGCAAAGCATCAAAATCAACATTACCTAAACCACCTCCTACACCGTAGTACCAGTTGAAATCACCATCCAATTGGTGCACCCATTGGTAAATACCTGCCAATTTAAAAGCATCATAATATCGATGGTCCCTCCATCCAAGGTCTAACTCCAAACGATTATATCTGGAAATAGATTTTTGATAAGAAATTTCAGCACCAAACCCATCGCTATCCCCTAATCTCAATCCAAGGGCATGCTCGGAAATTTCTTGGGAAAATACAGTGGATAAAGATGTAAAACATAGAAGCAAAATAAATGATTTTAAAATTTTCATAAGTTTTTGTTTTAATAATGTAAAAATACTAGTTCTTGAATTACCTCAAACAATAAAAACTTAATTTAGTCGTCAAAATTGTTTCAGGTTGATAATAAATTCAATTATAGCGTTAGGTGAAAAATTAGAAGGTGAATTACTTACTGATACTTTAAGTACAACATTGTATTCCACAGATGCTTCCGTTTACCGCAAAATACCTTTGGCCGTTGCTTTCCCGAAAACGATCGTTGATATACAATATTTAATAGAATACGCTTCAGTACATAAAATCGGCTTAATTCCCCGAACTGCTGGAACCTCATTGGCCGGACAATGTGTTGGCGATGGAATCGTGGTTGATGTTTCAAGGTATTTTACGAAAATCATTAGTGTAGATAAGGAAAAAAAGCAAGTAATTGTGCAGCCCGGGGTTATTAGGGATGAACTAAACCAATTTTTAGAACCTTACGGATTATTTTTTGGGCCTAACACCTCTACATCCAATCGATGTATGATCGGAGGAATGGTAGGTAACAATTCTTCTGGAACAACATCAATTCAATATGGGGTAACAAGGGATAAAGTTGTAGAATTGAAAACATTGCTCTCCGACGGTTCCGAAGTAATGTTCAAATCGCTTTCACAGAAAGATTTTCATGATAAAACCAACTTAAATACACTTGAAGGTATAATTTATAAAAACATTTATAAAGTATTATCAAACAAGGATATACAATTAGAAATAAATAAGGAATTCCCAAAACCACAAATACATAGGAGAAACACCGGTTACGCCGTAGATGAACTCATAAAATCCAATGTTTTTGATAGTCAAAAAGAAGATTTCAACCTCTGTAATTTGTTAAGTGGTAGTGAAGGTACACTAGCGTTTACAACTGAAATCACGTTACAGTTAGATAAAATACCGCCGAAATTTGCCACCATGGTCGTTACGCATTATAAAACACTTGAAGATTGCCTTAGTGATGTAGCACCTGTGATGAAGCATGGATTGCATTTATGTGAAATGATGGATAAGGTTATCCTGGATTGCACCAAAAACAACAAGACCCAGCTGAAAAATCGATTTTTTGTTGAAGGAGATCCGGCAGCACTGCTAATGTTGGAACTAAAATCGGATTCCCAGAAATATCTTGATAATCAACTAAAGGAACTTTTAAAAACCATTTCTGTTTCTGGACTTAGTTATGCCAATCCGGTCCTCCATGGCGATGACATAAATAAGGCCATAGAGTTAAGAAAAGCAGGATTAGGACTGTTGGGTAATATTGTGGGTGATATGAAAGCGGTTGCCTGTATTGAGGATACTGCGGTCGCTTTGGAAGATTTGAAAGATTTCATTGGGGAATTCACCTCCATAATGAAAGGTTATAAGCAGAAAGCGGTCTATTATGCGCATGCAGGGGCAGGGGAATTGCATTTGCGCCCCATTCTGAATCTTAAAAAATCAACCGATGTCGCTCTGTTTAGATCCATTACAACAGACGTTGCGAAATTGACAAAAAAATACGGAGGCTCTTTTAGCGGAGAACATGGGGACGGTATTGTACGGGCCGAATTTATTCCATTAATGATTGGTGAGAAAAACTATCAGCTTTTAAAACGCATCAAGAACTATTTTGACCCCCTAGGTATTTTCAATCCAGGAAAGATTGTTGATGCCTATCCGATGGATGAATCCCTTCGATATGAAATTGACCGGAAAGAACCGGAAATCCCAACTTTGATGGACTTTTCGGATAGCCAAGGTATACTCAAAGCGGCTGAAAAATGCAATGGAAGTGGAGATTGCAGGAAAACACACCATATGAAAGGAGGAATGTGCCCTAGTTATCATGCGACTAAGAACGAAAAGGACACGACCAGGGGCAGAGCCAATGCATTGCGTGAGTTTTTAACCAACTCGGAAAAGGTTAATAGATTTGATAGGAAAGAACTCAAAGAAGTATTCGACCTTTGTTTAAGCTGTAAGGCCTGTGCCAGTGAGTGTCCAAGCAATGTCGATGTTGCCGCCTTGAAAGCAGAGTTCCTGTACCAATATCAAGAAAGCAATGGGTATTCGGTACGAAGTAAGCTATTTGCCCATAACACCAAATTGAATAAATTGGGAAGTAAGGTATCAGGATTGACCAATGCTGTTTATGGCTCAAAAATATTAAGTGGATTATTAAAAAAATCCGTCGGGGTTGCCGACCAAAGGGCCATGCCAATGGTATCAAGTTTTAATTTTGATAAATACATTCAATCAATTAAAAACAAGCATGTTATATCAAAATCAAAGGTAATTTTATATATAGATGAATTTACCAATTATATGGATGTTGATCTAGGTAAAGACGCTATTGATGTTTTATTGAAACTGGGTTATGACGTGCAATTGTTTTATGCTGAAAGTGGCCGGACTTATATTTCAAAAGGATTTTTAAAGCAAGCCAAGACGCTGGCTTTGAAAAATATAGGAAACTTGAAAGAATTTTCAAAGCAACAAATTCCGGTTATAGGCCTAGAACCGTCGGCAATACTCACTTTTAGGGATGAATACAAAAGATTTTCAGGGGATATCGAAACTTTGTCCGCTATTTCACAGAATACATTTTTGATAGAGGAATTCCTATCGGGCGAAATTTTTAAAGGTGAAATCTCTTCCAAAAGTTTTCACAACGAAGCAAAAACGATTAAGGTCCATAATCACTGTCATCAAAAAGCATTATCTAACCAAAAAGTAACTTTTGATATATTGAATTTGCCTGAAAATTACTCAATATCGATTATCAGTTCAGGCTGTTGTGGCATGGCAGGATCGTTTGGCTATGAAAAGGAACATTACGAGGTAAGTATGCAAATAGGGGAATTGAAGTTATTTCCCTCCATTAGAAAATCTAGTAAGGATGTTATTATTGCGGCCAATGGAACCAGTTGTAGGCATCAGATCCATGACGGAACGGGCAGAACTGCAATGCATCCAATATCAATATTAAAAAATGCTCTGGTATAATGATTTTTGTATCTATTAATTAACATTTACCTTTGATGAATAAAATTTAACAGTAATAAAATGGCAGGTAATACATTTGGAAACCTTTTTAAATTAACAACTTTTGGTGAATCCCACGGGGTGGCTATTGGTGGTGTCCTCGATGGTTGCCCATCTGGCATTGAATTGGACCTTGAAGCCATTCAAAATGAACTTGATCGTCGTAAACCAGGCCAGTCCGCCATAGTTACCCAACGTAAAGAACCAGATACCGTTGAATTTTATTCAGGAATATTTGAAGGTAAGACTACTGGTACGCCTATAGGTTTTGCCATTCATAATACCAACCAAAAATCAAATGATTACTCACATATTAAGGATTCTTATCGTCCGTCACACGCCGATTATGTGTATGATCAAAAATATGGCTTTAGGGATTATCGCGGTGGCGGGCGAAGTTCAGCCCGGGAAACTGCTAGTAGGGTTGTTGCTGGAGCCATTGCCAAACAGTTTTTATCATCAATCAGAATAAACGCGTTTGTTTCACAAGTAGGGAATTTAACCCTTAATAAAGATTACAAAGATTTGGACCTTTCCTTAACTGAATCAAATCCTGTTCGATGTCCAGACCAAGTAACCGCCAAGAAAATGGAGGAGTATATAAAAGAAGTCCGTAAGGAAGGTGATACTATTGGAGGGATAATTACCTGTGTAATCCAAAATGTTCCTATTGGTTTAGGAGAGCCCGTTTTTGATAAACTACATGCCGAATTGGGTAGGGCCATGCTTTCAATCAATGCCGTAAAAGGTTTTGAATACGGCAGTGGTTTTGAAGGTATAAAAATGAAGGGCAGTGAACATAATGATCAATACAATTCTGACGGAACTACAAAAACAAACTTCAGTGGTGGTATTCAAGGTGGAATAAGCAATGGAATGGACATTTATTTTAATGTTGCTTTCAAACCCGTAGCTACGGTTATTCAGCCCTATGAGACTATTGATAAGGAAGGCAACAAAGTAATCACTAAAGGTAAAGGTCGACACGACCCTTGTGTGGTTCCCAGAGCAGTGCCAATTGTTGAAGCAATGGCGGCATTGGTGTTGGCCGATTATACCTTACTCAACAGAACCATTAAATTATAAAATTTCTTTTTTGGGCGGGTTTCCCTTCAAAATACTATCTTACTATCCTTTAATTTAAATATATTTTATGAGGAAGCTTGAGTTGCATTGGCAAATAATGATCGGAATGGTCTTGGGAATTATTTTCGGTTTTGCCATGACACAAATAAGTTGGGGGAGGGATTTTGTTGCAGATTGGATTCAACCTTTAGGGAGTATTTTTGTAAAACTGCTTAAACTTATAGCTATTCCTTTGATTCTGGCCTCATTGGTAAAAGGCATTTCCGATCTAAAAGACATTTCGAAATTCAAACAAATTGGAGTCCGAACCATTGTAATCTATGTTTGCACTACTATTATTGCCATTACCATCGGATTGTTATTGGTAAATATCTTGCAGCCAGGTGACGGCATTTCACAAGAAACTATTGATAAACTAACGACAACTTATGCCACAGATAGTGGTGTAACTTCTAAAATAGAAGAGGCTTCAAGACAAAAGGATGCCGGTCCTCTCCAGTTTTTGGAAGATATGGTACCTGATAATGCCATTCAGGCCATGAGTGACAATAAGTTAATGCTACAGGTCATATTTTTCACTATTTTTCTTGGTATCTCAATGCTATTGATAGGTGAGAAAAAAGCAAAACCCCTTAAGAAGTTCTTTGATTCATTGAATGAAATCGTCTTAAAGATGGTCGACCTTATTATGCTTACAGCCCCTGTCGCGGTATTCGCCCTATTGGCAAGTGTGGTCGCTTCTGCCAGTGATCCCGACCTACTGTTGGCATTATTGAAATATGCAGGCGTAGTGGTGCTAGGGTTGTTTTTAATGGTTGTTTTTTATGTTATTGTTGTTTCTACGGTTACGAAAAAAAACCCATTTTGGTTTTTAAAGGAAATAAGTCCCGCACAGTTGTTGGCATTTTCCACAAGTTCAAGTGCAGCAACACTACCAGTAACCATGGAAAGGGTAGAGGAGCATATTGGTGTCGATAAGGAAGTATCCAGTTTTGTATTACCTGTTGGTGCGACAATTAATATGGATGGTACAAGTTTATACCAAGCGGTAGCGGCTGTTTTCATAGCACAAGCACTTGATTTTGATCTAACATTAGCGGATCAGCTAACTATAGTATTAACCGCGCTTTTAGCTTCTATTGGTTCTGCTGCCGTACCAGGAGCGGGAATGGTGATGTTGGTAATTGTATTGGAATCAATAGGTTTTCCAGCAGATAAACTCGCAATTGGTCTGGCATTGATATTTGCCGTTGATAGACCGTTGGATATGTGCCGTACCATTATTAATGTTACCGGGGATGCCACCGTGGCAATGGTGGTTGCAAAATCAGTAGGTAAATTAGGAGAGCCCCATATTCGGAATTGGGATGATCATTTAGATGAAGTAAAGTAGAAATGCAAGAATATTTGTTTTTCATTATAAATTGAGGTCATTTCGACCATTGGGAGAAATCGTATGATGTTCTATCAAATAAGGCAAATGTAAAAATGGGAGTTGATTTCCCATTCGAATTTACTTTCAATCGTTAATACTATTTAACTTTAAAATCACTTCCGCTTGGCAATTCAAATCCCTCAAGTTCAAAATAGTGGATAGCGGCGAGCAGGTGATCGAAGATATCTGCCACAATATATTCATAATTACCCCAGCGTTTATCCTTACTGAAAACATATACCTCTACAGGCAAGCCTTGGGATGTTGGTTCCAAATGTCGAACCATCATGGTCATATCCTTGTTCAATCCGGAATGTGCATGTAAATAAGTGTCAATGTATTTTCTAAATACACCAATGTTGGTAAGATTCCTGCCATTTATTAAAATAGACTTATCAATATTGTTATCTGTATTGAATTGGGTTATATCCGATTGTCTTTTTATAAGATATTCTTTGATTAGGCCAATTTTTTTAAATTTTTCCACATCATTTTTGGTCAAGAATTTAATACTATCCTGTTTAATGATCAACGCTCTTTTGATACGTCTACCTTGTGAATTCGTCATCCCGCGCCAGTTTCTGAACGAATCGGAAATAAGGGCATATGTAGGTATGGTGGTAATGGTTTTATCAAAATTCTGAACTTTTACCGTGGCTAGGTTTATTTCAATTACATCGCCATCTGCTCCATATTTCTCAAATGTAATCCAATCACCTATACGGACCATATCATTAATTGAGACTTGGATGCTTGCCACAAATCCTAAAATAGTATCCTTGAAAATAAGAATGATAACAGCTGATGCCGTACCTAGGGCAGTCAAGAATTTCCATAATTCGACCCCGGTAATAATCGAAAAAGCATAGAGCATTCCAATAGCCCATGAGAATATCATAAATACTTGGATATAACTATCAATTGGTTTGTCTTGAAGACTTGGAAGGGTTTTAAAGTAATCTTTTAAGGTATGCAAGAAGCTTCTAACTATCCATAGAAAAAGAACAACCCCGAAAACTTCAATTCCTTTTAGAATAATTATTTCGGTATTTGGAAAATCCCGGAGGATAGCAGGAACGGTAGTATAGGCCAAAACCAATGGAATAATATGGGCTATATTCCTAGGAACTTTGTTTTTAACCAATAAATCATCAAATTGGGTTTTGGAAACATTGGAGAACTTACTAAAAACCTTTATCAATATTTTTCTGAGTACAAGGTCCAAAAGCAACAAAACCAGTAAAACGCCTACCACCAAAATAAGCATGTTGATATATTCGGCCCACTCTTCTGTAAGGCCAGCTGTTATAAGATAATCATAAATTCTATGTGATATTCTTTCCATTTTCTAGGTTAGGAGGGTTTTTGCATTCAATTGATTTGAACCCTAAATTATACAGTGCAAAACTAGTGGATCAAGAGGGATTGCCAACAATAAGGTTCATGGTTTATTTTAGTTTAATTATCCAAGAACTTAGCACTAATTTCAAGGGTCGGCACCATACATTCTTCAGTTTTACCGAACCACCGATATCTGTTATTTGCAATAAAATCGTATACGATGTTTTGTAACACGCTGGGAATCAAGTTCAGTACGTTTAACATTTTCCAAACACCACCGAAAGACTGACCTATTTTCAAAGCTGCAACAGCTTTTGTATAATACGCAACACCGGGTTCGATAAGAATTATTGAATCGACTTTTGCTGTGTCTATATTACGTTCCAAAACAAGTCGATGCCCAATTTCGCTTTGTAAAGGCGCAAAGCGAAAAACATCTTTCTTGTCATGCTTTATGATAAATTGAATGGAACGATTGCAGAGATTACAAACACCATCAAACAGTATTATTTTTTTATTATTTTCCATTATATATCTCTCTCAATCCCACAATGATAGGAGGGAAGAATCATTTCATTTAAGCATGAATCTCGAATCTTGAATACGCCCATTGAACAGCAAGGAATTAAACTATATTTCCTTATTCCACCATTACGAATTTTGAAATAAATCGTATATGATATTATGTAATTATTTGATAATCAAGTTCAATACGTTTCTTATTTTGGCCATTTAATATCCTCCTCTCAAGACTTCCTCTTATTTTTAGGCGTACCACCAGGCTAATTATCGGAAGGGGAGAGGTATCTACCTAAAGCTCTAAATTCTTAATATTAAAACCACCCAGTCCTTACGTTCTTAAAAGGACACCCTATTCCTAACCAAGGAGGTGACTCATTATTTAATGGCCTCAACCAACTCCAATTGATCTACACTTACATTCGTGGTAAACATCCCATAATTCACTACAGCCTTATTTTTCTCCAATTTATCAATACTCCCAATAGCTTTGCCATCCTGCATGCGAACATGGTCCCCAATCTTAAATACAGGTAGTGGTTTGTTCTTTTCAGCAATTACGGCTTTTTTCTTTTCAACTTTCTTCTTTTGGCGAATTACCTTTACTTCTTTTTGCACCTCTTCGGCAACTTGCGCTTTTTTCACCCTTTGCGCTTTAACCTCTTGTGTCGTTTTTTTAGTGCGCTTACTATTTTCAGTTTCCACGATTCGTAATAATTCAGAAACCAAAGGTCGTTTCTTGTGGTCCTGAAAATACTTCTCTGCAACGGTGTTCACCTTGTTTCCCAAATAGATCATACGTTGGTTGTGATCATATAATTCCTGATAGTTTTCCAATTTCGATTTTATCTTGGAATTCAACATCGCAAGTCGTCTTGCTTCATCTCTTGCCTTTGACTCTTCTACTTCCAATTTAGAGCCAGTTTCGGCCATTTTGCTACGTTCTTTTTGCAATTTGGCTATGGTGGCATCAAAACGCACTTTACCACGCTCTATCTTCTTCTTTGCCTTGTTGATTAAACTATACGGTATCCCGTTTTTCTGTGCCACTTCAAAAGTAAAGGAACTACCAGCCTGACCCAAAATTAATTTGAAAATGGGTTCTAAGGATTTATCATCAAACAACATATTTGCATTGTTGGCATGTGGTAATTCGTTGGCCAATGCCTTCAAATTCGCATAATGTGTAGTTATAACCCCATAGGCGCCACGTTCGTAAAAGACTTCCAAAAAGACCTCTGCCAATGCTCCCCCCAATTCAGGGTCACTCCCCGTACCAAATTCATCAATCAGAAATAAAGTGTCCTTGTTACACTTTCGCAAGAAATTGTTCATGTTCTTTAGTCGGTAACTATAGGTACTTAGATGGTTTTCTATCGACTGGTTATCACCAATATCCGTCAAGATCTTATCAAACAAACACATGGTACTGCGTTCATGTACCGGAACCAATAGTCCACTTTGTAACATCACTTGCAAAAGACCAATTGTTTTTAAGGTTATACTCTTTCCACCGGCATTGGGACCTGAAATGACTATAATTCTGTTTTCTGGATGTAATTCTATAGTCTGTGGATAGGTTTTTTCACGTTTGCGCTTATTACTCAACAACAACAAAGGGTGATACGCATCTTTCAGAAGCATTTTTCGATCTTCATTGATCTTAGGTAAAAGCGCATTGATTTCCGATGCATATTTGGCCTTGGCTGCAGTAATATCAATATGTGCCAAAAAATCTTGATATTCGGATAAATAAGGGGCAAAGGGTCTAATAAGGTTAGTAAGTTCGTTAAGAATACGTTGTACTTCCTCTTTTTCGTCAAACTCCAAATTGTTGAGTTGTCTGCTATATTTTAAAGCCGCTTCAGGTTCTATGTAAACAATACTACCGGTTTTGGAACCTCCCATTACGGTTCCTTTTACTTTTTTGCGATACATGGCCTTCACCGCCAAAACCCTTCGATTGTCAACCACGGATTCCCGAATATCATCCAAATAATCCGAAGTTTTATAAGTGTTCAAGGCTGCTGCGAAACTTTGGTTGATTTTTCCCTTTACCTGGTTTATTTCCTGGCGAATGTTTAGGAGCTTATCTGAAGCACTATCCTTTATCTCACCAAAACGGTCGATAACAGTATTTATATGGGCAGGAATTTCGGTATTCAATTGTATTTTCTCTGTGGCCACAAACAAAAGCGGAAAATATTCCTTGAATTTTTTAAAGAATTTTTTATGCTCGGCAATTGTATTACAGATGTTTCCTATCCTACGGAAACCACTTATCTCCAATGTGGTGTTTTCAATTTTCAGCAGTTTCAAATCCGTGTTTATACTATCAAAGCCATGGTTGGGTATACGATTATCACTGATCAAAGAGGACAAATATTCAGAAGTTTGGCCCAAAACCCTATGAATTGCTTCTTTGGTAGGGAGGGGAACAATGGTCAACGCCCTCTCTTTTCCCAGCTCTGTATGGCAGCGGGCTGAAAGCTGTTCCAAAACCGTGGGAAATTCGAGATCTTGTAATGTTTTTTTATGAATTTTATCCATCAAATTTAATAATCGAATACAAAGGTATGATTTAGGGCCGATATGCAAAAAAAAGCAATGACATGTCTTTTTCCAATGGATGAAGCACAACATACAAAAACTATAGCGGCTTAATAATTAACAATTTACATACGATAAATGCCCATTTTAACGTTCTATACCAAAATAATCCCAATGACAAATCTTAGCCGAACCATACTTTACGGATGTTTTACCATGCTATTAATTGGCTGTAGTGCTACCAATAACCTGACAATGAGCGTTGTGGAACCAGCCCCTATAATCTTGTCAAAAGATGTAACCCGTATAGGAATAATCAATAGAAGCTTACCTTCCGAAAGCAATAAGGTAGTTGATAATATAGATAAGATACTTTCTGCAGAAGGTATGAACCTTGATAAAGATGGATCTGAAGCAGCCATAGCGGCCTTAATGGATCGTTTGGGCAATAATGAAAATTTGGAGGAAATTGTTATTATCCAAGACCAGGCCCAATTGAGGAAAGGGCTGGGTGTTTTTCCATCTACGATTACCTGGAACGAGATTGAAACCCTTTGCGAGGAGTACAAAGTAGATGCCATATTTTCCTTGGCGTTCTATGATACCGATACCAAAGTCTCTTATAGGCCCACCATGGTACAATTGCCAAATGACCTAGGTATAAAGGTGGCGGTCCCAGCTCATGAACTAACCCTGAATACGTTAATAAACAATGGTTGGCGTGTTTATGACCCATATAACAAGCGAGTTGCCGATGAGTTTTTATATAGCGATCACATTGTTTCTTCAGGAAGTGGCATAAATCCCGTAAAGGCCTATGAGGCCATTATAGGTAGAAAAGAAGCGGTTTTGCAATATAGTAATTTTGTTGGCAGTGAATATGCACAGCGTTTATTGCCTTATAAACATAGAATAAACCGGGATTATTTTGTGCGTGGAACCAACAATTTTAAAATTGCGCAAAGAAGGGCGCAAGCAGGTGACTGGCAAGGGGCAGCAGCTCTTTGGGAGCAGGAAATTATGAATCCGAAACCTAAAATTGCAGGAAGAGCTTGTTTTAATATGGCTATTATCAATGAAATAAATGGGGATTTGGATGCAGCATTGAATTGGGCATCAAAATCTTATACGGACTATAATAATAATTACGCTCTGGATTATTTGAATACCTTAAAATACAGGGTAAGCCAGAATGAAAGACTAGAGGCACAATTGTCACGTTAGGCCATTAATTTAATAGGTATAACAAACCTAATTAATCACGATACTATGTTTAAACATTACTTTAATATAATTGCGATTGGATGCTTTGTTTTCCTTAGCAGCTGTAGCGCGACAAAAATCCATACTTTAAGTGCTCTCGAACCTGCCTCGGTTGATCTATCAGTAACAATTACAAAAATTGGGATAGTCAACGAAAGTGTGGCTTCAGGAGAAAGTGCCTATACTACTCGGATTGAGCAATTATTGTCTGTCAAGGATCGACAATTGGAAAAAGAGGGTAAAGATGCCGCTATTGCTGGCCTGTTCGATGAATTATTAAAGGACCAACGTTTTGATACCGTTCAACTCATAGAGACCGAGTTTAATAATGGTAAAGGATTAGGTGACTCAACCGAGAATATTTCTTGGTCTGCCATAAAGGATGTTTGTGACACCCACAATGTCGATGCGATTTTCTCCTTGGCTTATTATGAGGCCGATACCCAAGTATCCTTAAAGAAAAAAGCTGTTGAAGAACAGAATATGTTGAGACAATACGTAAAAGTTCAAGGTCACGAAATTACCTTGGAAACCTTGATTGAAAATGGGTGGAGAATTTATGATCCCTATAATAAAAAAGTAATAGACGAAATTGTTTTCAACGACCATATTACCTCCATTGGTACAGGGACTAACCCAGTGTATGCGTTGGAAGATGTAAGTGACCGTAGAGAAGCGGTTTTGGAACAAAGCAAACATTCAGGTAGTAATTATGGCTTGAGATTATTGCCCCAAGAACGTGATCTTCAAAGAGACTATTTTGTACGCGGCACAGAGAAATTCATAAAAGCCCAAAAACTTTTAGATGAAGGGGACTGGGAAGGTGCAGCTGCATTATGGGAAGCCGAAGTTACCAATGGGAACCCCAAAATTAAGAGTAGAGCCAGCTACAATATGGCCTTTTATAATGAATTCAAAGGGGATTTGGAAGCGGCTATGGACTGGGCCACTATCTCCTATGGCTATGACGAAAATAAAGTGACTTTGGATTATTTAAACGCCCTTAGGGACCGTATTGACCAAAACAAGATTGTACAACAACAGTTGGAACGGAGCGCTTTGTCTGCTTCTATTAACTTACCTTAGATTTTAACTGTTTGCTTGCTGCACTATTGATCTTATTGTCAATAGTAATACTGCATAAAAATCAGAAGTTTTAACTAATTTTGACCTCTTCCAATTGTGGATTGCTACCTATGTAGGAATGCCAATAAAAAATATGGGAATGTATACCCAGCTTCATGGGTATGAAAGGTAAAAAAAGTAGTTGATGACCGTAAACATACACGAAAGCTGGAAACAACCCCTGAAGGCGGAATTTGAGCAAAGCTATTTTCAGGAATTGACCAGTTTTGTAAAGAACGAGTATCAATTACAAACCTGCTATCCGAGAGGGAAAAATATTTTTGCCGCTTTTGATCATAGCCCGTTTGAAAACACAAAAGTGGTGATAATAGGGCAGGACCCTTACCATGGGCCCAACCAAGCAAACGGACTCTGTTTTTCGGTCAATGAAGGTATTCCACATCCACCTTCCTTGATTAATATTTTCAAGGAAATTGAAACGGACCTTGGCAAACCGTATCCCAAAAGTGGTAATTTGGAGCATTGGGCAGATCAGGGTGTATTGCTTTTAAATGCCACATTAACGGTTCGCGCCCATACAGCCGGCAGTCATCAGAAGAAAGGTTGGGAAATCTTTACGGATAATGTCATCAAGACCATTTCTAAAAAGAAAGATGGTGTTGTTTTTCTTCTTTGGGGAGGTTACGCCAAAAAGAAAGCTACTTTGATCGATAAAAGCAAGCATCATATATTGGCTTCGGGGCATCCTTCGCCATTAAGTGCCAATCGTGGCCTATGGTTTGGCAACAAGCACTTCAGTAAAACCAATGAAATTCTATTAAATCTTGGTAAAACACCTATTGATTGGTAACCATAATAGATTACCTCCTTTGATTGAGGAGGGTAGCCCTGTCAATTTGGTCAGGACGGGGTGGTTTGTTTTAACACACTATTTTTCAGACCCTTCCATCTTTCAGCATGGCCGAAATTCACCTTCCCTTATCCAAAGGAAAGATCTTTTGTTTTTATCGCTTTGTCTTTCCTACATAAGATGGAAACTATCTTATTTCACAATTTCAGTATAACCTAATTTCTTATCAATCAATTTTAGGTCAATCAAAGTATCTTGTACTTTTTCAAGTGTTTGTGAGCCCAATTGGGATTGGCTCCACCTTGTTAAGGATAACCATTCCTGTATATCCTCCAATTGCTGTTCATAGAGGTTGGACAAAGTGCGGTCAATACTCGGAATCTGTTTGAGCTCTGTCGTATATATGTTGATAATTTCCAAGATGTGTTTTAAAATTGATTTGTTTTCTTTGATGAATTTATCAGTCGCGGCAATAACAAAACAAGGCCAAGGGGTAGGGCAGTCGCCCAATCTTCGAAAAGTCCCCTTATCTACCAAGGGTTTGGTGGTAAAATGTTCCCACATGAAATAATCAGCTTGGCCATTAGTCAATGCTTCAACGGCTCCGTCTAGGTTATTGATTACTTCGAAATGCAATTCATTGGTTTCCCAACCTTCTCTCTGGGCATTTACATATGCCATAAGATGGCTACCGCTACCATACCTGCTAATTGCTGCTTTTGTGTTCTTAAGGTCTGAAACCGATTTGTATGGACTCTTAGCGCCCACATGAATTCCCCAAAGTAGGGGTGAAGCAATATATTCTTGTACAATTTTAACGGCATTACCCTCTGTTATACTCTTTACGAGTCCTTCTGTAAGAATAATCGCAAGGTCGGTTTCTTCGTTTTGGAGCAATTGACACATCTTGCCGGTTCCTTCTGGAATATCGGTCCATTGTAAATCGATGCCTCTTTCCTCAAAAACACCCTCTTCGATTGCCAAATGCCAAGGAAGGTTGAAATGTTCGGGTACGCCTATGATATTTACTTTTTTCAATCTGATGTGAGTTTATCCAAAGTATAATGAATAAGACTATCGATGGTTTCCAATGGTTTTTTAGAAAATTCACCCGTTATCCTATTCGCTACAATGCAATTCAATGAAACTGCCTGGTGTCCCATAAGTTTACTAAGGCCGTAAATGGCCGAGGATTCCATTTCCAAATTGGTGATCATCATTCCGTCGTGTCTAAACGAAGTCATTTTCCTATTAAGGTCAGGGTCTTGGAGCCCTATACGCAATTTACGTCCTTGTGGGCCATAAAAACCTGAATTAGTGACGGTTACACCTAATCGTATACGATTTGATGATAATTTTGCTCTGAGTATATCATCACTTTTTACTAAATAGGGCCAAGGTTTTTCTTTGGGCCACCCTGAATGTTCAACAAAAGCCTTTGAAAATTCAGGATGAAAAATACCCTCATTTTCATAAAAGTGCAAAACACCATCAAAACCGAAAGCATATTCACCTAAAACAAAAGAATCAACAGGGATATCCTCTTGGATTGCCCCGGAAGTACCAACACGAACAATCTTTAATTGTTTCAATTCCTTTTTAATGCTCCTAGATTTGAAATCAATATTTGCAAGTGCATCCAATTCATTCAATACAATATCAATATTATCTGCACCAATCCCGGTGGAAAGAGCTGTAATACGTTTCCCTTTCAAGGTACCCGTATGGGAAATGAATTCCCTCTTGGCCTTTTTTATCTCAATGACATCAAAATATTTGGAAACCTGAGCAACACGGTTTTGATCACCAACCAAAATGATGGTGTCCGATATGTCTTCAGGCAATAAATTGAGGTGGTAAATGCTCTGGTCTGCATTTAAGATAAGCTCGGACGGCTCTAATTGCATACTATAATTTTAGAATTCTGTCCGATTCTGTGTTGTAAAGATAGTTATACTTTAATGCACCCCCCAAATAGGCTTCATTGTCGCGGATGCTGGAATAGTAGCTTGTTTTCCCCTCCAATATTTCCTTGCCTTTTTTCGAAAGTCTTACAGGGTTGAAAGAGGTGTACAAGGGTTTTAATGTGGTAATGATGCGTTCGTATTGTGTATCCCCAAAACCATACACACCTTGATCTGAGAGTACGGTACTTAATAACTCACGTTTAGATTTTGGACTTTTATCCAATGACAGTTGCAGAATATGATTCTCTATTTCGTTCAGTCCGTTTTTAATGGTAGGAAAACGTTTTAAATGTGCTTTTATAGCTTCCGAGAGGTAATCAAATTGAAAATATTTGAAATCTGTAAGATTTTCCAACCTAATGGGATTATCGCTGCAATATAATTGCCATACATAATCCGCATATTCAATATCATCTTGTTTAAGTACGGTCCTTTTTTCGAAGAGTTCAAGTAATTGTTCATCGGACAATTCATTCAAGCCATACATTTTGTCCGTTTCATCTTCATCACCACTGCACACCAAAGAAATTTGTGCGTATTTACGATGGGTCTTTAACCAGCTAATAACAGCTAACATATTTATTTGGCAAAACAAATCGAATTCAAACCAAAGAACTATCTGGTCCTCTTGTTTATGATTACAAAGTAATCGGTATTCCTTTAATGTTTTCTCAACGAACCATTGTTTTGAAATCTTGTAATTTTTATTTAGAAATTCAAAACGGGTCTTCCAAAATGATTCACTCCCTACATTGGTCAATGTTTTTCCTTCACAAAGCATTTCACGCCATGTAATAATATCGCCTTTAAGCTGCAATGATTTTAGCCTATCAGTAAGGTTATCACCATTGGTAATATGTAACAGGGAACTCATTTCCGGTGTTGTTTAGGTTCTAACTAATAAAAGTAATATTTAATTGAAAAAAACAAAATAAATTAACAAATTTCGTTGTACAAATTTAAAATCTACCATAACTAATTGATAATCCATCAATTATGGTGTAATTATCCACCTACTCGCTTCACTTTGAAACCTTTTTTCTGAAGCATTGCCATTATTTTATCCCGATAATCGCCTTGGATAATTATTTTACCCTCTTTAAATGTACCACCAACACTTAATTTGGTCTTCAATTCTTTGGCTAATTTTTTAAAATCGGATTCCGCTCCGTTGTATCCTTCTAAAATAGTAATGGGTTTCCCTTTTCGTTTTTCATATTTACAAATGATAGGGTCGTCCTGGAGCCAAATATCTGGTTTTTTGGTTGCTTGGGTTTCCTTTGTGGGAATATGCTCTGGGAAAAGGTTTTTTAATTGGTCTTGTAAATCCATGGATTATAACATGAGGTTCTTGCGTATTTTCTACCTCTCCTTAGGGGAGGGTTTCGATGGGGCTATCAATCCTAGTTCTATCAATCTTTCATGTAGGAACGCTCCTGCGGTGATATCCTCGAATTGCTTGGGATGGTTTTTGTCAACGCAATTTTCCAAGCAATTTAAGGGCATTCCACTAATTGGGTGCATAAAAAACGGAATGGAATAACGTGAAGTACCCCATAACTCCTTAGGCGGATTCACCACTTGATGGATTGTGGATTTTAATTTATTGTTGGTAAGACGTGAAAGCATATCACCTACATTGATCATTAATTGATCTGTTTGGGCAATGGCGTCAACCCATTCTCCTTTGTGGTTCATTACCTGCAGTCCACGGCCATGGGCGCCCATTAATAAGGTTATAAGATTTATATCACCATGGGCAGCTGCTCGTACCGCATTTTTAGGTTCGTGTTTAATAGGAGGGTAGTGTATTGGTCGCAAAATGGAATTCCCATTTTTTATATATTCATCGAAATAAGTTTCATCGAGCCCTAAGTGTAGGGCCAACGCTCGGAGAACAAATTTTGCAGTCTTCTCAAGCATTTTATAAGTTTCCTTACCAACTGCATTGAAGTTTTTCAATTCGGTTACTATTATATTATTAGGATATTCGGCTTCCAATTTTGGGTTATCGACCACATATTGCCCAAAATGCCAAAACTCCTTTAAATCCCCTTCTTTTCTTCCTTTCGCATGTTCTTTACCAAAGGAAGTGTAACCACGCTGACCGCCAATTCCCGGAATCTCATATTTATCTTTGGTTGCCTGGGGTAAGTTAAAGAAGTTTTTGATTTCCCTATAAAGGTCTTCCACCAATTTATCGGATAAAAAATGACCGCTTAGGGCTACAAAACCAATCTCTTCAAAAGCATTTCCTATTTCTGTAATGAATTTTTGTTTGCGCTGGGGATTTTCTGAAACAAAATCTTGTAGGTCTACACTAGGTATAGCGCTCATCGTCGTTTTTTAAAGGTTTAGCCAAAAATACAAATTTATGGTGAATTTTATGGGAATTATAGTTGATGTCAGTGCTTTCTTTTTTGTTACATTTATCCAGTTTTTTATAAATCATTGCCATATATACGACATGGAATACGCCAAGTACAATGTAAGTGAAGAAATAAAATTGAGCCTTTACAAATCAATGTTGAAACCCAGAATGATAGAGGAAAAGATGTTGATTTTGCTACGTCAAGGTAAAATATCAAAATGGTTTAGTGGCATTGGTCAAGAAGCTATATCGGTTGGCGTGGCAATGGCTATGCATCCTGAAGAATATATACTACCCATGCACCGAAATCTGGGTATTTTCACAACAAGAAAAATTCCCTTACATCGATTGTTTTCACAGTGGCAGGGTAAGGCCAACGGTTTTACCAAGGGTCGTGATCGTAGTTTTCATTTTGGCACCCAAGAATATAGGATTGTAGGAATGATTTCGCATTTGGGTCCTCAATTGGGGGTTGCCGATGGAATCGCATTGGCTGATGTCTTAAAAAACCAAAAGCATGTTACCGCTGTATTTACAGGTGAAGGTGGTACCAGTGAAGGCGATTTTCATGAAGCTTTGAATGTTGCTGCGGTCTGGGATTTACCAGTACTTTTTTGTATTGAAAATAATGGGTACGGCCTCTCAACACCTACCAATGAGCAATTTAAATGTGAACACCTTGCAGATAAAGGTATTGGGTACGGAATGGAATCACATATTATTGATGGCAATAATATTTTAGAGGTATACAGCAAAATTGATGAGCTCTGTAATTGCATGCGCAAAAAACCCCGTCCTGTATTGGTGGAGTTCAAAACTTTTAGAATGCGTGGACATGAAGAAGCCAGTGGAACCAAATATGTACCACAGGAATTGATGGACCATTGGGCGGCCAAAGATCCTTTGGAAAATTTCGTGGAACATTTGCGAGATGAAAAAATATTGACTGAGGAACAAGTTGTAGCCTTTAAAAAAGAAATTATTCATGAAATCGATGAACATCTTAAAATGGCCTTTGCTGAAAATACTATTGAAAGTACTTCAATTGACGAATTAAATGATGTATATAAAGAATGTGTATTTGAGGATGTTACACCAAGTACCATTGTAAATAACATACGACTAGTCGATGCCATTTCCGACGCATTGAAACAGTCTATGGTAAAGCATGATAATCTTGTGATCATGGGGCAGGATATTGCAGATTATGGAGGGGTTTTTAAAATAACCGAAGGCTTTACCGCAGCATTTGGTAAAGAACGTGTGCGCAATACACCCATTTGCGAATCGGCAATTGTATCCGCTGCGATGGGACTTTCAATAAATGGTATGAAAGCGGTCATGGAAATGCAATTCGCGGATTTTGTGAGTACAGGTTTTAACCCTGTGGTGAATTATTTGGCAAAATCGTATTACCGATGGGCAGAGAAGGCTGATGTGGTAATACGTATGCCTTGCGGTGGTGGGGTAGCAGCGGGTCCTTTTCATTCACAGACGAATGAAGCTTGGTTTACAAAAACCCCCGGATTAAAAGTAGTTTATCCAGCTTTTCCTTATGACGCAAAGGGATTATTGGCTACCGCAATCAATGACCCCAACCCGGTTTTATTCTTTGAACATAAAGCCTTGTACCGAAGCATTTACCAGAATGTACCTACAGATTATTATACGCTTCCATTGGGCAAGGCAAGTATTTTACAGGAAGGGGACCACGTTTCTATTGTCACCTATGGTGCTGGGGTTCATTGGGCTATCGAGACCCTTAAAAACAATGGTCATATAAAAGCGGACTTAATAGATTTAAGGTCATTACAGCCTTTGGACATTGAAGCTGTTTACACTTCCGTCAAGAAAACAGGAAAATTGATCATACTGCAAGAGGATAGCTTATTTGGCGGTATTGCCAGTGATATTTCCGCTTTGGTCATGGAAAATTGCTTCGAATTTTTAGATGCCCCGGTAAAACGGGTTGCAAGTTTGGAAACACCCATTCCATTTGCCCAGGAATTAGAGGAAAATTATTTGTCTAAAGGTCGCTTTGAGGAAGCTTTAAAATCGTTATTGGACTATTAAATATGCTCAGGTCTATCCATTTTGTATTTTAAGGAGGGCATTTCATTAGGAGTTGGTGCTGTGAATTAAAAATATGCGATAATATTACTATGAATCAGACTATCGATATTAAACGCATTCGTTGATATAATTTTCGAGTTTAAATTTCTTTAACTAACATCAGTACAACCAATTATACAATACTGCACCACAGCTAAATACTGATTTTTTTACTATGGCCCAAAGCCACTAATTATTTATTATTCCCACTTAGTCGAAAAAATACATCCAACGGTATTGATAGTTCGTATATATACCCAAATCAAAAATAATATTATGAATAAAACATTGGTACTGCTATCTGCAGTAATGATTCTGATGACTTCCTGCTCCGTTTCGAAATCGGCCCACGGTAAGCGAAACCTTTTAAGTGGAACATGGACATTGAATGACATTTCCTTTGAAAACAATTCTGGAAACTTTAAGGCAATCCTTTTCAACGACGCTGAGGATATCTGTTTTGAAGGCAGTAACTGGTTTTTTAGAGACAATAACAGCACTGGAAGGTATACTATAAATCAATCTTCCCTTTGTGCAGGGGGTGACCGCTATATGCGCTGGTCTGTGGTAGAACGTGATGAAAACTATACTAGTCAATTGCAGTTCAAATTCATTGACGAGAAGAACAAGGATATTTCTGGCGGATTGGGATATCGTTTGAATATTGCAACCCTAACGGAACAGGAAATGATATTAAAAGGAAACACTATGGTAGACGGGGAAACCGTTGCCGTTGTTTATAATTTTACAAAAAAGATATAAGATGAAAAATAGTTTTAGAAAAATCATTTATTTATTTATGTGTATGGCCTTGATTACTGGCTGTAGCGCTACAAGAAATGCAAATAAAAAACAGAAAGGCGCCGTAATCGGAGCTACAGGAGGTGCTGTTATTGGGGGAGTGCTTGGTAATAACCTAGGTAAAGGAAACAATACAGCCCTTGGTGCTATTATTGGCGCTGTGGTTGGCGGTGTAGCTGGTGGTTATATTGGTGACCGAATGGACCGTCAAGCGGAACGAATTGAAGAGGAAATTCCTGGAGCAGAGGTAAAAAGAGTAGGAGAGGGAATTAATGTTACTTTTAATGAAGAAGCCGGTGTATATTTTGATACCAATAAATCAGTTGTAAAAGGAACATCAGCAACAACCTTGGATAAATTAGCAGGAATTTTCAAAGAATATCCTAAGAGTATGGTTTTGGTAGAAGGTCATACCGATAGTGCAGGTTCCGATGAATACAATATGAAATTAGCCCAGCAAAGAGCAGAGTCCGTTACTAATTATTTGATTACCCAAGGGATCGATGGTGGTCGCTTTACTACTAAATGGTACGGGGAATCACAGCCAGTTGGGGATAATGCAACTGCTGAAGGAAGGGCTAAAAACAGAAGAGTAGAACTCGTTATCGTTGCAAGTGAAGAACTTAAGCAAGAGGCCATTCAAAAGACCAAAGGATAGGCATTTAATATGCTAAACTATTTATAATTAATCCCTGCAATAAGCAGGGATTTTTTATTTGAAATACTTATCTTCCATTCAATGGACAGATATGATGTGATAATTGTTGGCGGAGGACTTGCCGGACTTACCTCGGCAATCCATTTATCAAAAAGCGGTTACAAGGTTGCTGTTTTTGAGAAACAATCCTATCCCAATCACAAGGTTTGCGGAGAGTATGTTTCCAATGAGATCAATCCCTATCTAGAGAGTTTGGGCATTAAACTTGTACGAGCTGGAGCGGTAGCTATCACGGATTTTGTATTCAGCACAAGAAATGGGGAATCCTGTAAAACCAAACTGCCCATAGGCGGAATGGGAATCAGTCGATTAGCTTTGGATGACCTTTTATATAAAAAAGCTAAAAGTCAAAAGGTGATTTTTCACTTTCAAAAGGTGGTATCTGTCGTGTTCAAAGACGATGATTTTACCGTAATCACAGCTACTAAAGAAATGTATACCTCGAAAATTGTTATTGGGGCCTATGGTAAGCGATCTATACTTGATAAAGTTTTAAATAGGGACTTTAGCTTTGCCAGAAATAGTTGGATGGCCGTAAAAGCACACTATAAAAACGCTACGTTTCCCAATAATATAGTTGCCTTGCATAGTTTTAATGGAGGTTATGGTGGCTTATCAAAAACGGAGACCGGATCGGTTAATTTTTGTTATTTGACTAATTATGAAAGCTTTCAAAATCATAATAGTATATCTGACTTCAATAAAAAAGTCGTTGGTCAAAACCCATATTTGAACGATTTTTTGGTACAATCAGAACCTATTTTTGAAAACCCATTGACTATTGCACAGATTTCCTTTCAAAAAAAAGCACCGGTTGTGGATCATGTAATTATGTGTGGCGATACTGCAGGCTTAATCCACCCATTATGTGGTAATGGGATGGCCATGGCCATTCATAGTGCCAAAATTGGATCTGAATTGATTATAAAATATTTTGAGGACAACAACTATGATCGAAATAAACTTGAAAAAGAATATTTATCGAAGTGGAATTCCGCTTTTAGGACTCGTCTATGGGCCGGACGTCGGCTGCAATCGGTAATATTGCGCGAAGGGCTATTGGATATTGGAGTAAAAACAATAGGAAGGTCTGAACGTATTTTGAGGTTTTTGATAGCTAAAACCCATGGAAAACCTATTGTATGTTAAAAGATTTATCTGTTAGAAGCGAGTCCCCTGAGATTATGGATGATTTTCATGGCGATATCAACGAGCTGAAACCTATTCTTGGCGATATCAATAGGGTAAACAGCATACTAGGCGGGAATGCCATTACCTTGGATGCAGTATTTCAATTGATTCATGAACATCCAAGGGAGTCTTATACAATTTTGGACATGGGCTGTGCTGAAGGTAGTATGCTGAGGGAATTAGCCTTGGCGGGGCGGAAAAAACTAATAAAACTAAAGCTCATAGGAGTGGATCTAAATGAAGATGCATTGGAACTTGGGAAACGGGCTTCACAGGATTTTCCTGAAATCCAATTTCTGGCCAAGAACATTTTACATTCCGATTTTTCCGATTTTAAATGTGATATCATTATTACTACTTTAACCTTGCACCACTTTCCGGATGATAGTATTCTGGTATTTATCAAGCAATTCAGTAAATTGGCAAGTATTGGTATAGTCGTTAACGATTTACAAAGAAGTACAACTGCTTATTATCTCTTTAAAGTCTTTAGCCTTATTTTTATAAAAACAAAAGTTGCTAAAACAGACGGACTTATATCCATTCGAAGAGGATTTTTGAAATCTGATTTTGATAGGTATGCTAGAACGCTACCGAATATAAAGCACCATATCCAATGGAAATGGGCCTTTAGATATGTATGGGTTATGCGTTTAGCGACAAATAAATTGCCATGAACAATACAAGAATAGTCGCTGTTGCCAAAGAACTACCTGAATATTGTCGGGATACTAAAGAAATTCTGCCCTTTGTAGACCTATGGTTACAGGATGAGGATGAACGTTTTAGACGAAAAGTCTTAAAGATATTTGAAGGTGCTGCCGTAGACACACGCTATGGAATAATGCCGATTTCCGAAGTGTTTTTGGCTACGTCTTTTGAAGAAAAAAACAATATCTATGTTCGGGAATCTAAGAGATTAGGTGCCAATGTGCTTTTAAAAGCGCTGCGGCAAGTAGATTGGAACCCACAATCCGTAGATTATATTATCACAGTAAGCTGTACAGGGATCATGATTCCATCGTTGGATGCCTATTTGATCAATGAACTCGATTTAAAACAAGATATCGTTAGGCTCCCAGTTACCGAAATGGGTTGTGCTGCTGGGGTTTCAGGTCTTATCTATGCACATAACTTTTTAAAATCCAATCCTGGAAAAAGAATAGCCCTAGTTTCTGTGGAAAGTCCGACCGCAACTTTTCAGTTAAACGATCATTCGATGGCGAATATGGTCAGTGCGGCTATATTTGGGGATGGTGCGGCCTGCGTTTTGTTATCTTCTGAGTTAAATGCCGTTGGGCCCAAAATAATAGGAGAGGGGATGTACCATTTTAAGGATGCAACGCATTTAATGGGTTTTGACCTCACCAATCATGGGCTGAAAATGATTTTGGACCCATCGGTTCCAGAGACTATTGCAAATCACTTTCCTAATATCGTACATCCATTCCTTGAAAAGAATGGAAGTTCAATCGAAAAAGTAGATCATTTAATTTTTCATCCCGGCGGTAGGAAAATAGTGCAAACCGTAGAAGGGCTTTTTGGTAAATATGGCAAAAACATCGATGATACCAGGGAAACATTAAGATTATACGGGAATATGAGCAGTGCTACCGTGCTTTATGTATTGGAGAGATTCCTGGAAAAGGATATTAAAATTGGGGAACAAGGTTTAATTTTAAGTTTTGGTCCAGGTTTCTCCGCTCAACGCGTGTTATTGGAATGGTAGTATGGTTATTTTTGACTAAATATGTGGTACGTGAATTTGATTTAAAAAGATGAGTGAGGAATCCAAGCATTTAAATGAAAAGGGCATACCCATGGATAGGAAAACTGAAAGGTATTGGGCTTTGATTCTAGGGGGAAGCAGTGGTTTAGGCCTTGCTACTGCCATAAAATTGGCTAAACATGGTTATAATATATTAATAATTCATAGGGATAGAAGGTCTGATCTAAATAGGATAAATGTTGATTTTGAAGAAATCATTAAACATAAGGTTTCTTTTAAATCCTTTAATGCCGATGCCCTAAACACAGAGAAACGAAATGAGTTGATCAAAGAAATAAGTACGGTACTACCAAAAGGTCATAAAATCAAGGTGCTGGTGCATAGTATTGCAAAAGGAAGTTTAAAACCTATGAATTCAAAAGAGCAGGACACACTTACTAATCAGGATTTTCGAATAACCGTGGATGCCATGGCCCTTAGTTTATATGATTGGACAAAGGATTTAAACCTTGCCGAACTATTTGATCCAGATACCAGGATTATTTCCTTTACCAGTGAGGGTAATACCAAAGTACTTCCGAATTATGCGGCCGTATCTGTGGCAAAAGTGGCTTTGGAAGCATTAACAAGGAGCATTGCCTTGGAATTTGCACCAATAGGGATTAAGGCGAATTGCATTCAAGCAGGAATAACAGGGACCAAGTCTTTCCAGATGATACCGGGGCATGAGCAGATAAGGGATAACGCCTTAAAAAGAAATCCCAATAATCGATTGACAACGCCTGAGGATGTGGCCAATACAGTTTATTTATTGACTTTGGATGAAGCCAAATGGATAACTGGAACGGTAATTAAAGTAGATGGTGGGGAGAGTTTGCAATAATCAACTTATCAACAGCAAAAATATTCAAGTAGAAATGCCTTATCAAAAAATCATCGAAAAATTACCCTACGGCGCATCATTTCTATTTGTCGATGAGTTGGTGGATATAGACATGGAGGGTGCAAGTGGAAAATTCACCTTTAGAAAGGAACTTGATTTCTTTAAAAGTCATTTTAAGGATAACCCAGTTACACCAGGGGTGATTTTAACGGAATGCTGTGCGCAAATTGGACTTGTTGCCTTTGGGATATTCCTCTTATTGGAAGCTGGTAAATATGATCTAGAAGAATTTGGAATAGGGTTCAGTAGTTCAGAAATGGAATTCTACAAGCCCGTATTCCCAGACGAAACTGTAACTGTGACATCCAAAAAAATCTATTTTAGGTTCAATAAACTAAAATGTGAGGTAAAAATGCACAACGCCAAAAGGGAATTAGTCTGTAAAGGCACCCTGTCGGGGATGTTAAATTTAAAATCGGATGCGTAGAAGGGTTGTAATTACTGGACTTGGTGTTTGTGCTCCTAATGGCGTGGGCCTTAAGGATTTTACAGACTCACTGTATGAAGGCAAGAGCGGCATCCGTTTTCAGTCGAAGCTTAAGAACCTTGAATTCGGATGTCAAGTAGCTGGAGAACCGTTGATTAAAGATAATCTATTAAACAACTACTTTACACCCTTACAGCTTCGCGGACTCAATGCAAGTGGGATTGTTTATGGTGTAATTGCGGGAACTGATGCTTGGCATGATGCAGGTTTACCCATTAATATTTCCGAAACACCAAATTGGGACCAAGGAATTCTTTTTGGAACAGGTATTTTGGGAGTTGACAAATTTAGGGAAGCCATTCAATTGGTAGATGAAAGGAATGTTCGCAGATTGGGAAGTACGACGGTTTTACAGACTATGGCCAGCGGTATTAGTGCTTATCTTGGCGGTATTCTGGGGTGCGGCAATCAGGTGAGTAGCAATTCCTCGGCCTGCAGTACAGGTACTGAAGGTGTTTTAATGGCTTATGAACGCATTGCGGAAGGGAAAGCAGAAGTAATGCTCACTGGTAGTTGTAGCGATAGCGGGCCATATGTTTGGGGCGGTTTTGATGCCATGCGTATTCTTCCAAGAGCCTATAACGATAATCCTACCAAAGCGAGTAGACCTATGAGTGCATCGGCCAAAGGATTTGTACCCGGGAGTGGGGCAGGAGCCTTGATTTTGGAATCCTTGGATAGTGCTCAAAAACGTAGCGCTAAGATTTATGCAGAAGTATTGGGGGGTGAAGTAAACAGTGGGGGACAGCGGGGTGAAGGCTCTATGACGGCACCGAACAATCAGGCAGTGCAACGTTGTATTACCAGGGCTATCAGTAATGCCGGGATTCAAAAAAAAGACATCGATGCCATAAACGGACATTTGACGGCAACCACCAAAGATGTTTTGGAAATTGAAAACTGGAGTATGGCATTGGAACGTAGGGGAGCGGATTTCCCTTATATCAACTCATATAAGGGTATTATGGGGCATTGTTTGGCTGCAGCTGGAAGTATTGAATGCGTAGGAACGATGCTGCAGTTGGACAAAGGAGTCGTTTTTGGTAACGTTAATTGTGAAGATTTACATTCCGACATTGGTAAAATAATCGACGGATCTAAAGTGCCACAGAAAACTCTACCTGTTAAACCAAAAATCATAGCCAAGGCCAGTTTTGGTTTTGGGGATGTAAATGCATGTATTATTTTTAGTGCATATAACAACTGACCCCCAGAAATAAATTCAAAAAACCAGTCAATCTAAAAAACTATGTTCTATGAACGAAGAGCGTTTTCAAAAACTAAGGGAAATTGTCAAAATCTACCTGCCAGAAGATGTTTCCGTGGATGATATTACCAAGGACAGTCATTTTATAAACAAGCTGAACATAAATTCGGCAAACCTCGTGGATATTGTCCTTGATGTGGAAGATGCTTTCGATATAATTTTGGAAAATGAGGATATGGACCAAATGCAAACCGTATCAGATGCCCTTGCAATAATTAATAAGAAGGTTTCAGAAAAATAGCTTTTAACGATTTTTTTATGCCAAGGCGAAACTTAGATTAGAAGAGTGTTTGATTGCTACCTATTATGTAATTTACCTGTTGTGGGGTTTGGGTATGAACTGGGTTCGGAAAACAGATGGAAAACGCTTATAGCTCTTCTTTTACCGGAATAAGCAAAGAAGTCAGTATACCTGCGACCAAAGAAACAGATATCACGGTTAAGGAAACCCATTCTGCGAGTTCAATTTGGTGGGAGAACAGCATTTTTAAACCTACAAAGGCAAGTATTACAACCAGACTATAATGGATAAAACGGAATTTGGCCAGCATCCTTGAAATTAAAAAGTACATGGAACGCAATCCCAATATCGCAAGAATATTAGAACTAAATACAATAAAGGGATCTGCGGTTATTGCTAGGATTGCCGGAATACTATCTAATGCGAAAAGTACATCGGTAAGCTCTATTATGATCAATGCAACAAAAAGGGGAGTAGCAGCAGTGACCCCCATTCGTTTTACAAAAAAACTATGGTCTTGAATAGTACTTGTAATAGGGTATATTTTTTTTATTTGTCTGAAGACAAATGATTTTTTAGGGTTAAAATCAGAATCACTGGATTTGAACATTTTAAAGGCAGTATAAAGCAAAAACACGCCAAATACATATATTATCCATTCAAACTTGGTGATGAGCGCAACTCCAAATAAAATCATAAGTCCGCGAAAGACAATGGCACCCAAAATACCCCAGAACAAAACACGGTGTTGGTATAAGGGTGGGATTTTAAAAGCAGAGAATATTACCGCAATGACAAAAACATTGTCTATACTGAGGGAAAGTTCAATAAGATATCCCGTGATATACTTAAGAACAGCAGTATTAGGGCTAAGTCCTGTAGGATTATCGATAAGGCCCGAAGAAAATAACCAATAAATAACACCACTGAAACTTAGTGCAACAGTTACCCAAATGGCTGTCCACATACCAGCTTCCTTACTCTTTATAACATGTTCATGTTTATGGAAAACACCCAAATCAAGAGCCAGAAATACTACCACCAAGGCAATAAAGACAATCCAAATCCACATAATTGATTACAATTTTTAAGGCACGAAGTTAAGCATCATTTTGGTAATGTTATAATCATTCTTTCAACAGGTTTATTTTTTGGCTTGACTATTGCAATAGGTACAAAAAATGGTAGATTCACCGCCATTATAAATTGTTTTTTTATAACTTATGTTGTTGTAAGGAAACTATTGTAAATTAAACCATATAAATTTAAAATTACTAAACATGAAACATCTTATTTTATTTTTCAGCTTATTGTTATTGCAACAAGTTAGTGCCGGCGATTCGTTTTTTCAGGACGACGAAGGAATGTTGAAAGCCAAAGCAAAAGAGTTGACTAAGAAATACAAAGCGGAGTTGGACTTGACTAGCAGTCAAACGGTGCAATTTGAGGAAATGGTGGCCACTTATATGATTCGCAAGGCCAAAGCCAAGAAATTGGATGTTTCTGCTGCTGATAAAGCTGTTATGATGAAGCAGTTATACGTTCAGGAAAGTGAGGATATGGAAGATATCTTGTCGAAAGGGCAATATAAAAAGTATTTAAAAGCCAAAATGGAGTTACAACCCTCTTCCTAAAGTAGAAAAATAAGGGTAGAAGAACCGATATGTTAACATTAATGTATCGGTTTTTTTTATGTGATTATTTGAAACATTTTATGTTGATTATATAAGAAGGAAATAAAATCAATATTATCAAAGACGAAACATTTTTATTTTTGAAAGGTTGGGCTTGATGTATTAACCGATAAAGTAACGATAAAACTCGTTATAGTCACACAATTAGAATGGGCTAGCTAAGTATAATTCGGTATATTTAACATCGAGACGCTCTACTATATGAGAATGAAAAAAATCGTTTTTTTTACTTTTGGAGCCCTGTTTTTACTTTTAGGGACACTTCAAGTGTATTCCCAAAAAAAGCCTACTACAAAGAGCTTCAAGACCTCAAAAGTTCAAAAATACACGATAATGGAAGAGTTTGAACCAGATTTGGTGCTTAGTGTAATTGAACGTGTACAATTAAAGAAAGAACATTTTGCAAAAACCCAGCGAATGCGGGGTATCTTGGATACTATGGACATATCCGATAGAAAAAGACAAAGACTTCTTAAAGAGCTAATCCGAAATCCTTTTTCCAATAAACTCAATAAGGCAGTAGCTGAAATTGGGTTTGAGGAAGACGATGTGGAAAATTAGCAAATAATAATCCATCGATTATTACTGAAACCTCCGTTAAATGGAGGTTTTATTTTGTTTGTAATATGCTGGATACGCATTTATATCCTTTTATATTTTTCTATTTTGTAAAAAGAACGTTAAATTTTTGATTTGTGTGGCTTAAAATGGACATCGGATACGAATATTTCGTAATTTCGTGAAAGAAAAGTAGTATTTGTTGAACCCCAAAATCCAAATTCTATGAGAACTTTACAAAATACTGAAGGGTCAAATCTTCTTGAAGGACCAAAAAATAGTGCATTGGTTGTTCGCCTAGAACGAAATCAAAAAAATGTTACTCAACTTCGAACCAAGTTAAATTCCTATAATTGTGAACCACAAACCTATAGTTTGTATGAACGAATACAATCGCTCAAAAACGGATTGGAGTCATTGAATAATACCAATAAGGAAATAATAGCTTCAATAAAGGATCATAAAAAATCCGCGCAAGAATATGTTGAACGCATAAAACAACAATTTTCTGAATATTATAGGCTTCAACAAGGTGTAGAGGAGTATATGGGATTGACCAGGAATTATTAAGTGGTAGTGCCAATAATTTTGTAAAATACCAATGAACAAAAAAACCTGCCAACGTTGGCAGGTTTTTTTTATAATGTTATCAGCTTTATATTATTTCCCGTTCACACCGATATCGGCAACGGCAACTATTGTTGATTGATCACTACCGTTTTGATGAATGGTGATATGACCATTAAGATTTAGTAAGCCCTCATAGGTTATTGTCGAACCACTGTCAAACTTGGTGATTGTAGTATTACTGATAGAGCATTCACAAACTTTTAATGTGATGGCAACATCCCCACCTTTAGCTGCAGTATTATAACGTATAAATGCAGGATTCGTTGCTGTAGTGGCACCGTCCAATTCAATTAATACGTGGGTTGAACCATTATCTTCTTGGGTAAAAGTTGCTTTTCCGGTAATACCAGAACCAGCCACATCGTAAATGTTATACTCCACACTTTGCAGTATAACCGCTGTAGCAACATCATCTTTCTTGCAATTGGTAAAAATTAATGCACAAGTGAGAATAAGAATATTAAGGGAATTTTTCATTTTCATTTTTTATTGGGTTAATTGTTAAGCCAAAGTTATGATAAGATTTTTATCAAAAATTTTATTATCCCGAATAATCTATAAATAACTTAAAAAAACGATGTAGAGCTTAAATTGGGGTAGAACAGCGCCCAAAAAAAGAATTAAAAATACTTATTGTGGTAACAACAACAAAATAACTAGTTGGCATTGGATCCAATATCGGCAACAGCAACTATAGCGGCATTGCTGCCACTTCCGTCATGTATGGTAATATGACCATTAAGATTTAGTAAGCCCTCGTAGGTAATAGGGCTGCCATTGTCAAACTTGGTAATGGTGGTATTACTAATAGCGCATTCACAAACTTTTAATGTGATGGCAACATCCCCACCTTTAGCTGCAGTGTTAAATCGAATGTATGCTGGATTTACAGAAGTGAACGAACCTTCAAGTTCAATCAGTACGTGGGTTGAACCATTATCCTCTTGGGTAAAGGTCGCTTTACCGGTAATACCGGAATTTGATATATCATAGATTGTATACTCCGCACTTTGAAGTATTACGGCTTTTGATACATCATCTTTGTTGCAACTACTAATAAAGAAAAAAGAATATAAGAGTACAAGAATGGGGAGGGAACTTCTCATTTTCAATTTATTTAGGGCGTTAAATAATGTAGTAAAGTTAAGAATTGTTTTTTTTAAAACATTTATTTTTGATAATTTTCTATAAGAAGTAAGAAAATTTCGATGTAGTACTATTTTTGGAGTATACACTTTGTAGTTTTGCTATTATTGATAGTAGGAAGCTCGAGAGAATGATGTATTTTCTATTTGACATAATATAAATTATGGAACAAACCCATCGGTAATTTGTGGATAGCCCGCCAAGGGCTATTTTACCATAATACCAGATATGGCTTCTTTAGAAACATATCGGTTGGTATTATGTAAAAGGAAATTCTGCTCGCAAGACCAGAGTGTTCCATCTCGCCATCAATTCCAAACATCCACAGGATCTTTGCAATTGGCTCCGGATGTAAAAACAAATTACGGGTACCTGGGTCATTAAATATTGGGCTCTTGGGTTAAGAACTATATAATAAACATTCTGAATTCTTTTGAATTCCTAATTGGAGGATGCCTCGATAACCCTTTAGAAACAATAAACGAGCAATCTAATTTATTGGTAATTGTTAAAGTACAAATACGATTTATAATTCAAATAATCTCTACCTGAAGTGATGACCAGGTTTTTATCAAGTTTAATCGCTGCATATTCAAATCGCTCACCCTCGTCTGAATCATAAGTATTTTCTAAAGTCCATTGACTATTTTCATATTTTAGCAAATAAACTTGTTGTCCGCCCAAAGTGGTAATCAAAGCATGATTTTCAGTCATACTTATACTATCTCCATTAAATCGAATGCCATTGCTTAAATCTAAATTAACCTTCACGGCTATTGCACCAATTGAACCATCTGAATTAATTACAAATGACTGAAAACCCAACATTTCTGAATAATAAAGGACGATATTGCCAAAATTACCGATGTCTGCCGGAACGATATCAATTTCAACGCTTGCCAATTTCCATTCCATATCGTCAAGTTTATAGATATGCATCGGAATTGATAAACCGCCAACTAGAATAAAATTATCCGCTATGATTACATCTGTGCCAAATCTGTCATCAGAAGATCGGTTTTCACTGTAAAATTCTTGGGTTTGAATCCAATTAGTACCTTGCTTATTGTAGATGTAAAATTTACCTTCATCATCATTGGCGGCATTGGCCGATTCGCTCCATCTGGCAGAGGCACCAATGACCATTAAAGTGTCTGAAATTGCGATGTCATTGCCGAAATCATCCTGCTCTCTTCCAATTTCATATTTCATTGTAAATTGCCACTCCGAGCCATTTGTTGCGTATTGCCGAACGCTTCCAGTTCCCATATCGTCAAAAACGCCTAAAAAAAGCATCCCGTCTTTCGCTGATATACTGTTTAGAAAACCAAAATTGGCCAAATCAATTTCTTGGGACAGCGTTATTCCTTGAGCGGTATAGTCTAAAATCCATACTTGCCTTTCTCCCCCTACAAATACCTGATTTTGATACGTTTCAAGCATTTTACCGAACCCATCACATGCTTCACAAATAACTTTATCGTTTTCAATGGTCAGTTTTGTTACAGGTACGGGATCATCGAAATTCTCAACGTCCTTGTTTTCGTCAGCTGATTTTGAGCAGGCCATCATAACACTTATAAGATAAAATGCGAGTAAAATGAAGTAGACTGTATTTTTCACAATTCAGTTTTAAATATTTAAAAATTATCGGGGGAGATTGAATTTTGATTATATGGGATGTAATCAAATAATAACCAAGAGATGTAGTACTAAATTACTAAAAATTATTATTTTTTTGTAAACTCGATATGCCAATTTGAAGTTTTGTTCTTAATATCCAATTCCGAACATTGCCCTCCCCTCCTATTATCGGTCAGTTAATAAGTGTTCCATTACTCTAGTAGAAGAAACTTTTTTGAACAAAAATTTAAAGAAAATGTAGTACCAAACACTTTGCTTTACCCAAGGCCTTCGCTACGACCCGCTCAAAAAAGGCGAGGTCTTCAAGACCTTGCCTTTTTATGCCGCATAACGCGGAACATTACAGACCAGATAAACTATTCGATTATTAGCCATGGCGCCTTTTCGTGCTATTTTACATAGTTGCAGATATATATAGGTAGCCAATATGTAAAATGAAATCTTATAATTATACTATTTGAGATAATTTTCAGAGGTTGTAAACTTTCAAAATTATTATATTTAAAAATACCGCTAGCCAATGCCCGCCAAAACCCTTTCAGGTGTGATTGGCATTCTGTTCACACGTGCACCGCAAGCATCAAAAACCGCATTGGCAATGGAAGCTCCAACACAAATAATGGCAGGTTCTCCCCCGCCCTGAGGCTTTGCATCCATTTTATCCAGAAAAACACAAATGATTTCCGGCGTACTTGAAAAACGGGTAAATTCATAATTATTAAAATTATTCGTTTTCATTTTTCCCCCTTCAAAAGCTATTTCTTCATACAAAGCATAACCAATTCCCATTGTTATGCCCCCCTCTGATTGTATCGTGGCGCCATGTGGGTTAACTACCTGACCCATATCCTGAGAACAAACTACCCTTATTACATTTACCTCTCCAGTTCGTTTATTTACTTTCACTTCTGAGATCAGAGCAACCAAAGTCCCTGCATCTTGACCCAGCGCAATGCCATAGCCATGCCCTGATTTTTTATCCTTTACCCAACCAAAAGTATCGGCGGCCAACTGCAAGGTTGCAACCATGTTTTGATCTTTCAGGTTGGTCATTCTAAATTCAAAGGGATCCATTCCGGCGGCATGTGCCATCACATCAATGTGTGATTCCCGCGCAAAAGTGGTAGTGTTATTTCCCGGAGCTCTCCATGCACCCGTACCAAAAGGATGAACGCCACCTTTGTTGAACATACGTGTTCGATTGTTGGGAATATCGTAAAAAAGATCTGTTCCACGTGTTCCTGCACAATAGATATCAAAATCCCAAGCGGTTAATTTACCTTTGGCATCAATCCCTGCGCCAACATTTACCACAGCTGCTGTCCTAAATCTATTGTAGAGAAATTCTTCTTTCCTGCTAAAAGACAATTGGACAGGTTTCCGGACCTTTCTGGCGATTAACGCGGCCTCTATGGCCTGACTGTTAAACGATTTTCCTCCAAAGCCACCTCCCAGAAAAATTTGTTTCACATGTACCTTTTCTTCTGGCATATTTAATTCCCTTGCAACCTGACTCCTAGTGCCAAAGGGTGATTGGGTAGATACCCACATGGTGAGTTTGTCACCTTCAAAATAGCAGGTTGCGGCATGCGTTTCCATACAGGCATGTGCCTTGTATCCATCCAGATATTTGGCTTCAATAAATTCTTTTGAATTGCTTCGGCCACTTTTTAAATTCCCTCCTTCTTCAAATACTTTGGATTCTTTGATCTGCTCCTCCAGATAGGAGAAAATAGTGTCTTCATTTACATTCAATTCAGGGGATTTCCAGGTAACTTTTATGCTTTTCATCGCCTTATTGGCCACTTCGGGATCTTCGTGTACCACAACGACCAAATTATCTATTTCAATAAATTCCGCTCCTTGAAACTTTGACAAACCGGACGCGTCCACACTTAATTTTTCAGATCCAAAAACCTCTGGCCTGACTATCTTGGCATAAACCATTCCAGGTAATTTAATGTCCGCTGTATACTTAGCCTTTCCGGTCACTTTTGCCTCGGCATCCAAGCTTAAAATAGGCTTGCCTATTATTTTGAAATCTTTTGATCTTTTTATTTCAGGTTTATCTTTTAAACTCTTTACAATCTTTTGACCTTTTGTCAATTCGGCATAGGTCACTTTTTTAGATGGGTCATTTTTTGCGTAGACTACACCCTCTTTTACCGCGAGCAATTCTTTGGGGACTCCCAATTTTTCCTCAGCCAATCCGAGAAGCACTTCCCTTGCTTCAGCGGCAGCGGCCCTAATCACAGGATCTGTAAATCTTGTAGTAAGTGAACCCCAGGTTCCCGCATCATAAGGACACAGTTCTGTGTCGCCCATCACCATATCTACCTCATAAATGGAAACTTCCAGTTCTTCTGCCAATACTTGTGCCAAAGAGGTAGTAATCCCCTGACCCATTTCAATTTTACCGGTATAACAGTCTACCCTACCATTTTCCTTGACGCGTAGGTAGGCATTAAAATTCAAATCCTCATCCGAAGACAAGTAACTTGCGTTCAATAATGCTATATCGCCCAAACAAAAAGTCACGATAATTCCACTGCCCAGGTTCTTAATAAACTGGCGTCGATCATAAACCGGAGCTCGGTATATATCATTAAAAAATAGGTCGTTATTCGGATCTCGTTTCATAATTTCACTTTTTTATCCAATTCTTTTGAGGCCGTTTGAATGGCGTCGGCAATACGGTTATAGGCCCCACAGCGACATAAATTCGCGTCCATTCCATCAATGATCTCTTTTCTTGTAAGTGCCGGATTTTTCTTTAAAAGACCGAATGCGTTCATGATCATTCCTGAAGTACAATACCCGCACTGCAGAGCATCATGGGCAATAAATGCCTTTTGCAATGGATGCAATTCGCCGTTACCGCTTAGACCTTCTATAGTGAAAATATCCGTACCGTTAAGGTCTTCTGCAAGTATCATACAAGACTGCACGGCTTCATTATCCAACAATACTGTACAAGCACCGCACTCGCCTATTCCACAGCCATATTTTGTTCCTGTTTGATCGAGATATGTTCGAATGACCGTCAAAAGTGATTCATCACCCTGAACATCCACAGATACAGATTTCCCATTTAATTTAAAACTAACGGATTGCTTCATTGCTTTCATTTTCGAAGAGGCTAAACACCTAAAAATTGACTCTTAAATTTAGCAAATATTTCTATCATTCCCTTATAGATCAGGTAGTTTTGAATGAAATTTAGAATGATTCAAAAGAGATTAATCCCATTCCACATTCATTCCCCTACCCTTCTTCGTCGTTTCGGGCAAAGAGTGTTCCATTACCTTGGAATAAAAAACCTTTTAGAAGAAATATTTAAGGAAGTGAGGTGCTAAATAATGCCAAATTCCCAACCCACAAAAAAAAGAGAAGTTCACAGGACTTTTGCTTTTTATGACGTCCAAACAAAGTCACATAACGCAAGACATTATAGAACAAAAATATTCTATAATCCGTCGTTATATCAAATAGGGTTAAGTTATAAGTTTTTTAAGTGAATACCTATGTTTTTTAGGGTTACCGTACATAGCTCGTTAGTTGGCTTCACATTGAACTCCATACCCAAAACTTTGATATCGCCTTAAGCTGTTGAGACTGTAAAGGATGGATGTATAGGGCTCTATGGTAAAGAACATTTCCCGGCTAAGATTGACTGCACCAGGATTAAAGTTTACTTGGTATGAAATAGAATTGTGTTGGTTCATGAATACTTGAGATCCTTCAGGAAGCACAAACGCTTCGTAATTCCCCGCCGTACGCACCTCCATATTGGTATTAAACGCCAAGTTTACAAAAAGAAAGCAATATTCAATGGATTTCCTCACGGTTATCTGTTAGCGCGCCATATAAGAGGTAAGTGCAGTGTCTCCTGTTTGATAATACACCTGTCCGGTAATATCGTCAACCGCATATAAGGGCTCACGGTCCTTACCAAGATTAATTTCACCCGCTACATTACCCGCAGTTTTGCTAACTTTTAACAATACAATGTCTTTTTCTTGTTTTGACATAATGAACATAAAATCCCTACCTTGTTTAGTGGCATTGAGTCGGGCATTCGCCTTTCTAAATGCAGCACCAGCATAACTTGAGGCGGCATTGCCCAATTCTCCATATGCGTTGCCTATTTGAGATATCAATTCTCCCGTAACTTCGTCTTTTTGACGTACGTCATTTTCGGCTGCGGCCATGGCACCTGAAACATAGTATGAGGCGGCACCAATATATGCGGCCCTTATCGACGAGGCATATAGCAAAGCACGTTTCCAACCCGCTTCCTTCGGTGCAGCATAATATTCTTGATAGACCAGAGATCCATCAAAATTAAATTTGGCAACATTCTGATCGGAGTGTATAAAAATACCATCCTCCAAAATTTCTAGATTCGATGGGGATTCCTTCCCCTCAAATCGAAGTTCTACTTGTGAAAAATCACTGACTTGACCGTCAGACTTATCCACAACTTTTAAAATTCCGGAACTGTAATCAAAAGCATAGATTTTATCTTGATGCTCAGCGGTAAGTCTAGGTCTGGTTTGAATACTTTTTTTCCACTTTAGTGTACCCGTATGATGGTCCAAAATGTTCATCGATTCGGTCGTAATATATAGGATTGAATTTGCCAGTGGCACAATCCCAACGACTGTACCATCCACTTTGACAGGTTTTTCAAAGGTAATGGCCCCAACTGCTGGGTCTAAATAATTGAGAAAATCTTTATTGGCAGTTCGCGATACCAGCAAAATACCTTCACCGGAATCTAAATAATCATAAACTCCTCCTTTGATTGCAATGCCACGGCCCTTTTTCCCCCAAAGACCTTCACGGGTCTTATAGTCAAACAAGTTTATTTTCGTTCGATTGCCATCATCGGGCAATACAAGCATTCCTTTATCTAAAAAATAAACCTGGCTGAGCGCCCCATTTACCTCTAATTCTTCACTCCACACCAAACTACCATCATTGATATTATACGCGTTATAGTGATTGGTATAGTTAATGGTGGTATTACCAGAGGATGTAGTCATTCCGCCTTGTCGCTCTTGCTGCGACCCCAAATAGAAGACATCACTGCCTTCGGGCTGGTAATAGTTTAGTTGTATATCCATATCTTTAGAGACATGCTCCGCGGCCTGCTTTAATAAGGCTCCGAATTTCCCCATTTTGTCTATTTGCTCCGCTTCCCTGGAGTTCGTTTTCTTCCAAATTACATCTCCGGTATCTGTATTGAGTTTGTAGTTGTTGAACAAGGTTACGATAAGAAGTTCTTGATTATCAAGTTCATTGGCAGCAACTATACGACCATATTTTTCATTCATCGACCATGACAAACTAGCATCTGACATTTTTACGGAAACCATGAGCGGTTCTCCATTGTAATCCGTTCCGGAAACAAGAATCGCATCTGAGTTATACAATAAATGATAGCTAGCAACCTTTTGAAGTCCGGCATTTTTAGAATTAAAGACTTCGTTGCCGCTAAACTGATCGATGAGATGTAAGCTATTGTCCGTTGTTACCGAAAAAAACGGGCTATTAGGAAGTTCTTCGAAAGCAGCTCTCTCAAGATTGCCAAAGGCCCTTTTTCCCCAACTAATATCACCTGTTTCGGTATCGATACCAATCAATTCTTCTCTTGAACTAACGACAAGGTTGCCAAGTGAAGTAACTTCTTGCCATAAAATTTTAGTAGGTACCTCTTTGTTCCATTTCATCTCGACCTGTGAAAAGGATAGTAACGGAAACACTATGAGCAATAAAAAAAGTGGTTTGAACAGGCTCATATTCTGGTTTTTAGTCTAGTTAGAACGTAGCACCTCCCTGTTTAGTACAATCTATTCAGTATTATCTGAACCAAGATTCCAATCCTATAGACCTAAATGCCCATACCATCGGAAAACGTAGTTGTACTCAAGGTCTCCGTGATGCCGAAATCAACTTGGATACCTATCAAGTAATTTATACCATTCCACACACATTACACTCCCCTCCTACCGTCGGTTCGTATAATAAGTGTTCCATTATCTTTTTTGAGGAGATTTTTAGAAGAAAAATTTAGGAAAGTGTAGTACCTAATACCCTGCTTTACCCAAGGCCTTCGCTACGACCCGCTCAAAAAAGGCGAGGTCTTCAAGACCTTGCCTTTTTATGCCGCATAACGCAGAACATTATAGAACAAATATGTTTATAGTAAAAAACGACGTATAGCTGTGCTATTCAATATAATATCAAATATCGGACGCAAGACTATACGACATCAATCACATCGACCCGTCGAAACTAATAATCATCTACAAGATAATTAATAGTTCTCACGTATGTAAAAGCTGTTTTACTAGAATGCTTATTAATATTCGGAGGTTGGGTGCTATTTACTACAACACTGCACCATTTTCTAACCAACGCTGTAAAAGTGTATCGTTATGAGAAATAGCTACAAGATGAAATTTAGTGAAACGCTTGAAAACTCGTGATTCTTTGAGAGTTTCCACACAAACCGAGACCGGAGAAAGATAGTTGGAATGGATTAGAAATAATTCGCCTTCACGTTTTAAAAGATAGCCCACATGCCCCTCGTCAAAACCTATAAAGTAGAGTCCCTCTTTCGTTAAGTGATCGATCTCTTCAAAGGCTTTTTCTGGCGTATCCTGAACAACCTTGTTAATTACAGAACCACAGCTAATCATTTTCGCCTCATCCATAGGTGATTTTTGAGCCAATTTATAACGGTTGAGATTTATACCCATATCGCGCAAGGTGGTTGATATAAAATAACCACATGCAATTTTGCCTTGGTTAGGTATAGCGGTATGGCCTCCAAAACTCCAAGGAGTGCCGTACCAGTGAGGTATAATCTTGTCTACTAATTGATTAGTAAAAGCTGTTCTAATATTGTCAAAAGTAATAGTGCCCAACCGAATGCCTTCTTTTAAACGCAAACGAAGTTGATCAGCATCTACCTTGGCACTAGCATAAGAATCTGCAATACTATCTAAATCTGTTTTAAACTCTAAGGTTACCCCTTCTTTAAAACTCCTGGTTTCCGCAATAGGCAAGGGCTTTTCAATAACAAGGCAATAGAAAGGTGCTACTTTTTCTATTTTAGCTGGCATTTCGTTTATAAAGCCTAAAGAAAGTAATAGTGAAAAAAATAACATGGGTTTTTTTATAGATTTAGGAATCAAACTCTGTAATGATAACATATTAGGAAAGAAGAAATTACAATAAAAATGTTAAATTTTTATCATACTACATATTTGTCCTCTAGATACCAAGGTTCACTCCCCACCAAACTTCATAATCGTTAGGTATTAGAGGTCTGTAGCTTTGAAAACCTTGATCGGCAATTTCAAGTCCAATAATTGCATTTTTTTCATCGCGTACATAGCTTATGAAAATGAACGAATGTCCATAGGGATCTAGTTTTTTAACATCTACGCCTTGCACTACCTGTTCATAGTCTTCTTTAAACCGCCAAACTTGCATGAGTGCTCCAGGTTTTAATTGGCCACTCCAAATTCCTGATATATCAACCAAAGTACCCATACCTGCATAAGCAATAGCACCAGCATTGCCCTTACCCCTATATTTTTCAGGTAGGCTTCGCCATCCCTGTTGTGTTTCTGAAGCGGATGAGTAAAGTAAATTAAATACCTGCTTTTTGGTGAAGGATTTTGTGGCCATGCTATCCGGTAAATCTTGATACAGCGAATGACCATGAACCTCTTTATACGCTTGTTCAAATCGACCTTTACTCACATAAAGGCAATGACCTTTAGGCTCTTTATTTTCGCTGTTGAGATAATTTTCTACTATCTTATCAGCCACCGGACTTTTGATATCGGAACTAACCCGTGATGTAACTTCGTTTACTGCTATACTAGTACCGGTTTGTGCCAATGAATCTTTAGCATTGGATAAGATTGGTGATGTTAGCTCTAGTTTTTGGCTAATATTTTCATGATTATCAGAACCATAATCTTGTACATCAGTTGCTATATCGCCATTACTGCTTAGTACTTGTGTAGCATTTTTATCCGAACCCAAAAAGTTTGTTTTCTGCTTTATTTTTTTGGTCGATGAACATCCCAATAGCATAAGGCCTATAAGAACAATAAATGCGGAGTAAGTGATAGACTTTTTTAACAATATTTTTATTGCAATGCTCCTCATTTCTCAAGATTGAATTCACGTTCTTTTAAATCGGTTTAGCTTAACCTAGTAGCTGCCATAGCCCGGCGTTATTTCACCTACTATGGCAACTAATTTCAGGAAATGTGTATGTTTCGTAAAATCAAAGCTAGTTGATCTTATGGTAAAAAAAAATGATGTTTATCAGTCTAAATAGAAAAGAATTTTAAATCACTAATTACATGGTAATCATTGAATAAATAAACAATTCCACATATATTATGCTTCCCTCATATGCCTCGACTTCGCTCAGGACAGGCTTGTCGTATAAAAAGTGTTTATTCGCGTAGTTAATATTGTTTTATTGGAGCTCATGAATGCTTCGCATTTCATTAACATCGCAAAGAAACTTTTGGGGTAAAATTTTTTGAAGAAACTGTAGTATCGCCTCGCGCCATCTGGCTCATTCGCTTAAAAGGTCTACCAGACCTTTTCTTAACGGTCTGCCCTGCTTTTAACCAAAACTCAAGTTACATAACGCAAAAACATTATAGAACAAATTAATCTTTAATTTGTGTATAGCATGATAAGACAGGATTAAATTATCTTACTATTCTGGATTCAATTCATCCACATGCAGCATATAAGTGGCTATGGTTTTCAATTCCTCATCGGAAATGTTCTTTAAAAAGCCATCGATGTTGGCCTGCATAATCGCTACTTGACTCTCCGTGGTATCTACTATCGGTTTTGCCTTGCCCTTTAGGAATTCCACGATATCCCCATTTCTCTCTTTATACACCTTCATGATTTCTTTCACTGAAGGGCCTATTTTTATACTGTTCACATCATGGCAGGTAATACATGTTTTTTCTGAAAACAATCGATTACCAAGAAATATTTGGGAGTCTTTGCTCAATTCCCCACGCTTGGGTACAACATCTTCTTTAACTTCTTTTGATTTCTTATCCATAATACAGCTAGACACTATTATAAATACAATGAAAAATGAAATGAGGCGCATAATGTTTGACATTTAAGTTGAATGATCGGTAAGAATGGGTTAAAATGGTGATGCGGTTAATCCATTAGAAATTATACAACTATAAAAGTAGTTTGAGGAGTGTTTTGGTCGTTTACGAAATTCCGTTTGTTTTCATATTTTTATTGATATTACGAACAAGCCCTCTTAAAAAATGTCCAGGACCTATTTCTGTAAACTCAGTTGCTCCATCCTCTATCATGTGGAGAATTGTATGCCTCCACATTACCGGATGTGTCAATTGATTGATTAAATTTTCCTTAATTAATTCTATATTCTCAGTCGGTCGTCCTTTGACATTCTGATAAATAGGGCAAATTGGTTTTTTGAATTCTGTTTCTTCTATTGTTAATCTAAACTCCTCAACTATTGGCTCCATAAAGGGCGAGTGAAATGCGCCACTTACGGGTAAATTTACCACTGCCTTAGCACCTGGCTTTAATTTATCACAAGCTTCTTTTAGGGCCTTCATTTCACCTGAAATAACAACTTGATGTAGCGCATTGTAATTGGCTGGTACAACTACCCCATCTATCTTTTTACAGATATCCTTTACAATAACATCATATAACCCAACGACAACGGCCATACCTGTATTTTCGTCCTCACAAACTTTTTGCATAAGCGAAGCACGCTTGGATATTAGTTTCAGGGCCCAATCAAAATCCAAAGATCCAATCGCAGCCAAAGCTGATATCTCACCCAAAGAATGCCCGGCAACCATATCGGGATTAAAATCCTTACCAAGGGTTTTTGTTAGAATAAATGAATGTAAAAAAATTGCCGGTTGAGCAAACTTTGTTTGTTTCAAATCTTCAGCAGATCCTTCAAACATTACATCAGTAATTGAAAATCCTAAAATATCATTGGCTCTTTTAAAATATTCTTGAGCCAATTTGGATTTTTCAAATAACTCTTTTCCCATACCCGGAAATTGAGTGCCTTGACCAGGAAATAAGTACGCATGCATAAATACAATAGATTGTTAGGATTTTTAATAAATCAATTTATATCAGAAATAGAATCGATAGGAAAATAAACAAATTATTGATAACGAGAGTCTAAGTATTTCTATCAAGTACTAAATATGATTATCACAGGACATTCCACTTACAAACAATGTATAAATATATACTTTAGTATAGAATTAAAATCTAATTCTTTTAAATTTTCATTATGTCAAGACAATATTTTAGGTTTATGGCACTGATATTTTGTCGTTGGAATTTTTTAAGATCTGTTATTCTTAACATTAAGAAGGGATAAAATATTTTTAAGCAACTTTAATAACCCCTTGCGCCATTTGGTACATTTGCTATAAAGGTCTAATAGACCATTTCTTTAAGCTTTACCCTACTTTTATCCAAAGCGAAGTCACCCGTTCCGAGCACGTGGCGGGCGCCACGCGGAACATTATAATACAAATATGCCAATTTTGTAAATTGGATATTACCCTTATTTCGATTCTTTAGCTTCCTGGTTGTAGTCGTCCAACATGAGTAAAAAAGAGGCTTCGTACTCCTTATCGACATACTTCCCCATTTTTTGTTCTTCCGTAAACTGGTTACGTAAACCGTAATGGTTATTTACATAGTTTTCCTTTACCCTGGGGTTGTCACCAATAAAGTTCAGAAGGTTAATATGCATTACATTTTTAGGTTTGTCACTGTCTTTCTGGATCAGCAATTGAAAATTATCCTGTATATAATCTATGAGTTTCTGTCTATCGTCAAATACCAAATCTGCCAGTTCTTGATTTATACGCCCTGTGGTTCTGCTGTATAATTTATACATAAGGATACGGCCATTGGCCACTTGTTCCAAAGTCATACGTTTAGGGATCATTTTAATGGCCTTGCCTGTAAGATCGGAATACCAAACAGTCTTAAATACCCTACCATCTTCCAAGGTAAAACCCTCCAGATGTTTCGGCTCCATTTTTTGCTTCATATTGCCTTTCAGCTTACCGGTTTTAGTAACTTTCTCAAAATCGTCTGGCGATATGTATGTTATTCCCTGCTGAAATCGCTGCGGGTACTCAAAATCCAATTCAATATAGACTTCTTCCGTTTTTCCTTTTTTGAGGTGAAGGGTGCCTTTTTGATAGAGGCCCTGGGCATTTACGCCGACCATAACGAATAGGAAGGTGAATGCGAATAAAATGGTTTGGTAATTTTTCATTTGTTTGGGGTTAAAGTTGGTTTATTAACTATTTTATAAAAACGCCTTACACCCTATTATATTGTAAAATCAATGGGTTTGAATGGATTTAGCCATTAGTATGACTCATAAAAAAAATCAGAGTCTCGGTATATGCAATAACAAAACCAGCTTAAACAGGCCTATTTAAAACCGCAGAAGATATAGTCAGCAAAGTAAGTAATCTATTACGGTAATGATTTTATCTCAAAAGAAATTGCAAAATTCGCTACAAAAGTACTGACCATGGCCTTTTGCCCCTCAGCTTCAAATTGTTATAGTCTACATAAATATTAGTATAGTTAATCGGGTTCGGGCAAATTTTGCTATATTTAATTAGTTAAAATGCCAATTATCCGATTTATTTGATTTTTAATACATAAAACAGTTATATGATGAGCCGATTAAAAGAATTTAGACATTTTACCCTGATTATGCTACTAATAAGCTTCATTGCAGCTGGAACGTTTAGTTCTTGCAGGGAACAGAAAAAAGAAGAAAGTACCGAACAGCAAGGAGAACTTCCTGAAGGTGAAGAACACCCCACGGAAGCTGGGACTGAAGGCGATGAACATCCTACTGAAGCTGAGGAAAATCCTACCGAAGGTGAGGAACACCCTACTGAAGGTGAGGAACACCCTGAAGGTGAGTAACACCCGAAGGATTCAGTATCATGGTAGCATTACCATTTATTCTGAGTTATCGTGCCCACGTTTTCTTCGGAATGAAAAAAAAGTTTTTGCGAACGCAGGAGTATTTCCTTCTTCCATAACGGGGTATGCAAGAAAATTAATCGGTCCGGAATGCGGTCCGGGTTCTATTTGAAGATCTCGTCCACGGCTGAATTCTATGCGATTTGCCGGATGCCTGCCAAAATAATACGTGGCAAGTGCTGTGTATTTATTGGCTTCACTTATATCAACAGGCCACCATTTTCCCTCTGCATAGAATTCTGCCCAACAGTGATAACCGTCGATGCCCCCTTCATCCCGTTCCGAGGGGATAGAAGCCCCTACGGCAAAACGTGATGGTATTCCAGCCGATCGGGCCAACGAAATAAACAAGGAATGGAACTCAGTGCAATTGCCGGTTTTCACATCGCATGCATAAACCGCGTCACCATTCCCATAATCCCCAAATTTCATATATTTCATGTTGTCTATTACATAATCGTATAACGCCCTTGCCTGCATGATGGTGCCATCATTGCGATTACTACCAATTATCGAATCTGCAAGCATTTGAAATCGATCTCCGACAGGCATCAATAAGCTGGCACCAAGAAAATTGGATGGGGACGAATTTTCCTCATATGGCTTTTTCTCCTGTCGTTCAACATCATAAACAAGTTCAACTTTCCTCCCACTATGTTCGGGGGTGAGTTCCATATATAAAATGGTATTGCCGTATGTCTTTTCTTCGAGTATTTGATGTTCCGCGGGAGCTGTTAGTGATATTAATTTCACGGTTTGAAAGCGATCGTTTTGTGGAAATGGAATCCACATTTTTACCGATTCCTTCATTTCGGGTAGTGTAACCTCATAATGAAATTCAAATTTGTCCTCTCCCTCGATGACCCCCAGCAAATCAGATGATGCGTTTTGGACAGGGACTCTATACCAAGTCTTGTTCTTACGTTGTTTCCAGGTATAGAAAGGTTTGCCATTAAGCTTGTGGAGGGTGGTTTCCGTAACCGACATGTTACCTGGATCACCATCCAGGAAAAAATCCACATCATATACATCACCACTTACATCTGCCAAATCAACACACGCAAAATGACGTTGAGGCCCTAAATTTGATAGGTACTCGGTATGTACGCGCACCAATTGCAGGCGCAATTCCTTACCATCGGCATTCATATTGAAATACCCACCGCCTTCATCTACTTTTTTGGCAATATTGGCTTTAATACCGACCTCTATATCAGCCGTAACCACCTTGGGGATATCCTTCCCTGCAAGTGTCTTTTCTTTCTCGTTCTTCCCTGTACTTGAATTGCAGGCTATCAAAGTGGCAATTAATAGGACGTAAATAATCCGAAGCTCTTTCATTCTATATCAGATTAATATTTGTATGAATTTACAATAATTCAACCGTTCTCCCAATAAGATATTCAACCCTCGGAATCTGCTCTGAATTCTAGGGATAAGCTTTTTATAAGGCAGTATATATTTAGGTATTTAGAGAATCTTTATATTTTGTGCCGTACCCAAGCAAGTTGTCCTTCGACTTCACTCAATGCAGGCTACACACAAGACATTATGGTTTAAATATGGTTGATGCCTAAAACAGCATATCCGCCGGTTAGCGGATTTTATATAATTGTACTTATTTTACTGAATATCTACATTTTCATTTTTAATGGGCTGGTTCCGATCCTTTATTTTTAGGATCAAAAGAGCGGAAAAGCAATATATAGGCACAAACACAAAAATAATAAGGCTGGAAACGACTTTTTCAATGGGTCGTTTATTTTTAGATGCATAACTATGGAGCCTAACAAAAGGGCAGCCAGACCCAAAGCTGATATTTGTCTTAGGTCAGGATACCAAATGGCCAAGAGAAGCCCTATGGCCAAAAGTACTTTTAAGGTACCTACCACATAACACATCCATACTGGTAGTCCGTACACCTTAAATTCCTCGACAATGGTCTTAGCATTCCCACCTCGCCATTGTGTCGCTTTTTTGTTCTGTACCAACCATACATTGAGAATGCTTATGGACACAATACACTGTAATGCAATAAGTAAATAATTCATGTTCTTTGATTAAAAGGTTATTGATTTCATTTTTTGACTATTCGAGATAAATTTTTTCGATTTCTAGGGAGAAACTCTGTTTTCGCTTGTTTCCAATTAAAATGGATATCTCTTCCATGACTCGGCCTGGGTAGTTGGGTTTATCCAAGGTATATCCCCTAAAACTTGGATAAAAGCTGTCCAAGCGTAATTTTATAGTCTCCCAAGATCCAGAAGTCTCAAAACTATTGATGTAGGAAAAGCGCTGGGAAGTATCACTTTTAATTCGGAATTGATAATTTTTACCGTCTCCTTTAATTTTTAATAACACGAATGTGTAGTTAGATACATCTTTTGACTCGAACTTATGGCGTATGGAGGAAAAACCCCCATTGTTTTCCAAGCGAACCGTACCGGTATAATGGATGTTCCCAACATCATTTAGGGTGAAGGAACCTTGCGAAAGACCTCCCATGACCCCATCATCTACTGCATACCAGTTGGACAACGTATTAGCATTCGCGCCGTTAAATAACACTGGTGAAGTGTCTTGATAAAATATTCCCATAAGCAATAGTAATAGTAACCCTTTCATATGATGCTTAACTAAATATAAAAAAATAGTAAACAAAAAATAAGGTTTATTAACGAAACCTTAGGTATTTAGTCCGAATTAAGTTCTTTATTCATGCTATTGAAGACAAGTGTCAAAAAAATCCTTACTTAATAATATTTATAAAATTCTTGTATTCAACGATTACCACATTAGGCACTCAATATATAGAAAAGCTGACCTTAAATGATCCAATTATAAATCCATTAATTGTCATATCACTTGGATATTGAAACCTGTTTCAATCGCACGTTATGCGAAAAGCGACTCCAAATAAACTTTATTATACTACGCTTCTCTCCCCTAACATGGCATAAATGTGTTAAATATATTATAAAATAGTACCTTTTTATACATAGTACTGTAACAAAACAATTCTGTCCTCGTCTATTTATAAAGACAACAATCAAAGAAAGCCAAAGCCATGTTACATCTATCAATCCTTATCATTACAAAAGCGATAAAAATGATCGGAATTACCTCTGCGATTTATGATATTTACTTTAGCTTGTTCAATGAGATGGGGATTAATCTTACGCTTTTGGTTTATACATTGACCGTTGAAACCCTTTTTGTATATCTTAAATCTGCTCAAATTGAAGTTCCGATATTGTTGGAAGCATTAGAGGATTTAATTTAGATTTCCATATTCATAGTTTACTTATGTAAACTATAATACAATAACATCTTCTTACCCACCATCTTTTTTGTAATCAGCACTGCTTTTTTGATTAATTTAGAAGTAGATGGATTGGAGTCGCCTATTATATGCACTTTTTTCTGTAATCGCTATTTTTGAAACCTATGCACAATCTGACAGTCTCTTTGTAATACCTAGAATTGATGGGATTACCTTTGATGGCCAGGTAAATGAAGCCGTTTGGAAATCGATTGCCCCCGTTCCTATGGTTCAATATGAACCTAATGCAGGAGCCCCTCCCACTGAAAAAACAGAAATTAGATTTGCGTACGACGCCAAATACTTTTATGCCTCTATGAGGGCATATGACCGTGACCCAGATGGAATCAGGTCTACCTCTTTATATCGGGATCGCATTGCAGGGTCTGATCATTTAGAACTACTACTCGATACCTACAACGACAATGAAACAGCTTACGTCTTTACCACAACCCCGACCGGTATTAGGCATGATCTTGAGATATCAAACGATGCCACTGGGGGGACCATTTCCTCAGCATCATGGTTAAATAGGGATTTCAATACCTTCTGGGATGCGGAAAGTACCATTTCTGAAGAAGGTTGGTTCACGGAAATAAGGATTCCCTTCAGTAGTCTTCGATTCCAAGAAACGGATGGCAGAGTAATTATGGGACTCACAGTACAACGCAAGGTCGCCAGAAAACAGGAAAGATTGGTCTTTCCAGCGGTTCCTCCGGTAACAAATTGGGCATTTTTAAGACCCTCTTTAGCCCAAAAAATTGTTTTCAGTGGGATAAAGCCTAGCAAAACCATTTATATAACCCCTTATGTTCTAGGGGGACATGCCAAATCGAATGAATTAAACGACACAGGAACGGAGTATGTTTCAAAAAACGAATTTGAAAAGGCCATTGGGGCCGATGTCAAGTTTTCCATTACCAATAACCTCACTGCGGATTTTACCATAAATACCGATTTTGCCCAGGCTGAGGCCGATGATCAACTGGTAAACCTTACCCGTTTTTCTTTGTTTTTTCCTGAAAAAAGACAATTCTTTCAGGAAAGGGCATCCATTTTTGATTTTAGGACAGGGGGATTAAGCCGCTTGTTCTTCAGCCGTAAAATAGGGTTGACCGAGAATGGACAGCAGGTTCCAATTTACGGGGGTATCCGTATGATCGGGAGAATGAAAACCTGGGATTTGGGATTCATGGATATGCAAACAAAAAGTTTTGATTCCATCCCATCAGAGAATTTTGGTGTTCTCCGGGTGCGTAAAAGGGTTTTTAATAAAAACAGTTTCATAGGTGGCATGCTTACAAGTCGGGTCGATATGCATGGTAATAATAATCTTGCTTATGGAATCGATGGCCTTATCCGAATTTTTGCCAATGATTATCTGACCGTTCAATGGGCCCAAACGTTTGATAGCCAATCTGAAAGTTCTGCCAACAAAAATTTAAAAAGTGGTCGTTTGGCGATGGAATTGAACCGTCGGAGACGTACAGGTTTTGGGTATACCATTGGAACTATTTTATCGGGTCCCAATTATAATCCTGGTGTAGGGTTTGTTGACCGGAACGATTTTAAGTTTGGGACAGCGGCATTATCGCAAACCTGGTTGAAGAAAAAAGGAGCCTTTATTTGGCATAAGCTTGAATTTCTGGGAAATGCTTATTTCAGCAACACTGAGCATGAGGTATTATCTTCTGAAATTGGATCGGAATGGTCATTCTCTAGGAGAAATCTTGATGGGGGAGGCATTTTGGTAAAGCGGGTCCATGAAAATTTATTTGAGGATTTCGTGCTTTCAGATAAAGCGATTATTCCTATCGACAGCTATGATTTTTATCGTGTTGTAGGATCATACAACATGTCAGTCGATAGAACCATAAAAAGTAATTTTCTGGTGGAAACAGGGCCATTTTACGATGGGTGGTTAAATAGTGTTACCCTAACTCCTAACTGGTATATTTCCAAACACCTTCAACTAAATTTACAATATGTATATAATCATGCGAACTTTGCCGACCGGGATGAATTATTTAAAAGTCATATAACCAGATTTAGCATAGGAACAGCGTTTAATCGAAAAATCTCTACCAATGCCTTGGTGCAATATAATAGCGCTGCGGACCTTTTTTCTGCCAATGTTCGCTTTCGCTATAATTTTAGGGAAGGCCAAGATCTTTGGGTAGTGTTCAATTCCGGACTATACACGAATCGGCTAGATTACACCCCAAATCTACCTATAGTGGATACCCAATCGATTTTGATAAAGTACATCCATACTTTTGTTTTTTAAAGCAAGTAAAACAAGGAAACTTGCCAATAATTACGGATCTAAATAATTCATATCCTTAAGCTGAGGGTATAAATTCTATTCCCGGATTTGATCAGTTGTACTCCAACCCGATCTAACTCCTTTATGGCGACTACATTATTTTATGAACTTTGAAGTAAGGGTATTTACAAAAAGAATGTTGCCGATTTTATCATATCCCTCAAATAGTTCAATGGCCTTTTCAGATTTCATCATACTTCCATGAAACCCGATCAATGTTAGATCCGCATCAACAGAATACTCATTTATTAGGTCTTTTCTTTTAAGACCTGTTTCAATGGGGAGTACTCTTATATTATTTGCAGAAATAGGTAATCGACCACTTGTGGTTAGTTCTGTTAAATATTCCTGTTCCTTTTTCAAATCCTTTTCAGGAAATGTTGCAAATATTTTTATCTCACCCTTTTTCCAATCAGGATGTCCCAGTATAATATAGGAAAGCAGAATCATTAAATTGGCATTCGCATAATCTTCCTTCCTAATCCATATATGAATGTATTTCTTGTACCCGAATCCCTTGTCCGAACTGGCCAGGATGCATAAATCATATGCGGCAACTTTAAGTAAACTATAGTTTTCTATTATCTCCGATAGCCATTTCCGTTCCCCTTTTTTAAATTCAAATAGCATTGTATTGTTGGGCTGTCCCGAGATTCCTGGTTGCTGTATGGCTTGGGCAATAGCTCCTGTATTGGAAGGGGAAATAATTGTTTCCAAAAAGACATTCGATTTACTGGAAGAAGCTATTTCTATCAACTTCTGTAATTTTTTTTCCGCATCGGTCTTTAGTTCATTGGATAAATACCCCTGCACAAAATGAATATAGGTGCCAAAACCATAACGATACGATATCCATTTCATAATTTCCAAAGCACTGTATCTGTCGAAACTTTCCTTTGAGAGGCATATGACAGCAGGACGCCAGTAGTCTTCTGCAGTCTCCTTTTCTGATTTTTGAAGAAAAACCTGCATAGTTCTACTAAATTGATACATAACGCCTTGGAATATCTTGGCCATACCTTTTTTATTATCGCTTCTAAATGTGATATAGAAGTATAGCAAAACCATTACCAATATAGCTGCAAAGGCATAAACCGTATTTATTTTAAACATCAAGTAAATGCACATGATAGCACCAAAAAGCGATAAATACCATTTAGATTTGAACGAAGGCCTGTAAGAAGGATCAGCTGCAAAATGTTGCATAAACGAGATCAAGCATAACGACCCATAGGTTACCATAAAGAACATGGAGATAATTTCTGCCACTGCATTCACATCACCCATAAGTACGAATATAAGTGCAATGGCACTCGTAAGTATGGTGGCGTTTCTAGGCTCATTGTTTTTTTTGGTTCCCTTGGCCACCCAAAAATTGACAAATCTGTTTGGAAATACCTTATCACCCCCAATGGCTTGCAAAGTTCTTGGTGCGACCATAAAAGAACCCAATGCAGATGAAATGGTCGCTGCGGCCAATCCAATAGGGATTATTGGCCCCCATAAGGCAATCTGGCTCATGATAAGCTGGTCATTGACCAGATCTTCCGGGCTTGCCGAAGAGGCTAATTTGTAAGCAATAAATACATAGACAATCATTCCCACAATAGTTGCGGAAAGAGTACCTATGGGTATAGACTTCTTGGGATCACGTAAATCACCTGATAGCCCAACACCGGCGGTCATTCCGGTAAAAGCGGGAAAGATGATGGCGAAAACATAAAAAAAACCTTTGTCTGTAGATACGTTTTTAAATATTTGGGAACTGTCAAAAGCTTCCGAATAGGATGTGGAACCCATGAAAAATAGTATTAATGATATGACAAGGATAGTGACTACTACATACAGGGCTTTCATTCCCAGATTAGCCCCTTTGGATACCATCAACCAAATCAAAAGAAACAAAGCGGGCAGACTGAATAAGCGGTTGTCATATAATTCGTATCCGAATTCCGTGGCAACCCATGGTTTAATGGCTTCAAATGCCTCAGCGAATGCTATGGTATAAAATGCGACACTAATAGCTTGAGAAAGATATAATGTAATACCAATTGCTGCTCCTATATTGACGCCGAAAGACCGGGAAATAATAAAGTACTCCCCACCTCCTTCTACTTTTTGATTGGTAGCAATTTCAGCTAAGGCCATAGCGGTAGAAAAGGTGACCATATGACCAATAAGGATGATAAGTACGGTCCCAGTAAAGCCCACAGAACCCACAGCAAATCCGAACCGCAGGAACATAATCGCACCCAAGATGGTGGAAATCGCTGTTAAAAAAACAGGGAGTGTCCCAAAATTTGCCTTTGTGCTTTTAAGTACCTCGTTCATGTTCAATAAAAATACAAATATGTTGTACACAAAGGAATAAAATAAATCAATTGGAAAATATATTAATCCCAGTGATAATTAACTTCAAATCCCCATAGAATTAATTTACATTATGTGTCTTTGATTTATAATTATAATAGGTTTTCTGACTGACCGGCGGTTGGCATTATTTTCTATTTTTCAGCCATTTATCTATAGGCTCTAAAAAAGAATTCACAATAATCATAAATAATTAAAGATTAAAATTTTATAATCAATCATATATTGGCCTGAGAATCAATAATGTATTGAATAATCAAAAATAATAGGTTTCATTGTTATTATTCCAAGCTATTCTATTTGCTATATGTTTAGGAATCGAAAAAAGCCTGATATAAACCGAATGTCAATTTAATTAAATTACCTCAATCAACAAATTTGTCGTTAATTCAGAGGTAGCATTCCCTCTTATGGTACCAGTAACGGGCATAGTGTCCATAAAATTCACGCTACTGGCCACAGGAATATGGTTTTGCTCGACCATTATACCATTACTAGGGTCAAATCCCAACCAACCGGCACCAGGAATGAATACCTCCAACCAAGCATGAAGCTCGTAATTAGGCTCTTCTATTTCGATATAATAGTAACCACTTACAAATCTCGCGGCAATACCTAAATGCCGCAACAATTGTATTTGCATCCACGTAAAGTCCCTACAAGACCCTCTTTTGGTTTTAAAGGTCATATCAGGCTCCAACGGGGACCCAAAATGACGGTATTCCAATACAAAATCATTGTGTATTTGTATGGTAAGATCGGTAATGAACTTTAGGGTGCTATTGTTAGAGGATTTTAAAATGTAATCACCATATGCAACTAGTTCTTTTGAGAGTTTTCCATGTGCCAATGCCACTAACAACACTTGCTTTAAGGTCTTTGAATACTCAAAAGGAAGCGTATTGAATGACGATGGATAGATTAAAAAATTAAACGGATTGTAATGCTCAACTTCTACTACCGATTCTGCATATACTTCGAGTTTTGAATGTAAACCATTGAACCAACCAAAATGGACGTGATTGTCCTCTGCATCATATTGATGTGATAAACCTGCAGGTTGGGGCTTTATATTTAAACTAAACGCCTTTAGTTTAATATGGGGTGTCGTTTTTGGTTTGAACCTAAAATAATGGGGTTCTAAAAAGATTTCAGAAGTAAATGTATAAGTGGTTTCGTGGACTATCTTGAACTTCATTTTGGGAATCTACTTAAATTTTCATTTTTGAAGATGTTTCAACCAACAATTTTTCCATCCAATCATCCGATATATTATCGATGGATTCACTCAAAACCGAGTTCCATAGATTGGAAACTTCCTTTAATTCCTCTGCTTCATAGCGCTTCTCAATAATAATAAAAGAATCTTTTTCATAATAAACCACATCTATGGGGTAATCAACATCGTTGGCGCTTATTCGAGTGGCATCAAACGATAAAAAGCCTGTTTTCAGGGCAAATTTTAAAGACGATTCATAATTTATGGCTCGATCCAAAATTGGCTTTCCGTAACCGTTATTGCCGATGATGACAAAAGGTGAACCTTCTGATACTTCGACCCAATTACCTTCCGGATATAATAAATAAATTTTATGCTCCTTGTCGTCTTGCAATTGCCCTCCTATGATAGAATGTAAATTAAAGCTTAATCCTGCTTCTTTTAATGATTTTCGGTCTTCGGAGGCAGCACGTTTTACCTGATTGGAAAAGGCATTTACCGCTTTATACAATTTATTGAATGATTCATCCTCTTTTTCAATGATTTCATCAAAATAGGTCATCGCTTTGTCCCTTACGGAGCGCAATCCAGAAGTCATAATAAAGAAAGAATGCTTTTTTTTGTTTACCGTAAACACTTTTTTGGCTTGTGTTGTGGCAGTACCTGAGGTGATTCTAGTATCTGCAATACCCACAAAACCTGATTTTAATTTAATGCCGAGGCAATAGGTCATATTTCGGTTATGAATTAATAATTAATAATATTTTCTATGGAAAAAAACGAATCATAAATTGCAGCGGATACCCGATTTAATTTACGTTGAAAATCATCGAGATATTCGTGCAATCCATTTTCTATGATGTCATTGATATCTGCATATTCCAACTGCGATTTTAATAATCCCAATTCTTTTTGGGCACTGTTCATATAACCAATATCACTACCAGTAAGCATTTTTAGTGATTGTTCGGCACTGACTAGGCAAGCCAATATGGATCTAGGAAACTCCATATCCAGAATTAGGAATTCCGCAATGCCCGAAGCGGTGAGTTTTCCGTATTTTTTTCGGTACATATCATAGGCGCTCACCGATTTTAATAAAGCGGCCCATTGTATTAGATCCAATGAAGACCCTACCTGTTTTGGCGATGTCAATAAAATATGGTACTTAACGTCCAATACCCTAGAGGTCTTATCCGCACGCTCGATTACCTGGCCAAGTTTGCCAAAATGCCAACCATCGGTTCGTGAAATGGTGGCATCGAACATGCCATACAACAACTGACAGCCGTTTTTTATTTCAGTAAAAAAGCTCCTTAAATTCTTACTATTGTAACGTTTTTTTTCAAGGCCATCCTTCACTAAAAAATAAAGATAATTTATTTGTTCCCAGACTTCCTTGGTGATTTCTGGACGAACGGCTCTCGCGTTTTCACGAGCGTTGATTATGCAATTGTAGATTGAGTTTGGATTTTTCTGATCAAACCCCAAGAAGAAAATCACTTGGTTTTTTTGTACTTTGGAATACAAAGACTCATACAATTCCCAATCACCAGTGGTCACCACTAGTGGTTTCCATTGTTCTGCTTCGTTTGGAGGCAACTCCAATGATAAATTATAATTAACATCCATAAAGCGCGCATAATTTTCAGCACGCTCAAGGTATCTGTTCATCCAATAAATCGTATTTGCCACTCTACCAAGCATATTTTAATATTTTATTTATTTAATACCCAGGTGTCTTTACTACCCCCTCCTTGGGAAGAATTCACCACGATAGATCCTTTTTTCAACGCCACACGTGTCAAGGCTCCTGGAATGATCTTTATCCCATCACCATATAAGGCATAAGGTCTTAAATCTACATGTCGACCTTCAATGGTATTCTCTGTCAAAGTAGGGACCCTAGACAGGTTTATCATAGGTTGGGCAATGTAATTTCTTGGATTGTTCTTTATTTTGGCAATGAATTCTTGCTGTTCTTTTTTAGTGGATTTTGGCCCAATGAGCATTCCATATCCACCGGAGGCATCAGTTTGTTTAACGACCAAATTATGAATATTTTCAAAGACATAATTCCGGTCTTTTTCCTCGTCACAAATATAGGTTTGTACATTCGGTAAAATCATATCCTCCCCTAAATAATATTTGATGATTCTTGGAATATAGGCATATACTGCTTTATCATCAACAACACCAGTCCCAGGTGCATTTACCAATACCACATTGCCTTTTAAATACGCATTGAACAAACCGGGAGTTCCTAATAGCGAATGTTTATTAAACACTAAAGGGTCTATAAAATCATCATCCACTCTACGGTAGATTACATCAACTTGCTGTAATCCTTTAGTTGTGATCATGTACACTAATTCATCCTTAACCACCAAATCCCTACCTTCAACCAACTCTGCTCCCATTTGTTGGGCCAAATAAGAATGTTCAAAATAGGCTGAATTATATATTCCAGGTGTTAAAACCACAATATTGGGATTTTTAACCTGTGTTAGCGACTCAAGAGTGTCCCTTAAAATATGCGTATAATTATAAACTGGTTTTACATCCAGTTTTTCAAATAATTCCGGAAATGTTCTTTTAAGAATTTCCCTGTTTTCAAGCATATAGGACACCCCGGAAGGACACCTTAAATTATCCTCCAATACATAATATTGGCCATCTCCTCCTTTGATCAAATCAGAACCCGTTATGTGGCACCAAACGTTCCTTGGAGGCTTAAAACCTTCGAGTTGTTTTAAGTAAGAGGCACTTGAGAAAATCATCTCTTTTGGTATGATTTTATCTTTTAATACTTTTTGTTCGTTATAAATGTCTTGAATAAACAAGTTAAGTGCTTTTATACGCTGCTGAAGTCCTTTTTCTAGATATTCCCATTCCTTGTTTTCGATAATCCTTGGTATAATATCTAAATGGAGAATACGCTCTACCCCTTCATTATCACTATAAACATTAAAGGTCATCCCTAACGACATTTGTGCCCTGTCAGTGGAATATTGCAGCATGTTCAGTTTCTTTTGGCTAATTTTCTCGAGACGCTCAGCAAAAAGCTTATAGTTTGGCCGAACATTATTGTCTTCATCAAACATCTCATCATAAAAGCCCTTGGAATCGTATTCTGAAAAAGTAAGTTTAGGCATTGAAATTCTTTGTTTTAATTAATTTATTCGAAAATATAACAAACTAATAATCGGTTTTAAAAATAGTTAATAAAAAGCATACTTCTTAGGTTTTATCTTAACATCAAATAATTGTTCCAAGTATTTGTCCGGCTGGGGTTACATTACCAATACTAACATTCCTCAAAAAGGTTTTAAGTATGTTTACTTGATGTTTTGATAATATTCCTGAAGTCTGTAGAAGGCTTTTTTCTTTACTCCCTGTTCGGAAATCAATCCCTTTCTATTAAAGTCTTTTTGTATTCTTTTCAAGTGTCGACGTGGTGACCTAAAATCCATCAAGATCCATGGGGAGGTACCGCTTAAAAAATCAATACCCTTCATCATTTCAATGTTATACTTGTATACTTCGTCCTGGTATTCCTCCGTCCATCTTTCATTGGGTTGGCCATGCTTGCCTTGTAGTGCCCCTGCCCCAACCTCACTCATGATCATAGGTTTGTTATATTCGTTTCGCCATTTTATATTAGAACAGCTGAAAGGTTCCCCACTGTACCAACCACAGTAGCTATTGATACCAATAACATCAACTACCTCACCCAGAGGGTCATCAATAACCTTTTCGCCTTCTCCACCGGATTGGGTGTCCAAGGCAGCGGTTATTAATCTGCTATTATCCAGTTCCCTTGCTTTTTTGGCCAGATTGCCAAGGAAAACATTTCTGCTTTCACCTACAGGTGTTTCATTGGCTACGGACCAGAGTACAATGGCAGCTCTGTTTCTATCCCTGTTGATCATCGTGGTCAATTGCTGCTCAGCGTTGGCATAGGTTTCCTGATTATCATAAAGAATGGTCCAATAGACAGGAATTTCAGACCATATCATAAAACCCATTTTTTCAGCTTCGAGAATCATCGATTTACTATGGGGGTAATGTGCGAGTCTTATGAAGTTGCAACCAAGTTCTTTTGCCCATTGCAATAATATTCTACATTCTTCCGCCGAAGTAACCCTGCCTGATTTGAAAGGAGCCTCCTCATGAATACTTATGCCTTTAAGAAATATAGGTTCGCCGTTTAGAAGTATTTTGCTTCCTTGCGTTTCTACTGTCCTAAAACCAATTTCATCAGTAATTTTGTCAGTTTTCGTAGTAATATGTATGGTATATAATTTAGGGTTTGCAGGGGACCAGCGCACAGGATTGGCAGAAAAATTAAAGCTGGTTTTTCCTTTGTTGCCACCCTTTACTGTTATCGATTTATTCAATTCAGGAATTGAAATGGTTACCTCTTCATTGGCGCTCGTAGTAGAGAGTTCTACCCACCCTTCTATGGTATCATTTTTTTCCTTCGAGAGTCGTACTGAATAATCGGAAATATGTTGTTCATGGATATTAATGAGATGAACAGATCGGGTGATGCCGCCATAGTTCCACCAATCGGTATTTAAAGTAGGAACAGCTTCTCTTTTCCGCTTGTTGTCTACCTTTACCACCAGATAATTGTCTTTTGGCTTCAATAGTTTAGTTACCTCAAATTGAAAAGGGGTAAACCCCCCGACGTGACTGCCCAAATATTCTCCATTAAGATATACCTTGGCTTCATAGTTGACGGCCTCGAAATAGAGATATACTTGCCTATTACTTATCCCCGTGGTAGCGTAATCAAATGATCTTTTGTACCAAACAGTGCCTTCGTAGTAGTACAGTTTATCCTGTTGGGTGTTCCAGTCACCTGGCACCATCAATTCGATATCCGAATCAAAATCATATTCAATTAGATCAGAGAGAGACTGCATTTTGGCATTTTTGAAATAACCATCGTCTTTTGGTTGATATCTGTGATTGTAATATCCATTTTCCAAGGGATCAACTATGGCCTGCCATAATCCATTTAAAGTTTCCCTATTTCGAGATTCTATATTCTGAAGAAGCTGTATTTCACCATTTTGAGCGAAACCCATATGAACAATAAGGCATAATACAGTGGAAATGGATAGTCTAATGTATTTCATATTTTCTATTAATTAAAAGGTGTGGCACCACTTTTCGATGTCAATATTCTATATGCTGAAAATCGGGAATTTAATGCTTGTTATTTTCGTGGCTATTTAATTTCAATTGTCTCAAATATATAGATTTTTAACAATTAATTATTTACTGGAAATCGTAATTAAATAAAACTGGAATTAATATTTTCAATCGGCACTCCTACATACCGACTTGTTCGCCTTAGGTAGGCTCATTGAAAAGCAAAAAATATATAGTATTTTCTAAAATATATATTTTGACGGATTCTGACATATATTCCTTGAGGGCACATTGCACATCAAAGATTCCCATTATCTGTTTTTTCCCCTTACTTTGCTGTGGTAGTTCAGCAGGATATAAGCATAAACGTTTAGGTGAGGATTACTCGCGATGAATATTCTATTTTTTACAACAGTTTCTTTAATAATAAACAATAACGCAAAGGATTTTACCTTAGTAAACCTTTATTCGTTCTGAATGCCCTCCATATAACCGCTATAACGAATTGGAAACCGTTGCGAACTATTGACTAAAATGGTACTGGATAAATTCGGAAATATTGTTGCGATCACTTGAAAGGATTCGGCCTTATTTTTCATTTTAAACCGTATATCATAGCTTCCTCTTTTCCCATCCCTGGCAACTTCATATTCCTCCGGAATACCCTTGAACTGTATGGCCCCACCATCGCTATCGTAACCACCACCCATTTGTCGCTCGCCATAGTATGGTAGGTACGCCATAATGCTATCACCTTTTACTCTTAAAAAATTCGAGTTACCTATTAAATTGATTCTATTTCCTGCACTTCCCGGAGGTAATAGGCCTGCATTCGAGATACTGTTCATGCTGTTTGTCATGAGTGGTATAGCCCAGTCCGATTCAATTTGAAAGGATTTTTGTAATACCAATTCGTCCAACAGCTTGCTTTGCTCCGTTGGCGTAATCGTCTTTGAGGAAGTTCCACAACCTAATAAAATCCCAGCGAATAAAAAGGGTAACAACTTTTTCAGTGCCATAATTGATGCAATTTATCTTCAAGATAACGACATTTTACCAATCTACTTTTTAAAGTTTTCATAAAGTTGCCCCTAACAACGAAATTATAATGAACATTGAATATTCTCTTTACCGGACCCTACAATTTAGAGTATTGCAAATTTTTGTTTCTGTAATATACCTTCCCACAAAAGATACCCGTATCAAAAAAGAATGGTTATATTACCCGTTTTTTGTAGATAATCGACAAAAACACTTTGGCTTAAGCAATGGCAGGGAAAAAGAAATTTGGAACATTTGCTGGTGTTTTTACACCTTCACTTTTGACCATTTTAGGGGTAATCATGTATATGCGCTTGGGTTGGGTTGTTGGTAATGCCGGCCTTATAGGAGCCCTTGCCATTATTCTAATCGCCCACGTCATTGCGGTTACCACGGGCTTAAGTGTATCCTCGGTCGCAACCGATAAAAAAATAGGGGCAGGCGGTATTTACTATGTACTTTCCCGAAGTATGGGTATTCCCATTGGTGGTTCAATCGGTATTGCATTATATGTAGGTACCGCTTTTTCAATCGCATTGTATTTAATAGGTTTTTCAGAAAGCTTCAATTCGTTTTTTGGCTTTGGCATGGCAGTCAATGACTTTCGATTAACAGGGACCATTGCGCTTATTTCCTTAACCGCTTTGGCGTTAATAAGCACTTCTGTAGCATTAAAATCCCAGTTTCTAATTTTAGCGGCCATCATAATATCCTTGATTGCCATCTTTTTTGGTACTATGGAATTCGCACCAGTAACCGTTCCGCTAGTTTCAACTGAAGGGGCCGTACCCCTGGAAGTGGTTTTTGCAATATTTTTCCCTGCTGTAACAGGCTTCACTGCCGGTATTGCTATGAGTGGGGATCTGAAAGATCCCAAAAAATCTATTCCCATAGGTACGCTTTCTGCAATAGCTGTGGGCTTAGTGGTTTATATTGCACTTGCCATTTTTATGGCCTTCAGTATAAATCCCGAAGTGCTAAAAACAGATTATAATATTTTAATGAAAATGGCGCTTTTCGCTCCTGCGGTTGTAGCCGGAATTTGGGGAGCTACATTATCTTCGGCTTTGGGAGGAATTCTCGGAGGACCAAGAATATTGCAGGCAATGTCCATAGATAAGGTTACCCCTAAAATATTCGGTAAAGGAAAGGGCAGGAACAATGAGCCGGTAAATGCCTTGTTTATGGTTTTTGTTATTGCGGAAGCCGGAATCTTAATTGGGGAATTGGATGTAATTGCCCGTGTGGTTTCAATGTTTTATTTAACCGCTTATGGTTTTATCAATATCTCCTATTTCTTGGAAAGTTGGGCGAATCCCGATTTTCAACCCACATTCAAAATAAAACGCTGGATAGGTTTACTTGGTTTTATCGCTTGTTTCGTCGTAATGTTCAAATTGGATATGATTGCCATGCTTGCAGCATTTGCTGTTATCGGAGGGCTGTATTTCGGCCTGCAACGAAAGGAAGTAAAGATACAATCCAACGATGTATGGCGCAGTGTTTGGGAAAATGTGGTGAACAAAGGGCTAAAAAAGATTGATGCCAAAGATGATGAAAACTCCAATTGGAACCCTAATATAATTCTATTCAGCGGAAAAAGTGATCACCAGTCCTATTTATTGGAGTTGGGTAAAACGGTATCGGGGCGCACCGGGATTGTCACGAATTTTAAACTTATTCTGGATACGAAAAATGATATACCGCTGCGAAAAACGGAACAGACGGTCCGTGATGACAATTTTCAGGAACTCGGCATCTTCGCTAGGCAGATAAAAGTCGATAATATTTATGAGGGCATCACCAATATCGCCTCGACCTTTGGATTTTCAGGGGTAGAACCCAATACCATTATGATGGGATGGCCCAAAGGGTTGGAGAATTCAACTGAATACTCTAAAATGACCGAAACCTTATTGCATTTGGATTATAACCTATTGTATTTGGATTTTGATAGAAAAACAAAATTCGGTAAATACCAAACAGTTGATTTATGGTGGCGGGAAACCGATAGTAAAAATGCCGAAATGATGTTGAATATAGCCCGTTTTATCATTGCATCCCCAAAATGGAACAATACGAATATAAGGGTCTTGTTCGTGAACAACAATAATGTGGATACTACGATCATTCATGAAAAAATTTCCAAATTGGTTGAAGATCTAAGGGTTAATGTTGAAATCAAGATCTTGAACAATGCGGTTGAACAAAAACCTTTCTATGATATCATAGCGGAACAATCCGCGACTACTGATTTGACAGTAGTCGGCATCCCCAATTACCAAATTGAAAAACAGGCCGAATTTGTACTTAAAACCAATCATCTTTTTGAAACCATCGGCTCTACCCTACTCGTAAAAGCCGCCAATAATTTTAATGAGTTGGATTTGGATTTTATCAATAATGATTAGAATTATAGGTTCCCCCTACTTTTATATATTAATCAATGTTTCCTAAAGATTTTTCATGACAGTAAGACCCTCAACAAATCAATGGATTTATGCGCTGTTTATAGCCCAAATTGTTTTGGCGGTCATGGCAACGGCTACAAATGTTTTTGTGTTTAAGATAAGTGTGGCTGGCATTGGTGTTGTAATCCTGCTTTTACTCCATTACAAGCAAATTAAAAAAGAATGGGGGGTCTGGATGGTTATTTTGGCGTTATTGTTTTCAATAGTGGGTGACTATTTTTTATCCCATATGAATGAGGATGGTTCCATGTTTATTATAGGGATAGGATTGTACCTGTTGGCACATATTGGGTATCTTCTTTTTTCCTTGTTCAACGGAAGAATAAAATGGGGGTTTACATTGATTATAACCCTTGCCTATTTAGCGTTCTTTTATCAGATTTTATATCCGAATATGAGCGACAAAACACTGGTATTTATGGTGTTATTCTACCTATTGGTTTCTTGCGTATCCCTTGGGGCTGCATTGGGGATCAATGCCAAGGGAAATGTTAAGTGGTTTTATGTATTGGGCATTAGTATGATTTTACTATCGGATACGATTATTTCCTTTAAGGAATTTATGGATTATCATACTATTGATTTCCTTATATTGCCCACCTATTATGTAGCCCAAATCTGCATTACTATTGCCTTGTTCAATAAAATGAAGAAGTGGACATAGCTTAACGCCTACTAATGTTTGTGTTTGTATTTTACGTTGCAGGTTGTGCATTCGTAAGCATCCTCTTTTAGGGTTATTGGACCCAGTTTAGAGGCAACCTCATGTATGAAATTATTATAGGTATTCGATTCCGGGGTAATATTCTTGGCTTTTATCTGTTTGTAAAATTCCCCTTCCCATTCCTGTCTCCCCCAGCAATTAGGACAGACACCTTCAGGTGCTACAGCTGTTTCCTCATTGTGGTCCTTTGCCTCAAAAAAACGTTTTAAATTCTCTACCAAACTCATATTATTTGTTTTTGCAATATCCAACTTAAAGATAGTGATTCCCGAAATAATATCATGTATTGGAAATGGCAACAATAACGTAAAAGTTTAACCCATACTCTTGAAGCGTAAGAAACCCTTGAAATTGTATTTCAAGGGTTTTTTTGATTTAACAAATTCTTTTTGGTAAGCTAAAAATGGGTCTAGGTTTGCCCATATTGGTTCTTATATCAAGTTAGACGCATTTTTAGGAACCTGGTGGTTGTAAAAGATTAAGTGCTGCAAGAATATCGGATATGGTAAAATTACAGTGGCCATACTTTTGGTCTACAGGTAATTGGTTCAATAAAGAAGGAATAGGAAAAGGATTTAAATCCACCTTGTTCTTATAGAGGATTTGGTTTTCATAAAGGGAAACATGATCAAATTCGTTATGCAATGTGACCAATGGGGTGGTTATAAAGCCTGTCGTTTCATAGAAATCAGCTACATTTTGGGCTGCTTGTTCCCAGTCAGACCTTTTTATCCTTTCCACTGTTAAATTCAATTTTCTGTCATTATCAGAGCCTACATAGATGGTCTTATCATTTTTATTATTATAAGGGCTTCCACCAAGTCGGGCAATGGCATCATTGGTTGCCATTATAGGAAACCGTAGGACTTCAAGTATGGCAGAACCAACTGCAACAGGATTTGATCGATCTGCGGGGATATTGGCACAATTCAAAAATTGCCTGATCTTATTCCCCCCATTATTTAAATAATCATCTTGCAAGGTTTCAGCAATTGCCGCTTGTAAAGATCCATCGTTCCAAGCATTCATGGTGTGTTTCGAAACTCGTTTAGGGCTACCTAGGTTAATACCATTTATGGTGGGCCCGAAAAAATATTTGAACAGTACATGGGCATCGCCATAATATTGTAGTTGATCGTAAAAACTGCCTATTGGGCAACATGTGGCTATAGCAGCATCGAACATACCCGGATTTTGTTCTATAGTGAGAACGGTAACCAACCCACCTTCGGAAGGTCCAACCAATAGCACTTTATCAGGGGGTGATAGCTCTGAATTTTCTTCAAAGAATACATCTATTGCGGTTCTTAACTCGGTGATATCTTTCACTGCATCTACGACTACCAGCCCATTGTCCCTATAACTGGTTGAGGCATAACCTAGAAACGCGTTAGTAATAAACTTCTTGATCGCAATAGTGCCTCCCACACCATCAGATATTTCATCGGTAGGTAAAGCAATAAGTCTTCCGGGATCAACATATCCATGGGCATAAACCAAGATAACCCTTTGGCCTTCGGAAGCAGGAGAAAGCCAGCTTGGGGGTAATTCAATTTCATACAATGCCCCTGAAGGCAGGGTGCCTTTTATAGCAATATTCTGAACTAGGGCATTCGTGTCCGTAGTGAGATTAACAGCATCTATTTCAACTGGATCTTGCTGACAGCCAATAAATAAACTTGCTAGTAATAAACCGGAAAAAAGTAAGATTGATTTTTGAATAGGATTAAGAATTTTTATCATAACAATATGATTTAGAAGGTTTTGAATAAAAAGTAAAATCTTAATTAGATGGTATTCGTTGGGAACACCAGTAATTATAAAGGGTTGTGATAAATAGATTAAAAGGTTTTTCTTTAGTTATCTTTTAAAATTATGGAACAGCACTTTGGATATACATGATACAGATCAGTTAGGCCTACTTTTTTTGTAAGAAATGCATTATATGGCTTGCTTGGCCGATTCCAATACAAAGAATTCTTTGTACTTTTAAGTACAATCAAAAAAACGAATTCATGAAAAATCTAATTAGGGGTATTCTGGCCTTTATCGGGGCCAAAAAAATTGGTGGTGGTAAATGTGGCTGTTTTGGTTTTATCATTGTCTTTATAATACTCTATTGGCTATTAGGATATGTATTTGAGGTATTCTAGAGGCATTTTTATTCCATGGTATTTGCCCAAACGTATCTGTCAACCGTACGTTATTGTTTATTCGTGCAAAATGTAGGCATCGCGATTATTGATCTGGTGCTGACCAACAAAAGAATCCTCTATTTGAAAATAAATGGATAGTTTTGCGGGTACAACGGTATTGACCTATGAACACCCTACAAAAATCGATTGTAATCCTTTTCATTTGCTTGATCCAAAGCAATGTCAATGCCCAATTGGTGAACATTGAATCGAAACGCATGCAGCTCGATTCAATTCGTTTTGGATTAAAAAGCGACCTGTTGTTGAATTATACCGACAACAATGGCGATTATCTCTTTGAATTGGGCTCAAATATTACTACCCAATACAAATCCAAGGATCTTAAAAAGATTTACTTTCTTTTGGGCAACTACAATCTAGTACGAAGTAACGAACAGGACTTACGTAATTCATGGTTCATTCATCTGAGGTACAATCAAAAACTTTCTGAATTGTTTCGTTTGGAGGCCTTTATACAGCAACAGAACAATGGATTGCTGACGATTACCAATAGAAGCTTAGTGGGTGCCGGGATTCGATTAAAAATGGTATCTACCGAGGCGACCAAGGTGTATTTTGGAAATGCCTATATGTATGAAATCGAAAAGATCAATACTACAGGCCAGAAGTTCTATAACCATAGGAACAGTAGTTATCTGTCGGTTTCCCATGCTTGGAAAAAAGCCAATCTCGACCTCACGACTACCATATACTTTCAACCACTTTACAAATATATTGGCAATCACCGCATATTGCAACAGTATAAGGCAGAGCTTCCAATCAACAAAGTTGTAAGTCTGTCTGCCCTCTTCAATTATTTTTATAGTAGTTTTTCCCTTGGGGAGAATAAGGATCGTTCCTCAAATTTAAGTGTTGGAGTCACCTTTAATATCTAGAATGGAAATAAAATCCCACCATCATTTCAAAATATACAAACCATTCAGAATGCTTTCCCAGTTAAGTTCCAACGAAGATCGACAAATACGTAACAAACGATTTTTATCTGAACTCTATGATTTTCCTGAGGGAACAATGGCCATAGGGCGATTGGATGAAAAATCAGAGGGACTACTTTTAATGACCACCGATGGAAAACTGAGTGATACCATTAATAGTTCTGGGATTGAAAAAGAATACTATGTGCAATTGGATGGGATAATCACCGATGAAGCTTTGGATGAATTGAGTATGGGTGTTGAAATTGGTCTTTGGGGAAAGAAATATATCACCAAGCCTTGCAAAGTTTTAAAACTCATCAAAACCCCTACCCTTCCTGAACCGGATAAAAAAATTCGATTGAATAGACACCGACCAAACTCCTGGGTCAGTATAATATTGAGCGAAGGTAAATTCCGTCAGGTACGTAAAATGACCGCTGCTGTAGGGTTCCCTACGCTAAGACTGGTCAGGGTACGAATTGGGCATATTTCTTTAGGCGAAATAGAACAAGGAATGGTCTTACCTATAAAGCATTTTCATCTTTAATCAACTTCTTATCAGCACCCATGGCGTTTTTTTTAATACCATTCACAAAGTACATTCTTATTTTACCCCTATTCTTCGCTTCTATTTCGCCCCGATATTCGCATTCGAAATAGGATTTTATGAGTTCATAGGTGCTATGGGAGATATTAATTTTCCCGGGTTCTGACATCGATTCCATTCGTGAAGCAACATTCACGGTATCGCCCCATATATCATAGGCAAATTTTTTGTTCCCTACCACGCCGGCCACGACAGATCCCGTATTGATCCCAATGCGAATGTCAAAGTTTACGTTTGTTGTGGTATTTTTTTTGGTATTTTCTACAAATTCAAGAACCTCAAAAGCAGCTTGCACCATTTTAAGTGCATGATCTTTTGTTTGGGAATGCAGGCCCCCAGAACACATGTAAGAATCCCCTATCGTTTTGATTTTTTCCAACCCATACTTTTCAAAAATTCTGTCGAATTTGGAAAAATAATAGTCTAGGCTCTTCACCAAAACTTCTGGGGAAAGATCTTTGGAATAGTGCGTAAAACCCTTAAAATCGGTAAAAAGCACGGTAACCGATTCAAATTTTCTGGCTTGTACCCTTCCCTTTTGTTTTAATTCCATGGCGGTTTCTGCTGGTAGGATATTAAGCAATAAATTATCAGAACGATTTTTTTCCTCTTCTATAATCCGTTTGGTTTTTCTGACAAAAATAAAGCGATTCAAAAGGGCTAGTGCGATGATCAATACACAGGTAAAGGCAATAATGGAGGCTAAGATAACATTACCCTGACTTTTTTCTTTTAAGTCCTGTAATTCGGACTCTTTTTCAAGAAGGTCTACCTCATTTTGTTTTTGGGAAATTTCATAATTAGTCCGTAAATCGGCAATTTGCTGAACAGATTTAATGTTGTTGACACTATCCCTATAGGCAATGTGGTTCCTATAATATTTGAATGCTTCTGCCCTATTCCCCAACTGTTCATACAGGGTCGAAAGTTGAAGGTTTGCTGTACTTATTCGGTCTTTCATACCATAAGTGATAGCCAGTTCCAGACTTCTCTTGGCGGTGCTGATGGCCTTATTGATATCCTGTTGCTTTAAATAAATATCCGACAGATATATGAGATATTCACAAACCGGGTCATAAACGCCCAGTTCTTCTAGAATTGTTACCGCTTCATTTAAATTCGCTTCAGCCAAAACAACCTTATCTTGTCTAGCGTGGACCATACCAGTATTACCTAGGTAATAGGCAGTTCCTATCAAATAATTGGTATTCTTAAAAATGGGCCCTGCCTCTTCAAAAAAAGCTAATGCCGCTTCATATTTCTTGTTATGAAAATAAAAATCCCCCGTATTTAATAAAACGGTCGCTAAGGTTATGGAATCGTTGGTCTTTCTTAATAATTGAATTGCCTTATCATAATAATTTTCTGCGTTAGTAGCATTGCCCGTTAAGGAATATATGTCTGCGATAGCGGTATATGCCGCTCCCTGTCCTTCAATATAGCCGGCTTTTGTAGCTGCTTCCCCACTCCTGAAATAAGCATCCAAAGCAATATCGAAATTTCCAAAAATCCTATTGATATTGCCTTTTTGAAGGTAACCCCTATGTAGATATAAATCATTACCCTCTAAATTTGAAAGCGATATCAATTCCTCGGCATAGGACAAAGATAATTTAAGGTCATTTACCTCATTAAAAGCTAAATTCCTAAGTAAATCCAGTTTTACGGTTCCTGTATGTTGACCTTTCTGATATATCTTTACCAGACTATCAGCCACACTTTGGTCCTGAGCATAGATGTTTCCTCCTTGCAATAGAACAAAACAGATGGCAAGAAAGGACTTTATTGCATGTTCGAAAGATTTCAACGCTCTTAAGTATTACAACTTAATTTTGGATCGATTGTAAAATATTTAGGATCAAAATCAGGTTTACTGATACTGAATTTGATCTTATATTCATAGATCTTGCCATCCAATTTTGAATCATTAATGACCTTGGCGATAACCTTTCCACCGCTACCAGGAAGGGGGTCAGTTCCAAAAATATTTGTCCCTGACTTCATAACAATACTTTCGATGTTAACCGAAAATCCTTTGTCAAGTCCATCAGGATCATTTGTTTTACCTTCCCATATTACATCCTCATTGATAAATACCGATGATTGAAAATCCTTTATTTTTCCACCCGGTGCGCATCCCAAATTATCGTCTTTCAATCGGGATTTCTTGTCGACCTCCTCCCGTATTGGATTGGTCATGTCATAAAGAAGGTTTGCTTCTACGGTCAGTGTTATAGTTACTTGTTGTACCATCGTATTATGATTTTAGTTAGTATATATGCAACTTTTGATGTGAGCACGACTTGACTGATAAATCAATTTTCAATCTAAAGACCTGTTTATTTTTTCTTATAGATCAAGGTCCTTTGCTATCTTATAATTAGTTGTGGGGGGAAAGAGGTGCTATTTATAGAAATAGCAATATAAGATAGGTATAATTATTAATGAATGAAAGTACTTTCAACTAAATATTTTTTATCGAGGCTTGATTTATATTGTTGATAGACAGCTATTTTGCTGACTTTTTTGGCTATAGATCTTCCTTAATAACTTAAGTTTCGATGGGCCTTTAATTGATTAAATGTCCGTGAGAATTTAATTTTTTATTACAGCCTTTTCACGCGAACTGATTTTAATGCCATTCACAAAGTACATCTTCACCTTGCCCCTATTCTTCGCTTCTATTTCTCCCCGATATTCGCAGTCGAAATCAGTCTTTATAAGTTCATAGGTGCTATTGGAGATGTTGATTTCCCCGGGTTCTGACATCGATTCCATTCTGGAGGCCACATTCACGGTATCGCCCCAGATATCATAAGCGAATTTTTTGGTGCCCACTACCCCTGCTACTACCGGTCCTGTGTTGATGCCAATACGGATGTCAAAAGTCAATTCACTGGCAGCAACATTCTGTTTGGCCTCCTTTACAAATTCGACGATTTCAAATGCTGCCATTACCATTTTATGGGCATGATCTTCTGTTGTGAAAGGTAAACCCCCTGCACACATATAGGAATCGCCTATGGTCTTAATTTTTTCCAAGCCGTGCCTTTCTATGATCTCATCGAATTTTGAGAAGTAAAAACCTATGGTATCAACCAATGCCGCTGGGGATAGATTTTCTGAATATTGGGTAAAACCCTTAAAATCGGTAAACAGTACAGTAACTGCATCGAAATGTTTGGCCTGTACTCTCCCGTTTAATTTTAATTCCTGGGCGGTTTCCTCGGGCAGGATATTAAGCAACAGCTTATCTGAACGATTCCGTTCTACCTCAATGATCTGTTTGGTTTTTCTAATAAACCTATTGCGTCTGTACAATCCTGCGGCCAAGAGGCCAATTAAGAATAAGGCTATGGCCGTTGCAATTACCATTATACGTTGGTTTTTTTGTTTTTGATCGAGCAGGTCTACTTCTATTTGTTTCTGCGAGACCTCGTAATTGGTTCGCTGATCGGCCATTTTTTGTACATCTTCAATATTTTTTACACTATCACGATAGGCTATGTGCTGTTTGTAGTGTTGGTGCGATTTCTCATAATCCCCAAAATTTTCATACAGTTCCGATAGCTTTAAATTGGCATCGCTGATCTGGTTTTTTAAACCATGTTTCTCTCCCAATTCAAGGCTTCTTTGGGCGTAAGTAAATGCGCTATTTTTATCATTTTTTCTAAAATATATATCTGCCATATAGGTTAAATACACGGAAATGGGATAATAATCTTGAAGCTCCTCTAGTATAGTGATTGCTTCATTTATATTAGCTTCTGCTAGTACATCGTTACCCTGCTCTGCATTGAGCATGCCAGCATTTCCCATAGCATAAGCCATACCCATTGGATAATTCACATTCTCAAAAATGACCTTTGCTTCATCGTTGAACTGTAATGCAGCGGCGTATTTCCTGTTTTTAAAATAATACTCTCCCGTGTTCAACAAAGCCGATGCCAATGAAACCGAATCGTCTGCCTTACGTAATATTTGAATTGCCTTATTGTAGTATTCCTCGGCGTTATCAGAATTACCCATGATGGAATAAACGTCCGCAATTGCATAGTAAGCGGATCCCTCACCTTCCATGTACTCCGCTTTAGTTGCTGCCGCTAAGCCCTTGAAATATGCGTCCAACGCAATTTCCAAATCTCCGGCGAGACTATATTTACTTCCTTTTTGATAGTATCCCCTAAACAAGTATAAATTGTTATTTTCTAATTTTGAAAGTGCTATTAGTTCTTCTGCATATTGTATGGAACGTTCGAGGTCACTCATCTCGTTAAATGACAAATTCCTGAGTAATTCCAGTTTTTCAAGACCAACCAATTGGTTATCCTGATAAATCTTGGACAGGCTATCCGCTATACGCTGATCTTGGCCCGACATCAAATGAGCAAAGCAATAAAAGAAGCCTATCAAGATATAATAGGCTTTTCTATTTATGGACAATATCATATTTTAAGGATTACCTCTTATTATAGGATCAATTTTATAATATTTGGGAACCCCCTGACTTCCTTGTGGATGGACAATACTGAAATTAATCGTGTAGGTATCAATTTGATTCACCAAATTTGGGTCATTCTTCACTTTGACAAGTACGTTTCCGTTCTTTCCACAAACAATATTTCTATTGAAGAAATCTTTGTCATTACCTGTGGGCACATAAACTATATTGTCAATTTCAACAGAATATCCTTTATCAACGCCATTAGGGTCATTGGTTGCCCCTTCCCATTTTACATCCTGGTCGATATAAACATCCGTTTCGAAACTCCCTAAGGGACTATCTGGAGGACTTTCCTTTTTATTATCTTTAAGTCTACATTTATTATTGATAGCGGGCGGTTCTGGAGCTGATAGTTTATACAAACTCTCAGCTTGCACAATTAATGTAATAGTTACTTTGGCCATGATTAAATTTTTAAGTTATAATAGTTAATGAGTACTTCTTATTCCGCGTGAATTCTTGTATGATTTCATTATACCCGGAATTAATAAATAAAAGAATTTTTGTTAATCCTATGCCTTTCTTATTTATTGTATGCCTATGCATCAACTTTGCTTGAATAAGGTATCGAAATTACTAGTATAGTCACCCCAAAATTATCCCAACCCCTTCATTTATTGTCCGAAAGCACCTATTTATTTATCAAAGCTTTTTTATTGACTGATTTTTTAACACCATTTACAAAGTACATTTTTACCTTGCCCCTATTCTTCGCTTCTATTTCCCCCCGATATTCGCAATCGAAATCCGCCTTAATAAGTTCATAGGTGCTTTTGGAGATATTGATCTTCCCGGGTTCTGACATCGATTCCATGCGGGAGGCCACATTCACGGTATCTCCCCAAATATCATAGGAGAATTTCTTGCTTCCCACTACTCCCGCCACCACAGGTCCGGTATTTATCCCAATACGAATGTCAAAATGTGTATGCTCTAAATCTTTATCCGCTCTTGAGGCTTCCACAAAGTCCAGGATTTCAAATGCGGCCTGTACCATTTTTATGGCGTGATCTTCTGTTGGAAATGGCAGCCCCCCCGCACACATATAGGAATCACCAATGGTTTTTATTTTTTCCAAGCCGTACTTTTCCATAATATCATCGAATTTGGAAAAATAGAGACCAACACTCTCCACTAATTTTTCAGGATCTAAATTTTCAGAATAATGGGTGAAACCCTTGAAATCGGTAAACAATACCGTGACTGATTCGAACTTTTTAGCTTTTACCTTGCCATTTATCTTCAATTCTTCTGCAGTTTCCTCGGGCAGTATATTAAGCAACAACCTATCAGAGCGATCGCGTTCTTTCTCTATAATCTGTTTGGTTTTTCTTATGAATCTATTGCGTCTATACAATCCAAAAGCCAAGAGACCTATTAAGAATAAGGCAATAGCAGTAGCAATTACAACGATACGCTGGTTTTCTTGTTTTTGGTTCAGCAGATCTACTTCTATTTGTTTCTGTGAAACCTCATAATCAGTACGTAAATTAGCCATCTGTTGTACCGCGCCAATATTTTTTACACTATCCCTGAACGTAATATGACGTTTGTAATATTTGAGCGATTCTGTCGCATTGCCTTTTTTCTCATAAAGTTCCGAAAGTTTAAGATTGGCATCACTTATTTGTTCCTTAAGCCCGAATTGTTTTGCCAGTTGTAGGCTTCTTTCCGCATAATCAAAAGCTGCATCCCAATCCCCGCGTTGCACGTACATATCTGCCATATAGGTGAGATACACACAGATAGGATAATAATCCCCAAGTTCTTCAAGCAAAGACATAGCCTCACTAATATTCTCCTCAGCGATAGTATTTTGTCCCAGTTGGGCATAGGCCAACCCTTTATTTCCAAGGTTATAGGCAATTCCAGTTTTATCATTTTTCGCTTTGAAGATCGGCCCGGATTCATTGAAAAACAATAAGGCGGAATCCGGTTGTGCCCTATACAGGTTATACTCATCCCCTAAATTCTCCACGCCATATGCATAGTTAATTGAATCATTCAATTCTTTAAAGATTTTGATAGCATCTTTGTAGTACTTGGCCGTATTATTATGATTTCCCATGATGGAATATACACCTGCAATGGAGATATAAAATCGACCCAAGTGTGGATTTTGCCTTTCTTCACCTACCACTTTTGTACCTACAAGTTTTATACCCTCAAAATAGCTCACCAAAGCCTCACTTAGGTCCCCTTTGGACCTAAGGGCATTACCTCTTTGTAAATGTGCACCAATAATACGTTCGGTAGAATCCATTGCTTTTGCTTCGCGAAGGAGTTCTTCAGCAAAATGTAACGACTTTTCCGGATTCGGATGATTTGAAGTGAGACGTTCCAGCATTCGTAGTCGATCTTTTTCTTCGAACTGGCCGGAAGTATATATCAATTCCAGACTATCGGCAAGAGCCTGGTTTTGGGCATACATTGCCGAACTAAAAATAAAAAGGAAGCCTAGGGTTACCCAGGCTTTTTTTGTACAACAAAAACTCGTCATAAGCATTTAGTATTCAAATTTTATGGTACTTTGATTCTTGGATCAATCACAAAGGAAAATGCCCCGATGCTAAACCTAATAATGTATTTATACTCGTTGCCCCTTGTTTTGTCCTTGACTTTTGCCTTAACTTTTTTCTTCCCGTTCTCTTCCTTGCCAGGAGTTTTATCTTTTTTAAATATTTTTTCCTTGTCGGGTTTATTGGCATCCTCTACGATCTCTATTTCATCAATATCCACTTTGGCCCCTGATGATGAAACCCCTTCCCATTCGATATTATCGTTCTCGCTCACGATGATTGTAAATGCTTCTGGGTCATCGATATTCTCAACAGCTGTCCCCTCGCTTACTGAAAAAGAAAATGCAGCTTCAGTGTTGTTATTGTTCAATTCATTGGTGTCTACGTTTAATGTAACAAGATGGGTTGATTGCGCTAAGGAAGTACCGCAAAAAGCCAGCAGTGAAATTCCCATTAAAATGATTAGTTGTTTGTTGGTTTTCATAATCGGGTTTTTGATTTATTAATTAAGTGTAAATTATGGGGAAACAATACTAAATTAAAATGAAAAAGGACGAAACAGTGATTTGGCTGTCCGAAAAGACCTGAATATTTATCAAGCCAATATATTTTAGGAAATATAGTGCAAATTAAATTCCATTACCCAAAGTTTTCAAAACTTCAAGGTAGAAATTAAAATGGGAATTAGGTGTGTATTTACTATCTTTCGTAGGTAGAAAAGATACGGTAATATATAATGTAGGTAATTACAGTATTTTATTAATGTATACTACTACTTAATCTTTAATATAAATGAACCTACCAGAGGAACCCCAAGAACTGGAAGATCAGTTTTCATCCAAAAAAACTTCAGATGTAGGAGGCTATGCGGAAGAAATGGTTGATCATTATTGGGGCAGCATTAATTATATGTCAAACCTAATTAGGGCATCAGAGATCAAAGCTGGTCTTATCCTATCTTTTTATGGCATATTATTCAATTTCATTATTGAAAATATCAAACTTGTTATTTTGAAGGCCCCGGATCATCCTTTTTTATATGTACTTTTAGTTATTTGGTTCATTGCAACCGTCGGTTCAATTTTCTTTAGCATTCGGTGTTTTGTACCTCGACTTGAGACAAAATATGATAAAAATATTTTATTCTTTGGGGATGTAATTACAAAGTATGGTACGATTAAAGAGTTTTCAAAGACCTTTTACAAAATTAGTTTGAATGAGGTTGAATTATTTGACCAATTAGGGCAGCAAATATATGTTAATTCAAAAATAGCAGCCTTAAAGTTTAGACTCGTAAACAGGTCCATTAAGCTATTGGCCTTTGGATTGATCATGATCTTCGTTATTGCTATTAGTTTTTTTATGGTCTCAAAATAACGCCTATTAAAGTTTTGAACAAAGAATAAGTGGGCAATGATCCCTATTAAATAGTACCCCTTTAAATATAACTCACGCTTCACTGATCAATATCATTTGATTTTCTAAATTAAGTGTGTAGTATGCAGCTATGTTCAGAATCTACATTGTTTTTGTACATTTTATACTGGCATCCGCATTATTGTTGGTTTCTTCTTGCAATTCTAACGAGTACACCATTATTGTTCCTTCCGATGGTTATGACTGGCCAAATAACGAAAGAGCGTATTGGCCAACGGATGGTTGGCAAACCTCGCCTATGGAAGAGCATGGTATAAGCGCCTCAAAAATGGTACTCGCCGATCAATTTGCTGAAAATGACCCTTTGGCGAGAGCTTTACTGGTTGTCAAGGATGGATACATTGTTTTTGAAAATTACTATGGGGATGGCGGACAGGATAAAAGCACCAACCTATGGTCTGTTACCAAAAGCTTTAGTTCTGCCCTTGTAGGTTTACTCATGGACCAACAAATTATAAGTTCTACAAATCAAAGAATGGCCGATTTAATGCCGGCCTATCCTGAATTCAATAAAATAACCTTACACCATGTACTGACTATGACCACTGGCTTGTCTTGGGCCGAAGAAGGTCCGTTATGGGTTGATTGGATATTTTCTGATGACTGGGTAGCGTCTGCATTGGCTCGAGGGCAAATACGCGATCCAGGCGAAAAATTTTATTACAGTTCCGGAAATTCACATTTTTTAACTTCATTGGTGTATTACAGCACCAATAAATTTCCAGGGGAACTAGCCAAGGAGCAACTTTTTGACCCTATGGGAATACCTTTTGAAATACTTGATGAACCTATAAGCTATACAAGTTGGGAGGTTTATAAAAGACCGCTGGATCACACCTGGAGGAAAGACCCAAAAGGCATCGAAACAGCAAGTTTCGGACTTTATCTTACAGCCAGGGATATGGCCAAGTTCGGATATTTATATCTTAACAAGGGTAAATGGGAAAATCGGAATTTGATTTCTGAAAATTGGGTGGAGACATCTACCAAAGACCATGAAACCAATATTTATGGAAGATATAGCTATGGCTACCAGTGGTACCTGACCTTTGTTGGTGGCCATCCTGCTTTTTTGGCAAGTGGGTTTGGTGGACAAATTATTGGTGTTGTCCCATCATTAGATCTGGTAGTGGTTTTAAAGTACGAGGCTGAAAATCCTGTACACCCTGTTCCCGGATCTGCCCATGATGATATGCATTTATTTGAATTGGCTGTTAAATCGGTTAATTGATCATTTGATTTTATGCTACCTCTTTTTAACAACTACTTTTATTGCAAGGTCTTATTGGTGATCCTTCTCCCTTGTAAATGGTACAAATCGTACAGGCATCAAGTTTTGGGTCTGTATTCTTTTTTTCTTTTTTGTAATCAAGGTAAGTTGCCGTATTCCTTGCGAAGGGCCAACAGGGATTATCATCCTACCCCCTATTTTTAGTTGATCGATCAATGGTTGTGGAACGTATTCTGCCCCAGCTGTGACAATAATCGCATCAAAAGGGGTCTTTGCTGGCCAGCCGTGATAGCCATCTCCCCATTTTGCGATGATATTCGAATACCCCATCTCTTTCAAACGTTTTTTCGCAGTCAAAGCCAGGTCTTCCACAATTTCTATGGTATAGACCGAATCAACAATTTCACCTAATATGGCTGCTTGGTAACCAGAACCTGTTCCTATTTCCAAAACCCGATCGGTAGATTTTAATTGTAATACTTGGGTCATATAGGCAACGATAAAAGGCTGTGAAATAGTTTGGCCATTACCAATAGAAAGCGGACCGTCTACATAGGCATAGGCTTTCATGTTTTCGGGAACAAATTCGTGGCGTGGCACGTTCAACATGGCCGAAATTGTCTGCAGATCATTAATTCCCCGTGCTTGTAATTGCGTTTTCACCATCTGTGCCCTTTGACTTGCATAATCAACTTGGGCAACACCCATATTGCCCATACATACAATACTAAGCAATGCGATAGCAATTCTTTTCATCATCAACAAGGTTTATACATTAATTAATTACTTCACAATAAGTTACGATAAAATCTTTTATTAGTAAAGTATCCCAATCAGGATGACCCAAGTATTCATTAAAATATTTTATAGTACACCTTAAATCTTTATTGCAGTATTCAATAAAATTTTTCTAGCTTTAGCCAAATACCTTTCAATGCAGGAAAAACATATTAAGAAGTTTGGAACTTTTGCGGGAGTGTTCACTCCTACACTGCTAACTATTTTAGGAGTCATCATGTACTTGCGTATGGGATGGGTAGTAGGTAATGCCGGTCTTCTTGGGGCATGGTTGATCATCATCGTTTCGTTTTTGATAACCTTAACTACTGCCCTATCTATGTCTGCGATTACCACAAATATACGTATTGGCGCAGGTGGCGCTTATGCCATAATTTCCCAAGCATTGGGACTGGAAGTTGGTGGAAGTCTGGGAATACCAAGATATGTCTCACAAGGATTGGCAGTTACCATGTACATTTTTGGTTTTAGGGAAGGATGGTTGGGTATATTTCCGGGTCACAACCCATTTTTGGTTGATATTGCTGTCTTTGCGGTATTGATTACCATTGCATATATAAGTGCTGACCTCGCCATCAAGACTCAGTTTTTTATCATGGGAGTCATTATACTATCGCTGATTTCGATAGTCTTTGCGGCCTATTATGGTTCTATGGAAATTGCCACTGAAGATGCCATACGTTGGGGAACGTTTAAAGGGTCGCCTGAAAACGATTTTAGTGGCGGAGGATTTTGGATTGTTTTTGCGGTGTTTTTTCCAGCGTCAACGGGTATTATGGCCGGTGCTAATATGTCTGGTGAATTAGAAAATCCAAAGAAAAGCATTCCCCAAGGTACCCTTTGGGCCATTGGCGTAAGCTTTATTATCTATATGGTTTTGGCCTATTGGTTGGCGCGAACAGCAAGCGAAGAGGAATTGTTAAGCAATTATAACATCATCATTGACAAAGCATTCTCAGGACCCTTGGTCATTGCAGGGATTCTGGGAGCTACCTTTTCATCGGCGTTGGCATCCATAGTCGGGTCTTCCCGCATTTTATTTGCCATGGGGGAACATAGGGTGCTGCCCTATTCTAAGTTCCTCTCGGGACAAAGTGCCAATGGCCAACCACGGAATGCCATGATCGTAACAGGTATCATGATCTTTGTTACCATGCTACTGCGTGATCTTAATGCCATAGCGCCTTTGGTTACTTTATTTTTCTTGATTACCTACGCAATGATCAACGTAGTTGTGATTATCGAGCAAAACTTAGGATTGATCAGCTATAGGCCTGTTTTCAAGGTAAATAGGTGGATACCTTGGGTAGGGCTGGTCTCATCCGTATTGGCCATGTTTATTATCAATCCCGCTATAAGTCTAATTTCAATAAGTATTGTCTTTGTAGTATATTGGTTTTTGTCCAGGCAGAACATCGAGACTCCTTTTGAGGACGTACGTTCCGGACTTTTCGTTTCTTTTGCCGAGTGGGCAGCCAAACATACCTGGGGGATGAAGAAAATGCAACAGCGGGCTTGGAAACCTAACCTAATGGTACCGATAAGGGATATAAGTGGCGCCAAGGGCAATTTTCAATTTTTAAGGAACATTGCAAGACCCAAGGGTTCAATAAAGCTATTGGGCATTGAAGCGAATTCAGAGGATGGAATCCTTGTAAATGAACTCAATTTGCTTTCGGAATCTTTTCGCAATAAAGGGGTATTCTCTTCCTGGACCGTTATTAACAGCCCTGATTTTGCCAAAGGAGTGAATTATGGCAACCAAGCATTGAAAGGGGCATTCTTTAGACCGAATATTGTATTCTTGAACTTGCAACAACACGATGATTACGAAACCGAAATTAGGCCGGTAATCAAGGAAAGCATCCGACTGGAAATTGGGGTGTTGTTATATTCATCGCACCCTACCGCTTTATTAGGTAGAAGAAATATGATTAACGTTTGGGTGAGCGATAGAACTGATAATTGGAATTTAGGATGGGATATTGGCAACTTGGACCTTTCTACTTTAATAGCCTATAAACTGAAAAAGAATTGGGAAGCTACCATTCGATTGATTATCGTCATTAGTGACCCTAAGGAAAAAGAAAACGCTGAACAATTCCTAAACTCATTGATCAATCTAGCGCGATTACCCAAAACACTTATAGAAGTCCATGTAGGCGATTTTAAGGAAATTGTAAAAAAGGCGCCTTCAGCAGATCTGAATATTTTTGGGATGGATGAAAATCTGAATTTCGACTTTGTAAAAGAAATGACCGCCAAGACCGGTAGTTCTTGTCTTTTTGTAAAAGATTCGGGACATGAAAGTATTCTGGCCTAGGGTATATTCAATAAATATTGATTTGAATCTTTTTCATATCGTTAATTTTTTGGAAAATAAATTTGTATGAAAGTAATTTGGAAGGCACTACAAGTATTATTAGCGATTTTCATGATATATGCTGGCATTCAGCACTTTATTAAACCATTATTTTACACCCCTTTTGTACCTGACTTTCTACCGTATGAAATGGGTTTAATATATATTTCCGGCCTGTTGGAAATTATATTGGGCGTATTTTTATTGATTCCAAAATATGCAAAATTAGCAAGCACAGGCATAATAGTACTTATGTTGGTTTTTTTACCTATTCACATTTGGGATGTGTTTTCAGATACCCCTGCGATCGGTAGCCAGAAAGCGGCTTTAATACGTTTGCCCGTCCAGTTATTATTTATTGGGTGGGCCTATAAAATAAGGCAATATGTGAGTAACTAGATTTCGAATTTATTATAAATAAAAAAATGGAAAATGAATAAAACAATCTTACTGAACAATCGACCTGCTGGATTACCAAAACTCACCGACTTTAAGTTCGTTTCGGAGCCCTTGCCAAACATTTCATCAGGTGAGATTCTACTAAAATCAAAATATGTTTCCGTAGATCCATATTTAAGAGGGCGAATGCGCGATGTAAAGTCATACATTCAGCCCTTTGAGCTGGGCAAACCAATTGTCTCGGGGATAGTCGCCGAAGTTTTGGAATCAAAAAACACAAACTTTGTAAAAGGTGATTTCGTTTCAGGAATGTTGGCGTGGAAAGAACAGCAAATTTCAAATGGGGAAGACCTTACTAAAGTGGATCCTAAAAAAGCTCCATTATCAGCCTATTTAGGAATTTTAGGAATGACAGGATTAACGGCTTATTTGGGATTAACAGAAATTGGAGCCCCTAAGAAAGGGGAAACCCTGGTAGTTTCTGGGGCTGCAGGTGCAGTTGGTAGTATTGTCGGACAAATTGGGCATATTCTAGGGTTACATGTTGTAGGTATTGCAGGTACCGATGAGAAAGTAGCCATGCTTAAATCCAAATTCGGATTTGATGAAGCTATCAATTATAAAACAACTAAAAACATGACGGAAGCTATTGCTGCCGTATGCCCTAATGGTGTTGATGTCTATTTTGATAACGTTGGCGGTGATATCTCGGATGCCGTACTTTTTAATATCAACAAATTTGCGAGAATGGTCATTTGTGGTGCCATTTCAGTATATAATGCACTTGCTATGCCAAAAAGTTTAAGTGTACAAACCTTTTTGATAAGAAATAGCGCCCTTATGCAAGGTTTTATCATATTTGATTATAAGGAAAAATACCCCGAGGCCATTCGCCAATTGGCCCAATGGTTGAGCGAGGGCAAATTAACTTATACCGAAACCATTCGGGAAGGGTTCGAGGAAATACCACAGGCATTTATTGACCTTTTCAGTGGGGGTAACAAGGGTAAAATGGTTATAAAAATATAACACAATTGCTTGGCTATTTAATCCTTAGTATTCTTTTGAACTCTTTTTGTTCACATTTATAAAAAGAAATAAGCCATTTCTTTAGTGCACGATATTTTAAATTATTTCCCATGTTTTAAACTTAGTAATTATCAATTAGTATACAAACAAGGGAAAATATCACAAAGATAATTACGTTTTAAAGTAAGTGGGCATAAAACTGAACTGGGTGTACCTTCTAAAGGTACACCCAGTTTCTTTTTTGGTCAGAATAGGTGACCAATGGATTTAAGCCATTTCGGCTTCTTTTTCCTTACGCCTTGTTTCAGCGAGTTTTTGGATAAGGTCTGGTACCTTTTCGAAGGCAGCGGCCAAACCATGGGTTTTACCGGCTTCGAGAAATGAGATCTCATTTCCTTTTGTTACCAAAAATCCGATAGGCTCAATACCAACACCTGCACCTGCACCTGCTCCTTGGCCTTTTCCGGATTTTGCATCGACACCTTCACCGCCACCGGATCCAAATCCCAACCCTACTTTAATAACAGGGACGCATTTAAATTCTCCCAGTACAAATTGTTCTCCAACAATTGTTTCTGTTTTTGCTTCAGACTTGATAAAGTCTGTAATCTTTGTCAATAAATCTTCAAAATGTAAATCCATAATATGATTTTTTAGGGTTAATAAATGATTTTAATATGTTAATGGGCCTATTCTGCATGTGCAGGGCAAACCTATTTCTACCAATAAAATTGACCTTGAAACCTCCAATTCTATAATTTATAAGTTCAAATACAGGATACAGTTTAGCATTCTGAATGCAATTTCCTGTATCAATATCTAACAATAAGCGTTTCACTTTAAAAGAACGTAACAGGCTTAATCCTTGTCTAAGGGTCATTTTTTTACCTTTCTTCTTTTTTGTGGATTTTGAAATTTTCTTCTTTTTGGAAATCCCTATTTTTTGTAAAGGATAGAAATAAAAATTTCTAAAGAAAGTCCTCAGCTTTATTCGTAACAGCTTTTCTTCATCTGCCTCTATATTGGCCTTGGCCAAACCTTTCAGCTGTATATAATATTCCTTGGTATCTGTATCAATGAACAATATTATCGGTACAAACAGAAGACCTATAATCAAGGCCAAAAGCAGCGATAGAACAATAGCCAAAAGCATGGTTCAATAATTATATAAATTTTGTACAAAGGAAATAATTCTTGGAATCTTTGACAATGATCTAGGTCAGTTCCCTAGAAATTCAATTATTTACTCGATCATAACCTAGATAAACAACACAAAACTTGAAACCTATAAATCTAACATATACCCCAGCGAAAAATTAAAGTAGCCTGTTACTGGTAAGTTGGATTCGTTGACTAATGCGGATGGGAAATTAATAATATACCCCAATTCAATATCAAAGGAATTACTGCTAAATTGTAAGGGTAGGTTAATTTGGGTGTTGATCAGATCAAACACATCATTCTCTAAATAATCCGTAATCAATACCCCATTTTGAAATGAGGTTTGGGCCAATTCCAAGGTTTGCTCCCCAGCGACTATACCTAGCTGTGGTTTTAATAGAAAACGGACCTTTTTTGTTTTCAACAAATTGAAGGTGATAAAACTTCTGGAATCGATTTGAAAGGAACTATCATCCCCGAACAAATAGGTGGCTGTAAGTTGTGTGCCCAAAGTTTTTTTCTTGTTTTTAATCCCTATTCCGAAACTAATGGCATTACCAAAGGGATTTTCCACACCATCGGAATAAAAATATCTTGAATAAGAACTATACCAACGAATTGATTTATGCTTGTCCAAACTTTTACCATAACCCAAAGTAGCGGTTGTATAATCCCAATTGGGTACAAATTCACTGTAATAGGCACCGGATAAGCTTGCGAAAAAACCTTTGGAATGCATATAGGTTATTTGGGGCCTTAAATTGTATTGGTCTATCCCTATGTCCCGTCCCGAAAAGTAGGTGTCGATATTATAGTTGATTGAAACATATAAAAACTGAAAATCAGGTAAAGAATCAATAAACGAATCCAAGTTCTGATCTTCCAAAAGTAGGTTATCGATTATTTCATCGACCTCTTTTTCCTGGGTCGATTTTTCCTGTGAAAATGCACAAGGCAGAACAAATAATACTACCATTAAGGTGAGAAGCTTTTTCATATATTGAAACATGTTTAAGTGGTTAAACTTTTTTAGCTAAACCACTTAACACTAGAATATTATTCGACGGTTCAATTACCGCCTTGTTTTTTCTGCATTCTTTTCTCTTTGACAGATTCGCGTAACTCATTTCGGTTTTCACCTCTATTAGTTTGCATTCTAATTCGTATTTGTTCCCTTTGCTCATAGGTCAATGAGGCCCTGAACTGTTCTTTTAATTCATATGCTTGGGCTCTATTTTCTGCCATTAACGCTTGCTGCTCCACCGTAAATGTCGCCACCAACATTTCCTGTCTTTCTTGTTTGCTCAACTCTTGGTTTTCTAGAATAGACAATTGCGCTTGGGTAAGGCTGGCTTTCATGGCTTCCCTATTTGCCTTGACCAAGTCTCGTTGTGCTATTAAAAGTTCTTTTTGCTCTTGTGTCAGGTTTTCCATATTCGAATTTTCTTGTGCAGACACATTCGAAATCCCAAAGAACAGTCCAAATATGATTACAATAACTGTTTTTTTGGATTTCATGTTTTTAATTTTGAATACTTTTTCCCTTTTATAATTTAGACCTATGCTATTATGAATAGTTTTCATTTTTAATTGTTTTACTTTAAATCTATTTCATCAAACAAGTCTTGCTCCATCATATAATTATCCACAAACTCATCAATATCCTTGTCGTCAATGAAAAGTGATGTGACCAGAATATCACCTTTATGATCTTCGAATCCCTCATTCGTTAAGCCCTTTGTATTCAATTGTTCGATGGTATCCGATACAATTGTGGGGAGTTCATCGATGCGCGGAAGGGTACTTGTCTTAACCAAGGTAAAAACAATCAATAATGCAATAGCGGCCGCTACCGCCCAGAAAACTTTATTTTTAAACAAGGGAATAACCCTACCCTTATTTTGATTGGTAACCTTGGCTAAAATTTCGTTTTTAGATTTGGAAAAATAATCATCTGGCAACTCGAGACCTAAATCCCCTGTATGCATTTTCCGCAACTTTTCGTCCATCAAATTTTGGTTGTTGGCCTGATTTCCTGAATTTATATTTTCTTTCAATGATTCCATACTATTTAATTAGACCTTGGGTTTGGATAAAAGTTCAACAGCGAGCATTTTTTCTTCAATCAGTTTTACTGTGTTATAATATGAAGATTTTAAAGTACCTTCCTTAACCCCAAGAATTTCAGCCATTTCCCGGAACTTCAAATCATCATAATATTTCATTTGAAATATCTGCCGCTGTTTTTTGGGAAGTTCAGATAATACACGCTGTAATTTTAATTGAATTTCACTTCCTTCAAAATAAGCATCTGCAGTTAAGTTAACTAAATAGTCATTGTTCACATCATCCAAGGAAGTATGGTATTTTTTCTTTTCATTTTCCAAATAGCGAAGCGATTCGTTATATGCTATTCTATACATCCATGTATGTAGGGAGCTTTGTTGTTTAAATTTTGGCAAACTTTTGTATATCCTTAAAAATGTATTCTGAAGTACATCATCGGCATTTTCATGGGTAATTACCAATTTACGAATATGCCAATACAACCGTTGCTGATAAAGGTCCAGTAGTTTTGCAAAAGCCTTATCCCTATCCTTGCTACTTGTTAATTTTTTTATGAAATCCGCTTCATTTTCCAAGGCTGGGCTTATTTATATAAAATTCAAAACTTTAATTTACCCGAATATTCTTATCAACTAATTAGACCCTAAAAACCGAAAATAGTTTGAAAAGCTAATGTTTTTTCTGTAAACCGTTATAACTCCTTTTCCAAATCATTCTTTACATTCTTCAAGCTCATAAAATCAAATTAAACAAGTATCCCGAAATGATGATGCAAATGGTAACCACTCCGAAAAATATGCCTATTAATTTAAAGGTCATTACCTTTTTCAACAGCATTGCTTCTGGCAAAGAAAGCCCTACAACACCCATCATAAATGCAATAGCCGTTCCCAAGGGTATCCCTTTGGTGACCAATACTTGTACAATGGGTAAAATACCCGAGGCATTCGAATACATGGGTATTGCAAATAAGGCTGCCAAGGGCACGGCAAACAGATTTTCTTTGTTCATGTATTGCTCAAAGAACCCGTCTGGAATGTAGCCATGCATTAATGCTCCAATGGCAATACCAGCTATAACATAGGGAACAACTCCTCTAAGTATCCGTAACACTTCATTCCAAATTATGGGCAGTCTTTTTTTAAATGATGTATTTTCTTCCTCGAACACGTTTTGTTCGCGTTGTGCATTTGCCAATACTTCTTTGGTCCATGGGGTTAGCAGTTTTTCCAATTTTAGGGTTTGCAAAATAAATCCAGCAATGGTTCCCAAAAGAATACCCGTAACCACATAAATTATGGTTGTTTTAAGGCCAAAAAGGCCTACAAAAAGACCTATGGCCACTTCATTGACCAAGGGGGAGGTAATTAAAAAAGCAAAAGTGACCCCTAGAGGTATACCGCCCCTTACAAACCCTATGAACAAAGGTACCGATGAACAAGAACAAAATGGAGTAACAACCCCAAAAAGACTCGCTACTAGGTATTCCAAACCATAAAGTTTATTGCGCGAAAGGTAATTCCTTACTTTATCTATGGGAAAGTAACTATTAACAATTCCCATAAAAAAAATAACCACAAAAAGCAAAAGCAATATCTTGGTTGTATCATAGATAAAGAAATTCAATGCCTCGGCTAAATGACTATCCTTGATCATTCCAAAAACATCATAAACCAACCAATTAGCAATTTGCTCTATCCAATCGAACATAACTAATGATTAGCAACAGTTGTCTTGGGAACAACAGTTTTCACTATTAGTATCAGTTTTGGGCGCTTTGTACTTGAATAAATCCAATAATTCTTTTTTGGAGGGCACCCTGCCTTTTAAAACAACCACATCATTTATAACCACTGCTGGGGTTGCCATTACGTTGTAGTTCATAATCGCAAAAATATCCTCTACTTTTTCTATGTGGGCTTCGATATTATTTTCCCTCAATACGTCCTCAACAATTGCAATGGTTTGCTTGCATTTTGGACACCCTGTACCTAGAATTTTAATATTTGTAGACATTTTGTTCTATTTTGTTACCACAAATGTACCGTGAGGAAATCCATAGAAACATGACATTTGTCAAATTCTATTTTTTAAATAAAATAATCTAAATCTTTGAACATTAAGAGAACCTCAATTGTCCTTTAAATTTGAAGACGTGGTTTTAACTGTTTAGTTGTAATTAAATATTTCGATTAACTAAAAAATAATACCATACATTATTCAATTCTTTGCACTCAGATTTTGTTGGCAGTTTGACTTTCTGATGTAACCCCTGGACTTAGTTCAATTATTTTGAAGTTCCGGAAATGAATTTCAGCGCCTTCGGACTCTAGACAGAGATATCCTTTTTTAATGGTAGATTTACTGATGCCGTTTACAAATTTACCATTTACGGCAAGTTTAATGGTACCGTCAATACACAATACTTTGTATGAATTCCATTCCCCTTTGCCAATGGCTCTATTTTCTATAGACTTGCTCCTTGTTCCTCTAGGATTATCAGCGATTGTTTCGACACCTCCAACTCCAAAAAGTTCTCCATGCACATAAGCGATTGGAGGCTTTACACCGTCCCTTATATTTTGGTTGACCCAGTCAAGTTCTAGCATCTGAACTTCCACCCCACCTGGCAAACGGGATTTTTCATCGGGTTTAGCATCGCTCCATACAAACACGCCTGAATTACCTCCAGCTTCCATATGTCGCCACTCTACAAGAAGGATAAAGTTTTCATATTGTTTTTCAGTACGCATAACACCAATGGGTTGCCCCGAACAAATGAGCAAATCGTTTTCTGTTCGCCACGTATGAGGATTTGTATTGACATTAATCCATTTTATGGCCTGCCCCATGGATTTTGGTTCATTCACCAATTGGTTAAATACTAATTCGGCACCAAATACAATTGGCTCATTCTGAGCACTTGCCTTTACAATTAGTGCTATAATAGATAGTGATACAATTTTTAAATGGAATTTCATGCAGAATGATATTTGGGTCTATATGAGTTTTGTTTTACCGGGAACTGCAATGGGTGGCATTTTCCATACAAGGTCCCAATCATATTCCTCAATTTTAGGCCCCAAAACGTTATTGGAATTTATAGCTTGCTCCCAAGTTATGGATTGTCCCGTATAGCCCACCATTCTTCCCCAAATGGCGAGCATCGTACTATTGGCCATAAACTCTCCATTATTTATGGGTTTCCCATTTCGTATTGATGCAAATAGTTCATCATGTTCAGTCTGGAACATATCGTTTCTTTCCCCTTCAAAATTCCATTTATTTTTTCCACTTATTTCATACTTTCTCCCAATATGAATCTGGGCACTACCTTCACTACCAAACACTTCAACACTATTTTGCGAAGAGGTATCGGCCTGTTGCCTTGTAAAGTGGTATCCTTTCGCACCGTTGGGGTACTCATACTCAATAGCAAAATGGTCATAAATATTGCCATACTTTTCATCTACACGAACTTGTCTTCCTCCATGACCAGTCGCTTTAATGGGCATAACATCGCCCATGGCCCACGACATCATGTCTAAACTATGAACAGCCTGCTCAACTATAAAATCACCTGACAGCCAATTATAATAATACCAATTTCGCATTTGATAGGTCATTTCAGTCCAATCGGGCATTCGATCTTTATACCAGGCTTCCCCTCCATGACGAAATGTGGTAATAGCCCTGACATCACCAATTTCCCCTTTTAAGACACGGCCGAAAATTGCCCTATTCGCGTAATCATACCTAAAACAAAATCCGGAAACCAAGGATAGATTTTTATCCTTGGCTATTTTAGCTGCAGCCAACACTTTAAGGACTCCCGGCGCATCTACAGCCACAGGTTTTTCACAAAATACATGTTTGCCCGCATTAACAGCTGCCGTTAGATGATCTGGTCTAAATGCCGGAGGAGTGGTCAGCAAAACGACATCAACATCAGATGCAATTACCTTTAAATAGGCATCAAAACCCACCAACCTATTTGCTTTATCAACTTTAACCTTGTCAGGATGCAATAAGGTCAATGCGGTATGCGCTTGCTCCAATCGATCTTCAAAAACATCACCCATAGCGGTAAGGACTACATTCGGGTCAGCCTGAATTGCCTGTGCGGCAGCACCCGTACCACGACCACCACAACCAATAAGTCCAATTTTTAAGGTTGAATCTTTTGCTAATCCATTTAAACCAAATACAGCTTTTGGATAGGCCAATGAACTGCCAATGAGTACCATTCCTGATTTTTTTATGAAATTTCTTCGGCCAGATGACGCATTGCTGTTATTTTTCTTGTTCATCAGTAACTTATATAAGTTTTCTACCTTCGATTAATCTGAGAAAATTATCTAGAAAAACTTGTTTAAATATTTTATTCACTAATAGCAGAAATATGGGTAATATCTACTTTTCTAAATTCCACCTCGGAACCTTCTGCCTGCAGGGCGATTTGACCACTACTGACAGTTGCATCGTACCCGTGGTTTACCAAATCACCATTTACCCATACTTTAATTTCATTTTTTAGGCATTCAACGGTCATTGTGTTCCATTCCCCTACTGGATTCTCGGAACCATCTGTGAGATTCATAATCCTGCGTTTTTTGCCTTCGGTTATACCCCACTCTTCTTCAGGCCCTCTGCGTTCCACCATATTATCGGTAACAATGTCTTGTACAATGACCCAGAAGTCCCCTGCATTCTCATGCATCATTTGCACTTCGATTGATTTTGGGAACATTTTATACAATGCCCTTGGCGTAGACGCATGTACCAATACCCCACAGTTACCAGGAACTCCTGCAAAACGGTATTCAACTGTTAACCTATAGTCTTTATACGTGGCATCAGTGATGAGATGGCCCGCAGGGGTGCCTAAACTTACCAACATGCCATCCCGAATCAAAAATGGGTTGATTGCATCTGGAATTGAGTCCATGGCAGGAACATCTACATGCCAACCGTCTAAATCATGACCATTAAAAAGATTTATCGTCGATTCTGATTGCGATTTACATCCGACCACCATTATTATAAGTGATACAATAAAGGCTAAATTTTTCATATGCATTAACATTTTAAAGATACCTTAAAATTACTCACTTTGCTTTGATTAAACATATTGAATCCCTATTTTTTAAGGTAACTTTTTGTAGGAGAGCCACATATTCAATATCTTAAACATTTAGGTGGCATTCTGAGTCGTCCTAAAATAGGTACACACAAAATGTATCACAATGAATAAAAATTACCACATGACCAAATATTAAAACGAAAGTTTCAAACTCAAATTTTGGCAGAGCTTAGTACAAGTAAATATTCCATAACACAATTGTCATGTATTTGTGGAATCCAGAACAGAACCACTAACGTAATATTGAAAAACAAGACCAAAATGACTTAAAACTAAAAATAAGTTTGCAAGATATTCACTTAAAAAATATTTTAAAATCACCGAAGCAAAACTTTACTGACCATATTTTGTCATTTATATCGTCGAGTATTAATAGAATATGCAAGGATTTATTCAATCGCTTTGATGGTTCTTGTATCTTCACAACACATTTAGGGAATAAAAATCGTGAGATATAAGCAAAACATCCTTACTATAGCCAGAAAATTAAAACTGGCACTTATGGATCTGATTCCGATCATAGTGGTAGTTGTTTTTTTTCAGAGTGTGGTTATCCGGCAGCCTTTTCCTCAAATAGGGGAGATTATATTCGGTTTCCTGTTCGTGATAGTAGGGTTGAGTTTGTTCGTGGAAGGCCTCAAGATTGGGCTGTTCCCAATTGGTGAGCAGATGGCTTACGCGCTTGCAAAAAAGGGTAGTCTGATATGGCTATTGATTTTTTCATTCGTCCTTGGTTTTTCTACAACAATTGCCGAACCTGCCTTAATTGCAGTGGCAAAAGAAGCTTCGATAATTTCTTCTAGCGCTGGTTTAATTGAAAGCTCTCAAAAACATATGGATTATTATGCTATGGGATTGCGATTAACCGTGGCTTTTTCTGTTGGCTTGGCAATTGTAATTGGAGTATTACGCATTCTTAAGGGTTGGCCATTATATTATTTAATTATCGGCGGGTATGTGTTGGTTATGTTGATGACCATAATAGCCCCTGAGGAGATTATTGGTCTGGCATATGATACTGGCGGGGTTACTACTTCAACGATTACTGTACCTTTAATAACGGCTCTAGGCGTTGGACTTGCTTCTGTGATAAAAGGAAGAAGCCCCTTATTGGATGGTTTTGGCCTGATCGCATTTGCTTCGCTTTTACCGATGATCTTTGTGATGGCATATGGCTTATTTTGGTTTTAAAATATTTACTGATGTATGAATGATTTTCTTGTGGATTTGGGTCTTGTTTTGTTTTATACACTGAGAGATGTATTGCCAATCTTGTTGGTTATCATATTTTTTCAGTTGGTAGTTTTGAAACAACCTATACCCCATCTTAAAAAAGTGATTCTTGGAGGTGTTTATGTAGTATTTGGACTAGCGTTATTTTTAATGGGATTAGAAAAAGCACTTTTTCCTATAGGGAAAATCATGGCAACTCAATTATCAGATCCAGAATTTATTGGAACCTCATCAAATGGACTCTCAAATTGGTGGTCGTATTACTGGATTTATATTTTTGCAGCATTAATAGGCTTTTCTACTACAATTGCTGAACCCTCGCTTATTGCTGTTGCAATAAAAGCGGATGAGGTTTCTGCAGGAACAATAAGCCAGAGGGGACTAAGGATTACTGTGGCGATAGGAGTCGCTTTTGCTTTAGCGCTTGGAACATTCAGAATTGTTACTGGAACACCATTATATATCTATATCATGGCAGGATATCTTATTGTCATCGTTCAAACATTTTTTGCGCCAAAAGAACTAATTGCCTTAGCCTATGATTCGGGAGGAGTTACCACTTCAACTGTAACTGTTCCCCTAGTGGTTGCACTGGGGTTGGGACTATCAAGTACAGTCCCGGGAAGAAACCCGGCCATTGACGGTTTTGGGCTTATAGCATTTGCCAGCTTATTCCCTATTATCACAGTATTGGGATATGCACAATTCATGAAATTGAAAATTCGATTGTATAAATTAAAAATAAAAAAAGATGCGGTTTAAATTAATTATGGCCTTTGTCAAACCAAGCATTACTGATGCTGTAGTTGACAAAATGAAAGAAGCGGGAGCCACCGGAGCTACTATTATACCTGCCCGAGGCACAGGTATGCATGAAGCAAAGACCTTTTTTGGACTTAGTATTGAGGAAAAAACTGAAATCATTGTTTTTCTTGTGGAAGAACATGTTGTAGAAAATCTCATGAAAGTAATTCAGGTAGCGGGCAAATTTGATGAACCGGGCACAGGTATAGCTTTTGTTTTACCCGTAGACCATATAGTTGGACTGGAAAGTCAAATGAAAAAATTCAAGGATCAGGCTCGTGACAAATATTTTTAGAGCAAATCGATAAGGGAATCCTCTAAATTTGAAGAAAACGGTAAAAGTATGCTTACGCATGTATATTTTTAATAAATTCACTTTTGGCAATAACATAAAAAAAGAATAAACATGGATACAAAAAGAAGTTTTCAAAGTGCCAAGGATGTCATGACGAAAAAAGTAGTTTTCGTAGATGGTATGGCCACTGCAAAAGAGGCGGTTGAAATTATGCGCAAAGAAAAGGTTGAAGCTTTGATTGTTAAAAAGCGACATCCGCAAGATGCCTATGGAATTGTTATAGTACATGATTTCATAAAAGGTGTGATTATTCCTGACAAAACTTCAGAAGAGGTTAATATCTTTGAGATTATGACCAAGCCAGCGATATGCGTACCGGCTGATATGGACGTGCACTACGTTGCAAATTTACTGATGAAGGTTGGTCTCAGGATGGCTCCGGTCGAAGAAAATGGTGAATATATCGGAATGGTTTCGCTGTCCGATTTGATTTTGGATAACTTACTATTCTAATATTTGAAACTACCGAAAACAAAATTCCAGTATGGGTTGTATCCAAAAGAAAAGTAAAA
>CAVXJE010000007.1:0-292801 GCA_963762065.1 uncultured Flavobacteriaceae bacterium | reverse complement strand
TTCACCTTCGCAAAATGAAAAGCTGTCACGAATCAGTTTTACCAACATATCACGTTCCGAATCTACCGAGCTTCGGCTATGAAAGGCAAAAAATACCTGGCCCTCTCCAATTTTTGCAATGGCGATATTGTTAGAGGTTTGTACCAAACCTTCAACACCTTGTGTCCATGAAAATACGCCGTTTGGCAAATTTAAAATGGCATCGATGACGCTCTTTTGGGTTTGAACATCCAATACCCCAGTAGCATTTTCAGTTACTTCTGAGGTAATGGACAATTTTGGGTCCGTGCCCTTGTATTTTTTTTGAAGTTTGCTCTGAATGCTTTGAAAACTGTGTGGTAGCGCTGACAGTTTATCCTCCCGTATAGCGATTACCATTGTGCCATTTCTAGGAATTACGTTGGTGAGCGTGCCAACATTCATGGAATGCAGCCTACAATCAAATTTGGAAGTCAATTCTTTTAGGCATTCAACCAAGACCAGTATTGCATTGGCGCGGTTTAAATGAATATCTACGCCTGAGTGACCTCCGGTCAACCCATTTAATTGAATTTCAAAAAAGCTCGTATTCCTTGGCATCCAAAAGTTTTATATCATAGCTGCCTTTGATTTCTACATCAACTCCGCCTGCGCAACCAATTGTAATGATATCATCTTCTTCCGAATCAAGATTCAATAAAATTTCTCCTGTCAACTGATTTTTAGTCAACGCCATGGCACCCGTCATTCCTTTTTCCTCGTCTATCGTAAACAAGGCCTCGACAGGCGGGTGCTCCATATCTTTGGATGACAAAACGGACATAATGGCCGCCACGCCTATTCCGTTATCGGCACCTAGGGTGGTTTCCTTTGCCTTTACCCAATCGCCATCCACATACATTTGAATTCCCTCGTGGCGAAATCGAAATTTGAATTAACTTCCTTTTGATGTACCATATCCAAATGCCCTTGGAGCACAACTGTCTTATGATCTTCTTTTCCATGGGTGCCCGGCTTTTTAATGATTACATTCCCTGTAGCATCTACCAAGGTTTTCAGACCTAAAGACTTTCCAAAAGAAATCATATAGTCAATGATTTGCTCTTCCCTGTTGGATGCCCGGGGAATTGCGTTGATGGCATCAAAATGTTGCCAGATGACTTTAGGTTCTAAAGCTGTAATCTTCATTATTTAAATATTTTTTTAGAATGAGATAAAGGACAAAGGCATTACTAAATGAATTCAAAACCAAAATAGAGATAATCGTAATATACCCAAAGCGCCCTAAAAAGGCAAACAAGTAACAACCCGGTTTCTTGGAGTAATTCGGCCTTTATAGAAAGGTAAGAAGTAACAACAATAATAGAAGCAATATGAATTCCATAAACTGATTTGTCTTATGGTACTTATATTTTTGAAAAATCATCTACCCTTTGTTGGCTTTCTTTCGACATTATTAATTAGTGAGCAATTTTTCTGTCAAGGGTATTAATTCTGGATGACAAACAACCCCGTCATCTACAATTTGAATATCATCTAAATAGATACTTGTCTTTGCTACTACACCATCAAAATGAGATTTAGCAGGCTGTCCTAAAGGCGGCATATCCATTGGGCTTGTATGGCCAAAACCAAAATCTACGCCTCCCCAAATACGTTCATCTTCAACAATTTCGCCACATAATTTTCTAATATTTGGACCAAAACCAAACATATTATGAGAAATCTTATACAGATTAGGATCGTCAAAAGAAGCTAGATACGCTTTGTATTTTTCAGCTTCAGCTCCTCCTTTTACCTCAGCAATGTTCCCGTCTTTCATTATAAATTCTAAATGATTGTCCGTATTATACACATCTGCATGTTGTATCATATCAAAAACAATAGTACCGTTCATGCTGTTTGTTTTTGGAACAACGTTTACATAACCCGGTGCGGTACCAAATATGGGTTTCGAATAATCGCCACTATCAATATCGAAGGAATAATTAAGATCTGTTTCATATGAAAGCTTGGTGCCATTAGAGCTAGTAATTGTAATGACTTTTGCTTTCATGGTCATTTCTTTTACTTTATTTAAAAATTGTTCTAATATGCTAATATCAAAACCAACAAAAGTCCGTATTAAAGAAGGAATTGAACTTTCACCAATAATTAAATATCTTAATTTATTGTTATTCTTAAATGCTGTTTCCCAAATAGTTGAATACAGAAAAACGGTGGAATTTAATTCTATCCAGACATCTACATGACTCAAAGCTGCTGTTAAAACTTCTGATGGCCAATCTTTCATACCGGCTTCACCGTCTTGTTCTGCTTTAGGTGTCCATAAAATTAGCGATTTACCTCCTACAGCCGCTGTTTCCTTTGCCAATACGTCAGCGAATTCTCTCGTTTGAACCCGAGTCACCTGTAATGGCCACCGTTTCACCTGGTCGCAACCTTGAACATTTCTTCGATCATTACTTTGGCCACCAAGGCAATTCCGTTGCAAGATTAATTGTAGTCATAACTTAATATTTTTATATAAAGGGAATATGTACTATTCCCCTAATTAATTAGTCAGCTAATAAAGCTGCTATTTAGAAGCTAAATGTAAATGTAGTTCCTACGGTAGCAGGGGTGCCTAGCGAGCCAAAACCAGATTCAGAATACTCTAAATAATATTTTTGGTCTAAAATGTTTCTAGCCCATAAAGACAATTTAACTTTGTTAATAGATAAGCTCGCTTGGGCATCTAACAATGATACGCATCCGACGTAAAATCAGCTGAATTGGAGTCTTCCCAATATATTTTTCCGGTCCCGTTATAGTTTAAACTAAGATCCAAAGTCGTTTTCTCATTGAACGGAATGCTTGATTCCAAACCAAGGTTGAAATTGTTTTGAGGAACCAACCAGGTGTTTCTTATCATTAAATTGATCTAAATCTCTTTCGGTTCCGCTTGCACCACCAGTAGATCCGCCTTCAGTAATTTTAGATTTCACGAATCCGTAGTTGAACAAAATATCCAAATACTTCGATACCCTCGTCTTGGTATCAAATTCGAATCCGACAATGGTACTCTTGTCATAATTAAAGTTACCAGGTGTAAAATCATCACCGGTAATAGCGAACTGTTGTCTGTTTGTAAAGTCAGAAAAGAATACTGAGCCATTTAAGATAAATCGATTGTTCCAAGAAGACGTTTTAAAACCTACTTCAAAATTATCTGAAAATTCTCCTTTAAAATCTCTATTGAATAATGGGGTTACTTTTGGGTTAAATCCTCCAGCACGATATCCGCGACCATAATTTGCATATAGCAATACATCTTTTGAAGACTGATACGACAATGATACTTTAGGTTGCAATACATTCTCTTTTTTCTCATCAGTTTGCCCATTTAACAAATCATTCAAATCAAATTTATCGCTATCAAAACGCAGACCTGCTGAAGCCGTTAGCTTATCAGTTAATTTATAGTCGAAGAAACCAAATACCGCTAAGGTTTTAAAAGTGGCTATGTAATCGGTAACTGCAAAATCATCAGTTAAAAAAAAGTCACTTTGGAAAAATGGCCGTTCAACATTTTGATAGAAACCGCCTAGACTCCAGTCAAATTTTGTGTCTGTTTTTCTATTGGTTAAACGTATTTCTTGGTTAAAGGACTTAGTATCATTGGTTTCGCCTTGATCGAGCCAAAAAACTTCGATAAAATCTAGATCACCAACTGTTTTTCTTTTCACGTTATTATATGAGGTAATACTTTGCAGTTTTACATTGTCCAAGCTATATTCTAAATTGAGATTGGTATAAAAATTCTGCATTTCAGATTCTCCAAATGTATCTTGTGAAATAACATTATCACCTTTATCCGGGTTTGGATTCAAATAATCTAAACCAACAGCAAAGAAATCATTATCTGCAGAACTAGGGTTTGTAGAGTAATACGTAGCACCACCTTTTGAATCGATATATTGGGCCGTAACATTTGCCTTAAACTGCGATGATAGTTTAAACATCATTTGCCCCCTTAGCGTAAATTCCTTTCTAAAGTCCACCTTTTTGTTTAAAAATTCGTTGGTCAACAAGCCATCAAAATTTTTGTACTGTGTAGAAAGACGGTAAAAAACCTTGTCTTTTTTGATGGCTCCTGATGATACAAAACCTGCTGTCAAGGCATTTCCATTGCCGTAACCTAAGGTTACTTTGTTTTTCATGGTATTTGTGGGTTCTTTCGAGTAAATATTAATGGCTCCACCGATGGCGTTTTTGCCATAAAGCGCCCCCTGAGGACCTTTTACAACTTCTATCAAAGCCAAATCGAATAATTCTTGATTTAACAAACTAGGGTCGGCAATGGTTACCCCATCTATTACAAAGGCAACAGGAGCATCGCTATTTCGAATTTGAGGAATACCTCGAATAATCAGTGAATTCACGCCGATAGCCTGACTTTCACTCAATTTAAGGTTGGGTACTAAATTGGCAAAATTGGCAACATTATTAATACCAGCTTTTTCTATCCCCTCACTATTAAAAGCAGTTACCGATTCGGGAGTTGTTTGTATAGAAGCGGTACGTTTTCTAGATTTACCCATGACACCTGCAAAGCCCTGAACAACAACACCCTCTAATTGTGCGGCATCTTCAGCAAGTGCTATATTTATGGTGGTTTGATCAGCGACTGCAATTTCTTGGGTCTTGAAACCGATATATGAAAATACAAGTATAGCATCAGCACCCACTGTTATTTCAAAATTTCCATTAAAATCGGTGGTTACACCGTTGGTCGTTCCTTTTTCAACAATATTTACTCCTGGCAGAGATTCGCTTCCGTCGGATATAACTCCGCTTATGGTTCGTTCTTGAGCCCAAGTAACAATTGGAATCAGCAATAAAATAAATAGAAGTTTTTTCATGAGTTCCTAGTTTAAATGAATATGAAGTGGTTTTTAAGTTGTGGCTAATGTAACTGATCACTATTATTTTCGATTCCTTTTAATTATTAACTTATTATTTAATAATTTTATAATTATAATAGGAATTTATGAAAAAACAGGAATTTGACTCATTGACCCTTACATCAGAATATTTCAGCATCTTTCTAAAGGAACTAATAGACGTTTTCAAAAACAAGCATAGGTTAAATGAGCTGCCAAAATCGATGCAACTATACGGATATGGGAACTACGACGAGAACCGACCCAACCTTAAAAACGATTTCGAACATATCGGAAACGACACAATTAACGGAAAATACCTCTATGACAAGACTCGCAGCTTTCATAAGGGCAAACCCTTTATAAAACTGAACAAATACTATAAATCAGTCATTTTGCTCTATATGGGTTATGAGGATGTTCAACAATTCCTAGACGCTCATAAGCTTGATAAAGAAAAAGAAAGGAAACAACTTGATTTACTGTATGATGGCAAGACCAACAAAACCTATTATTTCATCAACTACTATTTTGGTGAAGATGATGTGATCCTGAAAGGGGAAACGATCATCTCGAACAATTGGAAAAAAATAAAGCACTCTTACGTGTACCCCCAAGATGATGGCTCGTATCAAGAACACTTTAGCTTTGGAACTATTATTCGAAGGGAAGACACCCTGCATATTAACGCAAAAGCCTTGTTGGATGGAACATTGGTCGAAGGGGCCAGTGAAATTTACTATATTGGCCATAACGATCCCACTAACATTCAATTTTTAGTGGGAACCTATTGCACTTTTGATATCTATACCAATACAGTGGCTGGGCAAAGTATATTGGAACGCTGCGAATCGAAGGAAGACATGGAAAAGAGATCCAAAAGCCCCGTTATTCCGCCCTATATCGCTTTGGAAATCCGGAACAAAAGGATTGTTAACGATAGCATTGTACCCAAGCATTTTTTGGAGCTTTCCGAAAATAGTCCATATGCATCAATTTATGGTAGCTTGCCCGGCACCTATGAAATGAAATTCGAGTTCCCTGATGGCTTTATCGAAACCTTGAATTTTAAGATCGTATCCACGAATTATAAAATAGTGGCCTTGACCGAAAACGTCTATTTTGAAAAGGACGCATTGAATCTATTGAACAAGGGATCTATAGTACATTTTAGTTTCGATTTTGCAGGCATCATCGCTTTTGACCGGGTGGATATTTATTTTAAGACCTATTACCTTAAGGAAGATAGCGAAATGCAAAAGGGCGTATTCAGCGGCATTGATAATGAAAATCGGTTGGTCAATGGAGAGGTTTCGATTAGTTATAAGAAATAACCAGCTTTAATAAAAAAGCCCATCACAATTAATGGGCTTTATAAAATCTTAAATAAATAGGAGATAATATTTGGGGAAATATCCGATTTAATTGGTCTATAGTACACCAAATGCGGCCAATATAAGGCCAACGATAACCGCAATCAGAATAGCGACCAAAATCACTACCATAATTTTTAAAAAACCGTTGAGTACCTTTGTGCCTAAAGTAATTTCCTGCTCCATGATTTAGTTTATTTTCTTCAATTTAGGAAATTGTTGTCAAAAATTCATCGATTTCCATAATTATTTCGACTAAATACTTAATGCTTAGTATGTTCTACAGTTCTATAGCAAAATAATTCGTTGAACAGTAAATATCAAATAATGGGCCTTACGATTTTCGTCCACTAAATCTATCACTCAATTCCTCAAGAGATACACCTTTGGTTTCAGGCATCATAAACAATACAAAAAGCAACTGCAAAACCATCATTCCCGCGAAGAAAATAAAGATTGGCCACGGATTATCCTTGAATATACCTTTGTCTGCATCAAGAAAAATTGGTGTGATCAAAGTAATTATTGCAGCGAATACCCAATGGGTCCCTGTACCCCATGATTGACCAAAAGCCCTTACCTTGTTGGGGAATATCTCAGAAATAAAGACCCAAATTACAGCTCCTTGGCCTATGGCGTGTGAGGCAATAAAAATTAGGATAAAAGTCAATAATAATATAGAACTGGCACCGGTATAAAAACACCAACCTACCATTCCCAGGCTAATAATGTAACCTATTGAACCGATTTTCATAAGTTGTTTTCTTCCCAATCTATCAATAAGCCAAACACCTATGAAAGTGAATATCAGGTTTACAATACCTATTGATATGGAACTAAAGAGCGATTCCTGTGCTGCAAGTCCCGCTCTTTCCAAAATTTCAGGGGCGTAGTACAGTACAAAATTAATTCCTGAAAGTTGGTTGAAAAATGCAATCAGGAATGCCAATATCAAAGGGGTTTTATAATTGCCTGAAAATAGTTTTTCCTTTGCCGTACTAACTGGATTATGGGCCTTAATATCATCAAGTTTTTTCTGGGCTTGCTCATCGGTATAAATTAGTTTTAACGTGTTCAATGCGCCTTCATCATCCCCTTTTTGAAGCACCAACCATCTTGGGCTATTGGGAATACTGATGACCAAAAGGGTATAAATCAGTGCTGGAATAGCTTCTATGCCAAGCATCCATCTCCAATCGTTATCACCGCCAAATCCTTGTAAAAGATAATTACTAATAAATGCAATCAGAATACCCAAAACCAAATTAAATTGGTACATACCACCTAATTTACCCCTATTCTCTGGTGATGAAATCTCAGATATGTAAATAGGAGCGGCAACTGAAGATGCCCCAACCCCTAAGCCGCCGATAAACCGAAAGAACGAAAATATATATGGATCTGTGGCAAGACCTGAGCCTATTGCCGAAACGGCATATAATATCCCAATCCAAAACAGGGTTTTCTTTCTGCCAAATCTGTCACAGGGAATACCACCGAAAAGTGAACCTATAACTGTTCCCCATAGTGCCATAGACATGATAAATGTACCATGGAACCAAGGCGATGTATTCCATAATTCTTTAATGGGAAGGTTAGCGCCACTGATAACTACAGTATCAAAGCCAAATAAAAACCCAGATAATGCAGCGGTTAACGAAATTCGAAAAAGTTTGGAATTCATATAGTCGGTTTGTTGGTTTTGGTAAAGCTAATAAAATTGAACCAACAAAAACACCAACTAACTTAGCATCGCTACTTTTGGTTTTAAGGTGTCCAAATCCTTTGATTTCCTTTGTTTTTTCAAGATGCTATCCCGTGAAATCTCCTTTGGTTTAGGATAGGTTTTCTTAGGAGAGGACGTATCATTATGATGCTCCTCCGCAGAAGGAATGCTATTTTCTATAGGGGTTTCTTTTTTAGGGTTGGGTTCCCTGCATGAGAATAAAATCATACAAAGAATAGCCAAAAGCATTAAAATTTGGGGAAATTTCATAGTTGCTTAGAATAGGTATCATAGTAATCTACGAATGTGCTCTATGATTTGGATGCTCGCTCCTTTGTTTTCGTTAATGTAATCGGAGTTAATATGTCCAGTATTCTTCATTAATTCATGGTTTTCCAAAAGCCCGTTGAAAATTAAAGTAAAATCTTCCTTATTCTTTATTGGCAGAATCCCCTTTTTATCCACTAACGCCTCAGCCTCGTTAAAACCTTGGAAATCAGGACCAATAATTACAGGGATTCCAAACACGGCAGGTTCTAAAGTATTATGCAGTCCAGTTGCGAATCCGCCTCCAACATAAGCAATATCGGCATAGCTATATACTTTTGTTAAAAGTCCAATAGTGTCTAAAATGAGCACGTCAAAATCCGATTGCTCCTTATTCCCCATTTCAGAATAGAGCAAAGTCTTTTTTAAGATGGAATTCCTTAAAGACTTGATATGATCTTTTTTGATATTGTGGGGAGCTAATACAAATTTTATATCCCTTTGGGATGTGTTTATATATTCCACTAGAATTTCTTCATCCTCCGGCCATGTGCTTCCGGCAACCAAACAGTTTAGATTTGCTTTGAATTCATCCATAAAATCAAGTCGATTGTCCCGTTCCAGGATTTCGGCAACCCTATCGAACCTGGTATCACCACTGAGGCTGCAATTTTTAAGATTTATGCTTTCCAAAAGTTCAATAGACTTTTCGTCCTGTAAAAAGAAATGTGAAAAGGTGTTAAGTGCTATTCTCATTATTTGCCCATACCATCTAAAATATATTTGTTCTTTCCTGAATACCGCCGATATCAATAAAGTTGCAATTTTCTTTTCCTTCAAGACTTTCAAATAGTTAGGCCAAATCTCATATTTTACAAAAATGGCCAGTTTGGGATTGATTGTGGATATAAATCGTTTTGCATTTCCTTTTGTATCCAAAGGAAGATAAACCACAACGTCTGCATCAATTGTGTTTTTTTTAACCTCATACCCTGAAGGGGAAAAGAAAGTTATCAGAATTTTAAAGGATGGGTATTCCACCTTGAGCTTCTCGATAACCGGTAATCCTTGTTCAAATTCACCCAAGGAAGCAACATGTACCCAAATAACTTTATCATCTTTTGTGATTGATTTTTGTAGGATCGAAAAAGTCTCTTTTCGACCTTGAACAAATAGCTTGATTTTAGGATTAAAAAGTGCCACTATTTTCAAGAGGAACCATGTGATGTGTACGATAAGATTATAGATGAGATTCACTTGGTTAGGGTTTGTCGCTAAAATACGGCTCTTTCCAGAATTGTTCCTTATTTTTGCAATCATATCTATTCTAATTCTTGCAGATGCGTAAAATACAAATGGTGGACCTGAACGGTCAATACCAGTCCATCAAAGAGCAAATAAATTCATCGATTTCAAATATTCTAGAAACATCAGCTTTTATAAATGGGCCAGAAGTGCATGCTTTTCAAAAGGAGCTCGAGGATTATTTGGGCATAAAGCATGTTATCCCCTGTGCCAATGGGACTGATGCTTTGCAAATAGCGATGATGGGCCTTGGACTACAGCCTGGTGATGAGGTTATTACAGCCGATTTCACGTTTGCTGCCACGGTTGAAGTGATTGCTCTTTTGCAATTGACCCCGGTTTTGGTAGATGTAGAAAAAGATACTTTCAATATTGATATTTCGGCGGTTGAAAAAGCCATTACTTCGAAAACCAGGGCCATTGTTCCCGTACATCTTTTTGGCCAATGTGCCAATATGGATGCACTTATGGCTTTGGCGAAAAAGCATAAATTGTACGTAATCGAAGATAATGCCCAGGCAATTGGCGCAAATTATCTTTCAAAAGACGGTAGCAAGCAAAAAGCTGGTACCATTGGTCATGTTGGTGCAACCTCATTCTTCCCATCCAAAAACTTGGGATGCTATGGTGATGGGGGAGCTATTTTCACTAACGATGATGAATTGGCACATAAAATAAGGGGAATTGTTAATCATGGCATGTATGAGCGATATCATCATGATGTTGTGGGTGTCAACTCTAGGCTTGATTCAATACAAGCAGCGGTCTTGAGAATAAAGTTACCATTGTTGGATGGGTATTGTAATGCTAGAAGAGAGGCTGCAAGAAAGTATTCGAAGGCATTTAAAGAACAGGCCAACTTTGTAATTCCGGTAACCGTAAGGGAATGTGATGGTATATGTGATACCTGTGATTGTCATGTTTTTCATCAATATACTTTAAGAATCACCAATGGCAAACGCGATGCCTTGGTACAGCATTTAAACGATAATCAAGTACCATGTGGGGTATATTATCCAATTCCGCTACACCTACAAAAGGCTTATAAGGACAAACGTTACAATGAGGCCGATTTTCCTGTGACCAATCAATTGGTAAAGGAAGTAATATCACTTCCCATGCATACCGAATTGGATGATGAACAAATTGCCTATATAACCGATACGATTATCAGTTTTATTAATGGTTAAAATGTAGTTGTCCTAGTATTATAGTTTTAACACTAATCCTAATTAAATGAAAATACTTGTTACTGGGGGTCTTGGCTTTATTGGATCTCATACCGTGGTTGAACTACAGAATGTAGGTTTCGAAGTTGTGATCATTGACGATTGCTCCAATTCTTCCGAAAAAGTTTTAGACGGTATCACGGCCATTACCGGTAAAAAACCAATTTTTGAAAAAATCGATTTAAAGGAAAAATCAAAAGTCGAGGATTTTTTCAAAAGGCATGACGATGTTGAAGGGGTGATTCATTTTGCGGCTTCGAAAGCTGTAGGTGAGAGTGTAGAACAACCACTGCTGTATTATGAAAATAATATCGGCACCTTGGTTTATCTCTTAAAGGAACTTTCCAAAAAAGAAAAATCGAGCTTTATCTTCAGTTCAAGTTGTACGGTTTACGGGCAAGCGGATAAAATGCCTATAACAGAGGACGCCCCTGTAAAAGAAGCTGAATCACCCTATGGCAATACCAAGCAAATGGGAGAGGAGATAATACGGGATACTTGTAAGGTTACCCCTAATTTAAATGCTATTGCATTAAGATATTTTAACCCTATGGGGGCACACCCGAGTGGTGAAATTGGCGAATTGCCTATTGGTATCCCACAAAATCTTGTGCCTTTCATAACCCAAACAGGAGCAGGAATTCGGGAACAACTTTCTGTATTTGGGGATGATTATCCAACAGTGGATGGCACCTGTGTGCGTGATTATATTTATGTAGTTGATTTGGCAAAGGCACATGTGGTTGCCTTGCAAAGACTTTTGGCAGGTAAAAATAAGGCTAATTATGAGGTCTTTAATGTGGGTACCGGCAAAGGAAGTACTGTATTAGAGGTTATCCATAGCTTTGAAAAAGTGTCCGGCAAAAAATTGAATTATAAAATTGTAGATAGAAGACCGGGTGATATTACCTCGGCATATGCGGATACCACTTTAGCGAATCAGGAATTAGGATGGAAATCGGAATATACTTTGGATCAAGCCATGAAATCGGCATGGGACTGGGAGCAGAAAATAAGGCAATGATCTAATCGCTGTTCAGGAGCAAACTTTAAAATGTGCCACTTGGGTAACTATTGTTTTTGTAATAAAAAAAGGGTGGGTCTTAAAAATGAAAAAACCAAATAGCCAAGGGATACGTAATTAGATTATGAAGATGGATTTTCCTAGTAGTACCGAGCTATTGAAAAATGCCCAAAACCAGCATTTGTATAAAAAATTGGTTCTTCAATTAAAAAAGGATTTTGGTCTTGCCAATATTGATGTTGACCTTCCCTTGGATATCACGCCAAAAAAACTTCAGACTTTGCTACATGAGAAAATTTACTTCTTGATCCTTGAGAAATTCAATGAGTATTTAAACCTCTTGTATGTTGTCGATGTTCCTGAAAAGGCATTCAGGCAAATACAAGGAACCGATGTGGTCGAGGTCGCCGAACAGGTCTCATTTTTTATCCTAAAAAGAGAGTTGCAGAAAGTATGGTTCAAAACGAAATATAGCGCCTAGTGGATTAACTTAAGATACCCTCATTACACCTTAATATAAATATCCTTTTTGTCTAATATATAGCCCACAAACCAGCAGGTGAGCATTACCCATAGTGCAAATAGCAAGGATCCAATATAGTCACCTGAATATGCGATGAAAATGTTTTCCGCAATCCAGTTATACATGCTTGTGCCTTTAAACTTGATCTCGAAAAGCGAGATAACAAAAAGTTCCGACAGTAAATAAATGAAAAGTGGGTTTCTGCCGAATACTTTGAAGAAATATGTCCATTTGTAGGTCTTTGACATATCCAATAGATACACTAGGGCTCCTATCACAAATAAGTCGATACCAGTGGTCAAAAGCACAAAAGAACTAGTCCATAACTTTTTATTTATGGGCAGTATCATATCCCAAGCTAAAGCAACGAGGACCAAGACCAATCCGATCAATAATAATTTGGCTATGGTTTCATAATTTGGTCCGTTCTTTTGGATAAATCGTCCTGTTAGGTAGCCGGCAACAACATTAACTATAGCAGGCAATGTGCTCAATAGGCCTTCTGGGTCAAAGGCTATTCCCTCACCATGATACATATGGTCCGCACCTATTAACCAATTATCCAATGCCAAAACTGCATTGCCTTGTAACGTAAGATCCCCAAAAACTACCAATAGCAGATGGTATGAAACCAACGCTAAAATGCTAAATACAATAGCGCCCTTGGTTTTTAAGTAATGTAGCAAAATGGCCGTGAACAGATAGCATAAGGCAATTCGTTGCAGTACTCCGAAAATTCTGGTTTCCGCCAGAGGCTTTAATTGGCCATTTTCAAAAAAAGGAAACCAATACATTAAAAATCCCAATAGAAAAATGATGGCTGCACGTTTTAATACTTTCTTGAAGAACGCCGTATTGCCCATCAATTCGTATTTCTTTATGCTAAAACTCATAGAGTTTCCTACAACAAATAAAAAAGTTGCAAATACTAGATCAGTGAGTGTAAATCCGTGCCATTCGGCATGTAATAATGGGGCAAAAGTAGTCGAGCCCCGGCCAGGGGAATTCACGATAATCATCAAAGCAATATCAAGACCCCTAAAAACATCCAATGATAGTTATCTATTTTTAAGCTTGTTCATGGGTGGTTGGATTAAATAAATTTAGTCTTTGCTTTGATTAAAGTATTTTCTTTGCTAAGAAACTAAAAATATATGCGTACAAAAGGCATCCATGCATTGGCGTAAATACTTTTGTTGTCATCATACAGTACATCATAACGAATTCCAAAAGTAACATTTTGGTTGCTGTATCCTATGCCCAGAAAAAGGGCCGGTGACCAATAGTTGTCCTCAACATCATCCAATCCTATATATGAAATTGTCCTATTAATTCGAAGCTGTTCAAATTCCCCGGAGAGCTGTAAAAAAGGCACAGGATTATAAAGGGATAATAAACTTCCGCCATAGGCCAGAAGCTTATCGTCATTAAATTTGGCGTAATTAAAGTTAAGGCTTACCCCTGTAGCGAATTGTTCATTGACCTGATAAATGGCACTCGGGGAAATAGAACCATTGAAACCTCCATTTGTGAATCCAAGTCCAATACCGCCCCCAAAACGGACATTATTCCAAAAATCGCTTTTTGCATTTTGGTTTTGGCCCAAAATGGTAAAGCTTATTAAAATAAAAAACAGTAATAAATAGGTCTTCATGTTGTTATTTTTAAGATTCGTAAACCTGAATATTGGATTTTAACAATATTACTATTCAAGATACGCTTAGAAATGGGAAATATTGTATTTTTGGACAAATTTTGTTATCGAAAGTTGATTTTATCCCGCCATAAGACGGGACTTGTTTCTTATTAAAAGATAGAGCAATCGTACATGGATAAATATTCATTTTTAAACACTGCGCATACGTCTTTCTTCGCAGAGTTATACGACAAATATTTAACGAATCCGGATAGTGTTGAGCCAAGTTGGCGTGCATTTTTCCAAGGCTTCGATTTTGGGGTTGAAAGCTCGTTGGATGAACTTGATCTGCCTTCACAAAAAGGCACGGCCATTTCTGGAGTAGCCGCTGGTCATGAATTTCCAGAGGCTTTGCAAAAAGAATTCCAGGTTATTCGATTGATTAATGGGTATCGTAGTCGAGGTCACCTTTTTACGAAAACGAATCCTGTGCGTGAACGAAGAAAATACGTTCCTACCTTGGATATTGAAAATTTCGGACTTTCCACAAGCGATTTGGATGTTGTGTTTACAGCTGGTGAAATAATAGGGTTAGGGCCAAAACCATTAAGGGCAATTCTTGAACACCTACAACGTATTTATTGCGATGCGATTGGCGTGGAATACATGTACATTCGAAAACCGGAATTGGTAGAGTGGATTCAAAACTGGTTGAATATAAATGATAATCATCCAAATTTTGATAACGATCGTAAAAAATATATTCTCAAAAAATTAAATCAAGCGGTATCTTTTGAGGGCTTCCTTCATACAAAATACGTGGGTCAAAAAAGGTTTTCCCTAGAGGGTAATGAATCATTGATTCCTGCATTGGATGCTATTGTTGAAAGAGCAGCGGAATTGGGAGTAGAACAATTTGTAATGGGTATGGCCCATAGAGGTCGCCTTAACGTTCTTACCAATATTTTCGGAAAATCGGCAAAGGATATTTTTAGTGAATTTGATGGTAAGGATTATGAACAGGAGATTTTTGATGGGGATGTTAAATATCATTTAGGATGGACATCGGATAGAAAATCTGAAAAAGGGAACCAGATTAAAATGAACATTGCACCCAACCCTTCACATTTGGAAACGGTCGGTGCAGTGGTTGAAGGTATTGCAAGGGCCAAACAAGATGCCCATTATCCTGATGATTTTTCAAAAGTATTGCCGATTGTAGTCCACGGGGATGCCGCCATAGCTGGACAGGGAATTGCCTATGAATTGGTGCAAATGGCAACCTTGGATGGTTATAAGACCAATGGTACCATTCATATGGTGGTGAATAATCAGATTGGTTTTACTACAAACTACTTAGATGCAAGATCATCAACCTATTGCACAGATGTGGGCAAAGTTACCTTGAGTCCTGTTATGCATGTTAATGCCGATGATCCAGAAGCCGTAGTACATGCGGCCTTGTTTGCATTGGAATACCGTATGCGTTTTAAAACTGATGTTTTTATCGATTTATTGGGATATCGAAAATATGGACATAACGAAGGGGATGAACCTAGATTTACCCAGCCTAAATTGTATAAAATAATAGCAAATCATAGAAATCCAAGGGATATATATGCTGAAAAGCTGATTTCTGAAGGAGTTATTGAAGAAGGTTTCGTAAAGCAGTTAGAGGTTGAATACAAATCTTCATTGGAAGAGGAATTGGAAGATTCGAGAAAAGAGGATAAAACCATTATAACACCTTTCATGGCCGATGAATGGAGTGGCTTTACGCCAGTTCGCGAATGGGAGATGTTAGATGTAGTAGACACTACATACGATAGTGACAAATTGAACCATATAGCTAAAGTGCTTACTGAACTTCCGAAAGGGAAGAAGTTTTTAAGAAAGGTAGTTAAGTTGGTCGATGATCGTAAGAAGATGTATTTTGAATCCGATAAACTGGATTGGGCCATGGGTGAATTATTGGCCTATGGAACACTTTTGGATGAAGGATTTGGGGTGCGTATGTCTGGTCAAGATGTTGAAAGGGGTACTTTCTCGCATAGACATGCGGTAATGAAGGTTGAGGAAAGTGAGGAAGAAGTTATGTTGTTGAACTTGATTTCCAAAAAACAAGGGCATTTTCAAATTTATAACTCACTATTATCGGAATATGCTGTTGTAGGCTTTGATTATGGGTATGCCATGGCAAGCCCCAATACACTCACCATTTGGGAAGCTCAATTTGGGGATTTCAGTAATGGTGCACAAATTATGATTGATCAATATATTTCTGCCGCTGAGGATAAATGGAAATTACAGAATGGATTGGTAATGTTTCTTCCCCATGGTTATGAAGGCCAAGGAGCGGAACATTCCTCAGCTAGAATGGAAAGATATTTACAATTGTGCGCAAGGGATAATATGTATATAGCAGATGTAACAACACCTGCACAAATGTTCCATATTCTGAGACGTCAAATGAAAGTTAATTTTAGAAAACCATTGATTATTTTTACGCCAAAGAGTCTTTTACGTCACCCTAAAGCAGTCTCTACGGTTGAGGAGTTTGCTGAAGGTGGTTTTCAAGAAGTGATTGATGATACTTTGGTCGCAACTAAAAAAGTTAAAACCTTGGTTTTTTGTACTGGTAAATTTTACTATGACCTGTTAGGGGAAAGAGAAAATCAGGAAAGGGATGATGTGGCTTTGGTTAGGGTAGAACAATTGTTCCCTCTGCCAGCAGATCGCATGAAAGAGATCATTAAAAAATACAGTAATGCCGATGATTTGGTTTGGGCACAGGAAGAACCTAGGAATATGGGTGCTTGGAGCCATTTGATGATGCATTTTAGCGAATCGGACAAATTCAGGGTTGCTTCAAGAAGGTTTTATGCATCACCAGCTGCAGGTAGTGCCGTTCGATCTAGAAACCGCCATCAACAAGTTATTGACTATGTCTTTGATAAGAACAGGGATAATATGACCAGACCTAAATAAAGGAAATAGAACATCAAATTATAAAAGAATGATTTTAGAAATGAAAGTCCCCTCACCGGGAGAATCAATAACCGAAGTAGAGATTGCCGAGTGGTTGGTAGAGGACGGTGATTATGTTGAAAAAGATCAGGCTATTGCTGAGGTAGATTCAGATAAAGCAACATTGGAGCTTCCTGCAGAAGATAGTGGGACCATTACTTTAAAGGCCGAGGTAGGCGATGCGGTCGCAGTTGGTGCAGTAGTTTGTTTAATTGATACCAGTGCAACAAAACCAACGGGAAGTGCTTCAGATAAGGATAAATCAATTAAGGCAAAACCTATTGCGTCTGCTCCTAAGGTCGAATCTAAAAGTGAGGAAACCTATGCAACTGGAACAGCTTCACCAGCTGCTAAAAAAATATTGGCGGAGAAAGATATTGATAGCTCAACCATAAAAGGTACAGGAAAAGATGGTAGAATCACCAAAGAAGATGCTGTAAAGGCTGTACCATCAATGGGAACACCCATTAAAGGTGGTAACCGAGGTGAAACACGTACAAAACTTTCTTTGTTAAGAAGAAAAGTGGCAGAACGTTTGGTGGCTGTCAAGAATGAAACAGCCATGTTGACGACCTTTAATGAGGTTGATATGTCTCCGATTTTTGCCCTTCGGAAGACGTACAAAGAAGATTTTAAGGAGAAACATGGAGTTGGTTTAGGATTTATGTCATTCTTCACAAAAGCCGTAGTAAGAGCATTGAAAATGTACCCATCGGTGAATTCAATGATAGATGGTAAGGAAATGATATCCTATGATTTCTATGATATCAGTATTGCTGTTTCGGGTCCTAAAGGTTTAATGGTGCCAGTAATTAGAAACGCGGAAAAACTTACTTTCAGGGGAATTGAAACTGAGGTAAAACGATTGGCCATTAGGGCTCGTGAAGGTGAAATTACCGTAGATGAAATGACAGGTGGTACATTCACAATAACCAACGGAGGTGTATTTGGGTCTATGTTATCCACACCGATAATCAATCCGCCTCAAAGTGCAATTTTAGGAATGCATAATATCGTGGAACGACCAATTGCCAAAGATGGTAGCGTGGTCATTGCCCCAATTATGTATGTTGCGCTTTCTTATGATCATAGGATCATTGATGGTAAGGAATCAGTAGGGTTTTTAGTGGCCATCAAAGAAGCTTTGGAAAGTCCGGAAGAATTGTTAATGGACAGTAAAGTAAAGCAGGCTTTGGAGATGTAATAACCCAAATAGAGTACAATTAATATTTAAAAGGCTCGAAAAATTATTTCGAGCCTTTTTGTTTTAAATAAACACAGGAATTTTTATAATCGATTATGGCTTTCCCCCTTTTTAATACATCGGCTCCGATTATACCATCTACAGGTAGGGCATTGTGTGTAGTAAGGGCTTCGTTCACATGGGCCAAATCAAACAAAACGATTTTTTGTTTCCCATTGTTCCATTTGCCAATTTCAATGATGTTTTTTGTGGATATCAAAGTTTCCATATTGGTTGCACCGGCCCCAGCAGCCTTGATTTTGGATTCCTTTGACACAAGGTTGAAAAATTCAATTTTGTTGAAACCTATACAGGTGTTTGAGGCACCGGTATCCAAGATAAACCGGCCAGAAATGCCATTTATTTGGGCAACCACCTCAAAATGATTGGTTGCGGTAAGTACCAACGGTACCTTGGTGTAGTTTTTCTTCTTTAAAAACTTTTTGATGCTTATCATGTATTTTTTTGCCAAAGATAAGGCTATTTTTGCGCCATGGTTTTGACAGATACACATACCCATCTTTATAGTGAGGCTTTTGATGGGGATAGGGATGTCGTAATTAAAAAGGCATTGGATTTGGGCGTTAAACGCTTTTTTATTCCTGCTATAGATTCAACCTACACCAAGGCGATGTTTGAATTGGAGAAAGCATATCCACAGAATATGTTCCTGATGATGGGCCTACATCCAACTCATGTAAAGGGGAATTTCAAGGAGGAGTTGGGTCATGTTGAAAAAATGTTGAAGGAACGTAAATTCTTTGCCATAGGTGAAATTGGCATTGATTTGTATTGGGACAAATCGTTCTTAAAACAACAACAGGAAGCATTTAAATTTCAGATACGATTGGCAAAAAAGTATAAGCTTCCTATTGTGATTCATAGCAGGGATTCCTTTGATGAGATATTCGAAATTTTGGAAGACGAAAAAGGGGAGGGCCTTTTTGGAATATTCCATTGTTTTACAGGAACTCTTGAACAGGCGAAAAAGGCTATTTCCTATAATATGAAATTGGGGATAGGGGGTGTGGTAACTTTCAAAAATGGAAAAATAGATACGTTTATGAATCAACTTGATCTAAAGCATATTGTCCTTGAAACAGATTCACCTTATTTAGCCCCTGTGCCTTTTAGGGGAAAACGAAATGAAAGTGCTTACATCACTAAAGTATTGGAAAAATTGGCTGATATTTATGGTAAAAGCCAAGAAGAGATCGCAGATATAACCACAAAAAATTCCAAAGATATATTTGGTATTTAAATTAGATGGATAATAAACCCAACATATTACTTATTTACACAGGTGGCACTATTGGTATGGTGAAGGATTATAAATCGGGCGCTTTGAAAGCATTCGATTTTAATACGCTTCTTAAAAGTATACCTGAATTAAAACAATTGGATTGTTCTATCAAGAGTGTTTCATTTGACATCCCAATTGATTCCTCGAATATGAACCCAAAGTATTGGGCCAAGATCGCGGAATTGATTGAAACAAACTATAGTGTTTATGATGGTTTTGTTGTTCTTCATGGTAGCGATACAATGAGCTATTCTGCATCGGCACTAAGTTTTATGTTGGAAAATTTGGCCAAACCGGTTGTTTTTACGGGATCCCAATTGCCTATTGGTGACTTGCGGACCGATGCTAAGGAAAACCTCATTACCTCAATTCAGTTGGCTGCTCTTCGAGAAAACGGCAAATCGGTTATTCAGGAAGTCGGACTTTATTTTGAATATAAACTATACCGTGCGAATAGGACCACCAAAATAAATGCGGAACATTTTCAAGCTTTTAATTCAATGAATTATCCACCTTTGGCAGAATCCGGTGTACATTTAAAAATATATCATGAATATGTTGTAAAACCTAAAATTGCCAAAAAATTGAAAGTCCATAAGAATATGGACACGAATGTGGTTATATTAAAAATATTTCCCGGGCTCAACCAATCTGTACTAAAAAGTGTGTTGAATATTTCTGGTTTAAGAGCTTTGGTGTTGGAAACTTATGGCGCAGGTAATGCCCCGACCGAGAAATGGTTATTAAATGATCTGAAAAGTGCAATAAAAAATGGCTTGCACATAGTTAATGTTACACAGTGCTCGGGAGGTGGAGTTATTATGGGACAATATGAGACAAGTAAGGAGTTGCAAAAAATGCAAATCATTAATGGTAAGGATATTACGACCGAGGCTGCAATTACAAAACTTATGTACTTATTGGGGAGTGGTGTTTCATCGAAATTGTTTAAAACTATTTTTGAAACCTCCTTGCGTGGGGAAATGCAAGAAAAATAACGTTATAAATTTCTTTAGTTAATTATTTTTTTGTTTATTGGCTAACCTTTAAGGCTAAACTAAGAGAGGTGGCCGAGTGGTCGAAGGCGCACGCCTGGAAAGTGTGTATACACCAAAAGTGTATCGAGGGTTCGAATCCCTTCCTCTCTGCATAAAATTTTACTTTTTATATTGCGAATTTTTTTTATCTTTAACCCTATTAACTAACTAAATTTAAGTTTGAAAAAATGAAAAGATCATTCTCTATCCTAGCGGTTGCTGGGTTATTTGTAGCAGGTACAAATACGGTAAGTGCAAACGTCTCTGCAGCAGCAGTTGTTTTGCAAGAAACAGCTCCAGCTGAAGCAGCAAAAGGCTTCACTCAAGTATTAAAGGAACAATTTATTCAAGGGGGTGCCGGTTTTATGGGCATTGTACTTTTATGTTTGATCCTAGGCTTGGCTGTTGCAATTGAAAGAATTATTTATCTTAACCTTTCAAGCACCAATACTACTAAATTAAAGCAACAAGTTGAAGACGCGTTGGCGTCTGGTGGCGTTGAAGCTGCAAAGGAAGTTTGTAGAAATACAAAAGGGCCTGTAGCATCAATCTACTACCAAGGACTTGATAGAGCAGGGGAAAGCGTTGAGTCTGCGGAGAAAGCTGTAATAGCTTATGGTGGCGTTCAAATGGGACAATTGGAAAAGAACGTTTCCTGGTTGTCTTTGTTTATCGCAATTGCTCCTATGCTTGGTTTCATGGGTACTGTAATTGGTATGATTCAAGCATTCCAGAAAATTAGTGCAGTTGGTAACCTGAGTGCATCCCTTATTGCAGGTGATATCCAAGTAGCATTATTGACAACGGTATTTGGTCTTATTACGGCTATCATACTTCAAATCTTCTATAACTATATCATTGCAAAAATCGATAGTATTGTTAATGATATGGAAGATTCATCAATCTCTTTGATTGATATGTTGGTAGACCATAAAAAATAAGTCGGACTTTATACAAAATGTATCATGCATAAAATACTAAAAATAATACTAATCGTTGTAGGGCTAATCGGAGCAGGTCTTTGGTTTATGCTTCCTGAAAGGGATATGCCTGCAGCTGAAGCGGCCCAAAGCGGAGCTATGAATGCCATGTTCTGGCTTACATACCTGCTTTTAGGAATCGCAGTTTTTTCGAGTTTGTTGTTCACAATAAAACATATGTTCGCAAACCCCAAAGGTCTTAAAAAGACTTTATTTGTCATTGTTGGTTTTCTATTGGTTGTTGCCATTGCATATGTAATGTCCAGCGGAACAGATGTATCTGACGATTATATGGCTATGACCACTGAAAGTACAGTAAAGAAAATAGGAATGGGACTTAATGTGTTCTTTATTCTTGTTATTGTTGCTGTTGCTTCTATGGTACTACCAGGAATTAAAAAAATGTTCAGTAAATAAAAATTAAACTATGGCTAGAAGAGCAGGAGCACCAGAAGTTAATGCTGGTTCAATGGCAGACATAGCTTTCTTACTGTTGATCTTTTTCTTAGTTACTACAACTATTGAAACAGATGCAGGTTTAGATCGTATGTTACCGCCTATTGAGCCGCCCGAGACTGATGTTGTTATTAAACAGAAAAATATCTTTCAGGTTAACATCAACAAAAATGGTCAATTATTGGCTGATGAAGAGTTGGTGAACCTTAAGGATTTGAGAGCTAAGGCAATGGCCTTTCTTGACAATGGAGGCGCTGCTTCCGGAAGTCCGGATTACTGTAGTTATTGTAAAGGGACAAGAAATCCAAGCTCTTCCGATAGCCCCGCAAAAGCAATTATCTCTTTGAAAAATGATAGGGAGACCAAATATGGCACCTATATCACTGTTCAGAACGAATTGGTAGGAGCCTATAATGATTTGCGGAATAGGGAAGCACAACGTTTGTTCGGCAAGAAATTCACCGATATGGAAGCTGAATATTTGAATCCGGAAACGGCCCAAAGCATTAAGGATGATCTGAAGGATAAAGTTAAGAGAATACAGGATTTGTTTCCGCAAAAACTGTCTGAAGCTGAGACTTCTTCAAACTAATAAATCTCTAAATATAAAGTATGTCTAAATTTAGCAAGAAAAAAAGTGGGGAATTACCAGCAGTATCTACAGCGTCATTACCTGATATCGTATTTATGCTACTATTCTTTTTTATGACGGTGACCGTTATGAAAGATAGTTCTCTAAAAGTAGAAAATATACTTCCCAATGCTAGCGAGATTAAAAAGTTAGAAAAAAAGGACCGTGTAATATATATCTACGTAGGGAGGCCTACCCAGGAATATGCTAAGGTTTTTGGTACTGAGCCAAAAATACAGTTGAACGATAAATTTGCGAACCCTGCAGATGTAGGTGATTATATTTTGATGGAAAGAGCAAAAAAATCACAGGAATTACAGAACGTTTTAACAACCGCACTTAAGGTTGATAAGAATGCTAATATGGGAATCATATCCGATATTAAGCAAGAGTTGAGAAAAGTAAATGCGCTTAAGGTAAATTACACCACCTATGAGGGCGATGCTTTTAGAAACTTGCAATAAAGAATACATTTCAAACTTATAAAAAACGCCCTGATAATTTTATCAGGGCGTTTTTTATTTACTTAAATTTACTTCCATGAAACAGGTCGTTCTTGGATTCTTATTTCTTTGCGTATTTAGCATTAATGCCCAAACAACCAGTGAGGATGATAATAAAGATGATAAATATCTTGAAGATCAGTTTTATTTGGGAATTACCTATAATTTTCTAATAAATAAGCCTACTGATGTTACCCAAAGAAATTTGTCATATGGTCTTCATGGGGGTATTATTAAGGACTTACCGTTAAATTCCGATAGAACCTTCGCCTTGGGAGTGGGATTGGGTTATGCCGTAAATTCATATTATACCAGTATGCTTGCCACAGATTCAAACATAGGAATCATTTATGCAAAAGATGATGGAATTTTAGGAGTTAAAAGAAGTAAAATTGAAAACCACTTAGTTGAAATGCCAATTGAATTAAGGTGGAGGAATTCCTCACCGGAAGAATTCAAATTTTGGAGGGTTTACACTGGATTGAAATTAGGGTACATATTTAGTGCGAGATCGAAATTGGTGACAGAATCCGATAAAACTTCTTTTAACAATTCCGATATTCTAAGGTTTCAATATGGCCTTATGTTCAATTTTGGATACAATACCTTCAATATTCATATTTATTATTCTTTGAGCAATCTGTTCAACGATGGGGTTTTGTTGGAGAGCGAGGAAATTACAATGAAACCACTACGGGTAGGACTCATTTTCTATATTTTATAACCAATACCTTACGGTTAATAATTGGGAAATTAACCCGATACAAAAACCAATAAAAACTTCTGCCTTTGTATGTGCATTCAAATATAATCTTGAAGTGGCTACCAAGCCTGTCGCCAATATAAAAATACTCAAGGCAAGGATTATATTGGTTTCAAAATGTATACTAAGATTTATTAGGAACATGAATAAGCTACCCATCCCTAAAAGGTGCATACTACTTTTAACCTTAAAAAAAAGCAATAAAACAGAAGCTAGCATGGCTAGTATAAGACCAACGAAATAATAATATAATTCTACAATGTAGTTATTGGGTATTACTTTATAAACTACCATAAAAAGTAGTGCTAGATTTATGTATAACGGATATTTACGTTCCTGAACAGTAGGCAGTTGTACGGAATGTACAAATCCGAGGTTTTTAAGAATTAGAAATGAAATTATAGGGATAATGACTGTTAATATGAATATGGGCAATATATTGCCACTTTGCAATTCTAATGGACTGTATTTGGGGGTAATGAAGAAATAGGCAAAAGTCCCTGCAATCGGAATATAAAGAGGATGAAAGATATATGAAACTATCTTTAGAAAAAAACGCATTATATCTGTTTTCGTAATCTAGCTACCGGTATTCCAAGTTGTTCCCTGTACTTGGCAACGGTTCTACGGGCAATAGGGTATCCTTTTTCTTTTAAAAGAGCCGCCAATTTATCGTCTGTAAGAGGTTTTTTCTTTTGCTCATCGGTGATAACAGTTTCCAGTATTTTTTTGATTTCCTTCGTTGAAACATCCTCACCTTGTTCATTTTTCATCGACTCAGAAAAGAATTCCTTAATCAACTTTGTTCCATAAGGGGTATCCACATATTTGCTATTGGCCACTCTTGAGACTGTCGAAACATCCATATTTATTTCGTCGGCAATATCCTTTAATATCATCGGGCGGAGATTACGCTCATCACCACTTAAAAAGTATTCTTTTTGATATTGCATTATGGCATTCATAGTTATATATAAAGTCTGTTGCCGCTGTTTTATGGCGTCAATAAACCACTTGGCAGCATCTAATTTCTGTTTAATGAACATCACCGTATCCTTTTGGGATTTTGACTTTTCCTTAGAGTCTCTAAATCCTTTTAGCATATTGTTGTATTCTTTTGATACATGCAATTCGGGTGCATTTCTGCCATTTAGGGTCAATTCAAGTTCCCCTTCCACGATTTTAATGGAAAAATCAGGTACAACATGCTCAACAATTCTATTATTCCCAGCATATGAACCACCTGGTTTAGGATTTAATTTTTCTATTTCCGAAATAGCACTCTTTAATTCCTCCTCGGATAAATTGTGCTTTTGAATGAGTTTCTTGTAATGTTTTTTAGTAAACTGTTCAAAGGATTTTTCTAAGATTAGAATAGCTTTTTCAACATTAGGGGTTATTTCCTTTCTTTTCAATTGAATAAGCAAGCATTCTTCCAGTGACCTAGCTGCGACCCCAGCAGGGTCTAGCGCTTGAACCATATGAAGTATTGATTCAATGGTTTTCTCCTCTGTATAGATATTCTGGGTAAAGGCCAAATCATCCATAATATCGGATAAAGGGCGGCGTATATAACCACTTTCATCGACACTGCCAACAAGGAATTCCGCGATAGCCCATTCCTCGTCATTTAGATATAGTGTGTTTAATTGGTTTAATAGATATTGATTGAAGGATGTGCCTGCAGCATAAGGGACACTTTTTTCATCATCATCAGCGCTGTAATTGTTCGCCTTGGTCCGGTAATCGGGAATTTCATCATCACTTAGATAATCATCAATATTAATATCCTCTGTATTAATATTTTCTCCTTCTTCGTCCTTATCATAGATATCATCATATTCATCCTCATTGTTATCGCTTTCCTCTTTACCACCTTCTAACGCAGGGTTTTCTTCAAGTTCCTGTTTTATGCGTTGTTCAAATGCTTGTGTAGGCAATTGTATCAGCTTCATCAACTGGATTTGCTGAGGCGATAATTTTTGTGATAGTTTAAACTGTAAGTGTTGTTTAAGCATCTAGTTTTGTTAACTGCCTTATAAATTTAGCGATTTCAGATTAGAACTCCGCATTTTGTGGAGTTCTTGGGAAGGGAATAACATCACGTATGTTTCCCATTCCTGTAGCAAATAGCACCAAGCGTTCAAAGCCTAATCCAAATCCGCTATGTATGGCAGTTCCAAATTTTCTTAAATCAAGATACCACCATAGTTCCTCTTCATCAATTCCCAATGCTGCAATCTTGTCTTTTAAAACATCCAATCGTTCTTCACGCTGGGATCCCCCGACGATTTCACCTATACCAGGAAAAAGGATATCCATTGCTCGTACGGTTTTGCCATCTTCATTCAAACGCATATAAAATGCTTTTATTTTAGCAGGATAATCAAATAAAATAACCGGACAATTAAAATGCTTTTCTACCAAATAACGCTCATGTTCACTTTGTAAATCAGCTCCCCACTCATTAATCGGGTATTCGAATTTTTTCTTTTTATTTGGCTTGCTATTGCGTAAGATATCAATGGCTTCGGTATAGGTGACCCGTTTGAAATTATTGCTGGATACGAATTTCAATTTTTCAATTAACGGCATCGCACTGCGCTCTGCCAAAGGTTTTGTCTTTTCCTCATCCAATAGACGTTTTTCTAAAAATTCAAGATCTTCCTGACAATTTTCCAAGATGTAGTTAATGATATTTTTTATAAAATCCTCGGCCAAATCCATATTGTCATTCAAATCATAAAATGCCATCTCAGGTTCAATCATCCAGAATTCGGCAAGATGTCTGGATGTATTTGAATTCTCGGCCCTAAAGGTTGGTCCAAAGGTGTATACCTTTCCTAATCCCATGGCGTATGTTTCGGCCTCCAATTGGCCCGAAACAGTCAGGTTTGTTTCCTTTCCGAAAAAATCTTCCTTGTAGTTTATCCCCCCGTCATCGTTTAATGGCGGATTTTTGCCATCCAAAGTAGTTACACGGAACATTTCCCCCGCTCCTTCAGCATCAGAACCCGTAATAATCGGGGCATGTAAATAAAAGAAATCGTTTTGTCTAAAATATTGGTGTATGGCAAATGATAAAGCCGAACGAACGCGCATAACAGCTGCGAAAGTATTAGTACGTATTCGTAAGTGCGCTTTTTCGCGTAAGAATTCCAAGGAGTGTTTTTTGGGCTGAATGGGATATTCTTCAGGGTCGGCACCACCATGAACATAAATGTCTTTTACCTGTATTTCAACACTTTGTCCTTTTCCCTGGCTTTCTACCAAAATGCCAGTTATTTTTAAGGCAGCTCCAGTATTGATTTGCTTTAATAAATCTTCCTCAAAATTTACAAAGTCTACGACGCATTGAATATTGCTTAAGGTAGACCCGTCATTAAGGGCAATAAACCTGTTGCTTCTAAACGTTTTTACCCAACCATTCACTATAACTTCCTGAAGCTTTGGAGCGGTGGAAAGTAGTTCTTTTACACTTGAAGATTTCATTTTAAATCGAATAAAATTAAAAGGGCAAAGATAGCCTTTTGATAAAAAAGAATCGACTTATGAAATATATAAAAGTGAATCTATTTAAGATTCTTCTTCTTGTGGTTTAATTTTTATTTCGTCTAATGGAAGAATGTCTATTTTGGGCTTTCGTAATACTTCTTTATTGGCAATACTTCTTTCCAAGGATAGTAGTAAGGAAGGAAGCAAGATCAAATTGGCAAGCATGGCGAACAATAATGTTGCCGAAACCAAGGCACCCAAAGCTACCGTTCCCCCAAAATTGGATATTACAAAGACCGAGAATCCAAAGAAAAGAACAATTGAGGTATAGAACATACTAACCCCCGTTTCACGCAAGGCAGCATAGACCGATCTTTTAATTTGCCATCGATGTGCTGAAAGCTCCTGTCTGTACTTAGCCAGAAAATGTATGGTGTCATCTACAGATATGCCGAAAGCAATACTAAATACCAAAATAGTGGATGGCTTAATAGGGACCCCCACAAAACCCATAACACCTGCAGTAATGACCAGAGGCAATAAATTAGGGATCAATGAAATGATAATCATTCTAAATGACCTAAATAGAAAGGCCATAAAAAGAGCAATTAAAAAAATCGCGAATGCTAGGGATAAAACTAAATTCTTGACCAAATACTTGGTTCCTTTGAGAAATAACAAAGCACTCCCGGTCATATATACAGTATACCTTTCAGAAGGAAATATTTTGTTGATATTTTCCAAAAGACGAAGCTCAATATTTTCCATTCGGTCAGTTTTCACATCTTTCATGAAAGTTGTGATTCGTGCGGTCTGCCCTGTACTATCTACAAAACTTTTTAATAGATTACCGTTGTCTGACGATTTTCGTGCCACATCCATAATGAAATTATTTTCTTGGGTTGTGGGTAATTGATAGTATTTTGGAATACCATTATAAAATGCTTGTTTGGAATATTTTACCAAATTAACAATCGATACGGGTTTTGATAGTTCTGGAATTTCATCAATGACATTACTCAATTGATCCATTCTTTTTAAAGTAGCTGGTTTTAGAACACCTTTAGGTCTTTTTGTATCAACTATAATCTCGACAGGCATTATACCATCAAACTCTTTTTCAAAAAAGCGTATATCCTTAAAAAACGCTGCTTTTTTTGGCATATCCTCTATTGGGCTTCCTGAAATATCTATTTGATAAATACCAATGATACTCACCACCAAAAGGGCTATTGACGTAATATAGACGGTAATGCGTTTCTCCCGTACAATGTGTTCCATCCAACTAACAAAAGCATCAATCCATTTTTTATTAAGGTGCTTTAAATGTTTTGTCTTTGGCAATGGCATAAAGCTATAGATAATTGGGATGATCAATAATGAAATAATAAAAATCCCAATAATATTTATTGATGCTACGATGCCAAATTCCTTCAACAATTTACTGTCTGTAATTATAAATGTGGCAAACCCCGAAGCAGTGGTCATATTGGTCATTAATGTCGCGTTGCCAATTTTCGAAATTACGCGCTGTAGGGAAAGTGCTTGATTACCGTGTTTTTTAACCTCTTGCTGATATTTATTAATTAAAAAAATACAATTGGGAATCCCAATTACAATAATTAATGGAGGAATCAATGCGGTCAAAACAGTTATCTCATATTGTAACAATCCTAAAACACCAAAGGCCCACATAACGCCAATGATCACTACGAACATCGAAATTAAAGTAGCGCGGAAACTTCTGAAAAAGAAGAAAAAAATCAATGATGTTACCCCAAGCGCAGCTAGAATGAATTTCCCGATTTCATCTATGATGTTTTGCGAATTCATGGTTCGTATATAGGGCATGCCTGAAACCCTAACATCCAATCCTGTTTCCTCTTCGAAATTCTCAACCAAATTGTTTAGGTCTTCAAGGATAAAATCTTTCCGAACAGAAGTATTAACAATATCCTTGTCCAAATACATAACCGTCCTAATTGTGCGGCTTTTTTTGTTATATATTAAATTGTCATAAAATGGCAAGTCATTGAATAGGTGGTTTACAACCGAGTCGACATCCTGTTGGGTTTTAATTTCCGATTTGATCAATGGTTTAAGAACAAATTCCTGTTTTTCATTGTCCTTCTCCAATTCTTGAAGGTTATCGGTAGAAAGAACAAAGTCTACTTCAGGGAAGGCACCTAGTTGCTTGCTCAGTTTATTCCAACGGTTAAAATTTATTGGTGAATATAGGGCACTATCACTTACAGCAAAAACAACAGCATTGCCTTCTTCACCAAATTGCTGTAAAAAGTTTTGATATTCTAAATTAATAGGATGATCGTCGGGGAGGAGATTGGCTTGGGAATTGCTAAAACGCATATTTTCCCATTGCATAGCCAGAAACAAAGTGAAAGCTGCTATCAAGAACAAGATAAGAATTCTATTCCTTAGAATAATCCTTGCGGTTACCGCCCAAAAACCTTTTGTTATTTTAGCTGCCATTTCATAGAGACTTCCATTCCGAGGAAGCTATCTTCCTCGGAACAGTTAGTTCAAACGGACCCCGCAGTATTGCGGGGTCTTTATTTTTTTAGTTAAAAGCCCAGCAAAGGTAAAGAATGATCGGTTGTCTTCCTAAAGTGCCGCAATTAAATAATTATTTAAAAATTAAATAAAAAAAGCGACCTAGTGGATCGCTTTCTAATTGGATTGGGTTGAATTACCAACCTATACTTTCATTATTTCGGCTTCTTTGGCTGCAAGAAAATCATCAATTTTTTTAATGTAATTATCTGTAAGATCTTGCACGTCTACAGTTGCATTTTTTTGTAGATCTTCGGAAGCATCCATATCCCGAATTTCCTTATTTGCTTCTTGCCTAGCACTACGAACGCCAACTTTTGCATGCTCAGCTTCTGCTTTTGCCTGTTTCGCCAATTGTATTCTACGTTCCTCAGTCAGCGGAGGTACATTGATAATCACAAAATCACCGTTGTTCATAGGATTAAAACCAAGGTTGGCGTTCATAATAGCTTTTTCTATTTCCTGCAGCATGCTTTTCTCCCAGGGTTGAACGGATAATGTACGCCCATCCGGAGTATTTATATTCGCTACTTGGGATAGTGGGGTTTGTGAACCATAATATTCTACCATAACTGAAGAGAGCATAGCAGGACTAGCTTTCCCAGCACGTATTTTTATAAACTCTTTTTCAAGATGTGAAATTGCCGCATCCATACTTTCTTTGGATGTGTCTAAAATAAATGTAATTTCCTCATTCATAACGTATGCTTTAATTCAAATCTAACACAAATTATACCAAAACTATAGGTTTACTTTTGTACCCACATTTTCCCCGTCGAGTACTCTTAGTAAATTGCCTTTTTTATTCATATCAAATACTATTATGGGGAGCTCATTTTCCTGACTCAAAGTGAAAGCGGTAGTATCCATAACCTTTAATCCTTTTCGCAATACATCATTGAACGATATGGTATCGAATTTTGTGGCATCCTTGTTTTTTTCAGGATCTGAAGTATAGATTCCGTCAACGCGAGTACCTTTTAGGATTATATCCGCCTCAATTTCTATTGCACGTAAAACTGCAGCTGAATCAGTTGTGAAATATGGATTCCCAGTGCCGCCACCAAAAATAACGACCCTTCCTTTTTCCAAGTGCCTAATAGCACGTCTACGAATAAATGGCTCGGCAACTTCGTTGATTTGTATAGCAGATTGCAATCGGGTTTGAACGCCTTTTATCTCTAAGGCACTTTGAAGCGCTAGTCCGTTTATTACAGTGGCCAACATTCCCATATGGTCAGCTTGCACACGATCCATGCCGCTACTGGCTCCAGCAAGACCACGAAAGATATTTCCACCCCCAATAACAATGGCAATTTGCATTCCTTTTTCAACAACCTCTTTTATTTCCTCAGCATATTCTGCAAGTCTGTTAGGGTCAATCCCATATTGTTTTTCACCCATTAAGGCTTCTCCACTTAGTTTCAAAAGTATTCTTTTGTATTGCATGCTATGTAATTGTTTCACGCAAAAATAGTTAAAAAATTTATGAAACTATTTTGATGCAAAGCTTATAAAAACCTTTTTTCATCAATGCTATCAAATTTGGATAATTCTTTATTCATTTATTGGATTTGTTAAATATTATAATACCACTATTACCCTTTAAAAGTGATGGAGAGGGGTGGTTACTTCTGATATTGAATATAATATATGGAAAGTATATATGACAAAAAGACAAGAAAAGTTGACAAATAGTAAAAAAAATATTACATTTAGAAAAATATAATCATGAAAACAAAATATCTATTGCCTAGCCGCTTCAAAAAAATGGGCTGGTTCATTTTTGTTCCTGCAGTTATTTTTGGACTTATTTCTTGGTTCTATGAATGGGAACCTGCCTTTTTGGATGTCCACGTTTGGGGTTACACGGGTTTGGAGGATACCATGGGAAAGTTGGCTATTATGCAAGCCCCGATTAATAATGTTCTGAACGAGATCTGTGGGGTACTGATCATTTTAAGTGGCCTTATGGTTGCTTTCTCAAAGGAAAAGGAAGAGGATGAACTGATTTCCATGATACGATTGGAATCTTTGGTTTGGGCTACCTATTGGAACTATGCGATCTTGCTCTTGGGATTTGTGCTGGTATACGACATGGCTTTTTTAACTGTAATGGTGTTTAATATGTTCACCATTTTGATACTCTTTATTATCAAGTTCAACTGGGCGCTTCACAAACTTAAAAAATCGCTGCTGTATGAAGAATAGTATCAAAGTGCAACGGGCGATTCACAGTTTAACGCAGGCCGAATTGGCTGAACGGTCAAAAGTAAGTCGGCAAACCATTAACGCTATGGAATTAGGAAAATATGTTCCCTCCACGGTTTTGGCATTGCGCCTTTCCAAAATATTTGGGATACCCGTAAACGAACTCTACGAGCTGGAGCCTGAGGATTGGAAATAAAAAAACCGCCCTGATAATAGTGTCATGGCGGTTTTAAAAGTTAATTTGGATTAACTATTAACCTAAGGCAACTCTTTTAAATCCTGTGACAACTAAATTAGCATCAACTGATTTTACATATTGAGCAACACTTTGCTTGCTATCTTTAATGAAATCTTGGTTCACCAAGGTATTGTCCTTAAAGAAACGTTTAAGTTTGCCTTTGGCGATATTGTCTAACATTGCCTCAGGTTTACCTTCTTGACGTAATTGATCTTTTGCAATTTCAATTTCTTTGTCGATTATTGATTGGTCTACACCTTCTTCATTCAAAGCAACTGGGTTCATTGCTGCTGCTTGCATAGCGACATCTTTAGCTGCGTTTGCAGCACCCTCTACAGGGGCAGAAAGGCCAACTAAGGTTGCTATTTTGTTACCTGCATGAATATAGGAACCAACGAAAGGTGCATTTAATTTCTTGAAACCACCGATTTCGATTTTTTCCCCGATAACACCAGTTTGCTCGGTTAATTTTTCCTGTACTTTAAGTCCATTGAAGTTGGCAGTAAGAAAATCTTCTTTATTGTCAAACCCTAGAGCCAAATCGGCCAATTCATTTGCCAAATGCACAAAACTATCATTTTTGGCCACAAAATCGGTTTCACAATTCAATGAAATGATAACACCAGAGGTATTGTCTGAATTGACTTTAGCGATTACAGCGCCTTCGGATGAATCCCTATCAGCTCTATTGGCGGCAACTTTTTGTCCCTTTTTACGGAGTATTTCAATTGCTTTTTCGAAATCCCCATCTGCTTCCACCAATGCATTTTTACAGTCCATCATTCCTGCTCCAGTGGTCTTTCTTAAATTGTTTACTTCTGCGGCGGTAATTTTAGCCATTTTGTTTATTTTTTTACTATTGTCATTGTTGTTGATGACAATGTTAATATTTGATTTAGAAAAAAATCCTCATTGAAATCTATTCAACTCCACCTTTGGCAGAGTCTTGCCATACTTTAAGCTCATCCCAATTACCATCTGCGGCCATTTTAGCTTGTTTAGGCCAAGTTGTTGGATCTAAATGCGCCATTCTTGAACTTGCTTCAGTGATGATTTCCTTGATTTTATCAGCTTTGGTTTTTGCCAATTTTGCATACGTATCAATTCCTGCATTAACTATTGCTTCGGCAGCTTTAGGTCCTATACCTTCAATCTTAGTAAGATCATCCGCTTTATCGGCACTTGCTTTTGTGGCTTTTTTAGGTTTTTCTTCCTTTATTTCTGCAACTTTTTCAACTTTTTTCTCCTTAACTTTTTCCTTTGGAGTTTCAACTGCTGCCACAGCTTCCGTTTTTACTTCAGCTTTAGGGGTTTTTTCCGCTTTGGTTTTAGGAGCATCGACTTGTTTTTCCGACTTGCGTTCAGCCAATCCTTCAGCAACTGCATTGGTAATCTGGGTCATTATAATTTCAATGGATTTTGAAGCATCATCATTTGATGGTACGATAAAATCAATAGGTCTTGGATCAGAATTGGTATCGACCATGGCAAAAATAGGAATATTCAATTTCTGTGCTTCTTTAACAGCGATGTGCTCACGCATAGTATCAACGATGAACAATGCTCCTGGTAAACGGGTCATTTCTGAAATAGAACCTAAGTTTTTCTCTAATTTTGCACGTAGACGATCTACTTGTAAACGTTCTTTTTTAGAAAGTGTAAGGAATGTACCATCTTTCTTCATTCTATCAATGGAAGCCATTTTCTTTACAGCTTTACGAATAGTAACAAAGTTGGTCAACATACCACCAGGCCATCTTTCAGTGATATATGGCATGTTTACATTGGCCACTTTTTCTGCTACGATATCCTTAGCTTGTTTTTTTGTAGCTACGAAAAGTATTTTTCTGCCAGATGCTGCAATTTTTTTAAGAGCCTCATTGGCCTCATCTAATTTTGCAACTGTTTTATAAAGGTTGATTACGTGGATTCCGTTACGCTCCATGTAGATGTAGGGCGCCATGTTGGGATTCCACTTTCTTGTTAGGTGGCCAAAATGCACACCTGCTTCCAATAAATCTTTTACTTCGACTTTCGCCATTTTAAATTTAGTTTACGTTCTTTTGAATTAGCAATGTCGAAGTGGTATCCTGCCGTGGCGGGAAGCCTTCACCATTTAGATGCTAAACTAAGTTTGTCCAGTCTTATATTTTAAGAATATAAGCTTTTTGGATTTTAATTGTCCCAATAGTAGGAACTTTCAATGAACTGGTTAAAAAAATATATAAAGGTGTTCTTGGTATAGAACACCTGATAATTTTGAAAATTAACGCTTGGAGAACTGGAATTTCTTACGTGCTTTCTTCTGTCCGAATTTCTTACGTTCAACCATTCTTGGGTCTCTTGTCAATAACCCTTCCGGCTTAAGTGTTGTCCTGTTTTCTGCATCAATCTCGCACATAGCTCTAGAAAGAGCCAATCTGATTGCTTCGGCTTGTCCTGTGATGCCACCACCATAAACATTGACTTTTACGTCATAGTTGTCTTCAGTGTTGGTCAATGCAAATGCCTGCTTAACTTTATATTGAAGTGTTGCCGTTGGGAAATAATCTTTTATATCCCTTTCATTAACAGTGATTTTACCTTTGCCTTCTGAAAGATAAACACGCGCTACAGCTGTTTTTCTTCTACCAATTTTGTGAATTACTTCCATTATTTAAGGTCGTTTAAATTTATAACAGTTGGTTTCTGTGCTTCTTGATTATGGGTAGGACCTACATATACTTTAAGATTCCTGAAAAGTTCAGCACCCAATCTATTTTTTGGAAGCATACCTTTAATTGCCTTTTCAACAATACGTCCTGGCGTTTTTTCCAACATCTGGAGTACAGTAGTAGTTCGTTGACCACCTGGGTAACCAGTATAGCGATTGTATGTTTTGCTTTCCCATTTGTTACCTGAAAGGGTGATTTTTTCTGCGTTGATAACAACAACGTTATCTCCACAGTCAACATGGGGAGTGAAATTGGTTTTATGTTTGCCTCTAAGTAATTTGGCAACTTTGGAAGCCAGACGGCCTAATGTCTCTCCTTCAGCATCAACCAATAACCACTGCTTGTTAACAGTCGCTTTATTGGCAGAAATAGTCTTGTAGCTTAATGTATCCACACTGATATTTTTATTGATTAAACTCTTCAATCCCGTTAAATGGGCTGCAAATGTACAATTATTATATAGAAATACAAATGCTAATTTTCGATTATTTTTTTGAAGATAAAATCGCTGCAAGATATCGAATAGTTTTGTCTTTTCTATGCATATTATTTGCTATTTATTTCTGTTAAAAAAACTTAAAATATTTATGAAACTGTAACTAATTCTTCGGTTTTGAGTCTTTATAGATACATCAATCAATCAAAAAAATCCGGAATGAGAGCCAACTTCCTATTGTTTTTTGCAATTTTCCTCGTTCAATTGGCTTCCTATTCGCAAGATTCCACCACCGTGGTCCCAAAGAGAATATATACTACAAAATCACTTTCAGGTGAAAAGCCTCCTGTAATTGATGGTTTGTTGGATGATAGTTCATGGAACGTGGTCGAATGGGAAAATGATTTTTTAGAGTCTAGGCCCGATGAGAACACTACACCTAGTAATCAGACAAGATTTAAGATCACTTATGACCAAGGATTCATCTATATAGGTATTCAATGTTTGGATTCCCTCCCTGATAAAATTGTAAAGCGCCTTTCAAGAAGGGATAGTTTTGATGGGGATTGGGTAGGTGTTTTTTTAGATAGTTACCATGATAAGCGTACTGCTTTTGGTTTTATCGTATCGGCAGCTGGAGTAAAGAGCGATGTTTTTGAATCTAATAACGGTGGGAACGAGGATGAAAGTTGGAATCCTATTTGGTATGCCAAAACTAATATTGATAATGAAGGGTGGACCGCGGAAATGAAAATTCCGTTAAGCCAGTTGAAATTTGGTAAATCAAAAGAGCAAGTTTGGGGAATGGAGTTTATGCGAAGACACTTTAGGGAAGAAGAACGTTCGGTTTGGCAACGATTACTACCTGATTCAGGCGGCTTTGTAAGTGAGTTTGGCGAGTTACACGGATTATTTAATCTAGAACCACAAAACCAACTTGAAATTCAACCTTATTCTGTCGGGAGTATTAAAACCTATGAGGCGGAAGATGGAAATCCGTTTAGGGATGGGAACGATGGAAAATTAACAGTTGGGTTGGATGCCAAAATAGGAATCACAAATGATTTGACCATGGATTTGACCGTAAACCCCGATTTTGGGCAGGTTGAAGCAGACCCATCGGCTATAGCCTTGGATGGGTTCCAAATATTCTTTGAAGAACAACGTCCGTTTTTCGTAGAGAACAAGAATATTTTTGACTATAGCATTTCAAATTCGCAAGCCGGTAACACCTTTAGTTCCGATAATCTTTTCTATTCAAGAAGAATAGGCCGTAGCCCCCAAGGTTCCCCTGATACTACCGACAGTGAATTTGTGGATCAACCTGAAAACACAAATATTTTAGGAGCGGCAAAATTCAGCGGTAAAACCAAGGATGGTTGGTCTATTGGTGTATTAGAGAGTGTAACGGCAAAGAAGTATGCTACATTGGATGATAACGGGCAGCGAAGAAAGGAAGTTGTTGAACCTTTGACCAATTACTTCGTTGGTCGTCTTCAAAAAGATTTTAATGATCGTAATACCTACGTTGGAGGAATTATAACAGCGACCAATAGGGATCAGCTTACTGAGAGTATCGATTTTTTGCACAAATCGGCTTATTCCGGAGGTTTTGATTTTAAACATCAATGGAATAATCGTGACTGGTATTTGGGAGGAAACCTAATTTGGAGTCATGTAAAAGGAAGCGCGGAAGCTATTCAGAACACCCAGGAATCAATTGCACATTTGTTTCAACGCATTGGCGCCGATTATGTGGAAGTTGATATAAACAGAAACTCTTTATCAGGAACAGGTGGGAATATTCAAATTGGTAAAATAGGAAACGGACATTGGAAATTTGAATCCGGGGCCACTTGGAGATCCCCTGAACTGGAATTGAATGATATTGGGTTTCAACGACGGGCAGATGATATTCGTCATTACACATGGATTGGGTATCACACCCTGAAACCTGACAATACCTTTAGAAAAGTTGGAATAAATTATAACCATTGGAGTGTTTGGGATTTTGGTGGCAATCATAATAGTTTAATGTTCAATACCAATACTTGGCAAAACTGGAAAAACAATTGGTTCACCAATGTTGGATTCAACTATGAGCCCCTTAGTTATTCTAATTTTGCTTTAAGAGGTGGTCCTAGATTAAGGGAATCTTCCCAAATAAGTTTTTGGAACGGAATTAATATGGATCAACGAAAAAAGTTGAGGTTCAATTTCTTTCATAATGGGCACAAAGCGGTTGATGATTCCAATAGTTCGTACCATATTGAATTCGGGCTTACTTATCAACCCATTAATTCGCTCAGGATCTCTGCTTCGCCAGAGTATGGCATTAATAGAAACAAGTTACAATATATTGATAATATTGAGGTGAATGGGGAAACAAGATACCTAAATGGTGAAGTTGACCAAAGAACATTGAGCATGTCCTTGCGACTTAATTACACGATCAACCCGAACCTTACAATTCAATATTGGGGACAACCTTTTATCTCTCGCGGGCGATATTCCAATTTTAAGGAAGTGACCGATCCAATGGCCAAAGAATTCAATAACAGAATTTCATCATTTTCAAATAATCAGATAACCTTGGCAAATGAAGTTTATTCTGTAGATGACAATTTGGATGGAAATGTTGATTTAAGTTTTGATGACCCTGATTTTTCTTTTGTGCAATTCAGATCTAATTTGGTAGTTAGATGGGAATATACACCAGGTTCGGAAATATATTTGGTTTGGTCACAAGATTTATCCCAGTCAGGGAATCCCCAAGAAAACCTTTATAAGGATTTGAACGACAATATATTTAACAATGTAAAACCTCAGAATATATTTTTAATCAAAGCAACCTATCGTTTTATTTTATAATCCATAATCCTTGATATTTATAATAAATTGTTCGGTTTTACGTTAAGGCCTTGTTAACACAAACTAAACGAAAAATGATGAAACGTTATACTTTATTATATCTTATTGCTTTTTTCTTTGTTTTTTCTTGTTCTTCGGATAAAGAAAATGACATGATCGATGCAAACTCCATCGAAGGAACTTGGGATGCAACCGAGTTGGTAATTGACGATAATACGGCTAGTGATGATGCCAAAAATGGCAGGGATATTTTGAACTTTCTAACTGCGAAGGATTGTTATATTCTTTCATTTACTTTTAATAGTGATTTGACCGTAACAGCTGAAAACGCTGCAAACTATGTAGAAATCAGTGTTAATTCCGCCGGTACTGGATTGGAAATTCCTTGTCCAACCGACAGTGATTCTGAGGCTAGCACCTATACTTTTGATGGAAGTGTTTTAACCATAATAGATGGTGATGGGGCAACACTTGCCATTGATGTGTCTATTGATGGGGATATAATGACGGTAGACGCAACCGATTTGGATATTCCCAACTTCAGTGATAGTGGGCAATTTGTTTTTATCAGAAGATAAAATATTTTTAGACTAAACGAAAAGCCCTGATTGTACAATCAGGGCTTTTCGCTTTTTAATTTCTTTCCTACTTATTGCTTATAGAATTTGGTCTGTAAACTTTGCTCTTGGGAACGAATAGTTATGATATATATTCCTGAACTTAAAGTAGATATGGGGATATTCAATGCGTTGTTTTTGATTTTCCATTGATGTGTTAAAACCATATTTCCATAAACATCGGAAATCACGATATTGGCTTTAATGCTATTTTCAAGTCCAAGAATATTCACCACATTGGTTGCCGGATTAGGAAATACCTTTATCTTTTGTGTTGATGGGAGATTAGTAGAATTTGGTTCTTTGTAATCCATGGTTTGTCCATGCCCTGAAAAGGAAGAAAATAATGCAATAATAAAAATCAGGAATAGCTTTTTCATTATATATGGGCAATTGAATCATTACCTTTATACGCAACGAAAATATCGATCTTTTAGTATCAATGGGCTTCTAACCAATTATTGCCTTCACCCAAATCCACATCCAAGGGGACTTCCAATTTATAGGCATTTTCCATTTCAGATTTAATAAGAGGTTTAAGTTCTTCCAATTCAGGTTTATAGACATCAAAGACCAATTCATCATGAACCTGTAAAAGCATCTTGGTTTTATAATTACCCTCGGATAATTTTTTGTGGATGTTGATCATGGCAATTTTAATGATATCCGCTGCACTGCCTTGTATAGGTGCGTTCACCGCATTACGTTCCGCAGCTCCACGAACCACCTGATTGCCCGCATTAATATCCTTTAAATACCTTCTTCTTCCCAAGACGGTTTGTACATAACCATGGTCGCGGGCAAAATCTATTTGCTCGCTCATATAGTTTCGTAATTTCGGATAGGTCTTATAATAGGTTTCTATAAGCTCTTTGGCTTCGGTACGTGACAAATCGGTCTGATTACTCAAGCCAAAAGCAGACACACCATAGATAATTCCAAAATTCACCGTCTTTGCATTACTTCGCATTTCGCGTGTAACATTTTCAAGAGGAATATTAAAGACCTTTGAAGCAGTTGATGCATGAATGTCTTCTCCATTTTTAAAGGCCTCTATCATTGTAGTCTCTTTGCTTAGAGCAGCGATGATACGAAGTTCTATCTGGGAATAATCGGCAGCTAATAATTTATAGTCATCATTTCTTGGTATGAAAGCTTTACGTACTTGTCGCCCACGCTCGGTACGTATGGGAATATTTTGAAGATTGGGGTTATTACTGCTCAATCTACCGGTTGCAGCAACTGTTTGCATATAATCTGTATGAACACGACCTGTAGAAGGTTCTACCTGTTCTGGGAGGGCATCCACATAAGTGCTTTTTAGTTTTGCAAGTCCACGATATTCCAATACATCCCGAATAATTTGGTGGTCTTTGGCCAAGTAGGAAAGTACATCCTCTGCAGTGGAATACTGACCTGTTTTAGTTTTTTTGGGTTTTTCAACCAACTTTAATTTGTCGAATAAAATTTCACCCAATTGTTTGGGGGAAGCAATATTGAATTCGTGACCTGCTTCTTCGTAGATTTTGATTTCAAGATTTTTAATATCGCTGTTTAAATCTTCAGAGAGCGAATTTAAAAAAGCTATATCCAGATTTATACCCTCTAATTCCATATCCGCTAATACATGCAGCAATGGGATTTCAATCGTATTAAAAAGATCCTCGGTTTTAGCTTCAGCTAATTCGGGTCGTAAATGTTGAGCCAGCTGAAAAGTGATATCGGCATCCTCTACGGCATATTCTGTTTGTTGTTCCAAAGGAACATCGCGCATGTTCAATTGGTTCTTCCCTTTTTTGCCAATAAGTTCGGTGATTGAAACTGGCATATAATTCAAATAGGTTTCCGACAATACATCCATATTATGACGCATATCGGGGTTTATCAGATAGTGTGCCAACATAGTGTCAAAACAGTTGCCTTTAACTTGCACATTATATTTATGCAATACCTTGATGTCATATTTTAGGTTTTGGCCTATTTTTTCAATTTGTTCAGATTCAAAAAATGGACGCAGGATTTCAATGATTTCTTGGGCTTCATCTTTGCTTTCAGGAAATGGAATGTAAAATCCTTTACCCGCTTCCCATGAAAATGCGATACCCACCAATTCTGCTGTAAGAGGATTAAGTCCTGTTGTCTCAGTGTCGAAGCAAACAGAACTCTGTTTCATTAAATTTTGTATGAATAATTTCATGGCCATTCCCTTGTTCACACTCTGATATACATGTGGGACATCGGTAATTGTATTTCGACCAGTGACTTCTTTTATGGTCGCTGGGGCATTGCCACTATTGCCAAATAGGGAGAATTGCCCTCCCCCTGCTTCCTGGACTTCTTTTTTTGTGGAGACCTTGTTCGACTCTTGATTTTGGGCAACCTCGACCTCGCCAGAAAAAAGTTTGATAAATTGATCTTTCAATCTCCTGAATTCAAGTTCTTCGAAAATTTCTTGCACTTTCCCAGCATCTGGTTCCGAAAGCTCATAATCGCGGGCATCGAATTTTACATCGCAGGTAACACAGATGGTAGCCAGTTTTTTGGAAAGTATCCCCAACTCGGCATTTTCTTCGACCTTCTCCTTCATTTTGCCCTTCAATTTATCCGTATTGGATAAAAGTTCTTCCATTGACCCAAATTCCTCGATGAATTTTTTAGCGGTTTTGTCGCCAACACCTGGAAGGCCGGGAATATTATCACTCGCATCACCCATCATTCCTAAATAATCAATTACCTGCTCGGGCCTTTCCACACCAAAACGTTCTTGAACTTCGGGGATACCCCAGATTTCAATGCCATTACCCATTCGTGAAGGGCGGTACATAAAAATGTTTTCAGACACCAATTGTCCAAAATCCTTATCTGGAGTTACCATAAAAACCTTATAGTTTTCCTTTTCTGCCTGTTTGGCCAATGTGCCAATGATATCATCAGCTTCCAAACCCGATAACTCGACCACAGGAATATGCATGGCCTTTAAAATTTCTTGGATTATGGGAACTGCTACTCGAATAGCATCAGGCGTTTCATCTCTATTGGCTTTATAGTCAGCAAACATTTCAGTTCGTTCAGCACTACCATCCTTATCAAAACAAACCGCCAAATGGTCTGGCTTTTCACGTCTAATGACATCAAAAAGTGAATTCATGAATCCCATTATCGCTGAAGTATCCATTCCTTTAGAATTTATTCTGGGATTTTTGATAAGGGCATAATATCCCCTGAATATCAGGGCGAATGCATCTAATAAAAAAAGTCTTTTTTGGTCTGCCATTTTAGGTGTTCTTGATTACTTGTAAGTTACGAACATAATAATTTTTATGTCGAATTTATTTTAGACTTATATGGTTTTTTAAATCAGCTGTACTGTACTTATTTTTAAATGTAAAGGAATATGGTGTTTCCCCTTGTTTTCGAATATATTCCAATCTTTCCCTAGCCTCGGATTCCAATGGACATTTATGATTTTCAATATACCATATGGCCATGTGCATTTCACCCATTTTATGGAACCATTACTTTTTCCTTTTTAAAATTTCGACGTGCATGGAATTATATACATATTCAAAAAGATGGTCCATACCATCCCAAACAGACATATTTACCAATAGAAATTCATCGTCAAAAATCTTAATGGACGTGGCGTTGTTGGTGTCATCTTTTAAACGCCATACAAATCCAGGACTTTTCTCGGCAATATCATTGATGTGATCGAGATTATTGACAAAGTCTACTATAATAGGACTGTCCATTGGAGCTTTCATTTTAGCAATATTTACCTGTGCTATCTGCATATTCCCAATAAATGATCTAAGATTCCAAATAAGATTCCGAAGTATGATTTATATGCCCTTCTTCTGAATATACCCGGTACGAAAACCCAGGTTGAATACAATATCCGCCCGTTTCCCCTTTTTTATTGATGGCGATAAAACCAATTTGGAAATCAAGTTTGTTCTTGTTTTTTGCTATGATTCGTTTAACCCCTTCCTCGCAAGCCTCTTGTGGGGTTTTTCCGCGCCGCATAAGCTCAACGATTAAAAAGCTCCCCACGGTCCGTACTACTTCCTCGCCAACTCCAGTTGCGGTTGCTGCGCCAACTTCGTTGTCAACGAAAAGTCCGGCTCCGATGATGGGCGAATCGCCCACACGTCCTGCATATTTATATCCCATTCCGCTCGTAGTACAGGCTCCTGAAATATCACCATTTTTGTCGATTGCCAGTATTCCGATAGTGTCGTGGTTTTCGATATTTATGATGGGTTTATATTCCGAAGTTTTTTTCCACTCCAACCATTCTTGCCTTGATTTTTCAGTTAAGAGATTTACTTTTTTGAACCCTTTTTCATAGGCGAACTGTTCGGCACCTTTTCCAGCCAACATAACATGGGGGGTGTCTTCCATGACCTTTCTGGCCACGGACACGGGACTCGCAATATTCTCCATACAGAGAACGGCACCGCAGTTACCATCTTTGTCCATGATACATGCATCCAAGGTAACATTGCCATCACGATCTGGTCTACCTCCAACACCTACTGTTTGATTGTTAATATCTGCTTCTTCTACCATAGCACCTTGTTGCACGGCATCTAAAGAGTTGCCACCTTCCTTTAAAACCTCCCAAGCTTTTGTGGTCGCATTTTGAAAATTCCAGGTACAAATAGTAATAGGTATCAACCCGATAATATCCTTGCCAGAATTTGATTTTTCAGTTTTGGTTTCTTGGCAAGAAGCTAATAAGGGAGCTGAAATCAATCCGGCTGTTATGGTAGTGGAATTTTTCAGGAACTTTCTTCGTTTCATCAACTTGTGTTGCTTATTTTTAGAGAGCTAAATATATGAAATATGTTAGTAGAAGTTTGTGCCAATTCCCTGGAATCTGCATTGAATGCCCAAAATGCCGGGGCCGATAGGATTGAACTTTGTTCAGAGCTTGGTGTGGGTGGCATTACACCTTCTTTTGGTTTATTGAAAAGTATTAAGGAAAAGATATCGATTCCCGTTCATGTTCTTATTCGTCCTCGAAGTGGGGACTTTACCTATTCTGACCTTGAGTTCGATATCATGAAAAGAAATATTCGACTTTGTACTGATATTGGTTTTAACGGAATTGTCTCTGGAGTTTTGAATAAGGATTTATCGGTCGATATTGAACGGACCAAGGAATTAGTTGAACTCACTGGAAATTTAAGATTTACCTTTCACCGTGCTTTTGATTGGGTTTTGGATCCACAAACCTCATTAATTGAGCTTGAATCTATTGGAGTTGATTATATTTTATCTTCCGGACAACAGAAATCCGCTTTGAACGGTATTGCCCTGTTGTCAGATTTACATCATAAAACAACAAATTGTACAATCATGCCTGGAGGAGGTATTAATTCTGAAAATGTGTATCATTTCAGGGAGAAAGGGTTTAAAATAGTTCATTTATCCGGCACCAAGTATAAGCGAATCTTAGATAGAGAACCTAAGGTTTCTATGAATTCACCTTCATTCTTGGTTGATGATGGTATTTTTGTAACCAGCATCAGGGTTATTGAAAATGTAATCAAAGAAGTTAAATAAACTGTTAAAGACGAAAGCAGAGCCCCTTTTAAAAATATCTTTGTTAAAAATTGGATTATGTTGCGTTGGATTATTTTTGTTGCTATTTACTTTGCTTTAGGTTTCTATGTCTTACAGGCACTTAAGGCTGCTACCAGATTTCCCTGGGTGTATTTTACCTATATCGGGATTTCCTTGATTGTACTATTGAACTTTATTTATCAATTTACATGGAGTGATGATGTTGGCCGTGTACTTAGCAGACCCAAGAGCTATGCTTTTGGTTTCTTGATTACCATTATTACGTTTAAACTTATCACTATTATATTTCTTTTCTCAGAAGACATTTTTAGGTTTTTGGCAGGAGCATACCAGAAGTTTTTTGGAGGCACCAAAGAGTTTAGTTTGCCCGAACGGAGAAGATTCTTAAGTTTAATCGCGATGGGAATAGCCGCCATACCTTTTGGTGCCTTGTTATATGGAATGTATCGTGGAAAATACAACTTCAAGGTTTTGAACTATAATTTGGAATTCAATGATCTACCCGACGCTTTTATAGATTACCGCATTACCCAAATTTCCGATGTCCATAGTGGCAGTTTTGATAACCGAAAAAAGATTGAGTATGCTATCGACTTGGTTAATCAGCAAAAAAGTGATGTTATTTTGTTTACAGGTGACATGGTAAATAACAAGACTGAAGAAATGCATCCATGGAAAGAATTATTTTCCAAACTTGAGGCCAAGGATGGTAAATTCTCAATATTGGGCAATCATGATTATGGTGATTATATAGATTGGGATACTGAAGAATTGAAAGCTGAAAATTTAGAGGACCTAAAAAACCTTCAAAAGGAAATAGGTTTTGACTTATTGTTGAACGAAAGTAGATATTTGGAAAAAGGAAATGATAAGATCGCTCTGGTGGGGGTTGAGAATTGGGGACGTGGCGGATTCAAAAAAGCAGGTGACCTTAAGATAGCAGCTTCCAAGATTTCTAAAGATGATTTTAAAATATTAATGAGCCATGACCCTTCACATTGGGAAGATGTTGTAATCCAGGACGATTATCATTATCATTTAACATTAAGTGGCCATACCCATGGAATGCAATTTGGGATTGAGATACCAGGTTGGGTAAAATGGAGCCCAGTTAAATGGCGCTACAAATACTGGGCAGGTATTTATAAGGAAATGGGACAATTTATTAATGTAAATCGCGGTTTCGGTTTTTTGGGTTATCCTGGAAGGGTTGGTATTTGGCCAGAAATTACAGTGATTACCCTAAAAAAGAAATTATTAACATGATTTTAACTTCTTGTATTTTCCACAAAAACGTAGTAAACACTGGTTTTTTAACATTTTTTCTTACATTTGATTTGTAACCTAAAGAACTACATATGTCTAAGTTTGGAGAACTTATTGATTTACATGTTCCTGTACTGCTGGATTTTTATGCAGAATGGAACGAACAATCAACAGCGATGCACCCCGTATTAAGGGATGTTGCAGCGGCCCTTGGCGATAAGGGAAAAGTAATAAAGATTGATGTGGACAAGAACAAGGAGCTTTCACAGGCGCTTCGCGTTAAAGGTTTGCCTACACTTATGATTTATAAAAAAGGTGAAATGGTATGGCGCCAAAGTGGTGAACAAGATGCCAATACACTTATTGGTATTCTTAACGAGTACGTTTAATCGAAAAGAACTGCACGTAGTTTTTTGCGTGGTTCCGATAAAATGCCATTCCTGTGAACCTGCCTGTCGTCAGACAGTAACGGGATTCCCCAAAATTACATTATAAACGTCTTTGGTAGTTTGTTCCCAGTGAGACAAATAGGATTGAGCGTTAATTCTCTAAAGGAACCAAAACAGAATCCAATTCCTTCTTTTCTGATGTGGTGCTATCAATTTCAACGGAATCGGACATATCGGGATTGCTTCCTATTACTTGGGTCCCATCCTCAAGCATTTCATCTTTATAAAAGTGACTGAATTTGTCTATGTATTCATTGAAGATTAGGGTTTCTTTTTCAGCCATTTCCCTATCATTATTCTCTATTAACACATCGATGTTTCTACGATAGGCTTCCATATCGGCAATTATGTCATCTATTCTTTCATATTGCTGATCTAAGGTAATACCGCTATAAAATTCTAATCGTTCCTGATAAATATTCTTTAGTTTATTGAACAGTTCATGGGCCTTGGTCGTTTCACCAACTTTATAATAACCATCAATGAATGGCACTACGAAATGATAATAACCAAAATATTCAACAGGCATATTGTCCATCGCCATGTTTATGATGTCTTTTGCCTTGTCAATTTTGTTCTCTTCAATTAATTTTTCCATTAAGCGGGCTAAATTGCTTCGAAAGGAAATACCTTGAACCCTTGTTTGGGGATCATGGTAAACATCAGGACTGCCTGAGTTGCCCCAATTCCATTTTTTGACAATATCGTACATAAGGTCAGTGTCAATTCTACCCATATCAAAAGAATTGCTTCTTTCAGTTTTAATAGGGACTAATTTATAGGCAAGTCCATCCAATTGAAGGTAGTCTTTCATCCATATATATTCTGCATCGTCAAAACTTCCGCCAGAAAAATAAATTGGGCGTTTCCAATCATTGTTGGCTATTATATCCAACATCATCATGCTTTTCTTTGTAATGGCTCCTGGCAGATCAATATCTATAAAATCGACTATTTGCGCAGTATCCTTTACTTTGACCAAACCACTTTCAATAGCATTTTTCTTATTAACTGGAATACGGATTTTTTGAGTAGGATAGTAAACCAAATTTTGGGTATTTTCAGGATATTCGTTAATATCAACTTCTTGGTTTTCCAAAAAGAACCTGAACTTTGTTTGAGGTTTATCACTATCTATCCAATCTATGAAATCTTTTATTTCCCATCGACTTTTTGAAACTTCCCTATTAAAAAGAGGGTCCACATTTTGATAGTACAATACATCCCTAGATCCCCATCTGTATTTATCATGGGTAATCTGAGAGGGTATTGGGTCGCTTTCGTATGCCTTTCGCTTCATTTGATCAACATACCAATCCGTTTCAAAAAGACTGGTACAGACAATTCGAACATCTGTTCTATAATTTTCAATTTCTTGGACATACCATAGTGGGAAGGTGTCGTTGTCCCCAATTGTAAATAGAATTGCGCCTGCATTTTCCTGGCAGGAGTCCAAATATGATGTGGCCGATGCTTTGGCCGTAAAACGGTTAGATCTATCATGATCATCCCAATTCTGAAACGCCATTACCGTTGGTACAGCTAACAAACATATTACAGTTACGGCAGGAGCTAATATTTTAGGGGTGACCCATTTTTTGAATTCATCAAAAAGGGCATAGACCCCAATACCAATCCAAAGTGCAAAAACATAGAAGGATCCTACCAAGGAGTAATCCCTTTCCCGTGGTTGAAATATATAAGGGTTCGTATAAAACTGAATGGCAATACCCGTGAACAGGAAGAAAACCAGAAGCACCCAGAATTGTTTAGGGTTTTTCGAAATTTGGAACAGGATTCCAATAATCCCCAAAATCAATGGTAAAAAGAAATAGGTGTTTCGAGCTTTGTTATCTTTTATTTCGCTTGGCAGATTGTCTTGACCACCATGGAAAATACTATCTACAATAGGGATTCCTGAGAGCCATTTGCCATTTTCATCATATCGGCCTTGAACATCGTTGTTTTTGCCAGTAAAGTTCCACATGAAATAGCGCCAGTACATATATCCGAATTGAAACTCGAGCATGTATTTAACATTTTGCCATACCGTGGGAGGCTGTACTTCGATATACTCATCGAATCTTTTTAGAAAACTTATATACTGTGCAGCATCAATTTCACCATTGGCATAGCCAGATTTTACTTGGCTTACCGCTTGCCTTAATTCATCATTTGATTGTTTCATTTTAAAGTCCAACGGTCCAAAATAGCGCATATAATTCTCAGCATGCTGACCACTCCACATTCTAGGCAAAATACCTTTATGTTTTTCGTTGGAGTCTTGGAGCGAATTTTTATAATAGTTTACAATCACATATTTACCCAGTGCTTCATCTTTTTCATATTTGGGCTTATCATCCATTTCTTTACCAGCGGGGGCAAAAATATCCGAATAATAGGCGCCATAGACAGGACTGTCAACACCTGGGTATTGTTCCCTGTTGTAATAAGCCAATAAAGAACGTGCATCCGAGGGGTTATTCTCATTGATTACTACATTGGCATTTGCACGAATGGGAAGCATCAACCAAGATGAGAATCCAAAAAAGAGAAACATGAGGCAAAGCATAAAGGTATTGGCTATTCTAAAATCGTTTTTACGAGTATATTTCAATCCAAAATAAAAGAAAGCAATAAATACAAGCCCCATAATCAAGGAACCTGAGTTAAAAGGCAAACCAATATTATTAATGAAAAAGACCTCGCTCCAACCAAAAAGTTTTAAAACATAGGTTAGTGAAAATTTATAAACCAACATTAAAACAGCTATCACCGCTACGTTGGCAATGAGGAAATTTTTAACCGTAGTGGTCTTGTACCTTTTAAAGTAATAGAGAAGACCAATTGATGGGATGGCCAAGAATCCCATAAATTGAATTCCGAATGTTAATCCCACAACAAAAGAGATCAATACCAACCATTTGGCACCTCTAGGAGTATCAAGATTGTCTGTCCATTTTAATCCCAACCATAGCAAAAGAGCCATTATAAAACTGGCACTTGCATAAACTTCCGTTTCTACGGCATTGAACCAAAAACTATCTGAAAAGGTGAATGCTAATGACCCCACTAAACCACTACCCAAAATAGCGATGGATTTACTGTCGCTCAAGGCTTCTTTCTCCGATAAAATCTTTCTTGTAAGATTGGTAATGGTCCAAAACATAAAAAGTATGGTGAATGAGCTCGACACCCCAGAGACATAATTTACCATTCGGGCCACTTGATCAGGTTCGAAGGCGAACATAGAGAAAAAGGCCCCTATCATTTGAAGTAAAGGCGCACCGGGGGGGTGGCCAACCTGCAGTTTGGCTGATGTTGCTATATATTCCCCAGCATCCCAAAAACTACTTGTGGGCTCAACGGTGATGGAATATATTATAAGTGCTATAAAGAAGACGACCCAACCGAGTATGGTGTCCCATTTTTCGAAGTTCTTTGAAAACATGCAATACGTGGTTTTACCTGATGGGCGAATTTAGTAATTAATATAGATATGCCCATATTTTTTTGATAAACCTTTAACAGCAATTGATGCGCTTTTTTTTGGACTAATGTTATCAAAAATGTTTGCGCAAACCAAACTTTGTCTTAAATTTGCACGCTCTAATACTGAAAGAAGCTCGGTTTAGATTAGGTAATGGCCTATGGTGTAATTGGCAACACAGCTGGTTTTGGTCCAGTCGTTCTAGGTTCGAGTCCTAGTAGGCCAACGTAGTTGTTAATCCCGGTTTTGCCGGGATTTTTTATGGAATAAAACTAAGGGGAGAAGCCTGTGCCGAGCGGTAAGTTCTAGTAGGCCAACGAAGTTGGTTAATCCCGGTTTTGCCTGTATTTAGAATTGTTACATGTTTAAATTCTCCCTATTGCCTTATTCTTTCCCGGAATCCATCTCCTCCAAAGAACTGCCTTTATCCAAATTTTCTTTCAAGGGTTCAGCATTTTCAGGAGTGCCTTCCAATTCCACATTCGCGGTTTTGGCCCTTAGTAGATCCTCAGCTAGGTTCCTCGCTAGAAGTTCCTCGTCAATTTCATCAAGCAAAGTGTGCATTTTACGTTTGTCCTTGATCATGGCCCAGGTCATAACAAGACTGGAAGCGATAATAACAAATAAAAGGATTCCCGATTCAAAAGTGGCAATTTCGGCTTCGACAGGTATGGCATAAAATAGAAGAACGGTAATTAATCCCCTTGGTGCAATAAAAAGTTGAGGTAGAATATCCTTCCCAATAAAAACTCGAAGAACTAAAAACCGAATGGCATAAATCGAAATGATAATCAGGAGACTAATACCCGCGACGGATAAACTGAAAAGTGATGCAATGGCGATACTCAATCCGAAGATAACGAAGAAAAAGGTCCTTACCACAAAGGCGGTTTCCAAGGTAATTATATGCAGTTCATGATAGATTTGATTTATTTTTTCATTTTCCAAAAAAACCTTCATTTTTCCTGGAAAAAACAATTTTACATTCGCGATAACCAGTCCAAAAATTAAAATAATAATCAAAGAGGATAAGTGCATTTTTTTGCCAACGGCATATAAAAGTAACAGCACTGCAATAAGTAGAAATAACTTCGCCTGACTCTTTATTTGTTGGAATATAAGTATTATGGCATAACTCGCTACTAAGGCAATTATTATAGTCAAAACAATATTTCCTGCAAACCCCACCACTCCTGCATCTTCAGCAGGGTTCAATCCCCCAATCAAAAAATAGAACATCATAATTCCCATGATATCGGAAAAAGTGCTTTCGTAAATATGGAATTCCTTCTTTGCTTCTGACAGTCCGCTAACACTAGGTATAATGATGGCACTGGAAAGAATTGATAAAGGGGTGGCATACAGCCATGCAGACTGCATGCTCATTTCAGGAATAAATTGAAATAGAATAAGCGCTGCTACCCACGCGGAGCCAACAAGGCCGATCAATGCAATGGCCATAGATTTAAGAATGGGGACCAGTTTTTCGCGTTTAAGCTCCAATTCCAAGGCGGCTTCCAGCACAATCATGATTAGGCCTACAATGCCTAAAATTTCCAGTCCACCTGAAAAATCAATTTTTTCTGGTATAAAATAATCGAGGATAAACTGTAAAATAATACCTAATACAATCAGCATCAATACAGATGGTATGTTGGTTTTTTTTGAAATACCATTAAACCAAAAAGATATTATAATGATAAGCGATGCTTCGATAATAAGGTTGTAAGAAGATAGAATTTCCATAGGAGCTTGGTGGTTTGTCTTTTCGCATTAAAAATAGTACTTAATTACAACTTTTCGCTATTGTGAATTATAATCTCCTTCATAACTTGGAAATAAGGTTATTGTGGAAAACAAAAATGTTGTATATTTGCATCACTGAAAGGATATTAAGGTATTCATGAGGGGACAATTTGTCCCCTCTTTTGTTACTTAAAGTTATGTTGAAGGACAAAGTTAAGGCACTTTTGAATGAAGCCCTGAAGGAGGATAAATCACTTTTTTTAATTGATTTCACTATGGGCGCTGATAACAATATCAATGTGGTATTGGATGGAGATCAGGGAGTTACAGTTCAGGATTGTATGAAAGTTAGCAGGGCCATTGAGCATAATTTGGATCGGGAAGAGGAAGATTTTTCATTGACGGTCACTTCTGCAGGAGCAGCGAGCCCAATGGTAAATCCTCGACAGTATAAAAAGAATATTGGCAGAAAAGTAGCGGTTAAGACCAATGAAGAGGTCGTAGAAGGTAATCTTGTTGACGCCAATGATATGGGTATAGTTTTGGAATGGAAAGCACGGGAACCCAAACCCATAGGAAAAGGGAAAACAACTGTTCAGAAAAAAAAGGAAATTACCTTTTCTGATATAAAAGAAGCAAAAGTTATATTAAAATTTTAATTGTAGTATAAAGATGGAAAATATTGCGCTGATTGAATCTTTCTCGGAATTTAAGGATGATAAATTCATAGACAGGGTAACGCTTATGGCGATTTTGGAAGATGTTTTTAGGAACGCGCTTAAAAAGAAATTCGGCTCTGATGAAAATTTCGATATCATCATTAACCCCGATAAAGGGGATTTGGAGATTTGGAGAAACCGTATCGTTGTCGAAGATGGCGAGGTTGAAGAACCCAACGAGGAAATTTCGCTTTCCGAAGCACGAAAAATTGAGCCCGATTTTGAAGTGGGTGAGGATGTTTCAGAAGAAGTTAAGTTGATAGATTTAGGCAGAAGGGCGATTTTAGCCTTACGTCAAAATCTTATTTCTAAAATCCATGAACACGATAACACTACTATTTACAAGCAGTTTAAGGATTTGGAAGGTGAGATTTATACCGCGGAAGTTCACCATATTAGACATAAGGCAATTATTCTTTTGGATGATGAGGGGAACGAGATAATTTTACCGAAAGACAGGCAAATACCTTCTGACTTTTTTAGAAAAGGTGATAATGTTAGGGGTATAATAGAGAGTGTTGAGCTTAAAGGCAATAAACCTTCAATAATTATGTCAAGAAGCTCCCCACGCTTTTTAGAACAACTTTTCTTTCAAGAAATACCTGAGGTTTTCGATGGTTTAATAACTATAAAGAAAGCAGTTCGTATCCCAGGGGAGAAAGCGAAAGTTGCGGTTGATTCCTATGATGACCGTATTGATCCGGTTGGCGCCTGTGTGGGTATGAAAGGGTCGCGTATTCATGGCATTGTTAGGGAATTGGGCAATGAGAATATAGATGTTATCAATTGGACCAATAATCCTCAATTATTGGTGACCAGGGCTTTGAGTCCGGCAAGGGTTTCATCTGTTAAATTGAATGACGAGAAAATGACCGCCCAGGTGTATTTAAGGCCAGAGGAAGTATCCAAAGCCATTGGTAGAGGAGGTCACAATATTAGATTGGCCGGTCAGCTTACAGGTTATGAAATCGATGTATTCCGTGAAGGTGTTGAGGAGGATGTGGAGTTAACTGAATTCTCTGATGAAATTGATGCTTGGATTATCGAGGAATTCAAGAAAATAGGTATGGATACAGCGAGAAGCGTATTAGAACAAGACCCTAATGATCTAGTAAAAAGAACCGATTTAGAGGAAGAAACAATTTTGGAAGTTGTTCGTATACTAAAAGAAGAATTAGAAGATTAGCTATATATTAGCAGCAGTTTATAGAATTAGGAATTAGTATTTATGGCAGATAATGCAACAATAAGGCTTAATAAAGTTCTAAGGGAACTAAATATTTCTTTGGACAGGGCGGTTGATTTTCTTACATCAAAAGGACATGATGTTGAGGCTAGACCTACCACAAAAATATCGGAAGAGATACACCAAGTGCTTTTAGATGAATTCCAGACTGATATGAGCAAGAAGGTTGCTTCCCAGGAAGTCGGTGAGGAAAAGCGAAAAGAGAAAGAAGCCCTAAGATTGCAGTTAGAGCAGGAGCAGGAAGAAAGAAGGTTGGCCCGTGAAAAACGAACTGAATCCAAAGAAAATATCATCAAGGCGAAAGCTGAGCTGGCAGGTCCTAAAACTGTAGGTAAGATTGACTTGGATTCAAAGAAAAAGTCAAAACCGGTTGTTAAGGAAGAGAAGGTAGAGGTCAAGGAAGAAGTAGTGCCTGTAGAAAAAGTTCAAATTTCCGAGCCTCCGAAAGAGGAAAAGGTCAAAGAAGTTGCCAAAAAAGTGGAAGTCGAAGAAGCTCCTGAGGTGGATGTAAAGATTACTACCCAGTATAAAAAGCTTTCTGGGCCAAAAATAATGGGCGATAAGATTGATCTAACAAAATTTAGTAAGCCCAAGAAAAAGAAAGTAGAACCCAAAACTACTTCTGATAATATAGATAGAAAGAAAAGAAGAAAAAGAATAGTTAGTACTGGCAAAGACGCAGGAAAAGGTACTCCATCGCGAACAGCCGGTCCTGCTGCTAGAAAAGGGGGTAAACGTTTTGCGACAGTTAATAAGGTTGAGCCATCTGAGGAAGATGTTCAAAAGCAAGTTAGGGAAACCCTTGAAAAACTTCAAGGTAAATCCAAAAAAGGGAAAGGTGCCAAATATCGAAGGGATAAAAGGGATCAACACCGTCAGCAAACTGAAAAAGATCTAGAACAGCAAGAACTTGAAAGCAAAACCTTAAAGGTAACAGAATTTGTAACCGCAAGCGAGGTGGCAACAATGATGAATGTGGCAACAACCGAAATAATATCGGCTTGTATGTCTTTGGGTATCATGGTAACAATGAACCAAAGATTGGATGCGGAAACATTGTCGATTGTGGCCGATGAATTTGGATATGAAGTAGAGTTTGTTACTGCCGATATTGAGGAAAGTATATTTGAAGAGGCAGATGCCCCTGAAGATTTGAAACCAAGAGCACCGATAGTTACCGTAATGGGACATGTGGATCACGGTAAAACCTCTTTACTTGATTATATCCGTGAAGAGAATGTAATAGCAGGTGAAAGTGGGGGTATCACACAGCATATTGGTGCCTATGGAGTTACTTTAGCGGATGGGCAGATGATTTCATTTTTAGATACACCAGGTCACGAAGCCTTTACCGCGATGCGTGCCCGTGGTGCACAAGTAACCGATATTGCTATTATCGTAGTTGCTGCCGATGATGATATTATGCCGCAAACCAAAGAGGCTATAAGCCATGCTCAAGCAGCAGGTGTGCCAATTGTTTTTGCAATAAATAAGATAGATAAACCAACGGCCAATCCTGAAAAAATTAAGGAAGGTCTCGCCCAAATGAATCTCTTAGTAGAAGATTGGGGAGGTAAAATCCAGTCACACGACATTTCTGCAAAAACCGGTGCGGGTGTTAAGGAATTATTGGAAAAAGTACTTCTTGAAGCGGAGCTTTTAGAGTTGAAAGCCAATCCTGATAAATTTGCTTCCGGTACAGTAGTGGAAGCGTTTTTAGATAAGGGTAAAGGGTATGTTTCAACAATTTTAGTACAAGCGGGTACACTAAGAATAGGAGATTATGTTTTGGCCGGTACTTGTAGTGGCAAGGTGAAAGCCATGCATGATGAGAGAGGTAAGGAAATAACTGAAGTAGGTCCATCAAGACCTATTTCAATACTTGGTTTAGATGGTGCTCCACAGGCAGGTGATAAGTTCAATGTCCTCGAAGACGAACGTGAGGCCAAGCAAATTGCGACAAGAAGATCACAGTTGCAGAGAGAACAATCTGTTAGAACACAACGTCATATAACCTTAGATGAAATTGGAAGACGAATTGCATTGGGCGATTTCAAAGAATTGAATATTATTCTTAAAGGTGATGTTGATGGTTCTGTTGAAGCTTTGACGGATTCATTCCAGAAATTATCCACTGAAGAAATTCAAGTGAATATAATCCACAAGGCAGTTGGACCTATTACTGAGTCAGATGTTCTTTTGGCATCAGCTTCAGATGCCGTTATTATTGGGTTTAACGTTAGGCCAATGGGTAATGCGCGAACAGTCGCTGATAAAGAGGAGATAGATATAAGAATGTATTCCATAATTTATGACGCCATTAATGATCTTAAAGATGCAATGGAAGGAATGCTTTCTCCAGTAATGAAGGAAGAAATCAGCGGTACTGCTGAAATTCGTGAAACATTCAAAATTTCTAAAATTGGAACCATTGCAGGTTGTATGGTTACAAGTGGTAAAATATTCAGAAACTCCAATATTCGACTTATACGGGATGGAGTAGTGATCTATACAGGGGAACTCTCTTCTTTAAAACGATTTAAAGATGATGTTAAAGAAGTAGCTAAGGGTTACGATTGTGGACTTCAAGTTAAAAACTACAATGATATCCAGGAGTTGGATATTGTAGAAGCGTTCCAAGAAGTAGCCGTCAAAAAGAAATTGAAATCAAAATAGGAATTAAGATAAAAACAAAAAAATCGACTCTCTCAAGTCGATTTTTTTGGTTTCAATAGCATGGCATCGGGATACTTTATCCTTACTTCCTTGAATTTTCGTTCTGCTTCAAGTTTGGTCTTAAAGCGACCTACACGAACACGATAGGTAGGGGAATCAAAATCTATTTTTGAAAAAAGTCCGGGAAAATCCACTTCAACATTTTCCTTTATACTTTGGGCCTTGGCATAAGAGCCAAAACCTATCTGTATCCTATAGTATTCCTGGCTCTCGTTAGATGTTTTATAGATAGCCAATAAATTTTCTATCTTACTATCTTGCTGAATAATTACCTTTCCTTCCTGTCCAGATGCCACAAAGACAGAAAAAGTGATAATTGCAATTAATGTCAGTAATTTCATAGTGATTCCGTTGTAACCTATATTTGATTTCACAAAAGTAAATTTTTAAAAACTATTGAAAACTTTTTTGTCTTATTTAGAACAATTATAAATTATAATTATCAATACCTTAACATTTTGCAAATTAAGCCAATATTGTATTTTTGCCTTCAATTCAGGCAGGTGAAAAAGCAACTGTTTACCCTTAGTATAGTAAAAACCATGCCAAAATTTCGATTGAAATATTCTATATATGAAAAAGGTAAAATACCGCATTCAATTTTCTAAAGTTTTAGGTATCAGTCTAGTAGTTTTTCTACTTTTTTCCATTTCTCTTATCGCTCAGGAAGAAACTGTAGCGGTTCCTACCACAGTTTCGGTTGAAGAATCTACTGGAGCTTCGACAGGGGATGCCGTAAAGGGTAAGACGCTTTTTAACCAAAATTGTGCTGCTTGTCATTCTTTGAATAGAAAAATGACCGGACCAGCATTGGCAAATGTAGAATCCCGGCTTAGTGAGGATGAAGGATTGGGTCGTGATTGGTTAAATTCTTGGATCAAGAACAGCTCAGGAATGATAAGTTCCGGGGATGCCTACGCTGTAAAAATATATAACGAGTACAACCAAGCGGCAATGACCGCTTTCCCAACATTGTCAAATACCGATATTGATGATATTCTAGCATATACGGCCGCCGCACCACCTGCACCAGTTGCTGCTGCAGATGCTGCGGGGACAACATCGGAATCGACCAAATCCTCAGGTATCACCAATGAATTGATTTTAGGGGCGTTAATTGTTGTTTTTGGCCTTTTGATTATGATGTTGATATTGGTTCAAAGAACTTTGAAGCGAATTGCTGTTGCTAATGGTGTTGATTTGGTAAAGGCAAGCGCCGAAAAGCGCTTACCTCTATGGAAGGCTTTTGTTCATAATCAATTTTTAGTATTGGTTACTGCAATTTTCCTTTTATTGGCTAGTGCGTATTTTGCGTATGGATGGATGATGCAAGTTGGTATTGATCAAGGTTACACGCCAATTCAGCCCATTCATTATTCACACAAGGTTCACGCAGGCGATAATAAAATCGATTGTAAATATTGTCACTCTTCCGCTAGGGTATCTAAACATTCCGGTATTCCTTCGTTGAATGTTTGTATGAATTGCCATAAATCCATCTATGAATATAAAGGAAACCCTGAAGGACCATCAAAAGAGGATTTGGCTAATGGCTATACCAACGAATTCTATACCGGTGAGATAAAAAAATTATACAAAGCGGTTGGCTGGGATGAAGAAAATCAACAATATACAGGGGAAAGCCAACCAGTGGAATGGGTTAGGGTACATAATCTTCCAGACTTGGTTTACTTTAATCATTCACAACACGTTTCTGTAGCTGGTATCGAGTGTCAGACTTGTCATGGTCCAGTAGAGGAAATGGAGATCATGTCACAATTCTCACCATTGACTATGGGGTGGTGTATAAATTGTCATAGAGAGACAAATGTGAAATTTGAAGGCAATGAATATTATGAAAAAATTCATGAGGAACTTTCCAGGAAATATGGAGTAGATCAGTTGACTGCTGCCCAAATGGGTGGGTTGGAATGTGGAAAATGTCACTATTAATAAAATTAAAGTAGCTAATTACAGATATATCGTATGGCATCAAACAAAAAATATTGGAAAAACGAAGCGGAGTTAAATCCTAACGATTCCATTGTTGAGACGCTAAGACAGAATGAGTTTGTTCAAGAAATTCCTATTGATGAGTTTTTAGGAGACAAGGAAAATTTGTCTGCAACAAACACGAATAGAAGGGATTTTCTAAAATATGTCGGATTTAGTACGGCAGCAGCTTCTTTAGCAGCGTGCGAAGGTCCTGTCACAAAATCAATTCCTTATGTCGTTCAGCCAGAAAATATTATTCCAGGCGTTGCTAATTATTATGCAACTACCATCGCCAATGGGTATGATTTTGCCAGTATATTAGTTAAGACAAGGGAAGGTAGGCCAATCAAGGTGGAAAACAATACTGATGCGAAAGTGAACGGAGGTGCCAATGCACGCGTTCAAGCATCAGTCTTATCATTGTATGATAGTACAAGATTGCAAGGGCCGCTTAAAGATGGTGAACCTGTTGATTGGAATGCATTGGATGCCGATGTAATAGCAAAATTGAATAGTTTAAAGGTTTCTGGTAAGCAAATTGCTTTATTAACACAGACTTACGCGAGCCCTTCAACAGCAAAACTTATTACTGAATTCAAAGAAATGTACGGTAATGTAAATCATGTTACCTATGACGCAATTTCCGAAGACACTGCTTTATTGGCTTTCGATGCCAAATATGGCGAAAGAGCTTTAGCTGATTATAATTTTGAAAAAGCTGAGGTTATTGTATCCTTTGGTGCTGATTTTCTTTCAGACTGGCAAGGTGGTGGTTATGATAGTGGATATTCCAAGGGACGTGTACCAAAAAAAGGTAAAATGTCCAAACATGTGCAGTTTGAGGCAAATATGTCTTTAACAGGGGCAAATGCTGACATCAGGGTTCCTTTGACTCCCATGCAGCAAAAAGTTGCACTTGCACAATTATATGCGAAATTAAATGGTACAACTACGAGTGGTGAAATACCTGAATACGCTCAAAGAGCTATCGAAAGTGTAGCAGCCGAAATAGCAAATAACAAAGAAGCCGCTGTTGTAGTAACAGGCTTGGCAGATTTAAATGCCCAAACAGTAGTTCTTGCTATCAATGAAATGCTAGGGAGTAAGGCCGTTGATACCAAATCCCCCAAATATGTTCGTCAGGGTAATACAAAAAACGTAGACACTTTGATTTCGGATATGAAAGCGGGTCTTGTGGGTGCATTGATCATGGATGGTGTAAACCCCATGTATACTTTGCCCAATGCTTCTGATTTTGCCGAAGGAATAGAAAAAGTTGATCTTTCTGTTACATTTTCCACCAATTGGAATGAAACAACAGAAATGTCGAATTACACCGCTGCTGCAAACCATTATCTCGAATCTTGGGGCGATACTCAACTAAAAAAAGGCCATTATGGTTTAACACAACCGACCATTAAAGAACTATTTGACACTAGACAATTGCAAAATGTTTTGCTGCAATGGATGGGTAGTGATAAAAACTATTACGATTATATAAAGGAAACATGGAGCACCGATGTATTAGGTGATAGTGATTGGAACAAGGCCGTACATGATGGTGTTTTTGTTGCTGGAGGAAATGCAATTGAAGAACTAGTTGAAAATGTTGTTGGTGTCGGGTCAGAAGTTACCGCAACCGTAGATATATCATCGGCAGTGCGTAGTTTGGCAAATGCCACTAGTGGTGGAGGAATGGAACTTACTTTGTACTCCAAAGTAGGTATGGGAGATGGCCAACAAGCAGGTAACCCATGGTTACAGGAATTCCCTGATCCAATTACAAGGGTTTCATGGGATAACTATGTTATGGTTTCCAAAGCGGATGCTGAAAATTTAGGCCTAATAAATGAACATGCCGCCAATGGTGGTTTAGATGGTAGTTATGCCAAATTAACCGTGAATGGTATAACAATAGATAATGTACCCGTAATTATACAGCCAGGGCAAGCACCAGGTTCTATAGGTATGGCATTGGGTTATGGTAGGCAAGTAGGTATGAAATCTGAAATGCAAACCGGGGTCAATGCTTATCCTTTGTATCAAGGATTTAATAATATACAATCCGTAACCATAGAAAAATCATCAGGCATGCATGAATTTGCCTGCATACAATTGCATAATACCCTGATGGGTAGAGGTGATATCATAAAGGAAACCACTTTGGAGATTTTTAACACCAAAGACCATTCAGAATGGAATCCTGTACCACAAGTGTCTTTGAACCATCAAGAGGTTCCAGCTACTACGGTTGATCTTTGGGACAGTTTTGATAGGTCTATAGGGCATCATTTTAACATGTCAATAGATTTGAATTCTTGTACAGGTTGTGGTGCTTGTGTTATCGCATGTAGCGCTGAGAATAATGTTCCTGTTGTTGGTAAGCAGGAAGTAAGAAAATCTAGGGATATGCACTGGTTGCGTATTGACAGGTATTATTCTTCCGAAGACACCTTTGAAGAGGATAATATTAAAAAAGATGAATTTGATGGACTTTCAGGTGACAAAGGTTCACTAGGTGGTTTTGGTGAATTGGAAGATCCAGCAACGAATCCACAAGTGGCATTTCAGCCGGTAATGTGCCAACATTGTAACCATGCACCTTGTGAAACAGTTTGTCCCGTAGCGGCAACATCACATAGTCGTCAAGGACAAAATCATATGGCCTATAACAGATGTGTGGGAACTAGGTATTGTGCCAACAACTGTCCTTATAAAGTTCGTAGGTTCAATTGGTTCCTTTATAATAATAATGATGAGTTCGATTACAACATGAACAATGATTTGGGCAAAATGGTTATCAACCCGGATGTAACCGTAAGATCTCGTGGTGTAATGGAAAAGTGTTCTATGTGTATCCAAAAAACGCAGAAAACTATTCTTGATGCCAAAAGGGATGGAAGAGCTATCAAAGATGGGGAATTCCAAACAGCATGTTCTTTGGCCTGCAGCAATGGTGCAATTGTATTTGGTGATATAAATGATACTGAAAGTGAGGTTGCTGAATTGAAGGATAGTAATCGTATGTTCCACTTATTGGAGAGTGTAGGAACAAAACCCAATGTATTTTATCACGTTAAAGTGAGAAATAACAACGAAGCATAAAAATAATATTTAGCAAAGTAACATAACATAAATTATGGCGTCGCATTACGAAGCACCTATACGAAAACCCCTAGTACTTGGAGACAAAGGCTACCATGATGTATCAGTGGATATTGCTGCTCCTATTGAGGGAAGGGCCAACAAGCATTGGTGGATTGTTTTTTCCATAGCTTTGGCTGCATTCCTTTGGGGAATTGGTTGTATTGTTTATACGATTTCTACAGGTATTGGTGTCTGGGGATTGAACAAAACGGTAGGCTGGGCCTGGGATATCACCAACTTCGTATGGTGGGTAGGTATTGGCCATGCCGGAACTTTGATCTCCGCGGTACTTTTGCTCTTCAGACAAAAATGGAGAATGGCAATTAACCGTTCTGCAGAGGCAATGACCATATTCTCGGTAATTCAGGCAGGACTTTTTCCGGTCATTCATATGGGTCGTGTATGGGTAGCCTATTGGGTACTTCCAATACCGAACCAATTTGGTTCTTTATGGGTGAATTTTAACTCGCCTTTGCTCTGGGATGTATTCGCAATTTCAACCTATCTTTCGGTTTCATTGGTATTCTGGTGGACAGGATTAATGCCTGACTTTGCGATGATTCGCGATAGGGCAGTACTCCCCTTTCAAAAGAAAATTTATAGCTTATTAAGTTTCGGTTGGACAGGTCGTGCAAAGGATTGGCAACGTTTCGAGGAAGTTTCCCTAGTATTGGCAGGTTTGGCAACACCTTTGGTACTTTCGGTACATACTATTGTATCCTTTGACTTTGCTACATCGGTAATTCCTGGTTGGCATACCACTATATTTCCACCATATTTTGTTGCTGGTGCTGTTTTCTCAGGATTTGCAATGGTGAATACTTTGTTGATCATTATGAGAAAAGTATGTAGTCTCGAATCATATATTACCGTTCAGCATATAGAGCTTATGAATATTGTAATCATGATTACAGGTTCAATTGTGGGCTGTGCCTATATTACTGAATTGTTTATGGCATGGTATTCAGGTGTTGAGTATGAACAATATGCATTCCTGAATAGGGCTACGGGGCCTTATTGGTGGGCGTACTGGGCGATGATGAGTTGTAATGTGTTCTCTCCACAGTTCATGTGGTTCAAAAAATTACGTACAAGTATTATGTTCTCTTTCTTTATTTCCATTATTGTGAACATAGGAATGTGGTTCGAGCGTTTTGTTATCATTGTAACTTCATTACACCGTGATTATCTTCCATCATCTTGGACGATGTTTTCCCCAACTTTTGTGGATATAGGAATTTTTATAGGTACTATTGGTTTCTTTTTTGTTCTCTTCCTTTTATACGCAAGAACATTCCCAGTAATTGCACAAGCGGAGGTAAAGACTATTTTAAAATCATCTGGTGAGAGATATAAAAAATTACGTGCAGCTGGAAAGCCATTGTATCAAATCAGTGGAACCAACACAGTTAATATAATAGTTGATGAAGTAACTGAAGCGAAACCAGAAGCTCCTAAATCCGATAAAAAAGATGTTTCAAGCTTGTTGAAAACCATCGGAACATTCGATCCTGCTAAAGATAAAGCGGATGATCTTAAAAAAGTGAAGGGCATTGGGCCAAAAATGGAGAGTACCTTGAACCAAATAGGAATCTTTACTTTTGCCCAAGTGAGTCGAATGACCGAGAAAGAATATAATTTATTAGACTCGATAACCGAATCATTTCCTGGAAGGGCACAACGTGACGATTGGGCAGGACAGGCTAAAGAATTAAATAACAATAAATAGATATGGCATCTAAAGTTATACATGCGTATTATAATGATGACGATGTGCTAATGCTCGCCGTTAAAAAGGTAAAAGACGCCAAACATCATATCGAGGAAGTATATTGTCCGTTTCCAGTTCACGGCCTTGATAAAGCTATGGGATTAGCGCCAACAAGAATTGCCATAACATCTTTTATGTATGGTTGTGTTGGTTTTATCGTTTCAATCGTTATGATGAACTATATTATGATCCAGGATTGGCCTCAGGATATTGGTGGTAAGCCAAGTTTTAGTTATTTGGAGAACATGCCAGCATTTGTACCTATTATGTTTGAGTTGACCGTGTACTTTGCCGCTCATTTAATGGTGATTACTTTTTACTTAAGAAGCAGGTTGTGGCCATTTAAGAAAGCGGAAAACCCTGATGTAAGAACAACCGATGACCATTTTGTGATGGAATTGGCTATTCACGATAACGAAAAGGAATTAAAGAATTTGTTGATGGATACTGGTGCAGTGGAAATTAATGTTTCAGAAAAGTAGTCATAAGATGATGAACAGTTTTATTAAATTAGGAATTGCATTTGTTTTGGTACTATTTGTTGCTGCATGCGCAGACAAGGATAGCCGTAACTATCAGTATATGCCCAATATGTATGAACCAGTGGGGTATGAGGCTTATCAGAAAGTAGAGTTTCTTCCAAATGGTTCTGAGGCTATGTCTCCTGCTGTGAATACCATTCCAAGAGGATGGATGCCTTATGATTTGGAAAATACACCCGAAGGGAAAGAGCTTTCTAGGCTAAATGCAAGTCCGTTGGATTCATTGAATAGTGAGGCGAATTTGGCTAAAGGAAAAGAGATGTACGATATTTATTGTGCTATATGCCATGGTAGTGCGGGTAGCGGTCAAGGTACTTTGGTGAAAAGGGAAAAAATATTAGGTGTTCCAAGTTATGCTGATCCTGCTAGGAATATTACTGTTGGTAGTACCTACCACGTAATTTATTATGGATTAAACTCAATGGGTTCTTATGCAGTACAATTGAATTATGAAGAGCGATGGCAGGTTGCCGAATATGTAATGAAATTGAAACAAGATTTATAAAATAATACATAGATTAAAGATATGTACACGTTTTCAAATAGACTAAAAATTGCTTCCTTCATATTGATGGCAGTTGGGTTATTGGGTATTGGAGTTGGTTTTATATCGGCTCCGGGTACTATTGAAGAGGCAAAGGCAATTGTTGATAGCCATGATGATAGTCACGGTGACGCACACGCCGCTGAAGCCACTCATGCTGTTGCTGAAAGCCATGGTGAAGAAGCACAGACGGAAGGACACGATGCATCCCATGACGAACATTTGTTGCACCAATTGCAAAATAAACCTTGGGCAGCACTTTATGTTGCAGCATTTTTCTTCTTTATGATAGCATTGGGCGTGTTGGCTTTTTATGCTATACAGAGGGCGGCTCAGGCAGGTTGGGCACCACTATTGTTTAGGGTAATGGAAGGTATTACTTCTTATTTGGTTCCTGGGGGGATCATTATATTCGTAATTTTGGTCTTATCGGTAATGCATATGAACCATCTTTTTGTTTGGATGGACGCTGATGTAGTTGCACATGATAAACTCTTACAAGGAAAAGCGGGTTTTTTAAACCCAACTTTCTTTCTGGTAAGGGCTGCAATCTTTTTAGGTGGCTGGATACTTTACAGGGAATATTCCAGGAAATTATCTTTAAGACAAGATGAATCAAATGACAATTCAAATTTTAAACTGAATTTTAGAATTTCAGCGGCATTTTTGGTTTTCTATTTAATATCGGAATCCATGATGTCATGGGATTGGATCATGAGTGTTGATCCACATTGGTTTAGTACATTGTTCGGATGGTATGTTTTTGCAAGCATGATCGTTTCGGGCATTACGGTTATCGCCATGGTTACCATCTATCTGAAATCCAAAGGGTATTTACAAGATGTAAATGATAGTCATATACATGATTTAGGCAAGTATATGTTCGGTTTTAGTATTTTCTGGACCTATCTATGGTTTTCTCAATTCATGTTGATTTGGTATTCCAATATCCCTGAGGAAGTAACCTATTTTGTAACTCGAATTGAAGATTATAACCTACCTTTCTTTGGCATGGTTGCCATGAATTTTGTTTTACCTATATTATTGTTGATGAACAGTGATTATAAAAGAATTAATTGGTTTGTAATTATGACTGGTATCATTATATTGGCTGGCCATTATATAGATATTTTTAATATGATAATGCCATCAACTGTTGGTGACCAATGGTCTATTGGGATTCCTGAGATTGGAGCCATCCTGTTTTTTGCAGGTTTGTTCATTTTCTGGGTATTCAGGGCTTTGACAAAAGCACCTCTTCAACCTAAACGAAATCCGTTTATCGAAGAGAGTAGACATTTCCATTATTAAAAAGGTTTAAAGAATAATATCAAATAATACAATGACTACATTATTGATTTTAATTGTTTTGGTTTTAGTGGCAATTGCTATTTGGCAAATGACCAAAATGTTTGAATTAGCCCAAATTAAAGCGGTTGATTCCCAAATAGCGAATGATCGAGATAATAAATATAATGGTTATTTATTGTTTCTATTTTTGATTTTCATTTATGCGATAACCATTTTTAGCTTCTGGAAGTATGGAAAGTTCTTGTTGCCTGAAGCGGCCTCTGAGCATGGAGCCTCTTACGATCAGTTAGAATTAATTTCTTATGCTATTATTTTTACGGTACAGACCATTACCCAAGCCTTATTGCATTATTTTGGTTTTAAGTATAGGGGCGAAAAGGAAAAAAAAGCGCTTTACTACGCTGATAATGATCGATTGGAATTTATTTGGACCATTATACCAGTAATTGTATTGGCTGGGTTGATTCTTTGGGGATTATATACCTGGACCAACATTATGGATATCAATGATGATGATGATCCATTGATTGTTGAGCTTTATGCACAACAATTCAATTGGACAGCGAGATATGCAGGTAATGATAATGTATTGGGTGGGGCCAATGTTAGAATGATCGATATTGATAAGGCGAACATTTTGGGAATTGATGAATCCGATTCTTATGCAAACGATGATGTTATCGTAAAGGAATTACACTTACCAGTGGGTAGAAAAGTGAATTTTAAAATGCGTTCTCAAGATGTTTTACACTCAGCTTATATGCCACATTTTAGGGCACAAATGAATTGTGTGCCTGGAATGATAACACAATTTTCATTTACACCGACCATAACCACGGCAGAAATGCGTCAGAACCCTGATGTTGTGGATAAAGTTAAAAGGACCAATGCAATACGAGCGGAGAGAGCTGCTGCGGGTGAGGACAATTCTGATCCCTGGGAGTTTGATTATGTATTACTTTGTAATAAAATATGTGGAAAATCTCATTACAATATGCAAATGAAGATTATCGTGGAAGAAGAAGAAGAGTACAATAAATGGATTGCCGAACAGCAAACCTTTGCTCAAACAATGTTATCAGTTCAATAATTAAGCGTATTTAAAAAACAAAAAACCAAAGATTTATGTCGGCCTCAGCACATGCACATTTAGAAGACCACGCAGATGATCACGGGCATCATCACAAGGAGACTTTTGTGACCAAATACATTTTTAGCCAAGACCATAAAATGATTTCAAAACAGTATCTGATTACTGGTGTTTTAGTTATGGGCTTTATTGGTATTGCAATGTCCTTATTGTTTAGGATGCAACTGGCATGGCCAGGAGAATCGTTTTCGGTTTTCGAGGTCTTGTTGGGTAAATGGGCACCCGAAGGGGTTATGGATGCCGATATGTATTTGGCCTTGGTAACCATTCATGGTACCATCATGGTATTTTTCGTTCTTACTGCCGGATTAAGTGGTACGTTCAGCAACCTGCTTATTCCATTACAGATCGGAGCACGTGATATGGCTTCCGGTTTCTTGAATATGGTTTCCTATTGGTTGTTCTTTTTGTCCTGTGTTGTCATGATGTCTTCATTATTCCTTGAGGCGGGGCCAGCGGCTGCCGGTTGGACAATTTATCCTCCATTGAGTGCGCTTCCTATGGCACAGCCAGGATCGGGAATGGGTATGACCCTTTGGTTGGTAGCGATGGCCATATTCATCGCTTCATCCCTATTAGGTTCATTAAATTATATTGTAACCGTAATTAATCTTAGAACAAAGGGCATGTCTATGACTAGATTACCTTTGACGATATGGGCATTCTTTGTTACGGCCATTATAGGTGTGGTATCTTTTCCGGTACTATTGTCGGCTGCACTATTATTGATTATGGATAGAAGTTTTGGAACTTCCTTCTTCCTTTCGGATATATTTATCCAAGGCGAGGTTTTACATTATCAAGGGGGTTCACCAGTACTATATGAACACTTATTCTGGTTTCTGGGCCATCCTGAAGTATATATAGTTATTTTGCCTGCCATGGGTATTGTTTCTGAAATTTTGGCAACCAGTGCTCGGAAACCCATTTTCGGATATCGTGCGATGATTGCTTCTATTATAGCAATTGCGTTTTTGTCAACCATCGTTTGGGGACACCATATGTTCATTTCAGGGATGAATCCATTCTTAGGATCTGTCTTTACGTTCACAACATTATTGATAGCAATACCATCAGCTGTGAAGTCTTTTAACTGGATAACAACGCTTTGGAAAGGGAACTTACAGTTGAATCCGGCAATGCTATTTTCAATTGGTTTGGTTTCCACTTTTATTACTGGCGGCCTTACAGGAATTATCCTTGGGGATAGTACTTTGGATATCAATGTTCATGACACCTATTTTGTGGTTGCGCACTTTCACTTGGTAATGGGTATTTCTGCACTTTACGGAGTGTTCGCCGGGGTGTACCATTGGTTTCCTAAATTGTTCGAAGGTAAAATGATGAATAAGAACTTAGGTTATGTTCATTTTTGGATTACTGCGATCTGTGCCTACGGGGTTTTCTTCCCTATGCATTTTGTCGGTATGGCTGGGGTTCCAAGAAGATATTATGAAAATACGGCATTTCCAATGTTCGATGAATTGACCGATGTACAAGTACTGATGACCGTCTTCGCATTAATTGCAGGTCTTGCACAGTTGGTTTTCTTAGGCAACTTCATTTATAGCATGTTCTATGGAAAGAAAGGGCCTCAAAATCCTTGGAAGGCCAATACCTTGGAATGGACAACGCCACAAGAGCATATGCACGGTAACTGGCCAGGTGCAATACCACATGTACATCGTTGGGCTTATGATTATAGTAAGACCGATGAAAAAGGGGAGTACATAATTCCGGGACAGGATTTTGTTCCACAAAATATCCCGATGAAGGATGATGAGGAAGAACTAAACCATTAAAAAATATTATTTTCAATAGTAAAATGCCCAATTTTTAAGTTGGGCATTTTTTTTGATACGAATATAAAAGTCAATTAATCTTTTTTTGTAATATATTTAATCAAATTAATTATCGGGATTTATTTTTTCCCGGCAATTGGAACACAGAATTATAAAATGAAAAATCTTATAACCCTAATCGTACTTGTTGCTTGTTTCCAAACTTATGGCCAAAGGAAACCCAAAATAAAAGGTAATAAAAGTGTCATTGAAGTAAGGGAGGAGTTACCTGCTTTCACTGCTATAGAAATAATTGATGATTTGGAAATTCTGCTGCAAAAAGGTGCTTCGGAAGGATATGTTTTAAATGCTGATGACAACTTGGTGGATGTATTAAAATTCAAGGTAGAGGATAGTACTTTGTTCATAAGTTCGTTTTATAAGATTACAGCAAAAAAGAAACTGGAAATTACAATTAGTTATACCCAATTAAAATCTATCAACATGCGGGATGGTAAAATAAACATGAAAGATGTTATTTCCTCGGATGAGTTGACTGTAAATACTACTGGCCCATCAAGATTAGAGTTGAATGCAACTGCCGCAGTTATGAATATTAATATGGAAGGAATGAGCTCAGGGGATTTTAATTTGGCAAGCGATTCATTGAATATAATACTCAAGGATAGGATTGATGTTCGAATCTATTCCGTTGGCGGCAGTAACAGGGTACAAATGTTCAAGAATTCCACCGCTAAAATGGAAGGGACAGCAGATCGTTTACAAGTAGACCTTTATGACAACTCAAATTTAAAGGCATCCAAATTAGAGGCAGTATTGATTAAAGCAAATTTAGAAGAATCTTCCGATGCAAGACTTAATGTCTCCGAAAACATTGAGTTATCCTCCAGAGGTAACTCCAAGACCCATCTTTATGGCAATGGTAAGATCGTCATTCTCGACTTTTTGGATACTTCCCAATTACTTAAGGAAAAATAATTTGTGATTCAATTAAGTAGGCTGTTAATTATTCCTAAATAAAATCCATTTGTCAGCTTTTCATTAAAAAATCTTTGATTTTTGTAATATCCGGGACTAAAGAAAATCCCCGTTACCAATTGGCAACGGGGATTAAATTCAAAAAATGGTAATGGTTAGGATTGTAAAGCACCAGCTTTAGGGCCTGCTTTTACAATCTCTGGATTTACGTTAGCTTCAAATTTTTTGAAGTTCTCATTAAAAAGATTAACAAGTTTCAATTTAGTTGCTTCATACTTTTGTTTGTCTTCCCAAGTATTTCTAGGAATCAACACTTCTGAAGGAACATTTGGACAACTTGTAGGAATCTGGAATCCAAATTCTTCATCTTTCACATACTCCACATTATCGAAATCATGATTGTGAATGGCATCGACCATTGCTCTTGTATGTTTCAATTTCATTCGAGAACCAGTACCTGTCCAACCTGTATTGATCAACCAAGCTTTAGCTTTGTGTGTCTTGATTTTTTCAGCTAACAATTCAGCATATTTGTTTGGATGCCACATCATAAAGGCTGCTCCAAAACAAGCACTAAAAGTAGCTGTTGGTTCAGTAACTCCCATTTCAGTACCTGCTACCTTGGCTGTGTAGCCAGAAATGAAATGGTAACTAGCCTGTTCAGGAGTAAGCTTACTTACAGGAGGCAATACGCCGAATGCATCGCAAGTAAGGAAAATAATGTTTTCAGGATGTCCTGCTACACAAGGAATCTGTACATTTTCAATAAAGTTTATTGGGTATGAAGCCCGTGTGTTTTGTGTTATAGAGGTATCTGTATAATCAACTTTTCTTGAATCCTTATCGTAAACCACATTTTCTAATACAGTACCAAAACGAATTGCATTAAAGATGTCGGGTTCATTTTCAGCGGAAAGGTCTATGGCTTTAGCATAGCAACCTCCTTCAATATTAAATGTACCATCATCAGACCAGCAATGTTCGTCATCACCGATCAATCTGCGTTTTGGGTCAGCACTCAAAGTTGTTTTTCCAGTACCTGAAAGACCAAATAAAATGGTTACATCATCTTTTTCACCAACGTTGGCTGAACAGTGCATTGGCATAACTCCTTCAAGAGGCATGAGGTAGTTCATAACACCGAAAATACCTTTTTTCATTTCCCCGGCATATTCAGAACCTAAAATAACGATTTCCTTTCGTTCCAAATTCACATCAATACTTGTTTTCGATGTCATTTCAGAAGTATATCGGTTTGCAGGGAACTGACCGGCATTAAGGACTACATAATCAGGTTCGCCAAAATTGGCCAATTCCTCTTTCGTCGGCATGATGAGCATATTTTGCATAAACAATGCATGATAAGCACGCGTACAAACTATCCTTGTTTTGATTCTATATTTTGGATCCCAACCGGCATAAGCGTCAACAACAAATAAGTGATCGCAAATATTAAGGTAGTCCAAAGCACGTTCATGGTTGACCATATAGGTATGCTCATCCAATCCTATGTTTATATTACCCCAATCTATATTTTTCTCGGAATCAGGATGACGAACAATTCTTTTATCCTTAGGACTACGCCCTGTTTTCACTCCTGAATAAGTCATTAGCGCACCTACATCAGAAATCGCTGTTCCTTTTTCCAAACGAAGACCTAATTCATAAAGAACGGGAACACTACTGTTTCTATAAATTTTCTCGGTTTCAATTCCGTATTTTTTCAGATTAAATGTTGCTGACATTGTTTTTTGCTTTAAATGGTTGTTATAAACTTTTTTCAATTTCTATGCAAAGAATGGGATTATTCCTATTAAAAAAGATGACATATGTCATAAAGTTAAAATAAAATAGACTACAACGGTATATATAGCAAGGTTTCAATAAATTTTAACATACGTTTTTAACTATCTTTGTGAGGGTAACCCATTTTTGGGATTCCGCAGTTTTGCGTATAACTCAAAAATGTAAGCTAATCCTGCCATTCGGCAGGATTTATGGTAGCAACACTTAGATGTATTATGAATGAGTACTTAGATCCAACATCAGAAAATATTTCTCCAGAGGAAATTGATATTGAAAGAGCATTACGCCCTATAACCTTTGATGATTTTACAGGGCAAGAACAAGTACTGGATAATCTTAAGGTTTTCGTGGAAGCTGCCAATCTCAGGGATGAGGCATTGGACCATACTTTATTCCATGGCCCTCCAGGATTGGGTAAAACCACATTGGCACATATTCTTGCCAATGAATTAGGGGTAGGTATAAAAATTACTTCGGGACCAGTACTTGATAAACCAGGTGATTTAGCGGGATTATTGACCAACCTTCAGGAAAGGGATGTGCTGTTTATTGACGAGATTCACAGGCTAAGCCCTATAGTTGAGGAGTATTTGTATTCTGCCATGGAGGATTATAAGATCGATATTATGATCGAGACCGGACCAAATGCCAGGTCTGTTCAGATTAATTTAAATCCGTTTACATTGATTGGAGCTACTACACGCTCAGGATTATTAACATCGCCCATGCGTGCTAGATTTGGAATACAGAGTAGATTGCAATACTATTCAACCGAGCTCCTTTCGACTATAGTTGAACGAAGTGCCGAAATTCTAAAAGTACAGATCAGCCAAGATGCGGCAATTGAAATAGCAGGTCGGAGTAGGGGAACACCAAGAATATGTAATGCACTATTAAGACGAGTTCGTGATTTTGCTCAAATAAAGGGAAATGGTAATATTGATATGGAAATATCGACATATAGCCTAAAAGCCTTGAATGTTGATGCCCATGGTTTGGATGAAATGGATAATAAAATACTGACCACCATTATTGATAAATTCAAAGGCGGACCTGTTGGTATTTCCACTTTGGCGACTGCAGTATCTGAAAGTGGTGAGACCATTGAAGAAGTATATGAACCTTTTTTGATTCAACAAGGTTTTATAATGCGAACACCACGTGGCAGGGAAGTTACAGAATTGGCGTATAAACATCTTGGTAGAATCAAAGGAGATCCGCAACCAGGCCTGTTCTAATTTGTCAGGCAGGCAAGCGCTCAGCCTGACATGGGATGACTTAAATTTTAATCAAAAATCATGACTCGTTTACTATGGGATTATTTTCAGAAAAAAAAGAGCCACAACAGGTAAATGTCAAAGGGAGAAAATTAAAGTGTACCATATGTGGTCATGATGTTTTTCAACCAAGAAAGGCCCAATTAAATACAAAGGCTGCTACCTTATTGAATATTGACTGGGCCAATAAAAGTGCCCAATGTTATATTTGTACCAACTGCAGCCATATTGAGTGGTTTTTGGAGGAGCAATGAATAATCTACCTACAATTTCAAGATATGAAGTTTTTAAGAATCGAGATCGCATTCTTAAGAACCCATTGCCTTTCCACAATGAAAATTTTGAAAAATTCGGGGATATTTTTAAAGTAAGGATAGGAAGGCGTAAATCGGTAGTCTTTACCAGAAACCCGAAACTCATAAAACATGTACTACAAACACAAAATAAGAAATACCATAAATCCCCATTACAGACAGTAGATCTTGCCAAGTATATTGGGCATGGTATATTAACTTCCAATGGGGAACATTGGCGTACCCACAGGAGAATGGTACAGCCCGCATTCCATAAAAAGAAACTCATGGGCTTGTTGGGCATTATGCAGAATGCCATTCGAAACGAACTAAAAAGAATCAAACCCAATAGGGAGCAGGATGTATTTCCGTTGATGGGGGATTTGGCTTTTCAAGTTGTGGCGAGATCCCTTTTTAGCAGAAGCGATATCCAAAAAGATATGGCGAAACTCCAGGAGATCACACAAACCAACCAGAAAATGCTCATCAAGGAAATGCGCCAACCTTATTTAAAATGGTGGTTCAACCTTAGTGGTTTAATCAAGAAGCATCTGGAATTATCAGAGGTCGGCCGCAACGTATTGAATAAAATAATTGAGGAACGCATACAATCGGGAGAGGAAAAAGACGATTTGTTAGACATGTTGCTCAAGGCCAGATATGAAGATGGTACTCCCATGCCACGTCGACAGTTGATAGACGAGGTAATGATCTTATTCACTGCAGGGCACGAGACAACCGCCAACGTATTAAGCTTTACGTTGTTCTTATTGGCAAAAAACCAAGAGGCGCAGCACAAGGTTTTTGAGGAAGTATCACTGCTTGATTTGGAAAATGATGATATTATGCAGAATATTTCCCAACTTGTGTATACCAAGCAATGCATCGAGGAGAGTATGCGCTTGTATCCACCTGCTTATGTAATTGATCGTATTTCTATTGAAGATGATACTATTGAAGGTCTTGAAATTCCCAAAAACACCTTGTTATTGATGTCTGTATATGAACTTCATAGGTATACTGGTTTTTGGGAATCGTCAGGAGAATTTAAACCAGAACGGTTTAATGTGGAACATAAGAAAGACTTTCAAGAGTATTATTATCCTTTTGGTGCGGGTCCCCGGATGTGTGTGGGTAATAATTTTGCCATGTATGAGATGGTTTTGACGATAGCGGATATTATTAAAAAGTATTCTTTACAGACCAGTTTAGATGTTGTTGAAATCAATCCATTGATTTCATTGAAACCAAAGGAGGTGCCTATAAGTTTTATAGTACATTGATTTGTTGAATATTAAATAAAACATACAGTGGGAATAAAAACCGAAGGCGAACGCCTCGGTTTTTTAATATTCAGTAATTTCCGAGGAAATTTGATCCATATATGGAACCAAAAGTGCTCCCAAATAGATTTTAACCAATTGGTTTTTTGGACCATCTTTTCCTTTAAGAGTCATTAGTTCAAACTGATTATTATCATTTACTTTTTAAATTATTAATTATAATTTTTAAAGCTATTCAATCAAAAAGTGGATGAAATATTTTGATGAATTAACTTAAGTGAAGAAATGTCATTAAAACTGAACCCAAGATTATCGCTATCCTAAAAAAATGGGTTTGGAAGATTATGAATGATATTAATAATTTTATTAAATGGTCTAAAATGTAGAACGTAATAAAAAATACAGAAATGGCTAGTGAACCAACCATGAAGCAGGTGTTTATAAAGAAGTTGACTGATATACTCGAAGTCAACATGGATAACGAACATTTTGGTGTAAGGAAACTGGCCGATTCATTAGGTGTAAGTCGATCTAAATTACATCGCAAACTTCACGAATTTTATGGAAAATCAGCAAGCCGTTATATTAGGGAATTTAGGCTTCAAAAAGCCATGGTCATGTTACAAAATAATGTGGCTACTGTCTCAGAGATTGCCTATCGGGTAGGATTTGCAAGCCCCACCTATTTCAATACATGTTTTCATAATTATTATGGATACCCTCCAGGAGAGGTAAAATTTAGGAATCCTTTAAACAAAGAGGACGAGGGGAACATTAAAACAGCGGAACAGGCTATTCTCGATAACCGACCGCTTAAAAAGCAGGAAACTCAAAATGTCTCTTTTAACAAAAGATGGGTAGCATTGGCTTCTTTGGGCTTAGTGATAATCATATTCATTGCCTATTCCTTGTACACAGAACCAGCAAATAACAAGATAGATGAGCCTTTCACCCATACGGAGAACAATACCGTTGAGAAATCTGTTGCGGTGCTCGCTTTAAAAAATTGGAGCGGTGATCCAGAACTCGAATTTATAAGTGATGGTTTGACAGATGCCATTATCTCTAAACTAATGATGATAAAATCAATAACAAAGGTAATTCCATTTACATCTGTAGTAAAATATAAAACTTCAGATAAAAGTGTTCCTGTAATTGCGGAGGAATTGGGGGTACAACATATCCTGCAAGGCAATTTTCAACTATCCGGTAATCAAATGAAAGTTACGTTGCAATTAATCGATGGTCCCTCGAATAAACATACCTGGTACTATGAATATTTCGGAGAATGGAAGAGTAATGAGATCTTTAAGATACAAGCGGAAGTTGCCGAAAATGTAGCAAAGAATATGAATGTTGAAATTAAGGACGAAGAAATCCAAACAATAAAGAAAATCCCGACACAAAACAAGGAGGCCTATAATTTATGGTTGCAAGCTAATTTTCAAGCCCTTAAATATACCAAGAGTGGCTTGGAGAATGCGGTACCCCTTTACGAAAAGGCGATTGACCTTGATTCAACTTTCATTAACGCATATACAAATCTCGCGTATGTGTATCTATGGGGAGGAGCGAGTTGGGGATTGTACCCAGAGCAAGAAGCATGGCACAAAGCAAAGCTACTTTTGTTAAAGGCCAACCAATTGGATAGTACGGATTTACAATCGAAGTGCGCCCTGACGGATGGCTTATATATGTACGAATGGGACTTTGACCGTATGGAAAAAGAATATAAGACTAATAGTAATCTTTCCATACTTTATGGCTTACAGACCGGAAAGTATGAGGAAACGTTAGATAGAGTAAATCAGGAACTACAAGAGTATCCTTCAAGTAGTTTTTATTATGCTTTTAAAGCCCAAGCTCTTTTTCTTCTTAATAGAAAAAAAGAAGCCTTGGATCTTCTAAAAAGTGTTGATAGATTATTTAATGACGATATAATGTATTTAAGGATAGCCTCAAGATATTATTTATATCTGGGGGAGTATGAAAGCTCCAAAGTACTTATAAACAGGATAATGACCAACTTTTCCGACCGTTCTCCTATTATATTATGGCTCAGTGCTGTACATGAACATATTGATGGTGATGAGAAGGGTGTTGCAAAATATTTAAGTGATTTGAATAAAAGCTACGAAGATGGGACTTCAGGTAGTCCTGCATGGTTTAAATCACTCTATTATTGTGCTATAGAGGATTATGAAAATGCCATTATATGGCTGCAAAGGTCTTACGACCGGCATGAGGTGGAAATGATATGGTTGCGCGAAGAACCACTTTTGATTCCACTACGCAATGATACGCGCTACTTAGAACTATATGCAAAGGTAGGATTTCCAATGGAACCACATAGCGCACTTAATAAAAATACTGCACTATTACCCTAAACCGATTTCTTTTTTCAACATAAATTAAAGGCTTCCATTTATGTTTTAAAGGGTAATAACAAATTTTTAAGTATTTGAAGCATAAGTGTTTAGTGTCGCAACACTAATTAATAGACCTTTGTTTAGATAATTAGTATTAACCTTTAAAATATTTAGTCATGAAAAAAGTTGTATTTGGCTTGTTATTTTTAGGTCTAGCCAGCCTAGGGTATTGCCAAGAACCAAAAAGTGAAGCTCAACAAGTAGCATTGGAAGGTGTTACCGTTATATCGCCTAATTTTAGCTATCTTACTTCAGTTCAGGACGAAAACACACCTGCAACTGTTAGGGTATTGGAAAGAAAAGCCGCAAGCTTTAATCTTAAAAAATCACCGATTTATAATCAAATTGATGAGGCTTATGAGGTTTTCTTTTCGAATAGTAAGGGCCGTATTGTTGCCACTTATGACAATGATGGAAAAATACTATCCTCATTCGAAAAATTTGGGGATGTCGTACTTCCCGTACCTGTCCGAAATACCATTTTCGAAAGCTATCCGAATTGGAAAATCAATAGTAATGCCTATGCGGTATCCTATTACCGTGACAAGGGAGTGAAAAAGACCTATCATTTCCAAATTTCCAAGGAAGATTTAAAGCAGAACCTAAAACTTACATTGAAGGGATGGAAATGAGCACAAGTAGTTATTGTTATTCACGAAAAATCGCTTAAAAGAAATTTTAAGCGATTTTTTTTGCAGCATTTTCCAACTTAGACCAGGTATATAAAGGGGATTATTACAATAGTGTCTAATAAATAGTAAATAGTAATTTCAACAGAACTGAAATATTGAGAACTCATCAAGACCCAAGCCAAACGCCTCAGTTTTTATTGCTTCAAATTTCCCAAAACCATTATACTTGAGCTGACTTTGGAATACCTTACAAAATTCTGATTTTTTGTTAAAATTCCCTATCTTGAAGTAATTAACTATTCAAAAGTTATATTAATAAAAAGAAACTAAGTGCTCCCTCGTTAAAAAACCTCCAGATGGCAAATGAACTTTCAATGGACCAGGCATTTATAAAAAAACTGAACGCTCTGCTGGAAATAAATCTTGAAAATGAGCATTTCGGTGTGAAGCAATTGGCTGAAAAAGTCGGCCTAAGCCGTTCTCAGCTACACCGAAAATTAAAAGCGATAGAAGGTAAATCTGCGAGTCGCTTTATTCGTCACTACAGACTAAGGAAAGCCAAGGAAATGTTGGTTAATAATGTGGCGACAGTTTCAGAGATAGCTTATCGGGTGGGTTTTAGTAGCCCTACTTACTTCAATACGTGTTTTCGCATTTATTATGGCTATCCACCTGGACGGTTGAAGTATACCAATACGGACACTGGTTCGGAAACTTCAATAAATGAAAGTGAAGTGGAGGGTAATGAAACACCTATTCTAAATGCATATGGCAAAGTTGTGAACAAGCCCTTCAAGAAAAGGTTTGTCATAGTTCCTTTGTTAGTGGTTATACTGTTATTGTTGCTTACTTATATCATTTATTTACGCATTGATATAGCTGATACCACCCAAGCCACTACAAGTTCAAATACAGATAAATCGATTGCAGTTCTTCCTTTTAAAAATTATAGTGGTGATGCCGATATGGATCCATTTTGCGATGGTATGACCGATGAGGTCATTTCAAGACTTGCCAAAATCAAATCCTTCACTAAAGTAAGCTCCAGAACATCAATATTACTATACAAGGATTCCGACAAAAGTATACCGGAAATTGCCAGTGAATTGGGAGTTACCCATATTTTGGAAGGTAGTTTTCAAAAATCCGAGGATAAAATAAAAGTAAGCCTCCAATTGATTGATGGCCCAGCGGATAATCATTTTTGGGCCGATGAATATACAGGGGATTGGAATAGCAATGATATTTTCAAAATCCAAGCAGAGGTAGCGGAAAATGTTGCAGAACATATGGACGTTCAGATTTCGGATAGTGAATATGAGGCTATTCAGAAAATGCCAGCTAAAAATCAAAAGGCATATGCGAAGTATGTTTTGGCACAATCGCAAAAAAATAAATCCAATAAAAAGTCCATCCAAAATGCGATACCGTTGTTTGAAAAAGCAATTGCATTGGATTCTACCTATATTGACGCTTATGTGGGCCTTGCGGACACCTATATTATGGGTGGGCTTGTTTGGGGTATATTCAATGAGCAGGAAGCTTGGAAAAACGCAAAGAATTTATTGCAAAAAGCACTTCAAATAAATCCCTCTAACCAACGCATAGAAGATGAACTTTATGCGGGCTATTTTTACTTTGATTGGAATTTCGAATTGGTGGACACCTATTATCAAAAAAGACTGGAAAATTATTCCTTCGACAGAACTCCAGGTATTGATGCTGACTTTGCGAGTAAAATGGGAAGATATGAAGAGGTCATAACTACGATGGACAAGAATATTGTTTTGGATCCTTCGGTGGGTATCTTTCATACTTTTAAGGGTCAGGCATTAATGTTACAAGGAAAAAGGAATGAAGCTGCCGACTTATTGGAAAAAAGTGATCCCTTGTATAGTGATGATTGGTTTTATGTAAGGGAATCCACCAAATTGCATTATTATCTAGGGAATTATAAGAAATTCGAGGACCAGCTGAAAAGATTAATGGCTAATTTCTCCGATCGACCCCCTTTACTATTTTGGTTTAATGCGGTTCTTGATCAGATGAATGGGAACCATGAAAGTGCTCTAAGCAATGTAAGGGAGTTGAAAAATAGCTATGAAAACAGAACTTCTGGTAGCCCTGCATGGTTTATTGCGCTTTACCACTGCACGATCCTGGAATATGAAAAAGCGTTTATGTGGCTTCAAAGGTCCTATGACCGTCATGAAGTTGAACTTACCTGGTTCCGGGAGGAACCCATATTGATCCCACTTCGCAATGATCCTCGCTACAAGGTTCTTTATGATAAAATAGGTTTCTCCAAATTAAAGTATTCCCCCGCCGAAAAATAGGTTATCTCAAAACCTGATTATCAACTATTTTTTAATCCCACTTTAAAGCAGCAAATAGATATTCCTGCAACATAAGTTATAGGATTATAATTATGTTGTATGAACACCCAAAAAACATTAAAGTAATTACAACATACTGGTTATGTGGTCATCCCGGAATTAGATCACCTTTAATACGATACTAATCCTTTAATTTTTACACATGAAAACAAAAACAATTGCCTTACTTGTAATTAGCACTCTATTCATTATAACAGGATGTTCAGACGATGATGCACCCGCTGTGGTTGAAACAGAAACAATTGACTTAATCAACAATACATTTCCCGAATATCAGGCCGAGATTCAGGAAACATTGGATGATTTATTCAAGAGCATTCAGGACAAAGACGCAGACAAGCTTATTTCTTACCACGTTTATGGACCCAAATTCACAGAATTTATTAATGGTGGATTAAGGGTGGGTTCTGCCGAAAACGAAGCAGCGGAAAGAGGTTTGGTGGACCTTATTTCAGGATTTGACTATGATCTGAATGATTTAAAAATTGATGTTTATGGAGAAGTTGCTAAAGTAACCTTTCATGCAGATTTTAGGCCGGTCATTAACGGTGAAACATATCAAAGTAATGCTCAAGTGACCTTGCTATTTGTTAGGATTGATGGGGCCTGGAAAATAACACACGAACATAATTCGCCTCTTAATAATGGAGTTGAGGGTAAAACAGTTTTATAAGTGTAAGAAGATGGTTTAAATTCTATAACAAACCCACTACTCATTTTGAAAATCAATATATTATGTATAAACGCTATGTTATGAAAAAAACAGTTAAACTAGTAAGTCGAGTTGGCATTTTGTGTTTCTTTGTAATGTTCCTATCCTGTTCTAAAGACAATACTTCTTCCCCGGAGCCTATAGCGACACCGGAACCAACACCAGCACCTATAGCCGCTGACAGACGGGAAACTTTTACATTTTCATCAAATGGAATAAGTATAACAGGAAAAATATTCATACCCAGCGAATATGAAAATAACAAAAACCTACCGGCAATCTATTTATTTGACTTTCCTGAACAAATTTCCGGACTTAATCCAAATTTTCATGTCGCCACTGATGAATTTGACAAAGTGATTGGGGCAGTCAAAAATATCAAGTTGAATGCGCTAGTTATTACTATGAATGAATATAAGACCAATGAGATGATTCTTCCAAGAGACTTCCAAGAATATGGTGATATCTTTAAAAGTATGACTTCTTATGTAGATGGTCGTTATACCAGCAATACTTCAAGAACATTCATTGCTAGAGGTAATGAAGCTAATATGGTACTTATGACTCTTTTTTTTGAAGAACAAGAAGCCTCTGTTTTCCAAAATTTCATAGCTACAGATGCGCTTCATGTGGGTGATATGCAAGCAATGCTTGAAACGGATGATGTTCCCCACGAAAATGAAAACAAAAAACTTCATTATTCAAATACTGATGAGGCTAGGAATGCTGCAGTTATAAATGCCATTATAGAGCTAGAATTACCTTGGTTAGAATTTGAATCCGTTACTTATCAAAATATGACATTCGAAGATGGATATCGGACAGCTTTTGCAGATGGAATAAAATTTGTTTTTGAAGACTAATGCTTTTACAAAAGCTCTTTTCCATAAAAAGAAAGGGCAATTTCTCAGCGGATTTATACGCAGGTGACAACACTCCGGAATCAATGAATACCAGTTTTGGTTATCCATCTGTCGGAGGCTTGCGAGTTGGGAATACTTTTGATGCAGAAGTTCATGTTGTTTTAAGAACCCATGGTCCTACAGTTCCTGGTTCAATTAATGAACAAATTGGTTCTTATGGAGGCGGTAGTGATGTCTTCTATCCAGAATTCACGGCATATCCTAACATGGTTGGAGAGTGTGCGGATTTTGCCGCTGAAGAAGGGTCTTTGAAAGTTGCTGTATATTATGGAAATGTAGCCAATGTAACCTTTACCTCTGATTTTGAACTGATTCATAAGGAATTTGGACCAATTACAGTCAATGATCGAATTACTTTATTATTTGTTAAAACAAAGGGTAAATGGAAAATTGTTCACGAACATCATTCTCCATCGAATTAGTAAAGCATCACAAAGTGATAGCAATAAAAAATAAAGGTGGTTGTGATAATCCATTTTTGTATTAAAAAATGACCTAGTATAAAAAAGGAAACCAAAGCTTTGGTTTCCTTTTTTATTTTAAGTACAGATAATATTTTAAGGGTTAACTGCTTTAGCCCCATCATGACGCGACTTTAATAAGGGAAAGGCGATATTTGGTTATTACAAACTATTTTTTAACTAATTGGCAATGTTAAATATTTTGCCAAAAGTCTGTCATTTTGTAACTTATTCTGCATTTCCCCTCTAACATCTTTCTAGATTCCATTACGAGAAACTCGTAATTGAGTTTCTTCACACAGCAATCCATTAGATGTCGTTCCCCCGATTATAGTCAAACATTAATTAAAAAATCATGGAAGTAAAAGAAGTTAATTCACAAAAAGTGAATGAAGAAAAGTTGCAAGAACTTTTGGGAAAAATGGTCACCGAAATGGGCGCGGCAGCAATAGGGCCGCTTATCATCTTAGGAGACCGATTGGGGTTGTACAAAGCCCTTGAAGAGTATGGCCCAGTAGGATCTAGACAATTGGCGGATGCCACTGGCACCTCTGAAAGGTATGTAAGGGAATGGTTGGCCGCCCAAGCCGCATCGGGTTATATCGAGTATCATCCGGAGCGAGATCAATTTTCAATGACCAAGGAGCAATCCATGGTTTTTAGCAATGGGGAAAGTCCTTTTCTTATGACCGGGGCATTCTATGCCATTTCCTCAATGTATCATGATGAAGAGGTCATTGAAAAAGCGTTTAAAACTGGGAAAGGAGTTTCCTGGGGAGACCACCATAGCTGTCTCTTCTGTGGTACAGAGAAGTTCTTTAGACCTTCATATCGCACGAATATAGTTCCAAATTGGCTACCATTATTGGATGGGGTAGTCGATAAATTAAAGAAAGGAGCTAAAGTAGCTGATGTAGGATGTGGCCACGGGGCATCAACATCGATTATGGCTGAAGCCTTCCCTAAATCAGAATTTATTGGTTTCGATTTTCATGAGGCATCCGTGAAACATGCCGCTTCAGATGCCAAAAAAGCTGGCTTGAAAAATGTATCCTTTAAGGTTGCAAATGCAAAAAATTTCCCTGGAAAGGACTATGATTTTATTGCTTTTTTTGATTGCCTGCACGATATGGGCGATCCGGTAGGGGTTTGTCAACATGTGGTAAAGGCCCTAAAACCAGATGGTACATGTTTAATAGTGGAGCCATATGCCCATGATACTTTGCAGGAAAATCTAAATCCTGTCGGCAGGGCTTTTTATTCTTTTTCGACGATGTTGTGTACCCCAAGTTCATTAAGTCAGGAAGTGGGTCTTGGCCTAGGGGCACAAGCGGGTGAAAAACGATTAAAAGAAGTAGCCATGCGGGGAGGCTTTACTAGATTTAGAAGAGCAACTGAAACTCCGTTTAATCTAATTCTTGAGGCACGGCCATAACTAGTGCCACCTCTAACCTATTAAAAAGACCGAAGTCCTAAGCTTCGGTTTTTTTTTGGTATATGTACTTAAAAGGTGGAATTAATGGATTAGGTATTTTGAAAAACCCCAGGAAATCTTTTCTTAAAGATAATTGTAATTTAGCCCAATTCGTTGATCACAAAGATTTTCGTCTTTAATTCAAGTGTATACCAAAAAAAATCATACCCAACGCATCAAGACCGAAGCCAAACGCCTCGGTTTTTTGTCGTGCGGTATTTCCAAAGCTGATTTTTTGGAAGAGGAAGCGCCCCGATTGGAAAAGTGGCTCAAAAACAAGATGCACGGCGAAATGGGCTATATGGAAAATCATTTCGACAAGCGCTTGGATCCTACCAAACTAGTTGATGGGGCCAAGTCAGTAATCTCTTTATTACTTAGTTATTATCCGCAAGAAGAGCAAAATAAAGACAGCTATAAGCTGTCCAAATATGCTTATGGGCAAGATTATCATCATGTCATAAAATCTAAATTAAGACAACTCCAAGAATTCATCTCAGAGGGAATAGGAGAGGTTCAAGGTCGTGCCTTTGTAGATTCCGCCCCTGTTTTGGATAAGGCTTGGGCCGCGAAAAGTGGTTTGGGTTGGATTGGGAAGCATAGTAATCTGTTGACCCAACAAGTAGGCTCCTTCTATTTTATCGCAGAGCTCATTGTTGATCTGGAATTGGAATATGATAGTCCGGTTACGGATCATTGTGGCTCCTGTACTGCCTGCATCGATGCTTGCCCAACGGAGGCAATAGTTGAACCTTATGTCGTGGACGGGAGCAAGTGTATTTCGTATTTCACTATTGAATTAAAGAATGAAATCCCCAATGAGTTCCATGGTAAATTCGATGATTGGATGTTCGGTTGTGATATTTGCCAGGATGTTTGTCCTTGGAACCGTTTTTCCAAACCGCATTCCGAACCGCTTTTTAATCCCCATCCAGAATTGTTGACAATGACCAAAAAGGATTGGGAAGAGATTACCGAGGATGTTTTTAAGAAGATATTCCAAAAATCTGCAGTGAAGCGCACCAAGTATTCCGGCTTGGAGCGAAACATCAAATTCCTCAAATAGCAAAAACTCAATATTACAATGTAATTGGGTCCCTTGATTTATGGGTCCACCGAACAGCTACAACGTTTTCGCAAAGTATCCGATGGTTTTTAGTGATAAGTTTAAGTAACCAAACCATTTAAAATGCTATATTGTGCGGCAGAATAATCGACCAAACCTCCGTTATCATGAGTATAATTAAAAAGCCAACCTTAAGTTTTTGGCAGATTTTCAACATGAATGTTGGTTTTCTGGGTATTCAATATAGTTTTGGTTTACAGCAAACCGCTATAAATCCTTTGTTTTTATTTTTAGGTGCCTCTGAAGAAATGCTTCCTATTTTAAATATCGCGGGTCCAGTTACGGGTCTGATCGTGCAGCCTATTATCGGAGCAATGTCAGATAAAACCTGGTCTCCAAAATGGGGAAGACGTAAGCCTTATTTTTTAATAGGTGCGCTAATCGGAAGTATATGTTTATTTGTTTTTCCGTCTAGTCCAGTACTTTGGTTTGCCGTAGGCCTTTTATGGATTTTGGATGTGGGCAATAATATGGCTATGGAACCATATAGGGCCTTTGTCGGGGATAAATTACCAGAAAAGCAGTTGAGCCTAGGGTATCAAATGCAAAGTTTATTTGTAGGGGCTGGTATCTTATTGGCCATGGGTTCTATAGTTTTATTTCAAAAGATATTTGGTGCTGAGGTCGTTGAAGGCGCAGGTGTTGTTCCTAACTGGATGTATTATTCTTTCTATGTAGGAGGTGTCCTTTCTATAACAACTGTTTTATGGTCTGTACTAAAGACGCCTGAAATTCCTCCTTCCGCAGAGGAATTAGAAGAAATCAATCATGATAAGAGCCAACCGATTGGTGCGCGTATTGCCAAGCCTTTTACAGAAATAGCAAGTGCTATAAGAGATATGCCATCGTTTATGTGGAAGATAAGCGCGGTGTATTTGTTTCAATGGTATGCGCTTTTTGTCTATTGGCAATACATTACCCCACTGTTTATGAAAACAATGGGTTATGGTATTTCGGAAGCTGCATCGCAGTCCGCTCAAATGAGTCTGACTTACAATATTGTTACCATGGTAGTTGCGCTTGCCCTAGTGCCACTTACCTTAAAATATGGAGGTAAAAAAATATACGCTTTAAGTTTAGTAGGCACTGGCTTGGCACTCTTCACAATCCCTTTTATAGAGAATTCCCTATTGGTTTTAGCGCCTATGGTTTTATTCGGAATCGGTTGGGCCGCTATGATGGGGATACCTTATACCATGGTTTCAAAAGTGGTTCCTCAAGAACGGAGAGGGGTTTACATGGGAATTTTGAATATGATGATTGTGATACCTATGGGAATTGAAACCCTAACGTTTGGCCCGATTTACAAATATTTGTTAGGAGGAAGTGCAATTAATGCGATTCTTTTTGCCGGAGGGTTCTTTATTATTGCCGCGATATTGGCCATGCGCTTAAATGTTAAGAAGGTCGAACAAGAAGTCAGTGCTTCCGACTAGCATGATTTGAAATTTTATTATTGTACTGAAAACTTGAGGCCTCGTCTCATAGGTTTGGCCGAAGATTACAGAAGGGACAATCTTTAATCCTTGAATTGTGCTTATCCAAAGAATACCCTTAAATTTGCTTTTCAAAAGAACCCCTTATGAGTAAGAAGAAGCTAAGGCGCGATGCATTGTTATATCATGCAAAGCCACAACCTGGTAAAATCAAAATTGTACCCTCTAAAAGTTACTCTACACAGCGTGATTTGGCACTTGCCTATTCCCCAGGAGTCGCAGAACCTTGTTTGGAAATAGCCAAGGATAAGGAAAATGTATACAAATACACATCAAAAGGCAATCTAGTTGCCATTATTACAAATGGTACCGCTGTTTTAGGGTTGGGGAATATAGGCCCTGAGGCATCCAAACCGGTAATGGAAGGTAAAAGTTTGCTTTTTAAGATCTTTGCCGATATTGACGGAATGGATATTGAGGTTGATACCACCGACGTTGACAAGTTTGTTGAAACAGTTAAAATGATTGCCCCCACTTTCGGGGGTATAAATCTTGAAGACATCAAAGCCCCGGAAGCTTTTGAAATAGAAAGACGATTAAAGGAAGAATTGGATATCCCTGTAATGCATGATGACCAACATGGTACGGCAATTATTTCATCCGCGGCCCTTTTGAATGCATTGGAAATAGCGAAGAAAAAAATTGGAGAGGTTCATATTGTAATAAGTGGGGCAGGAGCAGCTGCCGTTTCCTGTACGCGTTTGTACAAAGCTTTTGGCGCAAATGCTAAAAATATTGTAATGCTCGATAGTAAAGGGGTCATTAGAAACGACCGTGAAAATCTATCAAAAGAAAAATTAGAATTTGCATCCGATAGAAAAATAGATACCCTCGAGGATGCTATGAAAGATGCCGATGTTTTCATAGGACTTTCAATTGCCGATATTGTAACCCCGGAAATGTTAAAAACCATGGCGAAGAATCCGATAGTTTTTGCAATGGCCAATCCTGATCCAGAGATCAAGTACGATTTAGCATGTAAAACAAGGAAAGATATCATTATGGCAACGGGTCGTTCAGATCATCCAAATCAAGTTAATAATGTACTTGGTTTTCCATTTATTTTTAGGGGAGCTTTGGATGTAAGGGCAACCAAAATCAATGAGGAAATGAAAATGGCAGCTGTTAAGGCATTAGCGGGACTGACCAAGGAAGCCGTACCGGAACAAGTGAATATTGCATATTCTGAAACAAGACTTGCGTTTGGTAAGGATTATATTATCCCTAAGCCTTTTGATCCTCGTCTAATTGCAGAAATACCGCCAGCAGTAGCCAAAGCGGCTATGGATAGTGGTGTAGCCAAAGAACCGATTACCGATTGGGGACAATACCGGGAGCAATTGCTTCAACGATCAGGCAGCGATAATAAAATAGTAAGATTGCTTCATAACAGGGCCAAACTGAATCCCAAAAAAATAGTATTTGCTGAAGCCAATCATTTGGACGTTTTGAAAACCGCCCAGATTGTATATGAAGAAGGAATTGCCATTCCGATTTTATTGGGGAATAAGGAAGCGATCTTAGAATTGAAAAAAGAATTGGAATTCGATGCGGATGTATTGATCATTGACCCCAAGGATGATGAGTCCAAAGAAAAAAGAAATCAATACGCCACAAAGTATTGGCAAGGTACAAAAAGGAACGGTGTTACCTTGTATGGTGCTAAAACCAAAATGCGGGAACGAAATTATTATGCTGCTATGATGGTCTTAGAGAATGATGCGGACGGTATGATTTCTGGATACTCAAGAGCATTTCCAACAGTAATTAAACCTGTTTTTGAGGTTATCGGTAGGGCTAAGAATGTGAAACGGGCTGCCACAGTGAATATCATGAATACCCAACGAGGCCCTCTTTTATTGGCAGATACTTCAATTATCATTGATCCTTCGGCTGAGGAATTGGCAGAAATAGCGGTGATGACGGCAAATTTGGCCACTGCTTTTGGTTTTGAACCTGTGATTGCAATGTTATCTTATGCGAATTTCGGTTCTTCGAGCCACCCCAATGCAAAGAAGGTAACTAAAGCGGTAGAGTTATTACATAAATCACATCCTGAAATGGATATTGATGGGGAAATCCAAATAGATTTCGCTCTTAATATGGAGTTGCATCAAAGTATTTTTCCATTTTCAAAATTAGCGGGTAAAAAAGTAAACACCTTGATCTTTCCTAATTTGGAATCAGCTAATATTACCTATAAATTACTTAAAGAACTTAATGGGGCAGAGTCGATTGGACCCATTATGTTAGGCCTAAAAAAACCAGTACATGTACTTCAATTAGGGGCCGATGTTGACGAAATGGTGAATATGACTGCTGTAGCGGTTATAGATGTACAGGAAAGGGAGAAGAGAAAGCAAGTAAAAATGGAAATTAATTAACCATTAAACCATAATAATAGAATGATTACCCATCTCAAAGGAAAATTAATTGAAAAAAATCCTACTCATGTTATTATCGAATGTGCTGGTGTTGGTTATTTTGTGAATATCTCCTTGAATACATTTTCAAATATCAAGGAAGATGAGAACATTAGTTTGTTCACCCATTTGCAAATAAAGGAAGATTCGCACACTTTGTTTGGTTTTGCCGAAAAATCAGAAAGGGAAATATTCAGGTTGTTGCTTTCGGTTTCAGGGATTGGTTCAAGTACCGCACGTACAATGCTTTCCTCATTATCACCTGCACAAATTAGGGATGCCATTGCAAATGGAGATGTTGCTACAATACAGGGTATTAAAGGAATTGGCACTAAAACCGCCCAAAGGGTAATTCTGGATCTAAGGGATAAGATCTTGAAAGTATACGATATCGACGAACTTTCCATCAATTCAAACAATACAAATAAAGAAGAAGCGTTATCTGCATTAGAGGTTCTTGGGTTTGTCCGAAGGCATGCAGAAAAGGCTGTGGACAAAGTATTAATCCAAGATTCTTCTCTAAGCGTAGAGAACATTATTAAACTTGCGCTTAAAAATTTGTAATAAGTTTGAAAAAAGGGGCAAAACCATTTCTTAAATCAACATTTAAGCTTGTATTCCTATTCGTTTTTCTCATTGGGGCTGTAGAATATTCCTACGCACAAGAGACAGAGGTAGAAGGAGCCAGTGAACAGGCGATAGATTCTGTGAAAACGGGATATTCCTTGGGAAGATTATCCTTTGATAATCCTAAGAGTATCATATCCAAATACATATACGACCCTAATCTCGATAGATATATCTATTCCGAGAAAGTAGGTGATTTTGATATAGGGTACCCTATTATCCTTACTCCTGAACAATATCTTGAGTTGGTACGAAAAGAGGGAATGAAAGATTACTTCAAAGAAAAACTTGATGCTTATTCGGGTAAAAAGGAAGGTAGTGAAGAAGCCCGTAAAAACCTCTTGCCCAACTTCTATATAAATAACGACTTTTTTGAGACCGTTTTTGGAGGTAATACTATCGAAGTAATTCCCCAAGGTTCAGTTGCAATGGATTTAGGAGTAATCTGGCAAAAAAATGATAATCCATCACTCTCGCCAAGAAACCGTACTAATTTGTCCTTTGATTTTGACCAACGCATCAGTTTAAGTATGTTGGGAAAGATTGGGGAAAGATTAGAGGTTACAGCGAATTATGATACTGAGGCGACATTTGATTTTCAGAACATAGTAAAACTCGACTACACGCCAACAGAGGATGATATTCTCCAGAAAATTGAAGTAGGAAACGTTAATATGCCTCTAAATAGTTCACTAATTACTGGGGCACAAAGTTTGTTCGGGGTAAAAACCCAATTGCAGTTTGGAAAGACCAAGGTAACAGCGGTTTTTTCTGAACAGCGATCCCAAAACAATACAGTGGTCGCCCAAGGAGGTGGTACAATCAACGAATTTTCTTTAACAGCCTTGGATTATGATGAGGACAGGCACTTTTTCCTTTCACAGTATTTTAGGGATAATTACGATGTTGCCCTTACGAACTACCCCTATATACAAAGCCAAGTACAAATTACCAGATTGGAGGTTTGGGTGACCAACAGAAGTCAGCAAACTTTGAATGTTAGGAATGTGGTTGCCTTACAGGATTTGGGGGAATCTTTGGATAACAAAACAAGGATTGGAATCAGTAACGGTGACCCTGCTGGATTTTTTAATAATCCAAGTAATGCCTTACCAAGGAATAATGCCAATGATTTAAATCCAGAAACAATTGGTACGGGTGCTTTGACACAATCGATTAGGGATATCGCAACCGTGGAAGCCGGTTTTAATATTCCAGGTTATCAAGTTAACCAAGGGTTTGATTATGCCATTCTGGAAAATGCCCGTAAATTGGAGGTAAACCGGGATTATCAATATAATACCCAACTGGGTTATATTTCCCTGAATCAGCGACTGAGCAATGATGAGGTCCTAGCGGTGGCATTTCAATATACTTACAATGGGGAAGTATATCAGGTAGGTGAATTCGCCAATGGCGGTTTGGATGCGACAACAGTTTCCGGGGGCATTAATCCTATTATAGAAAACAACACTCTTATCTTAAAACTACTTAAAAGCAATATTACCAACATCACCGATCCCATTTGGGATTTGATGATGAAAAACATCTATGCAACAGGTGCTTTTAGGCTGAGTCAGGACGATTTTAAATTGAATATCCTTTATTCAGATCCAACACCAAGAAACTATATTACACCGGTAGCCGAGGGTCCTGGTTCTGGATGGCCAGATTTACCTAAACCGCTTCAGGAAAGAATTTTATTGGATGTTTTTAACTTGGATAGATTGAATGCTTATAATGACATTCAACCAGGTGGGGATGGATTTTTCGATTTTGTACCTGGACTAACAGTTGATACGCAAGGGGGTAGGATAATATTCACAAAAGTTGAACCTTTTGGTGAATATATGTTCGAGTTGCTGGGTAGTGGAACCTACGACGTGATTAATGATCAAGGCTATAATGAAAACCAAAAGAAATACGTCTTTAGGGACATGTATACCCAAACAAAGGCGGCAGCTTTACAGGACCCTGTAAAAAACAAATTTTTATTAAAAGGTAGATACAAGTCTGAAGGAAGCAGTGGTATACCCATTGGGGCTTTCAATGTGCCACGAGGCTCGGTGAGGGTTACCGCGGGTGGAAGGCAACTACAGGAAGGAATTGACTATACCGTGAATTATCAAGCGGGTACAGTTCAGATTTTGGATCCCAGTTTGGAAGCGTCCAACACCCCTATAAACATTTCAGTGGAAAACAATGCGGTTTTTGGTCAGCAGACAAGAAGGTTCACTGGAATCAACGTTGAGCATCAGGTAAATAAGAATTTTATTCTGGGAGCGACACTTCTGAATTTAAATGAACGCCCTTTAACACAAAAATCAAATTTCGGGGTTGAACCTGTAAACAATACTGTCTTTGGATTAAACGGTAATTTCTCTACAGAGATTCCATTTCTGACCCGGTTAGTGAATAAGTTGCCGAATATTGATACCGATGTACCATCTAATCTCTCCGTTCGCGGTGAAGTGGCATGGTTAAAACCAAATTCACCTAAAAATGCGGATTTTCAAGGAGAGACTACTACCTATCTGGATGATTTTGAAGGTGCACAAGCTCTTATTGATATTCGTTCTTCCCTAGGATGGTCCTTGGCCAGTACACCTTTGGAGTTTGCTCCTGGAGGAGTGCTTTCGGGGAGTTCTCCTGAAGATCCTGATAATTTATTAAATGGCTACGGTAGGGCAAAAATGGCCTGGTATACTATCGACCCTATTTTTTATACCAATCAAAGGCCTGCAGGAATAAATGACAGTGATATTTCCACGAATGCAACACGTAGGGTTTTTATAGATGAGGTTTTTCCCCAAGTAGATATTGCCCAAGGACAAACCACCGTACAAGGAACACTGGATTTGGCTTATTATCCCAACGCCAAAGGACCCTACAATACCAATCCGAATTTCGAAACAGAACCGGGCCAAGATAAATGGGCTGGTATTATGCGATCGTTGAGTAGTACGGACTTTGAACAGTCGAATGTTGAATTTGTACAATTTTGGGTATTGGATCCGTATCTTGATGGCGCAGCTACAAGTCCAGGGGAATTGGTATTCAATCTCGGGAATATTTCAGAGGATGTTCTAAAGGATGGTAGAAAGCAATACGAAAATGGTTTGCCAGTAGATCCAAATGCGACTAATCTTATTCATCAACCTTCATGGGGTATAGTACCCGCAACCCAAGCGCTTGTCTACGCTTTTGACGCCAATGAAGGCAATAGGGTTTTACAGGATGTTGGTTTTGATGGGTTGAATGATGAAGATGAAGTCGCTATTTATGGCCCTGGTGAAGATCCAGCTTTGGATAATTATCAATATTACTTAAATCGTGAAGGTGGTATTTTGGAACGTTATTTTGATTTCAACAATCCAGATGGCAACTCCCCTGTACAGGTAACCAATACCAACCGAGGTTCAACTACTTTGCCCGATGTTGAGGATATTGATCGTGATTTGACCATGAATACGGTAAATAGTTATTATGAATATAGAATTCCAATAAAGCCTAATTCCACGATCGATGACAAATATATAACAGATATTAAGGAAGGTGTTACCCCAGATTTGCCAAATGGGGCCCAATTAAACCGCCGATGGATCCAATATAAAATTCCGTTGAGCGATTTTACCAATGCTGTTGGCGGTATTACGGATTTCAGGTCTATAAGCTTTATGAGAATGTACCTAACCGGTTTTAACAGTGATGTGGTACTGCGTTTTGCGACCTTGGATTTAGTACGTGGTGATTGGCGTACATATACAAAAACATTGCAAGATGATTTGATAGATAATGACCCTTCCGATGATGGAACTATAGTAGATGTAAACACGGTGAATATCGAGGAAAATAATACCCGAACACCTATACCCTATGTTTTGCCTCCAGGTGTAGTTCGGGAGCAATTGAATAATAATAATACCATAATCCGTCAGAACGAACAATCTTTATCATTCAAGGTCGAGAACTTAGAGCCTGAGGATTCAAGGGGGGTTTTCAAAAGTTTGAATATTGATATCCGTCAGTATAAAAAACTAAGAATGTTCATGCATGCCGAGAAGATAAATAATAGTGATTATTCAGATGATGCAACCCCTTTGATAGGTTTTTTAAGGTTGGGAACCGATTTTTCCCAAAACTTCTATCAGATAGAATTGCCTTTACAGTTTACCCCGTTCGGAGCTGTTTCAGAAAGCGAAATTTGGCCAGAACTTAATGAAATGGAAATTTTATTGAGTGATTTGAACAAGGTAAAATCTTTGCGTATTGCCAACAGAACCAATACACCATTAAATGAACTACAATTTTTTGAAGTTGAAAATGGTGAAGTAATCCCGGTTTCCGAGTTTGCGCCAAGAACTTTGGGAAGATTACGCATAGGTATTCGCGGTAACCCTTCTTTGGGAAGTGTTAGGAGTATGATGGTGGGTATAAAGAATACAGACAATCTTCCTGCCAGAGGAGAGGTATGGTTCAACGAATTACGCTTGGCAGGTCTTGATAACAATGGGGGTTGGGCCGCTGTGGCTTCAATAGATGCTAATATTGCCGATTTTGCCAATATTACGGCGACCGGAAGTAAAAGTACATCGGGTTTTGGGGCAATAGATCAAATGCCCAATGAACGTGCACGTGAGGATGCTATTTCATATGATTTGGTCACCAATGTGAATGTAGGCCAATTGCTGCCTGAGAAATGGGGAGTTCAGATTCCATTTAATTATGGCATCTCGGAACAAATGATAACCCCTGAATTCGACCCTGTTTATGATGATCTAAAATTGGATGATTTAGTGGCAGCTGCCCCTACACAGGAAGAAGCTGATAGAACTTTGGAACAAGCAGAAGATTATACAAAGCGGACAAGTATTAACCTTATTGGTTTGCGAAAAGATAGGGGTGAGGAAGCTGATGCCAATTTTTACGATGTAGAGAACTTTACATTCAACTATTCTTACAACGAAACTGATCATCGCGATTTTGAAATAGCAAATCTTCGAGATCAAAATGTGGTAACCGGTTTTGTGTACAATCATAATTTTGAATCTATTGAAGTGGCTCCTTTTGCAAAAAAAGATTCATTGTTCAATGGTAAATACTGGCAATGGCTCAAAGATTTGAATTTCAATTTATTGCCTGATGCGGTTTCAGTCAATTCCAATATTAATAGACAGTTCAATCAACAAAGATTCCGGGAAGTTTTTGAACCAGGTGTTGAGGCTTTGGATCTACCTTTCCTTCAACAAAGAAATTATTTGTTCAATTGGCAATATGCCGTTAATTACTCATTAAGTAAGTCTTTGCGTTTAAACCTAACGGCAAGCAATAACAATATCGTCCGTAATTATTTCGCGGAAGAAGGCAATCCGGATTCCGGGATAGACCAAGCATTGGGCTTATGGGATGGATTCTGGGATTTAGGGGAACCCAATAGGCATTCACAACAAATGCAACTGAATTACGAATTGCCTTTTAGTAAGATCCCCGCATTGGATTTTATAAATGCACAATACACCTATACCAGTAATTTTGATTGGCAAAGAGGGGGTGATGCCTTGCGACAAGTGGCCGGAGAGGATATAAATACCGTACAGAATGCCAACACCCATAATATTACCGCTGCATTGAGTATGCAGAAGTTATATGATCTTTTAGGTCTTAAAAAGAGTGATGGTAAGGTTTCTAAAAGTACACCGGTCCGCAGGGATAAGGCAGGGAATGTTGGAACTTCAAAAGAAGCATCAGAGAAGAAAACAAGCGAATTGTTCAATACCGCAATAGATATTTTAACGATGGTAAAACGATTGAACATTAATTACAATGAAAGCAATGGTAAAGTGCTTCCGGGATATACCCAATCAATCGGCTTTATGGGTACGGCAAGACCAACGATCGGTTTTGTGTTCGGTAGCCAGGCCGATGTTCGTTTTGAAGCTGCCCGTAATGGTTGGCTTACCACTTTCCCTGAATTTAATGAACAATTCATTGAACGTACCAATAAACAATTGAATATAACCGCAACTGCACAACCTATTCGGGATTTGACCATAGATCTATCGGCAGATAGGCAATATTCAAGCAGTTATCAGGAAAGTTTCCAAATTGATGATGTGGGCAATGGCCAACTTGAATATATAAATCAGCTGGGTAATAATTTCGGGAATTTCAGTATTTCCACAATGATGATAGGGACCGCTTTTAAAAAGAGTGATGAATTTAGTTCAGAGACTTTTGAACAGTTCAAGGCGAATAGAATTACGATTGCAAACCGATTGGTTTCGGATCGTGGTGAGTTGCCCGGCACATTGGATGCCGATGGTTTTCCTGAACGATACGGGAAAACGCAACAAGATGTTCTTTTGCCTGCATTTTTCGCTGCTTACACAGGACAAGGGGAAGATAGGGTAAACCTGGATGCTTTTAGAAAAATACCCATTCCAAATTGGAATATTAAATACACCGGTCTAATGCGCAATAAATGGTTCAAGAAGAAATTCAAACGTTTCTCCCTGAGTCATGGTTATAGGGCATCGTACAGCATTAATTCTTTCCAGACCAATTTGGCCCGTGAACAGTTGATCAATGAAGGCGCAAGTCCAATAAATACTGAAACAGGCGATTTTCTTCCTGAAAGCATTTATAACAATGTGGTACTTACAGATCAGTTTAACCCGTTGGTTCGTGTCGATTTTGAAATGAAAAATTCGGTAAGCGTTCTTGCAGAGATAAGAACTGATAGGGCATTGTCTTTAAGCTTCGACAATAATCTTATGACCGAAATCAACGGCAAGGAATATACCGTAGGATTGGGATATAGAATTAAGGATGTGAAATTCGTGACGAATATTGGCGGAAATAAAACTCGTTTGAATGGTGATCTTAACCTTAAAGCCGATGTAACCTTGCGAGACAATATTACCATCATCAGAAATCTTGATATTGATAACAATCAGATCACTTCTGGTCAAAATTTATTCTCACTTAAATTTACCGCGGACTATGCCCTGAGCAAAAATCTTAATGCCCTTTTCTTTTACGATCATTCGTTTTCAAAATTTGCGGTGTCTACAGCATTCCCACAAACTACCATTAATTCGGGCTTTACACTTAGATATAACTTCGGGAATTAACGTCATTGCGATAAACAATCCAACGAAGCAATCTTTCAATTTTGCAATTGTAGGTAAAATAAATGAAAGTTTGTTTCACTATTATCACAATGGATTTTCAATCCAAATTTTTCTTGAATACCATTAGGGAATCATTTACATTTGCTTTGCTAACAAAAAATTAAAATGAATATACCATCAGATTTGCAATACACCAAAGACCATGAATGGGTTAAGGTTGAAGGAAAAATAGCTACAGTGGGGATTACCGATTTCGCACAAGGGGAATTAGGCGATATAGTGTATGTTGAGGTCGAAACAGTTGATGAGACTTTGGATAAGGATGAAATTTTTGGTTCTGTAGAGGCAGTGAAAACAGTTTCTGACTTGTTTCTTCCTTTGAGTGGGGAAATTATCGAATTCAATGAAAATTTGGAAGATGAACCTGAAAAAGTGAATAGTGACCCTTATGGTACTGGGTGGATGATTAAAATTAAAATAAGTGATACCTCTGAATTGGATGGTTTGTTAAGTGATATAGACTATAAAGAATTAATTGGTGCTTAAAAAGCATTTATACGCAATTGCATTTATAAGCTGGATGGTATTCATAACCTTTTCCAGCTTATATTCTTTTGAAGGGGACGATTTCAGTTCTTTCAATATTCCCTATGGGGATAAATTAGTACACTTTACTTTCTATTTCGTAGCCGCTGTGTTCGGATTTCTATACCTCAGTGAAGCAAATAACAAACAAAAACCCGATAATAAGATCATGGGAATATTGCTAATTTCCCTAATTTTTTTTGGTATAATTATTGAGGTTATTCAAGAGAAATTGACCATGAATAGAGCAGGGGACGTATTTGATGCAATGGCCAATAGTATAGGTGCATTTTGCGGAATTGTATGCATATTAGCTTTATTTTATTGGCAAAGACGGTTAAAATAAGTTATTACTTGTTTTTTTATTAATTATTTAGTTAAATTAGCGAACATTAAAATCATTAAATATGGAACTAAAAAAGAACCCAAAAGCAGATTTAAGAAGAAATAGTGGCATGTACTTCGTCATAGGACTAGCTGTTGTTATGTTTTTGGTATGGCGAGGTTTGGAATGGAAAACGTATGAGAAGTCAAATGAATACGACATTACCATGAACGTTGAGGATATGTTAGACGAAGAAGTTCCGATGACAGAGCAGCTTAAGACCCCACCACCACCACCACCACCAGCTGCACCAGAAATCATTGAAGTAGTTGAAGATGAGGAAGAAGTCGAGGAAACCGTAATAGAATCTACTGAAACCAGTCAGGAAGAGGAAGTTATAGAAGTGGAGGATGTAGAGGTTGAGGAATTGGATGAAGATGTTGATGTACCTTTCGCGGTAATTGAAGACGTACCAATTTTTCCAGGTTGTGAAAGTGAAAAATCCAAAGGTGCAAAAGCATTACGTGATTGCTTTCAAGCACAAATGCAAAAACATATAAGTAAAAATTTCCGTTATCCAGAGATTGCACAGGAAATGGGTGTTCAAGGTAGGGTAAACGTTATGTTCGTAATCCAAAAAGATGGAAGCATTGGTAACGTAAGAATGCGTGGACCAGATAAGAACTTGGAACAGGAAGCTGCTAGGATTATTGGTAAACTCCCTAAAATGACTCCTGGTAAGCAAAGGGGTAGGGCTGTAAGGGTTCCTTTCAGTATTCCAATTACCTTTAAACTACAATAGTTGTCATTCCTGTGAATACAGGAATTCAATTCAAATAAAAAAATCCCGGGCACAGGCCAGGGATTTTTTTTTGTTCATGATCTTTATTTTTAAGGAATTATTATTTTTTCAGGCTAGAGTAAAAAATCTCCCGTACTCGCTCAGCATTTATAAAGCCATTACCATAGGTATTATCGTATGCGGATAATAAATCGGTGTTGTTTTTAACTTCATCCAATGATCTGCCGGCTTCGATTTCCCCAAGGATTTTGGCCTTAATATCTTCAAGAACGGCAATATAATTCTCCAGCTCTATTTTGTTTGAAGGTCTTCCATGACCGGGAATTATCTTTGTTTCATTATTAATAAGTAGCAAAGCTCTTTTTTGTGCATCAAGATAACCATTTACACTACCTCCGCTTTCCAAATCTATATAAGGGTATCTTCCTGAAAAATAGGTATCTCCCATATGAAGGACATTATTCTTGAGAAAATATACCATAGCATCCCCATTGGTATGTGCATCATGTACATGAAATGCCATTATGGTCTCATCACCGTCATAAAAAGTAATGTCATTGGAAAATGAGACTTCAGGTAATATTTTTTTATCCAAATCGGCATTTTTTAAAAGTCGATCTTCCAAACTTTTCCGAACATTGTCATGGGCAACTACAGTTGTGGAATTTGAATTGAATTTAGCATTCCCTCCGGTGTGGTCCCCATGCATGTGGGTGTTGAATAAAAAAGAAATTGGTTGATCGGTAAGTATTCCAATGGCCGTTCTTATTTTTTCACTTAAGCGTTCAAATTGATCATCGATCATAAAAACGTTGTTCTCACCGACGTATATTCCAATATTTCCCCCTTGACCTGTCAACATATAAACATCCTGGGAAAGGGTATCGATGCTTATGGTTACTTCTTCATTTTGTCCGAATACTGCAGTTATAAAACATAAGCTGAACAATGGCATTATCAATTGCTTTATTATTTTCATAATTACGAATTTAAGTGGTTGAAAAAGGCATACTTTCAAAGATATGATAAACCTTGGCAATTCGTTGCACAAATAGCATTCTGGCGCTATATTTGCGTTTTTACAAAAATGATAATGAAAACTGCAGTTGAAACAGCGAAAAATACATCATGGTCTTTGATGTTTGCTGATTTTAAGGAGATTACAAAAGCCAGACTTGCAGTAAGTGTGGTGTTTTCTTCAATTGCCGGTTATCTTTTGGGTGCCTATGAAATCAATTTTGGTTCCCTTTTGCTTCTTGCATTTGGCGGTTATTGCTTGGTTGGCGCTTCCAATGCTTTCAATCAAATTATTGAAAAGGATTTGGATGCCTTAATGAACAGAACAAAAAACAGACCCATTCCTTCAGGAAGAATGTCTGTTAATTCGGCTTTAACCCTTGCTGTTGTATTAACATTATTAGGCATTGTTTCATTGTATTTTCTAAACCCTAAGACGGCCATGTTCGGGGCTATATCAATCTTTTTATATACCAGTGTATACACTCCCTTAAAAACAATGACCCCATTATCGGTGTTTGTCGGGGCCTTTCCTGGTGCAATTCCATTTATGTTAGGATGGGTTGCGGCGACCAATGAATTTGGTATTGAGCCTGGAACATTGTTCATGATACAGTTTTTCTGGCAATTCCCCCATTTTTGGGCTTTAGCTTGGATGCTCGACGAGGATTACAAAAAAGGAGGTTTTAAAATGTTGCCTACGGGGAAAAAAGATAAGGGGACAGCTATACAGATAATTATGTACACGATTTGGATGATGGTTATTTCCGTTATTCCGGTTTTGGGCATTACTGGAAGATTGCAACTATCGATTCCCGCTGCGGTAATAGTATTTTTAATGGGTGCGGTGATGTTATTTTTCGCATTGAAACTTTATGAAAAGCGAGATAATATTTCAGCAAAAAAATTAATGTTGGCTAGCGTGAGCTACATAACCCTTATGCAATTAGTTTACGTTTTGGACAAATTCATATAAAATAAATGGACTTAACTCAAGGAACTCGAAAAGAAAAGAATGACAGGGCAAAAAAGATGATGCTTTGGTTTGGCATTGTTAGTCTTCTTATGGCCTTCGCAGGGTGGACCAGTGCATATATCGTAAGCAGTGAGCGCGAGGATTGGTTAAAAAATATTGAGATGCCATCTTCCTTTTATATAAGTACGGCAATAATTATTCTTAGTAGCGTTACTTATATACTGGCTAAGAAAGCCATTAAAAATGATGCAAGAAAGACTTGTACTAATTTTTTATTGATTACCCTTGGTTTGGGTATTGCATTCATAGGGTTTCAATTTAATGGTTTTTCACAATTAGTGGCCCAAGGGTATTATTTTACAGGACCAACAAGTAGTATAAAAATGTCCTATATTTTTCTAATTGCAGCGGTACATATTGTGCATGTCGTAGCGGGAATCATATCTTTATTGGTCGTGTTATTTAATCAGTTTAAAGGAAAATATTCATCCAAAGAATACCTAGGTTTGTCATTAGGAGCAACTTTTTGGCATTTTTTAGACCTTTTATGGGTGTATTTGATACTCTTTATGGTGTTGGTTGATTAAAATTCCAATATAGTTTTGATTTATCAATATTTGACTTTTGTATAGTCTAAAAAAAATTATATTTGTGAAAGTTTTATTAATACGATGATTTATTTATGGATTCTACGGTAACAACGGGTGAGGAAGAAAACGTTTGGGGAGGTGGTAATCGACCCATGGCAGCAAGCTACGGCAAATTAATGATGTGGTTTTTCCTGGTTTCTGATGCTTTGACATTTTCAGGATTTTTGGCCGCTTATGGTTTTTCAAGATTCAAATTTATTGAGACTTGGCCCATAGCCGATGAAGTATTTACCCACGTTCCTTTCTTTCATGGTAATTATCCTATGATTTATGTTGCATTCATGACCTTTATATTGATCATGTCTTCAGTGACTATGGTACTTGCGGTTGATGCAGGTCATAAAATGAAACAAAACGGCGTTATTTGGTATTTATTTTTAACAATAATTGGTGGTGCGATATTCGTTGGTTCCCAAGCTTGGGAATGGGCAACTTTTATTAGTGGCGATTATGGGGCTGTAGAAACTAAAGGTGGAAGGATTTTACAGTTTGTGAAAGCAGATACTGGAGAACGTGCAGCATTGGCAGATTTTGCAACAACAATTCCTGGTGAGAGAGTTGCGCATGAAAAAAAGAATGGTATCTGGTATTATGATGAAGGGTATCAACCGAGTTATTCGGTCAATGAGGTAATGGAAGGTTTTAAAGCCAATCCTAATATTTTGGTAAGAACCGAATCAATAAACGCGGAAGGTGAGAAAACGTTGCTTTCAAGACAAGAATCGTTGGCAAAACTCCAGAATGCAACTCAAGTTGTTGAAGGCGCCAACTTAATACATAATGAGTACGGTAGTAGACTGTTCGCAGATTTCTTTTTCTTTATTACAGGATTTCATGGTTTTCACGTTTTTTCGGGTGTTATGATCAACCTCATTATTTTCTTCAATGTTGTTTTAGGCACCTATGAAAAAAGAGGTCATTATGAAATGGTCGAAAAAATAGGACTTTATTGGCATTTTGTAGATTTAGTTTGGGTATTTGTATTCACCTTCTTTTATTTGGTATAGACTTTTTTATCATTTCCGTAGATTCGGAAATAAATATTAATAATATATAGTATGGCACACGCACACAAGTTGGAAATATTTAGGGGACTTTTAAAATTTAAGTCCAACACCCAAAAAATTTGGGGTGTTCTTGTCTTTTTAACTATTGTTACAGGAATAGAAGTAGCACTAGGTATTTCAAAACCTGCAGCCCTAATTGAGGCAACTTTCCTGGGCATGAAACTTTTGAATTGGATTTTCATTATTCTTACCTTGGTGAAAGCATATTATATCGCATGGGACTTTATGCATCTTAGGGATGAAAAGAGTTCTTTGAGGAGGGCCATTGTATGGACACCAATTTTTCTAGTTGCCTATTTGGTCTTCATTTTGTTGTTTGAAGCCGATTACATCTACAATGTCTTCAAAGACGGATTCGTGACTTGGAATTTCTAAGGCCGAAGTCACCATTACTTTTTTCTTAGTTCAGAATTAAAGTAGGGATTGCTTCGTTAAATTAACAGAATATAAAGATGGTTTAAACACCGTCTTTTTTATTTTTGTCCTCTATTGTTTTACTATGAAAAAAACTTTTGTTTTAATAGTACTTTTTGTTTTACCCATTGTCGCATATCTCTTCTTTGCCTCCGGAATAAATAATTTTGGAAAGCTTCCTACCCTTACCCGGAACATCCCGGATATTTCAAAGATCGATGCGAATGTCGCGTTCGAAAATAAAATTACCATTTTAGGATTCTTAGGAAATGATATCGAGCATCAAAAGGGCAATGCCTTTAATTTGAATCAAAAAATATATAAACGGTTTTATGAGTTCAATGATTTTCAGTTTGTAATGTTAGTGCCTAATGGCACCGAAGATCAAGTGGCCAATATAAAAGCACAGCTCGGAAGTTTGACAGATATAGTTAAATGGAAGTTTGTCTATGCGAGTGAAGATGGGATAAACGACATTTTCAATGAGCTTAAAACTGACTTGGAATTGGACAAAAATTTGGCTACCCCATATGTTTTTATCATAGATAAGGACAGAAATTTACGTGGTAGGACCAATGATGAGGATGAGGGCACCAAGTTTGGTTTCAATACAACTTCGGTTGCTGATTTGAATAACAAGATGGAGGATGATGTAAAAATCATTTTAGCTGAATATCGAATGGCTTTAAAAAAGAACAATGCAAACAGGAAGAAATAATGAAGAATAGGTATACTTATGTTTGGGTTTCTTTGATAATCTTGGTTTTTGGGATAATTTTCATGCCTAGAATTATGGATCGTATAAAATCCGGGACGGTCGTTGAAAATGATAGGATGAACCTAAAGGACAATAGCGCTGAGCTGGCATATATTATTTTAGATGGTAAAAAACGAAAGGTGCCTGCGTTTGAATTCTTTGATCAAGATAGTTTGTTGATTTCAGATAAGGATTATTTGGGCAAAGTATATGTGGTTGAGTTTTTCTTTACTTCTTGCCCTTCCATCTGCCCTATTATGACCAAGAATTTGGTCGATTTGCAAGAGGAATTTAAAAAAACAAATGATTTTGGTGTGGCCTCATTTACCATTACACCAGAATATGATACACCACAAGTCCTAAAGGAATATGCAGAAAAAAACGGAATCACAAATATTGATTGGCACCTAATGACAGGGAATCAGGATGCGATTTATGATTTGGCAAATAAGGGATTCAATATTTTTGTGTCTGAAATGCCAAATGCACCTGGAGGTTTCGAACATGCAGGTCTTTTTGCCTTAATTGATAAAAAAGGCTATTTGCGTTCAAGGGTAGATGGGTTTGGTAACCCTATAATATATTATCGAGGTACCATAACAGAAACCCAAGGTCAGAATAGTGAAGGGGAAACGGAACAGATCTCTATTTTGAAAAAAGATATATACAAATTGTTAAAGGAGTAATTGGTAATGAAATTGATAGAATTAAAGGAAAAGAAATTCAATAGAATAATTACTTCGATTTCCATTCTTATTCCATTGGTAGTGGCTATATTGTTTGGTGTTAAAATTCCAAATACCGAACCTCTATCTTTTTTGCCGCCAATCTATGCTTCCATTAATGGATTAACGGCAATAATTTTGGTTATTGCAGTTTGGGCCATAAAAATCGGAAAACAGCAATTACACCAAAAGTTAATGACGGCATGCATTGGCTTATCTTTACTTTTTTTATTGATGTACATTGCTTATCACATGACTTCTGTCTCTACTGCTTTTGGAGGTGAAGGGGGTATTAAATATGTGTATTATTTTATTTTGATTTCGCACATTGTTTTATCAATTGCCATAATACCCTTGGTGCTCAAAACGTATGCGAGGGCTTATTTGAAAAAGTTTAAGGAGCATCGAAAATTGGCAAGATTTACATTTCCTATTTGGCTTTATGTTGCCATTTCGGGAGTCGTTGTTTATTTAATGATATCACCCTATTATCCAAATTAAATGAAGATCAAATATTTCATTACTCTAATAATTTTAGTTTTTCTTTTTCCACAATTTATGGAAGCCCAATGTGCCATGTGCAGGGCAGTATTGGAGAGCGAAGGGAATACTGCTTCTGCTGAGGGTATTAATAATGGTATCGTTTATCTAATGGCCATTCCTTACATTTTGATTGCTGCACTTTTTTATTTTATCTATAAGAAAATGAGGGCTTAACGAGTTTTTTTGTTTTAACATTTTTTTAATAGTTTTTGTGTAACAATAGAAAGGACTGATAGTCTTATTTGTATGACAATAAATAGTATTGTCCTCATCAATCATTACCAACCTCATGTTCGACATTGAAAGATGGCAGGAAATTTTTGATACTATCCGTAAAAATAAATTACGGACATTTCTCACGGGATTATCCGTCGCTTCGGGTATTTTTATTCTCGTAATTTTATTGGGTTTTGGCCAGGGAATGCAAAACGGCATTGCAAAGGAATTTGAGGAGGATGCCTCTACAAGTGTATGGGTTTGGCCAGGAATAACCACCAAGGAATTCATGGGTCTTAATCCAGGAAGGCAAATCCAACTACGAAATGAGAATTATGAGAATTCCACACGCTTATTTAACGAAGCTATAGAGTACAAATCACCTAGAATATTTGTTCGTGACATCAGTGTTAATTACGGCAAAGAATCTTTGTCTTATGCGATTCAGGGCGTTTCGGACAATTTTCAGTTTATCGAGAATGCAAAGATGTCCGAGGGCAGGTATCTGAATTTTAAGGACGAGTCAACCACTGCTAAGGTTGCCGTCATCGGTAATAAAATTAAAAAAGATGTATTCAAGGAAGTACAAACTCCTGTCGGGGAGTTCATTACCATATCCGGGATCCAATTTAAAATAGTCGGGGTCTTTAGTGAAACGGAAGATCGGGAAGAAGAGCGAATTTATATTCCCATTACTACGGCCCAAAGGGTTTTTAATGGAGGAGACCGAATTAATAATATGGGTTTTACGCTACCACCGGTAGAAAATTTTGATGATGCAGTAAACCAGGCCATTGCCTTCAAGGAAAATTTGCAGCAATACCTTCAACAAGTTCATGTAGTTGCCCCTGATGACACCAGTGCAATTCGAGTATGGAGCGCCATGGAAGAGGCAAAACGATATTTCAGCCTAACAGGGAATATAAAGATCTTCTTTTGGTTTGTTGGGGTCTGCACCATCATTGCAGGTGTGGTAGGGGTAAGCAATATAATGTTGATTGTAGTCAAAGAACGTACGCGTGAGATTGGCATACGTAAGGCTTTGGGCGCTAAACCATGGTCTATTATTGGAATGATCTTACACGAATCCATTTTTGTGACCGCCATTTCAGGTTTTGCAGGACTTATTTTCAGTATGGGATTGTTGGAATTGGTGGGCCCTTATATTGAGGTCGATTATGTTCTGAATCCGTCAGTGAATTTCAATGTGGCAATATCCACTGTTATTGTATTGATTTTTGCTGGTGCAGTTGCAGGGTTTTTCCCAGCTTGGCGTGCTGCAAATATACATGTCATAGAGGCGTTAAGAGACGAATAGGATATCAGTATAAATCATGTTTAATAGAGATCGTTGGAAGGAAATTTTGGAAGTGCTGACCAGTAATTGGTTCAGGACTGTTCTGACTGCATTTGGTGTTTTCTGGGGGATATTGATTTTAATAATACTTCTTGCTGCCGGTAAAGGGTTGGAAAACGGTATAAAAGCCGATTTTGGGGATATTGCGACCAATACTATGTTCATGTGGTCACGTAACACCACTAAGGCTTATAAGGGTTTGCCAATAGGTAGGCGCTACAACTTTAAGATTGAAGATGTACAATCCATAAGGGATAATGTGCCCAATCTTAGATTTATCTCCCCTCGAAATCAGCTTGGCGGCTTTCGGGGAGCAAACAATGTTACTAGGGGTATTAATACAGGTGCATTCAACGTGTATGGCGATTACCCTGAAATTATAAATCAGGACCCAATGACCATTACTTCCGGTCGTTTTTTAAACCATTCCGATATCAAGGAAAAAAGAAAAATCGCAATTATTGGTGAAGGGGTAAAAGCCGATCTATATGACAAGGGGGAAGAAGTAATTGGTAGTTACATAAAGATTCAAGGCGTGAACTTCATGGTCATAGGTACGTATAAAAAAAAGAGTAATGATGGGGATGGTGAAGAAGGGCAAAAGCAAATATTTGTTCCATTCAGCACTTTTTCCCAGGCATTCAATAGGGGCAATGATGTAGGTTGGATGGCCATTACAGCAAATGACGGTACTTCGATAACCAATCTTAAGGATAAGATTGTTTCATTAGTAAAACAAAACCGTAAGATACACCCAGATGATAAACGGGCTGTGGGGTATTTTGATTTATACGAACAGTACAAACGTGTGGAAAGCCTTTTTGGGGCCATGGGCTTTATTGCCTATTTCGTGGGGATATTGGTTTTACTTTCAGGAATTATCGGTGTTAGTAATATTATGTTGATTGTGGTTAAGGAAAGAACCAAGGAAATAGGTATTCGTCGTGCCTTGGGAGAAGACCCTTGGTCAATAAAATTACAGATATTAATGGAATCCATTTTCTTGACCATTACTTCGGGAATGGCAGGAATCGCAACAGGGGCATTATTCATTTATGTCGTAAATGCCCTTTTGGATGCCAATGGGCCCGTTGACATGTTCTTGAATCCAAGTGTAAGTCTAGGTGTAGTTGTTGCAGCTTTAGGGATCTTGATAATTTCAGGTTTAATTGCAGGATTCATTCCAGCACAAAGTGCGATAAAAATTAAACCAATAGATGCTTTAAGAACAGAATAGCGAAATGTACTTTTTACTTCAATCAATAAAAACGAATCATAAAAATGAAAAAATCAGTAACCATAATCATTCTACTCATAATAGTCATAGCATTTGCTGGCTCAATGTACTATTTGTATCAAAAAAATGCTGAAGACCCTATTGTTTATAAAACAGAGCAGGCTTCAAAACAGACGATTATTAAAAAAACAGTTGCCACCGGCAGTATTTTGCCATTGGAGGAAGTTTTAATTAAACCCAACATATCCGGGGTAATTGAAGAAATATTTGTTGAAGGCGGCGATTTTGTAAAATCCGGTGATTTATTGGCCAGGATCAAAGTTGTTCCGAATTTGAACGCTTTAAACGATGCACGAAATAATATTGAAGAAGCAAAAATTGGACTGGATGATCAAAAACGAAATATTGATCGTCAAAAAGGTCTTTTTGAAAAAGGGGTGGTTTCAAAAGTCGATTTAGAGCGCGCACAGGTAAGTTATGACCAAGCAAGACAGGCATATGCCGCTGCTAATAAACGCTATGATATTGTGAAGACCGGAACAACAAAAGGTTATGGAAATACTGCTAATACAATGATACGCGCCACTGTAAGCGGAATGGTCCTGGAAGTTCCTGTTGAGGTAGGCAATCAGGTTATTGAAAGCAATAACTTTAACGAGGGTACAACCATAGCCGCTATCGCTGATGTTGAGAAAATGATATTTGAAGGTAAGGTAGATGAATCCGAAGTAGGAAAAATCAAGGAAGACCTTCCTTTGGAAATTACAGTAGGCGCAATAGAAAATAAAGTTTTTGATGCTGTATTGGATTATATCGCACCTAAAGGAAATGAAGAAAATGGAGCTATTCAGTTCGAAATCAAGGGCACTTTGAATAAGCAGGATACAGTCTTTATTCGCGCTGGTTTAAGTGCTAACGCTTCAATAATATTAGGTAGGGCAGATAGTGTAATGGCTGTCAAAGAGGCTTTGGTGCAGTTCGATGATAAAACAAAAATGCCATTTGTTGAAATCGAAAATGGAGACCAAAAATTTGAACGAAAAGATATTGAACTAGGAATAAGCGATGGTATTTTCGTTGAGGTGAAATCGGGTATTTCAAAAGATGACAAAATTAAAGTATGGAATGAGGTAAAACCGGATGAGTTCACAAATTAATTTTTTTAACATAAAATTTGGAACTTATCTTGTAACATTTTAACAACTTCGGGGTCCTATTGACGGATTAATATATTCACAATGACCAAAACAACAAATGCAACCAAAATGATTGAATTAAAAGACCTTCATAAGTCATATAAAATGGGGAGTAACTCCCTTCATGTACTTAAAGGAATAAATTTTACTGCAGAAGTAGGTGAATTGGTGGCAATAATGGGGTCTTCAGGATCTGGAAAGTCTACGCTCCTGAACATTTTGGGTATGTTGGATGAGGCAGATTCAGGCGAATATACATTAGATGGTGTTCCTATTAAAAACCTGAACGAGACAAAAGCCGCAAAATACCGCAATAAATTTTTAGGATTTATTTTCCAATCATTCAATCTGATCAATTATAAGACGGCACTCGAAAATGTAGCCTTACCTCTATATTATCAGAGAATACCAAGGAAAGAACGGCAAGCAAAAGCTATGGAATATTTGGAGTTAGTGGGTCTTAAGGAGTGGTCGCATCACCTTCCCAGCGAACTTTCAGGCGGGCAAAAACAGAGGGTGGCGATTGCAAGGGCCATGGTAGCGGAACCAAAGGTTTTATTGGCCGATGAGCTAACTGGCGCTTTGGATAGTACTACCTCTTACGAGGTAATGGATCTTATCCAGAAAATAAACGACCAGGGAAATACCATATTAGTGGTAACCCACGAAGTTGATATCGCACATATGTGTAAAAGGATTGTTTATCTAAAAGACGGAGTGATCATAAAAGATGAAAAAGTTAAGCAGGTAAGGGCATCGGAATATGTTTAGCAGGGATACTTGGCGGGAAATATTCGATACCTTAAGAAAAAACAAACTTAGGTCTTTTCTATCGGGTTTTACAGTTGCCCTGGGAATCTTGATTTTCATAACCCTTGTTGGAATGACCAACGGACTGATGAATACCTTCGATAAATTTTTCTCCCAAGATGCAACCAACGTATTGTATCTGTTTCCTGGTAAAACGACTATACCATACAAAGGGTATAAGTCTGCAAGAAGAATTGAATTTGAGAATAGCGACCTGGCCGATATCAAAAAGAATTTCCCCATGTTCATAGAATATGTGTCGCCTAGGATTTATAGGAATGCCCTGGTTAAATTCAAAGAAGAGTCGAACAATTACACCACAATTGGTGTAGATTGGGGTCATCAGTTCGCCGAGAAGACCATCATAATGAATGGGAGATATATTAATGTAGGAGATGTGAAGAACAAAACCAGAAATGTGGTGATTGGCAGACTCGTGGAACAGGATTTATTTGGTTCTATGAATTCTATTGGGAAATACATTGATGTAGGAGGCAGTGCCTTTAAGGTGATAGGTGTTTTCCAGGATGATGGTGGCGACAACGAGGAACGTATAATCTATATGCCCTATACAACGCGACAGTTAAATGAGATGAACACCGATAAGATAGGTCAGATTGTCATTGGGTTTAAACCGGAGCTAGGATATACAGGGGCAATAGCCTTGGAGGTGAACCTTGAAAAGTTTTTGAAAGACAAGAAATTCATCAGCCCAAAGGACCAGAATGGAATATTCATAAGGAATGTTGCTGAAGCATTAAAACAGAACCAGGATTTTGCAGGGGTTCTCCAGATAATTGCTGCCCTGGTCGCCTTTGGAACCATCATTGCAGGCATAATTGGAATCAGCAATATTATGGTTTATGTGGTAAAGGAGCGTACCAAGGAAATAGGGATACGGAAAGCAATTGGGGCTACACCCAAGGAAGTAATCAACAATATCCTATTGGAATCTACCTTTATAACAACCATTTCCGGTTTCGTTGGGATGATAATAGGAATTGCAATTTTAAGTTATCTAGGTGAGAAATTGGCAGAGGATTATTTCATTACCAATCCCTATATAAATACAGGAGTAGCCATTTTTGCAACAATGATACTGATTATTTTTGGTGCTTTGGCGGGATATATCCCTGCGAAAAGAGCAGCCCGAATCAAACCAATAATAGCACTAAGAGACGAATAATATGCGATTTTTATTTGACAAAAATACCTGGCAGGAAATATTCGGTTCTATTGGAAAAAATAAAACCAGGACCATAATAACCGTTATTGGGGTGTTATGGGGCATATTTATTTATATTGTTTTGGCGGGTGCTTCACAGGGTATGGATAACGGTTTTGAGAAAAATTTTGAAACAGTTGCAAAAAATAGCATTTGGGCCTGGTCCCAATCTACAAGTATGCCCTATGCTGGATTTAAGACCGGGCGAAGTTTGCGCATAAAAGTTGGGGATGCCGTGACCCTTTCAAATCGAATTCCTGAAATCCAATACATATCACCAGTAAATACAAAAGGTGTTTTTGGAGGGGAAGCAGCTTCCACAGTTAGAGGTATAAAATCCAATAGTTATCCGGTATATGGATATTTCCCTGTGATAGCCAAAATGGCCACTCAAAAAATCTATGATAACGGGAGGTTTATTAATGAAGAGGATATTGATCAGGCGAGGAAGGTATGTGTTATAGGGGAACGTACCCAGCAAGAATTATTTGATGAAGATGAAAACCCTATAGGTGGGTATATCCGAATCGATAATATCTATTTTCAAGTAGTGGGTGTCCACAAATTTACCCAAACAACACCCTTTGGAACAGACGGCGATATTTATATGCCTTTCAGCACGTTTAAAAAGTTATATAACACGGGTGAAGATGCCCAGTATTTTACCATTGCTGCTTATGATGATGCCGATGTGGTGCAGGTAGAAAAGGATATTAAGTCGGTTTTAAAGAGTATACATAAAGTGCATCCAGATGACGAACGCGCTTTCGGAGCCTTTAATCTAGGGGAAATTTTTAGTAAGATTATGGGATTTGCCGAAGGGATAACCTTCTTGTCTTTAGTGGTAGGACTGGCCACTATTCTAGCAGGTGTTATTGGAATTGGAAATATCCTATTGATTTCCGTAAAGGAACGGACCAAGGAATTAGGAATTCGCCGTGCTTTGGGGGCCACCCCGCAAGAAGTGCGATTACTGATTATTTTAGAGTCGGTTTTCCTCACTTTGATATCAGGTATTATCGGGATTATTATGGGAGCAGGAGTGTTGAGCTTAATCAACCGTATGACCCAAGATATAGAATTCCCATATGCCAATCCTACGGTGCCCATTCCGTTGGTGATTGGGGCATTGGCAGTCATGGTCATATTGGGTACCCTTATTGGATTAATTCCGGCTCAAAGGGCAGTAAGTATAAAACCAATTGACGCATTACGGGAAGAATAAAAAACAAATAACAAACCAGTATATAAATTAACACAATTTAAAATGAACAAATATTTAAAATATTCTTTAATAGGGATTTTGGTGCTTGGAGCACTTTGGGCAGCCGTTTTTTTTATAAAATCAAATAGTAAATCGGCAATAACGTATGAGACGCAGAAGCCTTTTATTACGAATATAGAAAAGAAAACAGTGGCTACCGGTAAGGTGGTGCCAGAGGATGAAATTGAGATAAAGCCCCAAATATCCGGTATTATCGAGAAAATATATTTGGAAGAAGGTGTCAAGGTCAAGGCCGGTGATTTAATAGCGGTCATAAAAGTGGTTCCCAATGAACAATCACTTAACCAAGCAAGGGGTAGGGTTCGTAATGCTGAACTCGCATTGAACAATGTAAAAATCGAATATAATAGAAACAAGTCCCTGTTTGACAAAGGGGTAATATCAAGTCAAGATTTTAACAGCCTACAATTACAGTATGATCAAGCCCAACAGGAATTGAGCAATGCACAGTCAGACTATCAGATAATACGAAGAGGTTCAGCGGGAGGTTCTTCCACGGCGAACACAAATATTCGTGCCACCGTAGAGGGTACAATCCTGGAAATACCTGTAGAGGAAGGGGATCAAGTAATCCAGAGCAATAACTTTAATGATGGAACGACCATTGCAACCATTGCAGATCTTAGTAAGATGATTTTTGAAGGTAAAGTCGATGAAGGTGAAGTTGCTAAGTTGCAAATAGGAACACCATTAAAAATAAGTCTTGGGGCAGTTGAGGGAAAAGAGTTGGATGCTAAATTAAGGTTTATAGCTCCCAAAGGTGTCGAAGAAACCGGTGCTGTACAGTTTAAGATCGAAGGTGATGTGGAAATCAATGATGATATTTTTATCCGAGCAGGTTATAGTGCCAATGCATCAATGGTGTTAGAGAAGAAAGACAGTGTTATGGTCATACCCGAGGCATTGTTACAGTTCGATAAAAAGACCGATGAACCTTATGTTGAGGTTGCCATTGGCAATGTAGAAGATCAAAAATTTGAAAGAAAGGATATTGAGATTGGGATATCGGATGGGGTAAATGTGGAAATCGTGTCTGGGATTACCGAGGAGGATGATGTGAAACAATGGAATAAGACCGAGCCAATTAAAAAAGGCGATGAAGAAGATGAAGGTAACGAGGATTCAGAAGAAAGTGAAGAGTAAAAAACATCAATCAATTTTTATAATCAAGAAAAAATCAACACATGAAACCGACATATTTAAAATTATAATTTAGTTGGAGGTAATTATAATTTTGAATATCAAAGGTTCAATGTTACTGATTAAAACAACAAGAACAAGAACATGAACATTAAAATTAAACTGACAGCGATATTATTTGTATTGTCACTAGGGATTACTACCGCGCAACAGAAAAAATGGACACTTGAGGAATGTGTATTCTATGCTTTGGAAAATAACCTGACCATAGAGCAATTTGAATTGGATTTGGAAAATTCAAAAATTGATCAATCAGATGCTTTGGGTGATTTTTTACCTAATTTAAATGCCCAAACCTCGGCCTCCAGTAATACCGGTTTTTCAATTAATCCTACGAATAATGACCCAACAACCAGTACTGCCTTTAATTTGAGTGGAGGACTTAGCACTAACGTTACCCTATTTGACGGGCTAAGGAATGTACATCGAATGAATAGGGCAAAACTTAATGCCATTGCCAGTCAATATAGGTTAGATGATTTAAAGGACGATATTCGATTAGGGGTAGCCAATTCATATTTACAAGTACTTTCCAATAAGGAATCATTAAAGGTTTTTAGAGCACAATATGCAGTAACCGAACAAGATTTAAAACGCACCAAGGAATTGGTGGATTCCGGGGTGGTGCCAAAGGGAGATTTACTGGAGATTGAGGCAACAGCTGCGAACCAGCAACAGCAAATTGTGAATGGGGAAAGTATGGTTTTGATTTCACGTATAAGTCTAGCCCAATTATTGCAGATTACGGATTATGAAAATTTTGATATCGCGGACGAATCCTTTGATATTCCTCCTTCTGATATCCTTAGTAATTCCCCGAAAGTAATTTTTGACAAGGCACTTGGTTTTAGGAATGATATTAAATTTTCAAAGTCAAATGTTGAGTTAGCAACTAAAGACTTGCAAATTGCCAAAGGTGCAATTTACCCAACGCTGGGGGGATTCGTAAACTATGGTACCAGATATTCCGATGTTACTCAAATCCCTGATAACAATAATATGCTGTACACCCCTAATTTTAAGGACCAGCTCTGGATCTTTGATGGTGTATCCTATGGGATGCAATTAAATGTGCCGATATTCAATGGTTTTAGCACTAGGAATAATATTAAACGTTCCAAAATTACTCTTGAAAAGTCGAAACTTCAGTTTGAACAGGATAAGTTGGATTTGGAAACCAACATTCAACAAGCATATGTTGATGTTACTACTTTTTTCAAGGCGTATGAAGCAGCGGAAAAAACATTGGAAGCAAGACGTTTGGCGTATCAATATTCAAAAGAACGATTTGATGTTGGTTTAATGAATGCTTTTGATTTTAGTCAGGCACAATCGCGGGTAGATAATGCTGAAGCTGAACTTATCCGAACAAAATATAATTACATTTTCCGACTTAAAATATTGGAATTTTATTTTGGCATACCCATTTCATTGAACTAATAAAATCAATTAAAATGATAATAGACCTGTTAAGTAGTTACTTGATAGGTCTTTTTCTTTAATATATCCAATAGATATATCTTTGTAGGCTATGGCATTAATATTGAATTTAGAAACGGCAACGACCAACTGCTCTGTATCATTGGCTAAGGATGGCACTCTATTGGCCATCAAAGAGTACGATACACCAAATTATTCCCATTCTGAACAATTACATGTCTTTATACAAGAAGTTCTAAAGAAGTCTTCTTTGACTTTATCCGATTTGGATGCGATTGCAGTAAGTAAAGGCCCTGGGTCTTTTACAGGTTTGCGTATAGGGGTCTCAGCTGCCAAAGGCTTGTGTTTCGCTTTGAATATTCCGTTGATTTCAGTACCGACATTGGCAAGTATGGCAAGACAAATGCTTGATACCAAGGTTGATTTCATTATTCCTGTATTGGATGCCCGTAGAATGGAAGTGTATTCTGCGGTATTTGACAATTCACTCAAAGAGATTCGGGAAACGAAAGCCGAAATAGTAGATGAGCATTCATTTCAAAAGTATATAACCAAAGGCAAGGTATTGATTGTGGGCAGTGGAGCTGAGAAATGTAAAGTGCCACTTGCTGGTCTTGATATTATGTTCGATACGACCATTGTACCCTCAGCAAGGGAAATGTGTCAACTATCTTTCAATAAGTTCAACGACAAGGACTATGAGGATGTTGCTTATTTTGAACCCTACTATTTAAAGGATTTTATTCTTCAAAGCAAGAAAAAATAATTGCTATTCCTCATATTGCATTTGTTTTAAAGATTCACTTACTTCTATTTGGGGGAGTTTACAGGACCCATGAATACATACATATATAAGTGTATTGTCTATAGAATACCTATCATTAAGAATAGCGATATCGCTTTGGTTTTCTGTTGCTGCTACAATCGAATTTGGGATATAATACTGCAAAATTTCCTTTGTCTTGGATTTATACTCATCCCCAACTATGGCTATTTCGTAGAAAGGTTGGTTCATGAATAAGGCGAGTTGTAACCAATTGGCATGGCTTTGTGCATTTTCCGCAAAATTGGTTTGTATGTTTTTGAGCATCTGTTGGGCGACATTTTCATAGTCGCTATCGGGGTAAAGCTTGGAGAGTTTATATAGATTTTGTGCCATAATCGAGTTGGAAGCCGGGATAACATTATCGGTAGTTTCAATGGTTCTTCGTATTACGAAATCATCTCCCTTTGAGGTAAAGAAGAACATACCGCTTTCATTGTCTAAAAAGTTATCCAAACAATAGTCGGTCAAGGCTTTGGAACGGGAAAGCCATTTTTCATCGTAAGTTATCTCATAGAGTCCTATATAAGCATCGATAACCGCAGCGTAATCTTCCAAATAACCATTAAGGTTGCTTTTTCCATTTTTGTGATTTCGGTATAATCCACCATCTTTACGCATCATTTTAGATTGAATGAAATTGGCGTTCTTTAAGGCAAGGTCCAAATATTTATCTTCCCCAAGATATCTATAGGCATCAATCAATCCTTTGAGCAATAATCCGTTCCATGAAGTCAGGATTTTGTCATCTAACCTTGGTTTACTTTTTTTATTACGTTCCTTATCAAGCAGCTTCAAACTTGCATCGATTATTTCATTCAAATTTTCAACTTCAATGGAATGTTTTTTGGCAATTTCTTCTTTTGTTGCATCACGTATCAATACATAATTCCCATGTTCCCAAAGACCATAACTATTAATGTTGAAATAGTCCTTGAAAATTTTATAATCCTCTTTTAAAAGCGATTTTAATTCATCTTCTTTCCAAACGTAGTAGGCTCCTTCAACCAATTTACCATTTTCATCAATGCTATCTGCATCCAGGGAAGAGTAAAATCCATTACTTTTATCGGTCAATTCCCGCTCAACAAAAGCAATGGTTTCTTTAACAACATCCTTATAAAGTTCATTCTTGGTTTTAGCGTATGCTTTGGAATAAAGACTTATTAATTGACCATTGTCGTATAACATTTTCTCAAAATGGGGAACATGCCATTTGGTATCTACTGAATATCTTGAAAAACCTCCACCAACATGGTCAAAAATACCGCCCCAAGCCATTTTGGTCAATGTAGTATTTACATATTCCAATACGGCAGCATCTCCCTGTGCAGTTCCGTAGTGCATAAGAAAATCGAGATTCACGGGCATCATAAATTTTGGCGCGCGTTTATACCCCCCCATAAAAGTATCAAAATACCCAGACCAATCTTTTACCGTGGCATCCAATTGATCCAAATTAAAAATATCACCATCGCTATTATTTTCAACCAGGTTAATTGATTTAATGCCTTCAGATAGATTTTGAGCATATTCCAAAACTTTATCAGGGTTTGTATTATAAAGATTGCTCAGTTTTTCAAGAGACTTGATCCAATTCTCTTTTGGGACGAATGTTGCTCCCCAAAACGGTCTGCCATCCGGTAATGCCACAATGTTCAATGGCCAACCACCACTACCGGTCATCATTTGAATGGCATCCATATAAATATGGTCAATGTCAGGGCGTTCTTCCCTATCAATTTTAATATTGATAAAGTTGTCGTTCATTACTTTGGCAACTTCGATATCCTCAAAACACTCATGTTCCATAACATGGCACCAATGACAAGCGGCATAGCCAATACTAATAAGTAACAGTTTATTCTCTTGTTTAGCCCTTTCCAAAACCTCTGGATGCCAAGCTTCCCAATTAACAGGATTATGGGCATGTTGTAATAGATAGGGGCTTGTCTCTTTTATAAGGGCATTGGTATACTCATGTTGCATTTCTTTAGGTTTTTGGGCACAGTTAATGAATGAAAATAAAACTAATAGAAGCAAGGGGATAATCTTCGACATTTTAATTCTTTTGACCAAAGTTAAGATTAATTTCAAGCATAAAAAAAGCGTCCAAAACGGACGCTTTTACCTGATTATAAAAAGGCATTTTATTTCACTTCGAAAGTGATTTTTACGTTCACTCTGTAGTTATTCATTTTCCCGTCCTTGACGGTAGCACTTTGCTCATTAATATATACTGAACGTATATTTTTTACTGATTTTGATGCGTGCGATACTGCATTTGCTGTTGCATCTTCCCAACTTTTATCGGAATTCGCCAATACTTCGATTACTTTTAAAACTGACATACTTAGTGTTTTTATTGTTCGCTTAAATTTAGCGAATAATTGGAAGAAAGACTAGCTTAAAACATAAAAATCAACCGTTTAATGCAACTACCTCATTTACCTTGTCGCCCATCATATTTTTTAGCATGGTTTCAATACCATTCTTAAGTGTAAAAGTTGATGAGGGGCAGCCACTACAAGCACCCTGTAAAATTACATTCACCGTTTTGCTTTCCACTTCATAGGATTGAAAAAGTATGTTGCCACCATCACTCGCAACAGCAGGTTTAACATACTCTTCAAGAATATCGATAATCTGTTTTGAGGTATCATCCAATGAGTCATCGTTCAACTGCGATTTTGGGGCTTCCGCACTTTTATTGGCTACACTATCCGAAGAGACTACTTCCGTGCCTTCAGCCAGAAAATCCCTAACAAGTTCGCGCAATTGCATTACAATATCATCCCACTCGGCGACATCGAATTTGCTAACCGAGACATAATTTTCATCAAAAAACACTTCTTTTACAAAAGGTAGTTGAAATAATTTATAGGCTAGTTTAGAATCTTTTGCCTCATCTATATTCTTAAATTCAAAAGCCGTTGGCACAATCCGTAGATTCGAAACGAACTTCATCACAGCGGGATTAGGGGTGACTTCCGCATAAACCGTAACGGGTACCTTCTTTGTATTCGCTTCTTCAATTACCACTGGTTCACCCGCATTCAGGTATTCGACCAATTGTTGGGCAACCTCATCCTTAACATCATCCCATTCAACAATATCAAAGCGCTCCAGGCCAATAAAATTCCCAGAAATATATACCGTTTTAATAAATGGCAAATAAAATAATTGCTGTGCCAACGGGGAATTCTTGGCCTCATCAATGTTCTTGAATTCGTAATTATTGTTCTTGGTAATGAAATGATTGGTCTCAAATTTTAAAACAGATGGGTTGTTAGTTTGTTTAACTGTAATTGAGTACTCTTTCATATGACTTTGTTTTTGACAAAAATACGAAGTTATTCCAAGTTAAATACCATATAATAATGTTGCTTTTAAGCCGTTATACTTTATATTTAGTCGGTATTAAATAGAAATCCCCATATTCTAGATGAAATTACGGTTATTGCAATTACTCTTTTTGTTGGCTTTTGGCTTTGAGTCAATGGCACAGGAAGGTGTCCCGGTTTATTTTGATTATTTATCTGATAACTACTATTTGGTGCACCCTTCAATGGCTGGTATTGGTCAAGGTGGTAAAATTAGGGGTACTATAAGAAAACAATGGTTCTCGGTAGATGAGGCCCCAAATTTACAGACTTTAAACGCACACTTTAGACTGGGGGATAGTCCAAGTGGTGTTGGCGCCATTTTCTTTAACGACGCTAACGGATACCATTCGCAAACAGGTCTAAAACTTACTTATGCCCATCATTTAAAATTTGGCGGTGATATTCGCTACCTAAATCAACTTTCATTTGGACTAAGTGGAGGTCTGTTGCAAAGTAGCTTGGATGAATCGGAATTTCGTTCTGTAATCCCCGATCCAATTATCACTGGGGGTAAAAACAGTGTCAGCTATTTTAATGTAGATTTTGGAATGTCCTATAACTTGATGGAGTTTTATGCACACTTTTCTGTTCTTAATGCTTTAGGCAGTGGTCGAGACCTGTATACAGCCATTGAATTTGACAATCTTAGAAGATATTTACTTTCTGCAGGTTATATATTCGGAAGAAACGAATGGCAATACGAACCATCGGTATTATTGCAACTCACCGAATTTACCGAAGAAAAAACAATAGACATAAACGGAAAGGTTTATCGCGATGTTGATTTTGGAAGAATTTGGGGTGGCGTTTCTTATCGCAGGAGTTTTGATGGTGCCCAATTTTTAGTTGATGGTACTTTTGGGGAACAACGATTACAGTTGATTACGCCTATAATCGGTGCAAATATCAAAAACTTTATGGTGTCTTATAACTACTCATACCAAATGGGCGACATTCGCTTTGATAATGGTGGGTTTCACCAAATTACAGTAGGTTACGATTTCGGTCAGACTGAGAGAAGATATGATTGTTATTGCCCTGCGGCGCAGTAAACCGCTAAACGCAGAACGCCAAACACCTTATCTTTTGCAAGCTTACAGCGAATGGCGCAGAGCGTAATGCGAATAGCCTTATTCCCACTTGTAATTTTTCTTTTCAGCTTGTTTTTTTATAGCTTCCAACATGGCATTTTCCAATTCCCCAGTAGAATTTTCCTTTTGGTTTTTTGCAATAAACGCTTCACGCTTTGCATTTAAATCCTGAATTTCTTTCTGAATTTGGTTGCGTTCCGATTTCTTTTCTTTGATAAATGATAGTATCTCCTCTTCCGATTTGTCTTTAAGTTCCTCGGGCAGTTGTTCTTTTTTGATTCTCGAAACATCAAATTCCTTATTCTTGGATGCGTCGACAAGATCCCAAGAAGAATTTTCATAAAGTCGCGAGCTTTTGCTTACAGCCCGTTTTACGGCTACTGCCTCTTCCATTCCCATGGCATTATCATCCTGTGCGAGTTGCATTTCCATTCTTGACGCCCCTATGGCTCCGTAAGAAATATAGGTCCGGTTCAATCTTGAATTCAGTTTTATGATAACATCATCATAGGGGGTATTAATGTTTACTACATGCCTGTTATGGTCTATGGCCATATATTCCCCTCCCGTCATTATAGCTGCATTTTTCCAACTTGTGTTAACGCCCTGTTGGTAGTTGCCACAGAAAATGGTATTGATGATGACATCTTTTTCCTTGGCATTGGCAACGGCATCCTTATAGTTTAATTTTCCTTGGGTGAAAGGTTCGTTACCCGCTATAAAAATCATTTTTAGATTATCCGGATTTTTCCCCCAATTCAATTGTCTTAAGGAGGTATGTATTACTTGTCCGCAGTATTCTTCGCCTCCATTGGTAGTCAATGAAAATAGCTTTTCCGATATTTCATCAAGATCATTGCTAAAATCCAATACCTGCTGAATGTATCCTTCCCTTGAAGAAAGGCCATCATTGCCGTATTGATATAAAGCTATCTCTAAATTGGGCCTTGAATCATTACCACATTTGGCATGTGTAAACTTATTCACAATATCCCAAAGTTGCGATTTGGCTTGGTTTATCAACCCATCCATACTATTACTGGTGTCTAACAATAAGGCGATTTTCACCGTATTGTTTGAAGGTTTTTCTTCATTTTGAAACATTAAGGCTTCGGCGATGATAGGTTCATTTACCGTCTTCCTTTTATTTAACTCACAACCATAAGAGGTTGTAACTGATAGTGCCAAAATGCACATTCCGAGTATTTGTTTTAAATTTTTCATTGCTATTTTGTTTATGGATTATGGGGTAAATGTATTTGCAAACTATTTATTAAAAAATGGGCAATGAGTAAAACCTTCACTTGAATGAGTTAATGGGTGTTTTGAATTCGTAAAGGGTGAAATAGCAAGTATAATAGGGCTGTTTTGGGTAGATTGGTATTTTTTTGTACCGTATAAATCAGCTAAGTTTACAGTGTATTTTATTAAGAATGAACAAAATTCATCACATACTGATTTTCTTATTTCTAGGCGTTTTCACTGTTAATTCCCAGGTGTTGGAAAGTAAAGCCAAATTCCAGGTAAAGGGTACTGTAAAGGTTCTAACGGACAAAACCCCTATACCGGGTGTGGCGATTTCAACAAATTCTGGGGAATATACTTTTACCAATGCTTTGGGCGAGTTTAAGATAAAGGCTTCAATTGGGGATGAATTGGTTTTTGAAAGTGCCGAATTCGAAACGGTAAGGCATAGAATTAAAAGCAACGAGGATGTAGATGTTCTTGTTAAGGGGTATTCAGAAAGTAAATTGGGTAGCAATCGCAGTAAGGAGGCCAAGAATGAGGTTTCATTACACCAAGAATTTCTTGATTCCGCCAATTTTTTTAAAAAATCCGATATTAAAAAGAGTATTGATTTTATCACCAAATCTATAACACAATTAGGGACGCGTGGCAATAAAATTGAGCTTGACAAATCATTGACAACTTTGGGTGAAGTATACCATTACCATAAACAATACGATCTTGCCATTAGCAGTTTCATTGATGCGTTGGAAGCACAAAACACTACAAGAACAAGCTTCTTATTGGGAAAAGCCTATCTGTACAATAACGACTTTGTTAATGCCGAAGCCACCCTTGAGCCATTGCTAATGGTAAAAAATATGGTGCCTTTTCAGAATGTGGAATTGCATGAGTATTTAGGGGATGCTTATTTGGGGTTGGGCAATATTGCAAAGGCAGTTGCATTTTATGAACAAGGGTTGACGATTGCCAGGAAAAATCAGGTTACCCCAAAAATGACCGATCTGAACTCTAAAATCGCCGATGCTTATGCTAGGGATAATCGCAATTTAGAAGCTGAAGGGTATTATTCAAATTCATTGCAATTGGCAGAAAGCCAAGCGCCACAAAGGGCAATTCAGGAAAAAGAGAAAGTAGCCGATTTCTATAGCAAGAAGAATAGGTATGATGAGGAGATTAAGCTGCGAAAACAGAGTTTGGATGAATTGGCGGAGCTTCCCACAAAAATCAAAGTAGCAAAAGATCAAACAGTTTCACCAGATTCAATCACTTCACAACGTATAAACTATAAGATAGCCAATGCCTATATTGCACAGGATAATTATGATGAGGCCATATCCTATCTGCAAAAAAGTATTGTCGAAGCAGATAGTGAGGATGATCTAATGGTCCAAAAAGATGCTACCCGTAGACTTTCCGAGGTATATGAAAAAAAAGGAGATTTCAATAAGGCATTTGAAACCTATCAAAATTATGTGGCGGTGGTAGACACTTTGTATATACGTAAGGAACAGGAAATTTCCCGAGCTGCAAGATTTAATCGTGAAATAGCTGCAAAACAAAGTAGAATATCAGGATTGGAGCAAGAGCGCGAACTTTCACAAAGCAAGTATGATCTCGCGGTAACTTCCCAGCAGTTGGTTCAGGAGAGTAATAAAAGACAGAAGTGGATTATTTATTCCTTGATTTTTGGAATGATACTGACTGGTTTGGCGGCTTTCTTTTTTTACCGTAGCAATCAACAACAAAAATTGGCCAATAATCTACTGGCTTTAAAATCATTGCGTTCACAAATGAACCCCCATTTTATATTCAATGCACTGAATTCCGTGAACAATTATATCGCCAAGAATGACGAACGCAGTGCCAATAGATATCTGAGCGATTTCTCAACCTTAATGCGCGCCGTACTTGAGAATTCTGAAGAAGATTTTATTCCCCTCTCCAAGGAATTGGAGCTGCTTGAATTGTATATGAAATTGGAATATTCACGTTTCCCTGATAAGTTCGACTATCAAATGAATATCGATAAATCTGTGGATATCGATAGTTTTCAAATTCCGCCAATGCTGTTGCAGCCTTATATTGAAAATGCAATTTGGCATGGTTTGCGCTATAAGGATAAAAAAGGATTCCTTCATATCAATGTGGTGAAAAGGGATCAAAACTCTTTAAACATTACCATTGAGGACAACGGGATCGGAAGAAAAAAATCGGCTGAATTAAAAACCAAGAACCAAAAGAAACAAAAATCAAAGGGAATGGGTAACATAAGTAAGCGGATTGCCATACTAAACGACATGTACAAGGATAAAGTAGACGTTGTGATTTCCGATTTGGAAAAGGATGGCAACGGCACCAAGGTGCTTTTTACATTAAAAAAAGATTGATGAAATGAGCCATGGCAGTTTTGCATACCTATCGAAATGTTGATTGGCGAATTACATCTGACCATTATAAAAGAAATAAATAGCATCGGATGAAACTAAACGCTTTAATAGTAGAGGATGAAGCCAATAGCAGGGAAATACTTCGCAATTATTTGTCGAAATATTGTGCCAATGTAAATGTATTGGGTGAAGCCGCCTCAATTAAGGAAGCTGTTGGGTTTATAAACAACCATGAACTGCATTTGGTTTTTTTGGATGTTGAAATGCCATATGGGAACGCCTTTGATTTGCTGGATCAGGTACCCGACAGAACCTTTGAAACGGTCTTTGTAACTGCCTATAATCAGTATGCCATGGATGCTTTAAACCATCATGCAGCCTATTATTTAATGAAGCCCATAAATATTGATGAGTTGATAAAGGCTGTCGATTATGTGGTTGAAATAAAGCTAAAGGAAGATGCTTTGGAAGATAAGGTGTTACAGCCTAAATTACAGCGTGTTGAAGGTAAGATTACCCTGCCGCAACAAGACGGATTCCAGGTATTGAATGTTGCTGACATTCTATATTGCAAAGCAGATGACAACTACACCGAAATCTTTCTTGAGAACAAGAAAATATTGGTGAGTAAGACCTTGAAATATTTTGAAGAAGCCTTGTCCGATTTCCCTTTTGCCAGAATACATAAATCGTATTTGGTCAATGTAAATGAGGTGATAAAATATCAGAAAAGGCAAAGGGAGGCAGTGTGGTAGTTTCCAATGGAAAAGAACTTTTGGTGTCCGCATCAAAAAAGAAAGATTTATTGGCTTATTTTTGACCCTTATAAAATTCAAAAATTATGCTTATAAAATCAGTTAACGGAAAAACGCCACGAAATAGGTGAAGACTGTTATATAGCTGAAAATGCGACTATCGTAGGTGATGTAACTATGGGAGACCAATGTAGTATTTGGTTCAATGCCGTAGTTACGTGGCGATGTACACTTTATAAAAATGGGAAACAAAGTCAATGTACAAGATGGTGCGGTTATACATTGTACCTATCAAAAATTCCCTACCACCATAGGTAATAACGTATCAATTGGGCATAATGCCCTTGTACATGGTTGTACGATTAAAGATAATGTCTTGGTTGGTATGGGTAGTATAATAATGGATGATTGTGTTGTAGAAAGCAATAGTATTATTGCGGCAGGTGCGGTAGTGACCCAAGGAACCCATGTACCAGCAGGTTCTATTTTTGCTGGTATGCCTGCAAAAAAAATCAAGGATATTAGCCCTGAATTGAGTTCGGGTGAGATTGATAGAATTGCCAATGCCTATGTAAAATACTCCGGTTGGTTTAAGGAAGATTGAATAAGGTGTAGGCAGCCTTAGCTGAATTGCCGGAAGGAGCATAGAACCCTCGAATTGCATTTTGCCTAAAAAAGCCAGTTTTAATCCCAGTAATTAAGGGAATGGCCATTTTTTTTGTATTATTGAATCCCTACTTTAAGTTCATACCTTCTTATAACACTGTACATTGAAATACTAGTTGTTCAAAGTGCAGTCTATGAAAAAGAAAAGAAAATTTTATGTTTGTCCCAACCCTAAGTATATCCAACATTTCAAAAAAAAAGCTATTGTTTTTTAGTGCCTTCCTGCTTCTTGCTTTCAATGGGATTGGTCAGAAACTTTTCATAGAAAATGTTACCGAGGATGAGGATGCTGGTACTATGGTCTTCAGGTTACCTTGATAAGGATGTGCCAGGAGGAACCACTGTGGTGCTTATTCATTTATAGACGATGATTTAGCGATCGGTGGCGTAGATTATGACAATACCATTGGGCCAGATTTGATTTTTAATGGTGATAAAGATGAGGTTCAGATAATTACGGTCCCTATTATAGATGATTTTGTTGATGAAGATGATGATGAGGATTTCAGGGTTCAATTAAGTGAGCCCAGCAATAGCGACGTGGACCTCGATGGTGACGGCGATGCTAGGGGTAGAATCAGGGATAATGATACAGCGGGTATAAATGTATCTACAACAACAGGGATTACGACTGAAGCAGGTGGGCAGGCCGCTTTTACCTTCACGCTTACCAGCCAACCAACGGCCGACGTTACCATACTCATAGATCGGTATGATGCCACGGAAACTATGGGGCCCGCGTCAATAACATTGACCGCTGCGAATTGGAATATAGGGGTAGATTTGATAGTCACAGGTGTTGATGATGATATTATAGATGGGGATATTCAGGATGATATAAGAACACAGGATGTTGCCTCCTTGGATCCATTTTATGATGACTTTAATGGTGGCGATGTTCAGGATTTGGAGGTCACCAATCAAGATGATGATGTTGCCGGAGTAGTGGTTACGCCAGTAATCGGAACTACGACTGAAGCAGGCGGTACGGCAACTTTTACCTTTACGCTTACCATTGAACCTTCAAGAGATGTTACCATTCCAATCACCGGCTATGATGCAACCGAGGTAACAGGAAATGCTGAGGTGGTTTTAGATTCGGGAAATTGGAATACCGGAGTGGCTTTAATTGTAACGGGTGTTGATGATGATATAGTTGATGGTGATATTATTATTCCTTTAATTACCGGAGATGTTAGATCAGATGATAATGATTATGATGATTTAACGGGTGCTGATGTTGCGGATATTTCAGTAACAAATACAGATGATGACACGGCAAACCTTTCGATAACAGATGTCACTGTTGAAGAGAATGTGGTTGGGGGTGCTATGATATTTGATGTCATATTGGATAGAGCAGTACTTATAGGAGCGACGGTCGACTATACCTTTTCGGATGATACGGCTACTGGGGGTGGTGTAGACTACCAAGGTACAAATGGGACACTTACCTTCGAAGACACTACTGCCGGGGAAATTCAACAAATTACCGTGACCATTAATGATGACACGCTATTGGAAAGTGCAGAAGAAACCTTTACCGTACAATTGGGTACGCCCTCCATTGGGGTTAACCTCACTGCTGGGGGTCTGGGTACGGGAACCATAATCGATGATGATAATTGTGCTCCGGCGCCAGTTTTAAACCCTGATATACCCGCATTTTTTTGTGGCACCATTAGCATTAGTCTTAATGATTACATAAGTAGTCAACCACCTAGTGGGATGGAAGCCCTGTGGAGTATAAACTCAAATCCATTAGATGAAGCAGGGCATTTGTCCCCTTCGGAAGTAGCAAATCCCCCTCAAAGAAATGGTACCTATTATGGTTTTTTCTATGATGACACCAATAAATGTTCTAGCTCAACGATATCGGTTGAGCTTACTTTAAATGCCATACCAACGATTGCGGAAACTATGGGCGATGAACGATGTGGGCTTGGGGAAGTTACCCTAACAGCCAATGGAGTTCCGGATGTAGATCAACCACCTACCTTTAATTGGTTTGATAGTCCCACGGGCACTGATGGGTTTGTTGGTACTGGTTCAAGTATTTCCCTGAACATTTCAACAACAACTTCCTATTATGTCGAAGCATCAGCAAACGGTTGTGTTTCAGAAAGAGAAGCCGTTATAGCTACCGTCTATCCATCACCATCTGCAGGTACGCCAAGCGATGCATCTGCATGTAGTGTTACGGCTAATGGGCCGACCATTGTTGATTTGGATGATTTGATTACAGGTGAAAGCACGGGGGAATGGTCAGTAACTACCGACCCGTCTAATACCATATCAATTGGAATAGGCAATATCGTTCAATTTGAAAATAGACCCGATGGTGATTATGTATTTACATTTACCACTACCGATGCGCAAATCCCATTTTGTGAAAATGTATCCTCAGAAGTCAGTATTTCGGTCAATGATTGTGATGTCGATACCGATTTGGATGGTTTGCTCGATGGTATTGAGATTGCTTTAGGTACAGATCCCAATAATGTGGATTCTGATGGCGATGGGCTTGAGGATGGGGTAGAAGTTGGCAGTGATGTTGATAATCCTTTGGATGAAGATGAGGATGGGATTATCGATGCTCTGGATTCCAATAATTTGGATACTGATATGGATGGGGTTGTAGATCAATTGGATCCTGCAAATACCAATCCCTGTATACCAGACCCCAACAGTGAATTCTGTGAGGCTACCGTGGATTTGGAGATCACGAAGACTGCGAATTTTGATTATCGTAGAGTGAACGAACAATTAACGTTCACCATAACAGTACATAATATTTCAGAGGAAAGGGCCACTTCGATTCGTGTGAGTGAAGTGCTTAATGCAGTGGGTTTTGATTATATCTCGCATTTTACAGGATCCAGTGCTGGGATTTATGATGAGGTAGCAGGAACTTGGGACATTCCATTATTGGATCCAGGTGACAGTGTTGATCTGGTTATATTGGTCGAAGCCATAGCTGCTGGTTTCTATGAAAATACTGCCTCTATTTTAGAGGTCTCCCCTTTTGATATTGACCCGACTAATAATGAGGCCACTGTTACTGTTGAAGTGGGGGAGCGCAGCTCCAATGAGCCTGGATTTCTTTTTAACCAGTTTTCGCCAAACGGCGATGGTACCAATGATTTCTTGTACATAAATGACATACAGGATTATTCAAATAATAGCATTGAAATTTATGACCGCTATGGCAATCAGGTTTTTGAGGCCAGACCTTATGATAATACTTGGGATGGTACTCATAACAATAATGATTTACCCAGAGGTACCTACTTCTATATTTTGGATTTGGGGGATGGATCTGAGGTCAGCAAAGGCTGGATCCAAATCCTAAGATAATATGGAAGTTTGATTAAATTTTCCCTGCTTTATTTCCAAGATCAAAATCCTTGATTTAGAAAGAATAATCCTTATTTTTATAAACCTGCTTTTGACGCCGTAAATTGAAATACAATTAGTTCAAAGCATAGTCTATGATAAAGAAAAGAGATATTAATTTTATTGCTCTAATTCTAAATACTTCCAACATTACCAATAAACTGTTGATTTTTGGTGCGTTCTTACTCATTTGTTTTATTGGGTATGGGCAAGACACGACACCTCCTTCGGTACCGACGGGCCTGGCATCGAGTGCGGTCACACAGACCGGCTTCACGTTGACATGGACGGCCTCCACGGATGCCGTGGGCGTAACGGGATATACGATTTTACGGGATGGTTCCCCAATAGGCACCACCCCTGGTACCACGACCTTTAACGTGACCGGTCTTACGGCGGGCACGACCTATGCCTTCACGGTAACGGCCAATGATGCTGTCCCCAACACCTCCGCACCGAGTGCGCCCTTGAACGTCACCACCTTGGCCGCACCGGACACGACACCTCCTTCGGTACCGACGGGCCTGGCATCGAGTGCGGTCACACAGACCGGCTTCACGTTGACATGGACGGCCTCCACGGATGCCGTGGGCGTAACGGGATATACGATTTTACGGGATGGTTCCCCAATAGGCACCACCCCTGGCACCACGACCTTTAACGTGACCGGTCTTACGGCGGGCACGACCTATGCCTTCACGGTAACGGCCAATGATGCTGTCCCCAACACCTCCGCACCGAGTGCGCCCTTGAACGTCACCACCTTGGCCGCACCGGACACGACACCTCCTTCGGTACCGACGGGCCTGGCATCGAGTGCGGTCACACAGACCGGCTTCACGTTGACATGGACGGCCTCCACGGATGCCGTGGGCGTAACGGGATATACGATTTTACGGGATGGTTCCCCAATAGGCACCACCCCTGGCACCACGACCTTTAACGTGACCGGTCTTACGGCGGGCACGACCTATGCCTTCACGGTAACGGCCAATGATGCTGTCCCCAACACCTCCGCACCGAGTGCGCCCTTGAACGTCACCACCTTGGCCGCACCGGACACGACACCTCCTTCGGTACCGACGGGCCTGGCATCGAGTGCGGTCACACAGACCGGCTTCACGTTGACATGGACGGCCTCCACGGATGCCGTGGGCGTAACGGGATATACGATTTTACGGGATGGTTCCCCAATAGGCACCACCCCTGGCACCACGACCTTTAACGTGACCGGTCTTACGGCGGGCACGACCTATGCCTTCACGGTAACGGCCAATGATGCTGTCCCCAACACCTCCGCACCGAGTGCGCCCTTGAACGTCACCACCTTGGCCGCACCGGACACGACACCTCCTTCGGTACCGACGGGCCTGGCATCGAGTGCGGTCACACAGACCGGCTTCACGTTGACATGGACGGCCTCCACGGATGCCGTGGGCGTAACGGGATATACGATTTTACGGGATGGTTCCCCAATAGGCACCACCCCTGGCACCACGACCTTTAACGTGACCGGTCTTACGGCGGGCACGACCTATGCCTTCACGGTAACGGCCAATGATGCTGTCCCCAACACCTCCGCACCGAGTGCGCCCTTGAACGTCACCACCTTGGCCGCACCGGACACGACACCTCCTTCGGTACCGACGGGCCTGGCATCGAGTGCGGTCACACAGACCGGCTTCACGTTGACATGGACGGCCTCCACGGATGCCGTGGGCGTAACGGGATATACGATTTTACGGGATGGTTCCCCAATAGGCACCACCCCTGGCACCACGACCTTTAACGTGACCGGTCTTACGCTCGCGGGCACGACCTATGCCTTCACGGTAACGGCCAATGATGCTGTCCCCAACACCTCCGCACCGAGTGCGCCCTTGAACGTCACCACCTTGGCCGCACCGGACACGACACCTCCTTCGGTACCGACGGGCCTGGCATCGAGTGCGGTCACACAGACCGGCTTCACGTTGACATGGACGGCCTCCACGGATGCCGTGGGCGTAACGGGATATACGATTTTACGGGATGGTTCCCCAATAGGCACCACCCCTGGCACCACGACCTTTAACGTGACCGGTCTTACGGCGGGCACGACCTATGCCTTCACGGTAACGGCCAATGATGCTGTCCCCAACACCTCCGCACCGAGTGCGCCCTTGAACGTCACCACCTTGGCCGCACCGGACACGACACCTCCTTCGGTACCGACGGGCCTGGCATCGAGTGCGGTCACACAGACCGGCCCTTCACGTTGACATGGACGGCCTCCACGGATGCCGTGGGCGTAACGGGATATACGATTTTACGGGATGGTTCCCCAATAGGCACCACCCCTGGCACCACGACCTTTAACGTGACCGGTCTTACGGCGGGCACGACCTATGCCTTCACGGTAACGGCCAATGATGCTGTCCCCAACACCTCCGCACCGAGTGCGCCCTTGAACGTCACCACCTTGGCCGCACCGGACACGACACCTCCTTCGGTACCGACGGGCCTGGCATCGAGTGCGGTCACACAGACCGGCTTCACGTTGACATGGACGGCCTCCACGGATGCCGTGGGCGTAACGGGATATACGATTTTACGGGATGGTTCCCCAATAGGCACCACCCCTGGCACCACGACCTTTAACGTGACCGGTCTTACGGCGGGCACGACCTATGCCTTCACGGTAACGGCCAATGATGCTGTCCCCAACACCTCCGCACCGAGTGCGCCCTTGAACGTCACCACCTTGGCCGCACCGGACACGACACCTCCTTCGGTACCGACGGGCCTGGCATCGAGTGCGGTCACACAGACCGGCTTCACGTTGACATGGACGGCCTCCACGGATGCCGTGGGCGTAACGGGATATACGATTTTACGGGATGGTTCCCCAATAGGCACCACCCCTGGCACCACGACCTTTAACGTGACCGGTCTTACGGCGGGCACGACCTATGCCTTCACGGTAACGGCCAATGATGCTGTCCCCAACACCTCCGCACCGAGTGCGCCCTTGAACGTCACCACCTTGGCCGCACCGGACACGACACCTCCTTCGGTACCGACGGGCCTGGCATCGAGTGCGGTCACACAGACCGGCTTCACGTTGACATGGACGGCCTCCACGGATGCCGTGGGCGTAACGGGATATACGATTTTACGGGATGGTTCCCCAATAGGCACCACCCCTGGCACCACGACCTTTAACGTGACCGGTCTTACGGCGGGCACGACCTGCCTCCGGCACGGCCAAGCGACGCTCCCCGACACCTCCGCGCCGAGTGCGCCCTTGAACGTGACCACCTTGGCTGCACCGGACACGACCCCTCCGTAGCGTACCGACCGGTCTGGCATCGAGTGCGATCACACAGACGCGGCTTCACGTTGACATGGACGGCCTCGCACGGACGATGTGGCCGTAACGGGCTATACGATTTTACAGGATGGCGCCCCGATAGGCACCACCACCTGGCGCGACGACCTTTAACGTGACCGGGCTCACGGCGAGCACGACCTATGCCTTCACGGTAACGGCCAACGATGCTGTCCCCAACACTTCCGCGCCGAGTGCGCCCTTGAACGTCACCACCTTGGCTCGCACCGGACACGACACCTCCTTCGGTACCGACCGGTCTGGCATCGAGTGCGATCACACAGACACGGCCTTTCACGTTGACATGGACGGCCTCCACGGACGACGTGGCCGTAACGGGATATACGATTTTACAGGATGGTTCCCCAATAGGCACCACCCCTGGCGCAACGACCTTTAACGTGACCGGTCTCACGGCGAGCACGACCTATGCCTTCACGGTAACGGCCAATGATGCTGTCCCCAACACCTCCGCACCGAGTGCGCCCTTGAACGTCACCACCTTGGCCGCACCGGACACGACACCTCCTTCGGTACCGACGGGCCTGGCATCGAGTGCGGTCACACAGACCGGCTTCACGTTGACATGGACGGCCTCCACGGATGCCGTGGGCGTAACGGGATATACGATTTTACGGGATGGTTCCCCAATAGGCACCACCCCTGGTACCACGACCTTTAACGTGACCGGTCTTACGGCGGGCACGACCTATGCCTTCACGGTAACGGCCAATGATGCTGTCCCCAACACCTCCGCACCGAGTGCGCCCTTGAACGTCACCACCTTGGCCGCACCGGACACGACACCTCCTTCGGTACCGACGGGCCTGGCATCGAGTGCGGTCACACAGACCGGCTTCACGTTGACATGGACGGCCTCCACGGACGCCGTGGGCGTAACGGGATATACGATTTTACGGGATCGTGACATGGACGGCCTCCACGGATGCCGTGGGCGTAACGGGATATACGATTTTACGGGATGGTTCCCCAATAGGCACCACCCCTGGCACCACGACCTTTAACGTGACCGGTCTTACGGCGGGCACGACCTATGCCTTCACGGTAACGGCCAATGATGCTGTCCCCAACACCTCCGCACCGAGTGCGCCCTTGAACGTCACCACCTTGGCCGCACCGGACACGACACCTCCTTCGGTACCGACGGGCCTGGCATCGAGTGCGGTCACACAGACCGGCTTCACGTTGACATGGACGGCCTCCACGGATGCCGTGGGCGTAACGGGATATACGATTTTACGGGATGGTTCCCCAATAGGCACCACCCCTGGCACCACGACCTTTAACGTGACCGGTCTTACGGCGGGCACGACCTATGCCTTCACGGTAACGGCCAATGATGCTGTCCCCAACACCTCCGCACCGAGTGCGCCCTTGAACGTCACCACCTTGGCACCTCCCGTAATTTCAATGGACATTGGCGTAACCCTTGCCGAGGGCAACAGTGGTGCTACGGCCTTTGTCTTCACAGTGAACCGTACAGGCGATACATCCGGAACTGCGAGTGCGAGTTACGCAATTACTGGCAGTGGTGCGAACCCAATTAATGCAGTCGACTTTTCTAGCGGGATATTGCCCAATGGCACGGCCAATTTCCTAACTGGTTCGGCTAGTACCACCATTACGGTGAACGTGAACGGCGACATTACTATAGAGCTGAACGAAACTTTTACCGTGACCTTGAGTGTCCCGAGCGCAGGTGCGACGATCGGCACGGCCACAGCTATAGGTACAATAGCAAACGATGACATCTGCGCCGCTGGGATAACGGCACCCGTTTTAATTGACACTGATGTCTCTACAGTATTTTGTGATAGTTTCAATCAAGATTTGGATGCATATACGAATACACCCGCTCCACTAAATTCTGTACTAACCTGGAGTACCAATCCCAATCCCTCGGTAATAGTAGATCATTTGCCATCAGATTCATTGGTTTCAGATGCGGACACTTATTATGGATTTTTCTACGATTCGGTCAACAATTGTGCTAGTCCCGTATTACCTATAACCTTGACTTTTAATTCAACACCTTTTGCAGGAAATCCTGTTAATGTCTCTGCATGTAGCATATCAACTAATGGGGTTAGCATAATTAATTTGGATAATCAAATAGCTGGTGCGGATGTCGGAGGTTGGTTATTGACGAGCGGACCGGCAGGAGAAACTATTACTATTGATTCAAGTAACGAAGTTAATTTTAGTGGACAACCCGATGGCATTTATATATTTACATACACAACAACAACAGCGGTCTTACCATGTGTAAATTCATCCTCAGTTTTAACGGTAACTGTTGCTGATTGTGCTGGACCTTGTAATGCAGGAACAACGGCCCCAGTGCTAAATCCTGATGTATCAACAAATTTTTGTGATATTATTGATGGGAGTTTAAGTGCTTATACCGATAGTACGGCTCCTGGAGGTACCACTTTAACTTGGAGCACACTTGCGGATCCTTTGAACATTAATGCTCATTTAACCAATGCGCAAGTTGCAAATCCGGGTAATGATGGTTCATTTTTCGCTTTTTTCTATGATGCGGTCAATGCATGTGCCAGCCCAACACTGGAAGTAGAGATTACTTTAAATACAACACCTGTAATAACAGCTACCACGGACGATGGTACCTGTGGTCCAGGGGATGTTACCTTGACCGTTACTGGAAATACCCCTGGTGGTTTTGAGCCACCTACTTTTAATTGGTATGATAGTCAAACAGGAGGTAATTTATTGGTCGCTGGTTCAAATGCTGTTACCTTTACTATTGCTGCAACCACAACGTATTATGTTGAAGCTGAGGCGAATGGGTGTGTTTCTGAAAGAGTTGAAGTTATTGCTACAGTATATCCATTGCCATTCGCAGGTATTCCGACGAACGCCTTTGCCTGTAGTATTTCCGCTAATGGTCCGACCATTGCTGATTTGGATGATTTGATTACGGGAGAAAGTACTGGGGAATGGTCAGTAACTACCGATCCATCAAATACCCTCTCAATCGGTATAGGTAATATCGTAATTTTTGACAATAGACCTGATGGGGACTATGTATTTACATATACCACAACCGATGCAACCACACCATTTTGTGATAATGTATTTTCAGAGGTCACTATAGCTATAAGCGAATGTGATGTAGATACGGACTTAGATGGTTTACTCAATGGTCTTGAGATTACTTTAGGAACAGACCCCAATAATGCAGATACCGATGGCGATGGAATCGAGGATGGTGTTGAAGTTGGTGATGATACCGCAAATCCTTTGGATGAAGATGAAGATGGTATTATCGATGCCTTGGATTCCAATAGTGCGGATACCGATATGGATGGCGTTGTTGATCAATTGGATTCTGCAAACACCAATCCCTGTAATCCTGATCCAAACAATGAATTTTGTGTGGCTACGGTTGACCTGGAAATCACGAAGACCGTGGATGATGATTATTTGAATGTGGGAGAACAATTGACTTTCACTATTACGGTAAACAACATTTCACAAGAAAGCGCATCCTTGATCCGAGTTAGTGAAGTACTTGACCCTGTAGGGTTTGACTATATTTCCCATTTTACGGCACCCGATGATGGGGTGTATGATGAAGTAATGGGAGCATGGGATATTCCCGTATTGGATGCAGAGGAAAGTGCTACCCTTATTATCTTGGTAGAAGGGATCACTTTTGGTAGCTATGTGAATACGGCCACTATTGTAGAGACTTCACCCTTCGATATTGGCCCAGCGAATAATGAGGCATCGGTTGAAGTAGAGATCAATGAACGAAGCAATAATGAATGTGGATTCCTTTTCAACCAATTTTCGCCCAATGGGGACGGCACCAATGATTTCTTGATCATAAATTGCATCACCAATCCTGAATATGCCGATAATTCATTGGAAATCTATGACCGCTATGGCAATCAGGTCTTTGCTGCCAGGAGTTATGATAATACTTGGGATGGTACCCGTAATAATAATGAGTTACCCAAAGGCACCTACTTCTATGTTTTGGATTTAGGGGACGGATCTGAGATTAAAAAAGGCTGGATCCAAATCTTGAGATAATAAGGAAGATTGATTAAAAAATCAGCTGCTTTATTTCCAAGATCAAAATCCCTGATTTAGAAAGAATAATCCTTATTTTTGAAATCCAAAAACGTAAGATAATGAGAGCATATATTTTTCCGGGTCAAGGCGCCCAATTCGTAGGTATGGGAATGGATCTTTACGAAAAGTATCCTTTGGCCCAAGAATTGTTTGAGCAAGCCAATGAAATACTTGGTTTTGCAATTACAGATACCATGTTTGAAGGTTCGGCCGAAGATTTACGGGAGACCAAAGTAACACAACCGGCTATTTTTCTCCATTCCGTGATTTTGAGTAAGGTAATGGGAGCTGATTTTAAGCCTGATATGGTTGCAGGGCACTCCCTCGGGGAGTTTTCCGCCTTGGTGGCCAATGGCGTTTTAAACTTTGAAGATGGATTAAAGTTAGTCTCTCAAAGGGCAATGGCGATGCAAAAGGCTTGTGAACTTAAGCCTGGTACTATGGCGGCGGTGCTACGTCTTGATGATGCAATCGTTGAAAAAATATGTAAGGAAACACCTGGTATCGTAGTTGCTGCAAATTATAATTGCCCAGGACAATTGGTTATTTCCGGGGAGGTTGAAGCTATTAACACGGCTTGCGAAAAGTTAAAGGAAGCTGGTGCCCGCAGAGCCATGGTATTGCCCGTTGGTGGTGCCTTCCATTCCCCTTTGATGCAACCTGCCGAAGAGCAATTGGCCGCTGCGATTGAAGCTACCGTTTTCGGCACTCCAAAATGCCCTATTTATCAAAATGTCCCCACTACGGCAGTTACAAAGGCAGATGAAATCAAGAAAAATCTGATTTCACAATTGACTTCCCCGGTGAAATGGACCCAAAGCGTTCAGAATATGGTAAAAGATGGGGCAACTTCTTTTATAGAGGTTGGGCCAGGGAAGGTATTGCAAGGTTTGGTCCTGAAGATTGAACCTACTGCTGAGGCTACTTCTGCCGTTTTGTTGTAAGGCACGTTGATTCAATATTTTGCATTTTAACCAATAAAGCCAGTTTTAATCCCAGTAATTAAGGTAATCGCTGTTTTTTTAGTAATATTGGGTCCCTACATTTAGTCTGAACCTTCTTATAACACTGTAAATTGAAATACTAGTTGTTCAAAAAACAGTCGATGAAAAAAAAGATAAAAAATTATATGGTTCTCCCATTTCCAAGTATGTACAACATTTTTAAAAAACTGTTGTTTTTTGGGGCATTTCTTTTGTTTCATTTTAACATATGGTCACAGGACTGTAATGTCGCCCCTATCCTAAGCGTGAATACAGATGCTGTCTGTGATGTGCCTTTATTAGATTTAGATATCTATGTAACCAATACACCATCGGGAGCTGGTACCTTAGTATGGAGTACAAACCCCTTAAGAGGTATCGGAATTTTGCCAAGTTCGGTTGTAAGTACTTCAGGAACCTACTATGCATGGTATACTGGTTTAGCCATTGGATTGGAATGTTACAACCCTGACCCTTTTGCAACACCGGCCACTACATTGAATATTACTCTCGGGATAACGCCAACGATAACCGGAACGACACCCGGCACAAGGTGCGGTCCCGGAACGGTTACACTCGGTGCCACGGCTAGCGCGGGAACACTGAATTGGTATGCCGCTTTGACCGGTGGACCCAGCCTTGGCACCGGCCCGAGTTTCACTACCCCAAGTATAGCGAGTACAACAACCTATTATGTTGATGCCACAGATGTTGGATGTAGCTCCACACCGAGAACGGCAGTGGTCGCGATGGTGACCGCCATACCTACCGTAACCGGAACGACACCCGGCACAAGGTGCGGTCCCGGAACGGTTACACTCGGTGCCACAGCAAGCGCGGGAACACTGAATTGGTATGCCGCTTTGACCGGTGGAGCCAGCCTTGGCACCGGCCCGAGTTTCACTACCCCAAGTATAGCGGGTACAACGACCTATTATGTCGATGCAACGGATGCTGGATGTAGTTCCACACCGAGAACGGCAGTGGTCGCGACGGTGACCGCCATACCTACCGTAACCGGAACGACACCCGGCACAAGGTGCGGTCCCGGAACGGTTACGCTCGGTGCCACAGCTAGCGCGGGAACACTGAATTGGTATGCCGCTTTGACCGGTGGAGCCAGTCTAGGCACCGGCACGAGTTTCACTACCCCAAGTATAGCGAGTACAACGACCTATTATGTCGATGCTACACAAAACGGATGTACAACGGCCAGCAGGACAGCAGTGGTCGCTACAGTGAACTCAGCACCAACGATAACAGGCACAACACCCGGTACAAGGTGCGGTCCCGGAACGGTTACACTCGGTGCCACAGCAAGCGCGGGAACACTGAATTGGTATGCCGCTTTGACCGGTGGAGCCAGCCTTGGCACTGGCACAAGTTTCACTACCCCAAGTATAGCGAGTACAATGACCTATTATGTCGATGCCACGGATGCTGGATGTAGCTCCACACCGAGAACGGCAGTGGTCGCGACGGTCACCCCTCTGCCATCGATAACCAGTACAACACCTAGCGGTAGGTGCGGTACGGGAACTGTCACCTTGGGCGCCACTGCTTCGGCCGGGATTTTGAACTGGTACGCTGCGGCGACCGGCGGTGCCAGCCTCGGTACAGGTACAAGTTTTACAACGCCGAGCATAGCCACGACCACGACCTATTATGTCGATGCGACCATTTCTGGGTGTACAACGGCCAGTAGGACGGCCGTAGTCGCAACTGTCAGCACCACACCAACGGTAACCAGCACAACACCTAATGGTAGGTGCGGTACTGGAACGGTCACTTTGGGCGCGACGGCGAGTGCGGGCACCGTTAATTGGTACGCTGCAGCGACCGGCGGTGCCAGCCTCGGTACGGGTACAAGTTTTACAACGCCGAGCATAGCCACGACCACGACCTATTATGTAGATGCGACCATTTCTGGGTGTACAACGGCCAGCAGGACTGCAGTTGTTGCTACGGTGACCCCTTTACCATCGATAACAGGCACGACGCCAGGTGAAAGATGTGGTACGGGAACGGTCACTTTGGGCGCGACTGCGAGTGCGGGTACCCTTAATTGGTACGCTGCGGCGACTGGTGGTGCCAGCCTCGGTACGGGTATAAGTTTTACAACGCCGAGCATAACCACGACAACGACCTATTATGTGGATGCCACCACTGCCGGATGTACGACGACTAACAGGACAGCGGTAGTCGCGACGGTGACCGCCATACCTAATATAACCGGAACGACGCCTGGCACAAAGTGCGGTCCTGGAACGGTTACACTCGGTGCCACAGCTAGCGCGGGAACACTGAATTGGTATGCCGCTTTGACCGGTGGAGCCAGTCTAGGCACTGGCACAAGTTTCACTACCCCAAGTATAGCGAGTACAACGACCTATTATGTCGATGCTACACAAAATGGATGTACAACTATCAGCAGAAGAGAGGTCATTGCAACTGTTATTGATGAGCCCTCCGCAGGTACAGCCAATAATACTTCAGTTTGTAATACAAATGAAAGTGGTCAGCCTACTAGTTTGGATTTGGATGACCAACTTACCGGAGCAGATCCTGGAGATTGGTCCTTGACCAGTTTTCCTTCCGGAGCTAGTATTAATATAGGGGGTAATAATTCGGTTAATTTTAGTGGTCAACCATTGGGCAACTATGAATTTACGTATACAACAACAGATGCAATAGCCCCTTGTACAAATCAATTTGGAATTTTAACAATCAATGTAATTGATTGTACTTTGCCCTGTAATGCAGGTAACAGTGCTCCAGTGCTAAATCCTGATGTTTCAACGAACTTTTGTGATGTTATTGATGTCAGTTTAAATGACTATATAGATAGTGTGGCTCCTGCGGGAACTACATTGACTTGGAGTACGCTTTCAGATCAATTGAACACCAATGCCCATTTAACAGATGCCCAAGTGGCAAATCCCCCAAATGATGGTTCTTTTTATGCATTTTTCTATGATGCGGCAAACGGATGTGCCAGCCCAACGCTTGAAGTGGAAATTACTTTAAACTCTATACCAATTATTGTTGAAACTTTGGGCGATGAAAGATGTGGGCCTGGGGAAGTTATACTAACAGCGAATGGAGCACCTGATGTAGATCAGCCACCTACCTTTAATTGGTATGATAGTGGGACTGGAGGAATTTTAGTTGGTACAGGTTCAAGTATTTCAATTAATATATCGACAACAACTTCCTATTATGTTGAGGCGACAGCCAATGGCTGTACTTCTGCAAGAGAGGAAGTTATAGCTACAATCTATCCATTGCCTTCGGCGGGGACACCTTCGAATGCATCGGCATGTAGCGTTTCTGCCAATGGTCCGACCATTGTTGATCTGGATGATCTGATTACGGGGGAAAGTGCCGGGGAATGGGCTGTGACTACAGACCCATCAGGAACATTATCAATTGGCATAGGTAATATCGTAAGTTTTGTGGATAGACCTGATGGGGACTATGTATTAACTTTTACCACAACAGATGCTACTTTACCATTTTGCGATAATGTATCCTCAGAAGTAACAATTACGGTAAACGATTGTGATGTTGATTCAGATGGTGATGGTCTACTCGATGGTCTTGAGATAACTTTGGGAACGGATCCCAATAATGCGGATACCGATGATGATGATATTGAGGATGCAGTTGAAGTTGGTAATGATACCGCAAATCCTTTGGATGAGGATGAAGATGGGATTATAGATGCCTTGGATTCCAATATTTTGGATACTGATATGGATGGGGTAGTTGATTGGTTGGATCCGGCAAATACCAATCCCTGTGTACCAGATCCGAGCAGCGAATTTTGTGTAGCTACCGTTGACTTGGAAATCATAAAGACTTCAAATGACGATTTCTTGAATGTTAATGAACAACTTACATTCACGATTACGGTGACCAATATTTCCGATGAAATTGCTACCTTGATCCAAGTGGAGGAAGTTCTTGATGCAATCGGTTTTGATTATATTTCCCATTTCACAGGGCCTGGCGACGGGGTGTATGATGAAGTTGCCGGGCTTTGGGATATTCCGATGTTGGATCCCAACGAAAGTGCCACACTCGTGGTTTTGGTAAGAATGATCGCATTTGGGACCTTTACCAATACGGCTACTATTACTGGTTCTTCGCCAGTGGATATTAATCCGGTAAACGATGAAGCCTCTGTTGAAATTGAGGTAGCTATGCGCAGTAATAATGAACCTGGATTTCTTTTTAACCAGTTTTCACCCAACGGCGATGGCACCAATGATTTCTTGATAGTAAATAGTATAGAGGACTATCCAAATAATAGCATTGAAATCTATGACAGGTACGGTAATCAGGTTTTTGAGGCCAGACCCTATGATAATACTTGGGATGGGACCCGAAATAATTCAGATGCGCCAAAAGGCACCTACTTCTATGTTTTTGATCTAGGGGATGGCTCTGAGATCAGAAAAGGATGGATCCAAATAATAAGATAATAACAACAATGGTTTACAAAACTCACGAATCTATATACAGAACTATCCTATTGTTTATAATAGGGGCGTTTTTTACATCGTCTATGGTATTTGGTCAAAAAGAACCCCAATATACCCAGTATATGTACAATATTGGGAGCTTTAACCCAGCCTATGTAGGTACCGTGGAAACCCCTGAAATTAGTGGTCTATACCGCGCCCAGTGGATAGACATCCCAGGGGCTCCAAGAACCTTCCGATTTGGGGTGAACGTTCCTTTGGCGAATGAAAAAAATGGTTTGGGTTTTAATGTGGTAAGCGATCAACTTGGGCCTTCAACACAGACATATGTAGATTTTGCCTACTCTTTTCAAGTAAATGTTTCTGACGATACAAAGTTGTCTTTTGGTATTGATGCCGGGGGATCTTTTTTGAATGTTGATTTTACCAAGGGGGATTTTGAAATCGAAAATGAGCCTTTGTTGAACACCGAAACCTTAAATAAGTTTTACCCTACCATTGGTGCTGGTACTTTTTTGTATTCAGATGATTGGTATGTGGGATTGTCGATCCCCAATTTTTTGACCAATGGTATCTACAATGATGAAGTCGCTGTTCTTGTTGAGGATAAGATCCAATTTAACTTCATTGGAGGTTATGTTTTTGATCTGTCAGAAACACTTAAGTTTAAACCTGCATTTATGATGAATTATTTACAGGGTGCTCCCGTAAACTTGAATATTTCCACGAATTTTTTGATTAATGACGTTTTTACAGCTGGAGCATCCTATAGGTTGGATAATGCGATAAGTGGGTTGGTTGGTTTCCAGGTGTCCAGTGGAATGTTCGTAGGATATTCCTATGATTACAATACCAATGGTCTAGGGGAATACAATAATGGATCCCATGAAATGATACTCAAATTCTATCTTGGAAAAGGAGGAAGTAGGACCAAACAGCCCAAACAGAAGAACGTGAAGGGGCAACCTAAACAAATTGATACACCAAGATTCTTTTAAAGAAGATGCTAATATGAAAACAAAGAGCTTATTATTATTTTTCTTTATGGTTTTGACGACATCTTTCGCCCAGGAAAAGATGTCCAAAGCTGATAAATATTTTTACAGTTATGCCTATAATTCAGCAATAACCCAATACCAAAATGAATTGCGGGAGGCTCCATTGAAAAATAATCAAATGCTGAATTTAGCGGATGCTTATTATAAAGTGGGCGACTTTGAAAATGCTTCAAAAATATATCTTGATATTAATAAAATAGACACTACCATGTCTAGTCACCGATTTAATAAGATGTTGCAAAGTTTGGCAAAAACCTCCAATATTGATAGGGTCAAGTCCTTTCTGAACTCCAAGCGCACATCTTTTTCAAATGAGTTGTTGGAAAACGCGGATTTTAATTTTGAACTATTGGAATCGGTCTCAGGGGAAGTGACGGATTTTAATGTTTTCAATATCAACGGAAATAGTCCACAGGCAGATTTTGCACCCAGTTTTTATAAGGACGAATTACTTTTCAGCAGTGGCAGAATACAGAAGTCCAAAGATAAATATGAACCCTCTGGGGAATCATTTTTGGATATTTATGTAGCCAGGATCAATCCAGATGGTAATATTACAAGTGCAAATGCATTTACAAAAATCCCTGAATCCAAATTCCATAAAGCCACCCCTTACTATTCAGAGGAATTGAATAAATTGTTTTATATACTCTCAAATACTGATCAAGGACAACTTCGTTTTGATGATAATGGGAAAAACTCATTGGCCATAGGTATCGCAGATTCGAATGGGAATTTGAATTTCCTACTTAAGGATTTAAGTATTTCATTTTACTATCCTTATTATGATGCAAAATCATCCAGACTTTACTTTGCAGCTAATTTTGATGATAGTTATGGCGGTACTGATATTTATTACGTATTCACAAATAACGGACAGATTATGTCAGAACCCACCAATCTGGGTCCTAGGATAAATTCCCCAGGAAACGAAATTGCTCCCTATATCTTTAATAACAGCCTTTATTTTTCCTCTGATATTTTTTATGGTGTTGGAGGTATGGATATTTATAAATCAAATATGCATTCAGACCAGACATTCAGCATTCCGATTAATTTAGGAAAGGGAATAAATTCTGAATCAGATGATTTTGGCTTTATCCTTAAGGATAATGGTCCCGATGGTTTAATAGGTTATTTTTCCTCAAATAGGAAAGGTGGCAAAGGGAATGACGATATTTATGGATTTAAGACAAAAGAAAGTCCTGGTCTAAAAACATTCGCCTTAAAAGGGGGAGTGGTCAATCTGAATTCGAAACGGGGCGTTGCCAAAGCACAGGTAAGGGTTTTGGATAAGGACGGGAATGTTATAAAGGAGGTTTATTGTGATGACGATGGCCAGTTTAGATTTGAAATTCCATGGCGCGAACAAGTCACCATACAAGCAACCAAAGAAAGACATTCCGTTTTTTCGGTATCCTATAACCAAAGCGAATATGAAAGTGTGCAAGGAAGGTCCTTTAATATGGGAATTTCTTTCGTAGATGACATGCTTACAGAAGAAGAAGGAAAGTCGGTAATTAAACTTGAAAATTTTTATTTTGACAAAGGGAAAGCGGATATTACACCCCTTATACAGGCTGAATTGGATAAAGTTGTGGATGCCGTACAACGTTTTCCTCAAATTAAATTACAAATTGAAACCCATACCGACAGTCGTGGGTCAAGCAATACCAATAAAAAGCTTTCCCAGCAACGTGCAGATGCGATCAAGTTGTATCTTATTAAAACCGGTCTGTCTTCAAACAACATAGTTAGCACCATAGGGTATGGTGAAGAAAAAATCATCAATAACTGTACTGACGGTGTTTTTTGTCTAGACTTTTTGCATAAGAAAAATGACCGATCACTAATTGTGGTTGCTAATGCTGACGAGCTATAAAGTTTAAAAACAAAGAATAAGTTTCTAAAGAATTTTTAAAAAATAACCATCCAAAAATAAATAAGGGAAAATACAGATAGGAATACAATACCCATATAGGTTAAAAGTTGTAATCCTTTTTTTGGTTTCAGGTTCACGGGTATTTCGCTACTCATCACATTCTTTAAATTCATGTAGCCGATTATTGGGGCTACAACAAATGAAACAAAAGTTGCCAAGGCAACTAAGAGACCCATATTGGCACCAAATGCAGTGATGACCACAAAATTCACCACTGCCAAAATAATCACCCCTAAGGCAAAATATCCTTTTTTTCCTGTCAATTTTACTCTGGGATTAAGCAGATCAATAATATCGAGACTTACACGGGCGACGGCATCATGGGCAGTCATACAGGTGCTGAACATTGTTGCAAAGGCGGCAATGGCAATAAAAATGTAGGCCCAAGGACCAATATGTGCGGTGAACAGTTGTACAACCTGATCAGCAAAAGTAACGGCATTGCCACTTAGTTCTGTATTGGTCCCATAAAGGGTCATCCAACCGATGATCATAAAGAAAACAGCCAGTATTGCGGTCATGAGATATCCGATATTAAATTCCTGTAATGAACCACGAAGGGAAGGTTTGCTACCGTCTGTCTTCCATTTTTCTATACTCCAAAGACTTACCCAACTTGAGGCTTCGACTGTTGTAGGCATCCATCCCATTAATCCTATTAAAAATAACACTCCGACTTCATTGAAAATGGGGGTAGGGGTAAAGTTGGGAACTTCCTCAACCTGACCTTTAAAGATTACCAACGCAGTAGTAGCGATAAGCGCAATAAACAGAATACTGACCACAAACTTAAGCGAGTTTTCAAGAAATCGGTACTTCCCAATAATCAACAAGGAGCTGATAAAAACAAATAAACCCAGAGCCACCATACTTATCGAAACATTCGATATTCCAAAAAGATTGATAAAGAGGCCTGCCGTAACCGTGTATAATGCAGCCAGAATGGTAAAGGTAGTAACAAGCGTAATTGCGGCATAGAACCATAAGTAACCCTTGCCACGATTTAGATAACCTTCAATCAGTGTTTTATTGGTTATGTTGGTATAGCGCACACCAAATTCAAAAAAGGGGTATTTAAAAACATTGGCCAAAATAATGGGTATTACCATTAACCAACCATACTGTGCGCCTGCTTTTGTTGATAACACTAAATGCGATGTGCCAATGGCCATACTTGCAAATAAAAGGCCAGGCCCAAGGTTTTTAAGCAGTGTTTTAAAATTTGACATATACGGTAGTTGTAAGGCCTAAAATAAACTTTTTAAATGAGATGAAACTAGGTGTTATTTTATTTCAATCCTTTTACCATAGAACTTTGGTTCGGTGTTTAGTAAGAGATCTAGAAAGACCTTGACCCGTGCGAAATACTCCCGAAACTGTACTTTATATCCCTGCTGACCTGTAATATCCTCAGCGTTATAACCAATGGCATTTAGGCCTTTTCTTTTGGCAAGAAAAATGGCACGCTCATTATGGAATTTTTGGGAAATAACCGTAACACTATCCAGTCCGAAAACCACATTGGCGCGTACCATGGAATCCAATGTGCGAAAACCGGCATAATCCAAGAATATTTTATCCTCTGGGATGCCCTCTTTTAAAAGGTCTTTTTTAATGGTACTTGGTTCATTATAATAAATAGTGGCATTATCGCCGCTTACAAGAACAAAATCAATTTTTTTTGCTTTGAATAGTTCAACAGTTGCATTAATTCGATTTGTATAATAAGGGTTTGCTTGCCCTGAGCTGATTTTTTTAGACGTTCCTAAAACCAAGCCAACCCGGTTTTTGGGAATCTCTTTAATAGAGGAATATGTTTTGCCTTTGGCAGAGGATTCTATTACAAAGTTGGAAAGAAAAATTAGGATTAAGGGAATGGCCGTTAATAACCCTAATATCTTTATGATTTTTTTTTTCATCGCAATTCGCAAATTCACTTGATAAAGGTAGGTAAATAAGGATAGTTAGAGGAGTGGGTGAATAAAAAAGACCCACATAATTTGAAGCTTTCTGTACTATGCGGACCAAATTGCGGCATAGGTATACACGAGGCGGGAATTGCCTTACGGCGAGTTCCACTCGAACATGTTGAAAGTGGAAAAGCCGGCATTCCATTCGACTTTTTTGCTTCTCCTATCTTAACTCAAAATTCCTTTGGCTCGGCAGGATAAACAAAAAAGCCAGCGGATTTCCGCTGGCTTTACATACATCTGTACTCGAGGCGGGACTTGAACCCGCACGGCCTAATGGCCATTGGATTTTAAGTCCAACGTGTCTACCAATTCCACCACTCGAGCCGGACTTAAAAAAAACGTTGGCAAGCAACGTTAAGAGCGAAAAACGGGATTCGAACCCGCGACCTCCACCTTGGCAAGGTGGCGCTCTACCAACTGAGCTATTTTCGCATGTATAAAGAACTTCACATCATTTATTTATATGATGCGGATGCAAATTTAATACAATTCTATAAAAGGCAAAGAAATTTTTACTGAAAAGGAATAAAACCTTCGAGCTAACAAAAACCTTATAGGTTTAGGAGGTTGCTTTATTGTTTTTGGTAAGCATTCTTTTAATCTCATTGAGCTTCATCAAAGCCTCAACAGGGGTAAGGGTGTTAATGTCGAGATGGGTGATTTCTTCTTTAATCTGCTCTAATAAAGGGTCATCCAAATTAAAGAAACTCAATTGCATTTCGTTTTGTACGGATTGCAAATTGTCGGTTAATTCTTCACTTGAATGAGACTTTTCAAGCTTTTTTAAAATCTTATTGGCTTTAAGTATCACTTGTTGGGGCATTCCCGCCATTTTCGCCACATGGATTCCAAAACTATGCTCACTGCCACCAGAGGTCAATTTTCGTAAAAACAGAACCCTGTCTTTCAGCTCTTTTACCGAGACATTATAATTTTTTATTCGCTCAAAAGTAGTTGCCATTTCATTAAGTTCATGGTAATGAGTGGCAAAAAGGGTCTTTGCACGTGCAGGATGTTCATGTAAGTATTCCGAAATGGCCCAAGCAATTGAAATACCATCGTAGGTACTGGTTCCTCGGCCAATTTCATCCAAGAGAATCAAACTGCGTTCTGAAAGGTTGTTAAGGATAGAGGCTGTTTCGTTCATCTCAACCATAAATGTGGACTCACCCATAGAAATGTTGTCGCTGGCTCCAACGCGTGTGAATATTTTATCCACATAGCCAATTTTTGCCGTTTCTGCAGGTACAAAACTCCCCATTTGAGCTAATAGCACAATCAAGGCGGTTTGCCGTAATAAGGCTGATTTACCGCTCATATTGGGCCCGGTTATCATTATGATCTGCTGGTTTTCCCGATTCAGAATAACATCGTTGGCGATATATGCTTCCCCTAAGGGCAATTGTTTTTCTATAACCGGGTGTCGCCCATTTCTTATCTCAAGCTCAGTTGAATCATTTAGCTCGGGTTCATTGTAATTATTTTCTTTGGCCAACTGTGTAAATCCGCATAGGCAATCCAAGCTTGCAATTTGTTGTGCATTATTTTGAACAGGAACAATGTATTCCTGCATCCAAACTACCAATTGTGCAAATAATTGTTGTTCTAAACTTAATATCCGCTCTTCCGCACCCAATATTTTAGATTCATACTCCTTGAGCTCTTCGGTAATATAACGTTCTGCATTCACCAAGGTCTGCTTTCGAATCCATTCCTCTGGAACTTTGTCCTTATGGGTATTCCTAACTTCTATATAATAGCCATAGACGTTGTTGGAAGCTATTTTTAACGAACTTATACCTGTTCGCTCGGTTTCACGCTCCAACATCTTATCCAAATACTCCTTCCCGGAAAAAGCCAAACCTCGCAGTTCATCCAATTCCTTGGAATATGCTTTGGCAATGGTATTTCCTTTAAGCACATTTATAGGTGCTTCCTCATTCACCATCTCCTTTATTTTCGACCTTAGCAAATCGCAGGAATGCAACTGGTCCCCAATTAAATTCAGCGCGTCATTTTCACTTTGGATCGTTAATTGCTTTATCGGGATGATGGCTTCCAGTGAATTTTTAAGCTGCACCACTTCTTTTGGATTTATTTTCCCTGTGGCCACTTTTGAAATAAGACGTTCCAGATCGCCCATCTGTTTAATTCCGTGCTGTAATTTTTGTAATATCGGTTCTTCCTTTTTCAAATAGGAGATGACCTGATGTCTTCTGCGGATCTTCCCTATGTTTTTTAAAGGTAGGGCCAACCAACGTTTCAATAACCTGCCACCCATTGGGGAAATTGTCTTATCGATAATATCCAATAATGTAACAGCATTTACATTGGTTGAATGATAGAGTTCAAGGTTTTTAATGGTAAACCTATCCATCCAAATGTATTCCTCCTCGGCAATACGTTTTATGGTATTTATGTGTTGTAGTTGTCTGTGCTGGGTCTCCGATAAGTAATGCAACACCACACCTGAAGCAACAATACCGTGGCTCAATTGATCTACACCAAATCCTTTTAATGTTTTGGTTTTAAAATGATTGGTGAGGGTCTCAAGAGTGTAATCTTCTTGAAATAGCCAATCTTCCATAAAAAAGGTATGATACTGGCTTCCAAATAATTCTGAAAATTCCTTTTTATGTGTTTTCGATACTAAAATCTCATTGGGATCAAAATTTTGAAGAAGTTTGTCAATCTGTTCCTCATTACCTTCGGCTACCAAAAATTCCCCTGTTGAAATATCCAAAAATGAGACTCCCAATAATTTCCTGCCAAAATGAACGGCGCATAAAAAATTGTTGGTCTTTGCATTTAGAATATCGTCGTTGAAAGCAACGCCGGGTGTAACCAATTCGGTAACTCCTCTTTTAACAATGTTTTTTGTCAATTTGGGATCTTCCAATTGATCACAAATGGCAACACGTAGCCCTGCTTTTACCAATTTTGGCAAATAGGTATTTAAAGAGTGATGTGGAAAGCCTGCTAGCTCAGTGCGGTCACCACCATTGTTCCTATGTGTTAGGATAATACCCAGAATTTTCGAAGCTTTTACGGCATCTGCACCAAAGGTCTCATAAAAATCACCCACGCGAAACAACAGCAAAGCATCAGGATATTTGGTCTTGATGGTGTTGTACTGCTTCATCAAAGGGGTTACCTTCTTTATTTTTCCTTTATCTGCCAAAAGTACTTGGGATTAATTACTTTATTTTTACATAATCTAAGATGAACGAATGTACTATTTTCCCTGTGGATTCTTATCAATTGTTGATATTTTAGGCATAACTTTTAGTTGCGGAAATTATTCTGGAAATAAAGGTCAAACGTAAATCTCCTATGCGAAAGTTAAAGAACGAAGAATTGCCACGGCTCGATATTGAGGATTTTAAAGTAGCTAAGAAAACCCCTATTATCATTGTACTTGACAATATTAGAAGCCTGAATAATATTGGATCTGTTTTTAGGACTGCAGATGCTTTTTTGATTGAAAAAATTTATCTCTGTGGCATTACAGCCACACCTCCCCATAAGGATATTCGCAAAACGGCACTTGGAGCCTCCGAGAGTGTGGCATGGGAATATAAAAAAGACACCTTGGAGTTGGTGGAAGGATTAAAATCCGAGGGATACCATGTATTGTCTATTGAACAAGCTGAAAATGCGGTAATGTTAGATCAATTTGAATGTGAAATACCAAAAAAATATGTGCTGGTTTTCGGTAATGAAGTAAAGGGGGTCTCCCAAGAAGTGGTTAACGCTAGTAACGGGGTTTTAGAAATTCCACAGTTTGGAACAAAACACTCTTTGAACATTGCTGTAAGTGTTGGCGTGGTGGTTTGGGATCTCTGGTCTAAGCTTAAAAATAGCTGAAAAATAAAAGACCCTGATTGTTAAATCAGGGTCTTTAGGTATATAGTTTGAGTTAGTTAGTTGCTTTTTAGAGGTGCTAATTAAGCAAAACATTATATTCTACACAAGAAATATGTGAAATATTTCTTAAAATTATAATTGTATGGCGAAATTTTTAATCTTCTCAATAATCAAATTGTAGTCTTCGCTACGCTCAACAAAATCCAATTCCCCAACATCGATAATCAGCGTATTTTGCTCTGGGTAACTCTTGAAAAAATCAAAATACCCTTTGTTTATTTTATCCAAGTAATTCGCTTTAATGTTTTGTTCATAGGCTCTTCCGCGATTTTTAATGTTCTCGAGAAGACGCTCTGAAGATTGATAAAGGTATATGTAAATAAACGGTTTTTTAACCTCTTTATACATCAAATTAAAAAGCTTGCGATACAGATTGAACTCATCTTTTTGGAGGGTCACTTGTGCAAAAATGAGCGATTTATAAATATCATAATCACTGACCATAAAATTTTTGAATAGGTCAAATTGTGAGGTATCATCGGTGAATTGTTGGTAGCGATCTGCCAAAAAGGACATTTCCAACGGAAAGGCATAACGGCTTTGATTTTTATAAAATTTGGGTAAAAATGGGTTATCGGCAAAGCGTTCCAGAACTAATTTCCCGTTGTAATCTTCGGCAATTTTATTGGCTAGAGTGGTTTTGCCAGCACCAATATTGCCTTCTATTGCTATAAAATTCAAATGAGAGAAAAGTTCTTTTTTTGTTTTGTATAGCTTGAAGGCAGTTTTTTCTGGGATACTTCTATCCATACATTCCTGTAAAAGGTTTCTCGTGTCTTTTCCCAAGATAGGGTGGTAAACTTGAGGGGCAATATCGGCTAAGGGTAAAAGAACAAATTTACGTTCATGTAGCTTTGGGTGGGGAATGGATAAGCTATCCATATGTATTACTTCGTTTTCATAATACAAAATGTCAATGTCTATATTTCGGGAGACATACCCACTTTCAAAGTTGCGTTCCCTTCCAAGTTTTTTTTCAATTGCCAGTATTCTTTTTAAAACGGCCTCAGGAGTCAATAAGGTGTCGAGAATAACGCAGGCATTTAAGAAATCATCTGCCTCAAAACCCCACGATGCACTTTCATATATCTTTGAAATTGAGGTGATATTCCCAACTTCATTCGCTAATTGAAATACCGCATCTTGTAGGTTTTGCAGCCTGTTACCGAGATTACTGCCTATAGAAATATATACCTTTTTCAGTTCACCCATAATATTGAAACAAAGTAAACAAAACAATTTCACTTTGGTTATCTTTGGGCCGTAATAATAATTGGATTGAAATGAATTTTTTAAGAAATCTTTTAGCGGCAATCATAGGTAGTTTAATCGCTTTTGGAATTATGCTTTTTATGTTTATGATCTTTGTGAGTTTGGTAGGCAGTGCTGAAGATGGGGTGGTCATAGACAAGAATTCAATTTTAGAACTGAAATTACAAAAGCCGATAAAAGATTATGTAGGCAATAGCGATGCAGATCCCTTTTCGGGCTTATTTGGTCAATCCCAAGGTTTGGATGAAATTCTACATGCCATCAAAGTGGCTAAGGATGATAAGGATATAAGAGGAATCAGTATCAATAATAATTTCATTATGGCTGGATTGGCCCAAACACAAGCAATTCGAAAGGCATTGGTCGATTTTAAGGAAAGTGGCAAATTTGTATATACCTATGGTGATTTCTTTTTACAAAAGGATTACTACTTGGCAAGTATATCGGATTCTATTTTTTTAAATCCTGTTGGAGGAATGGATTTTAAAGGGTTATCAACAGAAATTTTGTTTTATAAGGATTTACAGGATAAAACAGGAGTGAAGATGGAAGTGATACGCCATGGCAAATATAAAAGTGCTGTTGAGCCATTTCTAGCCAATGAAATGAGTGAAGCCAACAGAACACAGATAAAGGAATTGATAAGTTCTATATGGAACACAATGGTATTTGATATTTCCAATGGAAGAAATATCAGTCAGCAAAATTTGAATATAATTGCGGATACCTTGGGCGGAAGGTCGCCGAAATATGCTAAAGCCACAGGACTTGTCGATGATATTTTATTCTACGATCAATATGAAAACAAATTAAGAAAGGCAATTTCATTGAATCCTGAGGACGAAATAAATTATGTTTCCATAGATGACTATACCAAACGGTCTAACAAAAAAAGTGTATATAAAGGAAAGGATAAAATTGCAGTTGTTTTTGCCCAAGGTGAAATTCTTTATGGCGAAGGCGGTCCTGATATTATAGGACAGGGAATTATTACCAAGGCCATTATAAAAGCACGTGATGACGAGAGTGTAAAGGCTATTGTATTTCGTATTAATTCCCCAGGGGGTAGCGCTTTGACCTCTGATATTATTTGGCGTGAGATAGAACTCGCCAAGGAAAAAAAACCTATCGTGGTTTCTATGGGTAATGTGGCTGCTTCTGGCGGATACTATATAGCAGTAGGAGCAAATAAAATATTCGCAGAACCTACTACAATAACAGGTTCTATAGGTGTTTTTGGCACTATTCCCAATATTAATGAACTTGCTGCTGATATTGGTATCAACGCTGAACAGGTTGGTACAAATAAAAATTCGGTCGGCTATTCACTATTTGAACCCATGACAGATAGCTTTAGGAATATAGTCCAAGAAGGTGTTGAACAGACTTATGAAACTTTTTTAGACCGTGTGGCACAGGGTAGAAATATTTCCATTGCCCAAGCAGACAGCATGGCCCAAGGTCGTGTCTGGAGTGGTGTCGATGCTAAAAGATTGGGACTTATAGATGAGTTGGGTAATTTGGATGATGCTATTGCTGCTGCTGCCGAACTTGCCGAACTTGAAAGCTATGGAATAAAGAAATATCCCAAATATAAAACTGGTTTCGAAAAGTTCATGGAGGATATAGGTGGCGTTAAATCGAAAATCGGACAGAATTTTATAAAAGAGGAAATTGGGGTGGAAACCTACGAACTTCTTAATCAAATGAAATCAATAATGGAACAAAAGGGGATTCAGGCAAAAATGCCTTTTGTGATGGATATTAAGTAATGCATGAACCAGAACGATAAAAAACTGGCTTATAAGATTTATCTGTATCTGGGGGCAATCTTCATAACCTCTTTGGTGGTTTCCAATTTAATTTTTCAAAAATTCTTTTATTGGAATCCCTTTGGTGAGATAAAGGTTTTTGGGGCTTCGTTGTTCGAAGTATCGGTAGGCATATTGCCATACCCGATTACTTTTTTGATTACTGACTTGATTTCAGAGATTTATGGTAGAAAGAAAGCCAATCAGATTGTTACAGCAGGTATTTTTGCTTCATTCTTTTCAATGGGGATTATTTTACTCGCAGATTTCGTACCTGCAATACCTAATTCCCCGGTTGATGACGTGATTTTCGGTAAGGTTTTCGCCCTTTCGCCTATAGCGGTTTTGGCATCTATGTTGGCCTATTTGTTCGCACAATACGTAGATATTGCTATTTACCACTTTTGGAAAAAGTTGACCCATGGCAAACATTTGTGGTTACGGAATAATTTTTCAACCTTTTTGTCCCAATTTATTGATACATGTACAGTTGTAAGCCTCCTTTGCTTGTTCAAAGTGTTACCATGGAGTATGTTTTACGGTTTGGTGATTAGTGGTTTTTTATTTAAAGTATTAATTGCCTTCCTGGACACCCCTTTTCTATATTTCTTCGTATATATACTCAGAAAACGATTTGGGCTTAAATTAGGCGAAGAAATAAATTTGGAAATATAGAATATTTCTTGTGCCTTTGGGTTATGATCACTGCTAAATAGCTTTTATTTTATGAAAAAGAAAATCTTAAAAATTGTTGGGATTATTTTGTTGCTTTTTGTCGGAATTCTCATTGCAGCACCTTTTTGGTTGGAATCCAAGATTGGAGACATTATAAAAAGAAATGTGAACAATAATGTGAATGCTACATTGGATTTTGCTGAGGCCGATTTAAGTCTGTTCAGTAGTTTTCCAAATGCCGAAGTAAGGATAAAAGGAGTAAACTTGATAAACAATGCGCCATTTGCGGGAGACACTCTTTTTGCTTCAAAGCATGTGGAATTGAAAATGGGGCTTGGAGAACTTTTCAAAGGAGTTGGCGAACCTATTGTCATAAAAACACTTACAATCGATGGTGCACAACTACATATTAAGTTTGATAAAGATGGGGAAGCAAATTATGATATTGGTAAAAATACCGAAACTAATTCAGAAAAAGAGGGAGCTTCAGAGGGGTTTAAGCTCGATTTGCAATCGTACCAAATTTCGGATTCCAAAGTTGTATACGACGATTTGGCTGATGGAATGAGATTGGTAGTTGATAGTATTCAGCATCAAGGAATGGGTGACCTTTCAATAGCGAAATCGGAATTGCAAACTACCACCAATGCCTTGGTTTCCTTTGAAATGGATAGTACCAAATACCTCAATAAGAACAAAGTTAAATTGGATGCCTTGATCGGTATCGATTTGGACGAATATAAATTCACCTTTTTAAAGAATGAAGCCTTAGTAAATCAATTGCCTTTGGTTTTCGATGGTTTTGTGAAATTAAATGATGATAATCAAGAAGTAAATATAAATTTTAAAACACTGTCCTCAGATTTCAAGAACCTTCTTGCTTTGATTCCGGAAGAGTATTCAAAGAACATCGAAGATGTAAGAACAACTGGTGAATGTGTGGTGGCTGGCGAATTCACTGGAATTGTTGATGAGGAACACATACCAAAATTCAAAATTGATATTAAATCGGAAAATGCATCTTTTAAATATCCTGAACTTCCAAAAACCGTAAAAAATATCCATTTGGATATGGAGGTTAATAATGATACTGGTATTACCGAGGACACTTATGTTGTAGTGAGAAAAGCCACATTCACGATCGATGAGGATAAATTTAACCTTACTTCAAAAATCACGGATTTAATGGGGAACACCAAGGTCAATGCGCAACTAAACGGCATTTTAAACCTTGCCAACCTTTCAAAAGTATATCCTATTCCACAAGACATTAAACTGTCTGGAATATTGAACGCCGATATAAATACCGCTTTTGATATGGCCTCGATTGAGAAAAAGAGGTATGAAAATACCAAGACTTCCGGTAAATTGAAAATGAAGGATTTTGAGTATAACTCATCTGAAATGAAAAATCCGGTGAAAATAAGTTCCACAGCTATGACGTTCAACCCATCTACGGTAACCTTGAACGAATTGAATGGTAAAACAGGTCAAACAGATTTCTTGGCTTCAGGTACATTGACTAATTTTTTAGGGTTTATGTTCAATGATGAAAAATTGGAGGGAAATTTCAATTTGAAGTCCAACACTTTTGTGGTTAATGATTTTATGACAAAGGAAGATGAAACAGAAGAGAAAACCTCAACCAAGGAACAATTGAAAATCCCAGCATTTTTGGATTGTACTATCAATGCTTCAGCAGGTACGGTACTTTACGATAATCTCATATTAAAGGATGTAAAGGGAAATTTAAAGGTGGCAGATGAAAAGGCCGTTATATCCAATATGACTTCTTCACTTTTTAATGGTGTGGTGTCATTTAATGGGGAGGTTTCCACCAAAAATGAAACCCCATCATTTGCCATGAAATTGGGAATGGTCCAATTGGGTATTAGTGAAAGTTTCCAATCCTTGGAACTATTCAAAATATTGGCCCCTGTCGCAAGTGCCTTGCAGGGAAAATTGAATTCCGATATCGAGATTTCGGGATCCCTGAACAATAATTTCACACCGAACCTGAATACAGTTACTGGGAAGGTCCTTGCTGAGTTATTATCCACAGAAATAAATGCAAATCAAGCTAAAGTGCTTTCTGCCCTTAGTAGTAAGTTGAATTTTGTAAAAATGGATAAATTGGATTTAAAGGGACTTAAAACGGCATTGTCTTTTGAGGATGGCACGGTAAAAGTGAAGCCTTTTGCGATCAAATATGAGGATATTGTTATCAACGTATCGGGTAGCCATACATTCGATAAAAAATTAAATTATAAGGCTACTTTGGATGTTCCTTCCAAGTATTTGGGGGCCGAGGTTACTAGTTTAATTGCTAAAATCGATGAAAAAGAACTGAGTGGCCTAACCATTCCAATAACCGCGAATATTGGGGGTTATTACTCAAATCCTGAAGTGAATACCGATTTAACATCAGGGGTGAAATTGTTGACTGCCAAATTGGTAGAAATTCAAAAGCAAAAATTGATCAATAAAGGAAAGGATAAAGCAAGTGATTTACTGGCCGATATTTTAAAAGGCAAATCATCGGAAAAGGATTCAACTTCGACTTCCAAAGACGCTACTAAAGAAGTTGTAAAAGGTGTGTTAGGAGGTGTTTTAGGAGGTAATAAGCAAACCAAGGATTCCACAATAATTAATAAAGATACCGTAACTCCACAGAAAAAGGACCAAGTCAAGGAAGTAACAAAAAATATATTGGGCGGCCTATTGGCTGGTAAAAAGAAAAAAGATACCACTAAGGTCAAAAGCGATTCTATTAATTAATGCCAAGTGAAACATAATAACCCTCGCTACCTCTAACATTGAATACTGTATTGTCTTCAAAAATCAGGTATTGCCCTTTTATACCTTCCAATATGCCTTTATAATTTGGGGTCTTTTCCAAATTTAAACTTTTTACTTTTTTAGGATATTTGAGTACAGGAAACTCCAAGTGGGTCTCATGGTTATTATCAATGAAATATTCAAGTGCTTCAATAGGAATGAATTCTTTTAATTTCTTACGCCATTCCACCAAGTTCTCATCAACTACATCATTGGTAAGCATTTTACGCCAATTTGTTTTGTCCCCTATATGATCTTTCAGCGCTACTTCAGTAATTCCTGCCAAGAATCGATTAGGGACTTCTACGATTTCAATTGCTTCATGGGCACCTTGGTCAATCCATCTTGTTGGCACTTGCGATTTACGTGTAACCCCCACTTTTATATTACTTGAATTTGCCAAATAAACAATGTGGGGTTGCAACTGAACTTTTTTCTCATATTCCAAATCCCTATCTTCTTTGTCTAAATGGGCGGTACTTAGCTCGGGGCGCATGATCCAATCCCCTGCGGATGGTATTTCAAAAAAACACGATTTACAAAATCCTTGTCTAAAAATAGGTAGATCCCCACCGCAATTTAAACATTGGTATTTAATGAAATCGATTTGTAATTCCTTACCCAATACCTGATTTACATTCAAAAAATCATTTTCAAAAACCATGTAATATTGAATGGGTTGCGCCATTTCACTCTGCATTTTTCGTAAAACACCTTGGTATTGCATATTAGTTTTTAATTTAAGTATTCAATTTGAAAATGATAACTATAAAGGCTATTTTTAGCAAGATAAAGATACCTAAAAATGCCAATACCCTTATTCAATTCCATTGCATCTTGGTTACTAAAAAAGAGATATCACCAGATAGAACTTTTTTTAAAATATCCAGAGGAAGTTCAGGAAGAGGTATTGTTTCAATTATTGGATATTGCCGAAGACACTGAAATTGGCAAGAAATATGAATTTGGGACCATAACCAATTATGAAACCTTCAGAGATCGGGTACCTATTGTTTCTTATGAGGAGATTGAACCCTTAATTGAACGTACTCGAAGGGGGGAACAAAATATATTTTGGCCAACTTCCATTAAGTGGTTTGCCAAAAGCAGTGGTACGACCAATGCAAAAAGTAAATTTATCCCGGTTAGTTTGGAAGCTTTGGAGGATTGTCATTATAAATCGAGCAAAGATCTTCTTTGTCTGTATTTGAACAATAATGAAAATTCACAGTTGTTTACTGGAAAAAGTCTTCGGTTGGGTGGTAGTAAGGAGCTTTATCAGGATAATGGGTCTTTTTTTGGTGATCTCTCAGCTATTTTAATTGATAATATGCCCCTGTGGGCCGAGTTTAGCAGTACACCAAGTAATAAGGTGTCTTTAATGAGCGAATGGGAATCAAAATTAAAGGCAATAGTTCATGAAAGCACACAGGAGAATGTAACAAGCTTGGCAGGAGTGCCATCATGGATGTTGGTGCTTCTGAACAATGTGCTTCAGGAAACCGGGAAGGACCACCTTTTTCAAGTATGGGAAAATCTTGAGGTTTATTTTCATGGCGGTGTGAGTTTTGTTCCCTATAAAGAGCAATTCGAAAATTTATTACCAAGGAAAAAATTCAAGTATTACGAAATTTATAACGCTTCGGAAGGATTTTTTGCTATTCAAGATAGAAATGATAAGGATGACCTATTGTTAATGTTGGATTATGGAATTTTTTATGAATTCATTCCTATGGATACCTATGGGACGGCCAAGCAAAAGACGATACCGTTATGGGATGTTGAAGTCAACAAGAATTACGCAATAATAATTACTACCAATGCTGGTTTATGGCGCTATAAAATTGGGGATACAGTAAGATTTACTTCCACAAACCCTTACCGTATTAGGGTAACGGGAAGGACCAAGCATCATATAAATGTATTTGGGGAGGAGTTGATAATAGAAAATGCCGAGGAGGCATTAAAGAGCATTTGTAGGAAAACCGAATCGGAAATCAAGGATTATACCGTAGCACCCATATTTATGTCAGGTAAGGAGAAAGGCGCCCATGAATGGATCATAGAGTTTAGGAAGGCTCCCAAGGATTTGGATTATTTTACCGAATTTTTGGATAATGCCCTAAAATCATTGAACTCTGATTATGAAGCGAAACGCTATAACAATATTACCTTGAAAATGCCCAAAGTTCATGTGGCTAGGGAGAATCTCTTTTATGATTGGTTAAAATCCAAAAACAAATTGGGTGGTCAACATAAAATTCCCAGATTATCCAATAAAAGGGACTATATCGAAGAATTACTCCAGATAAACAAATAAATAGTGGATTCTGATGTTAATTGGTGAATTTGAGCTCTTAATTTACCAAATAACAAATAGCACTATCGTATCATGGCAGAAAGACTTGTAGTTGTATCCGACATGTGGGGCATTAAAAAAGGACTTTGGATTACCTCCTATCTTGGTTATCTTCAGCAATACTTTGATATTACATTCTATGATTGCCAGCAATTGGCAAATATTGACCTTAAGATAAAATCTGAAAAGAATTTACATGAGGCCTTTGTAAATGGAGGTATAGAAATGGCTGTTGCCCATTTGTTAAAAAAAGAAAAGGTGCCCTGTCATTACCTAGCATTTAGTACAGGTGGTACTATAACATGGAAAGCGGGTTTGCAAGGGTTACCTATGAAATCATTATATACTATATCTGCGACAAGGATTCGATTTGAGAAGAATAAACCCAATGTGCCGATAACACTTGTTTATGGGGAATTGGATAAGTATAGGCCTTCTAAAGAATGGACTATGGAGCTTGGGATTGAAAATGAGGTAATAAGAAATTTTGGCCATGAACTTTACTCAGATGAAAAAATCATCAAAAAAGTATGCCTTGATCTTTTGGAAAGTGTAACTACAAATTTGGATTTATCAAAAAAAGCAGTTTGATCAACTTAAGAAACAGCTTTTAATTTCTTAATAGTTTCAAATGATAGCTTGTTTTCTGCATAAGGCTTTGACACCTTAAATTCGGTTTCACCGGTACTTGGCATTTCAAACATGGCATCTGTAAAAATTGCCTCGCATAAAGAACGCAAACCTCTTGCGCCAAGCTTATATTCAATAGCTTTTTTCACAATATAATCCAAGGCCTGCTCTGTAATGGTAAAAGAAATACCATCCATCGCAAAGAGCTTCTCATATTGTTTAATAATAGCATTTTTAGGCTCTGTAAGAATAGCCCTTAATGTTTTTTCATCCAAAGGATTCATATGGGTGAGTACTGGTAACCTCCCTATTATTTCCGGAATTAGTCCAAATTCCTTTAAATCCCTAGGAATAATATATTGAAGAATATTGGTTTCATCTAGATTTTCATCAGCTTTTGAAGCGCTATAACCTACCGCCTGCATATTCAATCTTTTGGTTATGGCACGTTCAATACCGTCAAATGCGCCCCCTGCAATAAAAAGGATATTTTCAGTATTGACTTCTATGAACTTTTGATCAGGATGCTTTCTTCCTCCTTTTGGCGGTACATTTACTGCTGTACCTTCCAATAATTTAAGAAGGCCTTGTTGTACACCTTCACCGGAAACGTCCCTTGTAATTGAAGGGTTGTCGCTTTTACGGGCTATTTTGTCAATTTCATCAATAAATACGATTCCGCGTTCAGCTTTTTCCAAGTTATAGTCCGCAGCTTGTAATAATCGGGTAAGAATACTTTCAACATCTTCCCCCACATAACCCGCTTCGGTTAGTACAGTTGCATCAACTATTGCCAAAGGCACCTTCAGCATTTTGGCGATGGTCTTAGCCATTAAGGTTTTACCAGTTCCTGTCTGGCCAACCATGATTATATTGCTTTTTTGTATTTCTACGTCATCCTCTTTGGAATGGGGTTGCAATAATCTTTTATAATGATTGTATACGGCAACAGACAATACTTTTTTAGTACGTTCTTGGCCAATGACATATGTGTCTAGAAACTCCTTGATTTCCAAAGGTTTTTTAACCACCAATTCCGAGGAGAGGTCATTGGTTTTGGATTGATTTGACTCTTCTGCAACAATGCCGTGGGCCTGCTCAATACAACGATCACAAATATGCGCATCCAAACCAGCAATCAAAAGATTGGTTTCCGGTTTTTTTCTTCCACAAAAAGAGCACTCTAAATTTTCCTTTGCCATATCACTTTCTATCTATCCAAAATACTAACGAAAGAATTTGGGTTTTGGTTCATCAATGTAAACAATCAACCTGAAACTTTCCTATTTTTGGTCGAAATTAGTCCTTATCCCTTACCAGTATTTCATCGATCATGCCATAATTCTTGGCCTCTTCAGCTTTCATCCAGTAATCCCTGTCACTATCTTCGTGTATTTTTTCCAAAGTTTGTCCTGAATGTTGAGAAATTATTTCATAAAGTTCGTCCTTGAGTTTAAGGATTTCCCTTGCCGTAATTTCAATATCGCTTGCTTGGCCTTGGGCACCTCCCATAGGTTGGTGGATCATTACCCTTGAATGGGTCAATCCGCTTCTTTTACCTTTTGTTCCTGCGCATAGAAGTACTGCGCCCATTGAAGCTGCCATACCAGTACAGATAGTGGCCACATCGGGTTTAATAAATTGCATAGTATCATAAATTCCCAACCCGGCATATACACTACCGCCTGGGGAATTAATATAGATTTGAATATCTTTCGAAGCATCGGTGCTTTCCAAGAACAACAGCTGGGCCTGTATAATATTGGCTACCTGGTCATTGATTCCCGTTCCAAGAAAAATAATACGATCCATCATCAACCGAGAGAAAACATCCATAGCAATGGCATTCAATTGCCTTTCCTCAATAATATTTGGTGTCATATTTGTTGGGTACATGCTGCTCATGATCTTATCATAGTACATGCTACTTATTCCCTGATGGTCTATTGCGTAATTTTTGAATTCTTTTCCGTAATCCATGTGATTTGTATTCAATATTTTAAATAAAAAAAGGTGCCGAAAATGAATTCTTCGGCACCGTAAAGATACTTATTTTAATGAGACAATTGAAGCAATGGTTTTTGCTTTTTGTTTCAATTTATCCGTAAACTTCCTTAACGAAGTTTTCGTAGGTAACCTCCTTGGTCTTTAAATTCACTTTTTCTTTGTAAAGACTTAGCAATTTTTGACTCATCAGTTGTTCCGATAAACGTTTAACTTCATCTTGGTTGCCCAAAACCCTTGCAGCAATAGTATCCAATTCTTCTTCTTGAGGATTCATTTGCCCGAATTGTGCCATTTGCGACTTTATGAAACCTTTTGCGAATTCCTTAAGTTCATCAAATTGAATTTGAATATCGTTATCCTTGATTATTTTACCTTCAATCAATTGATATCTAAGTCCTTTTTCAGATTTTTGAAATTCCTCATTTGCCTGCTCATCGGAAAGAGGTTGCTCTCCGGTCATCTGAATCCATTTTGTCAGGAATTCAGATGGAAGATCAAACTTCGTATTTTCAATGAAATACTCAGTTATGTCATTCAATAACTTTTGATCCGATTGTTGTTCAAATTGTTTCTCAGAGTCTTCTTTGATCCTATCCTTTAATTCTTTGGCAGAAGTAATAGTGTCCTTTCCAAAAAGCTTGTCAAATAGTTCTTGATCCAATTTGGCAGGTTCCCTTTCATTTATTTCTTCAATTGTAAATGTAACCTCAATGTTCAATTTATCAGCTTTTTCCTGTGGTATTCCCAAAACACTGGAAAGTAAATAATCTTCTTTAAAAAGACCTTTTGTATTGAGCACTAAAACGTCGCCAACCTTTTTTCCAACTAAACTACCCAAAGCTTTTTTGCTTTTGATTTTATCCAATTCCAAAGTTGCCTTATTGTCAATTTCCTCGGCCTCGTTTTTAAAAGTACCACTCACTTCATAGTCCTTATCAATAATTTTTTTGCTCACTAATTTCCCATATTGCTTTTGAATACGTAGAACTTGCTCATCAACCATTTTTTTATCGGCAATGATCTTATAATTGGTAAGTGGTTTTTTTGTTTTTAAAGGGACTTCAAATTCCGGAGCTAATCCCAACTCGAATTCAAAATCCAATTCATCCTTGTCCCAATCGAAATTGTCCTTTTGCTTTGGTAACGGATTACCAAGAACATCGAGTTTCTCTTCGGTAAGATATTTGTTAAGGTTGTCTTGAAGTAGTTTGTTTACCTCATCGACCAATACGGCCTTACCGTATTGTTTTTTAATGAGCCCCATAGGAACATGGCCTTTTCTAAAACCGGGGATGTTGGCTTGTTTTCTATAATCATTAAGGATTTTTTGTACTTTGTCCTGGTAATCATCCTTTGTGATGGCAACTTTTACAACTGCATTTAAATCGTCAATCTGCTCTTTCGTGATATTCATTTGTATATCTAATTTTACTTCAATAAAATGGGATGCAAAAATAGTATAATTTATATACCCTAGCAAGTTTTTAAGTTACTGGATCTCAAACTTTGGATCAACTTTATTTATCCTCTTTCAATAATGAAAAGAGTATTGATTGAAGAAAGGATAGTAGAAGACTAAAAAGCAGCGCCCACCAAATGTTGTCCACGGTAAAACCGGCTATTAAATTATCGGCCAATAGGATGATTATCGCATTGATTATCAAAAGAAAAAGACCGAAGGTTATAATGGTTACGGGCAAGGTTAAGATGACCAATATTGGCTTTACAATAAAATTCAAAAGACTTAGCACAATAGCCACAATGATTGCTGTTGTATAAGTGTCTACCCCAACCCCAGGTAATATCTTTGAAAGTACAACCACCGCCAAAGCACTTAAAAGAATTCGTAATATAATTTTCATATGAGAGATTTTAATAAATTAAAATAGGTATGATAATTTTCCGATACCTTATAAATGTATAATATTTTTTCTATTTATTTATTATTGATTAATGAATGCCATTGTTTTATTGAAAAATTGATCGGGATTTTCTGCATGTAACCAGTGACCTGCATTATCAATGGTATCGATTGTGGCTAAAGGGAAATGTCTTTTTATAATATCTGTGTCAGATTTTGTAATATAATCCGATTTATCCCCTTTAATAAATAGGGTAGGGCCTTTATAAATATCCGTTGGTTTTATGTTATCACCGATTTCCCCCATTTTGTCACTCAATACGTTTAGGTTGAACCGAAAACCGAGTTTTCCTTTTTGCACCCAATATAGGTTTTTCAACAAAAATTGACGGATTCCAAAATCGGGAATGTATTTACTTAATTCGGAATCGGCTTCTCCCCTTGATTTAATTCGATCAAAATCCAATTGGTTCAATCCGTCTATAATATTTTGGTGATGCGGCGGGTAGTATTTGGGAGCAATATCTGCCACTATCATTTTATGCATTAAATCTGGATAAGTAAATGCAAATTGCATTGCTGTCTTTCCACCCATTGAATGGCCCATTATTATGGCATCCTCCAATTCTAATTGTTGTATATAATGTTTAAGGTCTTCCGCTAGAATATCATAATCAAAAACCTCTGAATGAAAACTTTTACCGTGGTTACGTTGATCAATCAGGTGTACCTCAAGGCCATTAGTGGCATACTGCACGCCAAGGGTTTTCCAATTATCGGACATACCTAAAAAGCCATGTAAAATTAATAATGGTCGACCTTCACCTAATATGTTCGAATGTAATATTTGCTTCATTTTAACTTGTTCAAATACATTTTTATGACATTATCCAAGCCAAAATAGAGTGATTCGCAAATCAAGGCATGTCCTATAGACACCTCCAGCAAATTGGGAATATTCTCTTTAAAAAATTTAATATTATCCAGACTAAGGTCATGGCCTGCGTTTATACCTAAATCCAATTTATTGGCTACTATTGCGGCATCAACAAAGGGGGTAATTCCTGTCAAATCCGATTTATTATAGGCATCGGCGTAACTTTCAGTGTAAAGTTCTATGCGATCGGTGCCTGTTTCCGCAGCACCTTCCACCATTTTTATATTGGCATCGACAAAAATCGATGTTCTTATTTGGTTTTGCTTGAAGATGGCAATTACCTCCTTCAAAAAATCCTTATGCTTAATAGTGTCCCAACCTGCATTCGAGGTAATGGCATCTTCCGCATCAGGTACTAGGGTAACCTGCGTGGGTTTCACCTCTAAGACCAGATCTATGAATTGCTGAATGGGATTCCCTTCAATGTTGAATTCAGTAGTCACTATTTTTTTTAAATCCCTTGCGTCCTGATATTTAATATGGCGTTCATCAGGCCTTGGGTGTATGGTTATTCCTTGCGCTCCGAAAGATTCAATATCTTTAGCCACCTTAATAAGATTAGGCATATTACCGCCTCTAGCGTTTCTGAGCGTGGCAATTTTATTAATGTTTACACTAAGTTTTGTCATAAGATCCAAACCAATAAAAAGAAAGCAAAAATACAAAATAGGCATGCCTTTTGATATATTAAATTAGTATTTTGCGTTATATTTTAAGTTATGCAGATTCAGGAACATATTATTTCGAACATTCCAGTCTTTAAATTAGACGAGCCATTGGAAAAATTGGTTCAATTTTTTATGGAAAGCACTTTCTCACATGTTGCTATTGTTGAGAAAAATAAATTTTTGGGCGTCTTTAATGAAAATGACCTGGAGGGCTTTGAGGTTGATAAAAAGATTGGGGATTACCGGTATAATTTTGAATCTTTTTTTGTTCGTAAAGAAACAAGTTGGTTGGATGTATTAGCAGCCTTTGCCCGTAATGAAGCCAATTTGTTGCCAGTTTTAGGTGACAAGGACGATGTTTTAGGATATTATAATTTGACCGATATCGTAAGTATTTTTATCGACACCCCGTTTTTCGCTGAACCAGGAGGAATAATAGTTATCGCAAAAAGTATAAAGGATTATTCATTTAGTGAAATCGTCCAAATAGTTGAAAGCAATAACTGTAAGTTCATTGGAGGTTTTATTTCTGAAATGCGCGATGAAGTTGTGCAGGTTACCATAAAGATTAGTAATACAAATTTAAATGAGGTGGTACAGACCTTTAGGCGATATAATTATAATATTCTTTCCGGGAATATTGAAGATCAGTTTATCGAAGATCTAAAAAAGAGGTCAGATTACTTAGACAAATATCTTAACGTATAGTGGGCATGAAAGTCGCCATTTATGGACAAACGTTTCAAGACAATGCGCTCGAATATGTTGGTGAATTATTGGATGAACTCAAAAAAGAATCTGCAGAGATAGCAATAGAAGAGAATTTTGCCTCCAGTTTATCCAAAAAACTTAATGTTGATCAATATCAAACTTTTAATGAGTTCAAGGGGCTCGACAATTCCTTTGATATGTTCATTAGCTTTGGCGGTGATGGTACAATATTAAGGGCCACAACCTTTGTTCGTGATTTAGGAATCCCTATTGTTGGGGTAAACACAGGTCGTTTAGGGTTTCTCTCCACTTTTAAAAAAGAGGAAGTTCGAAAAGTAGTCCAAGAGTTTGTTCAAGGTGCTTATACCATTGTTGAAAGAAGTTTGGTAGAACTCCATACCGGGCCCCAAGCCCAGGAATTTGGAGATCTTAATTTTGCACTTAATGAGATTACCGTAAGCCGAAAGGATACAACTTCAATGATTACGGTAGAAACATATCTTAACGGGGAATATTTAACTTCATATTGGGCAGATGGGTTAATAATTTCAACACCGACGGGTTCAACGGGCTATTCCTTAAGCTGTGGTGGGCCTGTAATGGTCCCAACTGCCAAATCCTTGGTGCTTACACCCATTGCTCCGCACAATCTTAATGCAAGACCTTTGGTAATTTCCGATGATACCATTATTCGTCTGAAAGTGTCTGGTAGAGAGGAAAATCATCTAGTTTCCCTTGATTCTCGGATTACTACCTTGGAAAACGGTAAAGAAATCATGGTGCGAAAAGCGGGGTTTACAATTAAGATGATAGAGTATAATTCTGAAAGCTTTCTAAAGACGCTTCGAAACAAACTTCTGTGGGGCGAAGACAAGCGTAATTGACCATGCTAATAGACAATAATTGTCCTCAAAAGCTGTTTATCAATTGATAAGATTAATATAATAGGTACAAAGGCTATACTGCCAAAACCGTTATATTTGCAAACTTTTAGAATCTATGAGGAATTACCTAGTTATAATTCTTGTTTTTATTAGTGTAACAATAAGTGCCCAAACATATGAAATCGGGGCTTTTTTAGGTGGGGCGAACAATATTGGTGATGTAGGCAGGACCAATTTTATACTACCATCGGATATTGCATACGGTGGATTGTTCAAATGGAATAAAAGTAAACGATATGCTTGGCGTGCAAGCGTAATTAATGGTAAATTTGTAGCCGATGATTCAAAATCGAGTATGACTTCCAGACAACAGAGGGGCTATGTTGTTAAGAATTCAATTTTTGAGGTATCGGCCGGATTGGAATTTAATTTTGTTGAATATAATTTGCATAAAATAGGTCCAGCATTTACTCCTTATCTTTATACAGGTGTAACCTATTTTAGATACGATTACGATTATATTGATGCAGGGCAACAAATTAATTTCAACCAAAAAGATGGTTCTTTCGCAATTCCCATGACGGTAGGGGTTAAAAGGAGACTAAATCAATTTTTAATACTAGGTGCCGAAATTGGCGCTAGATATACGTTTACTGATAATTTGGATGCCAGTAATCCGGAAGAATCCAACATAAATGAACAATTGAGTGTTGCTTTCGGGAATATTTTTAGTGACGATTGGTATGTTTTTTCCGGGGTTACAATCACCTATACCTTCGGAAGAAAACCATGCTCCGATTGTTTTGAGTAATACTACATGAATACGATTGAAGACATTAACGACCAAAAATTACCTAAACACATTGCCATAATTATGGATGGTAACGGCCGTTGGGCTAAGCAAAAAGGTAAATTGAGGGTCTTTGGCCATGAAAACGGGGTTCGTACTGTAAGTAAGACTGTGGAGAGCTGTGTTAAGATCGGATTGGAATATCTTACCCTTTATACTTTTTCAACTGAGAACTGGAATAGGCCAAAGTTGGAAGTAGATACACTAATGAAACTTTTAGTTTCCTCCTTAAAAAAAGAACTCATTACTTTTAACAAAAACAATGTAAGGTTGAATACTATCGGCGATATTGGGTCTTTGCCAAAAAGTGCATACCATGAGTTACTGGAGGTTATGGATAAAACCAAGGGGAATACCGGTATGACATTGACCTTGGCCTTAAGTTATGGTGCAAGGGAAGAACTAAAAAATGCCGTTCAACAGATAAGCATCAAAGTTAAAAATAATATAATTTCTCCCGAACATATTGATGAAACCATTATTAATAACCATCTTTACACGCACGATTTGCCAGACGTGGATTTGCTCATCCGTACCAGTGGGGAACATAGGATCAGCAATTTTTTGCTTTGGCAGATAGCGTATGCCGAATTATATTTTATTGATGTATTTTGGCCCGATTTTAAAGAGCATCATTTGGTTGAGGCCGTAATAAATTACCAGAACAGAGAACGAAGATTTGGAAAAACTAGCGAACAACTCAACTAGCGATATGAAAAGGTTCATATCCCTTGAACTTTTTTTTACTTTCATACTACTTTTTATAACCACTTTAACCATCGCACAGGATATCTCCTATGAAGATGGTAAAAAATATATCCTTGGGGGTTTAGAGGTCACCGGTCTTCAAAGTTATAACGAACAAACTGTTAAGACATATACCGGTTTAAGGGTAGGGCAACCTATTACATTACCCGGAGAACAGATCAGTGCGATAATCAACAAATTATGGGGTCTGGAGCTATTCACGGCTATTGATTTTTATATTACCAACATTGAGGGCGACAATGTTTTTCTTGAGCTGAATATTATAGAAAGACCTACTTTGTCTAAGGTAACCATGAATGGGATTAAAAAAAGAAAGGTCGACGAAATAATAAAGGATACCGATCTTAAAAAAGGTAAAAAAATCACAGAAAGTCTTATTTCGAATAGTAAAAACTATATTCAAAACAAATTTCGAAAAAAAGGATACCTGAATACCAAGGTAAATATCATCACGGCAAAAGATACTTCGGAGACCAATGCCAGAAGCATGGTAATCAATGTAAATAAGGGCGATAAAGTTAAAATCAGCGATATTGTTTTTGAAGGTAATGAGCAATTACGTTCAAAGAAACTTAGAAAAGCCCTAAAGAAAACCAAGAAAAAGCAACTGGGGCGATTTTGGAAAAAATCAAAATTTATTGAAGATGACTATGAGAACGATTTATCATTGTTGGTAGATAAATATGCGGAAAATGGATATAGGGATGCTAGGATATTATCAGATACCATATTAAATGTAAACGAAAACAACATCCAAATAAAAATCAAGGTAGAGGAAGGTAATAAGTATTATTTTGGCGAAATAGATTTTGTTGGGAATAGTGTTTATACCGATCAAGTGCTAAATCGAGTGCTGGGTATCAAGAAAGGTTCTACATATAATGGTGTTCTTTTACGCGAGCGCATTGCCGATGATTCAAAACCTGACGCAAATGATGTTACGAGCTTATACCAAAATAACGGTTACCTTTTTTCAAGTATAAATCCAGTGGAAGTTTCCGCGGCTAATGATACTATTAATTTTGAAATACGAATAATAGAAGGTAAGGAAACTTTTTTAGATCATGTTACCGTAAAAGGCAATGATAAAACGAACGACCATGTAATTTTCAGGGAGCTGCGAACGCGACCTGGGCAAAAATATAATAAGTCTGATATTATTAGGAGTATTCGGGAATTGGGTCAACTCGGTTTTTTCGATGCTGAACAAATTAAACCGGATATTATAAATCCTAAACCCAATGAAGGTACAGTTGATCTGGCATACAGTTTAGTTGAATCGGGGTCTAGCCAAATAGAACTGCAAGGAGGTTATGGCGGCGGCGGTTTCATCGGTACACTGGGTCTCTCTTTTAGCAACTTCTCCCTTAAGAATATTTTAAATGGTGAGGCATATAAACCGGTTCCCATGGGAGATGGTCAGAGTTTTGCTTTACGCTTACAAGCAAGTAGGACATTTAGGGTTTACAGTCTTAATTTTTCGGAGCCATGGTTAGGAGGCAAAAAACCAGTTAGGTTTAACTTGTCCTTATCCAGAACGCAACAATTTGGGGCTAGCTATAGTAATAGTGGGCGAGTTGAAGTGAATAAGGATAGAGGCTTCTCTATTACAGGAATTTCCGCGGGATTGGCGAAAAGAGTACAATGGCCCGATGATTTCTTTACAATATCACATTCTTTGGGGTATCAACTTTACGAATTCAATAATTATAATATTGGGCTATTTAATTTTGGTAATGGAAAATCAAATTCATTCGCCTATACCTTTGGGATATCAAGAAATGCCCTTAGCGGAGGAAGAATTTATCCTAGGGGCGGGTCAAATTTTGAAATTACGGCAAAGATAACACCTCCTTATTCCCTCTTTAGTAATAAGGATTTTAAATCGATAACAGAGGAAAGTGAAGCCTTGTTGGAAGAAATTTCCACGCTGCCTCAAAACGACTCAAGAATTTCTGAATTGAATAGTCAAAGGGAAAAGTTGGAAGAAGAGCGTTTTAAATGGCTGGAATATTATAAACTGAATTTTAAAGGGGATTGGTATACTGCATTGGTTGGCGATTTGGTGCTTCGTACAAATGCGGAGTTTGGTTTTCTAGGTAATTACAATCAGGATATTGGCGATGTACCTTTCGAAAGATTTTTCGTAGGTGGCGATGGCTTGGGTAATTTTACATTGGATGGTAGGGATGTCATACAACTTAGAGGATATGAAAATCAATCCTTGACTCCAAGAGACCCTTTAACGGGACAACAAGAAGGTGGTTTGGTGTACAATAAATTTTCTATGGAATTGCGATATCCATTGACATTAAAGCCTTCTGCATCTATTTATGGCCTTGCTTTTTTAGAAGGAGGTAATGCCTTCAACAATTTTCAGGAATTTAATCCGTTTCAAATAAAACGATCGGCCGGATTGGGGCTAAGGATATTTATGCCGGCATTTGGACTCTTAGGTATTGATTTTGGGTATGGTTTTGATCAAGATTATAGCCCAAATTCTGTGGGTCCTAGTGGATGGCAAACACACTTCATAATCGGCCAACAGTTTTGATTTTACAATTGTGTCATATGCTAAACCATTCATTTTAAAAGTTTTAGTATTTTTGGCACGATATTTTCTATTAGTTAAAACGGAATCAAAATGAAACCAAAAACAAATGTTCTTATAATAGTATCCATGATACTTTTTTCGGCTTACACTTTCGCGCAGCGTGGGGTTCGAATTGCTTATGTAGATATGGAGTACATCTTGGAAAATGTTGAGGAATATCGCGATGCTAGTGAGCAGTTGGATGCTAAAGTCCAAAAATGGAAAGTTGAGGTTGAGCAAAAACAGAGTACTGTTGAGCAAATGAAAAAGGACCTAATGGCTGAAAAGGTACTTCTTACCAGCGAACTTATTAGTGAGCGAGAGGAAGAAATCCAGATTCTTGAAAAGGAGATGATAGAGTATCAACAGGACCGTTTTGGACCACAGGGCGATTTAGTATTGCAGAAACGACAATTAATTCAACCAATACAAGATCAAGTCTTTAATGAGGTACAGAAAATCGGAGTGAATAAAAAGTATGATTTTATTTTTGATAAATCTGCGGATGTTGTAATGTTGTACTCCGAAAAAAGACACGATATCAGTGATTTGATATTAAGGGGTATTGCAAGGACTAGAAAGGTTAGTGCGCCAAAGAAAAAAGCGGCAGCAAAAAATAGATTGGAAGATTTTGAAGGAGAGGAGCCTGAAGAGGAAATCAGTGACGCTTTAAAAGAACGAATTGATCTGGCCAAGCAAGCTGAAGAAGCGAGGACAAAAACAGCAGACGAAAAAAGAGCTGATCAGTTAAAGATAAGGGAAGAGCGCAAAAAAGCATATGAAGAAAGAAGGAAAAAACTTTTAGAGGAAAGAGAAGCTAAAAAGAAAGAAAAGGCCGAGGAACGTAATACGGTACCGGAAATTGATAAAGACAGCATTAATTAAATAATAATAATTAACTAAAATTAATACTCAAATATTTTAACTAGAAATCATGAAAGAAGTAAAGAAAATTGTAGTTGCCATAGTTTTGTTCGTTGCAGCGACAGGATTTGTAAATGCACAAAGTAAAGTAGCCCATATAGATGTGACGCAACTTTTATCCCAAATGCCCGAAATGAAATCAGCTGAGGCGGAATTAAAAAAATTACAAGAAACCTATAGGGCCGATATTGAAAGTTCTATGACAGAATTAAAGAACAAATACACTCAATACTCTAACGAGTCTGCCACCAAATCTGAAGAAGAAAACCAGAAAAGAGCGCAGGAACTTCAAGGTTTTGAAAAAAGTATTGGTGAAGCGCAACAAGCGGCTCAACAAGAACTTCAAAAGAAGCAAGCTGAGTTATTCGCTCCCATATCCGAGAAAGCCAAAGCAGCTATTGAAAAGGTTGCGGCAGCACAAGGATTCGACTATGTTATCGATGCACAAGCAGGTGGTGGCCTAATTGTGGCTAATGGCAAGGATTTACTTGTGGAAGTAAAACAAGAGCTGGGCTTCTAAAAAATAATTCGTAACGTAAAAACCGCCCTGATAGAATTGTCAGGGCGGTTTTTTGTTTTAAACGAATAGTTTTTCCTTAATACCCATCCAGCGAAGTCTGCGAATAAATTTACCTTGATCTTTTGTGACCATTATTGTTGCCTTTTCGCTTCTGGCATTGTTATAACCTTTTATATTGTGATAAAAAGCAATTAAATTTCTTTGCTTTACAGCCATTTTTAAAGATGCTATTACTGTTAACCAAAACCCATAATCCATTGTATACATAGCTTTGCCCTGTAAAAGTTTAGCCTTAGGATTATAGGCATTGCCAGTAGGTCTAAGATGTTTCACCCTTAGAACATCGAAGGTGCTGATTTCAAAGCCATGGTATTGTGCCAACAATTCATCCAATGTATCCCATCCCATAGCGTTTTTGAGTCCACCTATGGCTTTAAAACATCTTTTTGAATAAGCCTTGAAAGCACCACGGACATGTTTTTTATTCATTGGGTGATTTAATTTCCATTCACCTTTTTGATTTTCTTCATAGATAAATCCGCCTGCAATACCAACTTGGGAATTAATCCTAAATGCTTCTGCTATTCTTTCAAAATAGTCATGGGGTAAAATTAAATCAGCATCCAATTTTACAATGAAATCATAGTCATCATCGAGTAAATCCAAACCTTTAGTGAATGCATTTACTACTTTACTGCCTGGCATATGCTCATCGGATGATCTTATGGTCAGTTTATGGAAAATAATGGATTCTTTAACGAATCTATCAATAATGTTTTCAGTTCTATCGGTAGAATTGTCATTGACAATTACAACTTTTTTTGGTTGTATGGTTTGTTGTATTACAGATTGTAATGTTTCGGCCAAAAAAGCCTCTTCGTTATGCGCAGGTATAATAATATAGTATTGCATATTTTTCAAGTATCAAAACTCAAATTCCAAATCCTAAAAAATTATTTTGAAATTTGGCGCTTGTTATTTGGAATTTTCACGCTCTGCATATACAATATAATATCTAGGAGTGAAACATCTCAATAAAGGTCTTATTCCAATTTTCTTTATGGGATTCGTCCATTTGTTCCGGTCAACGATTTTCCATCCAGATTTTTCCAATAGCCAATCAAACTGCCAATCCTCAAATTCATGGTAGTGTCTGTCCCACGGATCTGTCTTGCTTTGGTATGCAGCTGAAAACCAAAGATTTAATGGTATACTCGCTACCAATTTATCGGCTTTTATTTCCTTTAAAATATTGAATGGTGCTAAAAGATGTTCAAAAATTTCAAATGCGGTAACCACTTGTGCATTGCTTTGAACAACTGATGAAAAATCAATATCTAAATCTTCCCCTTTGGTATTTGTAACTGCATACCCATTTTCTGCCATAATTTTTGAAAACGGATTTTCCACTCCTAAATCTAAAATAGATTGATCTGTGGTTATATGTTTCTGTAGGAAAGTTAAAGTGTTTTTAAAACGCTTATTTGGAAATGTTTTTTCGTACATCTAAACCATTGGGTATTTGGTGTTATCCTAAAAACGGATATCCGTTAATTTATTTGGTACGAAGTTAAAAAATTAACCATAGCGATTGCTAAGGTCATTTTTTATTCTAATAAAAAGTAATTGTAATTAAACTTTATAAATTATGGCATTGATATTCATTCCTGCGCCGACACTGGCAAAAATAACAATATCACCTTTCCTAATACTGTGATTTTCCAGTTCTCCGTGTTTTACCATATCAAAAAGAGTTGGTATAGTAGCCACAGAGCTATTTCCTAATTTGCCGATAGTCATGGGCATAATATTGTCTGGCATTTTTAGACCATAAAGTTTATAAAATCTTTGGACAATAGCTTCATCCATTTTTTCGTTGGCCTGATGAATGAATATTTTTTTTACTTCTGAAATGGGCACACCACTTTCATCTAGACATTCTTTCATAGCCTGCGGTACATGGGTAATGGCAAACTCATATATTTTTCTGCCGTACATTTTTATAAAGCGCTTGTCCTTATCGGTTTTGGATTTATAGGAATCCCCAAAGAACAAAAAATAAGCCTCCCCATTTGCATAAGTTGCTGATGTATGGGCTAATATCGCACCTTTATTTTCAGAAGCTTCAATAATCGCGGCGCCAGCGCCATCAGAGTATATCATTGAATCACGATCGTTGTCATCCAATACTCTTGAAAGTGTTTCTGCACCAATAACCAGGCACTTTTTTGCGATTCCGCTTTTAATAAAAGCGTTAGCTTGTATTACACCTTCAATCCATCCAGGGCAACCAAATAACATATCATATGCGACACATTTGGGATTTTTTATTCCTAATCTGTGCTTAACACGTGTGGCAAGACTTGGTACCGTATCACCTTGTGCTTTGTTATGGGATACATTTCCGAAATTATGCGCAAAGATAATATAGTCTAATTGTTCCTTGTCTATTCCTGCATCTTCAATAGCTTTTAGGGACGCGAAGTAACCTAGGTCCGAAGTATTTAAACCGCTTTCAGCATAACGCCTTTCGCCAATACCTGTGATTGATTTGAATTTTTCAATGACCACTGTGTTAGGGGAATCTATGGTTGAACCATCACTATTTAAAAATTCGTGCTTTTCGAACCTCTTATTTTCCATCACAATGGAAGGAAGATATGAACCTGTTCCGGTAATTGCAATACTCATACTTAGATTATTGATTTTAGATAATATATTCAAAAATTGAAATATAAATAACTCGGTTTAATCTTGCAATACGATGTTCAAGAACCCTAAAAAAATCGAATCTAAAATAACAAGCCTTTCAAAAAGTCAGAAAGTCTATTATTTGTAGGGGTTTTGACTCTCATTCTGTTTCTGCATAGGCCTCAATGGGGGCACAGCTACAGATAAGATTACGATCTCCATAGGCATCATCAACTCTTCTTACAGAAGGCCAAAATTTATTATCTGTCACATATGGTAATGGGAAAGCCGCTTTTTGCCTGCTATAAGGAAAATCCCATACATCATTGGTTACCATTGACATGGTATGTGGTGAATTTTTCAAAACATTATTTTCAGGGTTCTCGGCAGCCATATCTATTTCTTCCCTTATTGAATTCATGGCATCACAGAAACGATCTAATTCAGCTAGACTTTCGCTTTCGGTGGGTTCTATCATTACCGTCCCAGCCACAGGGAAAGAAACTGTAGGGGCATGAAAACCATAATCCATTAATCTTTTGGCGATATCGGTTACCTCAATACCGTTTTGTTTGAATGGGCGACAATCAATGATCATTTCATGGGCTGCACGACCGTTCTCACCTGTGTACAATACGTTGTATTTACCACTTAAGCGATGTTTAATATAATTGGCATTTAAGATTGCTATTTTGGTGGAATTGGTCAATCCTTTTTCCCCAAGCATTTTAATATATCCATACGAAATCAAGCAAACCAATGAACTGCCCCATGGTGCGCCAGATATTGCAGAAATGGCTTGTTTACCCCCAGTTTCGATAACAGGGTTTCCGGGAAGGAATGGTACCAGTTGTTTAGCAACACAAATGGGGCCAACACCTGGTCCACCACCACCATGGGGGATTGCAAATGTTTTATGAAGGTTAAGATGACATACATCCGCGCCAATAGTCGCAGGATTGGTAAGGCCAACTTGGGCATTCATGTTGGCACCATCCATATATACTTGACCACCATGGTCGTGTATGATTTTGGTTACGTATTTAATCGATGATTCAAAAACACCATGTGTCGAAGGGTAGGTAACCATTAATGCAGCAAGATTCCCAGCATGGAGAATGACTTTTTCTTCCAAATCGGATACATCAATATTTCCTTTTTCATCTGTTTTGGTTACCACGACCTTCATTCCTGCCATAACCGCAGAAGCCGGATTGGTGCCATGTGCAGAAGCCGGAATAATACAAATATTCCGATGTCCTTGGTCTCTTGATTCATGATAGGCACGTATCATCATTAGACCAGCATATTCACCTTGTGCCCCTGAATTGGGTTGTAATGAAGTTCCAGCAAATCCGGTTATGGTATTCAGATCTTTTTCGAGTTCTTTAAGTACAATTTGGTATCCTTCGGCCTGGCTAATAGGTACAAATGGGTGGATGTTTGCCCATTGTACCCAGCTTAAGGGTAACATTTCAGTAGCGGCGTTCAATTTCATTGTACAGGATCCCAAAGATATCATAGAGTGGTTCAAAGACAAATCCTTGCGCTCTAATTTCTTGATGTACCGCATAAGTTCAGTTTCTGAATGGTACGAATTGAAGACTTCATTTTCCAAAAAGGGGGAAGTTCGCTGCACAGATACATCAATCTTTGAAACAGTTGCCAAACCATCAATTTGATGTCCTTTTAGGGCTAAAGCTTCGGCGAAGATGTTCACTATATTTTGAATGTCAGTTTTCGAGCTTGCCTCATTAACCGATATTGAAATAATATCCCCATCCGAATAAAGGAAGTTAACTTGGTGTTTTTCAGCGACATCTCTAACTTTTGAGGCATCGGCCTTAAGGGAAATTGTGTCGAAAAAGGAAGAATTAATTTGTTTTAAACCTAATTTTTCCAAACCATTTGCCAATGATACGGCAGTTGAATGTACTTGATTGGCGATATACTTTAACCCTTTAGGCCCGTGGTAAACCGCATACATACCTGCCATAACGGCTAAAAGTACTTGCGCCGTGCATATGTTGGAGGTGGCCTTGTCCCTTTTGATATGTTGTTCACGGGTCTGAAGCGCCATTCTTAATGCACGCTTGCCATCGGTATCCCTGGTTACCCCAATGATTCGTCCAGGAATATTTCTTTTATATTCTTCTCTGGTTGCAAAAAAGGCAGCATGTGGCCCGCCATAACCAAGAGGGATCCCAAAACGCTGGCTTGTACCCACAACTACATCGACTCCAAATTCACCAGGTGCTTTCAGAAGTACAAGGCTCATTATATCGGCCGCAACGGCTACTTTTATGTCATTTTCCTTTGCTTTGGCAACAAAATTGGAATAATCATAAACCTGTCCGTATTTTCCAGGATACTGCAATAGTGCACCGTAAAAATCCGTATCGAAGGAAAATTCAATATGATTGCCAATTACCAATTCAATTCCCAAAGGTTTTGATCGTGTTTGTAAAAGAGCTAAGGTCTGTGGCAGGACTTCCTCCGAAACGAAAAATTTTGTTACTTCATTTTTTTTCTGGTCCCTATTGCGAACATCAAACAACATAGTCATTGCTTCAGCAGCAGCCGTACTTTCATCCAAGAGTGAAGCATTTGCCAATTCCATTCCCGTAAGATCACAAATAACCGTTTGAAAATTCAAAAGAGCCTCTAATCTTCCTTGTGCAATTTCTGCTTGGTAGGGAGTATAAGCGGTGTACCACCCTGGGTTTTCCAATATATTCCTTTTGATGACCGAAGGGGTGATACTTTCATGATACCCCAGGCCAATATAGGTTTTGAATATTTTATTCTTCTCTGACAATTGTTGTATGTGCGAAAGAAATTCATTTTCGCTCATAGCATCGGACAATTGCAACGGTTTGGCCAAGCGAATGTCTGTTGGGATGGTTTCCTTGATAATTTGCTCAAGGCTGTCGGCTTCAACAGTTTTAAGCATATGTTGAAGATCTTCATCCCTTATGCCAATATGTCTAGATGCAAACAAATCTGTTCTCATATTTCAAAAAATTTCATGGCAAACTTAGGAATTAATTCCCTTAATATAATCAGTTTATCGTTGAAGTAAGGGAATAGTTTTTAACCAATTTGAGAGGTTATAAACAGTTTGGCTATTTTTACTGGATGAAGCACTTGCAACGTATTTTTGATTTTTATTTGGATGCTAGTGTACATGTGGCTTTAACCGTTATTTCGTTGCTGAATATTACTGCACTTTTTTATGGGATTCAACTCGGGCAACATCTCACTTATTTTGTTTTTTTTGGGACTATAGTCTGTTATAACTTTATTAAATATGGGGTTGAGGCCGAAAAATTTATATTGGTCAACAATAGATACCATAAAAACATACAGTTTTTTAGTTTTATTGGATTCGGCATTTGCTGTTATAACGGCTTTTTTCTTAATTGGGACTCATGGTTTATTTTATCCATTCTTTTTGTATTTACTGGGTTATATGCACTTCCTGTACTTCCAAATGCTAGAAACTTAAGAAGTCTGGGAGGTCTCAAAATATTACTTGTAGCATTGGTTTGGTCCGGGATTACTGTTATTTTACCCTTAACCGAAATAGAAAAAGTATTGGTTTGGGATGATTGGTTGGAAGTAGTGCAACGCATACTTATAGTAGTGGTTCTAATGATACCCTTTGAAATAAGGGATCTTGCTTTTGATAAGCCTGAATTAAAAACTATTCCACAGCGTATTGGCGTAGCAAAGACCAAAATATTCGGTGGCTTTTTGGTTTTGTTTTTTTTCATCTTGACTTTTTTGAAAGATGATATTTCCGAACTGGAACTTATTTCAAAGGCAATGCTTGCTTTTGTACTTGGGGGGGTGATGTTCGTAACTAAACAATACCAGACTAAGTATTTCTCTTCGTTTTGGGTTGAGGCAATCCCTATTTTTTGGTGGGTTTTAATATGGGGAATGAAGGGTAAAATTTAAATCTTATGCGCAATTTCTTTTTTCATTTTTACTTTTTCCTTTTCAGGAATGCATTGCAAATGGGCTTTATTGCATAATGTGGTGAGCTCAGCATTCTTTTTGGAAAAAGAAGCGCAAGTTTTGCAAAACCATAGATGAAACATAAGTTTAATTTTATCTTTGAAATTTGCTTCTTTATATTGTTTTTTGTTGCAGATTATTGCTGCTTCGTCACACGAAATCATATTAAAACCAATTTTGATTCAGGCAATCCATGAGAGCCGTTCTGGCCCTATGTATCATCACCCAAAGGTTAGACGGGTTAATCCCGAGTTCTTTACAAATATCTTCTGTGCCCATTCCTTGTATGGACTTCATTTTAAAGACCAATGATTGTTTTTTTGGTAATTTGGAGATGCATTCCTGAATCGCCAATCCCAGCTCCTCGTTCTCGATAGTATCATTTTCCAAAATACTTAATGGATCGGCTACTTGTTCTTCTAACCAATCACCTTCAACATCGCTATGCGAACTATAACTCATTCGCACTTCCGCCCTGCCTTTTTTTGAATTTATCTTGCGATAATGGTCAATGACCTTTCTTTTTAGAATGGCAATTAACCATGTTCGTTCTGCCGCAGTACCTTTATAATTCTTGGCGGACTTTAATCCCGCAAAAAATGTTTCCTGTACCAAATCCTTTGCAATTTCAGCATCGCTAACACGAACTACTGCAAAATTGAAGAGATAGTCTGCATAAAGGTCTACCCACGTTTCAGGATGTAATTGGTGCGTTTCCATGTTTTTTTTACTAATATCAAAAGTAGTGGATTTTTTTATTAACGATAATGTTTATTTTTGGTGAAAATCCGATGTTATGAAAAAATCAATTTTAATAGCCGTTGTATTATTATTTAATCTGGGATGTTCACAAATAAAGGAAAAACATATCACGAAAGTTTCACAAAATGAACTGGAAAATGTTGTTTTGGTTGATGTTAGGACTCCTGGGGAATTTAACGAAGGCCATTTAAAAAATGCCTTGAATATCGATTGGATGGGTGATACTTTTTCAAAGCAATTTGAAGAAATTAGCAAAGAAGAAACAATCTATCTTTATTGCAGAAGTGGTAAGCGAAGTGCCGATGCGACCCGTTTCCTCGATTCTTTGGGTTATAAGCATGTCGTTAACCTTGAAGGGGGGTATATTGCTTGGGAAGAAAGGGAAGAATCCATTACCAATTAGTTTAGCACTAATATTGTAAATACGGGTAATGGGATTATAACTGTTAAACAATATTTCAATTCATCAAATGACAAAATACAAGTCAAAAATCGGATTGGGGCTCGTTATCTTTCTTTCGTTTATTCTAGGAGGTTCTACCGCAGTAATGATTTACGAGAAAATTTGGCTAGGCTTTTTTCTGAACATGTTGGTGACTGTGTTTGTTATTTACATATTTTTAAACACCTTCTATGTAATTAATGATACTGTTTTGGAAATTAAATGTGGCTTTCTATATACCAAAGCAGTAAATATCAATACAATTTACAAGATTGTGGAAACCAACAATCCAATAAGTTCTCCCGCTACATCATTAGATAGGCTTGAATTATTTTATAACGAGTTTGATAGTGTTTTGATTTCACCAAAAGACAAGGCCAAGTTCACTTATCATTTGAAGTCCATAAATCCTGAAATTGAGTTTATCCAACTTTCTTAATTAACCCAGCCCGCGTTAATAAAGCTTCAACTTTAGGTTCAGCACCCCTGAATCGTTTATATAATACCATTGGCTTTTCAGTACCTCCTTTGGAAAGTACGTTTTCCTTGAATTTTGTTGCTATTTCCTTATTGAAAATCCCTTTTTCCTTGAAGTACGCAAAGGCATCAGCATCCAATACCTCGGCCCACTTATAACTATAGTAACCAGAAGAGTATCCTCCTTGAAAAATATGTGAAAATGATACGCTCATACAGGTTTCAGGGGTTTCCGGATACAATGTGGTACCTTCAAATGCTTCTGTCTCGTGTTTTTTCACATCTTTAATTTTAGCTGGGTCTGCACCATGCCAGGACATATCCAAAAAACTAAAACTTATTTGACGTAATGTCGCCATGCCTTCTTGGTAAGTAGACGATTCCTTTATTTTTAGAACCAATTCCATTGGTATTACTTCACCGGTTTTGTAATGTGTTGCAAATAGTTCTAATGCTTCTTTTTCATAACACCAGTTTTCCATAATTTGACTAGGAAGTTCAACAAAATCCCAATAAACCGATGTGCCGGATAAGCTCGGATAGGTGGTATTGGCAAGCATGCCATGTAAACCATGCCCAAATTCATGGAATAAGGTGGTGACTTCATTAAAAGTCAATAATGAGGGTTTACTAGGGGTTGATCTGGTAAAATTGCATACATTGGAAATATGTGGGCGCACATTTATACCATCTTTAACATATTGGTGTTTGTAGGAAGTCATCCAGGCACCACCTCGTTTTCCTGGCCTAGGGTGAAAATCAGCATAAAATATTGAAATTAAATTGCCCTCCAAATCTGACACCTTATAGATTTTAACCTCTTCTTGGTATTTATCGATATCAAAAACCTCTTCAAACTTTAATCCGAACAGTTTTTCAGCAACTATAAAGACCCCTGCAATTACGTTTTCCAATTTAAAATAGGGTTTTAATTGCTCATCATCCAAATTGAACAATTTCTGCTTTAACTTTTCGGAATAATAAGCTCCGTCCCATTTTTGTAATTGGTCTATACCATCCAATTCCTTTGCAAAATCCTCCAATTGTTTAAATTCCCTTTCGGCAGCAGGTTTCGCTTTTTCCAAAAGTTCATTCAAGAATTCATTCACTTTCTCCGGGGTTTCTGCCATGCGTTCTTCCAATACAAAATGGGCATGGGTGTTGTACCCCAAAAGAACGGCTCTTTCATGTCTTAAATTCGCGATTTTGAGTACATTTTCCTTATTGTCGAGTTCATCGCGATGAAAACACTTACTGCCAAAAGCTAAGGAAAGTTCTTTTCGTAACCCCCTGTTCTTCGCATATTTCATAAACGGGATGTAGCTGGGGTAATCCAATGTTACCAACCATCCCTTTTTATCCTTTGACTTCGCCAAAAGGGCCGCTGCTTCTTTTTCGCCCTCAGGTAAGCCCTCCAATTGATCTTCGTCAGTGAGGTGTTTTTCGTATTTATTGGTTTCTGCCAAAACGTTTTCACCAAATTTTAATTTGAGTTTAGAAAGTTCAGCATCGATCTCACGTAATCGTTTCTTTTTGTCCTCTGGCAAATTGGCCCCATTTCTACTAAAGCTTTTGTATTTTTTCTCGAGCAGTGTCTTTTGTTCCTCGGTCAACTTCAGTTTATGCATTTGGTCAAACACCACTTTAATTCTTTTGAATAATTTTGCGTTCAAGGTAATGTCATTACTGAATTCGGAAAGCAAGGGGGATACTTCCTGTGCAATTTTTTGGATTTCCTCATTGGTCTCTGCAGAGTTGAGGTTAAAGAACACACTGGTAACGCGATCCAATTGATGTCCGGAAAAATCCAAAGCTTCAATCGTATTTTTAAAGGTAGGGAGCTCTTTACTGTCTGCAATGGTATTGATTTCAATACGGGCATCCTTAATGGCCTTTAGAATTGCGGGTTTAAAATGTTCGTTCTTTATTTTTGAAAATGGGGCGGTATCGAATTCTGACAATAGGGGATTCATATAATAGTTGATAGTTGTTAGTTTATGGTTATAAGTCGCTTGTGCATTTAATTGATGATTGGTAAATTAAAGTTGATAACCATCAACGAGCAACTTGAAACTACTTTTTGTTAACTTCCTTAGCACCTTTTATGACCTTTTGTTTCAAACCTTCTTTATATAGGATTATTTTATCCAACACACATTTATCCGAACTGCCTATTATCTGGGCGGCCAATATCCCTGCATTTTTAGCGCCGTTTAATGCAACTGTTGCTACAGGAACACCACCAGGCATTTGAAGAATGGAAAGTATTGAGTCCCAACCATCGATCGAGTTGCTGCTTTTTACGGGCACCCCTATTACCGGCAATGGGGACATTGATGCTACCATCCCTGGGAGATGCGCAGCTCCTCCTGCACCTGCTATAATTACAGAGTATCCATTTTTATGGGCATTTTTACTAAAGTCGAATAGTTTTTCCGGTGTTCGGTGGGCAGAAACAATATCAACATCAACCTCAATATCAAATCCTTTTAATATATCAACGGCCTCTTGCATTACTGGTAGGTCGCTTGTACTTCCCATTACCACGGCTACTTTACTCATGTGCTTTTATTTACTTATTACTTTGATAGTTTCCTTTACTTGTTGTGCAATTTTTCGGGCTTCCTCAATATCTTTATTTACTATGGTTACATGGCCCATTTTGCGAAAAGGCCTTGTTTGTTTTTTACCATAGATATGCGGCGTTACCCCATCTAATTTTAGTATGGCTTCCATATTTTCATATACCACATCACCTGTAAAACCTTCAGCACCTACCAAATTTACCATTATCCCTGCTACTTTACTTTCTGTGTTACCCAAGGGTAAATCCAGAATAGCACGTATATGTTGTTCAAATTGATTTGTGTAACTTGCCTCAATACTATAATGCCCACTATTATGGGGTCTAGGTGCAACTTCGTTTACCAATATTTCATCTTCCTTGGTCTGGAACATTTCTACGGCCAAAAGTCCTACATGTTTTATTTTGTTGGATATCTTTAATGCAATGTTCCGGGCTTTCTGTGCGACTTTATCATCAATGCGAGCAGGACAAATAACGTATTCAACTTGATTGGCCTCGGGATGGAATTCCATTTCAACCACTGGGTAGGTAACCACCTCCCCATGCACATTCCTTGCAACGATTACGGCCAATTCGTTTTTGAATGGTATCATGGTTTCAGTGATGCATTCACCTTGCGGTAAGTCTTTTAAATCAGCCATATTACGGATAATCTTAACACCTTGTCCGTCATATCCGAATTGTGCACTTTTCCAAACAAACGGAAAGGACAAACTACTATTTTCTATGCTTTCCTTAATTTCACTTGCATAGGCGAATCGTGAAAAAGCCGCCGTGGGAATATCATTGTCAACGTAAAACAATTTTTGTTTTGCCTTATTTTGAATTACCCTTAGGGTAGATGTTGGAGGATATACCTTAATTCCCTCATCTTCCAATTTCTCAAGGGCATTGGTATTTACATTCTCAATCTCTATGGTGAGTACGTCTACATTTTTACCAAAATTGTAAACAGCATCAAAATCCAACAAATCACCAACGAAAAACTCATTACAGGCAATTTTACAGGGCGCTTCATTTGAAGAATCCATCACACAGGTATGAATATCGAATTTTCGGGTTTCATACAACATCATTTTGCCCAATTGGCCACCACCAAGAATTCCCAATTTAAAGTCAGAAGAGAAGTAGTTCATGTATTGTTTTATGAAGGATGTTTAATGAATATTGGATAATATCAACAAAAATACACCTAAATCTTAAATCTACGATTCCCAGGTTCAAAAAGAGAAATCAAAATGGTATCTTTGCCGTCCTATAAAGTTTTAAGCCATTGATAAAACTTCACGATAAATATTTTAAACCATTTCTGAGCGAAGCACAGATACTTGCCGCTGTCAAAGATATTGCGACCAGGATCGCTGCCGATTACAAAGATAAAACCCCTGTTTTTGTTGGGGTTTTGAACGGTGCTTTTATGTTTGTTTCCGATTTTTTAAAGGAATATCCATACCCTTGTGAGGTTTCATTTGTAAAACTTAGCTCTTACCAGGGCCTTACTTCCACAGGAATTGTGGAAACACTGCTGGATCCACCCGATAATTTAAAGGATAGAAGCGTGATTATCCTTGAGGATATTATCGATTCGGGCCGTACGCTAAAAGAATTAGTGCATTTGTTCAACAACACCAATGTAAAGGAATTTAAAATTGCCAGCCTTTTTTATAAATCCGAAGTGTACAATGGTGAATATACCATAGATTATATTGGTATTAATATCCCTGATAAGTTTATAGTCGGATACGGGCTTGACTACAATGAACTGGGGCGTAACCTAAGAGAAGTATACCAACTAAACCAAAAGCATATGATCAATCTTGTTCTATTCGGCAAACCAGGCGCTGGTAAAGGAACCCAAGCTGAATTTTTAAAAGAAAAATACAATTTAAAGCATATTTCGACCGGTGATGTTTTTCGTTACAACATTAAAAACGGTACTGAATTGGGTACTTTGGCCAAGTCTTATATGGACCGGGGTGATTTGGTGCCTGATGAGGTGACTATAAAAATGTTGGAAGATGAAGTAGAGAAAAATCCAGATGCAAGCGGATTTATTTTTGACGGATTCCCAAGAACTACTGCCCAGGCGGAAGCATTGGATGAATTTCTGAAAACAAAAAATATGAAAATCAATGCTACAATTGCACTCGATGCCGATGATGAAGTGTTGATCAAGCGTTTATTGGAAAGAGGGAAAATAAGCGGAAGAACCGATGATCAGGATGAATCCAAAATCAGGAACCGCTTTGAGGAGTATAATGAAAAAACCGCTCCACTACAAGTATATTACGAATCCCAAGGAAATTTCCATAGTGTAAATGGTATTGGTGCAATTGAGGATATTACCTACCGATTGGGCAAGGTAATTGAAGAATTGTAATATTTCCAAATTCCAGAATGTTCAATTACAGTCGTGAACTTCGAGACTGTTTTAGCATAGAAAATTTCTGCATAGGCAGGAAAGTCAAATTTATTGATTATGACCGAAGGTAACTTTGTTGATTATGTAAAGATCCATGCAAGCTCTGGGAACGGGGGAAAAGGTTCTGTGCATCTTCACAGGGAGAAATTTATTACCAAAGGTGGACCTGATGGAGGCGATGGCGGTCGCGGTGGGCATGTAATTGTTCGTGGCAGCAAAGACCATTGGACATTGGTGGGTTTTAAATTCAAAAAACATTTTAAAGCTGGTCATGGGGCACATGGGAGTAAAAACAGGAGTACAGGTGCCGATGGTGAGGATGTTTATATCGATGTTCCGTTAGGCACAGTCTTTAAAAATCCGGAAACAAATGAGGTCCTTTTTGAGATTACCGAAGAGGGTGAGGAAAAGATTTTGGTAGATGGTGGTATGGGAGGTCGTGGCAATTGGCATTTTAGGACATCGACCAACCAAACTCCAAGATATGCCCAGCCAGGGGTTGAAGGAAAAGAAATAGATGTTATTCTTGAGCTAAAGGTTTTGGCCGATGTGGGTCTGGTGGGTTTCCCCAATGCCGGTAAATCTACTTTACTTTCAGTGATTACTTCGGCAAAACCAAAGATTGCCGACTATGAGTTTACTACTTTAAAACCCAATTTGGGAATTGTTCAACATCGTGACTTTCAAAGTTTTGTAGTGGCAGACATCCCTGGAATCATAGAAGGTGCTGCAGAAGGCAAAGGTTTGGGGCATTATTTTCTTCGACATATAGAACGCAATTCAACTTTGTTGTTTTTGATTCCTGCAGATAGTAAGGATATTAGCAAGGAATATGATATTCTTTTGGATGAGCTTCGTAGATACAATCCGGAGCTTTTAGATAAGGCACGGTTAATCGCCGTATCCAAAAGCGATATGTTAGATCAAGAGCTAATGGACGAAATGAAAATTGAACTAGATAAGGACTTGACCGATGTACCGTATATGTTTATATCTTCCATTTCGAAATATGGTATCCAGGAATTGAAGGATACACTTTGGAGGTTATTGAACGATTAAACCTCTTTCACACTAATTTCGCTGTTATTTTTCCTTAAATTTATGTAAAACAATGCAAATGAAAGGCATAGGTTACATACTGTTGATATTGCTTTTTATCTCTTGCCATGTGGTTCGTGTTAGTACGGATTATGAAAAGGAAACCGATTTTTCCAATTATTCGACTTACAATTATTTTTATGACATGGAAACTGGATTAAGCGAATTGGATGAAAAAAGATTACTTAAGACCTTGGACGTTTTAATGCATAACGAGGGATTGTTACTTTCTGAAGAGCCTGATTTTTTCATAAATATCCAAAGTAGAATATTTCAAAGGCCTACTGGTAATACGGTTGGTGTTGGAGTTGGTGGAACTGGGAGAAATGTTGGAGGCGGTGTTTCCATTGGTATTCCGATAAGTAATTCGAATGTGGAGCGCGAAATTCAGTTTGATTTTGTAGATAGCCAGAAAGATGTGCTTATTTGGCAAGCTATCAGTAAAAGCTCCTTTAATGAAAATAGCACTCCCGTGGAACGTGAAAAGAAACTACAGGAAATAGTGGAGAAAGTGCTGTCAAAATATCCCCCAAAAAGAAGGAAATAAAAAAGCGACTAACTAAGAAGTTTTGTTACGTCTTTGCAAGGCACGAAGCAATCTGTAGGTTAATGGTAATCAAGTAACAGATTAATTTACTTTAGCCTGTCTTGAGTGGCGGTCAAAAGGTTCGCAATGACGACTTATACTGACTTTATCCAAGATTTAGTGCCTTAGTTCAATGGCAAACTAAAATTAACCCTGCAGAATAGTGAAGAAGTTGAAGTATCGCGGCGGCAATCCTATCTTTTTAAAGATTGAATGAACCTATTGTATAAACTACGGGTTTTAATTCATTTTTTGGCTATATATAATACAAAAAAGCATTACTGTTTACTTCCGACTTCAATGCGAACCCCTTCGGAATGACTTGAAAATATGGGAGCATACATGCTTTGAATTGATGTAATGCCATTACTGAAATCCCCTGAATTGTTCACCCACAGATCATATTCAAAACATATACCTTTTTTGGCAAGTAATCGAAAAAGTGGTTCGTAAATAGGCTATTTCGGCTCTTACTTTATTCTGCAACCATTCAAATCTTAATTTTTACCGTTCACCAGTACTTCATAAAATCCTATTACCATTTGTATTAAAAAATTTACCGTTGGTCATAAACTCGTTTCAATACTTAAGCACGGGATATACTTTTACCTCAGAAATTAAAAACAAATCAATAACAATTTAAATTTTAAAATTATGAGAAAATCAGTTATCGTATTCGGAATTCTTTTTAGTGTAATGTTCAACAACGCTAATGCAAACTCTAACCCTACGGACAATAAGGTGCGTTCCATTAAGAGGACTACCAACAATGTAGCACCAATTAGTCTTGCGGTTGCAGAGAACGATTATAGAACGGTTAAGAAATTTATAGAACTTGGATCTGATATAGAGGTAAAAGACAAAACGATGGGGATGACCCCTATAATGTATGCGGCTCGTTATAACAATGTTGAATTACTGCAATTGTTAGTTGCTAATGGCGCCAATTTAAGGGAAAAGTCAAAACTAGGTTTAACTGCTACAGAATATGCCGAGCTTTCGAACGCGCATGAGGCGGTAGCATTTTTGAAATCATTTTAACCAGCACTTTTCATTCGGTAGAATAGGAGTCTTTTCATGACTCCTATTTCCCAATACCATCGTATTGGCAAATGCCAGCCAATAATCAAGTACCAAACTTCTAAAATAAACGATCATGAAATACGCAGATTACAATATCGACAACGACAAACTAGAAATCCATAATTCCTTAACCGGGATTGAAATTATTAAGCTAAACAAAAAAATAGTCTCCAAAGGATTCTCCATGTTTGGAAGGAACCATTTCTTCAAAATAGGAGAGGATCAATATATTCTTAGGTCTTTTATAACCTTGAAGAATTATACGGGGATTGGTTTTTCAATCTTCAAAAATGGCAAGAAGGTCCAATTAGAAAATCTCATTACGAAGGCAGATAAAAGAAAATTGGTATTACAGAGTGTCCTAAGTATAATTATAGGGATAATCATTGGAGCTGGAGTTGCTTTTGGAGTAACAAAAGTAATGGACACTCTTTTTAATATGTTGTCTTTATGGTAGTCGAACAAACTGATCTAACCGCTCACAATGAAAATCTAACCGCTTATCATATTATTGTTTCATGCGGTTCTCAATACAACTAATTTCAATACAAATATTAACCATAAAATTTTAATTATGACAAATACAATACAATCCCGGAAAGATAATAATAGGTTTAAAGTAACACCTATCATAGCAATTGCAGTCATTGTAATTATTGGATTTTCATTTCTATTCCATGTTGCCTATCAGCATGGTGATGGCACTTCATATGGAACCGGATACGAAATGGGAAGGATAATGCGAAACTTAATGGATAAAATAAGTTTGAAAAACGGAATCGGAGTTGGTAGCGTTATTGCAATCTTGGCTTCATGGGAACGTAACAAATCGATTTTTTGGGCCATTCTCCATGCCATTTTTGGATGGTTTTATGTAATCTATTTCGCAATGACCCGAAAAAAACAAAACACCCAAATAAAATAATAGCAACGGTAACCTTTATAAAATTTTTAATTGAGTTTTTGATCAATATAATCCTTAAATAATATTCAGATGAAAGTAATTCAGCAAAAAACAAAAAAAAGTAAAATAGCTTTGGTAATAGTGCTTATTTCCCTCATCGTAATTATCACCTTACAATTGGGATATTGGTTTGGTAAAGAACTATATCATTTAGGTTTTTAATTCATAATGTGTAATACCGTCCTTGTATCTAAAAAATAATTTTACAATGGAAAAGGAAAACAAATATATAGGTTGGGTAAGGGTAATCGCACTTATCGTTCCCTATTTTGTAACAGTTGGAATATTTCAATTACTCGGGTACTTGATTACTGGGGTTGATTTATACCCGTCAGATTCCATAAAAACAGCAGGACAACAGGCCATAATATCATTTTTTGGTTTTTTGGGCACCCTTTTTATTATTGGGATTTTTACCAGATTCTGGGATAAGGAAAAATTCATGGATCTTGGATTTCATATAACGAACCGCTTTAAGGAGTTTTTGGCCGGTCTGAGTATCGGTTCGTTGGTCATGGGCACGGCTTATGCTTTTTTTCTGGTTCTTGGTCAAATACGCTACCTTGACCTTAACTTTGATAGCACACAAATAATCCTGTCCGTTATCGTTTTTATTTTAGTGGCTGTAACCGAGGAAGTTTTAATTAGAGGGTATGTATTAAAGAATCTAATGGTATCTTTTAATAAGTACGTTGCCTTGATTATTTCTTCTGTGTTATTTTCATTGATACATGGGGCCAATCCCAATGTTGATTGGTTAGGTTTGATCAACCTTTTCTTGGCAGGTATTCTTCTTGGGCTTTCATATATTCATACACGTAATCTATGGTTTCCTATATCGCTTCATTTAAGCTGGAATTTGTTTCAGTCCCTATTTGGATTCAATGTAAGTGGCCAAGATTTTTACTCTTTGGTAAACTTTGAAATTGTGGAGAATAGCATGCTTAATGGTGGTGATTTTGGGCTTGAAGGTTCCGTTTTCTGTTTTTTGGCACAATTGGTTCTTATTACGGGTATCGCATGGTATTATCGAAATGAGTCTGCCGAAAAAGCTTTTCTAAAAGATACGCTTTTGGTTGAATAAGCGCATTGGATAAAACTCCTATATTTGAAAACCAACAATTCAACGGCATAAAACAAACGGTAATGAGTGGTTCACAAAAAGAAAAAGACTTGCGAAATTATCGCAATTTTGGACTGGCCTTAATTGGCATAGTAGGCATAATGATTTTTATTTTGATAGTAGGAGCTATAGCACACTTTGGATTTTTAAATGGCATAGAAGATGGTGCTGGTTTAGATTCTCCGGCATATTATGCCGGTCGAGCAGCAGGCTATTCCCTCAAGCTATTTATAAATTTCTATTTTAATAGTGGCTTGTTTTTAGGTGTCTTTTTCGCTTTGGTAGCATCTTTGGAAAAGAAGAATACTTTTGGCAAGGTTTTGATACATGGCCTGTTTGGCTGGGGTTACGTCATCTATTATGCATTGACCCGAAAAACACTTAAGACTGCTGAGGCAAAGAAATTAAACTTGAACAAGAAATAGGATAGTAGAGGAACAATGGTTAAGTTTTTGACAAAAAATGTATTTTGGGTCATACAGGTAATCGCTTGGGGACTTTTAGGCTTAATAGTTTTACTACAAGGGTCTATTTTTGACCACCCGTTGGAACATCTGTTTATTTTCCTCACAATTATGTTGTCCGGTATATTGGCAACATCGCTCCATCGCTGGTTCCTTAAGCGGTATATCGAATTCGGAAAGTTAACCTTTAAAAAAGTCCTTGTTACTTTTGGTTTTGTAATTCTATCGGCGGTAGTCTATGGTGGTTTGTTTTTTGGCCTGAGTGTACTCGCTGGTTATGTGATGGGTGCACTTGGTGTGCCCGAAACGACCAATGATAGGAATGCCAGTCCTGTATTTAAGGTTTTTCTATTTATTCTTCCATTTTTCGTCTTATTTGTATGGACCTGTATGTATTTTCTTATTAAGACCCTAATTAATTATAATATGGCTAGGGTTAAAAGATTAAAACTAAGGGATGAGGTTAGAAAGGCGCAAATAAATACGTTGAAAGGGCACGTTAATCCTAAGTTCATGGTCGGTACGTTAAGGAATATCAAAGAGTTGATGTTGACCGATGTTAAGAAATCAAGATTGATGCTTACGGAACTGTCCGAATTGCTTCGCTATTCTTTGGTCAAGAACGCTGTCGATACCGTTGAATTGAAAGAAGAATTAGAAATGGTTCGGATATTTATTGATTTGACCAAAATAGATCGGCCGTTTAATCTGATTATTGATTCCAGTATGGATAAGTCTATGTTCAATATAGAGATTCCGCCAATGTTATTGCTGAATTTTGTAGAGCTGTGTACAAAAGAAATATCATTAAATAATGAACCCCAGAAATTACTTGTCATATTAGAAAACAGTTTGCTTCAATTTGAGGTCGCTGGTGAAGAAAAAAGTACTTCCGAAAAAGAAGGGGACTTGATACGGAAGAGTATGGAGCAGCGGTTGCGATTATTGTATGGTGAAAACGCATCTTTAAGTTGTGATTATAATGATGGTCAAAAAAAATGGCGAATGCGATTTCCAGTACCAATTCAAAATGAAATAATGGCTGGCGTATGAAAACGAACAAGCGGAGAAAGGAAATTCTGTTTTGGACACTACAGCTGGTCGGGTGGTATGCCATAAGCTGTATGGTTCTGATATTGCCCGAATTGAGTGAAACGTACAAGGTTTACAGCTTAATCGGAGGAGGAGCTGTCGGAATCATGGTTACGTCCATTTACCGGGTTTACTTAAAAAATAATATCGATACCGAAGTTTTTGGTCGTCAAAGTATAGTTAGGCTACTGGTCGCTTTTATGGCCTGCACTATGTTGTTCTTTTCATTTGACGCCCTATCGGAAAAGCTTTATGAAATAAATTGGTCGAGAACACCCGCCGAACTGAAATGGATAAAGGTAAATGGAGGTTTCTTTATCAAGATTTTAGATATTATGATAACCATTTTCGGCTGGACCCTAATCTACTTTGTTATTAAATTCATACTGGCGGCCAACGAGAATAACCTCCGAAATCTGGAGTTGAACGCTACGCTTCGTGAAGCACAACTTAATACTCTAAAAGGGCAAGTAAATCCGCATTTTATGTTTAACAGTCTGAATAATATTAGAGGATTAATGCTGGAGGATGTTGAGAAATCTAGGGATATGATCAACAAACTCTCGGAGATGCTTGAATATGCGTTGGAAAACAATACGATAGATGCCATTCCATTAGAGGAAGAGTTGGAAATGGTCGAAAACTATATTGCCCTTTCAAAAATACAGATGGAGGATCGGTTACATTATGTTGAGGAAATAGCCCCCGAGACATTGCAAATTTCTATTCCCCCTATGATCATACAGTTGTTGGTAGAAAATGCCGCCAAACACGGCATCGCAAATCTAAAGGATGGGGGTACGATTTCAGTAAAGACCAAAAAAGAAGACCAGAACCTATATATAACTGTTACCAATACGGGCAAATTGCGAATAGCCAAAGATTCTACCCAATTGGGACTAAAAAACATTCGACAGCGCCTTCGACTTTTACATGGTCAAAAAGCCTCTTTTTCACTGGAAGAGAAAGAAGGTGCAGTCATTGCCAACATTAAAATACCATTGTCATGAAGCGCATTAAAACTGTGATTGTTGAAGATTCAAGATTAGCACGAAACGAGTTGAAAGAATTAATAAAGAACCATCCCGAAATCGAAATGGTCGGAGAGGCTGAGAATGTAGATGATGGGGTTGAACTTATCGAAGAAGTAAAACCAGATCTTTTATTGTTGGATATCAATATGCCCGAAAAAGATGGTTTTGAACTCTTGGAAATACTCAATGAGGTTCCAATTACAGTGTTTACTACAGCTTTCGATGAGTATGCTATCAAATCTTTTGAATATAATGCGCTGGATTACCTTCTAAAACCGATTAGCGAAAAACGCTTTGCTATGGCCGTTGAAAAGGTAAAGGAAAAGTTAGAGAAATCTAATAATGAGGTGGTATCGGGAAAAGAACGATTGAGCGGAAGTAGTCAAATTTTCATAAAGGACGGTGAAAAATGTTGGTTGGTAAAAATCGGTGAAATTTCCCATTTGGAAATCGTCGGTAATTATACCCGTGTTTTTTTTCATGAAGAACGCCCAATGCTTTACAAGTCCTTGAACCAAATAGAGGAAAAACTCCCGGATAAATATTTCTTTAGGGCAAACCGTCAGCAGATCATCAATACAAACTTCATCCAAGATTTAGTGCCTTGGTTCAATGGTAAACTAAAATTAACCATGCAAAATGGTGAAGAAGTTGAAGTATCGCGTAGGCAATCGTATCTTTTTAAAGATCGAATGAGCCTATAGTGTAAACTTCGAGTTTTAATTCATTTTTTGGCTATATATAATGCAAAAAAGCATTACTGTTTACTTCCGATTTCAAGGCGAACCCCCTCGGAATGACTTGAAAATTCCGGAGCATACATACTTTGAATTGTAGTGATGCCATTACTGAAATTCCCTGCATTGTTAACCCGCAGATCGTATTCAAAAACAAATACGCCTTTTGGCAAGTAATCAAAAAAGAAATTGACACTGGCATCCTTTGTGCTTTCGTAATAACCAAGTCCGTCTTGCCATTTGTATGAGGATAGTACATTTATGGGTTCTAGACCGGCAGCCCGCATATCTTTCATATGTACAAATTCCATGGGTCGGTCGGCCTCAAGTTCAATTCGAACCCTTACCAAATCACCTACTTTTAATTTGGTCTCATGGGTTATTTCGGATATTTCCTCCCCAAAATCGGTATTCTTTCTTAAGAACAACTTTTTCTTCAATTTCAAAGGAGTCTCTGCTAAAGTAATTTTGTCCAAATCCTCAAAATATTGCCAGTATAATGCGCCCCACGCTATGCCATTGCCTTTTTTGGAAAATTGAACTTCAGCCATTTTTGGTGTTACTTCATTGTTATTCCAAGAAGTTTTGTAATACCCTGTACCAGCTTCCACTTTTACATTTTCCAATTTGGATGGTTCTATTTTATCCCCACCAACCATGATTTCAACAGCATCAGTCACTGATAGCCAATCACTTCCTTGGAGCAGTAATGCATAAACAGCCTCCGTGGTAGCTTTCGTGGTTTTCCATTGATTGGTCTGCTTGTTCTTCAACAACCAAATTTTTAGATTGTCAATAGTTTTGGTGTCATTCTCAATTTCAGAAAAGGCTTCAATCATCAATGCCTGCGTTTCAATAGGTGCTTGGTACCAATACCATGAACTGGTATTTTCTTTCCAAAACATACCAAGCTCCTCTGAAGTAATGCTATTCTCTTTTAGTGAACGTAGGATCTTATCTGCATATTTTTCATCCTTGTTTCTATGTAAGACCAATGCCAACATCCCTTTTGAATACAAGTTTTTCTTCATCCAATATTTTTGGGCCTGCCCCATATAGTATGCTATAATTTCATCAACCTTTTTTGAAGTATTAATGTCATTAAAAAAGCTGCGCATATATAGGTAATGAATTTGGGTTTGGCTCAAATGGTCATTATTAATGTTAGGCGCATATTTTTTCATTTGATTATACTCATCAACGAACTCATTGTCCAAATAATCGATGGCATTTTGGATTATTTGTTTTTGTTCATTTAATGTAGCCGTAGCAACATTCAAATGCTTCAAATGCCCGAATCCGGCAATGATATGTTGGGTAATGAATCGGTTCGCCCTGCCGCCTTTAAACCATGCCCAAGCCCCTGAGGACATTTGATTCTGCTTTAATTTATTCAAGGCATTTGCTTGCTCGTTCTTCATTTTATTCAAATCGAACAATATGGCAATACGTTTTTTCTGTTCCGATTCTGATTGGGCATCCCGAAGCCAAGGGGTCTCTTGAATCAACATTGATTTCAATTCTTGGTTCTTTTCCAAATTACTCAATAAGGCATCGGAATTTGCCCATTGGTCAAAAACGTCCTGAATTCTAGGATTGCTATTCGCGATATGGCTCGCCAATGTATTGGCGTAGTATCTTGAAAATAGCTGCTCATTACAATCATAAGGGTACTCCATCAAATAGGGCAATGCCTGTACCGCGTACCATGCAGGGTTGGAGGTAATCTCCAAGGTTAATTTATGGTTGCTGAGCGTAGTCGAAGCATTGTCTCTCAACTTCTCCAAAACAAAGGTTTTGGTTTGGTTGCTTCGCACCCACATGGGCAAGGTTTCAGTAACCAACATACGGTTGGTTAAAACAGGCAATACATTTTGCTCCCCATCGCTAAAATTACCTGCCTTGGCGATAACCTTATATTGAACTGCCTGGATATCCGCCGGGATTTTCAAACGCCATGATACTTGGGTGTTGCCCAAAGAATCAACTTCGAACACTTGCTGGCCATAAGATGCTTTACCATCCTTTGGACCATCTGAATCGGTAAGAAGTAACTTGTTTGAAACTAATTTCCCAGTCATTGCATCAACCAACTCCAATTGTGCAAAACCTGACAAAGGTTGATCCGTAAGGTTGGCGATTTTTGTACTTATCCCAATTTCATCACCTTCCCTTAGGAATCTAGGCATATTCGGAATGACCATCAGTTCTTTTTGGGTCACGGTTTGCAAGGTAGAAATGGCACTTTCCAAGGTTTTGGTATGTGCCAATAATTGTAGTTTCCATTTAGTCAGGGCTTCAGGTGTGCTAAAACTAAAGGAAACATTTCCTTCTTTATCTGTAAGTAATTGTGGAAAGAAAAATGCGGTTTCTTGAAGGTTCTTGCGAATATGAACTTCACCTAAGTCGCTGCTTTTCTTCTTTTCTGCATCAGACTTATCCGTTGTATCAACTCCATCTACATTACCAGCAAGGTCATTTTCTACAACAACAAATTCCTCCAAGGCTGCGCCGTCTTCCATAATTTCCATGGCAGCCATAGGTGCTTCAGTTTTCATCATTATTCTTTCTCGATAGAGACCATATCCGTAACCAAAATGTAATCCAAACCAATCAAAGGTATCGTAATATTGGGGCTTGTAACTATAACCAATCATGTCAGCATTATGTTCCCTAAAGGAGCTAATCCCATAACTTTGACGTGCATTGTTATAATAGCTAGAATAGTATGTTGGCTTGTATAAGGGATTAAAACTCCAATAATGGTCTCTAAATGTATCCAAAGAGGCATCATACATACTTGCCAACAATTCAGCAGAAACTTTTTCTCCTTTTGGGCCTTTTATTTTAAATATCAAGGTTTCATCGGTTCCCGGCCGAAGTTTGTCCCTGAAGGTAACAGTCTCGATTTGCAGATCGGTTTTGGGGTAGGGAACAGCTATGGTTACCGAACTCGATTGGAATGAATTGAAGGCCGAAAAGCTATAGTTTACAGCAAATCCCCCTAGGTCCTCCTTGTTTACGGGAATAGTAATGGACTTGGAATCATTATTTAAATAAATCAATTGGGTTTTAATGATTTTTCGGTCTTTTTCGATATTTACCGTTACGTTCAAGTTTTCGGCATTGGAAAATAGCGTAAGGTTGACTTCATCTCCCGTTGAATAACTATCCTTATCACTCTTGATAAGAAAAAGCTGATTATTATCGGCCAATTTTTTGTCTTTTTCACTGGACATAACCAATAATGCAAAATCGATGACTTGTTGACCAAATTTATCCTTTGATTCCAGTTCAATTCTATAGTTGCCTGAAGCCCATTTTTTTGTGTTACCAAGTTGAATTACTTTAGACTTATCAGAATTGAAATCTGTTCTGAGTACGATTTCCCCTTTTTCCCATTTGCTAGGATCATGTTCTTCCTTAAAAGCATCATGTGGGTATAATTTCTCGAATTCCGATTTACTGAATCCATCATAATCTGGATTTTCCCAAGGCCTTTTTCTCAATACATTCGCAGGGGATTTCAATTTATAAAAGGTAATTGATCCCTTAGCAGGCACAAATTCACCATTGAGGTTTTGAGTATTGATTGTAAGTGAATTATCCTTTTTGTCCTTATCTATTTCTGAATCTACAACTATGTTGGCAATTAAGGCATGGTAACCCACACGAACCGTTGTAGTTGTACTATGTGTTTCCCCATTGATATCGGTTACATCTGCGGTAACCTCGTAATTGAATACGGGCAAATCTTTTTTGTTGGCGGTATTATCCGGGATAGCCTTAAAACAAATTTCATATTTACCAGATGCATCGGTCAAGGTTTCCCCATGCGATATTTCTTGTGGACTGGAATCAAAATAAGGGCGAGACCAATAATACCAACTTGGGAAATTGACTACCCTTTTTACTCGGTAAACAACTTTTGCATCTGTAATATTGCTACCGGCATAGGCCGTAGCTTTTCCTGTTACAGAAATACTGTCGTTAACTTTATAGGTTTCGGTTATGGGTTCAAAGAAGGTTTCGAATTTTGGGCGTTTGTATTCCTCGACCGAAAAATCTGCATTCCCATTAATATTTATGGCCTTTGAGCTCACTTCCAGTGAAAAATTGCCAGTTAGTCCGTTATTAGGCAAGATGAATTCCCCTGTAAACGATCCATATTCATTTGTTGTAAAATCTTGTTTGGCAACCTCTTGATTGTTGGCGTCCCTAAGACTAACGTTTAAGAGTATATTGGGTGGAATCGATGAGGTTTCGTTTTCCCTTTTTATGGCGATTCCTTTAAAATAAAGTGGTTGTCCTGGTCTATAAATGCTACGGTCAGTGAATAAAAAGGCAGTATAGTTTATATTATGAAGTCTACTGGAGTTTGATTTTTGATTGATATAATAGTCCCCGAAATGTGCGATGTCATCCCCTGCAACGACAGTTGTTGAAATGCTTGTCCATCTTTTATCGGGAAGGGGTATATTCACCATTCCAAGATTGTCAGTAGTATATGTTTTGCTTAGAAATTTTCGATCATAGTTTTCTTGATAGGAAAGTTTCAATTTTGCATCATTCTTGGGCTGTCCATTATTCCTATCGATTACCTGAAATATATGGTGTGTGTTGGAGTGGGATTCAACCAAGGCCAAATTGGTCACCTGGAGATTGCTATATACGAAAGAGGTACTTTTTTCTTTTGGGGTAGCAAGAATAATATATTGGCCATTGTCTAATTCGGGTAATAAAATCTCTGTGCTATGCCTTTGGTAATCTCCTTCATTTTTTAATTTGGCATCCCATTCTTTGGCAATTTTCAATTGTCTTATAAAGGCCAATTTTTTGGGCTCTGGATAGAGTTCCTCCAGTTTTTTAAAATCATTTGTGGTGGCCTCATACGCATAAAGCATTAGACCATCATGGTTTTTGTAATTGACCAATAAGCGGGAAGGTTTGTTGATGGGGATATGCTGTTCAGTTGTCAATTGCAGGGTTTTTGAAAGTATGTTCGATTTTAGAGATTTACATTTGTCCGCTCCCCGACTTTTAGGAAATTCCAAAATAACGGACTCACATAGTTCTATAGCCTCTTTTTGTTTCCATTGCTGTTCGGTATTCGTTTTGGGATGGTAACTATTGCCCAATTGATTATATAATGCCGCGATTTCATAATTGTATAAAGCGGATACTTCACGTTGTTTTAGTCCTTCTGCTGAGTTTTTTAGAACCTCAAGAAACTGTTCGTCCTTTTTTGTGAAAGTAGCGTTTTGATGAACAAAATTTAATCGTTCAATATCAACTTCCACTAGTGCATCCAGATTATTGTTTGAAGTATGAAAGCCCACTAATTGTTGATAGATCTGCAGGGCCTTGGATTGTAATGAGGTTTTATCTTTAGTTTCTATATTTTGCTTGTAAAATTCTTTGACCTCGCATAGTAGATCGGGATTATCTATTTCAAATTTATCCGCAGGCCTTGTTATATTATTTTCACTGGTTTTATAAAAATCCAAGGCCGTATGGGCTAGTAAATCAAAAAGTGTAGGACGGTAAATTTCAGACCCTTTTTGGTCTTGAAGAACTTCCTGTAAATCATCAATAGCCACTTTTTGTAAAGCTTCCTCGTTTTTCAATGAATTATCAAAATGTACACTTATTTCCTCGAACAATGTTGTTAAGTCCCAAGTCCTGAAGTCCGTGCTGTCAATTTTGGATTCAGTATTCGTTCTATTGTAAAACTGATATCTATTCTGCTGAAAATATTGCCAATAAAGGATTGCTAAATAACTTTCCAATACGTTTTTCGTTGGAAACCCTGCCTTTTCAATACCACTTTTAAAATCATTGATGATTTTCAATTGCGCGTCCTCCTCAAGGGTCAATGCATATTTTGAAGCATATAATAATGCTTTGACGATTTGGGGTGAATTGTTCTCTTTTTTTGCCTTTTCAGCTATGTGGTTCACAACATCCAAAGCGGATTTGGTCAGTGCCTCATTTTCCAATTTTTGTACTTTTTTCCATAGCACTTCGTAAGTATCACCTTTTTGTTGGGATTGAGCCATATTTGAAAAAAGAATTACAGTGAATATGAGAGCAAAGTATTTCATAGCTATAAAATTACTGAACAAAGATTTACCTTAATCAACAAGTAGACAATAATAAATGAGTAAACGTCTTGTTTGACTGAGTTAACCTAGCAAAATGTTAAAAGCAAAAGGGATGCCAAAGAATTTTATTGTCTTTCCGGCGTAGGTAGAAATCCAAGAATATGATGGATTTCCATGAAAATGGGAATAACAAAACCTGTTGAAAGATTAGATTGATTTCAACAAGCCACCATCTATCGGGATGTTGGTGCCAGTGATATAAGCTGCCTGGTCGGAAGCCAAAAACGCTACTAAATAGCCGTATTCCTTAGGGTCACCAATTCTTTTCATAGGTACTTGGTTTTCCATATTGATTTTGACTTCATCAACTGAAATCCTCAATTGTTGGGCCTTTATGGTATTAAGGTCGTTGATGCGTTCAGTATCAAAATAACCGGTTAGTACACTGTTGACCGTAATTTGATGCTGTGCCACATCAGTAGCTAAAGTTTTGGCCCAAGTCACTGTAGCGGCTCTTATGGAGTTTGAAAGAACTAAATAGGAAAGAGGTTCTTTGACCGAAACTGAGGCTACATTAATAACGCGTCCCCATTGGTTCTTGACCATATGATTCAATGCAAGTTGGGTAGTAAAGACCACACTTTTGAAAAGCACATCAAAAGCGTCTTGATAATTGTTTATACCAACATCCAAGGCACCACCTGCCTTTGGGCCTTGGGTATTGTTGATTAAAATATCAACCGTATTATTCATGAAATAGTCTGTTATGGTTTTTTGATACTGTTTAAAATCCGTAAAATCAACAAGCACATATTGATGTTGTTGTCCTTGATTAACAGGTAACGATTCGATAATGTTTTTCAACTTATCCCCACTTCTGGCCATTAAGGTAACGCTGGCCCCGCTTTCAGCCAACTGAACGGCTATCGCTTTACCGATTCCACGGCTGCTTCCACCCACCAATGCTTTTTTTCCTTTGAGTGATATGTTCATTTTTTAATAGTTGATGCTTTATAGTTAAATGTTGATAGTATGGAATCACACCTACAACTATCAACCAATATTTATTTATATTCCTCCCTAGTTGGGCTAAAAACATCCATTAATTTGCATTTTGTGAGTGCTCTACCACTATGCGGTTCGTTGGGAGCGATTACTACCAAATCGCCAGGAAAATATGTTTTGGTAACACCGTTCAACGTGAATTCAAATTCACCTTCCAATACTTGCATAACCTGCTCATTTATATGGGCGTGTTCAGGAACTTTAGCGTCTTTTTCTACCTCCCAAAATGCCAAACTCATATTTTGGGTATGGATCAATCTACCATGATAACCTGGCATGATCTCTTTTGATGTTATTTTAGATAATTTTATGTCCATCTATTTGGATTTATCGTACTAAGATAAAAATAAAGCATTGGTTTCTAACTTGATTTGCCATGCACTTTTCTATCCTTATCTTTACATCATAATTTATTCTTCATGCAAATACATTTTATTGCTATTGGAGGTAGTGCCATGCACAATCTCGCTTTAGCGCTTCACCACAAAGGGTATTCTATTTCAGGAAGTGATGATGTGATTTTTGAACCCTCTAAAGGGAGATTGGTTGACAAAGGTTTGCTGCCCAAAGAATTTGGATGGTTTCCTCAGAAAATCCATAAAGAATTAGATGCTGTGATTCTCGGAATGCATGCCAAACCAGATAATCCAGAGTTGTTGAAAGCACAGGAAATGGGGCTTACCATTTACTCATATCCCGAATTCCTGTATGAGCAATCCAAGAATAAAACAAGAGTGGTGATTGGGGGTAGTCACGGGAAAACAACCATTACATCAATGATTCTACATGTTTTGAATTATCATGAAAAAGAAGTTGATTATATGGTAGGGGCACAATTGGATGGATTTGACCGTATGGTACATCTGACGGAAGAGAATGATTTTATGGTACTTGAAGGGGATGAATATTTATCCTCGCCCATAGATAGGCGACCAAAATTTCATTTGTATCAACCAAATATCGCTTTATTAAGCGGAATTGCATGGGATCATATCAATGTATTCCCAACCTTTGAAAATTATTTAGAGCAGTTCCGGATATTTGTGGACAGTATTGTAAAGGGTGGAAGCATAACTTATAACGAGGAAGACCCAGAGGTAAAAAAAGTAGTGGAAGCATCAGAAAATTCCATACGAAAATTACCATATCATACTCCGGAGTATGAGGTAAAAGATGGGCAAACACTATTGGAAACCCCTGAAGGCCCTATGCCCATTGAAGTGTTTGGAAAACACAATCTAAGCAATTTGGCAGGCGCCAAATGGATCTGTCAGAATATGGGTGTTGATGAGGATGATTTTTATGAAGCAATTGCAACTTTCAAAGGGGCTTCCAAACGCTTGGAGAAGATTGCAGAACGGAGTAATTGTGTTGTGTATAAGGATTTTGCGCATTCACCAAGTAAGGTGGCCGCAACTACCAAAGCGGTGAAAGAACAGTATCCCGATAGAAAGGTTATCGCTTGTTTGGAATTACATACCTATAGTAGTTTTAATGCGGAATTTTTAAAAGAATACAAGGGGGCTTTGGATCCAGCTGATGAAGCTGTAGTTTTCTTTTTACCGGAATCCGTGAAAATAAAAAAGTTGAAAGAAGTGACAAAGGAACAAATTTCAGAGGCTTTTCAACGCAATGATTTGCAGATTTATACTGAGGCAGCAGCTTTTAAGGAATTCGTTTTTGGCCAAAATTTTGACGATTCTGTTTTGCTGCTCATGAGTTCTGGCAATTATGGGGGATTGGATTTAGAGGCGATAAAAAACATGATTCAAGGTTGATAAAAATGTCATTAACCAGTAGTATTGTCATAACCTGGAATTCAGATATGCTATTTGACATGAGGTATTTATGTTCGTGAAAAGAAAAATCAGTTATATAAATTCCTTTTTCCGATTTCTAAGACAGAAGGCTTCAATCCTATTGATTGCCTTTATGTTGGGGATGTCGAATGTAATTTTGGAAGAAACCAAGATGTTCTCCCTTCTGGGAATCTGCTGAATTAATACTACACTCCAAATTGTTTTAGATGATGATCCAAATGTTTGAACTCCATTTGACCCCACTGTTCCTCAGTGAATTCACCGAATAGCGGATGGAGGTTCCATTCTTCCCTATTTCTTACTTCATAAACCTCCTGGATCATTTTTTTCAGGATTTTATGTTCAGTTGTAAAATCTTTTTCCTCTTTGGCTTTGGCAATAGGTGCTGTAGGCAGGTTTTTACGCCAAGGTTTATCATTGTAGAGCGATTTTTTGAAGAACCATCGGATTAAAGGGTTGCTTTTTTTTCTTGGTTTTTTGTTTTTTATAGCAACATTTAGCGGAAATTGGCAATGCCATACCATTTGGCCAACGCTCATCTTACCCCAATTTCTTTTAGAATTTTCATTAAGATTGTTGACACGCGCCATAATTTCATTATATGTTTTTTCCTCAAAGATCGATTTCATTTTTATTTGGTTTGAAATTCCATTTGAAATTTACGATAAAAATAATTGTTGATTATCTTTAGCGCATGCAAGAAAAGCCAACTTCATTTTCAATAAAACACTGGTCAGATGATGACAAACCAAGGGAAAAAATGGTTCAGAAGGGGAAATCCATATTATCGGATGCCGAGTTGATCGCCATTTTAATCGGTTCTGGGAGCAGAAATGAAAGTGCGGTGGAACTTTCCAAACGAATTTTGGCATCTGTTAATAATAATCTTAATGAGCTTGGTAAATTATCAATTAAACAGTTGATGCAATTTAAGGGCATTGGCGAGGCCAAGGCAGTTACCATTGCCGCTGCCTTGGAAATTGGCCGAAGAAGAAGGGGGGAAGAGGCGCAGAAAATCATAAAAATATCAAGTAGTAAAGATGTGTTCGAATTGTTACAACCTACCATGGGTGAATTACCCCATGAGGAGTTTTGGATTGTGTATCTGAACAATTCGAACAAAGTTATGCATGTGGCCCAATTGAGTAAAGGCAGTATTACTGGTACATTGGTAGACGTAAGGTTGGTTATGAAACAAGCTTTGGAACTGGGAGCTGTGGCATTGGTATTGGCACACAACCATCCTTCAGGAACCTTGGTGCCCAGTAAAGCAGATAAACAAATTACAGAGAAATTAAAGAACGCTTCGATTTCTCTCGATATAAAAGTTTTGGACCATTTGATCATAACCCAAAATGATTACTTTAGTTTTGCCGATGAAACTATTCTTTAATAAGCGATAAATAACAAATGTTACTGATTTACACGCATAAAATAACACCAAGGTTTAGTTACATTATGCGACAGGTTTTTACAAGTATTTTGGGTATTGAGGTTACCTATACCACAAAAGTTGAAGATTTTATAAAACATACCGGGCCGAAAATTACCTATACAAAACAGCCCTTGCAAAATGAGTTCTTCATACGTAGTAACGATTTGTTATTTGAACAAGGAATAAATGATTTGGAAATCAATATTAGGGATTGGGAGGGAATACCATGTTTTTTTGCAGCTGGTGAACAAAGTACTATACCTTTTGATATTTTTTCCGCAAGTTTTTATATGCTTTCCCGTTATGAGGAATATTTACCCCATGTAAAGGATATACATGGCAGATTTCCCCCAAAGGAAAGTATTGCATACCAAAACCAATTTTTGCAGTTGCCTATAGTTGATATATGGGCGAATAAATTATTGGTTAGACTAAAGAATCGATTCCCCAATATCGATATTAAACAAAAATCATATAAATATACTTCAATAATAGATGTTACTACATCACATTGCTATGCCCACAGGGGTTTTACAAGGAGTATGGCCGGTTTTTTACTCGATTTGGGCAATTTTAGGATAAAGCGCATGTTAGAAAGGGTAAAAGTATGGTTGAATATTACAAAGGACCCTTATAATAATTTTACATTTTTAATTGATACAATAAAGAAGTACAATGTAAAATGTATGTTCTTTTTTCAATTTGCAGCTTATTCGAAGTATGATAAAAACGTATCTACCGCGAATAACAATTTCAGGTTTTTGATAAAATCAATTGCCGACTATTGCAAGGTTTCCTTGGCGGCTTCCTATAGTTCTTTCAATGACCCAGAGTTGTTAAAGAAAGAAAAGAAAAATTTGTCCAGTGTCATTAACAGGTCCGTAGATTGTTCTAGAATGCGTTATAATAGGGTAGACGTGCCCCAGACATATAGAAATTTGGTCGAAGCGGAATTTAAGGATGATTATACCATGGGTTATACCCACGAAATAGGATTTAGGGCCGGGACTTCTTTTCCTTTTTATCTCTATGATATAAATATTGAGGTACAGCAGCCTATAAGAGTGCATTCGTTTGCTTTTCATGATTATGCGTTACATGAGGATAATAGCAAGGAGGTAGTTTTGGAAAAGATAAATTCGCTCTATACAGAGGTTAAAAAAGTAAATGGAAATTTGATATCGGTGTTTTCCAATGAATTGCTGGGGACCGAACATAACATAGATTGGAAAGACCTGTATACATTGTTCATTAAAAATTACCATGTTTAGGAATAAGGTATCGGATGTGTTTTTTGATTTGGATCATACCCTTTGGGATTTTGAAAAAAATTCTGCGCTTACATTCGAAAAAATACTGAACGAACATAATGTGGGTGTTGATATACCTGATTTCCTAGAGGTTTATATTCCTATAAACCTAGCGTTTTGGAAACTGTACAGAGAAGAAAGGATAACCAAATCAGAATTGCGATATCAAAGATTGAAAACTGTTTTTGATGAATTAAAGCATACGGTTTCGGATGCTACCATAAATCAATTGGCAGTGGATTATATAAAATATCTATCCTCCTATAATCATTTATTACCCAACACCATTGAGATTTTGGACTATTTAAAGCCAAAATATAAATTGCATATAATAACCAACGGTTTTCAGGAAATACAGGAAAAGAAAATGGTCAATGCGAATATCCGGGAATATTTTGACCAGATAATCAATTCGGAAATGGCCGGGGTAAAAAAGCCAAATCCCATTATTTTTGAACTTGCTTTGAGCAGTGCCAATACAACTTCCGATACTTCAATTATGATTGGCGATAGTTTGGAAGCGGATATCTTAGGTGCAAAAGCCGTCGGTTTGCATGCGATACATTTTAATGCGCATAATGATCCACAGCACGAAGTCTGCGACATGATTCACGATTTAAGTGAAATAAAATCCTTTTTGTAGAGTTATTTAGATATAACATATTTCCTAACCATATTATCTTAAGGTGGGGTTAAGTTGAAAAGTATGAAAAAGATAAAGTCATATTTGATAGGGGTATGCTCTATTCTATTGATATTTTCCTGTGTGGAAGAACAGGATTTCAATCAATTTGATGACTTAAGTATAACGCCAACTTTTGAGGCAAGTATCTTGTATGTTGAAGTCCCGGAGAGAACCATTAATTTAGTGAATGGGCTAAATACCTATTCCCAGAACTTTAATTTCGATGCTTTCGCTGAAGATATCTTTTCGGAAAGGGTAATAGAAGGAATTTTGACGTATGAGGTAGCGAATACAACTAGCAAACCATTTGAATTCACCATAGAGTTTTTGGATGAAGGTGGTACTATTTTAGATACCGAGGTATTTCAAATGGCCGCCGAACCAACGGCAACTTTAACTCGCGAAATCGCCTATGGTCCATCAGGCCGCAGTATAGATATCATCAGAAACACTTCAAGTTTAACCCTTAGCGCAATTAATAATGGGGATAATTCCAGTACTTCTTCCCAAACAAATCCATTGGCAACACTAAAAAGCAGTGGTAAATTCAGAGTTCGTTTAAAATGATAGCAAGAAGGATATTATTTACATCCATTTTATGGGTAGGCCTTTTTGTGCATTCACAAAATAAGCAACTATTATATGACTTTACAGAAGTGCCACAGGCATTGATGTTAAATCCTGGAATGGAAACAGATTTTCAATGGCATGCTGGGATACCATTGTTATCCGGAATATCATTACAGGCAGGTTCAAGCGGAATTTCGGTAAATGATATTTTCGCCAATGATGGGTTGGATATTAATGATAAAGTAAGAGATCGGGCTATAAATGGAATGAAAATAAAAGATGAGTTTAGTAGTACTATTCAAATTGAGTTATTAAATGGTGGATTTAGAGGTTTAGACGCTAATACTTATTATTCTTTTGGTATTTACAATGAAATTGATTTTATAAGTTATTGGCCAAAAGACTATGCAATTTTGGCTTTTGAGGGAAATGCCGATAAGTTGAATGAACAGTTTGATCTTAGTCATTTAAAGACCCGCGGCGAAATGCTCAATGTTTTCCATTTTGGAATAAATAAAAAACTGAACAAAAGTCTTATTCTTGGTGCCAGAGGTAAATTCTACTCTAGCATTATCGATTTTAATTCGACAAGGAATAAAGGTTATTTTGTGACTACCGAAGGACAGAACAACATTTTAGCAAGCACATTGAGCGCAGATATGCAAGTTAGAACTTCAGGGATTGATGCTCTTGAATCGGCCAGTGATTCTAATAATGTGCCGGGAACCATAATTAAAAGAGGTTTGTTCGGCGGTAATTTAGGCCTAGGTCTAGACCTGGGATTCACCTATTACCTGAACGGGCAAACTGTTCTTACAGGTAGTTTATTGGATTTGGGTTTTATTTATCATGCGAACAGTGTGGAAAACTTTGCATTAAAGGGAGATGAGACAATAGAGGGGGTAGAGATAATCCTTCCTGACGCATTGTTGGACCCTGATCAGGATTTTTGGGAAGATCTGGTCGATGAGGTGGAAGCGTTAGTACCTTTTGAGGAAACTACGAATAGCTACCTATCATTTCGGCCAACAAAACTGTATGCATCCCTTAGATACAACTTTGGGGAACCTATAGAGGGTTCAGTGGATTGTAATTGCGATTATTCCAATTCAGATGGGGGTAGGGTAATTACTAAATATAGAAATAGCCTTGGGGCACAGTTGTATGTCATAAACAGGCCGCGAGGACCCCAAAGTGCAATTTCAGCTTTTTATCAAAGAAGGTTCGGCAATTTTATGGCTCTCAAAACCACCTATACCGCAGATAAATTTACATTGTCGAATGTTGGGTTGGGCTTAAGTTTTCAAGCAGGCCCAGTAAATTTGTATTTAATGGCCGATAATCTTTTGGCCTATCAAAATATTGCGGCTAGCAATTATGCTTCTTTCCAATTTGGATTAAATATCATATCTTGGGGAAAGAAATGATATACTAAATTAATGAAGAATTTATTTTTGATCGTAATCCTTTTAGGTAGTTTAAACGGATTTGCACAAGTGGAACTAAACAACTACAAATACATAATTGTACCCAAGAAATTTGACAATTTTAAAAAAGCGAACAAGTACAAAACAAGTACTCTTATAAAATATTTATTCACTCAGGAAGGCTTTAATGCCGTTTATGATGATGCCTTGCCCGAAGAATTGAATAGCAACCGATGTTTGGGATTGTTGGTATTTCTCAACGATGAATCCTCATTGTTCACTACTAAGACTTCATTGATATTAAAGGATTGTTCTTCACAAGAGGTTTTTAAGACACAAACCGGGACTAGTAAAATAAAGGATTATAATGGTGCATATAACGAGGCACTTACAGAAGCATTCGGTTCAATAAAAGCTCTGGAGTATAAGTATGTACCTAAAAATGGAAATAGTGAACCATTAACGATCAGTTTTAAGAATGATGTGAAAAATGTAGAAAAAAAGAAAATGAAAGAACCGAAAAATAAAGTAGACGATGTTGTTGTAAAACAAGAGGCCACCCCTGAAAAACAGTTATATAAAAGTAATGAGCCTGTTGAGTCGAATATCAAGAAAGAGGAACCATTTGTAGATAAAGTCGATTCGATAGTTGCCAACGCTCCGATGGCCGAGGTTTTGTATGCCCAGGAAATAGCTAATGGCTTTCAGTTGGTAGATAGTACCCCAAAAATCAAAATAAAGCTTTTCAAAACTTCACTAGCTGATTATTATATTGCCCAAGCCGATAATAAAAATGGGGTGGTTTATAAAAAAGAGGGTAAATGGCATTTTGAATATTACTCAGACAATAATTTAAAAACTAAGGAATTGAATATTAAATTCTAAAGTTCGTATTTACCTTTCCATCGTTTTTGTAAAAATTCGCCTATGGCGTTTTCACGCTGATTTTTACCAGGCTTATAAAAACTTGTTCCGGTAAGTTCTTCCGGCAAAAATTCCTCATCAACAAAGTTGTTTTCAAATTCATGGGCATATTTATATTCCTTCCCATAACCCAAATCCTTCATCAATTTGGTGGGTGCATTTCGCAATGCCAAAGGAACCGATAAATCTCCCGTTTGTTTAACGGTTTGCTGTGCCTTGTTCACGGCCATATAACTTGCATTGCTTTTTGCGGATGTTGCTAGGTAAATGGCACATTGGCTCAAGATGATTCTGGCTTCGGGATAACCAATAGTTGTAACGGCCTGGAATGCGCTGTTTGCAATCACCAAAGCCGTTGGGTTGGCCAAACCTATATCCTCAGAGGCAGAAATCAGCATTCTACGTGCAATGAACTTTACATCCTCACCACCTTCTATCATACGTGCGAGCCAATATACAGCACCATTAGGGTCACTTCCCCTAATAGATTTAATAAATGCCGAAATAATATCATAATGTTGTTCACCTGTTTTGTCATAAAGCACGGTATTCTTTTGCACCTTTCCTAAAACCAAATCGTCTGTTACGATTATGGTATCGGATTCTTCTGAATTAATGATCAATTCAAAAATGTTCAAAAGTTTTCTGCCATCCCCACCTGAAAGGCGAAGCAACGCTTCGGTTTCTTTGAGCTTTATTTTTTTAGATTTTAGATATTTATCCTGCTCCATGGCCCTTTGAAGCAATGCCTCTAAATCTTCTTTGCCAAATGCATTGAGTATATACACTTGACAACGGGATAATAGTGCCGGAATGACCTCAAAACTGGGATTTTCGGTAGTTGCCCCAATTAAGGTTACCCACCCTTTTTCAACCGCTCCAAGTAAGGAATCTTGTTGCGATTTACTAAAGCGATGAATTTCATCAATAAACAATATGGGGTTTTTCGATGTGAATAGACCACCGCTTTGTTTGGCCTTATCAATAACTTCCCGAATATCTTTTACGCCGCTATTAATGGCACTCAAATTATAAAACGGTCTTTGACTTTCATTGGCTATGATATGGGCCAAAGTGGTTTTGCCCGTTCCTGGAGGCCCCCAAAGTATTAGCGAAGGAATAATGCCTTTTTTTATTTGGGTGGTGAGTGAACCATTTTCACCCACCAGATGATTTTGACTAATATATTCCTCAAGTGTCTTAGGGCGTACCCGCTCTGCCAGTGGTTCGTTCATACTGTAAATTTAAAACAAAGTTAGCATAGGATTGTTCCCTAGTGCAGACTTATATCATATAACTAATTCAACCAAGCGTAAAAAATATCCAATAATGACAATTTATCATGTTTTGAACATCTGGTAGGTTTTTTGAGTGGGTTCCAGTAATTTTAAGCAATGTCTGAGAGCAAATATTTTAAGTTTACCAATGCAGTGGTAGTTGCCCCTTTGGCAGCTATATTATTGATTTGGACCGTTTTTTGGTTGGAACTACGATTCCATATTAATTTAAATGAATACGGAGTATATCCAAGAACGCTCAAAGGGTTACGGGGTGTATTGTTTAGTCCGTTCATACATGGCTCAATAGAACATCTGTACAACAATACAATTCCGCTGGCGATCTTAACTGCATCCCTCTTTTACTTTTATAATAAGATATCCATTAGGGTTTTGGTCCTCGGGATTTTGATATCAGGACTTTTGACATGGCTAATAGGTAGGCCATCATATCATATTGGTGCTAGTGGGCTTATATATGTTTTGGCTAGTTTCGTTTTTTTTAAAGGCATTTTTACCAAATACTTTCGATTGGTTGCACTTTCATTGGTAGTCGTTTTTATCTACGGAAGTCTTTTGTGGTATATATTCCCCATAAAAGATGAAATTTCCTGGGAAGGACATTTGGGAGGATTCACTACGGGTTTACTATTGGCCATTTTCTTGAAAACAGAAACACCTTCACCAAAAAAGTTTGATTGGGAACATCAGGATTACAATGAGGAAGAAGACGAATTTTTAAAACAGTTTGATGAGGATGGGAATTTTATTGAAATTAAGGACAAAGACATACCACAAGATGAAAATCCTATAAAAATAACATATCAATATAAAAAGAATTCTGAAGAGTAAACAGTCGCAGTTGGCAGTAACAGGTTTGTGGGAATTCATGTAGTTTACCCATCTTGAAGGCAGATTGTGTCAAACTTTGTATTGAACTCGAACTTGATTCTTGTTCCTTAAACCATTCTTTGACGCACAACCTCATATAAGAACACCGCACAGGCTACAGAAACATTCAAAGATCCAATTTCCCCTAACAAGGGTATTTTTGCGGAGTGGTCTGCTGCTTTTATTACAGAAGGCGACACACCTTTGTCTTCGGCCCCCATTACAATGGCACAAGGTCCTTTGAAAGAAACATCATAGATTGTTTTATTTGTTTTTTCTGTAGCTGCAATAATGGTAATTCCAGACGCTTGTAAATAGAAAACCGCATCCTTAATATGGTCAACTTTGGCGATTGGCATCTTAAAAGCGGCACCAGCCGAGGTTTTAACCGTGTCCGCAGTTATTGGAGCAGCTCCTTTCTTTTGAATTATAATCCCATCTACGCCAGTACATTCTGCTGTTCTAATAATAGCCCCAAAGTTACGAACGTCAGATAGTTGGTCTAAAAGCAGAAACAGTGGCGTTTTATTTTTTGACAGAACCTTTTCAACCAAGGTTTCAATTTCATAAAATGTAATAGGGGAGATGTTCGCAACAACCCCTTGATGGTTGCCTTTGGTTAATCTATTCAGTTTTTCAATAGGTACATACGCTGCATTGAATCCTTTTTTACGTAAAATCCCTTCAAGCTCCCTAAATAGATCACCTTTAAGGCCTTTTTGTATAAAAACCTTATCTATGGTTTCATTGGAATTTATCGCTTCAATAACAGCTCTTATTCCATAAATTTGGGTAGCTTTTTCCATCGAGCTAAGGTAACTAAAAAACCATCCTTTCCGAAGATGTTTCCATATGGGAATTATTTTATTTGGCAATGTCGTTATAATAGTCAACCAAAGCTATAAGTCCATTTTCGGAGTCAACCGCTAGCTTTTTTTCGGAAACATACTTATTTAGTAAATCATAATGTTTCGGAAAGCTGTTTAGTATAGCTTTCTTTTTTAGTTTTATAGGTTGTAAAATCTTTGAGGAAAACCTTAAATAATATTTTTTATGATCTATGAATTTCGAAGGTTTGTTTTTATGATAACCGGTGCTTGCTTCTTTCCCTTCCTTAATGGTTTTATATTCCCTGAGGAATAAACTACAGCTTGGTCCTGTGGTTTTTTCAGTGAAATACCCTTTATGTATTTTATCGTTTTTTTCAAGATAGTCAAGAGTTAAATAAGTTGTATTGTTTATAACAATATTCAATGAATCAGCTTTGGAGATAACGCCGATTGTCCCATCAGCATTCAGGGTTTCCATGCGATCTATATGGGCATTGTATCGAATTTTGTACTTCCCGATTTTTTTGTTCCTACCATGCATAAGCACTCCCCATTGATAGGAATCATTCGAATATGGACTACCTTCTATTTTGGAGTAATCAATCTCTCTTAAATACGCATTATCAGCAGAATCAGCTTGTGCGAAAGCTAAAGGGCCCTGTGCAAAAAGAAGGGCAAAAATTATATATAGTAGGATCTTTTGTGCCATTATATAGGAATTCTATGCGTTCAAAATAGAAGTTTCGAATCAAATAACAAATCATTAATCCAATTTTTTCTTGCACAAAATTAATCGATAAATGTAAAGTGGCAAAGTAATAACTACGCTTAGACAGCAAGGGCTTAATACAAAGGTGGGGTTATCCTATAGATTTTTACTCATAGATTACAAAATTTTCAAAAAAGTCTTGCCAAGCTACCCATGCAGCCGCATAAGCTTTAGGGGACTCCAATTGCATATCTTTATCAGGTCCCTCAATCACAAGCCCCATACCATTGTAAACGTTGCCTAAATTATCTTTAAACGTGAAGGAGTTGGAATCCCCAACAAGATATTCCCTATTATTTTCAATAAAATAGGAAGAAATGAAGTTTAAGTTTTTATTCCCTATTGTTATAACTTTCTTCCCGCTTATTGTTGCGGTCATAAGTTTTAATCCCTCCTGATCAAAAAGACCATAATCAAATATATGTACATTGGTATTATCTGCGCCTGTTAGTATGCCATACCTATAAAAATCACGATTAGTAGGTTCGGTTTCCACGTTTATTGTTGCATTGTTTACAACCTCATTATAGACTTTGGCTTGGGGAAAATGCTCCCTCACAGTTTTCCAATCTGTTTCAACAACATTATAGGTCTTATGGAATACATAATCATGAGGTCCTCTTACCCCTCTCATTAGCATTTGCGACCAAATGGTTCCCGTTTCAATATCAGTTGGCATTAGGTTCTCGTTGAACAAAAATCCCGAAGCTCTAATGGTGAGGACCTCATCGTCAACAATACGATCCCAACCTATTGTACTACCTGTTTGCGGACAATGGGTTATAGCGAACTTTTTATCCTCGAATTCATTGTTGATTACTTCATATAGACCAAAAAATGCATTGGGATAGGCCCTAAGTTCATTGGCACCTAAACTGATTAAAGCCATCAAATGATTATCTTGATAACCTACTTGGTCTATGCTGACAAAAGAACTGTTGGTTACTAATGGAAAAGGGGCGTAGGGCCCCAGTACTTCAGCTTCTGGAATGGACCATGAAACTAGCGTTTCTTCAGCTTCGGTTTCTGGTACTTCAATTTGCGGGTCGTTTGAGCTACAACTGATAATACTCAAAATGGCCAAAAATAGTACAATCCTTTTCATAAGTATTTACGTTAGAACAAATTAAATTAGTTATTCCCATAATTGGTCTACTTATCAATAGTTACCTTACATTTTTATATAAAAAAAGCCCGCTTAATTAATTAAGCGGGCTTTTGATAATGAGTTAATCGTGATTAGTTATCCCAGAAAACCCTGGAAGATTTTTCATCCCCACCCATAGCTGATGCTGCTGCTGACCAGCTAGCACCATTTCTTGATGGTTCATCAATAGGGTAAGTATATCTTCTAGGAACTGCCTCCAATGAAACAGCAGGAATATTCATAGCAGGAAAACCATATTTTCTATAGGTAGACCATGCTTCAAATCCTCTGTTGAATAAATGCAGCCATTTTTGAACAGCTATTTTTTCTTGCCAAGTTGCGGCAGCTGTTGCATAGGCAACATTTGGCTGTAATAAATAGATTGCTACATCGTCTGCTTCCCAAAATTCGAAAGAAGCGGTAATCGCGGCGTTGTAATGGCCTTCTGCATCAGCAGGAGTACCTACAAAACCAAGTTCGGCAGCTTCCGCCAAAAGGAATTCAACTTCAGCATAGTCCAAAATATCACCAGGAGTATCAGGTTGGTGAAAAAGGTCACCTATATGCGAATTGTCTGAATAAGGTGTGTTATCACCATAAACACCACCTACATAAACCCCAGGTCCTAAATTATCGGCAAAATAAACCGCCCTTCTAGGGTCGTTAAGATCGTTCATAATGTCGATAATAGTATTTGAACCAATAAAATCCTGTCTTCCACTTTCAACTAGATCGGTCCAAACAGGGTTGGTATTCGGAGCACCTGAAAGGTAAGCGAACATGGCATTATCAGCATTGGAAGTAAATACTCCACTGGCAACAGCCTGTGATGCCATTGTGGCAGATCCAATTCGTATGGCCATTCTAAGTTTCAAGGAATTGGCAAATTTTTTCCAAGCTACCATATCACCACCATAAATTAAATCAGCATCCCCAAAACCACCATCTTGGCCAGTTGCAATACTTGCAATTGCCGCGTCTAATTGAGCAATAATGGCTGGGTAAATAGTTGCATCATCATCATAGGACGGTAATACGTTATTAATGTCCAATGCCTGTGTAAAAGGCACATCACCAAAAGAATCCACTAACACATGCCAGGTAAAAACTTCCAAAATGCTTACTATAGCAAGTTGGTTATTAAGTACCGCTGCAGGAATAACTTCATCGCTAGCTAATAGAATATTTCTGGTTTCAACCAAATCCCTTAGCACATCCCTATAAAGGGCGTTCCAATGATTACCAGGGATATCCCTATTGACCAAATCATAATTTGTCTCATCTTGATAGGTAGTTTGTGCCCAAGCCTGGGAAAAATGCCTAAAGATGTTCAAGTTTACGCTACTCTCGGTCATTTGATCAACCAAATTTTTTGTAGCGTTAGCAAATACAGTCTCTGCTGGGACCACAGTTGCGGACTTACTGTCCAAGTTAATATCCCCAAAATCCGAGCAGGAGATAAATGCAATTGTCGTTAATAATAAAAGATATTTTTTCATAGTTTTTTTTTTAAAAGTCAAATCTTACGTTAAAACCATATTCTTTTGTTGAAGGGTAAGGGCTAGACTGATATCCTTGTAGGTTACCAGCACTAAGACCAGCTTCTGGATCTGTATATGGAGCGTTCTTATCAATGATCCATAAGTTTCTACCCACAAGTGACATTGTAATGTTGTTGATAGGTAGATTTTTAAGCATGGCATCTGGCAGTTTATAGGATAAGGTAACTTCCCTTAACTTCACAAAACTTGCGTCATAGATATGCAATGCCTGTGGTGCTCTTGTCCAGCCTAAAGCATTGGCGTACCAATCCATTCTGGTACGTGTTGTGTTTACAGCACCGTCAGGATTAACCCCTTCCAATATGATTCCACCACCATCGGCCACGGCATCACGTTTTGGATTTCCCAGTTCATTTAGACCAGCTGTAATGTCATATACCCCAGTACCAAAACCATACCAAGTATCCAATGAGAAGAAATCACCACCTTTTTGAATATCGATCAAGAAACTCATCGATAGGTTTTTATAGCGTACCATATTGGAAACACCACCTTTCCACTCAGGATTAATATCCCCGATAGGTTGAGGGGTACCATCGTTAACATAACGTCCGGTATCAGGATCAATAACACGTTCTCCGTTTAAAAAGGTAAAGTTTTGTCCCCAGATACTTCCGTAGGGTTCACCTACTGTAGCATTGATGGTTACACCTCCTTGGAAAGAGCCCATTTGAAGGTTTTCAACACCATCAAAAAGACTGATCACTTCACTTTCGTTTTTAGCCCATGTTCCGCTTATCGTCCATTCAAAATTTTCATTTCTTACTGGAGATACATTAAGGGCTACTTCAATACCTCTGTTTTCAATATCCCCTGAATTTACAACTTTAGAGCTATATCCTGTGGCCCTACTGACCTGAACAGGGAAAATCTGGTCGGTAGTGTTGGTTTTATAATAAGAAACATCAAAACCAACTCTTTTATTGGCGAAACTCATTTCAAGACCTAATTCATAAGACTTTGTAAGTTCATTAACCAAATTCCTATTGTTGGCCTGACCAGCTACAGAGAATAACGGTACTGTAAAGTTGGTAGGGCTAAAATAAGCATCAAATACCCTTTGAGGAACAGTACTGTTACCTACCTCAGCGTAATTGGCACGTAGCTTACCAAAAGACATCCAATCTGCATTCAACAATTTAGAGAAAACAAGCGAAGTGGATACCGCTGGATAGAAAAAGCCATTGTTCTCATCCGGTAGTGTAGACGAAATATCATAACGTCCAGAAAGATCTAAATAAAGGAAACCTCCATAACCAAAGGATGCGTTTCCAAAGTAACCATATTGCTTTAACTTCCCTAGATATTCCGCAGGAGGCGGCAATAAGTTTGTTGAATTACTCAACGAATATAGTCTTGGAACCACCAACCCACCACTTGTGGCGGCATTAATGGATTCTACCCTATTCTGTCTTGCAGTAGCACCAATAACACCGTCCAATGTCAGTCGGTTATTGGGGCCAGGAATTAGATCAAAATTGTAATTTAATAAAAGATCGTAGTTCAATTCTGTAAATGACCTATTATACCTATTGTATACACTTAGGGAAGTACTGGTTACAGCGGTTCTTTCTTCCTGGAATTCAGCATAGGTATCCACTGAGGTACGACCGGTAATACTTAACCAATCGGCAATATCATAAGTCAGATAAACATTACCGAACAAACGGTTTCTTGTATCGGTTTCGTAATTTTCATACAATGTCCAAAACGGGTTGTCAAAAAATATAGGTACCCGTCCTTCTTCCGTGGTTGGATCGCCACCATAATTCCAAGTGGTGTTTGTTCTTGTGTTCAGATATGATTGTTCCTGAGCCTTGAAATCAACATTTCGTTGATGCCATTGCCTAAAACTCTGCATAATGTTGTTTCCATCGTACCCTGTACCATAACGTCCTTTACCGTCTGTTTTAGTGAAAGTTGCCTTAACACCGGCAGTAAGCTTTTCGGAAAGTTGTTGTGTACCATTAAAATCTATAGTGTGTCTCTTGATTTTACTGTTGGGAACAATACCTGTTTGTTCAAGATTGGTGTAACCCAATCTAAAGGATCCAGTTTCGCTACCTGCGGAAAGTGAAACACTATTGTTTAGGGTAACCCCTGTATTAAATATATATTCCGGACCATTTGCTCCGGCTACATAAGGTGTGGGTTGTAAATAGGTGGGTGATCCCGGATAAAAGGCATCCCATTGGTATACCAATAAATTAGGGTCAAAGGCAGCTCCATAGGAAGCATCTTCAGTAAAAGGAGCTAATAAATCATCAATACCATCACCATCGATATCTTGCTCAAAGAAATAACCCCCTGGACCGTCATAGAATGAACCATAACCTCCCCCATATTCATTTTGGTATTTAGGGAAAGTGTCCTTGTCATAATTTGCCATAGTAACACCTGAATTTATGGTTACTCCCAAACCTTTACTTTTAGTACCTTTTTTTGTGGTAACAATAATTACCCCGTTCGCGGCCCTTGAACCGTAAAGGTTAGATGCCGCGGCACCTTTCAATACGTTTACTGACTCAACGTCTTCTGGGTTAATGTCCATGGCAGCGTTACCAAAGTCATAACCTCCACGTCCTGTATTTTGATTACCTGAAGTAACGGTTGAGTTACTAATAGGTATACCATCAACTACAAATAAAGGTTGGTTGTTACCGGTAATCGACGAATATCCCCTTAAAATGATATTTGACGAACCTCCTAAAGAACTACTCTTCTTAATATCAAGTCCGGCTACTTTACCAGAGAGTGAGTTTATGAAGTTAGTTTCCTTGGCTGTGTTCACCTGGTCGCCTTTCACCTCAGTAGTGGCATATCCAAGGGCTTGTTTCTCCCTTCTAATACCTAAAGCGGTAACTACCACTTCTTCCAGGGCTTGTGCGTCCTGTTCCATTTGGACATTTAAAGTATTGCCTGTCCCAACGACTTGCGTTACTTCTTTTTGACCAATATAAGTAAATCGTAATGTTTGACCTTCTGATGCACTTATTTGATAGTTACCATCAAAATCGGTCTGGGTACCAGTAGTAGTACCTTGTACAACGATATTAACTCCAGGGAGCGGTAGACCGTCTTGATCCGACACCATCCCAGATATCGTTTTCTCCTGTGCAAACGAAATGTGCACAACAAACGCCAATAGTAGCGTTAAGATAACATTTAATTTTGTTCTCATTTTTTAGTTATTTGAATTAGCTAGCTGCAAAAATCCTAATTTCATGTTAATAATCCAAACTAATATTAATAAAACTTTAAGAAGTTGATTGAATAATACAACTTTCTCAATGCTTTTTGTGATACGATACAAATAACCTATAAAATTGGCAAAAAGGATAGATATATCGCAATAAAGACGGGTATTTATAAACTTTTATTAATTATGTGGTTGATAAACGTCCGTTTTTTTAAAAATTATTAAAAATCCGGATTCATTAATAATGTAGTTATTCATAAAATCAGGGTTTTAGGTTTAATGGCAAAAAAACTTTAAAATTAATCTTTCAATATTTGAATTATAATGAAATATTACTACATTTGCCAGCCCTTAAACAGAGGGTAATTTTTTATACATATATAATATAGTATGCCAACAATTTCACAATTAGTACGAAAAGGAAGGGCCACAATTACTAAGAAGAGTAAATCGGCTGCTTTGGATTCGTGTCCTCAAAGGAGAGGGGTATGTACCAGGGTATATACCACTACGCCTAAGAAACCTAACTCTGCAATGCGTAAAGTAGCAAGGGTAAGGTTGACCAATGGAAAGGAAGTGAATGCTTACATTCCAGGGGAGGGACACAATTTACAAGAGCACTCGATAGTATTAGTAAGAGGCGGAAGAGTAAAGGATTTGCCAGGTGTTAGATATCATATTGTTAGAGGTGCTTTGGATACAGCAGGTGTAGCCGGAAGAACCCAACGCAGATCTAAATACGGTGCAAAACGACCAAAGAAGTAATCAGAACTTTTTTAAAAAGCAGTAATGAGAAAAAAACAGGCAATAAAAAGACCATTATTACCAGACCCGCGGTTTAATGACCAATTGGTCACGCGTTTTGTGAATATGATGATGTGGGATGGTAAGAAATCAGTTGCATTTAGTGTTTTCTATGATGCAATTGATATTGTAGAGGAAAAGAAAACTGATGAGGAAAAGTCGGCATTGGAACTTTGGAAGGATGCACTTTCAAATGTTATGCCACATGTTGAGGTAAGAAGCAGAAGGGTAGGAGGGGCAACCTTTCAAATACCTATGCAAATTAGACCGGACCGTAAAATATCCACTGCCATGAAATGGCTTATAAGTTTTGCACGCAAGCGAAACGAAAAAGGAATGTCACAGAAATTGGCAGCAGAAATCCTGGCCGCTTCCAAGGAAGAAGGTGCGGCAGTTAAGAGAAGGGTTGATACCCACAAAATGGCTGAAGCTAACAAAGCATTCTCCCACTTTAGATTTTAATTAGAAATGGCAAGAGATTTAAAATATACAAGGAATATAGGTATTGCTGCGCATATTGATGCTGGTAAAACAACCACCACTGAGCGTATTCTTTACTATACTGGTGTAAGCCATAAAATTGGTGAGGTGCATGATGGTGCCGCAACAATGGACTGGATGGAGCAAGAGCAAGAACGTGGTATTACCATTACTTCTGCCGCAACAACCTGTACTTGGCAATTTCCAATGAAAAACGGACAAGTAGTCGAGGATACCAAGCCCTACCATTTTAATATTATAGATACCCCAGGTCACGTTGATTTTACTGTTGAGGTAAATCGTTCATTAAGGGTTCTTGATGGATTGGTCTTTCTATTTAGTGCAGTTGATGGCGTGGAGCCGCAATCTGAGACCAACTGGAGATTGGCCGATAATTACAAAGTTCCTAGAATGGGCTTTGTGAACAAAATGGATAGACAGGGTGCTAATTTCATTATGGTTTGCAAGCAGATCAAGGAAATGTTGAAATCCAATGCAGTTCCTATCGTATTGCCAATTGGGGATGAAGCCGATTTTAAAGGCGTAGTTGATTTAGTGAAAAATCGTGCTATTATTTGGCATGAAGAAAATATGGGTGCCACTTTTGATATCGTGGATATCCCTGTAGAAATGAAAGATGAGGTGCGTGAATATCGTGCTGCCTTGATCGAAGCGGTTGCTGAATATGATGAAACATTGATGGAAAAATTCTTCGAGGACGAAGATTCCATTACTGAGGATGAAGTACATGCTGCTTTAAGGGCTGCGGTTATGGATATGAGTATTATTCCTATGATCTGTGGGTCTTCTTTTAAGAATAAAGGGGTTCAGTTTTTATTGGATGCTGTATGTCGCTACTTGCCATCTCCTATGGACAAAGAAGCAATAATGGGGATTGACCCAGATACAGAGCTACCAATTGCTAGAAAGCCAGATGTAAAGGAGCCATTTGCGGCATTGGCCTTTAAAATTGCTACCGATCCATTTGTAGGTCGTTTGGCATTCTTTAGGGCATATTCAGGTAGATTGGATGCTGGTTCATATGTATTGAATAACCGTTCAGGTAATAAAGAGCGTATTTCCAGGATTTATCAAATGCACGCGAATAAGCAGAATGCTATCAGTTATATTGAAGCAGGGGATATAGGTGCTGCTGTTGGTTTTAAGGATATCAAAACAGGGGATACACTTTCTTCGGAAAAGCATCCGATAATATTGGAAAGTATGAACTTTCCTGATCCAGTTATTGGTATTGCTGTTGAGCCTAAGACAAAGGCAGATGTAGATAAGTTGGGAATGGCTTTGGCAAAATTGGCTGAAGAGGATCCAACATTCCAAGTAAAAACCGATGAGGCTTCCGGACAGACTATTATTTCTGGAATGGGTGAGTTGCACTTGGATATTATCGTGGATCGATTGAGAAGGGAATTCAAGGTCGATGTTAATCAAGGAGAGCCACAAGTTGAATATAAGGAATCGTTAACAAAAACGGCCTCACATAGGGAAACCTATAAGAAGCAATCTGGTGGTCGCGGTAAATTTGGGGATATTGTCTTTGAAATGGGACCTGCGGATGCTGATTTTGAAGGTACGGGATTACAGTTTGTCGATCAAATAAAAGGTGGGCGTATTCCTAAGGAATTTATTCCTTCTGTAGAAAAAGGATTCAAAGCTGCCATGAAAAACGGTCCTTTGGCCGGTTATGAGATGGATACCATGAAGGTTGTATTAAAAGATGGGTCTTTTCACCCTGTTGATTCAGATGCACTTTCTTTTGAATTGGCGGCCAAAATGGGTTACAAATCCGCTGGTAAAGCTGCTGGTGCTGTGATAATGGAACCGATAATGAAGATCGAGGCGCTTACGCCTGAAGAGAATATGGGTGATATTGTTGGGGATCTTAACCGAAGAAGAGGAACAATTACAAATATGAGTGATAGGGCTGGTTCAAAAGTAATAAAGGGTGAAGTACCATTATCCGAAATGTTCGGTTATGTGACATCACTTAGAACTTTGTCATCAGGTAGAGCTACATCAACAATGGAATTTTCGCACTATGCCGAAACTCCATCGAGTATTGCAGAAGAAGTTATAAAAGTAGCAAAAGGGGTAACCGCTTAAATTTTAGAGGATGAGTCAAAAAATCAGAATAAAACTAAAATCTTACGATCACAATTTGGTGGATAAGTCTGCTGAGAAAATCGTAAAAACGGTGAAGACAACAGGTGCTGTGGTTACAGGACCAATTCCTTTGCCAACACATAAAAAGATATTTACGGTTTTGCGTTCACCGCACGTAAACAAAAAGTCAAGGGAACAATTTCAATTAAGTTCTTATAAAAGGTTGTTGGACATTTATAGTTCATCATCCAAGACCATTGACGCCCTTATGAAGCTTGAGCTTCCAAGTGGTGTTGAGGTTGAGATTAAAGTATAAGTATTTTGCCATTCCAAATAGGAAGGGTAACATGTCCTGAGCTGCGTGCAAGGGAAAAACGGAAACAAAAATAAATTCAGGGTTGAATTATTTTTTGACCCTGTTTTTTTGTAAAAAAGTTTAATAGTAAAGTAATTAATAAATAATAATTATATGTCTGGGTTAATAGGAAAAAAAGTAGGTATGACCAGCATTTTTGACGAGAATGGGAAAAATATCCCTTGTACCGTCATTGAAGCTGGACCATGCGTAGTTACCCAAGTCAGAACCGAAGAGGTCGACGGGTACAGTGCCCTTCAACTTGGTTTCGATGACAAGGCAGAAAAACGTGCTAATAAGGCCGAATTGGGCCACTTTAAAAAAGCAGGTGCTTCTCCCAAGAAAAAAGTCATTGAGTTCCAAGGTTTTGAAGGTGAATACAAATTGGGTGACACCGTTGGTGTTGACGTTTTTGTGGAAGGTGAATTTGTTGATGTAGTTGGTACATCAAAAGGAAAAGGTTTTCAGGGGGTTGTTAAAAGACATGGCTTTGCCGGTGTTGGTCAATCAACCCACGGTCAGCATAACAGACTTAGGGCTCCTGGATCTATTGGTGCTGCATCATATCCTGCAAGAGTATTCAAAGGGATGAAGATGGCCGGTAGAATGGGAGGTGAACAGGTAACTGTTCAAAACCTAAAAGTTTTAAAAATAGTTCCAGAAAAGAATCTTTTAGTGGTAAAAGGTTGTGTGCCTGGTCATAAAAACGCTTACGTAACTATTCAAAGGTGGCAGTAATGAAGGTAGCAGTTTTAGATATTAAAGGAAAAGAAACAGGAAGAAAGGTAGACCTTTCTGACAATGTTTACGCAATAGAGCCAAATAACCATGCAATTTACTTGGATGTTAAACAATATTTGGCGCACCAGAGACAAGGAACCCACAAGGCAAAGGAAAGAGCAGAGATTGCGGGAAGTACTAGAAAGATAAAAAAGCAAAAAGGTACTGGTACTGCAAGAGCAGGAAGTATTAAGTCGCCGATCTTTAGGGGAGGTGGACGAATATTCGGACCTAGACCTAAGGATTATACCCAAAAGTTGAACAAAAACGTTAAGCGTTTGGCTAGAAAATCGGCACTAAGTATCAAGACCAAGGAAAAGGCGATTTTGGTGGTTGAGGACTTTAATTTTGAAGCTCCAAAAACCAAGGATTTTGTTCAGGTTTTAAAGTCACTTGGATTGGAAAACAAAAAATCTTTATTTGTGTTGGGTGATTCAAATAATGGTGTATATTTGTCTTCGCGTAATTTGGAGCGTTCTGAGGTCATAACTAACTCAGAATTAAGCACTTATAAAATATTAAATGCAAATAATATTGTATTGCTTGAAGGTTCATTAGAAGGAATAGAATTGAACTTAAATAAATAGGAAAACCATGAATGTGTTAATAAAGCCAATAATAACGGAAAAAATGACCGCGGATAGCGAGTTACACAATCGTTATGGTTTCATAGTGGATCCCAAGGCAAACAAAATTCAAATAAAAGATGCTGTAGAGGCAGCTTACGGTGTTTCTGTGAAAAAAGTAAGAACCATGAACTATGGTCCTAAAAGAAAGTCACGATATACCAAAACCGGAATACAACACGGGAAGACCAATGCCGTTAAAAAGGCTATTATCGAGGTTGTGGAAGGTGATATAATTGATTTTTACAGTAATCTATAAAGACAAGAAATGTCAGTTAGAAAATTAAAACCAATCACTCCTGGACAGCGTTTTAGAGTAGTAAACGGATTTGACGCCATTACTACTGATAAGCCGGAAAAAAGCTTGCTTGCTCCGTTAAAAAAGTCGGGAGGTAGAAACAGTCAAGGAAAAATGACCATTCGCCATAGAGGTGGCGGTCATAAAAGAAGGTATCGTGTTATTGATTTTAAAAGGGAGAAACAAGATGTTTCCGCTGTAGTAAAATCAATTCAATATGATCCAAACAGAACCGCTTTCATTGCATTATTGGAATATGCAGATGGTGAAAAGCGATATGTTATTGCCCAAAATGGATTACAGGTCGGTCAAAAAGTTTCATCAGGTTCATCTGCTGCACCTGAAATAGGGAATGCCCTTCCCATGAACGATATTCCGTTAGGAACTATTATTTCATGTATAGAGTTAAGACCTGGACAAGGTGCCGTTATGGCAAGAAGTGCAGGGACATTCGCTCAGTTGATGGCCAAGGAGGGTAAGTTCGTTACTGTTAAATTGCCTTCAGGTGAAACGAGACTTATACTTTCAGGATGTTTGGCAACTGTAGGTGCTGTATCCAATTCAGATCATCAATTATTGGTATCAGGTAAGGCTGGTAGAAGCAGATGGTTGGGTAGAAGACCAAGAACAAGACCAGTAGCAATGAACCCGGTTGATCACCCAATGGGTGGTGGCGAAGGTAGAGCTTCAGGTGGTCATCCAAGATCTAGAAATGGTATTCCTGCTAAAGGCTTTAGAACACGTTCTAAATCGAAGAGTACGAATAGATATATCTTAGAACGTAGAAAGAAATAAAAAGAAAAAGAAATGGCACGTTCACTAAAAAAAGGACCTTACGTTCATCATAGCTTGGATAAGAAAATCCAGCAAAATTCTGCTTCTGGCAAGAAAAGCGTAATTAAGACTTGGTCAAGAGCTTCAATGATAACACCAGACTTTGTTGGTTTAACCATAGCTGTTCATAATGGGAGACAATTTGTTCCTGTTTACATTACAGAAAATATGGTAGGTCACAAACTTGGCGAATTTTCTCCAACAAGATCGTTTAGAGGTCATGCAGGAGCAAAGAATAAGGGTAAAAAGTAAGCTATGGGAGTTCGAAAAAAACAAATGGCCGAAAGAATAAAGGCTGAAAAACAACAATTGGCTTTTGCCAAATTAAACAACTGCCCTACATCTCCAAGAAAAATGAGATTGGTAGCCGATTTGATTAGAGGTGTTGAAGTTGAGAAAGCTTTGGCCATATTGAAATTCAATTCAAAGGAGGCTTCACGAAAACTAGAGAAGTTGCTTTTATCCGCATTGGCAAACTGGCAAGCTAAGAACGAAGATGCCAATATGGAGGATGCTGAACTTATCGTGAAAGAGATAAGGGTTGATAGTGGTAGTATGTTAAAAAGATTGCGACCAGCACCTCAAGGTAGAGCGCATAGGATAAGAAAACGTTCAAACCATGTTACTTTGGTTTTGGGGTCTAACAATAATATAGCAAGCTAGAATGGGACAAAAAACAAATCCAATAGGAAATCGTCTAGGAATTATCAGAGGATGGGAATCTAACTGGTATGGTGGTAATGATTATGGAGACAAGCTAGCTGAAGACGCTAAAATCAGAAAATATATTCATGCCCGTCTTTCAAAGGCCAGTGTGTCTAGAGTAATAATCGAGCGTACCTTAAAGCTGATTACCGTAACTATTACGACCGCTAGACCGGGTATTATCATCGGTAAAGGAGGGCAGGAAGTTGACAAGCTAAAGGAAGAGCTTAAAAAAATCACCAACAAAGAGGTTCAGATCAATATCTATGAGATAAAAAGGCCTGAAGTTGATGCCAATCTAGTTGCTGCAAGTATTGCACGACAAATTGAAAGTAGAATATCTTTTAGACGTGCAATAAAAATGTCGATTGCTGCGGCAATGCGCATGAACGCAGAAGGAATAAAAGTACAGATTTCAGGACGTTTGAACGGTGCGGAAATGGCTCGGTCAGAATCGTATAAGGACGGACGTATACCGTTATCCACTTTTAGGGCTGATATTGATTATGCTTTACATGAGGCGCACACTACTTATGGAAGACTAGGTATTAAAGTATGGATCATGAAAGGTGAAGTATTTGGTAAAAGAGAACTTTCCCCATTGGTAGGAATGCAAAAAGGCCAATCAGGAAAAGGAGGAAAGCAAGAAGGACCGAGAAAACAACGTCGTAGAAAGTAATTTTTTAAAGAAGTAGAGAAATGTTACAACCGAAAAGAACCAAGTTTCGTAAAATGCAAACAGGTCGTATGAAAGGCAACTCCGGCAGGGGTACTCAGCTTTCAAATGGCATGTTCGGCATAAAATCCTTGGATTCATCTTTTTTAACATCCCGACAAATTGAAGCAGCTCGTATTGCCGCGACAAGATTTATGAAGAGGGAAGGACAGTTATGGATCAAAATATTCCCAGATAAACCTATTACCAAAAAACCATTGGAAGTACGTATGGGAAAAGGTAAAGGTGCCCCGGAGTATTTTGTTGCTGTGGTAAAACCAGGTAGAATTATGTTCGAAATAGCAGGGGTTTCGCAAGATATCGCTAAAGAGGCACTGCGTTTGGCAGCACAAAAGTTACCTGTAAAAACAAAATTCATTGTTGCACGGGATTATACTGATCAGATTTAATCGTAAGGAATCATGAAAAATTTAGAAATAAAAAAGTTATCGGTCGAAGAACTTACGGAAAAACTTGCTGAGTTTAAAAAACAGCATGCAGATTTAAAAATCGCACATTTTGTAACTCCGTTGGAAAACCCTCTTCAAATTAAGAAAGTTAGAAGAACGGTAGCAAGATTGGCAACAGAATTAACAAATAGGGAAAACCAATAACTGGTTCTGCTTTATGGAAAAAAGAAACTTAAGAAAAGAGAGAGTAGGGGTTGTTACTAGCGACAAAATGGAGAAATCCATAGTGGTTGCTGAAGTTAAACGAGTAAAACACCCTATGTACGGTAAGTTCGTGTTGAAAACAAAGAAATATGTTGCACACGATGAAAAGAACGATTGTAATATAGGTGATACCGTAAAGATCATGGAGACCCGCCCCTTGAGCAAGACAAAATGTTGGAGGTTAGTAGAAATCTTAGAAAGAGCTAAATAATTATGTTACAGCAAGAATCAAGACTAAAGGTAGCAGACAATACTGGAGCAAAAGAGGTTTTGACCATCCGAGTTCTAGGTGGCACAAAAAGGAGATACGCTTCAATAGGGGATAAAATCGTTGTTACCGTTAAGGAAGCCACGCCTAATGGGGGTATAAAAAAAGGAGCAGTGTCAACCGCAGTAGTGGTTAGGACCAAGAAAGAGGTAAGAAGGCCTGATGGTTCTTATATTCGTTTTGATGATAATGCTTGTGTTTTATTGAACCCAACAGGGGAAATGAGAGGTACACGTGTTTTTGGACCTGTTGCGAGGGAACTTCGTGATAAGCAATTCATGAAAATTGTATCATTGGCACCTGAGGTACTTTAATATATTAGACAAGATGAAAAAATTAAAGATAAAAACAGGGGATACCGTTAGGATTATTGCTGGAGACCATAAAGGTACAGAGGGCAAAGTGACCAAGGTATTTATTGATAAAAATAAAGCTATCGTAGAAGGTGCGAATATGGTTTCCAAACACGAGAAACCAAGCGCGAACAACCCTCAAGGCGGTATTGTAAAAAAGGAAGCTCCTATTCACATATCCAACTTATCATTGATCGATTCAAAATCAAATGAAACAACAAGGGTAGGTATGGAAGTAAGGGATGGTAAGAAGGTTAGGTTTTCTAAAAAATCCAATGAAGTAATTTAGTTATGGCTTACGTTTCAAGATTAAAAATAGAATATAACGAGCGCATAGTTAGCGCGCTTAAAGAGGAGTTTGGTTACAAGAATGTAATGCAGGTTCCTAAACTACAGAAAATTGTGGTCAGTAGAGGGGTTGGCGCCGCTGTTGCTGATAAGAAACTAATTGATTACGCTGTTGATGAATTAACGATGATCACAGGACAAAAGGCCATTTCCACAATATCAAAGAAAGATGTTGCCACTTTTAAATTACGTAAGGGAATGCCAATTGGTGCCAAAGTAACTTTACGTGGAGAAAAAATGTATGAATTCTTGGATAGATTGGTTACCTCTGCTTTGCCAAGGGTAAGGGATTTCCAAGGAATACGTGCTACAGGTTTCGATGGAAGGGGTAATTACAGTTTAGGTGTTACCGAGCAGATTATTTTCCCTGAAATCAACATCGATAAAATAAATAGGATTAATGGAATGGATATAACATTTGTTACATCCGCACCAACTGATAAGGAAGCAAAATCATTATTAACAGAATTAGGATTACCTTTTAAAAAGAACTAGTATGGCTAAAGAATCAATGAAGGCCCGCGAAAGAAAAAGGGCGAAGACAGTTGCTAAATATGCTGAGAAGCGTAAAGCTTTAAAAGAGGCTGGTGACTATGAAGCACTTCAAAAATTGCCAAAAAATGCTTCTCCAGTTCGTATGCACAATCGTTGCAAAATAACAGGAAGACCTAAGGGGTATATGAGAACTTTTGGTATTTCAAGGGTAACGTTCAGGGAGATGGCTAATCAAGGATTGATTCCAGGAGTTAAAAAAGCCAGCTGGTAATAAATAATTAATTGGTTTCAGGTTCAACAAATAAGTTGAAAACCGCTACCGAAATATATATAAATGGTAACAGATACTATAGCAGATTACTTAACAAGAGTCAGAAATGCCAGTTCAGCCGGTCATAGAGTGGTTGAGATTCCGGCTTCCAATGTTAAGAAGGAAATAACTAAAATATTGTTCGATCAAGGATATATTTTAAGTTACAAGTTTGACGAGGATAAAGTACAAGGTTCAATAAAGATTGCCTTAAAATATGATAAGGTGACCAAGGAACCCGTAATTAAAAAAATACAACGTATTAGTAAGCCCGGTTTGCGTAAATATGCTAACTCTGGTGATATGCCTAGGGTTCTTAACGGTTTGGGTATTGCAATTGTTTCTACTTCCCACGGGGTAATGACAAGTAAGCAAGCCAAGAACGACAATGTTGGCGGCGAAGTTTTATGCTACGTATATTAATACTATTAAAAGAGTAAAAAAATGTCAAGAATAGGTAATAATCCAATAGCAATTCCAGAAGGAGTAACTATAGACGTGAAAGAAAATGTGGTTACCGTTAAAGGGAAACTTGGTGAATTGACCCAGGATTTTTCCGGTGTGGCCATAAAGATTGAAGATGGTCAAGCATGGGTTACGCGACCATCTGATTCAATAGAGCACAAAGCAAAACACGGATTATATAGATCATTGGTTTTGAATATGGTAGAAGGTGTGTCTAAAGGATGGACCAAGGAATTGGAGCTTGTTGGTGTTGGATATAGAGCAAGTCATCAGGGACAGAAATTAGATCTGGCTTTAGGTTTTTCCCACAATATCGTAATGAATATTGCTCCAGAAGTGAAGATAGAAACAGCTTCTGAAAAAGGTAAAAACCCTATTATAAAACTAACCTCTTTTGACAAACAATTGGTAGGTCAGGTTGCAGCAAAGATTCGTTCTTTCCGTAAGCCAGAACCTTACAAAGGAAAAGGAATCAAGTTCGTTGGTGAACAATTAAGAAGAAAAGCGGGTAAATCAGCTTAATATTAAGTATCATGGGATTATCAAAGACTCAGAGAAAATTTAGAATCAGAAGGAGAATAAGAAAAATTTCCTTCGGAACTGCCGATAGGCCGAGATTGTCAGTATTTAGAAGTAATACTGGAATTTACGCCCAAGTAATCGATGATAACAAAGGAACTACTTTGCTCGCAGCTTCATCAAGGGATAAGGATTTGGCCAAATCAAAAGGAAATAAGTCGGAAATTGCCAAATTAGTGGGTAAAACAATTGCTGAAAAATGCAAGCAAGCTGGTATAGATAAAGTTGCCTTTGATAGAGGTGGTAATTTATATCATGGTAGAGTTAAATCCCTAGCTGATGCAGCACGGGAAGCAGGACTAAAATTTTAATAAATAGTATGTACCAAAAATACAAAAACGTAGAAACTGTTAAACCAGGAGGTTTAGAGCTTAAAGATAGGTTGGTTGGTGTACAAAGGGTTACCAAAGTTACCAAAGGTGGTAGGGCATTTGGTTTTTCCGCTATCGTTGTGGTAGGGGATGAGGCTGGTGTTGTTGGGCATGGTTTGGGCAAATCCAAAGAAGTTGCAACAGCCATTGCAAAAGCTATCGAAGATGCAAAAAAGAACCTTATTCGTATTCCTTTGAACAAACACACATTGCCTCACGAACAAAAAGGTAAGTTTGGTGGTGCCCGTGTTTATATTCAACCTGCATCACATGGTACAGGGGTAATTGCAGGTGGTGCCGTAAGAGCGGTATTGGAGGCTGTAGGAGTGCACGATGTGCTATCTAAATCCCAAGGATCTTCCAATCCACATAATGTAGTTAAAGCAACATTTGATGCTTTATTACAATTAAGGGATGCAAGAACAGTTGCCCAGCAAAGAGGAGTTTCTTTAGAAAAAGTATTTAAAGGATAATAGAATATGGCAAAGATAAAAGTTAAACAGTTAAAGAGTAGTATTAAGCGCCCACAAAACCAAAAGAGAACTTTGGAAGCGCTAGGACTACGCAAAATAGGCCAGATAGTAGAGCATGATGCCACGCCAAGTATTATTGGCATGATAGATACAGTTAAACACTTAGTTTCCACAGAGGAAGCTTAAAATATAAAATAGTGTAATGAAATCGACATGGTTAAAATAATAGTTACTTTTTATACAGCTATTATTACAATCATCAAAGATTACATCTGACATTTAAAAAACAATAAAAAGTAACAGATGAACTTAAGTAATCTAAAACCAGCTGATGGTTCTGTCAATAGAGATGGGAAAAGAGTAGGTAGGGGCCAAGGATCAGGTAAAGGCGGTACAGCAACTAGAGGACATAAAGGAGCGAAGTCAAGATCAGGATATTCCAAGAAAATTGGTTTTGAAGGTGGTCAAATGCCTTTGCAAAGACGTGTTCCCAAGTTTGGATTCAAAAATATCAACAGAAAGGATTATCAAGGAATAAATCTTGATAGACTACAACAATTAGTTGATAATAAGGTAGTTAAAGATACGGTTACCTTTGAGACCCTAGTTGAAAATGGGATGGCACGTAAAAACGAATTGGTTAAAATATTAGGAGGAGGGGAGCTTAAAGCACCCTTAAAAGTTTCTGTACATAAATTTACAGCTACAGCAAAAGCGGCGATTGAAGCTGCAGGAGGTGAAGCTATAAATTTATAAGTAACACAGCACTATGAAGAATTTTTTCGAGACATTATCCAATATTTGGAAGATAGAAGAGCTAAGGAACAGGATTATTATAACCTTGGGCCTTCTTTTGGTGTACCGTTTTGGTTGCCAAATTGTTCTTCCTGGTATTGATACTACCCAATTGGCAGAATTATCCTCAAATACCGATAGTGGTATTTTAGGAATTCTTAACGCTTTTACCGGTGGGGCATTTGCCAACGCTTCGGTATTCGCATTGGGTATTATGCCATATATTTCTGCATCGATTGTTGTACAATTAATGGGTATTGCAATCCCATATTTGCAGAAATTACAGAAAGAAGGGGAAAGTGGAAGAAAAACAATAAATCAGATAACACGGTGGTTAACCATTGGTATTTGTATAGTCCAAGCGCCTGCTTATTTATATAGTTTAGGGGCCTTGGGTGTTCCAGATAGTGCTTTTATCCTTGGAAAAGGTTTGGATTTTATTGTGCCTTCTGTAATAATATTGGTTACAGGTTGTGTGTTCGCAATGTGGTTAGGGGAAAAAATAACCGATAAGGGTATTGGTAACGGTATTTCCTTATTGATAATGATAGGTATTATAGCAACTTTGCCACAATCATTTGTTCAAGAATTCATTTCTAGAACAGCGAATAATAATGGTGGTTTAATGTTTATACTAATCGAAGTAATACTTTGGTTCTTGGTCATTCTTGCCAGCGTTTTACTGGTAATGGCAACCCGTCAAATACCAGTACAATATGCAAGGAGAACGGCTTCTGGAGGATATGAAAAGAATATAATGGGATCTAGACAGTACATCCCCTTAAAATTGAATGCCTCTGGGGTAATGCCAATAATATTTGCACAGGCAATCATGTTTGCTCCAGGCTTAATAGGAAAGACATTTAACAATACAGCTGTTGGTCAATGGATGGAAGTCCAATTCCAGGATATTTTCGGATTGGCCTATAACATATTATTTGCGTTATTGATTATCATATTCACCTATTTTTATACAGCTATAACGGTACCAACGAATAAAATGGCAGATGATTTAAAAAGAAGTGGTGGTTTTATTCCCGGTATTAGACCAGGAAAGGAAACAGGGGATTTTCTTGACAAGATTATGTCATTGATTACTTTGCCAGGTTCGGTCTTTTTGGCACTATTGGCGGTTTTACCTGCAGTTGTTGTTAAACTTATGGATGTGCAAGCAGGTTGGGCGTTGTTTTATGGAGGGACCTCATTATTGATTATGGTGGGTGTAGCCATTGATACTGTACAACAAGTAAATGCTTATTTGTTGAACAGACATTATGATGGGTTAATGAAATCAGGTAAAAACAGGAAAGTAGCATAGATTATGGCTAAACAAGCAGCAATAGAACAAGATGGCTCAATTATAGAGGCACTATCAAATGCAATGTTTCGGGTAGAACTGGAAAATGGTCATGTGGTAACAGCGCATATTTCAGGTAAAATGAGAATGCATTACATAAAATTGCTTCCTGGGGATAAGGTTAAATTGGAGATGAGCCCGTATGACCTTACAAAAGCAAGAATTACATATAGATATTAAGATAGCAAGATGAAAGTTAGAGCATCAGTAAAAAAGAGAAGTGCCGAGTGCAAGATTGTACGAAGAAAAGGCAGGTTATACGTGATTAACAAAAAGAATCCTAGATTTAAACAAAGACAAGGATAATTATGGCAAGAATTGCAGGTATAGACATACCAAAACAAAAGAGAGGTGTTATTGCCCTTACCTATATTTTTGGTATTGGCAGTAGTAGATCCAAGGAAATATTGGAAAAAGCACAGGTTAGTGAAGATACTAAAGTATCTGATTGGAACGATGATGAGATAGGGCGCATTCGAGAAGCTGTTGCATCTTATACCATTGAAGGGGAGTTACGCTCTGAGACACAATTGAACATTAAGCGATTAATGGATATTGGGTGCTATCGTGGCATTCGCCATAGGGCTGGTTTACCTTTGAGAGGTCAAAGGACTAAGAACAATTCCAGGACACGTAAAGGAAAAAGAAAAACAGTTGCTAACAAAAAAATGGCAACTAAATAATAGGTAGCATATTATGGCAAAGGTAAATGCAAAATCGGCAAAAAAACGTAAGGTTATTGTAGATGCTATTGGGGAAGCCCATGTAACCGCATCATTCAACAATATAATTATTTCGTTGACCAACAAAAAAGGAGATGTTATCTCGTGGTCCTCTGCCGGAAAGCTGGGTTTCAGAGGGTCTAAAAAGAATACTCCATACGCTGCTCAGGTTGCTGCTGAGGATTGTGCAAAAGTTGCTCATGAAGCAGGACTTAGAAAAGTAAAGGTGTATGTTAAAGGACCAGGTAATGGCAGGGAATCGGCAATACGATCTATTCACAATGCAGGGATAGAGGTCACTGAGATCATTGATGTTACCCCAATGCCACATAATGGTTGCAGACCACCGAAAAGAAGAAGAGTTTAATCAATTACTAATATTTCATAGGAAATGTAGTTACGATTATCGAAGGATTAAGCCTTAATTCATAATCACATTTCCAAATTTAAAGAAGATGGCAAGATATACAGGACCAAAAAGTAAAATCGCACGTAAATTCGGCGAAGCGATTTTCGGAGACGATAAGTCTTTTGAAAAGAAAAATTACCCACCAGGACAACACGGAAACGCAAGACGACGTGGAAAAAAATCTGAATATTCCTTTCAGTTGATGGAAAAGCAAAAAGCCAAATATACTTATGGTATTTTGGAAAAGCAGTTTAGAAACCTATTTACCAAAGCGAATAGTAGTAAAGGTGTAACCGGTGAGGTGCTTTTGCAATTATGCGAGTCACGTTTAGATAATGTTGTCTACAGAATGGGGATTTCCCCAACACGAAGTGGGGCAAGACAATTGGTTTCACATAGGCATATTACAGTTAACGGTGAGTTGGTGAATATTCCGTCATATTCTTTGAAAGCAGGTGACGTTGTTGGCGTTAGGGAAAAATCAAAGTCTTTACAGACCATTCAGGATGCGTTAGATGCAAATAGTAGTGTTTATGAATGGATAACCTGGAATACCGAAAAGAAAGAAGGAACATTTGTTTCCATTCCCGAAAGAATGCAGATCCCTGAAAACATCAAGGAACAATTAATAGTCGAGTTATACTCCAAATAAAACAACACTGATCCAATTATGGCATTATTTAATTTTCAGAAACCCGATAAAGTAATAATGATCGATTCTTCAGATTTCGAAGGTAAATTTGAATTTCGACCTTTGGAACCTGGTTATGGTTTAACCGTTGGGAACGCATTAAGAAGAGTGTTGCTTTCATCTTTGGAAGGCCATGCAATTACTTCTGTTAGAATTGACAAAGTAGAACATGAATTCTCAGTAATTTCTGGTGTTGTAGAAGATGTGACAGAGATTATTCTGAATCTTAAACAAGTACGCTTTAAAAAGCAGATAGAAGATTCAGAAGCAGAAGTAGTTTCAATTTCAGTGAGTGGAAAAGAACAAATGACTGCTGGGGATTTTCAGAAATTCATTTCCGGGTATCAAGTATTGAACCCAGATTTGGTAATCTGCAATATGGACCCGAAAGTAAGTATCAATATGGAAATTGTTATTGATAAAGGTAGGGGTTACGTTCCTGCAGAGGAAAATAAGAAATCCAATTCAGCATTGGGAACAATTGCTGTGGATTCAATATTCACTCCTATTAAGAATGTTAAATATAGCATCGAGAACTTTAGGGTTGAACAAAAGACCGATTACGAAAAATTGGTTTTTGAAATAGTGACCGATGGTTCTATACATCCAAAGGATGCTTTGACAGAAGGTGCTAAAGTATTGATCCACCACTTCATGTTATTCTCTGATGAGCGTATTACCTTGGAAGCGGATGAGATTGCACAGACTGAAACTTATGACGAAGAGTCATTGCACATGCGACAATTGTTAAAAACGAAATTAGTGGATATGGATCTTTCAGTTCGAGCATTGAACTGTCTTAAGGCCGCTGAAGTTGACACCTTAGGTGATTTGGTCTCATTCAATAAGAATGATTTAATGAAATTTAGAAACTTTGGTAAAAAATCCTTGACCGAACTAGAAGAGTTGGTAATTAACAAAGGCTTGAGTTTTGGTATGGATTTGTCTAAATATAAATTGGATAAGGATTAAATAATCATATTTTGCTCTCCCGTCTGTAATTGTTGGGATTTGGTAGCAAGATGATAAAATATAAGTCATGAGACACGGAAAGAAAGTCAATCATTTAGGAAGAAAATCGGCTCACAGAAAAGCCATGTTGGCTAATATGGCCTGTTCCTTAATTGAACATAAGAGAATAAACACAACGGTTGCCAAGGCAAAAGCCCTGAAACAGTTTGTAGAACCTTTGATTACAAAATCAAAGGCAGAAAACAACCTGACTACTGATAAAGGCACACATAACAGACGTATTGTTTTTAAATATTTAAGAGACAAATTTGCAGTTACCGAGTTGTTCAGTGAGGTTGCTGAAAAGGTCGGTGATAGACCAGGTGGCTATACAAGAATCATTAAACTAGGGAATAGACTTGGCGATAATGCCGATATGGCAATGATCGAGTTGGTTGACTTTAATGAGATTTATAACGCCGACAGGCCCAAAAAGAAAACTACCAGAAGAAGTAGAAGAGGCGGTGGTGCCAAAACGGAAATCCCACCTGTTCCTGTTGTTGCAAACAAAACTGATGATTCAGAAGAATAAAATGTTATTAAATAATAATATTTGTAAAAGGATAAACTTAACAGTTTATCCTTTTTTTATGTTTATTTGTGAAACCAAAAATAGTTATATGTAGTATGAAGTATCAATCTAAGAAAAAAGCATTGTTGTTATTGGCCGATGGTACTGTTTTTCATGGAAAAGCAGTAGGTGGTAAAGAGGGTACATCCTTTGGTGAAGTATGTTTTAATACTGGAATGACGGGTTACCAAGAGATTTTTACCGACCCATCTTATTTTGGCCAGCTTATGGTCGCTACAAATGCACACATAGGAAATTATGGCACAAATGAAGCTGAAATAGAATCTAGTTCAATTAAAATTGCTGGTCTAATATGTAAAAATTTCAGTTACGATTATTCGAGACCTGATGCCGATTTGAGTTTACTTGAATTCTTGGAAAAAAATAACACCTTGGCAATATCGGATGTAGATACCAGAGCACTGGTAAGCTATATTCGTGATAACGGAGCAATGAATGCCGTAATCTCAACGGATGTTGATAATGTAGATCGACTTAAAGTTGAATTAGCCAAAATACCAAGTATGAAAGGTCTTGAATTGGCCTCGAAAGTTTCCACAAAAAAACCCTATTATTTTGGAAATAAGAATGCTTCCTATAAAATTTCTGCATTGGATATTGGTATAAAACTGAACATACTAAGAAACTTGGCTAAAAGGGATTTTTATATCAAAGTATTCCCTTACAATACAACTTTTGAAGAAATGAGCAAATGGAATCCTGATGGATATTTTATTTCCAATGGCCCAGGGGATCCTGAGCCCTTAAAAAAATCCATTCAAACTGCAAAAGGGATGATTGCTAGTAATAAGCCCCTATTTGGTATTTGTCTTGGACATCAGGTTATTGCTTTGGCTAACGGTGTTTCTACTTATAAAATGCACAACGGGCATAGGGGTATAAATCATCCTGTCATGAACTTGCTCACAGGAAAAGGCGAAATTACATCCCAGAACCATGGTTTCGCAATCAATAGGGAAGAAACTGAAGCGAATCCTGATTTGGAGATTACGCATGTGCATTTAAATGATAAAACCGTTGCAGGAATTCGAATGAAAAATAAGGATGTTTTTTCAGTTCAATATCATCCGGAAGCCAGTCCTGGACCTCATGATGCGGAGTATCTTTTTGATCAATTTTTTGATTTGATCAAGAAATCCGTATCCGACCAAGTCAAAGTTTAACGAATCTTTATTTTCATGTGAATATATGGGGGTAAATAGACCCCATAAATCCGCTGTTTTGTATCTTTGTACTTTCAAAAATCAATCCTAAAAAAATAAATTCACATGAGTATTATTCTAAGTGTCCACGCAAGACAAATATTTGATTCTAGAGGCAATCCAACAGTAGAGGTAGATGTAATCACTGAAAATGGTATAATGGGTAGAGCAGCAGTTCCTTCCGGGGCATCTACAGGGGAACACGAAGCTGTTGAACTTCGTGATGGTGGTAAAGCATTTATGGGTAAGGGTGTTGGTAAAGCAGTTAAAAATGTCAACACTGTTATAGCGGAAGAGATTTTGGGAATGTCGGTTTTTGAACAAAATCTAGTTGATCAAACAATGATCAATTTGGATGGCACGCCAAATAAATCAAAACTAGGAGCCAACGCCATACTAGGTGTTTCATTGGCAGTAGCAAAAGCAGCTGCGAATGAATTGGGATTATCATTATTTAGATATGTTGGTGGGGTAAGTGCAAATACATTACCTGTACCAATGATGAATATTATCAATGGTGGGTCACATTCAGATGCTCCTATTGCATTTCAGGAATTCATGATAATGCCTGTTAAAGCTAAAAGCTTTTCCCATGCTTTGCAGATGGGAACCGAAATTTTCCACAATCTTAAGAAGGTATTGCACGATAGAGGTTTAAGTACTGCAGTTGGTGACGAAGGTGGTTTTGCCCCTACATTGGATGGCACTGAGGATGCTATTGATACAATTGGTAAAGCAGTTACCAATGCAGGTTATAAATTTGGTGATGAGGTCATGATAGCCCTTGATTGTGCTTCGGCTGAGTTCTATGAAAATGGAAAGTATGACTATACAAAGTTCGAAGGGAAAAAAGGAGCTGTTCGCACATCAAAGGAACAGGCAAAATATTTAGCGGAATTATGTGCCAAATACCCAATAATTTCCATTGAGGATGGTATGGATGAGAATGACTGGGAAGGTTGGAAAGTATTGACCGATCTGGTTGGTGATAAAGTTCAATTGGTTGGGGATGATTTGTTCGTGACCAACGTAGAAAGATTGTCAAAGGGTATTAAAAACGGAATAGCCAATTCAATCCTTATCAAAGTGAACCAAATAGGATCATTAACCGAAACCATCGCAGCGGTGAATATGGCCAAAGATGCTGGTTACACGACCGTTATGTCACACCGTTCCGGGGAGACTGAGGATAATACCATTGCAGATTTGGCAGTCGCCTTGAATACGGGTCAAATTAAGACAGGTTCAGCTTCCCGTTCCGATAGGATGGCCAAATACAATCAACTTCTTAGAATTGAGGAAGAATTGGGTAGTATTGCCTATTATCCAAAAGAGAAAGCCTTTAAAGTAAATCTATAAATTCAGATAAAAACAAAAAAAGCCTTTCTAAAGAAAGGCTTTTTTTGGCTCAATGCATAACTTTACTTACCTTTTGTGACGAACGTTTTACTAATTCAATATAATTTTCATAAATGAATAATTTTCTTTTTGTTGCTGCGGAAAATGATGCCATACCCAATTGCAAAGCTGGTGGTATGGGGGATGTTGTTAGGGATGTGCCTAGACAGATTTCCGAGAGAGGTGATAAGGTACATGTAATTGTACCAGCGTATTCCAGATTGCATAAAAATGGGGTGTTTAAAACCGATCTTAATTTTGAATTAAAGGGAACCACCTATACCGCCGAGCTCTACGAGGTCATCCCTAAAAAAGAATTCAATCATATTTATCACTATGTAATTCATCATCCCGAAATTGAGGCTGGAGACATTGCGAAGATTTATCATAACAATCCGGTTGAACCTTTTTATTCCGATTTTATAAAGTATGTCATTTTCTGTACTGCCGTGGCTGAGGCAATAAAAAAAGAGGCTTTCGGAAAATTGGATATTGTTCATTTACATGATTGGCATTCGAGTCTTTTGCTATACATAAAAACGTATCATCCAGGATACAAGACATTGAAAAAGATAAGATTTGTGTATACCATTCACAATTTGGCCATTCAAGGAATACGTCCTTTTGAAAATAACTATGCGTCATTGAAAAACTGGTTCCCGGATATTCCTATTGATTACAATGGGCTTATGGATTACAGATATCAAGATTGCATTAATTTAATGGCCATAGGCATTCGTTTTGCGGATGCAGTACATACCGTGTCCCCTTCCTATAAAGAAGATGTGCTCAAACCAAGTTCCCCACCCGAATTTATTGGAGGTGAAGGTCTTGAATTAGACTTGCAGAAAGCTGATAGGGAAGGTAGATTGTTTGGCATTCTTAATGGAAGTAATTATAAAAATATTAGGGTTGCTGAAAAAAACACTATCTATAGAATTATCGTTAAGGCTATATTTCTTTGGTTACAAGAAGAATCCAAAAAATACAAGGCCCATTTTTTAGCACATACAGGAGAGAAGGTAGAGGAATTTTTATTGAAACCACCAAGTTTTATCGTTTCCAGTGTTGCGCGGTTAACCGAGCAGAAATTTTATTTTTTTAAAAGATCCCCTGAGGCATTGGAAGCCATTTTGAATAAATTGGAAAAGGAAGACGGTGTATTCATGCTTTTGGGTACAGGTGCTCCTGAATATGAGGAACTTATGAGGGATTTAAGTCATACCCATAAAAACTTTATTTTCATCAATGGCCAATCAGAAGATGTCATCGATGCTCTTTATTTGGAAACGGATCTATATTTTATGCCGAGCTTGTTTGAACCTTGTGGTATTAGCCAAATGCTTGCCATGAGAAATGGGCATCCATGTTTGGTGCATCATACAGGTGGTTTAAAAGATACCGTTGAACATATGAAAACAGGATTTAGCTTCGACGGTGAGACCTATGAGGACAAGGTAAAAAACATGGTCGATTCTTTTGATACCATTTTGGATATATATAAGAATGATAAACCTACTTGGAAGAAAATCCAGGCCAATGCAAAAAAGAAGCGGTTCACATGGGAGAAATCAGTCGATGAGTATTACAAATCCTTATATTCTATTAGCAACCCATAGTTTGCTTATCCATATTCATTATCAATTAATAAACTTGTCACGATTTAGGTGATAAATAGTGTTCTGAAATTGTTAAAATGAAGGCTTTTTCTTAAATTTATAATTAGTTCTAATCCTTGAAAAATATACAGATGTCAGAAAAAGCAACCCTTGAGTATAATGGTAAAAAGTATGAATTTCCAGTAATAAAAGGCACTGAAAATGAACTTGCCGTTGATATAAAAACTTTACGTGGATCCAGTGGTATGGTCACGATTGATCCAGGATATAAAAATACAGGAGCATGTGAGAGTGCCATTACTTTTTTGGATGGTGAAAAAGGCATATTAAGATATCGAGGATATCCTATTGAAGGTTTGGCCGAAAAGGCAGATTTTTTGGAAGTTGCTTTTTTATTGATTTTTGGGGAATTGCCAAACAAGGAACAATTGGAAAAGTTCCATTTTGACATTAAGGCAGAATCACATGTTGACGAGGAAATGAAGAAAATTTTGGACGGTTTTCCAAAATCGGCCCATCCTATGGGCGTTTTAAACTCATTGACCAGTGCCCTAATAGCATTTAATCCATCATCGGTCAATATATCCTCGGAAGATGAAGCTTACCATGCCATTGTACGTATAATGGCGAAATTTCCGGTTTTGGTTGCTTGGACCATGCGTAAGAAAAAAGGCTTGCCTTTGGATTATGGTGATGATAACTTGGGTTATGTTGAGAATCTTCATAAAATGATGTTCAAAAGACCAAATAGGGAATACCAAAAAAATAAGATTGTTATTGACGCACTGAACCAATTACTGATTTTGCATGCGGATCATGAACAAAACTGTTCTACTTCAACTGTTCGCATGGTCGGTTCTTCACATGCAGGTTTGTTCGTGTCCTTGTCAGCAGGAATTTCAGCTCTTTGGGGCCCTTTACACGGCGGTGCCAACCAAGCTGTTCTGGAAATGTTGGAAGCCATTGACGAAGATGGAGGGGATACTCAGAAGTATATGAACAAAGCAAAGGATAAAGACGATCCATTTAGATTAATGGGTTTTGGACATAGAGTTTACAAAAACTTTGATCCAAGAGCAAAAATCCTTAAAAAGGCGGCAGATGATGTTTTAGGGGACTTGGGTATTGAAGATCCAATTTTAGACGTTGCTAAAGGTCTTGAAAAAGTGGCTTTGGAAGATTCCTATTTTGTTGATAGGAAGTTATATCCAAATGTTGATTTTTATTCAGGGATTATTTATAGGGCTTTGGGGATACCTACTGAAATGTTCACTGTAATGTTTGCTATGGGACGACTTCCTGGATGGATTGCCCAATGGAGGGAAATGCGTCTTCGTAATGAACCGATTGGTCGCCCAAGGCAGATATATATTGGTAAAAATGAAAGATTCTTTGTGCCTCTTGAAAAGAGGTAACTAGTATTGAACATATATATAAACCACCTTTTTACTAATTTGGGAAAAGGGTGGTTTTTTTAATTTACTGCGAGTCCAATTATCTATATTTACCCAAAATAGCATAATGTTAAATCTGAATATAAAAGACGAAACTTCCAGATTAAAGGCGGTTGTTTTGGGAACCGCAATAGAAAGTGGCCCAATTCCTTTACCAGAACAGGCATATGACCCTAAATCATTGGAGCATATTTTAGCGGGAACTTATCCAAAAGAGGAAGATATGATCAATGAAATGGAAGCTTTCGCGAGAGTTTTTAAAAAACATGAAGTCAAGGTTTTTCGCCCTGAAGTAATAAAGGATTGCAATCAAATATTTTCTAGGGATATTGCATTTGTAATCGAAAATAAATTAATAAAGGCAAATATTCTTCCTGATCGCGAGGAAGAGTTTGAGGCAATACTTCATGTTTTAGATAAAATTGACCCAAGTCTAATTTTATATCCCCCGGATGAGGTGCATATCGAAGGTGGGGATGTAATGCCCTGGAACGAGTATATTTTTATCGGCACTTATACGGGGAAAGATTATCCAGATTATATAACAGCAAGAACGAATTGGGAAGGTGTTGAATATATTAGGAAAATGTTTCCCTACAAAAAAATAAAATCATTTGAGCTAAGAAAATCATTGACTATTCCAAAGGAAAACGCCTTGCATTTAGACTGCTGTTTTCAGCCGATAGGGAAAGACAAAGCTATTATGCATAAGAATGGATTTTTGATCGAGGAAGAATATGATTGGTTGGTGAACTATTTTGGCAGGGAGAATATCTTTGAGATTTCAGCAGATGAAATGTATCAAATGTGTAGTAATGTATTTTCAATATCACCAAAAGTCATTGTTTCAGAGCGTAACTTCACTCGACTGAACAATTGGCTTAGGGAGCAAGGTTTTACAGTGGAGGAGATACCATATGCCGAGGTGTCCAAACAAGGAGGATTATTGCGATGCAGTACAATGCCCTTAATTCGGGAGTAAGTTTGCCAATAGTCGAATTTTAGATTCTTTTAGCCTTAATGACCAAATTAAGGGAGCAAATAATCTAACTTTGACTCAAATTATATAACTAGCAACAATGCAGATCACCAATACTATTTTAATGATTCGTCCGGTAAACTTTCGAATGAACGAACAGACTGCCGTGAACAATTATTTTATGGAGGACATGGATTTAAAAAACCAATCCATCAATGAAAAGGCACAGCAAGAATTCGATGCATTTGTTTCGGTTTTAAGAAGTAAGGGAGTCAATGTCATTGTTGTGGATGATTCCAAGGAACCTGATACCCCTGATTCAATATTCCCAAATAATTGGGTATCGTTCCATGCCAACGGCACTGTGGCACTATATCCTATGTTCGCAGAGAATAGAAGGAAAGAAAGAAGGGAAGACCTTTTTGATATTTTGGAACAACACGGATTTAAGATTAACAATATCATAGATTACACATCTGCCGAGGAAGAAGGGGTATTTTTAGAGGGTACTGGAAGTATTCTCAAAGATAGGGTAAACCAAAAGGCGTACTGCGCTTTGTCAGATAGGGCACACGAGGAGTTGTTTATCGAGTTTTGTGAGGATTTTGATTGTTTTCCAGTAATTTTCACTGCGAACCAAACGGTGAATGAAGAGCGTTTGCCCATATATCATACCAATGTAATGATGGCAATGGCAGAGGATTTTGTAGTAATTTGTTTGGATTCCATTGATGATATAAAAGAACGTGATCATGTAGTGCAACATCTGAAAAAGGATAATAGGGAAATTATTGAAATTACCGAGGAACAGATGCACCATTTTGCAGGGAACATGTTACAGGTTATAGGAGCAAATGACCAACGATTCATGGTTATGAGTTCTGCGGCATATGATAGTTTGACAAAACAGCAAATCGCAAGAATTCAAAAACATTGTGATATTATCCATAGCTCTTTGAACACTATTGAAACTTGTGGTGGGGGAAGTGCCCGGTGCATGATGGCAGAGGTGTTTTTACCAAAAGCTTAATGATTTTTAATTTTCTTCACTTGCCTTATAAAAATCCAGGTCATTACAACCATAAATAGTCCAAAGGGCAATGATGTAATAATCAATAGTTTCTGAACGGCTGTAAGCACATCGATATCAGATTTGGCATTGCCTAGAATTAACAAGGCAACAGTAGCCAACAGAATAAAAAGGGACCATAAAAACCGATGCTTTTTACTTGGAACTTTGTTTCCCTTATCCGTAAACATACTCAATACGAATACCGCTGAGTCTACTGAAGTCACTAAAAATCCTATTAAAAGAAAAATGGTGATACAATTTAGGAATGTTGAAAACCGGTAGCTTTCAAAAAAAATGAAAATCGAAGAAAATACGTTTGAAAATTCGTTGTTATATGTACCCCACGTATCGATTAATTGAAAAGCCGATGTACCAAATACCGAAAACCAAAAGAAGGTTCCTAAAGTAGGAATGATCATTACTCCCAGTAAAAGTTGTCGTAAGGTTCTGCCTTTAGAGATCCTAGCGATGAAGATACCTGTAAAAGGTGCCCATGACAACCAAAACGCCCAATAGTAAAAAGTCCAATCAGAAAGGAATTCAATACCTGGGTCATATCCTTCTAAGGCAAGACTCATGGGAATAAAGTCGATAAGGTACTGTAAACCTGTCTTTACAAATGACCATAAAATAACACCCATATCGTTTGTTATAAAGACAAAAAATAAAAGGACCAACGTAACCAGGATATTTAATTTGGATAAGACTTTTATTCCTTTGTTCACTCCTTTCCAAACTGATATATAAGCGATAGTAGAAATTAAAACAGCCAATAGTAAGGTTGTCACTAAGCCATTATCATTACCCAAAAGATGATTCAGACCTCCGTTGATTTGTGTGGTTCCCAACCCTATTGCCGCAATTAAACCAAAAACAGTTGTAATAATCGTCATTACATCAATGCCATTTCTAGCAAGCTTATTTGGTATGGCATCTTCAATGGTAGAACTGATTTTAACTTTCTTTTTGTCAACAAAAAGAGCGTAACCAACCACCATGGCAAAAAGTCCGTAAAAGGCCCAAGCGGTAAATCCCCATTGGTAAAATGTGAATTCCAAGGCTAGGGTTTCTGGGGATAAATTAGAAGAATAAGGAGGGTTTTGTCGCATAAAAACCGGTTCTTGCACGGCACGTAGAAGAATGCCTGCCCCCATACCTGCACTATATAACATGGCTGTCCATGCCCAAAGGGAATGCTCAGGTTTTTGATTTTCTTTACCAAGTCTAATTTTACCTAGCGGGGAAGATGCAATTCCAAAAAGTAAAAAAACACATCCGAGCCCTAAAAAAAGATAGAAATACCCAAAATAACTACGTACCCATAATGAGATATTTTCGATAGCTATATAGCTTTTCTCCGTGGCAAAGAATACCAAGATTGAAAATAGAAAAAGTATCCCTAATGATAATGAGAGGAGTGGATTCTTTTTTAATTGATTTAGTATTTTGATGTAATACGAATTTAGGTCTTGGCAATGTTTTTGATCATTCCCCCAAAGATAAAATAATGAAAAGGGACTAAAAAGTACCAATACAATCTGCCTTTGACCCCCCTAGGTCTAAAGGTTGCAGTTTGGTGTAATATGTTGTGGTCATCAATCTTAAACTCTAGCCATGCCTCACCTGGTAATCGCATTTCAGCAAAAAGCAATAATCGTTTTTCTTTTTTATCAGCCAAAAGTACGCGCCAAAAATCCAATGCATCCCCAGAATTTATCTTTGTTGGGTGGGTACGTCCCCTACGAAGTCCTACGCCACCAAATAATTTATCTATAATTCCCCTTAATCTCCAGAGCCAGTTACCATAGTACCAACCATGGTCACCACCGATCTTCCAGATGTTCTGCAATACGATTTCCTCATTTACGATTTTTCTTTTTTGCTCATCTTTTAAAACGCCATATTTGGGAACTTGGATGTATTTCTTCAAATCCTTTTTAATACGGCCACTGACCACACTGTCCTTCCAACTGCTAATTACAAGATTCTGTTCTATTTTGATAAAGGCCTTTTCAAGGGCTTCTGCATATGTATGGGTTTCAATACCCAATAAATCCTGTAATCTATGATCTTTGGCAATGATTTCCATTTTCATGCTATCCACTAAATTCATGGCCAATTTGTAGGAGGTTGAGGTTACTAAATACAACCAATAAGATGACAGTTTTGGGGTCATTATGGGTACGGTGACAATCCAGTTTTTGAACCCCCTGGCTTTTGCGTATTGTTTCAACATTTCTTTATAAGTCAGTACATCTTGGCCACCGATATCAAAAGAATCGTTATAGGTTTTTTCGTTCCCGATAACTCCAACTAAAAATGCCATAACATCACGAATTGAAATTGGTTGTGTTTTGGTCAACACCCACTTTGGTGTAATCATAAATGGAAGTTTTTCACAGATATCCCTGATTATTTCAAAGGAAGAACTGCCTGAGCCAACAATAATCCCGGCACGCAATACGGTAAGATTAAAACTTCCTTGATAAAGTATATCCTCAACGTTTTTTCTTGAACTCAAGTGTTTGGATAATTTTTCCTCATTTACGATGCCACTGAGAAAAATGACCTGTTTCACTTGTGTTTCAACCATATAGCGATTGAACATATTTGCGGAAACAGCTTCTTTTTTATCAAAATCCGATAAAGATGAACTCATTGAATGAATCAGGTAATAAGCAATGTCAATATCTTTTGGAATTTTATTTGGTTTAAAATCTGCTAAAAAATCAATCTCAACAACAGATATTTTGTTGTTTGTTTCTTTGTCAACTGATAATCTCTTTTTATCCCTCACAACGCATACTACCTCATGACCCAATTTTAAAAGCTGGGGTAGCAACCGCATTCCTATATAACCATTTGCACCTGTTAATAGTATTTTCATAGTCTTCTTTAGATGTTATTGTCTAATTAATTTTGTTTGGAATTACTTTTTTAATAAACCTATTGCATAGCCCTAGTATACAATTCTACCTTGATAAATTTAGGTTTTGTTAAAGAATAATTTAGGAGTACCTATAACTTTCATGGCCAAACGTTCCTTGAGTGTAAATGACCTGCCCTTTTCTAAATCGTTTTTATGGGTAAATTCTTGATTGCAATTAAATATGTTAAGAAACATTAGAAATCTTTTTCAGCAGCATTTCTAAAGTTAACCAAAACAATGTGGTTTGCATAGATACTTCTCAATTAAAGCTTAAAAATTGTTTAGTTTTGCAGCTTAAAATTATAATACCAATGAACATTCAAGAAGTCTTGACTAACAAGGTAAAACAAGCTGTATCCGCTATTTTTAATGTTGATTTACCAGTAGTTGAGTTTCAACCCACCAGAAAGGATTTTGAAGGGGACGTTACTATAGTTGTTTTTCCTATGCTCCGCTTTGTAAAGGGTAATCCAGAACATATTGGTATTCAAATTGGAGAATACCTTCAAGAACAGGTTGATGAGGTTTCAGGGTTCAATGTTGTTAAAGGTTTCTTGAATATTATCATAAGTGATTCTTATTACTTTGATTTTTTTGATTCCATTAAGGATGTGACAAATTTTGGGTTTGTAGCCAATACCAGTAAGGATGCAATTATGGTTGAATATTCTTCACCCAACACGAACAAGCCTTTGCATTTGGGTCATATTCGAAACAACTTATTGGGGTATTCAGTTGCTGAAATTTTAAAGGCATCGGGCAAAAAAGTATATAAGACCCAAATAATAAATGACCGTGGCATTCATATTTGTAAAAGTATGTTGGCATGGCAGAAATATGGGGAGGGTGAAACACCTGAAAGTTCAGGGTTAAAAGGTGATAAGTTGGTCGGGAATTATTATGTGGCTTTCGACAAGGCCTATAAGGCCGAGGTTTCTAAAATGGTAACTGATGGAATTAAAAAGGAAATTGCTGAAAAGGAAGCACCTATCCTATTGGAAGCACAAAATATGCTCCGTAAATGGGAAGCTGGTGATGAAGAAGTTGTAAAGCTGTGGAAAACCATGAATAGTTGGGTTTATAAAGGTTTTGATGAGACCTACAAAAACCTGGGAGTTGATTTTGACAAGCTTTATTTTGAAAGTGACACCTATTTATTGGGAAAGGATGTAGTCGCAGACGGATTAGTAAAGGGTGTTTTTTATAGAAAGGATGATGGAAGTGTATGGATAGATTTGACCGAAGACGGACTTGATGAGAAAATCGTGATTAGGTCAGATGGAACAGCTGTTTATATGACCCAGGATATTGGCACCGCTATTCAACGAGTTAAGGATTATCCTGATGTAAATGGCATGGTCTATACTGTGGGAAATGAACAAGATTACCACTTTAAGGTGCTATTTTTGATTTTAAAAAAGCTAGGTTTTTCATGGGCAGGAAGTCTACATCATTTAAGTTATGGAATGGTAGACCTCCCAAGCGGTAAAATGAAGAGTAGGGAAGGAACTGTTGTAGATGCTGATGAACTTATAGATGAAATGACCAATACCGCGGCGACAATCTCACAAGAACTTGGGAAATTGGAAGACTATTCCGATGATGAAAAAGAAAGTTTGTATCGACTGATCGGTTTAGGGGCATTGAAGTATTACATACTTAAAGTGGATCCTAAAAAAAGAATATTATTCAATCCTGAAGAATCGGTTGATTTTCAAGGAAATACAGGTCCATTTATACAATATACATACGCTAGGATACAATCTATATTACGAAAGGCAAATGAAATGGACATTCTATGGTCGAGCGCAGTCGAGCCCTCCTTTGAACTACATCCAAAAGAAAAAGAACTGCTCAAGCAAATCCAAATATTCCCGGAAACCATTCAATTAGCAGCTGAAAATTATAGTCCGGCCTTAATAGCCAACTATACCTATGATTTGGTAAAGGAGTTCAATTCATTCTACCAGCAGGTATCCATTTTAGGAGAGTCAAACGAACAAAAGAAAATACTAAGGGTACGACTATCCCAAAAAGTTGGGGAGATAATTGAATCAGGATTTAAACTTTTAGGTATACAGGTTCCTGATAGAATGTAGTGTTAATGATTAAAACCTTACCCTAAAACTTAAATTCGGGGTTAGTCCCAAAGAAGTACTTTCGACCGTTTCAATTTCATCGTTATCGTTTAACCGATAATAAGTGTTCAAAATGTTCTTTCGGTTAGTAAAATTTAATATGGACGCACCTATGGTTGCTTTTACTTTCGAAGACAAATCAAAATCATAAATAGCTGAAGCATCTGCCCTTAAATATTCAGGTAATCTACTACTGTTGGGTTCTTGGTAAATTATTCTACTTGGGAAAAAACTGGTATCAATGGGATTCATAGCATCCGGTTTTGTATATGGTTTCCCTGTTCTATAGTTTAATCCAACTCCGATTCTAAAATCCCTATAGGTATAATTGCCAGCAAAAGTGATGGTATGACGAACATCTAAATTATTGGGAAAATTATTGGGAATTATATCCTTAAAAGTATAGTTGTTGAGATTATATGTATAGCTAAGCCATGTACTATAGTTGGCTGTTTTCTTATTAATTAGAAATTCAATACCCTTTACCTCATATTTGCCTATTTCCTCATTAAATTGGCCTTCGCTTTGAAATCCCTGCGTTCTTGCGCTTATTCCCTGGACTTCTTTATAAAAACCTTCTACACCAATATATAGGCTGTGATGGTCATAATTAAGGCCCAATGAGCCTTGCTTGCTTTTTGTTATTGGAAGTGGCAACAACTGATTATTGGGATCTGCTATCTGCCAACGTCTTTTTTCGATACCTAGAAAATTTTGCTCTAAATCTACTACCTGATGTGTTGTCTGGGACTTAAATTCTCCTAGAAACTCCGTTTTAAAATTTTCAGCTAATTCATAACTTACATTAATTCTAGGTTCAATTATAAAATCGCTAAAAGTATTAAGGTTTTCCACATAATTTAAACGAGTACCACCACGGGCAAAAAGCTTTTGATTATGCGATCTGTATTCCATTTCCGAAAAAAGCGAATGCGTCCTAATGACTCCTTTTATATTATTATCGTAAGGAGGTTGTGTAACCTTTGAAAAGTTAAAAATACCCACTTCGCTTAATTGGTACCCATTCAACCAATTAAGGCTTTCGCTTAATTTATACGTGGTATTCAATTTTAAAGCAGTCTCAATAACCTCGTTTTCCTGCGACAATTCTTGCTGGGAATTAGCCGATGTATTTTTTGAATCTAGATTATATCGGGTATAGTAGGCATTGATTTTTGTAAAGAATTTATTGTCCCAATTACTTTCAAGACTTCCCCCAAATGAAAGATTGGTTTGATCCAGACGACTTTGTGTTTCCCGCAATGAAGTAAGATTTTGTTCTTTATAATCAAGGTTGTTGTTAATGGTTATAAAACTGACCCTTACTTTATGGTCCTCATTTATGTCGTAAAGGAGTTTTCCGGTAAAATCATAAAAATAAAAGTTTTCTTCACGTCGAATTTCATCAGATTGGCCGGTTCCACTTTTAATCTGACTGTCTTGAAAGGCCCTATCAAAGAACTGGTTGTAAGTTGGGGTATTAAAAAAATCAGTTAATGAACGCCTTGCGGAAAACTGGAATGCTACATTATCGGTCAATGGTACTTGGCCATAAATATCCCCATTGATTAAATTAAACCCACCACCGCCAAAATAATCATCAGCAATATCATTTTTGGTTTGAATATCAAGAACACCGCTTACTCCGTCCCCATATTGGGCACTGGTTCCGTTTTTGATAATAGTCACTTTATCAGTGAGATACGGATTAAATGCTGAAATTAAACCAAAAAAATGACCGGACTGGTACATTTTTATATCGTCCCATAAAATAAGATTCTGATCGTTAGTGCCACCACGGATATTGATATTGGACACTGTTTCATCAATGCTTTTAATTCCTGGGAGTGCTTGAACGGTTTGGAGAACATCAGGTTCTATTAATCCAGGTAAAATACCAAAATCCCCCGTATTTAATTGAATACTGGCATCTACCTGTTTACTTAAACCTGTAGTCAGGAATTGGTAAACAACAACTTCATCCAACTGCTCATAGCTTAGGTCCAATAGTAACGTCTTACAGGGATTGTGATTTACCAACTCTTCTGCAGAAACAAACATTGGTTTATAACCTATATGCTTAATTTGTATAATAGCCTTTCTTGGAATGTTATCAAAAGCGAAATGGCCATCAAAATCTGTGACCACTGCAATTGAGGTTCCTAAAACCTCAACCGAAGAACCTATGACCCTATTTTCTTTGAAATTATCAAGAACAATGGCACAAATATCCACTGTAGTACTTTTTGTTAGTGTATAGTAGCGATCACTAAGTTTTTGGATTTTTATTTGTGTTTGGTTTTGTAAAACGGAAAGTATTTCCTGTAGATTTTCATTCTTTGGAATGTTGACCTTTATTTTATTTATATCCTCATCAACATATGAAAATTTAACATCGAATCTATCTTCTAAATTTTGAATAAAATCAATTAGGTTTACGGTGGATGCAGTCTTCTCTTGAGCGATTATGATTTTTGGGTAAAAAAATAATAGCAAGAATGTAAAAGTAAATAGTATATGCTTATGGAGTGCTTTCGGCATAAAACAACACTTTATTCCCTTCTAATTTAAACTTTATTTGAGAAGGGACACTAATACTTTGTAACGCCAAATCTGTATTTGTGTTGCTAAAAGTGCCGGTAAATAACTTATTAATATCAATATTTTCAGTTTTCACCTTAATATTGTGTTGTCTTTGAAATTCATTCAAAACATATTTTAATGGAATACTTTTAAAAGAACTTTCTTGGTGCATCCAAGATGGGATTGTTTCATCAGGTTTTTCAGTTTCTTTGATTTTACCATTAATAGCCAAAAATGAAGTACCTGCAGGTAATTTTGTTTCTATATTATTAAAGGTTACACTTACCAATCCTTCAAAACAAGTAACTTCAAAAAAACCTTTACGGTTTTCAACATTGAATTGCGTTCCCAAGACAGCCACAAGGCCATCATCAGTGGAAACCGTAAAGCGTTTCCCTTTGGCAACTTTAAAGAAAGCTTCACCTTCCAAGGTCACATTTCTTTCCTTATCCCATTTATTTTCACTATATGAAATTTTAGAATCGGCATTTAATATAATTTCCGAGGCATCTGGGAGAACTACCTCTTTGTTTTCTGCATATTGTGTAGTAACATTTTCATTCAACGTATTCAAATAAAAATAGGAACCCATAATAAGAATAACGACTGCTGCAGCAACTCTTATGAATTTTTTAAACGGATTCAACTGCACCACTTTGGTTTCTTGCAGCATTCGTTTATTGTTTAATGCTTCCAAAGCATTTTCTATATCAAAATCAGGGGCTTCCAATGTTTTGGCGGCCTCAAGAATTCGCTGATAGGATGCATACTCGTCGGATTTTTTAAATTCCGCGAGCTCAACCTCAGTGAGTTCGTTGTTGAGCCATTTTGCCAAGTAATTTTCTTGCATGATTTCTAGCTTTATACCTTAATAACAATTCAAAATAAAAATACCCTACCTCGATGGTTACAAAATTTCATGTTGATAATTCAATGTTGTTTGGTGTTTAGTTTTGAAAACTAAACCTAAAACCTTAAACTTTTCATATCCCATCAATTTGTTCACGCAGGGATTTCAAAGCCAAATGCATTCGTTTTTCTATAGCCTTTACGCTAACACCTTGCATCTCAGCTATCTCTGCATATTTTTTTCCATCTATTCGATTCAATAGAAAAGTAATACGCTGGTTTTCAGGAAGATTGTTTAAAGCTTTGTCCAATTTATCTTTAAACTGGTTTTCTTCCATTAAATATTCTGGAGACTCATAATTGGTGTTGTTTACCTTATTGGCATGTTTTAAACGCACCTTTTCAGCCTTAATGACATTAAGGTAAAGATTATTGGCGATGGTGTACACATAGGCCTTTGCTTTTTCTGGAGTAACCTTGGCACAATTTTCCCAAAGTTTTACAAACGCTTCCTGTACAGCATCATGGGCCTTTTCCTCATTGCCAAACTTATAATAAATATAGTTAAAAACCGTTTTGGAATTAGTCCTAAAGAGATTACTGTATACCTCTTCATCACATACGTTATCCTTAGTGTTGGTGTTCAATAGGTTGGTTTTACTCCAAAGATATTTGAAAAAAATGAAATAATAGGGTAGGGTATTTCTAAAGTTGGTTGTTTTATTGTCATACGAACAAAAAAAAATCCAAATCGTTATGAAAAAGTTTTTGAATTTCACATTTTACTCAAGCCTACTAATTTTGGCACTTACATTTACTTCTTGCCAAGAGGAGTTTGAACCATTACCTGATGGGGAGGAACAGCAAGAAGCCATTATGGCTAATTCGTCTACTGCGCAATTAGTAGAAAAAACAGTCGCCAACGATGGTTCTTTTGACAATATTGTTGATCAATCAAGTTGTTTCAATATCCAGTTCCCATACACAGTTGAAGTTAACGGATCGCCGATTACTATAGAATCTGTTGATGATCTTCATTTTATCGAGGAGATTTTTGATGCCTTGGATGAGGATGAGGATTTCTTGGAAATTCTTTTTCCTGTAACCATTAGAATGGCAGATTATAAAGAGATCACTATCGAAGGTATTGATCATTTACGTGAACTTGCATTAGAATGTAAAGAAGGTGGTGAGGATGATGATATAGAGTGTATAGATTTTGTTTACCCAATAACCGTTTACACTTTTGATCTAAATAATGAGGAAACAGGAAATTTATCTGTAGGAAGTGACAAGGACCTAAGAAGTTTCTTTGCCGGGTTGGATGATAATGATCTTATCAGTATAGATTTCCCAGTTAAATTGAAGTTATATGATGGTACAGTAATGGAAGTAAATACCAATGCAGAATTGGCTAATGAAATTGAAAATGCAAAGGAATTATGTGATGAGGATGATGATAATGACTATAATGATGATGACTTTACCCAAGAACGATTGGACAACTACTTAGTTGAATGCCCTTGGTTGATCCATGAAGTGAAAAGGGATAATCAATTTCAGACCGATCAGTACATCGATTACGTAATGAATTTCAATGAAGATGGTACCGTAAAAATAGCCGATAGGGAAGGTAATATGTTGAACGGTACTTGGTCTACAAGAGTATCGGAACATAAGGTACTTTTAAAATTGGAGTTTGATGAGCTGGTAGACTTTACCTTGGAATGGTATGTATATGAAATTGGTGAAGGTAAAATCAAATTGTATGCCGGTGATGGGGATAAGATAATCATGTATTTAGGTTGTGATATTATTAATGACGATCCAACTACTTTAAGGGAAATTTTAAAAGAGTGTAGTTGGGTTATCAAGAAAGTGTATTACAAGAGTGAAGAGGTTAGAAGATTGTTAGGTTTTGAGTTCAAGTTTATGCCCGAAGGTGTTGTTACTTTAAGCAATGGTGATTATGTTTCTGAAGGAAGTTGGGCTATTACCACCAATGAACAAGGTAGATTGGTAATGGCGATTACTATGGATCAACCGGAACCAGGTACAATAGATCCAACAATGGATTCAACAGAGTCTATAATTAGTTTTGAATGGCCTTTGAGTGAGCTAAGACAAGACCGATTGAAGTTCGAGATTCCTGGCACGGGTTATGAGCTGATATTGCAGAGGGATTGTAATGGTAACGATGATGGTGATGTACCTGAAATAAGAAACATATTAATGGGAGGTGAGTGGTTAGCTACATTGAGTAGCACCGATGGAACCGACACCACTAATAGTTTAGAAGGATTCACCTTTGCTTTTGAGCCAGAACATATGGCAGTGGCAACTTTAGGTGACATGGGCACATCTTATCCAGGTAGTTGGAGAGTATTGAGAAATAGCGATGGCCATTTAAAATTGTATCTGAATTTTGGAGAGGAAAAACCCTTGGTAGAAATAACCGATGATTGGAAAATTGATTCCATCTCAGAAGATAAGAATACAATTGTGTTGAAGGATTATAGCGACTATACAAATGTAGCCGATGCTACAAGAACGCTGGTCTTCAAGAAGAAATAACAGATATGAAACCCTGGGGCAGTATGCCCTTGGGTTTCTTTATTTTAGGAAAACCCCAAAAATCCATACCTATGAAAAGTATATTGAAAAAAGCAGTGTTTGCCTTAAGCCTATTGGTTGTTTTTTATTCTTGTTCTAAGGATGAAAGTATTTCGAAGGATGAAATTACAGCGGCTGACATGGCCGAGATTAAGGCAGCGGTAACAAGTGGAGAATGGATTGTTACTTATTATTTTGATTCCGATATGGATGATACCGATGATTATGTTGGTTATACATTTACCTTCAATGCTGATGGAATATTAGGAGCGACAAATGGAAACATCTCTGTTTCTGGAGCATGGTCAATGACCACTTCGGATAATGGTAATGATGATAGTAGTGATGACGAAATTGATTTTAATATTTTCTTTGCGTCACCAGATATTTTTATGGAATTATCAGAGGATTGGGATATTTTGAAATTTGCCAATAACAAGATTGAATTAATGGACCTAAGCGGAGGTAATGGTACAACCGATTATTTGACTTTCGAAAAAAAATAACCCTTTTTTGCCCCACATCCCTAAAAAAAGCATTCATTTATAATGGGTGCTTTTTTGCTTTAATAAGCTGCAATAACATGTACAACTAAAATTGTTTGGAAACCAACAATTCAAAATGTTTCAGGAAACCGGAAGGCAAGTTAAGGGAGGTGTAAACAATCATCACAAAGATCAGAATGATTTCAATATATTTTTACTTTCAAACCCCACACTTCCCATTGATATTCTTAAATTTGCAAACCTCCGTTAATCACGAAAGAAGATGTTTGATAATTTAAGCGAAAAGCTAGATAAAGCGCTCCACGTCCTTAAAGGGCATGGGCAGATTACCGAAATCAATGTTGCCGAAACCACCAAGGAAGTCCGTAGGGCTTTATTGGATGCCGATGTCAACTTTAAGATAGCCAAGGAATTTACCAATAGGGTAAAGGAAAAGGCATTGGGTCAAAATGTATTGACCTCGTTACAACCGGGCCAATTAATGGTCAAAATCGTAAAGGACGAATTGACGCAATTGATGGGTGGTGAAACCGAAGGGATCGATCTTTCTGGCTCTCCATCGATTATTTTAATGTCTGGTCTGCAAGGTTCTGGTAAGACCACATTTTCCGGTAAACTTGCGAATTACTTGAAAACGAAAAAATCCAAAAAACCTTTATTGGTAGCCTGTGATGTTTATCGTCCTGCAGCTATTGATCAGTTGCATGTAGTAGGTGACCAGATAGGTGTTGAAGTATACTCCGATCGTGAAAACAATGATCCTGTGTCTTTGGCAAAGGCAGGAATTGATTACGCGAAGGCGAACGGATATAATGTTGTTATTATAGATACGGCGGGTCGATTGGCGGTAGATGAAAAGATGATGTCCGAGATATCGAATATACATACTGCCATAAAACCTCAGGAAACCTTATTTGTCGTTGACTCAATGACGGGTCAGGATGCCGTGAATACTGCAAAGGCATTCAATGATATCTTGAATTTTGATGGGGTCATCCTAACGAAGTTGGATGGTGATACAAGAGGTGGTGCAGCCATATCCATTAAATCGGTAGTGGATAAACCCATAAAGTTCATCGGTACCGGTGAAAAAATGGAAGCCATTGATATATTCCATCCTTCCAGAATGGCCGATCGTATTTTGGGAATGGGTGATGTTATTTCGTTGGTTGAAAGGGCCCAAGAGCAATTTGATGAGGAGGAAGCGAGAAAAATCCAAAAGAAAATTGCCAAGAACAAGTTCGGTTTTGATGATTTCTTGAACCAGATACAGCAGATTAAGAAAATGGGGAATATCAAAGACCTCATGGGAATGATTCCAGGTGCCGGAAAAGCTTTAAAAGGGTTGGATATTGATGATGACGCCTTTAAGCATATCGAAGCTATTATTCATTCGATGACCCCGGACGAACGCTCCACTCCTTCAAAATTAAATGCCAGCCGTAAAAAACGTATCGCCAAAGGTAGTGGTCGTGATGTTCAGGAAGTCAACCAGCTTTTAAAGCAATTTGATCAAATGAGCAAAATGATGAAAATGATGCAAGGCAGTGGCGGTAAGAAAATGATGCAGATGATGGGTGGCGGCCTTGGCCGGAAATAGTTTTCAGTTGGCATTAGCAGTAGGCATTTACAGTTAGCAGTATTGATTTTTTAAAATTATTTGTGAATGAGTTTTAAAACACTTGACGGTTATAAAAAAAGTTTCTCTTTAACAATGGATATTTTTGAATTATCAAAAGGCTTTCCAAAAGAAGAGACTTATTCGCTAACTGATCAAGTACGTAGGTCTTCAAGATCTGTATGTGCAAATATCGCTGAAGCTTATCGTAAAAGAAGATATATCAAAAATTGGATTAGTAAATTGACCGATTCAGATGGTGAAAATTCAGAAACCCAAGTTTGGCTTGATTTCGCTAAAGCATGTAGCTATATTACCGATGAAGCTTACAATCAACTTACTGAACGAAGTGAAGAAGTTGGTCGACTTATTAATTATATGACAAATAACCTTGGTAAATTTGGAGTTAAGGAAAGTTAATGCTGTTTCAGGAAACTGCAATCGCATATAAATACTGCCAACTGCTAATGCCAACTGAATACTTTTTAAATGAAAATACTAGACGGAAAGAAAGTCTCCAATGAAATAAAGGAAGAAATCGCAGCTGAAGTTGCCAAAATGAAAGAACGTGGCGAAAAAGTGCCCCATTTGGCAGCAATAATAGTTGGTAATGATGGTGCCAGCCTAACTTATGTTGGGAGTAAGGTACGTTCATGCAAGCGAGTGGGTTTTGAATCAACCTTGGTGCAAATGCCCAGTACTACATCGGAGATCGAGTTGTTGAAAAAGATTGAAGAGCTTAATCAAGACGATGATATTGATGGTTTTATTGTACAGCTTCCGTTACCGGATCAGATTGATACCCAAAAAGTGATTATGGCCGTTGACCCGGATAAGGACGTTGATGGTTTCCATCCCACGAATTTTGGAAAAATGGCCTTGGATATGAGTACTTTCATACCTGCTACTCCATTCGGGATATTGGAGTTGATCGAAAGATATGGTGTTGAGACCCAAGGAAAACATACCGTGGTAATTGGAAGAAGCCATATTGTAGGCCGTCCAATGAGTATTTTAATGGGGCGTAAGGGCTTCCCAGGAAATTCAACGGTTACTTTGACCCATAGTCGCACAAAGAACATTACCCAAATAACCTCGCAGGCCGATATTATTATTTCCGCTTTGGGAGTACCAAATTTCCTAAAGGCTGAAATGGTCAAAGATGATGTAGTGATTATTGATGTCGGAATTACCCGTGTACCTGACGAGACCAAAGAAAAGGGGTACTATATAACTGGTGACGTGGATTTTGAGAATGTAAGTAAAAAAGCGTCATTCATTACCCCAGTACCTGGAGGTGTAGGTCCAATGACCATTGCCATGTTGCTAAAGAATACCTTATTGGCCCGAGAAAGGCATAGAGGTAGGGATTAGTTTTGATCTATATTTTGTAAATGGTCATATCCGGTTTGGGTACTGTCGTTTGGGGTAATGATATCAATATCATTACTATCATCATAATTGCAGCTACTCAAAGCGATGACGCCAATAAGGACTATTCCAACAAGTAGTATCTTTTTCATAATCAGTAATTTAGTAGGTATAATTACCAAGTTCACTAATATAAATAACGTGAGAATCTTTAATTTGTTACCTCCCCGCCGCATGCAGGTTTGATTGATTGGCTGTAAATCTGTACCTTTTGTTGAAAATCTAGATTCAACATGAAAAAACTGTTTCCATTTTTCTTGCTATTTCTTTTCTGTATTATAGGATGTCAGTCAATAGATAAAAACAAAAATAGCATCAATGTTTCCTTCTCTAATCTAGCTAGTCCTGAAATTAAGGATGGGCGTTTATTATTAATGCTATCAAAAAATGACGAAAAAGAACCAAGATTTCAGATAAATGACGGTCTTAGTACCCAACTGATTTTTGGGATGAATGTAGATGGTATGGCCCCAGGGTCAACAATGACTTTCGACGATTCCGTATTTGGTTACCCTTATTCAAGTCTTGCGGATGTAGCACCAGGGGAATACAATGTTCAGGCACTGTTGCATGTGTATGAGACTTTCAATTTATCAACTGGTCACACTGTTAAATTGCCCATGGATAATGGTGAAGGGCAACAATGGAATCAATCACCGGGTAATCTTTACAGTAAGCCGTTTAAAGTAACTGTTACAGCTCAAGGTATTCAGAATGTTGATGTTGTTATGGATCAAGTGATACCACCAATAGAAGAACCCAAGGATACGGAATGGATAAAGCATATAAAGGTCAAATCCGAAAAATTATCAGAATTCTGGGGAAGGGATATTTATTTGGGTGCCCATGTTCTTTTACCGAAGGGGTTCAGCGAACATGCAGAAGCGAAATACCCACTTATGATATTCCATGGACATTTTCCATCCGATTTTGGTGGATTCAAGACCACTCCACCGGATCCAAATTTGAAACCCGAATATTCTGAACGATTTAATTTGGAAGGATATAATATTATCCAAGAGCAGGAATCCTATGATTTTTATAAACGCTGGAATGAACCTGATTTCCCACGATTCCTGATTATTGAAATTCAGCATCCAACCCCTTATTATGATGATTCATACGCGGTAAATTCGGCTAGCCAGGGCCCTTATGGCGATGCCATTACCTATGAGCTCATTCCTGAAATCGAAAAACAGTTTCGGGGAATGGGAGAAGGATGGGCCCGGTTTTTATATGGTGGCTCAACAGGGGGGTGGGAAGCTTTGGCCGTACAAGTAAAATATCCTGAGGAATACAACGGTTGCTTTGCAGCTTGTCCTGATCCAATTGATTTTAGGGCCTATTGCCTTACCAACATTTATGAGGATGAAAATGCATACTATTACAAAAGCGAACATAAGAAACTTGAAGTACCAAGTCATAGAAACTACTTAGGTCAAATACAATCCACTTTAAGGGAAGGTAGTCATTTGGAATATGTACTTGGAGACAAATCAAGATCAGGACAACAATGGGATATTTGGGAAGCTACCTATTCTCCCCAGGGAACGGATGGCTACCCCGTTCGACTTTGGGATAAAATGACCGGTGTTATAGACCATAAAGTTGCGGAATATTGGAAAGAAAACTATGATCTTAGATATATTCTGGAGCGCGATTGGGACAAATTAGGAGAGAACCTACAAGGAAAAATACATATCTATTGTGGTGATATGGACAATTATTACCTCAATAATGCTGTCTATTTAATGGAAGATTTTTTGGAAAGTACAACCGAACCTTATTATGATGGGGAGGTGACCTATGGTGACAAGGCGGAACATTGCTGGAATGGAGACCCTGAACTACCCAATGCGATAAGTCGTATGCGGTATAATACCATGTATGTGCCTAAAATTATGGAGCGAATTGCCGAGAGTGCGCCTAAAGGAGCCGATTTAACAAGTTGGAGATATAAATAGACTATGAAAAACACTACAAACAAAGTTTCTTGGGTAGTTTTTGTTGTTTTGGCAATTGCTGTCGGGTTATACCCATTGACCTATTTTTTAATTGACCGTGAGTTTGGGTTATTGGCCTCCAAGAGCGATGAATTATTGTCCAATACCATATGGAACATAGGTTTTTACGGGCATATTCTTTTTGGTGGTTTGGCTTTACTGATAGGCTGGATCCAGTTTAGCCAAAAGTTAAGAAATGCCAATCTAAAACGGCACCGAAATATTGGCAAAGTCTATATTATTTCCGCACTGATAAGCGGATTATCTGCATTATACATTGCCTTTTTTGCCACAGGTGGTTTTATATCATCCTTAGGGTTTATTTGTTTGGGTATTATTTGGCTTTTCACAACTTTTAGGGCTTATATCGCTGCGCGAAAAAAGGATTTCTCATTGCATAAGGGGTTTATGATCTATAGTTATGCAGCCTGCTTTGCAGCAGTAACATTGCGTATTTGGCTACCTATCTTGAATATTATTTTCGAAGATTTTGTTACCTCCTATCGAATCGTTGCTTGGCTATGTTGGGTACCCAATATCGTTTTTGCCTTTTTCTGGGTACGGAAAAAAGGGCTGATTTTAGGGTGATTGATCCAATGTTAGGACCATAATCCAAGGTGTTGAAGTAAAATTTTGGGATTTATTATTTGTTGGTCTCAAATAAATGTAATTTAGTATGTCCCTACCAATTTAATAAACAATAAAATAAAATAATCATGACAACTATGATCATTCTACTCGGTTTAATAGTTCTAAGCGCATTATTCCTTGTTGGAATATTCAATCGATTTGTAAAAAACAGGAATACGGTAAATGATGCTTGGAGTAATATCGATGTGGCATTAAAACGCCGGTACGATTTAATTCCCAATTTGGTGGAAACTGTAAAAGGATATGCAAAACATGAAAAATCGACCTTGGAAGAAGTGATAAATGCCCGTAATGCGGCTATGCAGGTGCCAAAAGGGGACATTAACGCACAGATAAAGGCCGAGAATCAATTACAACAAAGCCTACGAAGTATTTTTGCCCTAGGTGAAGCTTACCCTGATTTAAAGGCCAATGTGAATTTTCTCGATTTACAGGGGAAATTGAATTTAATAGAGGAGAACCTGGAACGTAGCCGTCGTTATTATAACGGAACGGTAAGGGAAAATAACACTTATGGGGAAAGTTTCCCCGGGGTGCTTTTTGCAGGAATGTTCAAGTATCAGCATTTCGACTTTTTCGAAGTAGACGAGGCAAGTAGGGCGAATGTAAAAGTAGATTTTTCATAGGCCTTTATAGGTTATGAAAAAACCAATATTATTTTAGAAAAACAGGAGTCCGGTTAATTAAAGCTATATCAAGATAGGCTATTGGATACAAGATGACCTTATTTAGGAGGAATTTCTCGACTGATCATCGCCCAACACAAGTGTTAAAATCAATTCAATGGAACCTTTTAGCGAATTAAGGATCTACAATTTGTGGTCGCAAGATACCAGGGCCTTAAGGAAAACTGAATTTTAATCGATGAAAAAGATTTTTTTGGTTCTGTTCATGATCCTTCCCATTTACAATGGGTACGCTCAGGATTTCACAGTGCGTAATTATTCGGTCGAAATCTTTATTCATCAAGAGGGCTACTTCGATGTTGTAGAAAATTACGACCTCAACTTTGAAACCTATAAACATGGAATTTACCGGACGATACAAACCAACTACGACCTTATTGATCCGGATGGGAATGCCCAGAAGAGGCGGATAAAAATCAGCAAAATAAAAGTACCGGACTACAAGTTCGAATCCCCATTTGATTTTGTCCAGAAATTAAGTGATAAAATAGACATTAAAATCGGGGATGAGGATATAACATTGATCGGGCCACAGCATTACCAAATCAACTATCGGGTCTACAATGCCTTTCTTTTTACAGATTCCCAAATCATGTTCTATTGGAACATAAAACCCAGTGACTGGCAGGCCGATTTTCATCAAATTACCTTTAGGATCCATGTTCCGGATGAAATAAGGCTTAGCAAAGAGAATTGTTTTGTTTATTCAGGGGTCAGTGGAACCTCCACTACTAGTGGGGATTTCAAAGTACAGTATGACCAAGGGATAATGGAAGGATCAAGTATCGAAAATTTCGTATCGCACCCAGGTGAGAGTGTCACCGTTTTGATCAACCTTCCGGCCAACTCTGTGGAAGAAATTAAACCCTTATGGCCGTTTTGGGATGAATATGGCTGGCTATTCTTCGTGGGGGTGTTGATTACTGCGTTCTATCTGGTTTGGAAAAAATTTGGCAAGGATGATCGGGTTGTACGCACTACTAGTTACTATCCTCCGGAAGATATAGATCCCGCAATGGCTGGCTTCCTCATTGATAATAAAGCGGACAATGCAGATTTGATTTCTTTGCTGCCTTATTGGGGGTCCAAAGGGTATTTGCGGATTGAGGAGTTGCCCAAAAAAGGGCTCTTTGGAAAAAAGGACACCAAACTTATCCGTATAAAACCATTGCCAAACGAGGCGGCGGAATATGAACTGAAGATATTCAATGGGCTGTTTGGCAATGATCAGGGCAAAGATACCGCCGAAGTTCTGGTAAGTAGTCTGAAAGACACTTTTTACACTACTATGTCTGGGGCAAGTAGTACGCTAAAGAAAAAGGCACAGCCATATTACGAGGCCGAATCAAAAAAAATACAGGGCATTACCTGGGTCGTTTTAATCGTATTGGCAATAGTGTTGGCCTTAATCGGATTGTTTTACTGGGGACCCTTGGCTGCGGTGGTCCTTGTTATTACCTGCGTCTTATTGATCGTCCTCAATGTTTATATGGTTAAAAAAAATAAGCGGGGTAATAGAATGCTTTCTGAGTTAAAGGGGTTTAGACAATTTATTAAGGTAGCAGAGGAAAATAAATTAAAAATGCTGATAAAGGATGATCCGGGCTATTTTGAAAATACCATGGGTTATGCACTTGCTTTTGGTATGTTCGACAAATGGGCCAAAAAGTTCGAATCGTTGCACGTGCCTCCTCCCCAATGGTACTCATCCCCTTCAACCAATACGATGAGCATGCACAATTTTTCAAAATCGTTTTCGAAGTCCATGGCAATGGCAAGATCGAATATGGTGAGTACCCCCTCTAGTAGTGGCGGTTCCTCAGGAGGTGGTTCCTCGGGAGGCGGCTTTGGCGGCGGCGGCGGCGGAAGTTGGTAATATCCAGTACTACATTTAGACACCGTTTTTAGAAAGGTCCAAGCAGATGCAAAATCCTTTATAAGAATCTAAGGTGGAATGCCCTACTTAATAAAATGCGTTTGCCAAAAGGCCATGGTTGTTATATGGATTAACGTTATTCAATTTACTTTTTAGTCAAATGGTTTGGGGATAGGTCTAAGTGGCATGATCGTCAATTTTATATACCCAAAAATACAAGCTGTTTTAGTATCTTGTTAACCATTTTAACTTAAAACCCATCATCATGAAATCCTATTTTTTATTTCTACTTTGTCTTATACTTAGTTTGCCCGTTTTTAGCCAAACGGGAAAGGTATTCGACAACCTTTCAATGACCAGTAAGATATTAAAAAGCGAACGGAAATATGCCATATATCTACCTCCTGATTATGAAACATCGGAACGAAGTTATCCTGTGTTGTATTTATTGCATGGAGGGGGTGACGACCAGACAGGGTGGGTACAATTTGGAGAGGTACTTCGTATAACGGATAATGCCATAATAGATGGGACAGCCACCCCAATGATAATTGTTATGCCAGATGCCAATTCGGGCAAACGCGGTTATTTTAACAAAGGAAAAGAATGGCGTTATGAGGATTTCTTTTTTGAGGAATTAATGCCTTTTGTAGAGCAGAAATACCGCATCAAAAGTGAAAAACGATACAGAGCTGTAGCAGGTCTTTCAATGGGTGGCGGAGGATCTTTTATGTATGCCTTACACCGTCCTGAACTGTTTTCATCCGCGTGCCCTTTAAGTGCTTATGTTGGCCCTCTTAGCATTGAGGATTATAAGGAAAGGTTAAAAAGAGATAACGAAACCTATACAGAGGCAGAAATCCAAGAATATATGCAACGTCACAATGCCATTAATTTAGTTGAAAGTTTAAATGTTGAGGATATAAAATCAGTACGCTGGTATATAGATTGTGGGGATGATGACTTTTTGTATGAGGGTAACAGTTTGGTTCATATTGCAATGAAAAAAAAGGAAATCCCCCATGAATACCGTGTTCGGGAAGGTAGACATAGCTGGACTTATTGGCGGGAATCCTTGCCAAAAGTACTTGAGTTTGTATCACAAGCTTTCCATCAGTATTAAATCTGGATAAAAAATGAACAAAAAAAGACTTTTCTTTCAAGTTCTTGCAGCAATCCTCTTATATATTATCATTTCATTAATATTGGAAAAAGAGTATTCCAATGAAATAATACTCCGGGAGGTGTTGGAAGCAATGGTGTTTGGACTATTATATGGAATTTTTATTTGGTTTAGGGAAAAGTGGAGAAACAAAAGCGATTAATATGGAGTATAGAAGATTTGGCAAAACAGAATGGCAAGTAAGTGAAATAGGTTACGGTATGTGGGGTATGGGCGGATGGACGGAATCGGACGATATTCAATCCGCTAGATCCTTAGATCTAGCTGTGGAAAACGGGGTGAACTTTTTTGATACCGCATGGGGTTATGGCGAAGGTCATAGCGAGAAACTATTGGGCCAATTGGTTCGTAGGCACCCAACTAGGAAATTATATACCGCAAGTAAGATTCCACCTAAAAATTTCAAATGGCCTGCAAAGCCAGAATATAAATTCGAGGATTCATATCCAACCTCACATATAATAAAGTATACCGATAAAACACTACAAAATTTAGGAATGGAACAAATAGACCTGATGCAATTGCATACTTGGGATGACGTTTGGACAGAAAGCGAGGAATGGCAAAGAGCTATTGAAGATCTTAAATCTACTGGTAAGATTGCCGCTATGGGTATAAGCATGAATCGTTGGGAACCTGAAAATGGAATCAAAGCATTAGGAACTGGAATGTTCGATGCCGTACAGGTAATCTATAACATATTTGATCAAGCTCCTGAAGATGTACTTTTTCCATTATGTGACGAATTGGATATTGCCGTTATCGCCCGAGTACCTTTTGATGAAGGAACATTGACGGGAAACCTTACCAAGAAAACCACCTTTCCCGAGGGAGATTGGAGGGGTACTTATTTCGTACCTGAAAATTTAAATTCGAGTGTAGACCATGCGGAAGCCTTACGACCATTTATTCCCAAGGGGATGACCATGGCGGAAATGGCCTTGCGGTTCATTGCTATGAATAAGACAGTAGCTACAATTATCCCTGGAATGCGAAAAGCGGGAAATGTTCTAGCCAATACTGCAACCAGTGATGGGAAAGGTCTTTCAAATGAACTTTTCAATGAATTGCGTAAACATCGTTGGGACAGAAAGCCTACGGCATGGTCGCAATAGTTGGCAATACAAAGATTGATGTGGGAATTTGGTAAATTACAACAACTTTGGTAGCAAGTATTAACTAGCCGAAGAAAGATCAAGTTATTTAAAGCTTTATTTTAGCTTTATGTTTGGTTAGCCAACTTTCGAAAGTCTGTACATCCGGATTTAGTTTTCTTGTCTGTGATAATGATCTTCTTGCGCAAAATTCGGTTTCAAATTCAGCATTCACCTGAAACATATTACCCAAATCATCGGCACCAGGAAAATCAAAGTTTCGATAAACCGATGCTGGCACATTGTTATAATTGACAGGTATTCCATATACTTTGGAAAAGGTATCCGCCATTTGTTGTCCTGTAAGATGTTCCCCGGCAATCCCAACTTCTTTTCCATGGTAATTCTGTCCTTCTTTAAAAATTGCATAGGCACATTTTCCGATATCGGTAACAGCAATACCAGGTAACTTTTTGGATCCAATAGGGAAGGTTATGCCCAATTTGCCATCAGGCCCCTTTTGGGGTCCCATACCAAAGTAAATAAAGTTTTCCCAATAGAAGGAAGTATATAATAATGTATAAGGAACCCCACTTTTCTCAAAATAAACATTCGATGAACCTTTCGCATCAAAATGTGGCACTTTATATTTTCCTTGTAGGGTAGGCATACGGTCATCCTCCAAGGGCACCCATTTTCGGGTATCTTCCAGGGTGGACCATATGACGTGTTTTAGGTTGGCCTCCTTGGCGGCTTCGGCCATGTTTTTGGCATTCGCCATTTCCTTTTCTGGTGAAAAATGTTCCCAAAAAAACGTAACACAATAGGCGGCGTAAGCGCCTTTAAAGGCTTTTAACAAACTGCCTTTGTCGTCAATACTGGCCTCAACTACTTCTGCACCTTGACTTGCAAGGGCTTGGGCCTTTTCAGATTTTTTTCCCCGGGTAATGGCTCTAACTGCAAATTCATGTTTGGGGTCGTTCAAAATGGCAGTAACCAAACTACCTCCTTGTGCTCCTGTGGCACCCACAACGGCTATTATTTTTTTTTGTTCCATAATATGAATGGGTTAATAAATGAAAGGGGGAGTAAAAAGGTACAAATTATTCGAATTGGGAACAAATGGTCAATTAAGAAATTTAAACGTCATTCTAAGGCAATACAATGCTGCCTGATAAGGGTAAGGTAACCGCTACGTTTTGGAAAAATTCAGTCTAGAGGTTTAATGGTGTTATTTGGCAAAAAGCTGCCCCATATCCTTGAATGCCTTAAATTCAAGGGCATTACCAGCAGGGTCCAAAAAAAACATGGTGGCCTGTTCACCAACCATTCCTTCAAATCTGATGTATGGTTCTATGATAAAATCAATACCCTTTGATTTTAATGCCATCGAGAAGGTTTGGAAGGTATCCCAGGGAAGCACCACCCCGTAATGGGGCACAGGTACATCCTTGCCATCAACTGGATTTGTATGTATTTTTTCTTCCGATTTTGGCTTATAATGAATGACCAATTGATGGCCAAAAAAATTGAAATCTACCCAATGATCACTGCTTCGACCTTCTTCACAATTTAGGATTTCCCCATAGAATTTGCGGCATTCGGCCAAGTTGTGCACGGGTATGGCAATATGAAAAGGAGTCACGTTTTGCATATATAAAAGTTTAACTTGAGCAATTCCCCCCTTTGAAGGGGGATTTAGGGGGGATGTTCTGACACCCCTACCTTCGGCCGTCCCCTCAAGGGGACAATACCATGATTAAAATTAATCTTTTTCTATGATTTAATGAAGTCCATTATTCGGTGGCTCACTTCATTTTGATGCATTGAATGTCCAAAACCCTTTGTTGTGAATAATGTACTGTTTTCCCATGTTTTGTGAACTTCCTGTGAAGCACTAAAAGGTGCTATGGCATCAAGTTCATCATGTATGACCAACCCTTTTTTAGGTAGGTGTCCCTGAAAATTTGAAGTTGCGAATTCATGCATCCTAAATCCGAAACGATCCATGAGGTGATCATCCAATCCTTGCATAACCACATCGTTGAATTTAAGCATGTTTTGATACTGCAACATAATGTCCTTTAGATTTGAAGGAGAGCCTATGGTCACGATTTTCTCAATTTCCTCAGTTGGATATTTCTGTTGATGGTACAAAGCGTTCATTCCTCCAACAGAGTGGCCTATAACGATTTTTGGTTTATAATTATCCACAATGGCTTGGGTACATTCCGTATAAAGATGTACGTTAAATATGCTTCCGCTAGAATTACCATGGGCAGGGGCATCAAAGGCGATTATATTATATTCTTCATTTTTTAAAAACGTTATTAGGTTGCGCCAACGATAGGCATTGCTTTCCCAACCATGTAATAGAAGAACCGTATCCTTGTTGCCTTTCCAATGATAAGTTTGTACTTCAAGTTCCTTAACCTTGATTCTGTCTGATTTAGCTTGGTCCAAAAATTCGATTTGCTCTGGTAGCACTCTTCCTTTGCGTGGCGTGCAAAATAGGCTGAATGCTTTTTCCGAAGCCTCTTCCCTAGAAAATATTGCTGTTGTGTTAAAGTAGGTACCGTAGGCTAGAGGCAGGATTTGATCAATAACTTTTTTCATTGGCATGTGGTATATTATTCCCAACCGATCATTAGGTATTTGATCCTTGCCTGATCAGGCACTTGAACAGCTTCTATATTCGGACTGGAGACGTAGCGAAGACTTGCCGGTAATTCACTTTTGTCGATAGTAAAATACACATCTTGATCTTTTACGAATATGACTATATTGTTTATTGAAGTGACTATTTTTTTGATTGTGTACTTTTCCTTGATATCCTTAAAAGTACTATTAAGCCCAATACCTTTCTCGGTTTTGAATCTAGGGTCATTTACACGTACATTCTCCACTTTCGGAATACTATCCGAACTAGGTGTAAGCGTTAAAAGATGATTGCCACCTTTTTCGAAAATATTGATTTTTTTTGCTCCAAAACCCAACGCAAGTTGCATGGTGTCTTTTACGATGGAGTCTTTCTCAAAGATGATTTCCAAGTCCCTGACCAAGCTAATTTTATCTAATTTGCCTACGCTGTTATTTGTAATTAGAAAGGTTGTGTCTTTTTCTTTCTCACATTGAAATAGAAGTATAGATGCACAAACAGCTGCCACAAAAAGTATTTTCCTCATATTCTGATTATCGCATTACTTTTTTCAATACCCCTAAAACCCCACGAATAAAAGTTGCGCTGGTCAAGACTTTGATAACAGGGTTTTGACGGGTACTCCTTCTTGTTGAGGTAGTTCTTCTACTTGTTGGTTTCGACTTTTCATTTTCAGCCTCTTTTTCAGCTTTCTCTATTTTTTCATTCAGCAATTCATATGCACTTTCCCTATCAATTATCTTATTGTATTTAGGGACCAACTCTGAATTATTAACTACGGATTTTAATTCAGCGTCGGTAAGCACATCCATACGGCTCATTGGGGCACGCAGTAATGTTGCAGCAAGAGGTGTGGGTCGTCCTTTTTCATCCAAGGCAGATATCAAAGCTTCACCAATACCTAAAGAGGTAAGTACTTCCTTGGTGTCGTAGTACTCGGAAATTGGGTAATTCTCTGCAGTTAGTTTTATGGCTTTTCTATCCCTTGCAGTAAAGGCCCTAAGTGCATGCTGTACTTTGAGACCTAATTGGGCCAAAACTTCATTAGGTACATCGGTTGGGTTCTGTGTAACAAAATAAAGCCCAATACCTTTTGACCGTATCAATTTTACGATACTCTCAATTTGATCCAATAAGGCTCGGGAGGCTTCTTTGAATATTAAATGTGCTTCATCGATAAAAAGTATGAGCTCAGGTCTGTCACTATCCCCTTGTTCTGGGAATGTGGAATATATTTCGGCCAAAAGACTCAGCATAAAGGTTGAGAAAAGTTTAGGTCGGTCTTGAATATCCGTAAGTCTTATGATGTTGATATAACCTCTTCCGTTTTCATCGATTCTTGTCAAATCATCGACTTCGAAAGATTTTTCACCAAAAAACAACTCCGCACCTTGCTGTTCCAACTCAATTACTTTTCTAAGTATGGTGCCTGTAGAACTGGTGGAAATACGACCATACTCCTTGGCGAACTCAGCTTTGCCAGTACCGGTTGCGTATTGCAATACTTTTTTGAAGTCCTTAAGATCCAATAGGGGTAATTTGTGATCATCACAATATTTGAATACAACCGCGACAATACCTTCTTGGGTTTCAGAAAGATCAAGGATCCTTGATAAAAGAATGGGTCCAAATTCAGAAACCGTTGCCCGTAATTTAACGCCATCTTGTTCAGAAAGGGATAGAATTTCGACTGGAAAACTTTTTGCTTCAAAAGGGATGCCGATTTTTGCATGGCGCTCATCAATTTTTGGATGTCCGGGACTCGGTTCCGCTAAACCACTGAGATCACCTTTAAGATCCATTAACAAGACGGGAATCCCCTTATCGGATAGGTTCTCTGCCAGGACCTGAAGTGTTTTTGTTTTTCCCGTACCAGTGGCACCGGCAATTAATCCATGTCGGTTTAAGGTTTTGAGTGGTATTTTTACAAGTGCATTGGTCACTGCTTCACCATTTAAAATTGCTGCTCCCATTGTTATAAAGTCACCTTTGGTAGTATAGCCTTTTTCTATATGTGCGAAGAATTCGTCTTTGGTACTCATTAAGTTTAATTTTTGATAAAAATAGGGGATTTTTAGGCAACAATAAAACGATTACTAAGTACTATCTTTGCCAAATGGTAAATGGGGAAGTTTTAGCATTGGTGAATAAGGGATTGATGCTTCCTTTAATGGAGGAATTTTATACCATTCAGGGAGAAGGTTTCCATAAAGGAACAGCGGCCTACTTTATTAGGGTAGGCGGTTGCGATGTGGGTTGTCATTGGTGCGATGTAAAGGAAAGTTGGAATGCCGATACCCATCCTCCCACAGCTATAGAAAGCATCGTTGAAAAAGCAGCCAATAATTCGGATACGATTGTTGTTACCGGGGGTGAACCTTTAACTTGGGATATGGGACCTTTGACCAAAGCCTTAAAGGCTAAGGATCTTCAAACCCATATTGAAACTTCTGGTGCCTATGCACTTACCGGAATTTGGGATTGGATCTGTCTTTCCCCTAAGAAAAACAAGCTGCCTTCTGGCGAAATATATGATGAGGCCCATGAGTTGAAAATCATCGTTTACAACAAACACGATTTAATTTTTGCAGAGGAGCAGGCCAAATTGGTCAATACTAACTGCATTTTGTATTTACAACCTGAATGGAGTGTCAGGGATAAAATAATTCCTTTGATCGTTGAATATGTAATGCAAAACCCTAAATGGAAAGTGTCATTACAAACGCATAAGTATTTGAATATTCCGTAATTAGAAATTAGAAGTTTTGGATCAGATTGCAATTTTTAGACAAGGACTTGCCACTAGTAACTTGACAACTTAATTTTATCGCCCTCCATTGGCCTGTAGATCCAAAATGCATTCTAAATCCAAATCAGGTGCCTTGGCAATTCCTTTCGAAGCCCTGTTTTCCAACATTTTTTTCATGCCCCCACCAAATTGAAGCTCTGCCCGCATTAGGCAGCCATCAATCGTACAATGACTATCACCTACCTGATTTCCATTCTCGTCCGTTGTAAGACCTTCGTGTTCATTAACGGCATCTGAACCGAGATTTACCAAACCTAGCAAGTGCCCAAACTCATGGTTCAGGGTGGCGGTCTCAATATCAGCAACAGAAATTAAAAAACTCTTCGAAGCGAGCTTACGTACGGTATCTTCATAAATGACCATCGATGTGTTACGATATACGGCACCTAAGGTGACCAGATCTTCTTCTTCGACATCATCTTCAGATGGGGCATCGGCAAAATAAATATAAATAGCAAGTGTTGTACCGTCATTGTAAACGGTTCTGTTCTTGTTCTCCAAGTCAACAACCTCCTCAAGTGTCAACTTTTCCTCGTTGGGGGTAGTTAGTTCTTTGTAAACCATCTGTATTTCTTCCTTAAAAGAATAGGTTTTTAAGAAGGTTTCAAAATTGACCATGGCGGTAGGGGTTGGTCTAAAGCCTTCAACATAGGAAATTTCAATAAGTAAATTATTGAAATTATCATTGGAAAGAATATCGTTTGCCGAGGAACCGGTCGCTTTTAAGTTAGCGGATTTATCTATCGTCACTATTGTTTCCGCACCTTCGGAGTCTTTTGAACAGCTTAAAACAAAACCCAAAAACAGAATCGATATTACCAAAAAACGAATTTTCATATTGCAATTTTTTATTCTAAAAAGATAACGCAAAAAACATGCCTAGTAGTATTATATTGAAGTCAATTTAGCTAAATAGTCGTAATGATCACCTTCACTTACAAGTTCACAGCTAAAATTATTATCGATTGCTGCATTTTGCAAGGTATTATAATCTAAATAAAGCCAAGAAAAAGGATTGCTCGTTTCTCCCTTGTAATGCATCATAAATTTCACTTCCCCATAGTATGCATTGGAATCCGGAATCAAGAAACCACCATCCTCATCCTTATCGTACATATAAAGAATATCGCTTGAATCCAATATTATTTGTCCGTTAGGATTAAGCAAGGTTTTCATATGGGCAAGGAAAGCTTTCAATAAAAAAAGTTCCCCAACTATTCCAATCCCGTTCATTAATAATAATAACGTATCGAATTTTTGCCCTTTAAACTCCATAATTGAGGAATTGACCGTTGTTCTGACACCTCTTGATCTACAGGTCTCAATAGCCCCTTTGGAACTGTCCAAAGCGGTCACTTGAAATCCGTTTTCCTGAAGATAAAGGCTATGGCTACCTGCTCCGCAACCTATGTCGAGGACATGGCCCTTGCATAATTTCAATGCCTTCTGCTCAATATTGGGCATTTCTTCGAACTTGCGAAAGAGATAGGGGATAGGAATGGAATCTTCTTCATCTAAGGAAGAATAAGTAATTATATCCTCGGTATATTTCCCATTTTTATAATCCAATATTGCCTTACCAAAAATATCCATTCACTTATAATTAGTACTTTGCATGCAAATTTCGGATTTTTAGCCCATACTAAATAGTGGATAATGCAGCATCTTAAAAATTATTTCTTTTTCTTTTTTTTGGTTCCCATGGTTTTCAATGCGCAGGAAGCAGAGTTTTCCACGGACATCTCTGATTATTTAGACAGTAATGGTACCATGTCACAGTATGAATATGCCTATGGGGAATTATTGAAAATGTTGGGTAGCCAATTTCCTAAAACTGAAAACAATGTCGAAGGTTGGAAATATATGGAAGAAAATAAAAATATGGCTGTTAATGAAATGAAGAGCTTGCTGATACCCATCTATAAGGAAAATTTTACACATGGGGAGATAAAGGAGATGACCTCTTTTTATAAAAGTGAAGCTGGGGAATTGCTCATAAATGACCGTTCAAAAATGACCGATTTACATAAAGAAGAACTAAACACTTTCTACAATTCGGTCTTGGGTAAAAAAATCCTCGAAAAGCAGGAGATCCTTACTCAGAAAATTTCTAAGGTTTCGGAAAGTTGGAGTAGGGATTTATATGAAACCGCCTTAAGTCTGTTGAATATTGAATAATGGACGAGCTCTTAAAACAACTCCCATTAAAGGCCAAGGAGAAACATTCTGAAAACAAAAAGTTTTTCGCCAAGCTAAAAAAGAAACCCCCGAAGAATTTGGATTATGTAATGCAGGAATTACACGATGCCGAATTTCAAAAGACCAATTGCCTTTCTTGTGCCAATTGTTGTAAGACAACAGGGCCACTTTTCACCAATGCCGATGTTGAACGAATTTCCAAATATCTACGATTAAAATCCCAGCAATTTATTGAACAATATTTGCAGGTAGATGAAGACGATGATTACGTGTTACAGCAAGTTCCCTGCGCGTTTTTGGGCCAGGATAATTATTGTTCAATCTATGATGTTCGTCCCAAAGCTTGTAAGGAGTTCCCACATACGGATCGAAAAAAATTCCATCAAATAAATAATCTAACCCTAAAAAATGTGGCTATATGTCCTGCTGCATTCAATATTGTGGAAGAGATGAAAAAGAAATTGACTCTTTAACTTTCAATCGAAAATCAACAATACCTTTGTTATTCATAGAGAAGGTGCTTTGCCCTTATCATTTTGAATTTTTCTAAATCAGGTTGCCACGATTCCTTTATTTCATCTTCTGTGAGTCCGGCTTCTATCTGTTTTTGCAATTTTTCGGTTCCTGCATGTTTTGTAAACCCGCGGGTATTGAAAACCAATTTTTTATCGGTCGCATTCGCGTAGGCATCAATAATCCATTTTAAGGAAACCTCATTCAATTTGGTAATTTTTGATAGGTCTTTTCCATAACAGACCTTACCATCCTCTTTTGGATTTTTTGAACCAAAATTGGGTCTTGGCCAATATCTAAAGCTATATTGGGTACTGTCCAAAAAAGAGGCACCATAGCGTTGAAATTGAAATTCCGATCCCCTACCAGCATTTATATTCGTACCCTCGAACAAGCCAAGACTTGGATAAAGGTTTATGGCTGTATCATTTGGAAGATTTGGGGAAGGTCTAATAACAAGACTATACTCGGAATCATGGGTGTAATTCTCCATTTTTATGACCGTTAAATTGGCCTTTACATTGTTTTCCAACCAACCTTCTTCATTGATCATTTTTGCATATTCCCCTATGGTCATCCCATATACCAAAGGTATTGGTGTCATGCCTAAAAAACCCATATGTGCTTTTTCCATGATCGGCCCATCAATATAATGCGCATTGGGGTTTGGTCTATCCAGTACTATGATAGGAATATTATTATCGGCACAGGCTTCCATAACCAATTGTAGCGTAGCTATATAGGTATAAAAACGTACTCCAACATCCTGGATATCAAATAAAACAACATCCAAATCCTGTAAAAGTTCTTTTGAGGGTTTTCGGTTTTTTCCATAGAGGGAGATTAGCGGAAGCCCTGTTTTTGTGTCCATACCGTCTTGTACCTTTTCACCGGCATCGGCCTGTCCCCGAAATCCGTGTTCTGGCGCAAACACCTTTTTAATATCGATCTTCAAATCCAATAACGAATCCACCAAATGGCGATAATTCCCATTGGTTTTAAAAATAACACTGGTTTGGTTGGCAACAATTCCAACTTTTTTACCACGAAGTAATCCAACATATTCGCTTGTTCTATTAGCACCTACGATGATGGGTGTACCTTCTACCAGGGGACTATTTGTCAAAGTTGTATTTTCTATATTTTTGCCTGACTTTTCATTGTTTCCACAGGCAGACAGCACTAAAACCCATAAGAAAACAGTACTTTTGAAACTGGATAAAAATGCCATAATTTGAATTTAGAATATTTTATAGCCAAACGACTCATTAGGGGTAAGGAGCATAAAATTAGTATATCCGCGCCAATAATAAAAATAGCTATTACGGCAATTGCCATAAGTGTATTTATGATGTTGATTGCCATTGCTACAGGCGTTGGGCTAAAACATAAAATCCGCGAAAAGGTAACTGCCTTCAATGGGCATATTCAAATTTATAATTACGATAATAATACCTCTGATGTTTCTGTGGTCCCTGTGTCTTTAGAGCAGGATTTTTATCCTGTGTTTACTACTGTTGAAGGGGTTTCGCATGTGCAGGCGGTTGCAACTAAGGGGGGTATCATTAGAACCGAGGATACCTTTGAGGGGTTTATTGCCAAAGGTGTAGGGAGCGATTATAATTGGAAGGTCCTTGAGGAATACTTGGTAGATGGCAAAATGCCACAGTATTCAGGCGAATTGAATACCGAGGTATTAATGTCCCGTTTAATGGCGAACAGGTTGCAATTAAAGACAGGGGATACATTCTCCGCTTTTTTTCCTAAAGAGGAAGATCCATTAAAACCCAATCAGCGAAATTTCACCATAGTGGGTACTTATGACAGTGGCTTTGAGGAGATAGATGGTATGTTTGTTTTTGTGGATATACGCCATATTCAGCGTATGAACAAGTGGGAGGATAATCAAGTAGGCAATTTTGAGGTCTTTTTGGATAGTTTTGATGATATTGATGTAAAATTGAGGGAAATCCACGGGAGAACGGTAGCGACATTGGATACCCAAACTGTAATAAACAAATATTATAAGATTTTCGAATGGATAGGCCTCTTCGATTTTAATATTGCCTTGATTATCGGTATTATGATTATCGTGGGTGGTTTTAATATGATCACTGCTTTGTTGGTTCTTATTCTTGAGCGCACCCAAATGATAGGCATTTTAAAAGCCTTAGGTTCGTCAAACTGGAGTATTCGAAAAGTATTTTTGTACAATGCCGCTTATTTGATTGTCTTAGGATTGTTTTGGGGTAATTTAATGGGGCTTGGTTTTATATGGATACAACAAAAATACCGCATTCTTAAATTTCCGAATCCAAAGGAATATTACATTGAATATATACCAGTACATATAGATATTATAACGGTTATGGTTCTTAATCTGGGAGTTTTGATTCTTTGTTTGCTAATGTTATTGGTGCCTTCGTATATCATCACCAAAATAAAACCTGTTAAGGCGATAAAATTTGAATGACAGTGGATAAAGCTATTGATCAATTTAAACTTTTATGATATTTTCAATTTAATGCGATCGGCGTTAAACATAAACCTATTATTCAAAATTCTATACTAACAAAACATGGATTATGCTGAAAATATTCTGGGAACCATTGGGAACACACCATTGGTAAAACTAAATAGGCTTACCAAAGACCTACCATGTTTGGTTTTGGCCAAATACGAGACATTTAACCCTGGTAATTCCGTCAAGGATCGTATGGCCATGCAAATGGTCGAGGACGCCGAAGAAGAGGGTCTGCTTAAACCTGGAGGCACTATTATCGAGGGAACATCAGGGAATACCGGAATGGGTTTGGCAATGGTAGCAACCATAAAAGGCTATAAGCTCATTTGTGTCATTAGCGATAAGCAATCCCAAGAAAAGATTGATATTCTTAGGGCCATGGGTAGTGAAGTTTACGTCTGTCCAACCGAGGTAGCCCCAGAGGACCCAAGAAGTTATTATTCTACTGCAAAACGGTTGGCCAAGGAGATTCCCAATTCGTGGTATGTGAACCAATATGATAATCCGTCGAATTCAAAGGCACATTTTTTAAGTACAGGTCCCGAAATTTGGGAGCAGACCAGCGGCAAAATAACCCATTTTGTAACAGGTGTGGGCACCGGCGGGACTATCTCTGGCATAGGTACTTTTTTAAAATCGAAAAATCCTAAAATAAAAGTTTGGGGAATTGACACCTATGGTTCTGTCTTTAAAAAATATCATGAAACGGGTATATTTGATCAGAATGAAATTTACCCATATATTACTGAAGGCATAGGAGAGGATATACTACCGGAGAACGTAAATTTTGAAGTTATTGATGGGTTTACAAAAGTGACCGATAAGGATGCTGCCGTCTACACACGAAAATTAGCCAGGGAAGAGGCGATGTTTTTAGGAAATTCTGCGGGTGCGGCTATAAAAGGAGTGCTTCAACTTGCAGAACACTTTACAAAAGACGATGTAGTAGTGGTTTTGTTCCATGATCATGGCAGTAGGTATGTGGGCAAAATGTTCAACGATCATATGGATGCGTGACAAAGGGATTTATTGAATAGTTTTGGTATCTTGAAGAAAATTGTTTCTAAACGGATTTAATGTTTATCCCAACAATTTTTCGGCAATAACAATGATGACTAAATTGGATATTTGAAGAATTGGACTAACGATCGCTTCTCGTGGTTGGATGCTGCTATAAATATACTATAATCATATTAAAAGACATTAACCAATAGCTAATGGTAGTGCTAAAGGTAGATAAACAAAAAGTAAAAATCGATGCTGGGGAATTGGTTGGTTACCTGGTTGATGCCCATGAATATATACATCAAAAAGGAAGTCCAGGATGGCGAAATTCAGATACCGAAATGTTTCCCATTATAGGCCCAACCGCTGATGCTGATTTCAAAGTAAAAACACCAAATGGAATTGCCGTACAAGACCAGCATGGATTACTGAGGGAGTTGCAGTTTGAATTGGTGGAACAATCGGAATGTAAGGTCGTTTTTCAAAAAAGATATACTGCGGATACCAAGAATCAAGAATTCAAAATATCCTGATAAATCTTCCGTGGAATCATTGTTTTGGCCCTATGATTTTCAATTTCATAAGATTTTCCATCTCAAAAAAGACGGACTACATATCTCATTTAAAATCTCTGGGGAACAAGGCATGCCTTTTATGCTGGGCTACCATCCTGCATTTAAACTTTATACCGAAAATGCGGTAATAGCGACAAAGGATAAAAAAATATCTATTCCTGAAATAATCGCAGTGGGCAATAGGGCAATGCATATCCCCAACAGTGATTCCATCTCCTTGAACGACATAAAAAAGCTAACTATTAAAACCGAGGGATTTGGTAGTTTTATGCTCTGGACCGAAGTTCCCAATATGATTTGTATTGAGCCGATTACCTTTTATCCCTATGCGGTGGGGCAGCATGATTTGAATAAAGGATTCACCTATTTGAATGATGAAAACAATAACTTCATAGTGCAATTACTACCAAATTAAATTTAAAAAAATCAAAAATCGACCTATATTACAATACCTATAAACAGATGAAAACGTATTTTGGATTAATTACCCTTTTTATAACATTTTCAATAAACGCACAAGAAAACATGAAAGATTCTTTGCCTTATGCCACGATACCCGCAGCTTCTGAGAACTATACCGCAGAAACGGTGGTGTCTAGAATGATCGACGGTTTGGGGTTTCGCTATTATTGGGCCACTGAAGGGCTATCCGGGGAGGATCTAAAATACAAACCAAGTGAGGAAGGTAGAAGCATTGCCGAAACTATAGATCATATATATGGCCTTTCAATGGTCATACTCAATTCAGCGAGAAAAGTACCTAATGACCGTACTGTTGAACAAGAGAAACCCACTGAGGATGATTTACGCGCCATGACCTTGGCCAACCTAAAAATGGCCAGTGATTTGATGAAAGCATCAGGGAATTTAGCGGAGCATAAAATAATTTTCAAAAACCAAAAAGGAACCTCTGAATTTCCTTTTTGGAATCTAATAAATGGTCCCATTGAGGATGCCGTTTGGCATGCTGGACAGATAGTAATGATGCGTCGCTCTGCTGGCAATCCGTTCAACTCAAAAGCAAGTATGTTTACAGGAAAAGTAAGGGAGTAGTTATGATTCGTTTTTTAAGAACCAATTCCGAGAATAAGGATTTTATAGAACTTGTAAAGTTACTTGATGCCGATTTGGCACATAGAGACGGTGAAGATCATGCATTCTACAACCAATTCAATAAGATAAATACAATTAAACACGCAATTGTGCTTTATGAAAATGGGAAGCCAATAGCATGTGGGGCTATTAAAGAAATAGAACCCAATGTAATGGAAGTAAAACGAATGTACACTTTACCTGAATATAGAGGTAAAGGTTTTGCCACTGGAATTTTAAAGGAATTGGAAACTTGGGCTGTTGAATTGACTTATAGTAATTGTGTTCTGGAAACGGGAAAAAGACAACCTGAGGCGATTGAACTTTATACTAAAAATGGGTATAGAATCATTCCCAATTACGGGCAATATATTGGTATTAAAAATAGTGTATGTTTTGAAAAGAAACTCCTTTAATTCATTTTGGATTGTATAACTCCAACAACAAAATTTATTTGGTCTTCATGCTTCCTAGGTGAATATTGAACATAATAATTCCGGGCATCTTCCAACCCATTAATAACAAGGTTTTCGTATCTTTGCGCCTTCAAACTAGAAATTAAAAGCAACCCAAAAAGGGATGCACCATTTTAACTTTGATACTATGACAAAAGCACATTCATTTCATATTCCCGTTATGGGCATTGGATTTACAGTTGATACTCCCTTGAAAGTCGCCCAATACGGAATGGATTCGGTTATTTCACTTGTTGATGACATTCTTCTTGAAAAATTAAGGAAAATGTATTGTGAAAAATATGAAATCCCATATAAGGAGATTACTAATAAAATAGAGGATTTCAGGGCTAAAAGGATTACGTCTTATTTAAATTTGATCAATACCCTTGTAGAGCGAAAATTTGAGGAACTAAAAAATGCAACTTTCGATAAGGGCAATGAAGTAAAGGATTATATAAATATGTTGCCCGATACATCTACCATAAAGGAAGAGTTTAAGAACTTAACGGATAGGTACCTTAACTTGAACGATGCTACTAACTGGATCAAAAATAACCTAACCTTGGGTAGTATAGATGTTAATATCATGACCAAAGTTGATAAGGTGAACTTTGTAAAAGGGGAAAAATTACCTTCGGAATATAATGATGCACATGCTGCATTAAGGGGTTTTGCGAAGAGCGATCTTAGTTCCTCTGTTATTTTATCGGCTGGGATGAGCCCTCGATTGTATGGTTATTTAGAGCAATTCGAGGATTTCTTTCCAGATGAAAATGGGGTAATTAAAAAGAAGATTGTTTTAAAAGTAAGTGATTATAGATCAGCATCGATACAAGGTAAATTTTTGGCTAAAAAGGGGATATGGGTTTCTGAATACCGAATTGAATCAGGTCTTAATTGCGGGGGTCATGCCTTTGCAACAGACGGTTTCCTTTTAGGCCCGGTTTTGGAGGAATTTAGGGATAAAAGAAATGAACTGATCCAATCTACCTATGAGGTTTTGGTTCAAACCCTTACAAGTAAAAATAGAACCGTCCCAAAAACGACCTTGCCTTTAAAAATAACTGCTCAGGGAGGTGTGGGAACCGCAGAAGAGCATCAATTTTTAATCGATACCTACCAACTCGATTCCGTTGGCTGGGGTACGCCATTTCTTTTGGTGCCGGAAGCAACAAATGTTGATGATTCGACTATGGATAAATTGATAGGTGCAAAAGAAGAGGATTTGTATTTAAGCAATATATCGCCCTTGGGTGTACCGTTCAATAGCCTTAAAGGAAACACCAAGGATATTGAGAAAGCCGCTTTAATTGAAAAAGGGAGGCCAGGCAGTTCATGTCCCAGGAAGTTCGTTTCACTCAATACTGAGTTTACAGACAATGCCATATGTTTAGCTTCACGCCAATATCAACATTTAAAATTACAGGAATTGGAAAAAAACGGAATTACTTCCGAAGAATACAAAGCGGAACACGATAGAATCGTCGACAAATCATGTATTTGTGTTGGTTTGGGAACATCGGCTTTGTTGGTCAATGATATGGATACCAAGGTTGAAGGCGAAGGCGTTTCCGTATGTCCAGGACCAAACTTGGCCTATTTTTCAAAATCGATGAGTTTAAAGGAAATTACGGATCATATTTATGGAAGAACCAATGTGATTTCACGAATAGACCGTCCCAATATGTTCATAAAAGAACTTTGGATATATATTGAGTATCTAAAAAATAAAATCTCGGAAACAAAGGATAATTTGAACAAGAAACAAGAAAATTACCTTTTGACTTTTGTGGATAATTTAAACGAGGGGGTCAATTATTATGAAACCTTGTTCAAAGCCTCAAAAGATTTTTTTGAAGATGCAAGAACGTTGATTTTAGAGGAATTGAACTCAAGTAGATCAACCTTGCAAGCGATACATATGGAAATAGAAAATCTATCTGTTTTGGAAAAAAAGTTGTCCTGATATTAAAGAAATTCCAATCCGTAGTGAATCCAAGACAATGAGCAGTCATGGTTGCCACTGGCTTACCAATAGCGGTATAATTTCATTAAATAGTGTACATATTTGATGCTAAATTTGAATAATGCGAAGATTTTTCCCGTTTCTGGACTGGGTTTCAAATTATAAGAAAGACTTTTTAACCAAAGATCTTGTTGCTGGCCTTACTGTGGGGATTATCCTTATTCCACAGGGAATGGCTTATGCCATGGTTGCAGGTCTCCCCCCTGTTTATGGTTTGTATGCTTCTGTTTTCCCAGTATTGGTGTATATGTTTTTAGGAACTTCAAGGCAGTTGGCAATAGGTCCGGTTGCTATGGATTCTCTTTTGGTTGCCGCAGGTTTGGGTACTTTGGCTATAACGGGTATTGAAAATTATATAGCAATGGCTATTTTTTTGGCTTTTCTTGTGGGGGCCATACAATTACTTTTGGGTTTGTTCAGAATGGGTTTTTTGGTGAATTTCTTGTCAACACCTGTTATAAGTGGTTTTACTTCGGGTGCGGCATTGATAATCATTTTTAGCCAATTAAAACATTTGTTGGGAGTCAATATTGATCAAAGCAGTAAGTTCCATCAACTTTTTATCAACGCCATTGGCAAGTTCGCTGATACCAACATATATGATTTTGTGCTCGGAATCGCTGGGATATTTATCATTATCCTTCTTAAAAAATGGAATAGAAAAATCCCTTCGATATTGGTGGTGGTTGTTTTGGGGATTTTGACGGTCTTTTTTCTTGACTTACAACAATATGGTGTAAAGTTGGTTGGAGAGATACCTAAAGGCTTACCGGATTTTCAACTTCCCAATATCAATTTTCAAAATGTTATGGACTTGTGGCCAATTGCACTGACATTGGCTTTGGTCGGTTATCTTGAGGCAATTTCGATAGGTAAATCCATGGAAGAAAAAAGTAAGGAAGATCGTATAGATGCCAACCAGGAACTTGTTGCCTTGGGTACATCGAATATAATTGGTTCATTCTTTCATGCATATCCGGTTACGGCCAGTTTTTCACGTTCCGCAATAAGTAACGATGCCGGGGGTAAAACCAATGGATTTGCATTATTCAGCGTTATAATGGTAGTAGTGACCTTACTGTTTTTAACCCCATTGTTCTATTTTTTACCCAATGCGGTACTCGCTAGTATTATTATGGTTTCCGTATTCGGATTAATTGATGTTGAATATCCTAAAACCCTATGGAAATTTAGAAAAGACGAATTTGTGGTTTTGATGCTGACCTTTTTGATTACTTTATTCATTGGTATCAAGGAAGGCGTGCTTATCGGAGTGCTTTTATCATTGCTCTTGATGGTGTACCGCACCTCAAAACCCCATTTTGCCGTTTTGGGAAAAATTCGTGGATCGGATTATTACAGGAATGTAGAACGTTATGGTGATGAAATAGAGGATAGGGCTGATTTGTTGATTGTTCGTTTTGACTCCCAGTTATATTTTGGGAACAAGAATTACTTCAAGACCCAATTGATGAAAAAAGTCAATGCCAAAGGCGATAAATTAAAGGGTGTAATATTAAATGCAGAGGCCATTAATTATATAGATTCTACCGCTGCGAACATGTTGATTTCGGTTATAAATGAATTACATGGTCGCAAGCTGGAGTTTTATATTGCTGGTGCCATTGGCCCAACCAGGGACATTATTTTTAGTAGTGGTATTATAGATGCATTAAGGAAAGAATGCCTTTTCGTAAGGACGAAAGAGGCCGTTGCAAATTTAGACAATCCTGATATTAGGCCGAATTTTCAGCAAAAAATTGCCCATCAGCGAACAATTTCATGGTAACTTATGTTACTGAAATAAAGAGGATAAAAGCTTTATATTGCATAAAATTTTGAGAAGAAAGAACATGAAAATTGAACAGATTTATACGGGATGTTTGGCCCAGGGTGCATATTATATCGAGAGCAATGGTGAGGTTGCCATTATAGATCCCTTGCGGGAAGTTGACCCTTATATCAAAAGGGCGAAAGATGATAATGCCAAGATCAAATATATTTTCGAGACGCATTTCCATGCCGATTTTGTTAGTGGCCATGTTACGCTTTCCAAGGAAACAGCTGCTCCGATAGTGTATGGTCCAATGGCCAATCCTTCTTTCGAGGCAATTATTGCCAAGGATAACCAAATATTCAAGCTTGGGGAAATCACGATAAAAGTGTTGCATACACCAGGGCATACCATGGAAAGTACTACCTATCTTTTAAAAGATAAAGACGGTAAGGATCATGCTATATTTTCTGGTGACACCCTGTTTTTGGGCGATGTAGGTCGGCCAGATCTTGCACAGAAAGCGGCTGATATGACCAAGGAAGATTTGGCGGGAATATTATATGATAGTTTGCGTAACAAAATAATGCCGCTTGCAGATGATGTAATTGTTTATCCTGCACATGGGGCAGGTTCTGCCTGTGGAAAGAATATGATGAAGGAGACCGTGGATACTTTAGGGAATCAAAAGCGAATGAATTATGCTTTGCGCGCGGATATGACCAAAGAAGAATTTGTTGAGGAGGTTACCGAAGGGTTATTGCCTCCACCAAAATATTTTCCTTTGAACGTAAAGATGAACAAGGAAGGGTATGAAGATATAAGTGAAGTGCTGAATAGAGGAAATACAGCCTTATCCCCGGATGCTTTTGAAATGGCAGCGAATAGCACAGGGGCATTGGTCTTGGATGTACGTCACGAAAAAGATTTCGTGAAAGGCCATATTCCACGTTCTATCTTCATAGGATTAAATGGCGATTTTGCTCCTTGGGTAGGCGCTTTGATAGCTGATGTAAAACAACCCATTTTATTGGTAGCACCTATAGGTAGGGAAAAAGAAGCCGTTATACGTCTGTCCCGAGTAGGATTCGATGGTGCTATTGGCTATTTGGCTGGGGGCTTCGAAGCTTGGAAAAATGAAGGTAAGGATTACGATACAATTACTGCCCTCTCGGTTAATGAAGTTGTAGAGCAGATCAATGCCAATGAAATTCCAGTTTTTGATGTTCGAAAAGAAAGTGAATACAATTCAGAACATGTAGTAAATGCCATAAATACCCCTTTGGATTTTATAAATGATCACCTTGCCGAGTTCCCTAAAGGCAAACCATTTTTGGTGCATTGTGAAGCTGGGTATCGCTCAGTAATTGCCGGTTCTATATTAAAGAGTAGAGGAATTCATAATGTGATTGATATTACCAGTGGATTTAAGGAAATAAAGAATTCAGGTATTCAATTGACAGATTTTGTTTGCCCAACCACATTATGAAATAATTAGGTTTCAAAAAAACGGAATCCAACTGTAATGAAATTGAATAAGGGTATAAAATTTCTGTTGGTATGTATTATGTGTATTGCAATTATCACCGCTTTCGTTTTCCTATTTGAATATTTTAACCAATAAGACAGATGATATAATGAAAAACATGGGAAGATGGGATAAGTTTATTCGTATAAGCTTGGCAATCATAGCAGCAATTTTGGTTTATTTTGAAGTAGTTGATGATACTTTGGGCTATATTTTATTGGCTATTGCATCAGTTTTTGTGATAACAAGTCTGGTGGGTTTTTGCCCTCTTTATGGATTGTTCGGATTAAACAGTTGTAAGCCAAAACATGATTGATTTTTATTTTGGACCCAGGTTGTTTTTAATCCTGACTAATATCATTTTTTGATTTCTTGAAGGATTATATTTTTACCTAGTCGTTAATCAATATATATTATTATGTCATATATTTTACCTTTTGTCAATTGGGGAAACGGAATAATAATGATCGGTGTTTTTGCCGCTGTCGTAGTTGCTTTGGTTGTCGCACTTCTTATTTTTATGAATAGCGGAAAAAAAGATAATAGCTAATTCCATATTTTAGATTAGGCTTTTCGTTACTCATAGGTAATCCAAGTTTACTTGCCCGGTTATTTTACAGCTAAGCTATCGGCTTAGCTAGTTTTTACCAACTGAGTTCGGTATGGTTCTTCAATATCATTATCCCAATATTGTATTATAAAATTAAGTATCTTAGGAGGATATATTCTTTTTGAAATGATCAAAAATTTTATTCAAAAAATTGGGGTAATGAACTGCTTAATGCTTCTCGTTGTTTTATCCATAATAATTGTATCGGAAGTACATTTTCTACAAGGCAAAAAATTGGAAGCGATTTTTATTGCAATTTGGGCACCGACCATTCTAGGTTTCATGAACTATTTTAAGCGTGGAAAATAATGGAATTCATCCTCATATATTCGATTATTGTTGCCGTGATGTTCATTCTTTGGTTGATTTTCGTAATATATATGTACAGTAAATTAAACGATTAAAAAAAAGCTAACAATTCAACGATTCCAGGTGTTTCAGTAATTTGTGTGGGTTTCTTGTCACAAAAGATTTAATGATTCGTTCAGTTTCCAAAGTACTTTTTTGTGGAATCATGAATGCCTCTAAATCTTCAAAAGTGTTTATTTGGATTTCTTTTTCCATAAAGCCATATCCAACATAGATCCCATTTTTGATAAGTATAAAAGCACTTTCAGTGAAAGTCCTGCCTTTTTCCTGAATAAGCAGATCTTGGTTATTATCATTCATGAAATCGATTGCTTGGCCTACTTTTTCATTATATGACTCCAAAGTTTCCTCGCCCCTGCAAATACCTTCACATTTTTTTATTCTGTAATGTGAACAGGAATCAACGTTTTCCTGTAAATGACAGTATTTGGCACACAATGAAAAAGTTTTACAGATCTCTTCAAGATATAATCGGCAATCAGTGGTATTATAAAATATGGCCAAAGGGTTTGGTACCATTTTTATTTTATTGAATGCCAAATGTAAAATTCCGTTCCTATCCTCATAAGTGAATATTCCGTAACGTTGTATATTTCTTTTTTGTGAGCGGTTATATTCGGGATAATGATGTTTTATGGCAGCCGATTCCATAAGCAGGGCAACCAACTCATTTCCTGATAACTCGAAATCTATATCTGCGGTTTGCTGGCACATCTGGATCTCTTTCGTAGCCTTGTCGTAAAAATGGCTGAGTACCCGCTTTTTGATATTTATGGCTTTGCCAACATAAATTATCTTTCCCTTGACATTTTTAAAATAGTAGATTCCAGGAGCATTGGGTAGGTCATCATATACTTGCTTTGGTAAGGCTGCAGGTAAGGTTATTTCTTGTGAGCGGGCATTCAAAAAAGTCTTGAAAACCGTTTCAGCCCCATCTGTTCGTAATAATTTTTGAAATAATAGGGTAGTGGCTTGGGCATCACCTCTAGCCCTATGCCTATCGATTAAAGGTATTTCCAATGCGGAACAGAGTTTACCAAGGCTATAGGAATTATATCCGGGGATCAACTTTCTTGACAAACGTACGGTGCAGAGTTTTTTTCTTGTGAATTCCAGCCCTAGGGTCTTGAATTCGTTCTTGATGACGTTGTAATCAAAGCCGACACTATGGGCCACAAATATGGTATCCTTGGTAATTTCAAGAATCCGATCGGTTATCTCGATTAATTTAGGGGCATCCCTAACCAAGGCATTATCGATTCCTGTTAAACCCGTAATAAAAAATGGGATTTCACATTCAGGATTTACCAAAGAGGTAAACTCATCAACAACTTCATACCCATCATACTTAAAAATGGAAATCTCGGTGATTTTATTCCCCTTTATCCCGTTTCCGGTGGTCTCTATGTCTACAATGGTATACAGTGAGCTAAAATTTATGTATTGTTAGATTGTCAAAGTTAGTGGAAAATTACTTTTTTTTTGTTAAAATAAGAGTGTACCGACAGCTCCTGCCTTTAGGGTAATCGTTATAGATTGTACCCCCGTTTTCACTTGAATATTTTTTGCCGTCCCATTCTTATTTTGGATGATCACTACTTTTTTGCCATCCTCTGTTTTAAAAGCTACATTGGGAATATTTTCTTCAAGGGAAGATGCGATGCGAACCGAACCTGGTGGGACGAATTTTGAGGCTTGGGCGATTATATAGTAAGCCGGGTTCCTTACTACATTGTCAGCAGTAATGGTAATTGCACCCAAACATCTATCACATCCACCCCTGTCTGTATGTGGGTCTTGGTTTTCGTCATTGGCAAGGTTCCATTCCAAAACCGTTTTGCACCAATTTCTACTTGCCCCTATAATAAGATTTTCAATATGCCAGCTAAAGTCCCCTGCAAAATCCCCTGGAGCCCCTATCCACTGTTCGGTAAAATACAGATTTTTGTCAGGATGTGCTTCATTTACCGTGGACAGTGCATCAATAGTTCCACCGTACAAATGGAATGCTGAACCATCAATATATTTTGCAGCTTCGGGATCATCCAAAATAGTGACGGGATAATCCGGTCTATCGGCATTATGGTCGTAGATAACTATTTTTGTTTTTATATTGTGATCTTCAAAAACAGGACCTAAACTATTTTTAATAAATTCGGCTTGTTGGTCTTCCAACATTAATAGACTGGGGTTGTTTCCCGGGTGTAGAGGCTCGTTTTGTACCGTTAGGGCGTCGATGGTAATACCCTCTTTTTGCATTGCCAGTATATATTTCAACAAATAATTTGCATAAACTCCATGGTATTCTTTTTTTAGGCTGCCTCCTCGTGTGTCATTATTATCCTTCATCCATTTCGGTGGTGACCATGGGGAGCCCATAATTTTGATATTTGGGGATATTTTTATGATTTCCTTAAGCGTCGGGATAAGGTATAAAGTGTCATATCCCAAAGAAAATTTCTCAAGTTCCATATCTGTTTCCCCTTCTGGCAAATCGTTGTATGACCAAGGTTTTTCATCCAAATCGGACGCACCGACACTTACTCGCAAATAACTAACACCAATTGCGTTTGAATCCACACCAAAAAGTTCTTGCAACAATTGCAACCTTGCAGCTTCCGACATTTTTTGAAGGTGCAGGGCACTTCCACCGGTAAGGGTGTAACCGAATCCATCCATTTCCTGAAAATTTTTGGTTGTATCCACAGTGATCGTTACATTGATTGGTAGTGGATTTTTCGTTTCAATCGGAATTTCTTCCAAAAGACTACGTTGATCAAGGGTGGTTACATAAAGTTTGGCATTCCTAACTTTAAAGTCCTCTGTTTTTGGGATTTTTTTGCAGTTTACCAAAGTAGACGACAGTAAGCTTGTTAATAATAGTGGCAGGAAAAGGTTCTTTAAGATGCGCATAATTAAATTGCAATTGGTTCACCTAAAGATAAACAGAAGAACCTTTTATTTAAGACCATAGAATCATCATTTTCATATACTTTTTGATTTCTAGGCAATAGAAACCCATGATTATGTATTTTTAAGGTGATTCCGCAATGGTTTCACGATAACCTAGAAGAATGAATTTTAAAAAAGTCTTGTTTAAGACCTGTAGTTCTTCTTGGGTCTATTCTTTTGAAGGGTTGTAGAGATCCAGTTAAAAATATTAGATAAAAAATAAATAAAATGTATAGCATGAAATCCATTCAAAAATATGTACTAATAATACTTGTACTACTTACTACAAAAGACGTTTTGCCAAAATTTGGCTACCATCGATCCTATCGGATAATATGGTATTGCAGAAGGAAGCCGATGTCACCATTTGGGGATGGACAACCGCTACATCCGAAACCATATCTGTAATAGGATCATGGAACAATACCAAGATCACCGTTGAGGCATACCAAGGGGTGTGGTCTTTATTACTGCCAACACCCTCTGCAGGTGGCCCATTTACATTGACTATTGAAGGTCATGAAAAATTGGTAATACAAAATGTATTGATAGGTGAAGTTTGGATGGCTTCAGGGCAGTCTAATATGGAATGGACACCAACCGCTGGCTTAGTAAATGCAGAGGAAGAAATTAATAATGCCAATTATCCGGATATTCGTTTTTTTCAAATTAATAGACACCTTGCAAAACACCCACAAGATGACACTCCTGGTTATTGGGTCGAATGTAGCCCTGAAACCATGAAGGATTTTAGTTCGGTAGCTTATTTTTTTGGTAGAAATATCCATGATAAAGTATCGGTACCTGTAGGATTGATTCATACAAGCTGGGGTGGTACACCTGTAGAAACATGGATTGCCCAAGAGTTGATTGAAGCAGATAAGGAATTAAAGGATGCGGCCTCAAAAATTACTGAAAAGGCTTGGTGGCCCAACGGTGCAGGATTGGCTTATAATGCCATGATTTATCCCCTTGCGAATTTTAATATAGCAGGTTGCATTTGGTATCATGCGTCTGCTTCGTCCGCGTCGACGCCGTCGGTCAGCGATCCCAGTGGCAGGAGCGTCTCCGTCACGGGGTCTGCCGGGCCACGCTTTGAAATTTCATGTAGGTGACGTCGACCCGATCGATTATTCCCGCCGTGTACGCGTCCAAATACCGGGTGGCAATCACCTCGACTTCTTCATAGCGAGGACGATCTTCAAAATGCGTGAACTCCACTTCGGGTCGAATCTGCCGATAGCGCAGCGCCGAGATGCCTCGTTTTCCAGACACCTCAAGTTGCGTGTGCTCAATTTCCTCCCGCAAGGCGGCCCATCGAGTCAGCGCTTGCCGGACGATGTTTCCGTTATAGCCCCCGCATAAACCGCGATTGGCTGTCAGGACCAGCAGGATCGCGCCGTTGACGCGTTCCCGTGGCTGCATCAGGGGGTGATCTTCATCTGCGCACCCGCTTATCCGCCAGGTCGGCGACGAGCTTGGTGATCCTATCCGTATAGGCCAGGCCAGTCGCGCGATCCATGGCCTTTTTGAACCGCGCCGTCGCGATTAACTCCATGGTCCGCGTAATCTTGCGGATGTTGCGTACCGATTTGCGTCGTTTGTCGAGTAATCGTGGGTTGGCCATAGGAATTTTCGCCCGCCGGAGAGCCGCTGCGTTACCGTCCAGCTTATTTCAGCAGGCGGATATTAAAGGGATAACGATAGTCGTAACCGTCGTTTGCCTTGACGGCCGCGACCACGCTCAAAATGATCTCGTGTTTCGGATATGGAACTCGCACAGTGCCCTTGGTTCCTGCAGGACGAATTAGACCGCAGCAGTCTCAGCCGTCGGCTTGCCCACGCCAAACTGCTGGTTGAACGCGGTGGCAGCGGCGTGCAATTTCGCCTTCAGCTCATCACCTAATTGCTGTTTACCGTTGATCTCGCTCCAGACTTCCTTAGCTTGTGTATGCATGTATTCGAGGAACCGACGTTCCCATTCTGGACTTCGTCGACCGGTACCCGATCCAGGAAGCCTTGCGTGCCGGCATAAATACTGCAGATTTGGTCGGTCACTTGCAGCGGCTCATATTGCGGTTGCTTCAGCAACTCAACCATGCGGTAGCCGCGATCAAGCTGTTTTTGCGTGGCAGCGTCGAGTTCGGTTCCGAGTTGTGCAAACGCTTCGAGTTCACGAAATGAGGCGAGGTCCAAACGCAGGCCGCCGGCCACCGCCTTCATCGCCTTGACCTGGGCGGCCCCGCCAACGCGGGAAACCGAGATGCCGACGTTCATGGCTGGACGAATTCCGGCAAAAACAAATCGCGCTGCAAGTAGATCTGGCCGTCGGTTATCGAAATTACGTTCGTCGGAATGTAGGCGGACACTTCCCCCTCGAGCGTCTGAATAATGGGCAGCGAAGTCAGCGAACCGCCACCGGGCTGGTCCGACATCTTGCACGATCTCTCCAGCAATCGGCTGTGACAGTAGAACACGTCTCCAGGATAAGCCTCGCGGCCTGGCGGGCGTCGCATCAGCAACGACAGTTGCCGGTAGGCCTGGGCTTGCCGGGACAGGTCGTCGTACACAATCAAGGCGTGCTGGCCTTTTTCCATGAAGTATTCCGCCATCGCCGTGCCGGTATAAGGCGCGATGTACTGCAGCGGGGCAGGGGTGCTGGCACCCGAGACAATCACCGTCGTATATTCCATGGCACCGTAACGGCGAAAGTTTCGATCACCCCCGCTACGGACGAGTCCTTCTGGCCGACCGCCACGTAAAAGCACTTTACGCCCGAGTCTTTCTGATTCAGGATGGCATCAATCGCGATGGCCGTCTTTCCCGTCTTACCATCGCCAATGATCAACTCGCGCTGACCTCGACCAATCGGTGTCATGGCGTCAATGGCCTTGATGCCCGTCTGCAGGGGCTCGGACACCGGTTGCCGCTGGGCGACACCCGGGGCCAAGGTCTCCACCAGCCGCGATTCGGTTGTTTCCACCGGACCTTGCTCGTCCAGCGGGTTCCCGAGCGGGTCGAGCACGTGCCCGAGTACGGCATCCCACCGGGACGCTCAATAGCCGCCCCAGGCTTTTGACTTCGTCACCTTCATTGATGCTCAAATATTCGCCCAGGATGATCACGCCGACACTGTTTTCTCCCTTCGAGGTTGAACGCCAGCCCGATCGTACCGCTCGGGAACTCCACCATCTCTCCGGCCATCACGTTTGACAGTCCATAAATGCGGGCGATGCCGTCTCCCACCTCGAGGACAATTCCAACCTTGCGCGTGTCCGCCCGCGCATCGTACTGCTCAAATTCCTTTTGAATGACCGATGCAATTTCGTCCGCATTGAATTTCATGGTGAACTCCACCTGTTACGAGCTGATGGCAAATTGATCGCTGTGGCTGCGTATTTGTTGAACTGTCTTGGCCACGGCCTCCGCCCTCAGGGACTTGAGCTGTTGGGCCACGCTGGCGTCAAAGACCTGATCGCCTACGCGGATGACGAACCCTCCGATCAACGCAGGCTTGAGAGCGGTTCGCAATTCGATCCGGCAGTTCATCCGAGCGGCCAAGGCCTCTCGAATACTCTCGCGTGTGTTCTCCGCAAGCGGCGTCGCCGTGGTCAGAAAGACCTCCGCGACGCCCAGTTGCTTGTTGCGTAAGGCCCGAGCCGAGTGGTAGATCTCGTGCAGACAATCCATGCGGCCACGTTCGCTGACGACCTTCAGAAACCGCAGCAGCTCGTCGGAGACTTTGCCCTTCAGGACGCGGTCCAACATGGCGAGTTTCTC
>CAVXJE010000006.1:0-436046 GCA_963762065.1 uncultured Flavobacteriaceae bacterium | reverse complement strand
AGGTCCCGGACAGCTAGTATCCATCGTTTACGGCGTGGACTACCAGGGTATCTAATCCTGTTCGCTCCCCACGCTTTCGTCCATCAGCGTCAGTATATGGTTAGTGACCTGCCTTCGCAATCGGTGTTCTATGTAATATCTATGCATTTCACCGCTACACTACATATTCCAGCCACTTCACCATAACTCAAGACCACCAGTATCAAAGGCAATTCTACAGTTGAGCTGCAGACTTTCACCACTGACTTAATGGCCCGCCTACGGACCCTTTAAACCCAATAATTCCGGATAACGCTCGGACCCTCCGTATTACCGCGGCTGCTGGCACGGAGTTAGCCGGTCCTTATTCTTACGGTACCGTCAGTCAACTACACGTAGCTGTTTTTCTTCCCGTATAAAAGCAGTTTACAACCCGTAGGGCCGTCTTCCTGCACGCGGCATGGCTGGATCAGAGTCCCCTCCATTGTCCAATATTCCTCACTGCTGCCTCCCGTAGGAGTCTGGTCCGTGTCTCAGTACCAGTGTGGGGGATCCCCCTCTCAGGGCCCCTACCCATCGTAGCCATGGTAAGCCGTTACCTTACCATCAAACTAATGGGACGCATGGCCATCTCCTGCCGCCCGAAGGCTTTAATCACGTACCCCATGCGGGAACGTGATACTACGGGGCATTAATCCAAGTTTCCCTGGGCTATTCCCCTGCAAAAGGTAGGTTCCATACGTGTTACGCACCCGTGCGCCGGTCGTCAGCGGAGCAAGCTCCCTGTTACCCCTCGACTTGCATGTGTTAGGCCTGCCGCTAGCGTTCATCCTGAGCCAGGATCAAACTCTTCATCGTTGATTCTTATTTATGTTAAGCCTCAACGACCGATAGAAGTCCTCCCGGCCCCGTCTCTCGATTCAAAATTCTTATTTATCCGATGCACCGTCCGATGCACCGAATACGCTGTCTTTACAATATTCCAATGAACTACAAAAAATACGGGAATAAAACCTTCCCCGTTACAAAAACCCCAAGACCTTAGCCCCAAAGCGGGTGCAAATATAAGATGGTTTTTTAAATTAAAAATATTATTGTGAACTTTTTTAATCTTTTTTTTCCCAAACTTCGTTAAACCCTTATTTTATAGTACTTTAAGAAGTAATAAACTTGAAAAAAGGATATTAAATATAGACTATTTTCTTGATTTAATCAAGAAATATCATTGTAAATTTTTTGTGTTAGCGATAGAAATGACAACCCCAGAAGTATTGAGGCATATAATGTATACCCTGCCTAACACGATAAGCGGGCCAGGACAAACTCTTTTAGGAGTTGGGAACACCTAAAAAACGACCCCTAAAAACATACCTATATATATTGCCCGCATGGATACTAGATACTATCTTTGCAAACTTATTGCTAGAATTATAAGGAATGATCAAGATTACATTACCAGACGGAAGTATTAAAGAGTTCAGTAAAGGCAGTACTGCAATGGATATTGCCAAAAGTATTAGTGAAGGTTTGGCGCGGAATGTTATTTCGGCCAAATTCAATGATACCATTATTGAAACGGTTACTCCTTTGAAGGAAGATGGGGCGTTAATACTTTATACTTGGAACAATACCGAGGGTAAAAAGGCCTTTTGGCATTCATCTTCCCATATTGTAGCGCAAGCATTGGAAGAATTATATCCGGGAGCGAAATTGACAATAGGACCTGCAATTGAAAACGGATTCTACTATGACGTTGATTTTGGCGAGCATACAGTCTCTGAAAAAGATTTCCCGAACATCGAAAAAAGAGCTTTGGAAATTGCACGTGGAAAACACGATTTTAAAATGCACTCGGTAACCAAGGCCGATGCATTAAAAAAATACAAATCCCAAGAAAACGAATTCAAGGTAGAACTTATTGAAAATCTAGAGGATGGCACCATTACCTTTTGTGACCATGATACATTTACTGATCTATGCCGTGGTGGCCATATCCCCAATACTGGTATTGTAAAAGCCATTAAAATATTAAGTGTTGCAGGAGCCTATTGGAGGGGTGATGAAAAAAACAAACAACTTACCCGCGTTTATGGCATTTCCTTTCCGAAACAGAAGGAACTGACCGAGTATTTGGAACTTTTGGAAGAAGCCAAGAAAAGAGACCACAGAAAGTTAGGAAAGGAAATGGAGCTTTTTACTTTTTCGCAAAAAGTGGGACAAGGTCTTCCGTTGTGGTTGCCAAAAGGTGCAGCCCTTCGCGAACGATTGGAACAATTCTTGAAAAAGGCCCAGAAAAAAGCAGGATACGAAATGGTGGTTACTCCCCATATTGGACAAAAAGAACTTTATGTTACTTCCGGGCATTATGAAAAATATGGAGCGGATAGTTTTCAACCGATCCATACCCCAAAAGATGATGAAGAGTTCTTATTGAAACCAATGAATTGCCCCCATCATTGCGAAATTTATAACACTAGGCCTTTTAGTTATAGGGAACTCCCAAAACGCTATGCCGAATTTGGCACGGTGTATAGATATGAACAAAGCGGCGAATTACATGGCTTAACAAGGGTTCGTGGATTCACCCAGGATGATGCCCATATTTTCTGTATGCCTGAACAATTAGACCAGGAATTTAAAAATGTTATCGACTTATCATTATATGTGCTGGGCTCCTTAGGTTTTGATAATTTTACAGCCCAGGTCTCTGTTAGGGATTTAGATACACCGGAAAAGTATATAGGTTCTGTTGAAAATTGGGAAAAAGCTGAAAATGCGATAATCAACGCTGCAAAGGAAAAAGGATTGGATTTTGTTATTGAGAAAGGTGAAGCAGCATTCTATGGTCCTAAATTAGATTTTATGGTCAAAGATGCTTTAGGAAGAAATTGGCAGTTAGGAACCATACAGGTTGATTACAACTTGCCAGAGCGTTTTGACCTAACCTATAAAGGCAGTGATAATGAGTTACATAGGCCCGTTATGATCCACCGTGCACCCTTTGGAAGCATGGAGCGATTCATTGCTCTATTAATAGAACATACAGGGGGAAATTTTCCATTATGGCTAACCCCAGAACAAGCTATTATTCTACCTGTGAGCGAGAAACATGAAATATATGCCGAAAAAGTTTTAAAATCCTTGGAAAATAACGAAATTCGCGCCCTCATTGATAACAGAAACGAAACCGTTGGAAAGAAAATACGGGAAGCGGAAATGAATAAAACACCGTTTATGCTGATCGTAGGGGAAAGTGAAGAGGAGAAGAACACCATATCTGTGCGAAAACACGGTGGTGATGATTTAGGCGCTATTAGCATACAGGATTTCGTTGACTTGGTCACTAAAGAAATAAATAGTACCTTAAAGACGTTTAAAAATTGAAGTTTAATTAAAAAGAATAAGTCATAGCTATACGAAAAAGATTTAGGCCCCAACCTAGAAGGGAAAATAAAAACCCTCACAAAATCAATGAAAGGATTATCTCGCCGAATGTGAGGTTGGTCGGCGATAATGTTGAAGTAGGTGTTTATACATTGCCACAAGCAATAGAAAAATCAGAGGAATTAGGATTGGATTTGGTTGAAATTTCACCAAATGCCGACCCCCCTGTTTGTAAGATCATTGATTACAAGAAGTTTCTTTACGAGCAGAAGAAACGTGAAAAAGTAATGAAAGCGAAAGCTTCCAAGGTGGTGGTCAAGGAAATAAGATTTGGTCCAAATACCGATGATCATGATTACGATTTTAAAAAGAAACATGCTGAAAAGTTTTTGAAAGATGGGGCCAAATTAAAGGCTTATGTATTCTTTAAAGGACGGTCAATAGTTTATAAAGATCAAGGTGAAATACTGTTATTGAAACTTGCATCGGAATTGGAAGAACTGGGCAAAGTTGAACAAATGCCTAAATTGGAAGGTAAGCGAATGACAATGTTCATTGCTCCTAAGACAAAAAAATAAAAAAGATGCTGAACTAAGTTCAGTAAAATAAGAAACTGAACCAAGTCACTTTTATGGGGCTTGTTCAGCATAATCCTTCCACTGCGCTCAGGATGACAGTTATAGGATTTAGTTTTTAATTTAAGTGAGATTAACATAAATAGGAAAAATGCCTAAACAGAAAACAAAATCTAGTGCCAAAAAGCGATTTAAGCTTACCGGTACTGGTAAAATCAAGAGAAAGCACGCTTATAAAAGCCACATTCTTACGAAGAAGTCTAAGAAGCGTAAGCTTGCGTTAACCCATTCGACATTGGTTCACCAATCGGATGTTAACAGTATTAAAGAACAATTACGTTTAAAATAATTGTCCTTTACGGTAATTAATCATTAACCATGGAGTTAGGCCAAATTATAAAAAAGTGCCGATTATCGGCCGCCTACTACAAAAACAAGTAAAATTATGCCAAGATCAGTAAATGCAGTAGCTTCAAGAGCACGTAGAAAAAAAGTGATGAAGCAAGCCAAAGGTTACTTTGGAAGACGTAAAAATGTCTGGACAGTAGCCAAGAATGCGGTTGAAAAAGCAATGTTATATGCTTATAGGGACCGAAGAACCAAAAAAAGAAATTTCCGGGCCCTTTGGATTACCCGAATCAATGCCGGGGCTAGATTACACGGAATGTCTTACTCACAGTTCATGGGGAAAGTAAAAGCCAATAACATAGATTTGAACCGTAAGGTTTTGGCCGATTTGGCAATGAACCACCCTGAAGCTTTTAAGGCGGTAGTTGATAAAGTAAAATAAAAAATAACAATATCTCACGATTGAAAATCCCGCTTTTAAAGCGGGATTTTTTCTTTTAATGAAACTTTTATAACAGGGTAGTAGGCAAACCTAAATAGTACCCCTAAAATTATTCTTCCTTAGCAGGCATCTTCGCTTCCTTAGCGGGCATCTTCTCTTCAATTTCCTTGATTTTGTTCATGGCGTTCACTGCTCCCGGATAATGTTCCCTTGCCTCTTTATAATATGCCAAGGCATTTTCCATATCCCCTTCATTCAAGTAGTACTCTGCCATAGAATCATAAGAATTATAACCATTGGAACGCAACTCCAAATACTTGTCTAAATGCGCTTTTGCTTTCACCTTGTCTCCTTCGGTATAATACGAGTACCCTAAAATATTATGTATATGTCCATTACCCCTTCCTGTCTTTTCCAGTTTCGCAGCAAGTTTTTCAAGTTCCATAATTCGTTCTTTAGCATCTTGGCGAGACCTGGCATAGATATAATTTACAAATGCGCCATCATGGGCAAGCCCATACATTTTTTTCCATGTTGCTCTCCATACATCTCCGGCATTATCAGTTTCCCTGGTGATGTCGAGTAGGGAAACAAATAATTTTGATACTTCATTTTTACCCTCTACCAATTTTTTTGCCTCTGCTTTGTGATATGCCCGCATATCCCCATTTGATAACAGGGCCAATACAACATGAGGTGCAAACAAAGTCGGATCCTTTGTTACTGCAGCATCAAAAAAAGTAAATGCCTTTTCATTCTCAATGTTCATGTAGTGGTCAATTCCCTGCCATACCATTGCATTGGCTATGGTGTCATTACCCCTCCACTCAATATACTGGGACTCGGCTTGCTGTGAGACGAGTACTACAGGAATTAGTAGTACCGTTAAAAATAATTTTAAAGTTGTTTTCATTTTGTTTGGTTTTTGTGGTTAATAAATAGTAAAGTACTGAATTTCAATGAGAAATAAAACTATAATCTTATCCCATAAATAATCCTTTGAATAATTTGAAGGGTTTAATTTCGGGGAGTATCTTTGTGTTTCTATAAAATATTACGTTCCCCAAACTGTTATCACCAAACTTCTTCCAGTTGCATTATTCCTGTGCTCACATAAATAGATGCCCTGCCATGTTCCCAAATTCAACCTACCGTTTGTAATGGGAATTTGTACCGAAAACCCCATTAAGGAGGCTTTTATGTGTGCCGGCATATCATCATCACCTTCATAATTGTGTTTATAATATGGGGCCCCTTCGGGAACCAAAACATTCATATGGTTTTCGAAATCGGTACGAACTGTTGGATCGGCATTTTCATTAATGGTAAGACTTGCCGACGTATGTTTAATGAATACCTGTAGCATTCCTATATCTACATTCTTAATCCCTACTAGAGAGTCTTCAATTTGTCTGGTTATCAAATGAAAACCCCTTGAGAATGATTTTAATCTAATTTCTTGCTGATAAAAGGTCATAATACTTTAATATTAGTTACTGTTTCTGAAATATAATCTTTATCAATAAAACCATGATATATTATTGATATCAAATACCTTTGTCAATAATAAATATTAAATGGATTTATCTCAAATAAAAATGGTGGTGACCGATATGGATGGCACACTGCTCAATTCACAACATCAAGTTAGTGCTCGTTTTTTTGAACAATTCAAGGCATTAAAAGAAAGGAATATACTTTTCGTCGCTGCAAGTGGAAGGCAGTACAATAGCATAGTGGATAAACTTGACCCTATAAAAGATGATATTATCGTAATTGCTGAAAACGGCGGTTTTGTGATGCAAAAGGGAAAGGAAATACTATCAACGCCCATGCAAAACAATTATAAAAATATGGTGTTGGATATTCTTGACAATGTTGAAAACGTTCATCCCGTGTTATGTGGAAAGAACAATGCTTATTTATTAGGTAAATCTATTGACTTCTTGAATAAACTCAAAGAATACTATACAGAATTCGAAATATTGGATAATCTTAAAAACTATGATGGGGAGGTAATGAAAATCGCCATTTATCATTTTGAGAGTTCAGAAAAATATATCTACCCTGCAGTGAAACATCTAGAGGATAGTCTAAAAGTGAAAATCTCCGGACAAAACTGGGTTGATGTTTCGGACCAAAATGCACATAAAGGGTACGCCTTGAAAAGGATACAAGACATACACGGAATTGGCAGTCATGAAACTTTGGTATTCGGCGATTACAATAACGACTTGGAAATGTTAGCTCTGGCTGAATATAGTTTTGCCATGGAAAATGCACACCCTAATGTGAAAAAAGCAGCCAATTACGGTACGGAAAGCAACGATAATCTTGGTGTTGAGCGGATTTTGGCAAAGCTTTTGGGCATTTAATTTTTATGTCTTCTGTTTCTTTTTCTGGGCAGCGGGGAATAATACATTATTTAAAATAAGTCGATACCCAGGTGATGTTGGGTGCAATTCCATCTCGGTTTTAGGGTCACCAACCCTATGTTGATAATCCTCTGGATCGTGGCCTCCATAAAAGGTGAAAAATCCCTTCCCTTTTATTCCGTGAATATAACGTGCTTCACCATTTATTTTATTTTCCCCAAGAATCATCACCGTTGGTTTTATCTCGTTTTTAGTGAAAGCAGTAGTTTGTCCCATAAATCCTTTTACCAATGCCGTGTGGTTTTGGCATAACATGGTTGGCACGGGATCCCATTTTGCGGAAAAATCCATTAAGGAAAAATAATCCGATTCTTTAGGAACCTCACCCCTTTTATTGGTCATATCTATTGAAGAAAATTCATAACGCAAAGGGTTTCTTTCCAATGTAAAATCGGTAAATGCAAAAGTTTTATTATAATCAAGTTTACTTTGATAGTTGGCATCCGAAGGATCATTGTCGAACATTGGTTCGCAAATGTCAACACCGTCGGCGGCAAGGGCTATATCAAAACTATCTGTAGCAGAACACATGGCAAACATGAAACCGCCCCCAATTACATAGTTTCTAATTTTTAAAGCGACATCCCTTTTTTCTTCTGAAACTTTGGTATATCCCAATTTGGATGCAAGTGCTTCCGCTTCGGACTTACCATCTATATACCACGGGGTTGCCCTATAAACGCCATAAAATTTACCGTATTGACCTGTAAAGTCTTCGTGATGTAGGTGCAACCAATCGTACAAAACCAGTTTATTATCCAAAACCTCCTCATCATATATTGTTACATACGGAATTTCTGCATAGGTCAATACCATAGTTACCGCATCATCCCATGGCTGGTTACCTTTTGGGGAGTATACAGCTATTTTTGGTGCTTTTTCTAGAACAACTGCTTCCTGATTCTTGGATGGGCTACCTATTTCATTTAAGATACTTTGGGCTTGACCGTCGGAAATAATTTCAAAAGACACTCCACGTATTTGACATTCCTTGCGGATACTTTCCCCATCAGGGAGTAAAAAAGAACCACCCCGATAATTCAATAACCATTGTACTTTTTGTTGCTTGGTAAGTACCCAAAAGGTGATTCCGTATGCTTTTAGATGATTTTTTTGACCTTCGGCATCCATGGGAATTAGAATGGAAGAGGCAGAGATTTGTAAGGAGATGAGAACAAAAAAAAGAGTGAAAATACTATTGCTCATAAGAACTTTGTTAGAGTCCTTTCAAAGTTAAGTGAAAAATTGGGATTAAGATTATGCCACTAGTTAAACATTTCGTAAGACCTATACATCTTTATAAAACTGTGTTTTTCTTATCTCCTCAAAAGCGGATATTCAGAAATTTCCATTTAAGGGTTTGGCGACTTAAAAAGGCACGTCGCTATCATCCGGATTCATATCATCATTCATTGAACTTCCAAAAGCCTCCTTGGCATCTGGTAAGTTTTTGGTCAAAAATGGATTCTCATCATCCGCATTCATTTTAGATTGAAACTCGAATGGTGAATCAAAGTCATCCAAATTATCAAATTTACCTAGTTGTCCAATAAACTTTAACCTTATACTATCCAAACCTCCGTTTCTATGCTTAGCTACAATAAACTCTGCCTGACCAGCGGTTGGTGTTCGTTCCTCATCGTCCCATTCATCAATTTTATAATATTCAGGTCTGTAAATAAAGGAAACAATGTCTGCATCCTGCTCAATGGCACCAGATTCCCGAAGGTCGGAAAGTATTGGTCTTTTACTGCCACCACGAGTTTCAACAGCCCTTGATAATTGGGAAAGTGCGATAACGGGTACATTTAATTCTTTCGCCAAGGCCTTAAGATTACGGGATATAGTAGAAATTTCCTGTTCACGGTTTCCGATACCTTTTTGAGTTCCACCTGCAGTCATTAACTGTAAGTAATCAATGACGATTAACTTAATACCGTGTTGGGATGCCAATCTTCTTGCTTTCGCTCTTAAATCAAAAATTGACAGAGAAGGGGTATCATCAATAAACAAAGGCGCTTTTTCAAGTGCTTTCACCTTTACATTGAGTTGTTCCCACTCATGTTTTTCCAGTTTACCAGTCCGTAATTTTTCTGATGAGAGGCCTGTTTCAGAAGAAATTAATCTTGTAATCAACTGAACTGAAGACATCTCGCAAGAAAAGAATGCTACAGGTACATTGTTATTCACAGCCATATTTCTGGCCATCGAAAGAGTGAGGGCCGTTTTACCCATACCCGGTCGTGCCGCTATAATTATCAAATCACTAGGCTGCCAGCCAGAGGTCAACTTATCGACCTTATCAAAACCTGATGGAATACCACTTAAGCCTTCTTTATTAGCAATTTCCTCAATTCGTTTTTTGGCTTGGATGACCAAATTCTGGGCTGTCTCAGCAGATCGTTTTAGATTGCCTTGGGTAACATCATATAATTTGGATTCAGCAGCATCCAAAAGATCAAAAACATCCGTGCCTTCATCGTAGGCATCTTCGATTATTTCATTTGAAATCCTAATTAGACTTCGTTGGATATACTTTTGAAGAATAATGCGTGCATGGAACTCTATATGAGCCGATGAAGCTACTTTTTGGGTTAGTTTTATCAAGTAAAAATCCCCGCCGATAGCTTCTAATTTCCCGTCTTTCTTTAATTGGGAAGAAACGGTTAATAAATCAACAGGTTCAGACGTTTCAAACAGTTTGAAGATAGCTTCATATATAAACTTATGCGCATCTTTATAAAAAACATCAGGATGTAAGATATCTATTACTTCATCAACCCCCTTTTTATCAATCATCATTGCACCAAGTACAACTTCCTCTAAATCAACTGCTTGAGGTGGTATTTTACCCCTTTCGAGATTGATTATAGTGGATTTGTCAATCCTACGACCAATAAGTGGCTTGGGCTTTTCCATGACTGCGAAAATATGCAATTAACACTGAGTTAACTTTAAATTAATGGTGAACGATATCAACAGTTGATTAACATTAACCCTGTTGATAAGTTACAAAATAGTGTTGATAACACAAAAAAACATCAGATTGGAATTCTTAAATATCACTGACCTTGGTAAAAACACTGACTAGCCATTAAAAACGCCCATATTCGAGTATTTATCCATACGGGATTTTACCAATTCTTTTGGTGATAACTTTTCGAGTTCTAAATAATGGGCGGAAATTTTGTTTTTTACAATTTCAAAAGTCTTCTCGCGATTACTGTGTGCCCCACCTACTGGTTCGCGAATAATTTCATCAATAAGCTTTAATTTTTTCATATCGGGAGCAGTCAATTTCAATGCTTCCGCAGCTTGTTCCTTATACTCCCAGCTTCTCCATAAAATTGATGAACAGGATTCTGGTGATATAACGGAGTACCATGTATTTTCCAACATTAAAACCCTGTCTCCCACACCAATACCCAATGCACCACCAGAAGCGCCTTCACCTATAATGGTTACTATGATGGGTACTTTTAAACGTGTCATTTCAAAAATATTCCTGGCGATAGCTTCTCCCTGACCACGCTCCTCAGCTTCAATACCGGGATATGCCCCTGGCGTATCTATTAAACATACTACAGGAATACCAAATTTCTCTGCCGATTTCATAAGACGCAATGCCTTTCTATAACCCTCAGGATTGGCCATACCAAAATTTCGATATTGTCTGGTTTTGGTATTATAGCCCTTTTGTTGTCCGATGAACATATAAGTTTGATCATCTATTTTACCCAGCCCACCGATCATGGCTTTATCATCTTTGACATTTCTGTCTCCATGAAGTTCCAAGAAGGTATCCCCACAAATGGCATTGAAATAATCCAATGTATAAGGTCTATTTGGATGGCGTGAAAGTTGAACACGCTGCCAAGCGGTTAGGTTTTTATAAATGTCCTTACGGGTTTCTGCCAGTTTCTTTTCGATCTGTTTACAAGTTTCACTTACATCAACATCGCTCTCTTCTCCAATGATCATACACTTGTCAAGCTGGTCCTCTAGCTCTTTAATAGGAAGTTCAAAATCCAAATATTCCATGAGTTGGTAGGTTTTGTTAGTTTGATAGGACAAATATAAAGTAATATAAGGGTAACATTATCTTCCATCCATTTTTTTAACTCCTTCTTACTTGAAAATTCCATTGGCAATGACGGTAACAATAATAATTTATTTACCAACAAAAAATAAAACCAGAATTGTTACAATCGACATTCGATACCAAACGAGTGGGATTGCATTTATTGTAGTGAGTTTACTTAATTCTGGAGTAAAACCCAGAAAGAATACAATAAAATGAAGATGTGTATTTATTTTTTTTGTTAACGCTTGGCATTCTGCAAAAGGTAAAAAGCTAGAACACCAAAAACTATATTGGGAATGATAACTGCCAACAAAGGGGAAAATCCTGATTGCTCGGCCAGAGTACCAAATACCTTATCAAAAAAGATATAGATAAATGCAACACCAATACCAAAAGCCAAATTAACGCCCATACCTCCTCTACGTTTTACCGATGAAACCGCCACCGCGATAATCGTAAGAATAAACGCCGTTATCGGCAAAGCCCATCTTCTGTATTTTACAAGAACATAATTATTAATATTCGAGGCGCCTTTTCTTCGTTGATTGGCTATGAACTTATTAAGCTCATAAAGGTTTTTTGTTTCCGCGATATAAGAGACCGGTGTAAGATCATCTATTTTAAAGGCGAATAAGGTATCCAGTCTATTTTTAGTTTCGATGATAGCGGAATCACCTACCAAAGTACGTTTTTGATATTTAATTAATCGATATAGGCTATCTTTTGAAACCCAACGAATACTATTGGCAGATATCTTAAAATCCAAGGTATTATCATCATTGAATCTTTCGAAAGTAAATTTATTCGCATTTTGTCTGGCAGGGTCAAAACTGCTCACATAAATAAAATCATTTTCATTCAATTGATTAAAAATATTGCTTGTAATCCTATCTTGTTTGCCTTTTTTTAGATATTTGAATTTAAACTCGTTATACCCCTTACTAGCATTGGGAACAATGAACATGGCCATTATCAACATAGTCACTGCCACAATAGAGGCCCCAATTATATATGGCCTAAGAAATCTATTATAAGAAACACCAGAACTCAAAATCGCAATTATCTCTGTATTACTTGCAAGTTTTGAGGTGAAAAATATAATCGACAAAAACAGGAAAATTGGAAAAAGTAGGCTGCCGATATAAATTGTGAAATTGAGATAATACACTATTATTTCATTGGTCGGCGCCTCATTGTCAATCATCTTCCCAATTTGCTCGGCAAGATTGGCCATAATCCCGATAGGAATAAAAAGCAGTAACATCACTGCAAAAGTGACCAAGTATCGCTTTAATATGTATTTATCTATAATATTCAAGCCTAAAGTCTTTTATCCATTTGTTTGACCATTGTATTTTTCCATTTGGTAAAGTCACCCTCTAAAATATGTTTTCTGGCTTCACGAACCAACCATAAGTAAAACCCAAGATTATGAATAGTAGCTATTTGTTTGCCCAAGTATTCATTGGCGGCAAATAGGTGCCGTAAATATGCCTTTGAATACTCTTTATCAACAAAGGTAAATCCCATTTCGTCAAGTGGGGAAAAATCATCTTCCCACTTCTTGTTCTTTATATTAATGGTACCATGTGCGGTAAATAACATCCCATTTCTCGCATTTCGTGTTGGCATAACACAATCGAACATATCAATGCCAAGGGCAATATTCTCCAAAATATTGATTGGTGTACCAACTCCCATCAGATATCTCGGCTTATCTACTGGCAGTATTTCACAGACAACCTCGGTCATGGCATACATTTCTTCAGCAGGCTCACCAACAGAAAGTCCACCAATTGCATTTCCTTCAGCACCTGCATTCGCAATATATTCAGCGGATTGTTTACGCAGATCAGTATAGGTAGATCCTTGTACTATAGGAAAAAAAGATTGTGAATAGTCGTAAGTAAAAGGTGTTTTTTCAAGGTGGGCAATACAACGATCCAACCATCTATGTGTCATATGCATTGAGCGTTTTGCATAATTGTAATCACAGGGGTAGGGAGTACATTCATCAAAGGCCATAATTATATCACCGCCAATTACCCGCTGAATTTCCATAACATTCTCAGGCGTGAACATGTGCATTGAACCATCGATATGGGATTTGAATTTAACCCCTTCTTCCTTGATTTTTCTGGTCGCTGATAACGAATAAACCTGATAGCCGCCGCTATCCGTTAAAATATTTCGGTCCCAACCCATGAATTTATGAAGGCCACCTGCTTGTTGCAAAATTTGTGTTTTTGGCCTTAGAAACAAATGATAGGTATTACCAAGAATAATATCGGGGTTTATTTCTTCCTTTAATTCCCTTTGATGTACACCTTTTACCGAAGCGACAGTGCCTACAGGCATGAATATTGGAGTCTCGATAATACCATGATCGGTAACCATTGAACCTGCACGTGCTTTGCTTTGGGGGTCTGTATGTTGAAGTGTAAATATCAAACTTTATATTAAAGTCGCAAATATAAACATCTACCCTGCATTAAGTCCTTAACAAAAAAATAAAGTTTTAGTTACATTCATGTAAATGGTTAAGTTAAAAACACTGGTTCACGAAACAATAAAGCCAAACCAACTTCGTTCTCTGTGTAGTGCACAAATAATAAGAATGGTATTTATGATACCGATTGATTATTAAAACGAACACATTATGAGAAAATCACTTCTATTGGCAGCTTTTGCGTTGATAAGCTTAACTGCATTTTCACAAACAGATTCGGGATTCGGTATTAAAGCCGGTCTTAATTACAACCAGAACGGTGACCTAAGTTTTAAGCAGGTTGAAACAGCAGGCGAGGATGTGATTGCTGGTTCAGATGGCAAAGTTGGCTTTCACGTCGGAATTTTTGGAAAGTTGGATTTACCAAAGATTTATTTAAAACCAGAATTGGTCTTTACCAGTACAAAAAGTAGCTACGATATTGATGGTAGTAACAAGGATTATGATATTTCCAAATTGGATCTACCTATATTATTGGGTTATAAGATTGTTGGCCCACTGCATATTTTTGCGGGACCCGCATTTCAATACACATTGAAAAACGATTTGGAAGATGTGGAACTCGATGATGTGAAAAACGATTTTACTGTAGGCGCTCACTTTGGAGTTGGCGTAAGCTTAGGCAACATAGGAATTGACGTTCGATATGAAAGAGGATTCACTGAAAATGAAGCCGAGATAATAGGGGACAATGTTGCCAATATTGAGGGTAGGGTAGATTCAAGGCCATCGCAAATAATTTTCGGACTCTCTTTGAAAATGTAATAGAAACAACTTGAATAAAAAAGCCCTGATCAATTGGTCAGGGCTTTTTTGTAAGTATAAAATACTATTTTCATCTATGAATTATCCTTATCAAGATAATCTGGGGTACCGTCGTTATCGGTATCCGGAAAGGTAATGTTGCCAAACTCATCTATGTTGATTTCATCTATGGTCAGTGTACCATCAGCGTCGTCATCCGCATCATTATGATTAGGTAAAAATATGCTTTCGGTATCTTGATCTGTATTATCATTGTTTAAATTACCATCCCCATCAAGATCCTCCATAATTGAAGGAATACCATCACCATCAAAATCAGTATTAGGTTCAAAGGATAATAAGTCAATTTTAAAAACCAATGGGGTATAACTTGAAATTGGCGAACCAGATGGGGCTCTGTCAAAATACGCCAACCCGGATGGGATAAAGATAGCTCCCACACCATAATCATCAAAACTTACAGTACCATCCCCATTTTCAAAAGGCCCAACCCCAGTTTTAAGATGTTCAACACCGTTGCCATAACCCCTTATAGTATTTGAAAGATAAAGTCTTGCCTCTACATTCGTTGAAGCATCAAAAACCAAACCATTAAGCAAAGTGCCCTCATAATGCAAAACTGAATAATCACCAATAGTAGGGCTCTCCCCTCCTACTCCTTCACGAGCGATTAAATAATACAAGTTATGTTCCACTACCTCATCGTCATCCCTACCGAAATCAGAGGAGGCCACCGAAATTTTTTCAGTATCGACTTGATCCAACATAGGGGTTTTATTGGCATTATCCCCTGCAATGGTATCGAATTTAATTTTATAATCAAATCCTTCAGGAGGGCTTTCAAATTCTTCATAATTATAAAAATGAGTTCCAAGGTATTCCCTTAGTTCTGCATCATCCTCAATAGCGGTTTCGCTTAAGGTTTGTGCAGGTAGCACATCGACAACAGAACCACCATCATCTTTTTTACAGGACCATGAAAAAGCTAGTAGTAAAATAAGGATAAAGAAATTTTTCATTTTCATCAATTAGCAATTAAAGGCCGCAAGATACAATTTTCCCTATTTTTGCAGAGGACCTTAACAAAGAATTTTGATAGTTTATGCGCATTGACAAATACCTGTGGCATACCCGTTATTTCAAAACCCGAAATATTGCGTCGACTGCGTGTAAAAAGGGGCATGTGAAAATAAATGACCTGGTTGTAAAACCTTCAAGGGAGGTCTATCCTTTGGATAAAATTGTAGTACGAAAAAACCAAATCAATTACCAACTAACGGTATTGGACATTCCTAAAAACCGAATCGGCGCCAAATTGGTTGATATTTATAGAAAAGACACCACCCCAAAAGAAGCTTTTGAAAGTAATGAGCTTCTAAAATATTCAAAAAGTTACTATAGACTAAAAGGTTCGGGCAGACCTACCAAAAAAGATCGTAGGGAAATTGATGATTATTTAGAAACACCCACTAACCCCACCAAAGGGGAAGAAGAAAATCCTTTGGATTCAACCAAAAACAACGATTAAGAGTAAATGGACCCTATTTTATGAAATTGGACAAAAAGTATTGGGAAGATAAATATTCAAAAAACAAACTAGGATGGGATATTGGTTATGTATCCACGCCATTGAAGGAATATATTGATCAATTATCTAATAAGAAATTGAAAATACTTATTCCCGGTGCCGGTAATGGTTACGAGGTTATGTATCTTTTTGAAAGAGGATTCGAAAATGTGTTTGTGGTTGATATTGCCCTTCAACCCCTAAAAAACATAAAAAGCAGGATCCCGGTTTTTCCGAAAAATCAATTAATACAGACCAACTTTTTTGATTTGGAAGAAGGTGATTTCGATATAATCTTGGAACAGACCTTTTTCTGTGCCTTAGACCCAAAGTTAAGGGAAGCATACGCCATAAAAATGAAAAGTGTTCTTAAAGACAAAGGGAAACTTGTCGGATTGTTATTCGACTTTCCGCTTACTGACCAAGGGCCACCTTTCGGTGGGGATATCAATGAATATCAAAAATTATTCAAGCAACATTTTAAACTTAAGACCTTAGAGAGAGCATATAATTCCATTGAACCCAGAAAAGGTAATGAACTGTTCTTTATCTTTGAAAAGTAAAAAGTAAGACCCATGCAGAACAAAATATTGTCACATCAAGAAATACAACATAAAATACGTCGTATTGCCTACCAAATATATGAGGCCAATGTTGAGGAAAAGGAAATCGTAATTGCAGGTATTGAAGGTGGTGGTCTGAATTTTGCAAAAAAAATCCAAAGGGTATTAAAAAATATTACCGAGGCAAACATTATTCTTTGCAAGGTTAGTTTGAATAAAAGAAATCCCTTGGAAAGTGAAGTGAAGACTTCTATTCCTGCGGAAGAGTATAGGAACAAATCGATCGTGTTGGTTGATGATGTCCTAAACTCTGGCACTACTTTGATATATGGTGTACATCATTTTCTTCGAACTCCATTAAAACAGTTAAAAACAGCCGTTTTAGTAAATAGAAACCATAAAAAGTATCCTGTTAAAGCGGACTATAAGGGTATTTCACTGTCAACTTCATTGCAGGAGCATGTGCATGTTAAGTTCAAGGCCAAGAATGATATGGTCTATTTAGACTAGAAGTTTATAGATGGTATCAACAAGTGTATTAACACTTTTATTGTCACATAAAACAGTATGCTGTGCCCTTGAATAGAAATAACTTCTTTCAAACAAATGCTTGCCAATAAATTCAGGTAATTCCTTATTAGGAATATTCGCGATAAGGGGCCTATTTTCTTTTTCTGAAATAAGTCTTTCTATTAGCCCAGCAATTGAAACTTTTAAATAAAACACATTTTTGGTTTCCACGGATATTGCAGTCATATTTTCGCCGTAGCATGGTGTTCCACCTCCTGTTGATAGTACAAAATCATCTTTGGTTTCAAGAATCTCCATGAGGCAGTCGAACTCTTTTTTACGAAAATAAATTTCACCATTTTTTTTAAAAATAGCTGCTATATCGGATTGCTCAGAGGATTCTATGTATTCGTCAAGATCTATGAATACATACTTTAGCTTCTTGGCAAGTAATCTGCCAATTGTGGATTTTCCACTACCCATATAACCAACTAAGACAATTTTCACATGTATTTTTTTGTAAAAATGAACTAATTACAATTGATTTCAAAGAAAACCCAAAATTCTATATAAATAGGCTTGTTAAATAAATTAATGATCTTATATTTGCACCCGCAAACCGAGATAGGTTTGTTTTATTTTGACCTGGTAGCTCAGTTGGTAGAGCATCTCCCTTTTAAGGAGAGGGTCCTGGGTTCGAGCCCCAGCCAGGTCACTTTTAGACCACAAAGAATATTCAAAAAGCCTGTAAATCGTTGATTTACAGGCTTTTTCATTTTTTCTACTCTCATTTGATATCATTTAGAACCATCTGTTGCGGTGCCCTATTCGGTGCCCCATTATGAAATTCATAAATAGGGCACCGAATGCATGTTAAAAGTTTGAAAATCAAATTTTTACAAGGAAATAATTATCAAATTAAACCTAGAAAAATACACTATTATGGAGGCTAATTCTTTTTCAATAATAAGCTATATCAGAACGGGAAAAGTAGACAAGCTCGGAAAAGTCCCGATATACTTGCGAATCACAGTCAATGGCCAGCGCGCAGAGTTCAGTATTAAACGCAAAATTTTACCCGAAAACTGGTCCTCTAAGAAAGGTAGGGTTAAAGGTTCAACTCCAAAAACCAAAGCTCTAAATCACTATATCGATGAACTTGAGTCGAAAGTGTTTGACATCCATTCAAAATTGGTCACAAAAAAGAAACCGTTTACGGCCGAAATGATTAAAAACAAACTCCTGAACAAAGAAGAAAATTATAGAACACTTTTGACCATTTATGAAGAGCATAACACCGAAATAGAACAGCTCATGGGTATAGACTACTCCTATGGGGCTTACAGAAGACATATTCGAACCCGTCAGCATCTTGCAGACTTTATCAATACGGAATACAAACGAGACGACATCTTTGTTAAAGAGGTAGACCTAAAATTCATAACTAGATTTGAACACTACTTAAAAACCAGAAAAATCGGTAACCAAAACACCACCACGAAGTACATAACCAACTTTAAGAAAATTATGCGGATTGCCTTTGCAAACAATTGGGTAAATAAAGACCCTTTCTATCATTGGAAGGCGAAATGGAAAAAAGTAGAGCGCGATGTACTGACCGAGTTGGAACTTCGCACGATGATGGAAAAAGAGTTTGACATAAAACGTTTAGAGCAGGTGCGGGATATTTTTGTTTTCTGCTGCTTTACTGGATTGGCTTATGTAGATGTAGAAAAACTATCGAAACATCATATCGTCTTAGGGATGGATGGCGACCGATGGATAAAAATCAACCGTTCCAAGACCGATTCTCGAAGTAGTATTCCCCTACTCCCAACTGCGGAAGAAATCTTGGCCAAATATGATGACTTTTCGAATGACTCTGAAGATGGATTGTTGCTTCCCGTAATAAGCAATCAAAAAATAAATGCCTTTATTAAGGAAATTGCTTTAATCTGTAAAATTGAAAAGAACCTTACCTTTCATCTAGCGCGACACACCTTTGCCACCACCGTAACTTTAGCCAATGGAATCCCCATTGAATCGGTCAGTAAAATGTTGGGGCATCAATCGCTAAAGACCACACAGATTTATGCTAAAGTCATAGACCAGAAATTAAAACAGGATATGGCAATACTCAAAGGGAAGTTTTCAAAACCATATCTTAAAATCATAAAAGATGATGAGGTCAAACATAAACGAAAGTGAAATATAATGTTATTCATTTTTCAGGGCTTGTTTGAAGCGTGCTAATTGCTCCCTTGGAATGTTTATTCTTAGGTAATCTTTTCCAAAGCGATTTTTAACAGGTACAATCTGTTCCAAAATGTATCGCATGCGATTCTTGGTCTCAATAAGGTTATCCTTTTTTCATAGTTAAATTATTGGGAAGCTAATCTAAAGGTTATGGTAAGATCTGGGGGTTATAGATTTACCAAATCCTTTTTAGACAAAACAAACGACAGCTATCGATAAACTTTAACCGTAATTTTCAAAGTCTAAATAAAGGTGGGATTTAATGATACTAGAATTAATCACAAACGGTGATTACTACATTCCCCTTTTTATGTCCTTTGTCAACATACCTGTGTGCTTCCACCATCAGATCTAATCTATAATTTCTATCTACAACTGGTTTAAGTTGTCCTTTTTCAACAATTTTTTTCAGTATTGTCAACGCTTCAGCCGTCTCTGGTGAATTTTTTCCAACAACAATTTTTTTACTACTTGTTAACGAAGTCCATATCATTTGAAGATTAGGTATTGGTCTTCCTATATTAAAGTAGACTCCATCCTCGCTTAGTGCTTTTTTACAAGCTAAAAAGGGGCATTTATCTATGGTTACAAATATGATATCATACGTTTCAAAATTTTTAGTAAAATCAGATATTGTATAATCAATTACTTTATCTGCTCCCAAAGATTTCACCAATTCTAAATTAGTAGTGCTGCAAACACCAGTTACTTCTGCACCAAAGTATTTTGCAAGTTGTACGGCATAGGTTCCTACACTTCCAGAAGCTCCATATATAAGCACTTTTTGTCCTGGCTTAATATTTCCTATTTTCTTGAGATAATGAAAAGCTGTTCGCGCACCAATAGGTATGGCTGCGGCTTCTTCATAGGTGATGTTATTTGGCTTCAAGGCAATCGGTCCATCTTCAGGCAAACATTTGTATGCGGCATAGGCTCCAAAAGTTTGTAGGGTAGCTGCAAAAACTTCATCTCCTTTTTTAAACAAGGTAATATCTTTCCCAACAGATTCAATTACACCCGAAAGCTCCATACCTAAAATAGATCTTCTAGGTTTCCTAAGTCCCAGCATTAATCGAGCAGGAAGCCAGAAAGGAGTAGGTACATCGAAACTCCGTACTCTATAGTCAGCGGCAGTTACGGTGGTAGCATAAACTTTTACTAGTACTTCATTGTTTTTAGGAATAGGCTTTTCAATTTCTCGTAACTCAAGGACTTCTGGAGGTCCGTACTTAGTACAAACTATTGCTTTCATTACTTTCTACTTTTTAAGTTTATTGATTTTTAATAGCTGGTAATTTCCACGAAATTTGAAAGATCCATAAAATCGCTATAGTTTCAAACACGAAATGAAATACATCATCAATATCTGCATAGGGTAATGCGGTTGCAAACACTCCTAAAGTGATTATCCCAGCAATTACGTTTGCCCACTTATTAGCTTTATCATTTAATATTATTGAGAGAAGCACCATCAAAATGGGGATTTCTGCTAAAATTCCACCAATCAAGGCAAGTTCATCTGTTAATTTGATACCATTGACCATTCCAGTCATTAATTCTTCTAAAAACCCGGTTTTACCCAATTGATGGAGATCTCTAAAAATTATATTTAGCAATACAAATATCCATAAGGTTGACAGAAGGGTTTGAGGCTTGATTTTGTTTTTTAACATGTCGTAAAAGTTTAAATTATTTACTTGAATTGAAAACGTGTTTAATCTTTATGAAAGTAAATGATATTGTGAGATTGTTTTTTATTTCTTTTAATTAAGGCTCATTTTCTGCATAAGTGGCTATGAGTTGAGTTAATTTTTCCTTGACACTGCTTCGGAGTAGACGGACTTCATGACCATATTCTTGTATTTGTAGGCTTTCCTCCCTTGATACATTTGGGGCAGGTCCTCCGGTTAAACCATGAATACTACTGCTCAAATAGGTAATCCGTTTCATTTTTGATTTGATGTTTTTTAAATCAGGAAAAGAGTCTAATACTTCCTGATACGAAGACAATCCTTCATGAATCATTATTGATTCGACTGCTTTTTCATAGAGTTCCTTTTCAGGGTTTTCAATGAAGGCTATTAGGATAAACAATACGATTAGAAAGCCACAGGCAAATCCTTTAGCAACTTTAATAACATCCATAACTAAATGATTATTACGTTAAAAATCTATAACGCAAAAGTCAGGTTAACCTAAGCCTCTTCCATTGACTTGGGTTAAGAAATTAAAGTACAGCAATTTGGTCAGGAAAAGACTAATACAGGTTAGGATATGGATTTTTTATGGAGGCGCTTACGGATACGACTTAGTGATTCCGGCTTTATTCCCAAATAACTGGCTATGAGGTATTGAGGCACCCTATTTAAAAGGTCAGGAGATGTTTTTTGTAGGTTTTGATAACGGTCTTCAGGAGATAGTTTTACGAAATCATCGTACTTCATTCGTTGATTTGCTAATTGATCTTCCATGATATTGGAACCAAAAGCCGCTAGCCTAGGTAATTTTCTCAGGAGTTCCGCACTCCTTTCAGGCGTTCCTATAGAAATAATGGAATCTTCCAAACATTCTAAATAATATTCGGAAGGTTTTTTGGTCGTATAACTTACAGGGGTAATCGGCTGCTTTTCTGTAAAAAAATCAGTTATTTTAACATCTCCATCAACTAAATAGTAACTACTCACGCACCCCTGAAGAATAAAGAAACACTCCTTGGCTATTTTTCCTTCAGATAATAAAATGGCTCCTTTTTTAAAGGATTGTATGAAGCTTTGATGTGAAAGAATATCTATTTCTTCTTTCGTGAGTTCTATAAATTGAGATAAAAATTCAACTATTGGGTTATTCATGTTACGTTTTGTTAATTCAATTGATGTGTGGTAACAATCGTATACAATCTATGATCATATATGCATATATCCACAATAAAATTAAACAATTAAGCTTTGTGATTAGGTCAAGGAGTAGATAGTCCAAAAAACGGCCGTTTTAGGAGACTCTATTCCAAAAACCTAAACTTTACCACAGAGTGTCCCAAACATGGTCTCATTTAGTAGTTTCGTTAATACACCTTTTATGGAACTGCATCAGTTTATTTAAACCACCGTTTTATTGAACTTTTCAATATTGACGGGACTTCCCGGTTTAAAAGTTTAATTTACCGTACTAATTAATTATTTTATATTTTGACCTTTATTTAAACTTTGGGTCATGATTTTTGGATATGCAAGAGTAAGTACCAACGAACAGAATTTAGATTTACAAATTGATGCCTTTCTTAAAGAAGGAATCAAGGACAAGAATATTTACGCCGATAAGGTTTCCAGTATAAAAGAAGAACGAAAAAATCTCAGTAAGCTTTTAGACTATGTTCGGGAAGGTGACACAATAGTTGTCTGGAAACTTGACCGCTTAGCTAGAAGTCCTATTCATTTCACAAATTTCATCAATCAGCTTAATGACAAAGAGGTTAAGTTCCGGAGTATCACAGAACCATTTCTGGATACCACCGACAAATCTTCTCACTCACAATTTATAATCAACATGTTTGCTGCCTTGGCACAATTGGAAAGGGATATTATAATCGAACGTACTAAAGCCGGTTTGGAATCTGCAAGGCGACGGGGAAAAATTTTAGGAGCACCCAAAGGAATTAGTAAGAAAAATCAACAAAAAGCTGTACTTTGTGAGGAGTATTTTAGAGATGGGAAATTGACGGTTAGCGAAATTTGTGAGTCTCTCGAAATATCTAGAGCAACATATTATAAATATTTAAGACATAGAGGACTTGATGGAAAGTTAAGGCCATATAGAAATCATTTAGTTTAAAAATACAATTGTTAAATGGCGAAAATTGAGATAAAAGGTTCCCCTGAAGAATTAGAAAGAATTTCTACATTTCTAAAAAACAATAACATTTCGCATGATATTAAAGATGATTTTGGAAATTATTCAAAAGAAGAAACAGAACAGTATCGTGAATTGATTTCAAAACATAATAGTTTAAAATAAGGATAGTTTTTAAAAACAACAAAGGTAATTTTTACGCCCATTTATTAAACAAGGGTAATTTTTTATTATATTTACCCTCGTAATCAAAACGAGTGTAAATTCAACCCTTAACACGTGGCCGTATTTAATAAAGATATTCCATATAACGATTTACCGCTACTCCCACCTAAAGGAGCATTGGAGACTACTGCGGTTTTACGAAAAACCATTACGGCTAGTAGGGCATTATCCAAATTAAATGGAGCAATTACCAATCTACCTAACCCAAGACTTTTTCTAGATACCATTCATTTACAAGAAGCAAAAGCAAGTTCTGAAATAGAAAACATCATTACCACCAATGATGATTTGTATCAAGCCCTTGTAGCCGATAAAAAATTTGATAACCCAGCCGCCAAAGAAGTAATCAGCTATAAAGAAGCTCTCTGGCACGGATTGGAACATCTCGAAAAAAAGCCGTTTATAACAACTAACCTCTGTATTGAGATTGTACAACGTATCAAACAGAATACCTCAGAAATAAGAACAACCCCAGGAACCACCTTATCCAATAGCAAAGGGGAAACCATTTATACGCCGCCATCAGGAGATGTTATCATAAGGGATAAACTAGCGAATCTGGAAAAATTCATCAATGAGCCAAGTAAATTAGATCCACTTATAAAAATGGCATTGATGCATTATCAATTTGAAGCCATCCATCCCTTCTCCGATGGTAATGGGAGAACGGGGCGAATCCTACTCCTACTCTATCTAAAATTGGAAAAACTGCTAGATATACCAGCCATCTACTTAAGCGAGTACATTATCCAAAATAAATCAGCCTATTACAAAAAACTAAGGCTGGTCACTGAAAAAGAGGATTGGGAAGGATGGATATTGTATATGCTTGATATGATTGAAACAACATCAGAAAAAGGATTGCTCCGTCTAGAAGGTATTCTTGCCCTAATGGAGCGTATGTCAATAGAAATAAAGGATAAGTTACCCAAAGCTTATTCCAAGGAGTTAATAGAAATCTTGTTTCGGTTGCCCTATACCAAAAGGCAACATTTGATTGATGCCAAACTTGGAACACCAAAAACAGTTGGCAACTATTTACGGAATCTTGAACAAGCCGGTTTTCTAAAATCCGTCAAGGTAGGAAAAGAGAAATTATATCTTAATTACCGATTGATGGAAGTGCTGGAAAGAAATTAAAAAAGAGAGCTATATTTGTAATATATCTTGTAGGTTGTTATCAATTACCTATAAACAAGTTCATTTAAAATTCAAGTACAATCCGGTGCGCTATTCGGTGCGTACTATGAAAATACTGATTTTAACTTTTTGAATATCAAATAGTTACGTCTAGGGTTCGAGCCCCAGCCAGGTCACTTTTTAAATACTTGATTATCAACTAGTTCGCAGTTTTAATTAATTGCTAACTTTTTTTATGCGATTGATTTCCAATTACTTACAACTTTAATTATTTTCTCGTTTCAGTTAAAGCCTACACAACCCAAAACTATTGGATTCGGGGTTGTATCCAAGACCTTTGGTAGTGAAGTTCATTGCTCGGAATGAAGAGCAACGGAATGCGGAGAAATGTACTGAATGATTCACACCCTATTACAAACATCTATTTCCTATTACAACAGAATTATTATAAAAGATATTGAACTAAATTTCATCACCCTGACCTAGGTCATTCTTTCTGTATCTACTTGATTGTACTTTCGAACTATAAAAATTGTATAATCTTAAAACAGTAAAATTATGTCACTAGTAAAATTTAGAAGAAGACCTTGGGGAAATCTTGGTTCCTCTGATTTTTTTGACAATGATGATTTCTTTAACGGAGGTTCTTGGTTAAAGAAAATCGATGAACCTGCCATAAACGTTAAGGAGACCGATGACAATTTTGAAATCGAGTTGGCTGCACCTGGTTATGACAAGAAAGATTTTGAGGTCAACATCGACAACGGATACCTCAATATTTCTGCAGAAAATTCCAGTTTAAAAGAAAAGGAGAAAGATAATTACAGCCGTAAAGAGTTTAGTTATACCTCCTTTGAAAAATCGCTTCGTTTGCCCGAAAGTGTAAAAAACGAAGAAGTTAAGGCGACTTATAAGAATGGAGTGTTGAAATTGAAAATTGCAAAAAAAGAGGAAGCCAAGAAACTGGAGCCAAAGAAAATAGAGATTGCATAACCTATGCAACGATTCAGGAACAAGGAGAAGAAAGAAATGATGATAACTAATCACTATATCCCCTCATTTTGGGAAATATTTTTCTCCTGTAACTCACCCAATCTATCCGCTGTGGTAGCTGTGGCCATCCGCGCCAAAACAGTTTCTGCAATGCTTCTAACAGGTTCATATAAATAATCATAGTATGAGAAAGACATTTATCTTATTAACAACAATATTATTATTTCAGGTGAATGGCTTTTGCCAGTTAAAAATACCGGCATCGTATTCTAATATTCAGCAGGATTCAATAGGCCTTTACTTCCAGCAGGGCAACAACAGGTTTTATGCAGATAATAGCCCTGCTAACTTCACTCTTTTGCAATTGATGGGCAATGCCACGGTAACGGAAACTGGTATTTCTTTTGATTTCGGTTTGCCTGATTTTCAGGGTAAGTTGGTATATGGGCTGATACCATATGGCAAAGCCCCACATCCGCTTCCGGTATTCAGAAGGGAAGTATTGATAAAAAACGGTAAAGCTGTAATTGATATAATAGCAGACTTCAGTGGAATATATGATATGATAGGATGGCAACAAAGCGGCCAATTAAGTATTGGGTACCGTATCATCACCAACAATGGAATGATATTGTTTGATGGTGAAGTGAGTACAGAAGGCAAAGGCCCGTTTGTGGTAGTGCCTGCCATTTATGAAGGCCCATTTGTAAATAATATTTATTCCAAAGGCAGTATAATATCATTTGAAACTACATTACCAGTTATAACTAATATAGAAGTGACAAAGAAAGATTCCGGGGTTGTTAAAACTTTTGCATCTTCAAATGAAAAACAAACACATCATGAAATAAGTATTGATAGCTTGTCGCCTGAAACGGAATACGAATACACGGTTAAGTATGGAAACATGCAACAGCAGTATAGCTTTAAAACTGCCCCAGCTGCAGGTTCCCGCAGGCCCTTTGTGTTTGCTTATTCCAGCGACAGTCGCCATGCCCTAGGGGGTGGCGAAAGAATGATATATGGTGCCAATAGCTATATTATGAAAAAGATAGCAGCTGTTGCACACCAAAACAAAGCTGTGTTTATGCAGTTTACTGGCGACATGATTAATGGTTATTTGTCCAATAAAGAGGAACAACTGTTGCAACTGAGTAATTGGAAAAAATCAATAGAACCTTTCTGGCATTATATGCCTGTATATGTTGGACAGGGTAATCATGAAGCATTGGGCTATGTGTTTGAAAATACAAGTGGTACACATACTGCAGCGTTCATAGATAAATTTCCATACGATACAGAATCGGCTGAAGCATTGATGCAGGCTGCTTTTGTGAATCCTGATAATGGTCCTGACACTGAAGATGGTAATAAATATGACATTGATAAAGGTAATATTGACTTTCCATCTTATAAGGAAAATGTGTTCTACTACACCTACGATAATATGGCTATGATTGTATTGAATTCTGATTACTGGTATGCCCCAACAATATCAAGTAATCCGGCAACTAGTGGTGGCTTACATGGTTACCTGATGGATAATCAGATAAAATGGTTGAAAAAAATCATTAAACAATTTGAAGCTGATAAAACCATTGATCATATTTTTCTCACACAGCATACACCCATCTTTCCCAACGGTGGGCATGTAGGCGACGATATGTGGTACAATGGTAATAATGATAAACGGCCATATATCAGTGGCAAACCCGTAAAAAAAGGGATTATTGAAAGAAGGGATGAATACCTGAATTTATTGATTAATAAAAGCAAAAAAGTGGTGGCAGTTTTAACTGGTGATGAACATAATTACAATCGCTTACAGCTTACTAAAGAAGTAAACATATACCCTGATAATTGGATTGGAAAAAAATTGAATATTTCCCGGCCAATTTATCAAATCAATAATGGTGCCGCAGGAGCTCCCTATTATGCACAGGAAAAAGCACCTTGGAGCCCTTATACCAAAGCTTTCAGTGTGCAAAATGCTATTTGTTTGTTTTATGTAAATGGTAAAAGCATAAAGATGAAGGTTGTAAACCCGGATACCTTAAACGTTATTGATGAAATACAATTGCGGTAATAATGCTTCAGCAGTAAAATATAACAAAATGGATTATTAATTCAAGTTTTTTGTCTGATACCTTGGCAAATGCACTTCGTAAGTTACTTTACGTCCAATTTTGACGGATACTCTTTGAGTGTTTTTCTTATCCCTTTGATAATCCTATCCTTATCCATTTGCTCATCAAGTTCCATATATCTTTGCGCTGTAGATTGCCAAATGACGGCCCCTGTTTCCGAATCTATTAAATCTATTATCAATGACCCTTTAAGAAACCTGTAGATTTCTTGATTGTAAAAATCCTCATACTCATCCCAATAATGAATTGGCCGTACATAGGGATCCAATATTTCGGGGTGTTTTGTATAAACACTTTCCTTTTCCTCAAGAATGACATGAAAGCCAACTAACAATTCAGGCGTGTTTTCATCATTAACAAGACCTTTGGATTCCAATTCCTCCTTGATGATATTCTGTAATAACTGCATTCTTTCAAGACTATATCCATAATCCGGTCCCTGATAATTTGATTCGCACCCCTGTATCCAACAAAAGGTATTGTATTTATCTAAATCTATATTGGGGTTCTGCACGGATGCTACCTTTACACCCGCACAACTTGAGGCAAGTATAGTAACCAAAGCAATAAAAAGTGTTTTCATGATATTTCTATTTATAATTCATTACCCTTAGAATTTAATTGATTGTAAGTTCAACTAATATTTTTTTATGGATTTCCAGATAGGCTAAAACCCCTAATTATCCTCAACGACCTGTTTAACGAATTTCTCAGTGTCCATCAGATAATCCGTAACCGTAAAGACTTCCTTTCTGTTGTTGCGGAAATCTTTGACAAATGTCGAGATGTCGTCTTCAAGCTGCTGGTGCTCCGTTCTAAACTTATGGGAATCATAGGCAAATGGCTTATCGATCAGCACTGCCAAATGATGTAAATGGGTATTTACACGGTGTAGTAAGGATCCACATTGTTCATCGGTCTTTATAAGGCCCACCTCAATTTCACGAACCATATCGATGTTTTCTTTTTTTGAAATCCACATAAAATATTTATCGATAAGGTTGCGTAAAAATTTTAAGTCATTCTCGTAAAACGAGAGATCGGATTTCCAATGTTCGGAAAGTACATATAATTGTTGCCAATCGGCTTCGTGAATATATTGGTCATTGGGTCTGCTTCTGAAATTACTCATATCTAGGGTACTTTTAATTTATAGAGCAAAATTATGGAGGGTTTATCCAATTAAACATGATTTAGGTCAGTAGCAGCAAATTTTGCAAAGGATTACATAGGCCATACACTTCCATTTGGCTCTTATTAACTCCATAATTGATATTAATCATTGTAGGCATTGACTTGGCTACTTAAATTGCTTTCCATTAGAACCAAAAGAAAAATGAACACTAATGAATGCTTGAATTTGCTTGCCGAGTTCTCTTTTGAAATACGGAAGCTCACGCTAAAAAGGCTCGATGAATTACCGGAAGGATTTATCAATTGGCGACTGAACAATACCGCTATGAGTTTTGCGGACATTGCACAACATCTCATCAATGTTGACGAACTTTTTTTGAATATTGCCACAACCAATGAGAAAAGTTTCAAATGGAAATTAGGTTCAGAAGAGCCCCACCTGCAAATTGATAAGGCAATTTATCAAGCAATGCTTAAAAAATTGGGGGAATTTCAAAAAAAGCGCCATTCGGTTATTCGTTCCCTTGATAATTCTATGATAAACAAAGAAATAACCGATGAGAAAGGCGAAAAAATGACGCTGTGGTGGTTTCTAATGAGACAAGTCCTCGAACATGAAGTATATCATAGGGGACAGATAGCAGCCTACCTTAAAGTCCTAAAGGGAGAGTCCACTAAATTCAAATAAGCCTTAATAAATAGATTGTTTTTTTGTCGTCTGCACAAAAATAATCGTAAAACCTGATCAAGGTCATATAAAAGCTCCTTGGAGGTTCATAGTTTTGGAATCAATCTAAAAAATAAATCGAGTTGAAAACAATTTTATATGCCACCGATTATTCCCAAAATTCAGCTGCCGCTTTAAAGTATGCACATAAAATGAGTACGGAATTGGGTTCTCGCTTAATGGTTACCCATGTTTTTGATTATCCAACAGTATTGGGTACAAAAGTTGAGGAACCATTCCCACATCTTGAGGAAGACGCGTTTAAAGAGCATCATACCAAACTCCAGGAATTTTGTGCGACACACTTAGGAGGAGAGCAATATCAAGTAAATATTCAGTTAGAGGCTATTGAACATAAATCTGTTATAAACGGAATAATAGATAAAACCAAAGATATAAACGCTTCTTTACTGGTTGTTGGGATGAAGGGAGGAAGTACTCTAAGGGAGTTTTTGATGGGAAGTACCACGAAGCAACTCATCAATAAAGCTACTTGTCCGGTTCTGTCGATTCCTGCCGATACAAGCTTTAATAAAATTGAAACAATTGTATATGCCACAGACTTTGAAGAAGAGGACATACGTATAATTAAAAACCTGATTGAAATTGCCAAACCTTTTAATGCCGAAATCAAAACAGTTCATGTTTCATCTGAAAAAGAATATGCAGGCAAACAGCGAAAGGAATGGTTTGTAGAAAAACTAAAGCACGAAATAAACTACCCAAGGGTCAACTTTGAGGTATTGTTTTCCGAAGATACTTTTGAAACACTAAGAATTTACTTGGGCGATGTAGGCGCAGATATTGTAGCGATGGTAGAAAGACAACAAAGAAGTCTTCTAAAAAATATTTTTCATCATGATCTTGTCAAAAAGATGGAATCCTATGGAAAAATACCATTAATTGCTTTTCATGAAAGTAATTATCAATAATTCGAGTTTAGAGTAAAAAAATTTAAAACAGTTAACCAATGGCCAGAAGGATATTTAGGATAGTAATAGCATTATCAATCGCATTAGCAATTTATCTTTTTATTTCTAAAGACGCGAACTCCAAAGTCTTTTCGATCATAGTGTCCAGCCTCACCTTTCTGCTTTTTAGCTTTGGAATACATGGGCTTATAGCACATTCATTGAACCCTAAATCAAAAGGGAATATAATTGTTTATCCCATATTAATGTGGGCTCTTTGGGCTATCCTATTTTTGTTGTTTGTGTTTTTCGTAATTCCTATTTATTGTCCTGATTTTTTGCTTGATCTACGGTAACATTTATTATTCAAACATGAGGCAAATAGTATTAATATTAAGCATATGGATAACTTAAAGACATTATTGACGGAGATAACCCGGTTGACCAATACTATTGAAACGAACTATCCCGAACTCTATCGGTTTTTGGACGAAAACCCTATGACCATTCCCGCCACCAATCATCCTCATATCGATAGTGCGGTCTTAGGGGAATATCTTGAGAGCTTAAAAGGGTTACTACAACATCATTTGGAAACGCATAAGAACAAAAAATAAACAAAGGAATGGGAGAGATAGCCACATCCAATAGACAGATTACCTTGTATTATAGTTCTATGTCTAACAGAGCAAAACAAACCTTAGCATACGCGAAGGCAGAAGGTTTGCCCATACGGGAAATCGATATATTAAAAACACCCCTAACCGGAACACAGATTACCGAACTTGCTGACCGACTTAATATGGAAATTTCGGATTTGGTAAATCAAGATCATCCCTCCTATAAATCCCATTTTGAACATCATGATTTTTCTTCTAATGACTGGATTAAAATGATTCAGCATAATCCAGAGATTATGAAGCAGCCTATCGCCTTAAGGGGAAATATTACCATCTTGGTGGAAACCCCTACGGAAATTATTAAAATATAATTTGAATAATCAGTACTAGGATTAAACTGTTATAAACAAAATTAAGATTTCAAAATATTTATATTTGCACAACGAAAGTTACTTTAATATAATTCAGATCATATCAAGTTCACAAATCGTCAACACGATGAGTGGAAATTTGCAAAGTATCGACTATCAAAGGGCTAAGAGCCATAGGTTCCAACCCCAGCCAGGTCACCAGAGAAAGTAAAACCCACCACACGGTGGGTTTTTTATTTTGGAGAAAAGCCAAACTTATCTGAGTTTTTCGAAAGAATAAAAAACAACAACCGCAGGTTGTGTGGGTATTACTTTTTGACCTTGGGCCCGCTGGGTCCAACGAGCGCAGCGAAGTTAACCCCCCGTCCGAACGGCATTGGCCGGGCGGGCAGCTAGGTCTTTTTTTAAATAATTGATTATCAATAAGTTAGCAATTTTTACAATCGCTAACTTTTTTTATGCAGTTCATTTTCAATTACTTACAACTTTTAATATTTTCCCATTTCAGTTAAAGCTGACCTGTCCCAAAGTTTGGGAGCGGGAATGGAGTGTCCCACTTACTTCGGCGGGAATAATGGAATGGAAATTTCAAACATTGGGGTTAGGTTCAAGACATTTTGGTGGAGAAGTTCTTTTCTTGAAATGGAGTGTAACGGAATGAAGTGGGAATGTGCTGAGTGGTATAATACCTCCAGGAACAAATCAAGAATATAGTCTACGATATTTTCGATGTAGCTAAAGTGCCTGTTCTCCTGATTGTAGCAAGATGATTTATGTCAGGTATGAGGATGTCTGTAATATTTATCAATTGACTGGTCGTAATTTCTGATCGGGCCAAAAAAATAAGTATATTGATAGAAAAACAACAACGACTACCATCAAAAAATAAATTGAATTAAAAATGGCGACTTATTAAGGTGGTTGGTGGTTCTTGGAATAGTGCAAAATGAAAATCCAAGTTCAAATTCTTTAGAAGGATAAGACGGAAATTATTGGGGGTAGGAATCTCAAATGATAGCTTACTTATGCTCCTTGGGAGCTGCTGCTTGTGATGATTGGAATATTATTAGACCTTTCGCTTATATTTAGCAGTAAAGCTAAAATAATTGATTTATGGAAACAAACCGGAAGCTCGCTGCTATAATGTTTACTGACATTGTCGGATATAGTACTATGGTCCATAGTGATGAGTCTTTCGCTCTGCAATTACTTGAGGAACATAGGGATATTATACGCCCAATCTTTAAAGAATTTGATGGGAGGGAAATCAAAACCGCTGGGGATTCATTTTTGACTGAATTTTTCAGCGCTTTGGGAGCAACAGAGTGTGCCATAAGGATACAGTCGGCACTTTATGAAAGAAACGAACAGGTAACGGATGAAAGAAAAATAAATATCCGCATCGGAATACATCTTGGAGATGTAATAGAAAAAGACAACGATGTATTTGGGGATGGAGTAAATATTGCCGCGAGGATAGAACCTCTGGCACCGGCTGGTGGAATATGTATTTCTGAGGATATATGGAGGCAGGTTCAGAATAAGCTGGAATATGGCACCTTAAAAATGGAGCGTAAAATACTCAAGAACATCGATCTGCCATTTAGGATCTACGCCATCGATCTACCTTGGCTTAAAAAAGAGAATACAAAAACAACCGGAAACTGGCAGAGTAAAATAGGTGTCATTTTGAAATTCCGGAATCCTTTTACTATAGGATTTGGTCTGGCTCTCTTGGCAGTTTTATCTTTTATTATTTTCAAAATAACACTTTCTCAAACCTCTTTTAAGGAATACACGATCCATCCTCTGACCAGTTTTGAAGGCATCGAACTCAATCCGTCCTGGTCTCCTGATGGGTCACAAATAGCCTTCCAGTCCAGCTTGGCAGGAAATACAGATATTTATACGAAAAGCAGAGGGGAGGGAGCAGTTCATAACGTCACAAACAGCCCCTATGATGAATGGAGACCCTCCTGGTCACCTGATGGGAGCCTGATAGCTTATCTTTCCGACAGGGGCAATGGCACAACGCTCTTTTCAGTGCCTGCAAGTGGTGGAGCTGAACGGCCGGTTGTGAACACCAACATACCCATCAGTAAGCTGGCACCAGCTATATGTTCCCTGGGAACAATGCCGTGGTCTCTGGATAGTAAAGAATTGGTTTTTTCTGGCCAGAAAGATGATGGGACCATTCAATTGTGGAAAGTCAATATAGAGGATGGCACAAAGCATATCCTAACAAATCCTCCACCTGGCAGCAAAGATTTATCAGGTAGTTGGTCCCAGGATGGAAAACAGATAATATTTAGAAGACAAAATGAAGGACAAGAGGGCGTAGTAAGTTATGATATTGAAAGTGGAAAAGAAGATGTAATTGTCAAGGACGATTTCAATTATTTTGCAAATCCTGTCTTGTCCCCTGACAACTTGTTTATTTTGCATGGTTCCGGCAGATCCGGAGCCCATAACATCTGGGAATATGCCTTGGACTCCAAGAAATTTAATCAAGTAACATCAGGAAAAGGAAACGATACGTCACCTGTGTACACAAAAGGTGGTGAAATCGCTTTTGCCAATTGGAATCACAAGATCAATGTATTTAAAGGAGGTATTGACGATCCCATACATCTGCATACTCAACTTACCAAACACACGAAGGAAGATTTTTACCCAAGAGTATCTGATGATGGGTCCAAAATCATTTATCAATCGGAGCGAACTGAGAATAATGAGATCTGGCTCTATGATACCATCCGGAGAGTAGAGATCCAATTGACAAAAAATTCGAAAACTGACTTTGTACCTGTTTGGTCTCGGGGCGGAACTGAAATAATTTTTGTTTCTGATAGGGACGGCCCTTTTCAACTATGGCGTATGGATGCAGATGGAAAAGATCAGAGGAAACTTACCGAAGACACTATAGATATACCCATATTACCGCAAAATGCCTCCAATGGTGCACCGCGCCTTTCTCCGGATGGAAATCTAATAGGATATGTCGTGAAAAATGAAGAAGGTCCTACTCTTCGGATTGTTCAAATAGATGGAAACAACCCTGTTGAAACTAATATACATGGCATAATAAGCTTCGATTGGTACAAGGATAATGATCATATCGTCTATAGTAAAAAAGCTAATGATAAAACAGCTATTTCGCCTATGTATATCAGGTCTATATCTTCAGGTAAAGAGAGTTTGCTGGTTGATGATGTTGTTACTGAAATATGTGTTTCACCGGATTATAAGATGGTTTCATATTGCTCCTCGATAAGCCATTTTGGACAAACCATCAATATTATTGCTTTAGATTATGATGTCAAATTGGAAAAATTGATAAGTCCTCTTGAAGCTCCAAATGTATTTCTTTCAGGCAAGGGTAAGTGGCATCCACATAATGGTGGTTGGACTCCTGACGGGAAGCAAATTTTATATTCCAAAGATACTGATGAAGGCGATTTGTATATCCTTAAGCCCCAGTTATAATTTAAGTTAACCAGTTTGCATTATTACACGAGTCCTACTCACAATTTATTAGCTATTGTTTTAATTAGGAGTAGGACTCCTAAGAAATTATAATAGTCCCAATTATAGACCTAAAACTTTGTAAATAAAAGCAGATCTTAGTGAAAATTCCAACCACCAACAAAAACTATGAAGTAATACTCCTCTATTGCTTCGCACTACTCATAGCCCTGGACGCTGAAGTTCACTATGTACAACCACGATTACATCGGTTATGGTATGGTGCGGACAATGGCACAAGGAAAAACGCCTAGTGAATAAATCATACAATTGTTAGGCACTGGCTTTTTTTACTAATAATCTTGAACCAATACCTCTGTTGGAATATGTAAAGTCGTGTTAAGTTTTCTTATCATATCCAAGGTAAGTTTACGTTTTTTGCTCAATATCTCGCTTACCCTGCTCTTAAATCCCACTAATTCTGCCAAGTCCTTTTGTTTCATTCCCATTTGCTCCATTCGGAATTTGATGGCCTCGATAGGGTCCGGCATTCCAATCGGGAAGTTCTCGTTTTCATATCGATCGATTAAAATTGATAGAATTTCAAGTTCGTCGCCTTGTTCGGTATTCTTTTTTGCATCAAAAATCAGTTCGAGTCTTTCAAGAGCGTTCTGATAATCTTTTTCGTTTCTGATAGGTGATATTTTCATCTTAAATTTCGTTTGCGTTTATCTTGTCATATTCCGCATGGGTTCCGACAAACCGGATCCAACAGATTTGGTACTCGAAATTGAATTTAACTATAAGTCTGTACTTATTTCCCTTTATATTGAAAACAATCCTATTGTCCTTCAATATACTGGCGCTCGGATATTCCTTTTTTAATTCGTTCAGGTTCTTAAATTCAGATTTTTCGGTTTCCCTGTACCAAGCCGTCAATTGCTGTTCGCAATCTGCGTGCTTTGTCCAAAAGTCCCTCAAAGTTCGTTTTGCGATTACCCTCAAAATATGTTCTTTCGAACAAAGATATAAAAAAAGTTACCAAAACGGTAACTTTCATATTTTTTTTAGCTTGTGCCTAACAATTGTATATAGTTACTAGTACGTATATTTCTTTTATGACCGTAATATATAAATATAATAGTGTTTATTGGCTTTTGTAAAAACGAATAGGTACAGTGAACGTATAATAATAATTTACAAACGATAATATCGTTACCAATAAAAATTACAGAAATACTGTAATTTTTGAAAAGTGTATTTAAATGACCGTTTTATTGGACTTTTACATGGCATTTTGTAAGTTTAAATAAACTGTGGATTTAGTACACCATATTATTTGCGGGATTATGGTTTGTAGTAAAATTGTAAGCAGTACCGCCAATAGAATTAAAAAGTCTGCACTGATTTTGGTAACTTAACAAAAGTTGTCAATATTGGTACAGATGTTGGCAACCAATAAAAATCATCGGCGATTCAGCGAATAAAGGCAATCGGAATTGGGGTTATGCCAAGGCTGAAGAAAAGGACCAACATCAAAATTGGGAAGGAATCCAAATTGATAGTAGATAAGAATTCCTTTTAAAAAAAAACATAATTACTTCCCCGATACAGAACATGATGAATATCATTTTAAAAATGTAATGATTAGCATAGCTTAGGGTATCTAGATACACAGGTCATGGTACCAAAAAAGAATCCACGGGCCGATTTGAACCGAGATAGCGGACTTTTCTTCGTCATAGGTCTTGCTTTGGTACTTTTTATTACATGGAGAGCCCTAGAGTTTAAAAGTTACGATACGCTAAAGCAAGTGGTAATCGAGCATCAGGTGGTGTCAGATCTAAATGAGGAAGTTCCCATTACCGAGACCATTAAAACTCCGCCACCCCCGGCTCCTCCTACCGCCCCTGAAATTATTGAAGTCGTCGAGGATGTGGCCGAAATCGAGGAAACGGTCATACAAAGTACCGAAATCAATCAGGAAACCGTAATCGATGCGCCGGTCATTGATGTTGATGATGTTGAGGTTGGTGAAGAAGAGGAAGAAATATCAGTGCCCTTTGCCGTTATCGAGGATATTCCCGTGTTTCCAGGCTGCGAGCAAGGTACTAAGGAAGAGAAAAGAGCTTGTTTCCAACAAAAGATTCAGGAACATATTGCTAAAAATTTTAGATATCCGGACATAGCGTTAGAAATGGGTATCCAAGGAAAGGTATATGTGCAGTTCGTCATTGATACTGATGGTCGCATAAGCCAGATAAGAACACGCGGGCCGGACAAACTTCTCGAAGCGGAAGCGTTGCGCATTATTGCCGCTTTGCCGAGAATGGTACCTGGAAAACAACGCGGACGCGCTGTCAAGGTTCCTTACAGCATTCCCATCAATTTTAAATTGTTGTAAGAAATTGAACCTTATCCCGGTATTTCTGAAGTAACTAAACCCAAAATTGGTTTTTTTAGTTAGAACATGTAATTTATTCCAAAATTTGGTGTCCGCCAAAAAATAAATGAGGATGGGTTTTTGAGGCTGCATGAAAACTACTACAAGACCCAAGTTTTTAGGCTGGGCTTTAAATATAAATTCTAGTTGGGTCTCCTTGAAACCATTAGCAAATTTAACTATTCAAGACCGCCAAAACCCGTTCTGGTGTAAAAGGTAAATGACGTAACCGCTTACCTGTCAGTTTTAAAAAAGCATTGGCGATGGCACACGCTACCAAAGGTGTGCCCGATTCCCCCACTCCCTGGGGATGCCCTGTGGATGCGATCATCTCCGTTTCGATAGTTTCGGGAATGTCCTCAAACCGCAACAACTGATAGTCGTGTAAATTAGATTGCTGTACCCTGCCGTCAACAATAGTGATCTGCTCATTAAGCACGCTGCTCATACCCATTAGGATGCCACCTTCCATCTGGGCCATTACATTATCAGGTTGTACGATGACCCCCGCATCTATGGCGTTCCAGAAATGATGCACCTTTATTTTTCCGGTATTTCGGTTTACAGAAATTTCGCAGATACCCGTTCCCAAGGTACCACTGCGCTCCAGGAAGGCAACTCCCTTTGCCCGACCCGCTGATGAAGGCGTATCCCAGTTAGACATTTCGACGGCCTTGTTCAAGGTTGCCAGTGCCCTAGGGGATTTAATCATTAATCTCTGGCGCAACTCCACAGGATCAGTTCCTTGATCGGTTGCGATTTCGTCAAGAAAGGCCTCAATGGCAAACTTATTGGGTCCATGTCCTACAGCACGCCAATGTTTTAGGCGGATGCCACGAGAAGTTCCCCGAGATTCTGCAAATTGATTAGGAATGTCATAATGCTCGTTATGAATGCCACTGGTCGCCAAATTGCCGTTGTCTGACACCACACAATGCGACAAGCTCGTTATATTTCCTTGAGAATCAGTACTTGCGGTAAGGCGTTGAAGGGACAAAGGGCGATACGCCCCATACCTCAGGTCATCTTCACGTGTCCAAATCAACTTTACGGGAAGAGGGGCCATTTCTTTGGCTAGCGCTACACATTCGACCACAAAATCGGTCATGGATCTTCTCCCAAAACCCCCACCCAAATATTGTAAATGAATATTCACATTTTCTGGCGGAATTCCCAGTGCATCGGGCACCCCCAATTTACCGTCACCGCCTTGCTGGCTGCCTGCCCAAACCTCTGCACTTTGCAAATTTTCCGATACTTGGACTACGGAATTCAATGGTTCCATTTGAGCATGATAGATATAGTCGTTTTTAAAATCCGCGGTGTAGGTCCTGGCCGAAGTTTTCAGTGCCTGCAGAACATTACCTATTTCTGTGATTATCTCGCCCTTTTCGCTTTCAGCAGCAATTTTATCATATTCCAAAAAAATCTCCTGGGAGTTAAAGCCCGTGGCTTCGGCATCGCTCCAATCTATTTTTAAAAGTTTCTTGGCAACCAAAGCCTGTTCTAGACTGCTGGCCACGATACCTATCGCATAATCGAAAGGAACTATTTTTAGTACGCCGCCCAGTGCCAATATTTCCGATTCGTTAGTCAGGGTGGGTTTGGCACCATGAAGATTGCCCCGTTCCAATATTCCGTAGACCATATCCGGCAATCGCACATCCATCGCAAACTGGGTACTCCCGTTCACTTTGGACGGAATATCCGTGCGTGGGACGTACTTACCAATCAAGCGGAAGTCTTTGGGCTGCTTTAATTCTTCCATAGTGAAATCCGGAAGGGCTTCCGGCATTTCCAGAAAAGGAACCAGTTCGCCATAGCTTATTTTTTGATCACCCTCTACGTTAATTACGGAGCCAGAGTGAGTTCGTAATTCGGAAATGGGAACATTCCAGTGACTTGCGGCAGTCGCCAGCAAAATATGTCTGGCCTGGGCCCCTGCCTTTCGCATTACTTCATAATAGCTTTTGGTAACACGACTTCCTGCAGACATTAGGATCTTGCTTCCAGGTCGCCAACCTTCAGTACCATAAATAGCAACTTCCTGAGGCGAAAATTCCACTTTTACTTTAGACCAGTCCGCATCCATTTCCTCAGCAAATAATACCGGTAAAGAGGTCATGGAACCCTGGCCCATTTCGGCGGCCGGATTATAAATTGTAATCTGTCCGTCTTCCGAGAGTTGCACCCAAGCTGTAAGCTGGTGTTTTTCCAATTGCAATTTGATGTCCCCTTCATTCTTACAGGAAATGGCAAACGGTAACATTCCCGAAACGCCTATAAAGAAGGCTACTCCGCTTGTTGTTTTTAAGAAATGTCTCCTGTCTATAGACTGTTTTGTCGTGTTCATGGGTATGATACTTTTTTAAATTGTACCCTAACTAACGGGTGGCGATTATTTCTTCAGATGCCAGTTCAATGGCTTTAACTATGCGCATATAGGTTCCACAGCGACATAAATTTCCGTTCATATAGTTTTTAATCTCCTCTCGACTGGGCGATGGATTTTCCTCCAAAAGAGCGGCCGCTTGCATCAATTGTCCAGATTGGCAATAGCCGCATTGGGGTGCTTGGGCATCGATCCAGGCCTTTTGCAAGGGATGGTCACCTTTTTCTGATAGGCCCTCGATAGTTGTTATCTTTTGCCCTTCATTCACATTTTCCACAAGGGTAGTGCAGGCCCTGATTGGTGCTCCGTTTATATGGATTGTACATGATCCGCACTGTGCAATACCACACCCATATTTTGTCCCGGTCAATCCAATGTGTTCCCGTATAACCCATAGCAATGAAGTACCTATGGTCACTTCCACCTCGTGCTTCTTATTATTAATATTCAAAATATATGTGGCCATAACAAGGAAGTTAATTAATTTAAAGTATAAGTTACTGAAAAAGGGTCACAAGAACAAGTGGTAGATTGCCCCTTTTTAGGGGATTATCTTTAGTTGCCTGTTTTTAGAATAGTTTTTTCTTTTCAAATTCTCCTTGGTTTTAAACCAATGCCTTATTAACCGATACCTTATTTCTTGAAGACGCATCTCTTTTTGTACTACAGAACGGAATCTTACACATTTAGGATCTCATGTCCGTTTACATAGGGCTTAGGGTGGTAATGAGTAAGACCTGAATGTATTAAAAATTTCCAGAAGAAAAGTGAACCGCATAACGGAGCCTTTTTGAGTATAATGGGGGGTGGAAAACCTGATTCGTTCTAAGTTCTAAAAAATAAACGTCCTATGGAAGCACAATACCAACAAAATAGAATCGCCTAAGTTAACTTCAAAGAACTTCATTTTTTAGATAGCTTAAAATTCATAAATAAAATTAATCAACCAGAAATAAAACCAACATTTGAAATCGCACATATTTGTAACTCGAAAGTTACTTTGACATAATTTATATCACAAGAGGTTCACAAATCGTCAACATGAAAAATGAACATTAGTAAAGAGTCGATTCTGACTGACTCTAGAGCCATAGGCTCCGACCCCCCCGTCCGAACGGCATAGGCCAGGCGGGCAGCTAGGTCAGAAAAAAGCCTTAACCGAAAAGTGAAGACTTTTTTAATTTCAAACTATTATCAAAGTAACATGTATCTACTTCTGTTTTTTTTCAAAAAAAAGATTAATAAAACGGTGCTTATCACTATCGAATTTTTCTAGAAATATATCTTTTTTTCTAGATAGACCGTCTTCCATAAGATAACTTAAAGGTACCAGGGAATCAAAACTTCTAAATATTTCCTTTGAAATTGCCAAGATGGGTAAAGCCAATATCATTCCGGATATTCCCCAAATATAACCCCCTAGAAAAAGCCCAAGTATAATAAATAGTGGATTGATTTTAATACTGGGGCCCATAATATTGGGTGAGATGATATTACCTTCTATTTGCTGTATAAGAATGTACAGACCAATAACTGCCCATGGCTGCCAAAACGTTTCTGATATTACCAACATATAGGTAAAAGGCAAGATACCCCCAATGGATGTCCCTACATATGGAATAATCTCAAGAAACCCAGCCAAAAATCCCCAAAAGAAAGGATGGGGAACGCCAATTAACCACAATCCCGATCCTATCAAAAGTCCAAGAATAACGATGACCAAACCCTGACCCATCATATAGCGTTTTGAAAGCTTTTGTATTTGGACAAATAGCTGCTCCATTGTTTTCCGCTTTTTGGAATTCACCTGGGAGAGTAAAAAGTTTTTGAACGCGGTGCTATACAATAGCATAAAATAAGTAATCAAAATAACCAATACTGTATTTACTAAGATGGTGGTACCAGATTGATAACTTTCACGTAGAACGCCAATAGGAATATCCAATCCACTAATAAAATTTTCAGAAATCCAACCTGAGGTGGCTTCGGGATCTAACTGAAATAGCTCATTGAACCTATCCATTACTTGAGCCGCAACTTCATTTAATTTCCCTTTTACCCCTGGAAGCTTACCAAATAAAATTCTTGTTTGATTAAAGAAGAACAAAATCAAAACCATTAACGGCAGCACGGCAATTAGGTAAGATAGAATAATCGACAATATCCTGCTATGTAGTTTACTCTCGAAAAATTTTACTATGGGCATTAGCATTAAGGCAAAAAAAAACTGAAACACAACGGGATAAGGATAACTTTGACCGCGATAAGTATCCAAATAGTCAAGGCGGTAATGCTTAAAAAATAAAAAATATTCGATATGTTAATTTTATATCCCATCATTGGGCTATTGTCTGTGCTTTAAGAATCTGTACATTAAGGAATATATGTTTTTGATTTTACGATTCTTGATTTTTATCTTTATTCAAAATTAGTACTGGCTGTCTTTTCCAGCTATGATATACATCAGTTCATTCCTTAAATTATAAGTATTCAAGCCATCGAAGGCATGTTCGACATTTTAATATCATATCAAGTGTACAAATCGTCAATTAGAATCAAGAACATAGGCAAGTATGCCATTCTGACCGGTCTGAGCTAAGACGGTTTTTGTCCAACAGAATAAAAAATAAAAAAAGCCCATCCGCCAGCTGGCGGATGGGCTTTTTTAATATTCAATTAAGAACTACAGTAATCTAAAGTGTTCATTAAGTTTTTCCAATATCTTGTTTATGATAATATCCGGCACCTCCAGTATTTCAGAAATTTCATGGGTACTTCTATTTCCATACACATAAAGTTCTAAAACCGATTTACTTCTAAGAGGAATATTGCTATACAATGCACCAAAATTTCTTCGCCTTTCTATGGTAGGTAACAAAGTATCTTCCATATCCAATTTCTTTATCAATTGCTGTTCCAGGGTTTGATCTAAAATAACATTCGTGGGCCTAATTCTCTTTTGTTTATAAGAAATGTCATCGAGTTCTGTATTGAGTATCAAATCCCCATCAGCATCCATAGTAAATTTCTCGTCCAAACCATCAAGCTCCTGTTTCAATAATTCTTCAGTGCTTAAGTATTCAGGATTTTCCTGTTCCAATATTTTCTTCTCCTCGATTTTTTGAACGGCTTTCGCGTATAAAATTGTTCGCAATTTCCCCTCATCAATATAATCTGAAAGGTCTTTGAATACCTCTAGATAAATTTCATCCAACATACCCTCAGCATCATAAAATCCCCTGTCTATACCGCTTTCACATTCTGCAGCCTTTAGGCTTCTAGCCATAAATTTCTTTAAATCGGGAGCAAAAGAGGTTATTTTATTATAAAACTGTTCAAAATCATTTTCTTCCCTATGTCTGTATAATTGTTTCGTTAGCATGACTTAAATATTTTGGGATTAATAATCCGTTTTTCCATAATCTAAAGCTAATGCCAAATAGGACTTATAAAAATGATATATATCAGTCAAAACAAAATGAATCTTTATTAAATCTAATTTTATGTTAAAAAAAAACCGACTGATCAAAATCATTTCAAAAGGTACTATGTGATCCTAATTTTGTACTCAAATATTAAATGAATGTTTAACCTAAAAAAACAATATTATGTCACTAGTAAAATTTAGAAACAGAAGACCATTCGGTAATCTTGTTACTTCCGATTTTTTTGATATGGAGGATTTCTTTGATAACCGATTTTGGAACCAAGAATTATTGAGCGACCGTTTCTGGAACGGAAGAAAAGGGGAACCTGCTCTTAATATTAAGGAAAACGAAGGTAATTATGAAATTGAATTGGCTGCCCCTGGCTTTGCTAAAAAAGATTTTGAAGTTACCATTGAAGATGGCTGCCTTAATATCAAAGCAGAAAAATCTACCTCTGAAGAGAAAAAAGAAGATAACTATACCCGCAAGGAGTTTAGCTACAACGCTTTTGAAAGATCATTACAATTACCAGAAAATGTAATGGAAGAAGAATTAAAAGCTAAATACAATGATGGCATACTTAGTTTTAAATTGACTAAAAAAGAGCCAACTAAAAAACTAAAAGCCAAAAAAGTAGAGATTGCATAAATCTCGCTTTTTAAGAATGCCCCCTTTCCTAACCTGAAAGCGTCCATGTATTGTAGGGGTTAGGTTGGGGGCATTATTTTTTATAATGCTTTCTCCTTGGTATCATAACTAAATGTGTCCTGAACATGATCCAAAAACCATTTACCCAATCTGCTAAGTATATTCTGGAGCATTTACAAAGCGATGAAGTACACGGATTAAATGAAAAAGATATCCAAAGGAGGGCAGAACTTTATGGAAACAATACTATATCAGTAAAAGAACCAAAAAAAAGATGGCGTATCCTAGCCGATCAATTTCTGGATCTTATAATCTATGTTTTAGTGGCTGCCTCATTACTGGCGTTCCTTTTTGGGGATTGGCTCGAGGGCACCGCTATCCTAATAGTAATTATTATTACAGCTGCTATTGGTTTCTTTATGGAATTGAAAGCCATTCGTTCTTTAGAGGTACTTAGCAAATTAGGACATCAAGAAGCAACTGTTTTACGTAACGGAAAAATTTTACGTATAAAAGCCTACAATTTGGTGCCAGGCGATATCATACTTTTGGAAACCGGTGATGTGGTTTCTGCAGATGCCCGTTTAATAAACTCCGAGAATCTTGCTGTAAAAGAGGCTATGCTTACCGGTGAGAGTGTAGCTATCGAAAAAAACACATCATCCCTTACAGCCAAAACCCCCATTTCAGAACAAAGTAACATGGTCTTTAGGGGCACCTTGATTACCAAAGGAAATGCGAAGGCCATTGTTGTTGCCATTGGTGCAAATACCGAGTTGGGTAAAATACAACAGATGGGGCATGAAATCGAAACCGAACGCTCCCCTTTGGAAAAAAAATTGAACCGTTTGAGCAAAAAGCTTATTTGGTTGACATTGTTCTTTGCCATTCTTATTGTTTTAACCGGTTATCTAAGGGGTAAGGATATATTACTAATGATAGAGACCGGGGTGGCCCTGGCGGTTGCGGCAATACCTGAAGGTCTCCCGATTGTGGCCACTATTGCATTGGCAAGGGGTATGTTGAAATTGTCAAAGCAGCAGGTGATTATAAAAAAAATGGATGCTGTTGAAACTCTTGGAGCAACAAATATTATCTGTACCGATAAAACGGGAACATTGACCGAGGACAAACTGAAGGTACACACCCTAGCTTTACCATCCGGACAAATTGAACAATTACAACATCAGAAAGTAGCATTCATTAAATCGGTGATTGACCCAATAGCTTTCGATAAAATAATCACAACTGGAATCCTGTGCAATAATGTTGTCTTGGAAGCAGAAAAAAGACGAGGTGATACTATAGACTTAACACTCTTGGAATTTGCAGAGGAAATGGGATATGACCCTTTGAAAATTAGAAAAAACAATCCTGAAAATCTGGAAATACCCTTTGATCCCAATCGTAAGCTGATGGCAACTGCCCATAAGAACAATGCAGGTATCCAAATATATGTAAAAGGAGCCTATGAAAACGTGGTGAACTGTTGCAATACTATTTTGAAGGACGGTAAAAAAGAGAATTTCAACAATAAGGATTATTGGAACAATCTAGTTGAAGATTTGGCCTCACAGGGATTACGAACGTTGGCCTTCGCATATAAGGATTCCATGAATATTCCAAAAGTCGAGGATATGTTGCATAATCTTACTTTTATCGGTGTCATGGGTTTTATTGATCCTGCCCGTGACGATGTAAAAGCAACCATCGAAATTTTTAAAAGTGCTGGAATAAAAGTGGTCATGATGACCGGAGACCATCCTGGTACTGCCAAAAAAATTGCTGAGGAGGTGGGTTTGGTACCAACCTCCGCCACATCTGATCTGGTAATACAGGGTAAAGAACTTGGGACCCTCAAACAACCAGGCGCGAATCTTAAAAAACGTTTGTTGAACGCCATTATTTACGCAAGGGTTACACCAAAACAAAAACTTGAACTTATAAAATTTTATCAAGAAAACAATAATACCATAGGTATGTTGGGTGACGGCATAAATGATGTACCTGCACTTATTAAGGCCGATATTGGAATCGCCATGGGAATCAGGGGAACCGAAGCCGCCAGGGAAGCCGCCGATATTATCCTCAAGAACGATAAATTCACCGCAATGGAACTAGCCATTCGTCAAGGAAGAATGATCTATGAGCATATCCGTCAATTTGTAGTTTACCTTTTATCCTGCAACCTTGCGGAAATAATCTCAGTTGGTATGGCGGCTGTATTGAATTTCCCTTCCCCATTATTGCCCTTACAGATTTTATTCTTGAACTTGGTTACTGATGTTTTTCCTGCGTTGGCTTTGGGTATGGGAAAGGGCGAAAAGGATATTATGCAATTACAACCCAGAAAACCTGATGAACCTCTAATGACCCCTAAATTATGGGCTACCACTATAATTCTTGGTCTTTCAATAACAATTGCTGTATTAGGTTTGATCGCTTATACGTATCTGATCTTGAAGTTATCGCCGGTCGAAATTAACAATATGGCCTTTTATACCTTGATAATTGCGCAACTTCTCAATGTTTTTAGTATTCCACGTAAATCGGTTTCTTTTTTAAAAAATGAGGTAACTACCAACCCATGGATCTGGGGTGCCATTGTATTAAGTGTAATCATTACCTTCCTTGCATATTCAATACCTTCTGTGGCAAATACACTTTCATTGGTACCCATATCCGGTTCGCATTTGGGGATAGCGGTTATTTTCGGATTCTCATCCTTGGTTATTTCCCAACTATTCAAACGTCTTGGAAGAATGGCCTAAATATTACCAAATAATATTGCCTGCAAAACAACTTGATTTTTATTATTTTTTCGAACATCCCATTGCAATCCAAATTTTAATTTCATTACATAATTTATGGAAAGTTTGGATAGGTGCATTCTTAAGCTTTATCAACTTCGATGGTTGATGTTTCTGGGGACTGAAAGCTACTGTTCGATTTAATCTCTTTTTTGGCCGCTTTATAACCAATATCGAATATAGTGTCCATAACATTCATTGAGAAAGTATTAAAGTTGTTTAGCCCTTTAGGGCATATTGCCATATCGCAATCAGCAAATTTTGATATATAATCGTTGGCAGTTCTTATTTTATAGGCGCGTTCCAATACGTTATAGGAATGTTTCATGTCCTCTATTTTAACCTTGCCGAATGGATTCACATAAATCCCTATAATTTGATCACAATGCGGTTTAATAAGGTCAACAGGAAAGTTGTTCAACGTTCCTCCGTCTATATAATAGTCATTTTTGATTTTAACCGGGGTAAATACCCCCGGAAATGCCGCCGAGGCTAAAATTGGCTTAATCAACTCCCCTTTGGTGAAAATTTTCAATGTGCCATCCAAAAGATTCGTTGCGGTAATGTGAAGCGGTTTTGTCAAAGTGCTAAAATCATCTTTGGCCAAAATTGATATAAAACTATCATATAATTTTTCGGTATTTATAAAACCTGGTTTATTTCTGGCATATTTATCGATTCTAAAAATCTGGACCTTCTTAAAAAATTCCAATATCTCTTGCCAGGTATTTCCGTTCGCATATAATGCCCCGACTATTGCACCAGCGCTGGTGCCTGCAATATGTGTTGGGAATATTCCATGTTCCTCCAATGCCTTAATTGCCCCTATATGGGCAATTCCCCGTACTCCTCCTCCCGATAATGCCAAACCAATATTCATATTATTCAATTTAGTCTAAAACTATGTAATTTGAAAATCAATTGTAATGACATATGTCATAAACAATTATTAGTTAAGCATTTATATGATTTTGGTCATATTTAGGTAAGCGAAAGCACTCTATATTTGATAAAATAAGAGTTAACTTCATTCCTGAATTATTTATGATGAAACAATACCATTTAAAATGGCAGAGATAGTAAATGAAAAAGAACTTTTAAAATGCATATTTGAATCTGCCATTGAAGGCATATTGGTTGTGGATGATGATGGATTATTACTTAAGGTAAATCCAACATTAGAACATATGTTCGGTTATAAATCTGGGGAACTTTTTAATACAAAACTAGAGAATCTAATTCCTGAAAAGTTCAGAAATCAACACATTGTACATAGGAATAAATACGCAAAAAAACCCAAGTCACGTCCTATGGGACAAAACATGGAACTTTGGGGCCTAAAAAAAAACGGATCCAAAATTCCTGTGAAAATCAGCTTGAGCCCAACTAAAATCAAAGGCAAATCAATAACCATTGCATTTGTCACAAATGCTACTGAAATTAATTTGGCAGAACAAGAATTAAAGTCCTATGAAGCAAGGGCCAAAGCCCTTTTGGAAGCTATTCCCGACATGATGGTCATTCAAAATTACGCTGGGGATATCACTGATTTCTATGCGCCAAAACAATTAGAACTACAAATACCTAGAGAGGAAATTATTGGAAAAAATATTAAGGAAGTTGTTCCGCCGGAAATGTCAAAATCAATTTTAAAAACACATGACAAAGCCATTAAAACCAATAAGATCCAGATTAGAGAGTATTCACTAATAAATGAAAATGAAAAGGTTGATTATGAAGCCCGTACCGTTCGGCTAAATAATCATAGCCTTTTGACCATTGTTAGGGACATTACAGAAAACAAAAGAACCGAACAGGAACTAAAAGATAGTTTGGCAAAAAACCGTGCAATTATAAATGCGCTCCCAGATACAATCATCATACATGATAAGAACGGGAACTACTTAGATATACAGGCATCTGCCCTATCGTCATTATTATTTGATAAGGAAATGGTCATAGGGAAGAATGTTAAGGACATTTTCCCTATCGAACTGAGTACAAAGATCATTAACGTGTTGTCAAAAGCACATGATACCAAATCGCTTCAAGTTTTAGAAACACCTATACCCGGAAAGGACAGAATAATAGACTGCGAGGGAAGAGTTGTACCTTTTGAAGACAATAAATTGCTTGTAGTGTTACGTGATATTACCCAGACAAAAGCTATACAGAATGTTTTAAATGTGCGTAATAGGGCTTTGGAAGTAGCGGGAAATGGTATCATAATCGTTGATGCCCAACAACCTGATCTCCCTATCATTTATTCAAACGCTGCATTTACACAAATAACTGGCTATGGAGGAAGTGAGGTTCTGGGCAAAAACTGTCGTTTCTTACAAAAAAATGATCGGAATCAAAGAGAGTTAGGTATTATTAGAAAAGCAATTAAGGAAGGGCGGCCCTGTAATGCGGTGTTGCGAAATTACCAAAAAGACGGGACCATGTTTTGGAACGATCTTACCATTACCCCTTTATATAATGATCAGGGATTACTGACCCATTTTATAGGGGTACAAAGCGATGTGACCCAACGAAAAAAAGCAAGTTATTTAAAAGATCAAATAAGACAGGTATTGGAAATGATCGCCCAACAAAAATCCCTTGAGGCTATTGGTAATACCATTGTTGAAACTGTCGAGGGACATATGAAAGAATGTTTTGCCACAATATTACTTTTAAATCAAGAAAAAGGCACCTTACATACCCTCTCCTCCCCCAGTTTGCCCAAATCATTCACACAATCCTTTGAGGGCATAGAGATTGGCCCAACCGCTGGTTCATGTGGTACTTCAGCATACATGAAGAAAGAAATAACAACTACAAATATTGGGAAAGATCCCCTTTGGAAAAATTATAAGGATGTAGCAGCAAAACATAAAATAAATTCCTGTTGGTCTTTTCCTATTTTATCATCTGATCAAGACGTACTTGGAACATTTGCTATTTATAGTCAACATTCATATAAACCAAATCAATCGGAAAGGGAAATGATGGATGATATCACCTACTTGGCCAGAGTTGCCATAGAGCAACATAATACGAAAATCATTCTACAGGAAAATCGTGAACAATTGGCCACTTATGCCCAAGAATTGGAGGAACAAGTTGGTGAACGCACTAATGAATTAAGGGCTACCGTGAAGAAATTAGTAGAGACCAATCTAAATCTTGAGGACCAGATCCAGGATACCCTGATCGCTGAAAATAGGGCTATGGCCAGTCAGCTTATGTTCGCCACAATTGCCAAGAACTTCCCCAAGGGTGCTATCGCCGTTTTGGATAATAACTTTAGGATATTATTTTTGGATGGTCAAGAAGTTGAAGAATTAGGGGTAAAAGGAAAAGAACTTGAGAATCTGAATATTGACCAAATAAATCTTTTAACAACCCCCCAAAAATCAGCAATTAAAGAAAGTGTACTCAGAACACTCGATGGCCAACATTTATCTTTCGAAATAAAATTCAATAACAATGTTTATACCGTAAACACTACTCTTTTAGGTGACAAAGATGAAAAAGGGAAACAAGCTCTTTTTGTTTATCATAACATAACGGCACAGAAAAAAGTGGAACTGGAAATATTAAATGCCCTACATAAGGAGCAGGAACTAAATGAACTAAAATCGCGCTTTATCTCCATGGCATCCCATGAGTTCAGAACCCCATTAAGTGCAATTCTGTCTTCTGCAATCCTAATAGGTAAACAAAACGAACCTGGTAAGGAGACTAAGCGCGAGAAATACATAGGGCAGATTAAAACCAATGTTAGAAATCTCGTGATTATCTTAAATGATTTCCTCTCTTTAAGCAAACTCGAAGAGGGAAGAATAATGGTACAGAATGAACCGTTTGACCTATTACAATTCTCCTATTCGTTGATCGAGGAAATTGGAATATATAAAAGACCTGGTCAGAAAATAATAGTAAGCTGCGCTGAACCAACATTTCCAGTATTCATGGATCCCAAGTTAACACGGCTTATACTACTGAATTTAATGACCAACAGCGTAAAGTATTCCAATAAAAATGCGAGGATTGATTTAATCCTTGAAAAGAAAGATCAAAGCATCTCCATAATAGTGAAAGATCAGGGCATTGGCATTCCTGAAGAAGAGCAGGGCCATCTTTTTGAGCGGTTTTTTAGGGCAAAGAACAGTACCAATATTCAGGGCACGGGCTTGGGACTACATATTGCAAAACAATGTGCTGAATTGATGGGTGGGACGATTGATTTTACAAGCAAAGTAAATATAGGCACTTCTTTTACTGTTGAACTTCCTTTAAAAGCATCAGGTATAGATTAAAAAAAGGACCTATTAACAACAATGTAATTGTTAGGGATTTAGGTGAGGAGATTGTAGATTTCCATTAAGGGCATATACCTAAGATTGTCATAAAAAAACCTCTACCCATGACTTTGGAATAGAGGTTTTTTAATATACAAAGATATGTTTCTTGATTATTATGGTTTAACCATGCCTTTTTAAAAGTTTTGTCGCAACCAATGAAATCAGGGATCTTTGAACAATTTCCTTTAAACCGACGATAAAGCGGGAAGGATATAAATCAAATTTTAATCTGTTTAAATTTAATTTTAAGCTTTCCTTATCAATTTCCCTTTGTAGGCTTAAAATTTTTAAACGATAGTCGATTTCCTTAAAAGAACTGTACTGTTTCATATCTAATCAAAATAATATTTGGAAAATTGTTGTAATAGTGGCCGATCAAGTTTATCCCTAAAAATATAGCACAATAATGCAACAAGTACATAAAACAACCCTACAACAATAAACCCTTGGTACATATTATCCAAAGCACTACCTATGGCATAGGAAGCTGCCAATGATAATAAAAATAAAGCCAAAAGTGCAACAGCACCAATTAGCATCACATGGGTAAATGCAGTAACAGCGTGCATTAAAGCCTTAAATATTTTAAGCTTAAAATACTCCTCGCTATTTTCGAGATAGGATCTAACATCAACGTCGGCCTCCGTTAGATCCCTCTTAAGTTCTTTCAAAGCCATCTTTTGCTATTTCTGAAGTTGGGCATTTTTCTTTTTAAGGTCTTCCAATTTGCGTTCCATGGTCGCAATAATATCATCTGCCTTATAGCTCATATTAGAAATAGTATCATCTAACTTTTGCTCAAACTCAACTTTCTTTTCGTGGGCAGTTTTTGTGAGCTCTTCTTTGGCATGTGAAACACGTTCAGAAATATCGTGTTTGGTTTCAAGAGCTTTGTCTTTTATTTTTTTTCTGGTTTCGGTTCCTTTATCAGGTGCATAAAGAATTCCAAATCCGGCTCCTATTGCAGCTCCAGTCAATAAAGCTAACAATACATTACTACTTTCGTTTGACATGATCGTATTTTTTTAGTGAATAATTAATTATAATAACACGAATTTAGTTCAGTATTCTTTAGTTTGAAATGACGAAGATCAGTTGCTCAATAATTTTCCACATATGATTCAAATCATTTACATTGGCTTTCTTCTTAATTATCTTAAGGTATTCAAAAAGATGATTATGTAATGAAGACGCGGGTTAAAAGATTAACGGATAAACAGTTCTTTTCAAAAATATATTTCCGTTTATCACAATTGGAAAGAGCCATCAAGGAAATTAGTAAATATCCATCGGTTTATGAAATATCGGTTCTTGGTAAAGTTGGACACTTGAAAATTGAACTTGATGAAGAAATAGCCATGAAAAATTATTGGAGCGCCTTGTTAAAGGATGAATCGGAATTTGGTTATTTTTTCAATCCCGAAATAGGAACTATTTTCATTGTAGGTCCACTGGCTCCACTATTTCTTGATGATATGGAAGGAAAATCCTTGGGGTCTATGTCTACTGGACCGAATGGAATTCTGAGAGGATTGGGGATAAACGAGGAACAGGCGATCAATCAGATAAAAAAATTGAATCAAGGTGGTTATCTATTAATTGTAAGGGGACATAGTTTAGATGCTAAGATCCTGAATGATGCTTTCGAAAGCCTTGGTTAACTACAACATCAATACAAATGAAATACTTAATAAGGTACTAGTAACTAAAAAATGGTTATGCTGATTTAAATCATTCCATTCTAAAAATCAAATTTGCATATTCAGCCTGTTTTTCAAATGATATTTAGCAATTAAAAACAAAACATAATGAATACAATACATTCAAATCCTAAAACTCCTAAAACAGACCTTTTATTGGGTGCTGGGCTTGATATTCTGCACCAGGAAAGCAATGAATGGTTGCATACCATTCTATTCTGGAAAGATGAAACGAAATTCTTTGCCGATCTGCTACAAAAAAAGGAAACAAAAAACAGTGCCCAAGCCGAGTATGGTAAAATCCTTAAAAATCTGGATAAGGTACATGCCAACCTATTCGATTATCTGGCCGATGACATTATAGGACATGAAAAATTATTGTCCAGATTACAAAAAGGTGAAAAAGGTTTGGCAGATGGGAATTATAGGGACAAGCACCAAAATTTAAGGTCAAGAATGAACATATTTACAAGTGATTTCCGAAACTTTAAAAAAATGGTTTTTGATTTTGTAAAGAAACTGTGACGTCAAGGATATTTGCTATTGGCTTATTGCTTAAATACCTCGAATTTTGATAAAACAGAACCCTCAGGGAACTAAGACCAACAAGAAATCATTATGCCACTTAAAATTGCAGCAAAATGGTTTCTTTAAATCACAAATCAATTTCAAGACCTATTGGGCAATGATCCGATCCAAAAACATCTGAATATATTTTTACCACTTTTATCTTATCGACCAAGGATTTACTAACCAAAAAATAATCGATACGCCAGCCTGTATTGCGTTCCCGTGCCTTAAAACGGTAACTCCAATAGGTATAGGCCACTTCATCAGGGTATATGTACCTGAAGCTATCTACCAAGCCCGAATTGATCAAATTGTCCAACCCATCAATTTCAATTTGTGTATAGCCTGCTGTTTTATTATAGTTGGCCTTATCGTTTTTTAAATCCAAGGGCCTATGTGCCACGTTAAAATCTCCACAAACGATTACTGGCTTTTTCTTCCCTAGATTTTTCAGATACCTTAAAAAATCGGCATCCCATTTTTTTCGATAGTCCAAGCGATCCAATTGTTGCCCGGAATTGGGAACGTAAACATTGACCAAATAAAAATTTTGGTATTCTGCACATTGTATGCGACCTTCGGCATCGTGTTCCGCGATGCCCATATCACCAATCACAGTAATTGGTTTTGCTCTGCTCAACAAAGCCGTTCCTGAGTACCCTTTTTTATCTGCCGAGTTATAATTACTTTGATAGCCAACCATTGGGGAAAGTGCCTTTTCAACCTCCTGATCTTGGGCCTTGGTTTCCTGCAAACAAAGAATATCAGGGTTTAGTTCTTTTATAGTTTCAAAAAAATCTTTTTTGACTACTGCCCTTATGCCATTTACATTCCAAGAAACTATACGCATATTACCTCATATTATTCAACAAAGATAGTTTATTATGATAATTTTTGGAGCCATGAAATACCCTTTCACTTGATATGTTAAAAATCAAAAAATTATAAAAAAATGCAAAAATGACCTACATCATTGCATTTTATAAAACAAACTTGCATTTTTATAATGCCTTAATAAAATTAATATTATGACGAGTCTATTATCAGAAAATATAATCCCAGGCAAACACGGTAAGATTTTTAGCACCAATGCACATAAGCGTAAAGATTTGTTAAAAATCAAGAACGCTATATTAGATTTTACGGGCGTAAGGGATGTTATATTTAATACTGAGGTTTTCCCGAAGGAATTTACCGTTTACACTACTTCATTCGTTAAGATTGAGGATATTGAAAACGAAGTGAAACGTTTTGGTTTTCATGCTGTTCCAAAAGGGATTTTTCAATTATGATAATACAGAGTCTTTTTAAAATAAAACTAAAAAAAACATAAGCAGGTTTTTTATACTTCCACTAAACACCAGAACAAACTTTTACCCATACCTTTTGAGTAACCAGAATAGTTTAAGATATCGCTTGGTTTGTTTTAGTTTAATAAATTTTTGACCTACCATAAATTCACATATACTTGGTTAGAAAACTATAGAAACCTTTTTTAAGGTCACTATACATCTGTCTTTGGGTCTCCATACGATTTCTAAATTCCAAATGTTTATTAACAAAAGTCGTGTCAAGGACATCTTGACCTGCTTTCGTTTGGCCTGCGATACGGGTTTCGTGTTTCTCAATATCTTCAAGTAGATCATCTATGACCCCACCGTGAAGGATAAATTCGTTTTGGTAATGCTCCAATTTGGCAAGAACATCTTTTGCAGTGTATCGCATTACGAGTTCACTTAATCTGTTTTTGAATGATTTTAATTCGTCTTCCCAAAAGAAGAGTTCACGTCGCCACTGTACATGCTCGAAATGCATATTCGAATTGAAAATTAATTCTTTTTCCATGATGAATGTGTTTATCTATATTAAAATTTATACTTTTTTCAAATTGTCATTGATTACTATCGACCAAAATTTCCACTCCCCTTTTTCCCATTATTTCCTCAAGATCCTCTTTTTCAACCACTTCTTTTTTCAGCAATAGTTGTGCAAGTTCTTCCAATTCTTTCTTGTGCTGTAGCAATAGTTCCTTGGTTCTTTCATAGGCTGTGGTCACTAAACTCTGTACTTCCTTATCAATCAACCGGGCCATATTCTCACTATAGGGTTTTCCCAAAATGCGATTGTTCTCCCCAGTTGAATCATAGTAGCTAATTGGGCCTATTTCTTCATCCAATCCATAATAAGCAACCATGTTATAGGCTTGCTTGGTAACTTTCTCCAAATCGTCTAAAGCTCCTGAGGAAACCTCATTAAAAATAATTTCCTCTGCTGCACGACCTCCTAAGGAAGCACAGATTTGGTCCATAAATTGCGACTTGGTCATAATCTGCCTTTCTTCAGGCAAATACCATGCTGAGCCAAGGGATTTTCCCCTTGGTATAATGGACACTTTTACCAAGGAATCCACATTTTTCAAGTACCAGCTTGCAATGGCATGGCCAGCTTCGTGGTGTGCCACAATTTCTTTTTCCTTGGGTGAAATTATTTTACTCTTTCTTTCAATCCCTCCTACCACACGATCCCTTGCTTCCATAAAATCTAATTGTTCCACGGTTTTCTTTTTTTTGCGTGCCGCAATCAGGGCTGCCTCATTGCAAATATTGGCGATATCTGCCCCGGAAAAACCAGGGCTCAATTTTGCAAGTATGTCAACATCAATATCCTTAGCCAATTTTAATGGCCGTAAGTGTACGGCGAATATTTCCTTTCGTTCTTCCTTATTAGGAAGTTCTAAATAAATATGGCGATCAAACCTACCAGGCCTAAGAAGGGCTTTATCCAAAACATCGGGCCTGTTGGTCGCTGCAAGTACAATTACCCCTGTATTGGGACCAAAGCCATCCAATTCGGTAAGCAATTGGTTTAGGGTACTTTCCCTCTCATCATTGGCCTGAAAAGCATTTACCTTACCACGGGAGCGGCCTACAGCATCTATTTCATCAATAAAAACAATACTCGGTGCTTTTTCTTTCGCCCGCTTGAACAGATCCCTTACACGAGAGGCACCAACACCAACGAACATTTCAACAAATTCTGATCCCGACATTGAGAAAAAAGGTACCTGGGCTTCACCGGCCACAGCTCTTGCCATTAAGGTTTTTCCTGTTCCAGGAGGCCCAACTAACATAACACCTTTAGGTATTTTAGCCCCCAGTTTGGTATAATGCCCTGGGTTTTTCAGAAAATCAACAACTTCCATAACCTCGATTTTGGCTTCTTTAAGGCCTGCTATATCATCAAAAGTTACAGTGCTTTTAGTACCTTTTTCCATAAGCTTGGCCGTGGACTTACCAAAATTGAATAAAGAACTACCCCCCGTGGGGCCACCCATTTTTCTGAAAATAAAAACCCAGAATAAAATAAGAATTCCAAAAGGTAGGATCCAAGACAGTATGTTAGTAAAATTTTCACGGGTTTGGTACTGAATATCTACCTTTTCATCAGCAGGGAAATCTTGTTGTGCCCTATCCATCTTATTCTCAAAATTTTCAACCGATCCTATCTGAATGGTATATTGTGGTCCAGTTTTCGAACTTAAAACCCCTTTTGTTATTTCATTATATTTAGAATCCGAAAGACGATCTTCTTTTATATAAATCTCCGCCACTTCCTTATTGACCACGATTATTTTAGCAACATCATATTGTTTCAAAATCGTCTGTTCAAAATCTGACCAACCAATTTCGTTGGAAAAGGAAACAGGGCTTGAGAAAATATAAAACAGTAAAAGAATACCAATCATAAAAATATAAAACCAGCTAACGCCATAACCACCATTAGGCGGTTTTGGTTTGTCCGACAATTCCGGATTTCTTTTTTTCCTTGATTCTCCGTTCATTTTCGAGCATTGATTGTTAAAATTTATGCGTATCCATAAATTTTTATCAAAGCTATTGCAATTTGATATTCTTCAGAATGATTTAAATCATTTCCATCTTCTTTCCCATTCTTTTACTTTGTCCTATCAAATTAAAAAATGATGAAAAAAGCAAAAATAATTAAACGCCTTCTAGTACTGTTCAGTGCCCTATTAATAGGTAGTTGTGGTCCTGTGGTCATATCGTCACGACCTAACTATCCACCCCCACCCTGGTTCTATCCCAATCGACTGGAAGTGGTTAGATACGTTTATTTTCCCGAGTATAGTATCTATTATGATCTATCGGCACGCACTTATTTATATTTGGATGGAGGTATATGGGTACGACGCAATGTCTTACCTCCTCACTATCGAAACTTAGATCTAAGTCGTTCTAGATATGAACGGATCAGAAACTACAATGACGATAATATTCGAAAGTACCATGATGAAAACAATGCAAACCGTGGTCGAAGCAATAGAACTACCCCAAGGAGAACTAATTAAATTAAAACAATTCTTAACAAATAAATTTTACTCCAATGAAAAAGGTATTAGCTATTTTATTAGTACTGGCATTTACTGGATGTAAGGGTCAGGAAAAAGAGAAAGAGGAAATTAAAAGTGATGAAAAAAAAGAAATGGTCCAAGAGCCCAAGGGACAATGGGAAGTGCATAAGGAATATGACGACCTAGGAAATCTAATCAAATATGATTCTATCTATACCTATTCCTATTCCAATATTAAAGGGGACTCTCTCAAAGTGAATCTTGACAGCATTATGGATTCTTTTAGGGGATACTTTAAAGATAACGTACCTTTTGAATGGAAGGATCATTTTTCTTATTTCCCAAAAAACGACTCACTTTTTATGAACGATTTCTTCAAGGAGGATTATTTTTTCAAAAACTGGGAAAGGCATCATTCCGATATTGATGAAATGATGAAAAAAATGGATTCAGTACGGAATTCATTCTTAAATAAATACCATCCTGGATTAAGGGAATCCAAGGAAAATAAATAGGACATATTGTCCCCAACTGATAATCTTGATATACTAACAGTCAAATATGACCGACTTTAATGTGAATTTACTTATCCCAACTAAAAAGGAGGCCCACAGTAATTGTGGGCCTCCTCTATTATTAACCTAAAAAAGTCTACTCCAATAAAGCAAATTGTTCGGCGATAACAGCTTCAATTTTTTCTTGAGGTATAGGAACGTTTGTTTGTTTCCTTAATTTTCTCATAATCCGGTCTGTTACCAATTTAATGTTTTCAGGATTTATTTCCTCCGTTCGACTCTCAAAATAGTCCTTAACCCCTTTATTTACCATTATTTTATGTTCTGCTAAAAACGCCCTTAGCGGAGCTCCTTGCAACCATTCGTTATAAACCTCAAGTTCTTCGGTGATAATCTTTCCAACCTCGCCAATGGCGGCAAACCGTTTTTCTTTTGTATCCTCTAAATCAACAGAAATGGAATCTAAATCATAAAATAATATATTATCCAATTCTGCCAGGCTTTTATCAATATTACTGGGTAAAGCCAAGTCGATCAGTAAGACTTTACGATTTGTTTTTGGCAAGCTTTTTATCAGTTGTGGACAATTACTTGCAGCACTGATAATTACGTCAAAACCTTCAAAATCATTTGCAAGAACCTTTTTCCAATCATATACCTTACATTGGTGCATTTTGGCTAGTGATTTGGCCGTTTCCTCTGTACGATTACTTATTAGGATATTGGTGAATTCAAATTTTGAATTATACTTGAACAACTGTTTAACAATATCGCCAGCACCTATAAAAAGTATTTTCTTTGATTTTGCAGAACCTTTACTATAGGTATCACTAATTACTTTCAGGGATTTGTATGCCACGGAGGTAGTACCATCCCTAAAATGGGTCTCATTGCTTATGCGTTTATGGCTCTTGAATACGGTCTGCATGGCACGCTCTAAAAGTGATCCCTGCATTTTATGGGCAATGGAAAACTGATAGGCTTTTTTTATTTGATGAACAATCTCGGCATCACCAAGGACCGAAGAAGCCAATCCTGATGTAACTTTTAACAAATGTCTAACGGTTTCTTCAGTAGAATCACCACAGTCGAATAATTTCTTTGTTGTAGGGGTGTTCTTCCCTGCTTTTAGATCGACCATAAAATCAATCAAGGTAGTAGCACCAATAAGCTCGGATTCAAAATAAATTTCAGTCCGGTTACAGGTAACCAGAAGCAGCAATCCCGAAATATCGGGAAATGCAGAACTGATTTGTGCTGCTAATTCGCTCTTTTCCTCTTCTGGAATATGATATTCCTCCCGTTGGGTTACGGAAGCTGTTTTATGTGATATACTAATAAATCGTAGTGACTTGCTCATTGGAAATTTTTGACCATTAAACTAAAAGGATAATGAGTTTATGTTACTCCTTCAATGTTCTTATGTAGTTAACTACCAACCACATATCTTCTTCATCTGGAATCTTCTTTTCATAGTTTGGCATATCATCCCTTCCGATATAACTCTTATAGAATATAGCCCCATCGGATTGTGCTTGAAATTCCGCAGAGGAGAAATCACCTAAATCACCTTCAACCTCATCCGCTTTTGTACCGTCTCCAAGTCCTTTTGAGCCATGACAGGATTTACAATGCTTTGAATATAAAGATTTACCAATGTTTAAGTCCACCGAAGGATCCGTTGGGTTTTGCATTTTTTCATATTTGGCAGGAACGACCCATTTATCCTGATCGAAAGAATTGAAAGAGTACAATGCAAAAGACACGACTCCAATAATCATTAAAAATTTTAGTGTTTTCATTTTTTTGTTGTTTTTAATTTGTACTGATTAATTGTCAAAAACAATACCAAACTATGCATTCTGTTTACACTTTTTGTGAACTTAATGCATCCATTTCCAATTGTTTTCCTTCTTTCTTAATTTTCAATAAATTGATGATAGTGTATAAATAATTTGCCCAAACACCAACCAATAAAATGGTTAAAACCATATACATCCAGATTGGTGCAGCATCTGACCACAGGGTATTGGTGTCTTTTTTTGATTCTCCATTAAATACTCCCCAATTTGCGGTTTTCTTTTGAATTACGTTACTATACTCTTCATGATCTTCAATAATCGAAAAAACCGTAAGATCACCATTTACATCACCAGGAATATCAACCGGCATTTCAAGTATAAACTTCCCATCTTCAATGGTGCCATCCCCTATTGGCATTTTAGAAAGCATACCTTCTACAGAAATTAGTATCTCTGTTTCCGCAGCAGGGGATTTTACTCCTAAACTATCCAACACATATGCATTGACCACTACTGATCTTACACTATCAATTTCCACTAAATCCAACTCCAGATACAAGTTTTTAACACTTATTTCTTCCTCCTCCCCATCCAATTCATCGGATCCGTTAAAACGGGCCATTAAATTAATGTTACCATTAACATCTGTCAAATAAGAATGATTTGTTGGGATTGTAACTTGTGCTATCCCATCTTTATCGGTTTTTGATTTCCCTAGGATAATCTCTTCATCATCCAAAATATTCAAAAATTCTATTTCTGCTTCGTAAATAGGTATTTTGTCTTTTCTATCTTTTTTATTACCCGCAATAAAACTTACCTCCAACAGACGGGAATTATCATGATTTTTCACTGTTTTAAAGTTAAAAAGCATTCTATAATCACTTATTTCGAATTCTTGTTCTTGGGCTATACTTTTAGTATTTATCAGTAACCCAATTATCAATGCAAATATTGAATATCTAAAAAATGTAGTCTTCATTTTTTCTGATTTTGGGTTAATGCTTTTGGATGTCTTTTTTGTTCCCTTTCATAATCTATTATCCCAGACATAGGTATTATAGGAACAAGTCTCATAATCAATATAAAGAATAGAACAAATGCTGCGATTCCTGCAAAACTCAAAGCCCATTCGATCCAAGTAGCTGAATAATGGATAAATTCTGGTCTGGTATCCTGGATTGGCAGATACGGAGTTTCCAATGTTGGCACAACTATCAAATACCTGTTCAACCAAAGACCTAAAACAGCGATTACAGCCGCAAAGGTGATGGATTTTATTGTTCTGAATTTTTTAAAGAACAGAATTACTATTGGCACCAAAACCCCAATATAATTGGCAAGAATAAATTCCCAGAAATATTTGTTGAATAGGGTATTCAATAAATTAGTATCCTGTATTTTATGACTAAACCATCTAGAGAAATATTCGCTAAAAGTAAAATAGCCAAATAGTAAGGAAATGACCAAGAGGACAATACCAGCTCCTATGAAATGTACTTTTCTAATATAATGGTCTAATTTCAAATATTTTCGAATTAGGAACATTGCAATAATGATGACCCCAACTCCTGAGTATAAACCCGCTACAATAAAATAAGGCGCAAAAATAGTACTGTTCCATCCTGGTTGAAGGGTTAAACTAAATATCCAGGCTAAAACGGTATATGCAACTATTGCAAGGACTATTATCATTGCAGACATGGTCCTGGTTATTTTATGTAATGTTTCCCTTTGTGTGGGAGTATCTTGATAACCAATGGCCAAAGACTTGTATAATTTCTGTCTCCAATTCGAAGCCCCTTCACTATTATCACGTAACATGGCGAAATCAGGGATGAAAGTCAAGTACAAGTAAATAAAACATCCTATCAAATCTGTAAGTATTGCAATAATATCCCATGTAATCGGGGATTGAATCCTTGGATAAATGAATAGGTAATGCAACCTGTCTAGTCTTCCAATACACAACAAAATAAATATGGGACCTACAATTAAGGACAATACCGTAATAATTTCAACAATCCTGGAAACCGAATTTTTCCAAGGTGTTTTAAAGAAATGCAAAATACCCGATATGAAAGCACCTGAATAACTTAGACAAACGAAGAATATAAAGTTGATAATGTAAATTCCCCATACAACATTATCCCTCATCCCCGTAACCTCATGTCCGTTCACCACTTGAAGGACAAAAGCCACCAAACCTGCCAAAATAATCATTATTAGAAAACCAATCCAAAATTTTAATAATGGACTGGATTTTTCCAGCATAGGGGTAAACTCTTTAACCAATTCCCTTTTTCTATTAACTAAATCCATATTAAGAACGATTAAGTTTAGGTTTTGCTCTGGTTTTTAAAATCTTGGACTTCAGGAACATCTTTAAAACGATCAAGGATATCCTCGTCTACATCAAATCCGCGTTCCAATGGGAATTGCCTATTAACCGCTGGCAAATAATAAACATTGGGTTTGGTTCCTAAATGTTCTAAATGGCGATAACCGGCACGGTCTTTTATCAGCTCGGAAAACCGGACAGTTTCTTCCCCGTTGGTAACAATATCCTCATTCTTATCACCAAAGTAAATAACACCCATTGGGCAGGCTTTTGCGCAATGTGGTAGTTTCCCTTCCCTTAATAAATCTGGGCAAAAATCGCATTTCATTACGGTGCCTTCTGCAGCCGGAACACTCGTTTCTGGTGAATAAGGTTGCGATGTATCATCAAACTTTGCTTTATGTCCCCAATTAAACTGACGTGCTGAATAAGGGCAACTGGTTATACAGAACTTACAACCTATACAACGATCATTATCGATCAAGACAATGCCATCATCACGTTTAAACGTGGCTCCAGTTGGGCATACTGTTACACAAGGTGGTTCATCACAATGAAAACAAGGTTTTGGAAACCAATATGGTGAAGCTTCTTCGTTGTCTTGTATAAGCTGTACTTTCATAAATTCTTCATGATAATCAAGATTATGCGCTTTTTGACAACTTTCTACACAATTTCTGGCATTCTTACATCTTGCCAAATCAATGACCATTACGAATTTTCTATTGGGAATTCCCTTTCTAGATTCAGCGGGAGTTATATGGGCTTCAGGATATTTGTTAATGTTATCGGCATCAACTTCAACAACCTTTCCGTCTGGGGTTAACAACCTAATTTTTTCACCTGACGATTTTAACTCTTCTTCGGATGCCAAATTAGCTAACAATGATGCTCCTGTTACTGCAGTTACGCTAGACATTAATCCTAATTTTAAGAATTTTCGTCTATTTGAGCTGTCTTTATTCGTGTTTTTATTTACCATACTATTAATTATACATATATATAATTATATGTTAATTTTCAAGCATAAAATTAGATATTCATGTGATGTCTATTTATGATAAATGTCATATAATGTAACAATTGTTACAGAACTTTATCAAGTTCAAAAAGATTTTGGAAAGATGGAATGGTTAAGATATAAATCCAATCGAATATGGCATTTATTTGAGAAGCTTACCCAGCAACTTTTAATAAATATGTTGCCCATTAAACAGAAGATTAAAAAAATTCCAAGCGCTTAATTGACTTTAACCAATCAATTTTTAAATAAACCAATTGCTTAATTCATATCTTCGATTTCGTCTAAACTTAATTTAGAAAAAAATTCGCCATCGGTTCTTTATAACGCAAAAAAAACCGAATAAAATATTCGGTTTTTTTGCTTTAATAGGTCTAAAATTATTCTGCCAAAGTTCTCATATAATTTACAATGAGCCACCTGTCTTCATCATCGGGCATTTTTTTTGTGTAATCTGGCATATCATCCCTTCCAAAAGAAGTTTTGTAGAATAATTCCCCATCGGTTTGTGCTTGGTATTCGGCAGATGAAAAATCACCTAAATCACCGTCAACCTCATCCGCTTTTGTCCCATCACCGTAACCCTCAGCACCATGGCAAGATTTGCAATGTTTGCTGTACAATGATTTGCCTATAGCAATATCAACGGAAGGGTCAGTTGGGTTTTTCATTTTTACGTATTTTTCAGGAACTACCCATTTATCTTGAACAATAGTTGTAAAAGAGTATAATGCAAATGATAAAATTCCGATAAATAATATTGTTTTAATTGTTTTCATATTTATAAAATTAAGATTTAGCTATTTTAAATAAATTTAGTGATAAGTAAATAATAAATACCCATATACCAAAAATTATTAAATTCGGTAATATAAGCAGAAATAGAGGTGTTTTGTTTCTAGGTGACCACATAGTTCGTTGATCAAAAGTTGATTCATCAACTATTGGAATTCCAATAGGAGCAACCACCAAATCTTTTACGGTCCCATATATATCATTATCATTTAGAACTACTTCAATTGTCAAAATTCCATCAACACCAGGTATATCATTAGCTACATTAACAAGTATTGTGCCATTTTCATCTGTATGATTAAATTCCTCCCCAATTTTTAGGGGCATAAACAATCGCTCAACCTGTACGCCTAATGATTCCCCAACAATTGGACTATCAGTGCTTACATCAATCAGGGTTGCTGTAATATAATTAATACTATCCTTAGCAATTATTTTAGCTTTAATATCGGCATTTTTGAAACTAATACTTTTTGAGGCTTTTTTAAAGGAGTCGTTCCCTTTAAAAGAAATACCTAGATTATAGGTGTTCGTTGAGTCCGGCTTAATATCGTTCAAATTTTTTAATACAAATCTACTTTCACCCTCCATATTGGTAGTTGTATTCCCCAATAGAACTTTCTCGTCTTCAAATTCATAATAAACCGATATCGGAATATTTGGAACCCCGGTATTCCGTTTTTCAATTCTAGCAGTAGCTTTAATTTCCAAATAATTTTCAGCATCCATTATTTTAACAAAATCGGCTCCTAATCTGATCCTGTTTTTTTCAGCATCCTGTGCATACAAATTTTGAAAACACATTGTAAATAAAAACAAAAACAGGAATCCAGGAAAATCCAAGCGAAATTTTGTTTTATTTTTCATGATTCCTTGATTTTATTTATTTCCAACATATCTTGTTCATCGGCCGTTCTTTGAATTGGAATCACGGGTAAATAGCGCACCAAAATGGTAATTATCAGTAAAGCCATTGCCAATGTTGCAACAGTAATCAACCATTCATGTACACTTGGAAAATAATGACGCCAAGATTCGGGTACCCCTTGTATTGGTAAAAATGGGTGTAACAAGGTGGGGGTAACAATTAGGTAACGTTTCCACCAAGAGCCAACAACTACCAGTAAACCAATCCAAAACATTGGCAATGGTTTTCTTCCTTTTTTAAATAACAAAACCAAAATTGGTACAATTAAACCCCCAATTATAACAAACCAAAATAAGGGTGCATACTCCCCTGAAACCAGGACATTCATATGTGTAATTTCTTCCTTTTTAGAAGTAAATTCGGGCATTAAATATTCATTAATATTAAAGTATAGGTAAATTAAACAGGTTAACACCAAAAATTTACCGAGTTTATCGAAATGATAGTCTGTTATATAGTTCTCTAATTTATAAGCTCTTCGAATAACATAGACAACCGTTACAAGTGCGCTAACACCTGCAACAGAAGCACCTGAAATAAAGTAGGCGCCCATATTGGTGCTATCCCAACCAACTCTAAATAATGTTGAAAATAACCAGGCATCAATTGTTTGCAACATAAATCCTGCAGGAATAATTAAAATGGCAATTATTTGAATTGATTTAAGTTGGATTTTCTTTTGGGCATCACTCCCAGTCCAATTCAATGAAAGTTTACCATACCATTTACTTAGCTTCGGTTTGGTTTTATTAAAATGTTTCTTAAGTATGGCTAAATCCGGCAGTAGCGGGAAATACAATAACAATAAACTAATTACAATATAAGTAGGTATAATAATGACATCCCAAATAATAGGTGATTGCATTCTGCCATGAATAAATAAATACAATAATCTATCCGGTCTTCCCATATCGATCATAATGGTGATACCAGCCATAATTATTGAGGCCAAAGAAATTATTTCGGCAATTCTCACAATAGGTGTTCTCCAAGAATTGTTGGTTAGTCTTAAAACTGCCACCGTTACAGTGCCAACAAAACTGGTTGCCACAAAAAATACAAAGTTTGAAATATAAATTCCCCACAATGCATAATCGTTCATATTGGTTACGACCTGTCCTTTTATTATCTGATCTATATAAGCGATAATTCCAATTACACTGATTATAATTAGTGTCCATGTCCAAATAACACCTGCCTTACCAAATTTTCTTGGTGCTAAATCGTTCATTAATTGGTCAGAAACTTTCATGGTTATTCAGGTTTATCAACAGATTTAAAATCCGTAAAATCTTTCAATCCATCTTCAAAATCAACCAATCTATCAACTGGGGGTAAATAATATACGCTTGGTTTTGTACCTAAACCTTCCATTAACCGATAGCCATGCTTTATCTTCTAAAAGTTTACTTAAGCGTACCGATTCCTCTCCATTGGTTACGGTATCTTCATATTTATCCCCAAAATAAAAAACACCATTGGGGCATGCGGTAACGCAATGAGGTAATATATTTTCCTTAATAGTATGTGGACAAAAATCACACTTATCAACGGTTCCTTTAACGCTTGGCATACCCGTAAATTCAATGGAGTTGTGTTCACGATGTTCCATTTCCATATTCATTGTAATTTCACTCGTGCCACCATATTCAGGTTCACTCCAATTAAAAACCCTTGTTGAATAAGGGCAAGCAGCCATACAGAAACGGCATCCAATACAACGCTCATTATCAATTAAAACCAAGCCATCCCTTCTTTTAAATGTAGCATCTACCGGACAAACAGTCACACAGGCCGGATGATCACAATGCATACAGGTAGTAGGCATCCAATATGGTGCAGTATCTTCATCTTCCTGCATTTTATACACTTTAAGCCATGCATGTTCTCCTGTAATATAGTGGTGTTTATTACAGGCAACTTGACATTTTAAAGCATTTTTACACTTCGCGAGATCAATGACCATAACAAACTTCCTGTTTGGCATACCTTCTCGTAAATTGTATTTCTTATCGTGATCTTGTGAATGTTTAACCTCAACAACTTCAGATGAATCCACTTGAATCAATGTCCCATCGGTGGTCATCAATTCCATGGTTTCACCAGAACTGTTATTCGTTTGTGCGTGTAATTTTGTAGCAGCTTTTGATAAGCCAATTCCACCAATTGCTGTAGCTATGCCCAATTTTAAGCCATCGTCAGAGAAAATAACGTCTTGAATTCTTATTGTTATCTTCCATGATGTGACAGAATTAATTATTATTACATTTTTTTACCTAGCCAGTTAAGAAATGATGTATTAGAAATATTTCTCTTGATAATTTTTGATTTTTTTATCGCACTAACTTTAACTTTTACAGCGGTACCGTCAGGTTTTAATAAGGTTTGGTATTCTTCATCGTTAGCATCGATTTCATTGGCAAAAGATCTGCCAAATCCGAGAAAAGGTATTAGAAAGGTACTTCCCAAGATGGGTAATATGCCTCTTCTAGACAGGTGCTTGTCTTTTCTGGATCTATATATCATGGGATAAAATATTTGAGCAGTAAAACAATTTTAAATTTGGTTAGTACAATTTTGTTTTACTGCCCTGATAAATTCATATGTATAAATTAAAAATTATAATTTCTGGTTATGTTAAATCCAATTAAAATATCTGTACCTCCATTAAAAAATTCATTTTGGTTGTACATATAATTCTCTTGTGGTACTATACCTTTATTGCTACTTAAGAACAATTGAAAAGCATGACCCGAAGTGGAAAACTCAACGCCTAAACTAAATCCAGGTTTAGGGTCAAACTCAAATTCAGCATCATTTAGGTGATGTACGAATGGATGGCTATAATCGACCATTATCGCTGTTTGCTCACTAATTTTATAACGTCCGCCTGCAGAAATTGCGACAACATCATTTGGCATTTTGTTTTGCGCTAAATTATAATGTGAAACACTAGGAGCAATTTGTAATGAAAGCTTAGGGGAGAATCTTCGCGCAATGATCAATTGATTGAAATATGAATATCTGGATTGCTTGGTTGGGAAAACACTTATACCATTTTTACGTAAATCCTTATTACGGGCATCAATTACAAAATTGCCGTAGTACGATACACTTACGGGTATTTTACCCGAGCGTGTTTGTCTAAGTATACCGGCTTTCCAATTAAAATCCTGATATTTTTTTGTTTTTTCGGTTCCAAATCCGATGGTTAATCTGTCATGTATGGCATATGAAAGTGCTATACGAATGTTTGCGATGCCATAAATCCCTGCAAGATTATTTGATCCAGAATTAATTTCGTCGAACCTGTGCTGCATCATTACTTCCAAGGTGTTTTTATCAAATAACACGTTTGTTTGATTATCAATAAGTGTTGAGCTTTCAAATGCTGGCCGTTCTGGTTTGTCAACAATTGAATCTTTGGTCTTTTCTTGTGAAAGGATTAGTATAGGGGAAAATAAAAAAGCCAGAAGTACTATTTTATAATTATTCATGTCTATTATCTAAAAGGTTAGTTATTCTCGGCACCACGGTCTATCCAGGTTTTTATCACTGCAATCTCTTCAGCGCTTAATATGAAACCTGCGTCAATTGGATGACCGATACCTGGCAACTTATTATAGAGTTCGCTATTTTCGGCATTGCCGGCAGTTACATATGGAACAATGGCATTGAAGGCATTCCCCTCCCTTAAATCCGGATTTGCATCAATACCATCATGGCAACCCGTACATTTTGAAAAAATGGGCTGTACATCATCCTTAAATGAAACAACCTCTTCTTCAGGAATTTCAACAACAAGATCTATTTCTTCAGGTAATTCGTCATAGTAACATGAAAAACACAGTAAACTTAAACTGCTAACGAGAACTATTTGCAATAGTCTTTTCATTTTGTTTTGTTTTGATATTTAATATCCACTTTAATTTTAAGAAAGTAACCCAAATTAATTTAAGTCGCTTTATAATATGGGGTTCTATTTTAATTTCAGGAGTAGCGTTTGCTACTCCTGAAATTTATTAATATCCATCACTGCTTATTGTAAAGCTTGTATTGAGTTCTTGATCAATGCTTTCGCATATTTTGGGTTGTGGACACCATTACTACCATCTTCCAAAATGAACAAGTAATTCCAGGCAGCTTCAGCTTCCAATATGGGATAAGTACCAGGAACTGGGTGCACCGATCCCTCTTCTGTTTCAAGAAGTCCTGCAGTTTCTAACAAACCATATAAAGTGGCCATATCAGCATTTAAGAAAGTATTCGGAGGAATACCATTGCTATGACAATCTGTACAAGAGGCTGCTGAAGGTATCATAGTGTGTAAACCATCGGTACCATCGATAGTTGCGCCCATATGGCAACTAACACAGGTTGATCCTGTTCTGTGTTGAGCGGATCCTACACCAGGATAGGCTTCTGTACCTGCGACCAACATTCCTTGTATACCTTCCAATAAAGTAGCTTGTGGTCCGTGGTGTGGTCCCCAATGCGTACTGGTAATCCTAAACATACCAGCTCCATCATCAGTTGGCCCTGTTCTTCTTGGTTGATGGCAATTGATACAGGTATTACTACCGTCCCCATAATCGATAATGGTGCCATCTGTCATTAAAGAAACAGGATCAAGGGCCCTTAAGGCAAGGTCATTACCGTCATTTTCAAAGTCAAAGGATTTGTGATCACTATGACAAGTTGTACAAGTAATCGAGGTCACAAATGCTACCGGATTGCTTGAGTATTCGGGAACACCATATTCATCTAATTTAGGCTCTTCAAAATCGTCAGAAGTATCATCAGGAGTTCCATTATCATTGGTTACCAATACCAATTCTGGCTCAGATAGTCCGTAGTAACCCGCTGGGTTTACAAAACCTTTGGTAATATAATCAACAAAACCCTCATTGGAGTGGCATTGTGCACAACTTGCCCGTGCACCTGCATACTCCACCGAACCTTCTGAAAGGCCTTTAGAGTGGAAAGAAGTTTCATAGGCAGCATAAATCGGGGCTCTAAAAGTGTTGGAGTGACAGGATATACAAGACTCTGCAGATGTATCTGCACCGTCAACACCATTCACCCCATCTATGCCGTCAACACCATCTAAACCAGCCGGCCCTTGTAGTGGATCGCTGGTACATTGAACAAACAGTAAACTTGATGCTAAAATCACCAAGAAGCTCATTAACCTTGAATTTTTCATAATGTTTGGATATTAAGATATATACATGTATTAAAACTGTGTTAAAATTATACACAGATCATACCTTAAAATATGACATAAGTCATATTTATTAAATTTTATAGCATTGATTTTCAATGCTTTATATTAAATCGTGATTTTGACAGCAATTTTTATGTAACATTAGTCACATTTTATTGGGAAAAACTGAATGTGTTGAACAGCTATTAATTATTAAATGAAAAGAAGTGAATTATAAAGTGGTTGCAAATATTATATATGCGATCTTATCTTCAAAGACAGTAAATATAGTGCACAATAATAAAATTGAAATCAGTTTAGAAGTTGATAGGATTGTTTGGCAATTTCAAGTTCTTCGTTGGTAGGTATCACCAGTATTTTAACTTGGGAAGTTGATGCGTTTATTTCGCGGATTCCAGTAGATCTTTGATTATTTTTTAATGGATCCAACTCTAGTCCCAAATAGGACAACTCAGCACAGACCAATTCCCGGAGCATGGCCGAATTTTCACCTATCCCGGCTGTAAAAACAATGGCACTTAATCCGTTCATTGCGGCCGTGTAGGCACCTATATATTTCTTGATTCGATAGGCGTTCATATCCAATGCCAATTTGCAATCGGTATCGCCTTTTTCTGCCTCGGATTGTATATCCCTTAAATCGCTATATCCCGTAAGCCCCAGCATACCACTTTCCTTGATAAGAAGCTTATTCACTTCTTCCAATTTATAACCCATTTCATTCACCAGATAAAAAATAATGGAATGGTCAATATCACCACTTCGTGAGCCCATAATAAGTCCGTTGCTAGGTCCAAAGCCCAAACTATGATCTACGCTTTTTCCATTCTGAACAGCGGTAATACTGCATCCGTTTCCTAAATGGATTGAAATTATTTTGGAATTTTCTTGTTGTAAATATTCAACTGCTTTTTCTGAAACGAATTTGTGACTTGTTCCGTGAAAGCCATATACCTTTATGTCATTTTCCAAATAGAATTTGTTGGGGATTGCATATTTACGGGCCTTGGTAGGCATGGTTTGATGAAAGGCAGTATCAAAAACCGCAACCTGTTTGGCATCGGGAAAAATCTGTTCCGCAATTTCAATCCCCTGAAGGTTATGGGGATTGTGCAAGGGTGCCAAACTACTGAATTCCCTGATTTTGTCTTTAACCTCAGAAGTAATCAAGGTAGTATTAGAAAATGAATCTCCACCATGTACCACCCTATGGCCAACGGCATCAATTTCCTTGGCATCTTTGATAACCCCTTTATTAGGGTCGAGCAAAAAGTCAGCTATTTTTTTTAGTCCCTCTTTGTGGGAATGTATTGCAAGGGTTTCACTAATATTATTTTCACCTTTATTATAACTTAAAATTGCTTCTTTGGATCCAATACGTTCAACAAGACCCGAACAATTGACTTTTTCTTTGGGCATTTCAATCAATTGAAATTTAATCGATGAGCTGCCTGAATTAATTATCAATACCTTCATATGTATTCCTTTCTATTCTAAATCCTGTGCTTGTATGGCTGTCATGATCACCGTATTGTAAATATCCTCCACGGTACAACCCCTACTCAGGTCATTCACGGGTTTATTCAATCCCTGTAAAATGGGGCCAATGGCCAACGCCCCAGTTTCCCTTTGAACCGCTTTGTAGGTATTGTTCCCCGTATTCAAATCAGGGAAAATAAATACCGTTGCCTCCCCAGCTACCTGTGAATCTGGCAGCTTGGTCTTACCTACCGAAGCATCTACCGCGGCATCATATTGTATGGGGCCTTCTACTTTATAATCCGGTCGCATTTTCTTTACTAATTCTGTAGCTTTTCGTACTCGGTCAACATCTTCCCCAACACCTGAATCCCCCGAGGAATAAGAAAGCATCGCAATTTTGGGTTCTATTCCAAAAGCGATACTGGTATTTGCAGAGGAAATGGCAATTTCCGCTAATTGTTCTGCGGTGGGATTGGGGTTAATGGCACAATCACCATACACTGTAACCCTATCTTCCAAACACATGAAAAAGACCGAAGACACCACCGAAACCCCAGGTTTGGTTTTTATAAAGTGCAATGCCGGTAAAATGGTATGTTTTGTAGTATGCATGGCACCCGAAACCATACCATCTGCATGGCCTTTGTATACCATCATAGTTGCAAAATGGGAAACATCTTCCATAAGGTCGCGGGCCATTGCAAGATTCACATTCTTATGTTTTCTTAATTTATATAATGTTTCTGCATAATCATCAAAATAGTATGATTCCGTTGGGTTTTCTATGTTTATTTTGTTCAAATCCAAATCAATATCCATTTGGGATACCTTAGTTGCTATCTGTATGGGATCTCCCAACAAGGTAATCTTAGCCGCATTGGAATCAATGAGTAATTTTGTGGCTTTTAGGATGCGTTCATCCAGCCCTTCGGCCAATACAATGTGTTTAATATTAGATTTTGCCCTTTTCAATAAATTGTATTGGAACATCCTTGGGGTAATACCTTTGGCATTGAATGTGATTAATCTTTCAGCCAATTTGTCCTCAGGAACATACTTTTCAAAATCTTGAATAGATACTGCAATTTTTTGGGTGTTTTCGGCATAAATTCTCGGCTTTATTGCACCAATCCTGTTCGTTATTGAAAATGTGCCCTCTTCTACCGAAATAATGGGAACCACATCTGAAAGTCCTTCGATAAGTTTTAGAATGGAATCTTCAGGGATAAGGCCACCTGTAAGGATTATTCCTGACACCGTCGGGTAATTTGCAGAAATATTCGCTTGTAACGCCCCCAAAATAATGTCTGCCCGATCCCCCGGGGTTATTACAAGTCCGTCTTCCTTTAAATGGGTAAGGTAGTTACGAAGTTGCATGGCGCCTACAGCAAAATGACCTACTTGATTGTTGATATATTTATCCCCAAATAGCACCTTTCCGTCAAGAACCTCCACAATCTCCTTAACCGTGGGATTACCCAAGATAGGATTCAAAGGAATAATACCGATCAGCATATCTTTAGGTAGTTCTTTCCTAAGCCCTTTGGCTATAATGGAAACATTTTGAGGTTGTACTTTGTTGGCAACGACCATTAATACCTCGACCCCTTTGTCTTTAAACGAGTCATAAGCCAAATAAATATTGTTCACCAACTCATCCAAGGTTTTGCCCACCCCACTGGCCAAAATTATGGTTGGAATACCCAAATTCTTGGCTACGAGCACATTAATGTCCCATTCGATAATGGCTCCTTCCCCAGAAAAATCTGTGCCCTCTACCAAAACAAAATCAAAACGATCTTCAATGGCTTTATACTTTTCGATGATTTTGTCCAAAACCTCAACCTCTTTATTCTGGGTGTTCTTTTGAATAATCTCGCTTCTCGTAAAAGCAAAGGCCTCTTCATATTGCATTGGTAGTTTAAAATAAGAAATAACGGTATTTATATGATTGTCTTTAACCCCTTCGGCATAATCATCGATGATGGGTCTAAAATAACCCACTTTGGCTGCTTTTCCCAGCAACATATGCATTAGTCCTAAGGATACAATTGATTTACCGCTATTGGGCTCGGTAGTGGCAATATAAATGGCTTTGCTCATTTACTTGAAGGTGTTAAGACAGACGATATCCCGAAAGCCTTTTTTATAATTATGAATGAAGTTGAAAAGAGAATATTCTTGTTTTAAAAATTTCCTGCAAAGTTAGGGATAGCATTTCTAATTCAAAAGCTTACCCATTCGAATTATTGAATTCCAATTAAAATATTTCTTGAAATCGATTATCCCCGATTGTTCTGCTTCGGGGAATCATTTAGATTAAATGACTCATAAAATAGCAAATTAAAAATACCAGGGAGGTATGACCCAGATCATTGGTTGCTTCCTAGGTGGTTCTTAGTTTTATACAATACTTAAAAAATCCATTTTTAAACATATATGATTATGAAAAAAATAATTACACTCCTAATAGTAGGCTTATTCCTTCACATGCCTACTGTGTCAGAGGCACAAATATTGGGCAAACTAAAAAAGAAGGTCGAAAAGAAGGTTGAAAAGAAGGTTGTCAAAGTTTTTGAGGAAGAAAAAGAAGAACCCCAGCAAGAAGAAAAACAAAGGGATAAAGATCAGGTAAATGTACAAGAACCGACAGTTTCCCAAGAGTCTACATTGGTCTGGGCCAAGTATGATTTTGTTCCTGGTGATAATATTATTTTTGAAGATAACCAAGAAAATGAAGAGAATGGGGAATTTCCATCGCGTTGGGATCTAAATCAGGGTACAATAGAGAATGCAGTTTATGGCGGAGAAAACGTTATTATGTTCAGAGGTGGCCAACCTATGATCATTCCATTTTTAAAAAACCCGGAAAAGGATTATCTGCCAGATATTTTCACCATAGAGTTTGATCTCTACATTCCAGATAGAAATTACCTTACAGTATATTTCTATGACCGAAAGAACCAGAGACGACCCACATCTTACACAGCCAATCTAAATATTCGCTCTGAGTCTATGGAAATGAGGCCAGCCAAAAGTAGCATCCCCGACAAAGGATCGATACAAAATAAATGGGCGCACATTTCAATAGCCCATACCAATGGGAAAATGAAGGCTTATATAGATGAGACTAGGTTAATAAATATTCCCCATCTCGATTTTAATCCCTCCGGTATTTCTCTGCACGCTTATACTGCCAACGATAATAAACGTTACTACATAAAAAATTTCAGGATGGCAGAAGGTGGCGTAAAATATTATGATAAATTTCTTCAGGATGGAAAAATCGTGGCTAATGGTATCCGTTTCGACGTAAATAAAGCAACTCTCAGACCAGAGTCTATGGGTGTTTTAAATGAGATTCACGATCTCATGTCGGATCATCCCGAAATCAAATTCAGTGTTGAGGGCCATACAGACAGTGATGGCGATGTTGATTTTAACCAGAACCTATCCGAGGAAAGGGCGAATGCCGTAATGAACCAGCTCATTACAATGGGGATAAGTGCAAAACGTCTTAATGCCAAAGGGTTTGGTGAAAGTAAACAATTAAATACAAATGATAACCCTGAGGGTAAGGCAGCTAATAGAAGGGTGGAATTTGTTAAAATGGGCTTGACAAAAGTCTAATAAAGAACGATAATGCAGAAGGATTTAGGGTCAGTTTTCTTAAGAAAAGTTTCAATTACAAAGTTTAAGTAGTTGAAACTTTTTTTAATGGGAAATCTACAAACTCCGTTCTTTGATCTCGTCGTTTCGGTCTTTTTTTAAACACCGATCATCTTATGACGAAGCAATATGACCTAGGTCATTTGTTGGCTTCTAAGTGGTTCGTAGCTTTGAAAATAACTCAAAATAATATCAAATTGAAAACAATTCTATATGCCACCGATTATTCCGAGAATTCAGTAGCCGCTTTAAAATATGCTCGTGAAATGAGTACACAGCTGGGTACCCGATTGGTAGTTGCACATGTATTCGAGTATCCTACCATATTAGGCACGGAAGGACTGGATGAGCCATTCCCACATCTTGAGAAAGATGCATTAAAAATGCACCGTACAAAATTGGGGAATTTCTGTACAGAACATTTGGGTAGCGAATGGGAAGACCCCAACATACAAGTGGAAGCTGTAATAAACAATTCGGTCTTACGCGGAATTATTAGCACGGCAGACGAATGGCATGCCTATCTGATTATTGTTGGTATGAAGGGGGAAAGCGGTTTGCGCGAAATCGTTATGGGAAGTACCACAAGAAAACTCATTGAAAAAGCGCCCTGCCCAATTTTGGCTATCCCTGCGGATGCAAGTTATACCCCTCTTAAAACCATTGTTTATGGAACCGCTTTTGAGGAAGAGGATATTTATGCCCTCCGAAAACTTGTGGAAATGGCCGAGCATTTCGATGCAGAAATTAAGGTCATCCATATTTTCACCAAAAAGGAATATTATGATGAAGAGGTACAAATGGAACAATTTAAAGACAAGCTACAAGAGAAAGTGAAATATGAACGAATGGATTTTGAGCTGCTGTTCTCTGAAGATATTTTCGATACCCTTAAAAATTATTTAGGGCATGTTGGTGCCGACTTAATGGTATTGCTGGAAAGAGAAAGGAAAGGGTTGGCAAAAAAATGGTTCCATCGCGATTTGGTTAAAAAAATGGAATCTTATGGCAGGGTACCCCTATTAAGTTTCAGGGGATCTAATCACCAAATATTTTATTATAAAAAAGCGCTTTAATACTCATAGCTAGTGCAAGTAGAATCTACAGTATATTTATAGCAATCTACCTAGGATTGGGAGTTTATCTTTATTCCATTAAGGAAACTCACTTAAATATATTCCTCATTGTAACCTCAGGTATCATTTTTATAGGTCTAGGTATGGGTATTTACGGAATGATTTATATCATTTAATAATGGTATAACTTGGGTACATCACCCATATATCTACCCATGAGAGCCCTAGCAAAATTACAAAACCTAAAATCCGATGAATGTAAACATACAATCATTCGTTACCTGCACTGGATATTGGATATTAGAATTATCGATATCGATGTTGAAAATGGCAGGATTCTTTTTCTTTATACCTCCCGGCTCGCTTTTCAAAAGGTAAAACAAGAACTTAGACGAATTGGCTATCCTATTATTAATTTTAGCATTACACCACCAATAGAGCCATCATCACCTTTCTCGTCCAGGATTGGAAATGCCATTTCTTGAATAGTAGATTACTTATATAATTTTTTCCGGGAGTACCAAAAAAGGCACTTCGGTTCTAAAAGCTACCTTCTTAATAACAGGTTCCCGCATGAGTCTTCTGAAAAAACCATGTTTACTATTGATCATTGCAATCATACCTACATTTTTATCCTCTGGCAATTGGCCAATTCGCAATGAAATATTCGGGTAATAATCGAGATCTTCAAAACTATAGTGTAATCCTTCAAACCAATTTTGAAGCATTTTCTTTAGGTTTTTTTGTTCCTCTTCCAACTCATTTTCTTCGGCAATATGCACAACTTTTATGGCAGAGCCCCAAAGTTTCGACAAATATATAAGTGGTTTCAGTTCAGAACGTTTAAACATATGTCTATAATCAGTGGCAAATGCAATTACATCAGGTATGTCATAATCATATGTAGCGGGTACGACAACAATAGGACAGCTATTGATATTTTTTATGACGCTTACCGTATTACTCCCCATAAAAATCTCCTTTAAGCCGGTGGCACCTTGGGTTCCCATAAAAACGTAATCCACATTTTTGCTGATGATGTTTCTCCCCAGTGCATTCATCAAAGTATCAGAAACCGTTATTCCCTCAAATTTATGTTGCGCTACTTTATTACTTTTCTTTAGTTGATCCACTATTTTTTCAACTTTTTCCTTGCTCTCTTTTGCTGTAATTTCATGAAGCCTAGTATCCCTTTCTTTGTTGATTGTACTGATTAATCCTGAAGGACTAACCTGGCATGCATTCAAAATATAAAATGTACAAGCTTCTTTTTCAAAAAGATAGATTGCATATTCAATGGCATTCCATGAATTTTTAGAGAAATCCGATGGCAATAGGATTCGTGTCATTTTTATTGCATTTATATTGCTTAACCAGTTATCTCGCCTATATCATTATGCAGTTTTTGGTTTATTACAAATCTGGGAGTACCATAAGGGGGACTTTTGTATGAAAGCCCATTTTTCGGATGACCGGTTCCCTTGTCAATTTTTCAAAAAACGTGTGCGAATAATGAATCAGGGCTATTAGGTCAGCCCCGTTCTCGATAGCAAATTTATTGGTGGCCTCAGCTACATTGTTCCACATTTCAACTTTACGGAAGCTATGTTTTACATCGGCAAATCTTTTTATTAGCAATTGCTGATTTGCTTTTTGCTGGTCGCTCAATGTGTATTCCTGTGCCACTTGCAGAATCATGATTTCCGCTTTCCATAAAATTGCCAGATCTATTAATGGTTTTAATTCATTCTTACTGTAGGAACGTGTAAAATCTGTTGGGAAAACGACCGAATTAAGTGCTTTAAAATCAAACTCATGGGGTACTGCTATAATTGGGCAAGAACGCACTTTCTTTATCACTTTCACCGTATTACTGCCCATAAAAACCTCTTTGGCAGCAGTCGCTCCCGTGGTGCCCATAATGACAAGATCAATATCCTTTTCTAGAACCAATTGATTTATTGCATTTTCAATATCGTTGGAGATTGATGTCTTCAAAAATTTGTGATTGGGCCTTGAATGATTTGTCTTTATATATTCCAATGATTTATCCAATTGCAAATTTGAATTTTTTGACAGGGAATCATAAATAACGCCCAATCGTTCCTTACTTTTATTACCCATTAAATTTGCGAACTTAGGTTCATAGGTATTCAATAGAAAATAATGGCAATCTATGTTTTCAAACAATTTAATTGCTGTGAAAATGGCATTCCATGCATTATCTGAAAAATCGGTGGGTAAGAGAATATTCTTCATCTGATTTTTATTTTGATGTTTTGGAAGTATCGGGAATTACCAAAAACGGGATTTTGACATGAAACCCAATTTGTTCCACATTTTGTCTGGTCATCATTCGTTCAAGAAATGAATGTTTGCGGTTTCTCATTGTTAAAAGATCAATATCGTTTTCCTCAATATAATCGAATACAGCCTTGGGCATACGGGTACCACGTACTTCCTTCATTTCATAAGGTATCTGGGCAAGTAATAGTTCTAACTGTTTTTTGTTTTCTTCCTGGTCTTTGGTCAGTTCGTATTCATCTTTGACATGAAGAACCGTTATTGGTGTCAGAAACATTTTAGCAATTTCGATTGCTGAATACAATTCATCATTTTTATACTTGGTCAAATAGTCAGTAGGAAAAAGAATTTTTTCAATTCTCCTAAATTTATAACCAGCTGGTATGCCCAAAATAGGCACCTTCGCTTTACGAATTACATGTACGGTATTACTACCTAAAAATATTTCCTTGGCTCCCGTGGCTCCTTGAGTGCCCATGATTATCAAATCAATATGTTTTTTATCCGTAAGCTCGTTTATTTCATCGGTAAGAATATTGAAAGCCGATATAATTTCATAAATATGCTTTGGGTTGTGAAATTTTTCTATCACATTTTCCAAGGTTTTTTCCAAACCGGCAAGTGAATTGTCTACCCCTACATCGGGAATGGCACTAAATTCAGGACCCCCTAACATATAATCCATTCTGTAGAAAGCAGGAGTATAGGTATGTAAAAAATAGAAAGTACATCTCTTATCCTTAAAAAAATTCATTGCGTAAGTAATGGTATTCCAAGCATTCTTTGAGAAATCGGTGGGAATGAGTATAGTTTTCATAGGAAGTGACTTTAGAGTATTCTAAAATTATCTTAGATGCCTTTAAATTGCTATGATATTTATCAGTCTTGGAATTCTTGTTAAATACTTTATTCCGAGCGAATGCTAATATTTTTTTTACTGACTATTATCATAAAATATCTTTACCGATAACTATATTTTTGAACTATATTCCCAAAAATCAGTTAACCCATAAACCATTGATCGAAATGCAAATCGAAGATTTTATAGACCATACATTGCTAAAACCTACGGCCACTATAACAGAAATCAAAAAACTTTGTAAAGAAGCTCTTGACCATAAGTTTTATGCGGTTTGTGTAAATGGTTGTTATGCCAATTTGGCCAAAGAACATTTAAAAGGCAGCAAAGTAAAAGTTGCTGTAGTTATTGGTTTCCCTTTGGGAGCCATGAATACCGAAGCTAAAATATTCGAGGCCAAGAACAGTGTTCAAAATGGTGCTGATGAATTGGATATGGTCATTAATATAGGTTGGTTAAAATCTAGTAAATACGAATTGGTTGAGAACGAAATTTCAAAAATCAAAAAAGCAATCGGTACTAAAGTACTTAAAGTGATTATTGAAACCTGCTATTTAACCAAGGAAGAAAAAATTAAAGCTTGTGAATTGGCGGTAAGTGCCGGAGCCGATTTTGTGAAAACATCAACAGGCTTTGGGGGTGGAGGCGCTACTTTAGAGGATGTTAAGTTAATGAAGGATATAGTGGGCTATAAAGCAAAAATCAAGGCTTCCGGCGGCGTAAAAGACAGGGCTACCGCCATGAAATATATATCATTGGGTGTTTCCCGTATTGGGACTTCCTCCGGTATTGCCATTGCATCTGCCTAATAAACACAAAAACCATGAGTATACATATAGAAGCCAAAAAAGGGGATATTGCCGAAACCGTATTAATGCCAGGAGATCCCTTAAGGGCCAAATGGATTGCCGAGACATTTTTAAAGGATGCTTTTTGCTATAATGAAGTTAGGGGTATGTTAGGGTACACAGGCACTTATAGCGGAAAACGTATTTCTGTCCAAGGTGGTGGTATGGGTATCCCTTCAACCATGATCTACTGTCATGAATTGATCAAGAGCTATGGTGTCAAAAATATTATCAGGGTCGGATCTGCGGGTTCTTATCAAAAAGATGTAAAGGTGAGAGACATTGTTTTGGCGATGGCAGCATCTACGACCTCGGGAATAAACAACTCAAGGTTTATAAATGCAGATTACTCACCAACTGCTAATTTTGACTTACTATTAAAAGCATCGCTTTACGCCAGACAAAAGGGAATTAAAATAAAAGCAGGAAATGTGCTTTCGGCAGATGAATTTTATGATGATGATCCCGACTTCTACAAATTATGGGCACAATACGGCATTCTTTGTGTTGAAATGGAGGCTTCAGGCTTATACACAATCGCGGCAAAATATAATATCAAGGCATTGGCCATACTTACAATTTCCGATTCTTTGGTGACCAAGGAGAAATCAACTTCCGCTGAAAGGGAATCTTCTTTTAATGAGATGGTGGAAATTGCCTTGAACATCGCATAATACAATAGAACAATTCTCCTAAAAATAGTTCAAATGTTGTTTGGTACATGACCTAGGTCATTTCAAATTAAAGTATTACTTGCCAACTTTGGTTTTCACTTAAAAAAAGAACACCATGGCACTAAATTTTAATCAATACGCGACAGAAGGGAACACCTTTCTAAAAGATTATACCAAGGAGATGAACCTTGGGAACAATAAGGATAAGGCAGGTAGAATTTTATCTGCAATACTACACGCACTGCGCGATATTATCCCTACTGAAGAATCATTACAACTTATTGCTCAATTACCAATGTTCCTTAAAGCAGTTTATGTGAACGGTTGGAACATTAGAAAGGAAAAGCCAAAAATCAAAAAAATGGCTGAATTTATAGATTTGGTACGTAAACATGATGGTGTTTCCGCAATCAATGATTTTGAATATAGCGATGAAGTAGCCGAACGGTATATTGATACCACTTTCATTTATTTGAGAAAATATATCTCTTTGGGTGAAATGGAAGATATCCGGGATTCCCTTCCAAAAGATTTAAAAAGTATGATCTATTCGAACCTAATGTTTTAGAAATTGAATCAATAACAATAATGAATAACATAATGAAAAAAATAGTAGTAATGCTAACCTTGGTGCTGATTATTCCTATAACGGGGTATTCACAAACGGAAACCACTACCTATGATGAGATAGCTCCCCTAAGTGAAGGATTAACCGCGGTTCGAAAAGGAAACCAATGGGGTTTCATTGACCAAGAGGCAAAATTGGTCATCGATTTTAGGGATGATTTGGTATGGAATAAAAATGCGGATAACAACATTCCTGGCGTTTTGGGTATTCGTTATCCTGAATTCAAAAAAGGAAGGTGTATGATAGAGGAATTAAAAGAGGATAACATTCCTTATTATGGCTTCATCGATAAATCTGGGAAGGTTGTTATTAAACCGGAGTATTTGAATATAACCCAGTTTGATCAAGAATTGGCAATTGGTATTTATGTTAGGGAAACTTTCCAAGGTAGAAACGAAATTAAAATGAATGTCATTGAGTACATTTTTACCGAAGTTGTAGTTAACACCGCTGGTGAAATCATATGGCCTATAGGCGAACGGGAACACATTCTAACCGCTAAAAGGCGATATGAAATTCCCGAATTAAGAGCAAAATTAATTTCTAAAAACCTTCTAGCGGTTAAAACCAAAGAGAACACCTGGGAAGTGAAAAAATTTAGTCTAAATCTATAATCAACTAAATATGAATCGTTTAGAGAATAAAGTAGCGGTAATTACAGGTGGAGCCGGAGGAATAGGTATGAGTACTGCAAAATTATTCTTATCCGAAGGCGCTAAGGTGATGCTAATAGGTCGTACGGAAAAATCCTTGAGAGAAGCAGTGGCCGCTTTAGATGACACCAATGTGGATTATTGTGCTGCCGATGTGTCCAAAGCATCCGATACAAAACGGTATCTACAGAAAACGATCGACACTTTTGGTAAAATTGACATTTTTTTCGCCAATGCAGGTATAGAGGGGCCCTTTAAACCAATCACCGATTATCCTGAGGACATGTTCGATAACGTAATTTCAATCAACCTAAAAGGGGTTTGGCTGGGATGTAAGTATGCCATTCCCAGAATGAATGAAGGGGGCAGTGTAATAATAACGTCATCGGTTGCAGGATTAAAAGGTTACGCAGGTTTAGGGGCATATGTAACAAGTAAACATGGGGTTATTGGCATTATGAGGGTTGCCGCCCTTGAGTCCGCTGTTAGAAACATTAGGGTAAATACTATTCACCCAGGTCCAGTGAACACTCGTATGATGCGGTCTATTGAAAAGGATATTTCACCTGATGATGTAGAAAAAGCCAAAAAAGGATTTGAAGCAGGAGTACCTTTTGGACGCTATGCTGAAGTAGAGGAAATCGCCGATTTGGTATTATTCCTAGCCTCGGATCAAAGTTCCTATATTACCGGTAGTACCTATGTTATCGATGGTGGTATGGTTGCCTCTTAACGATCTTACTTTACATTCAATAATTTTATAAAAACAAATATGAAGGCAATTAAAATAGTACTTGGTATTGTTGCTTTCATTATTGTGTTTATAATCGGTGCATTAGTTTTTTATGGTGGATTTAAGACAGTATCAACGGAAAGAATAGAATGCGGGGGAGAGACTCTAGTATATAAAAAAATGACCGGTGATTATGCATAAAGTGGAACTTTTTCAACACGGGTTTACCAAAATTTAAAGGAGGATTATGGGATTGAAACCACCAAAGGTTTCGGATTTTTTTATGACAATCCCAAGACCGTGCAAAAGGATGCCATACGTTCCGATGTAGGATGCATATTGGAATCCAATTTTGACAAGCTGGAGGCTCTGAAGTCTAATTTTGAAGTGTCCCAATATCCTATTAAGGAATATTTGGTAGCTGAGTTTCCTTATAAGGGAATGCCATCCATTATTCTTGGTGTTATGAAAGTTTATCCAACACTAAACGATTACACAGAAGAAAATGGTTATGAATTGGATACCCCTGTCATGGAGGTTTGGGATATACCCAATAAAAAAATCACCTATAGGAAACAACTGATAAAAAGGGTTAAAATTTAATATAGCAAAAAGCATCATTTAAAAATGGCAAGATATCTCAATAATAATTGGATTGTTATTGTTGATAAACCCAGATATTGAGTTAATCAGCACTGTTGGATCTGCCCTTATGTGTATTGGGTATATTCCATGGGGCATTAAAGAGTATAAACATAAAATAAACAAGAAATGAAAAAAATCAGTAAGCAGGATGTTAAAGAGATCGGAGATAATCTTGGCATCAATTGGGAGGAAGTAAATTTGGATGAATTTACCATGGGAATCAATGTAGAATTCGAACATGGAACCCGTTTTCCAGAAACTAATGTCACCAATAATGATAAAAACCTGACCGGAAAAATAGCATGGGCCCATTTAAAGGAGTTTCCAGATTATTATACCCGGCTCGAGAAAATGGAGAAAGAAGCGGAAGAACATTGGACAGATAAAAGAACATAGTTAAAGAAAAAGCATATATGCGTTAAAGGGAAAATGTTTAAAATTTGGTGGAAAAGCTGGGTATAAAATAATTTTTGAAAAATCAAAACAACGACTTTATGCTGGCCTCCTTTTCCTAGGAGCTGGTATTTTACTTACCCGAACAATTATCATGCTTTCTGAAGGCGCTATGGAAGTTTTGGAATGGTGGGTAGCAGCAGCAGCTATTGTTCATGCTTTTCGTGTATTGATATTTGTGGTAGGTCGTGTAGGACAATGGATTGATTTTGATGTAAGACCTGAACAAAGGGCATTACAATACACTAGATGGAGCTGTGAAGGACTTTATTTTGCAGGTATCATGGCCATACTCGGCGTGCTAGGGGAAATCGTAATATGGATGTTACGAAGACATAGTCGATATCTATAAAAAATTAGAATATCATTAAATACAACTCATAGCTTATAAACAATGAAAACACTAAAAATAATTGAGGTAACACCTGATAATGTACAGGAAGAGACACTCTTTTGTGTTAAGGATCTAAAGAACCCCGGGTTCGAAAGCAAACGTAAATGGTTTGAAAAACGATATGAAGAAGGATTAAAAATGAAAATCCTTAAGGACAATAGTGGCAAAATGATAGGATTTATAGAATATGTCCCTGCATCCCATGCATGGAGGCCTATTAATGCAGAAAACTTCATGTTTATCCATTGTATGTATGTGTATTCCAAAAAGGAAAGAAACCAAGGATATGGTACTTTACTGATTACAGAGGCCGAAAAAGATGCTGAAAAAAGAGGGATGGCAGGCCTATGTGTTATGACCAGCAAAGGAGCATGGATAGCAACTAAAAGCATTTTCGAAAATAACGGTTTTAAGGAAGTAGACTGCTTAGGTAGATTTGAATTGTTATCGAAAAAATGGGATACTAAAGTACCAGACCCAAAACTCATTAACTGGACCGAAAAACAAAAAGATTATAAAGGCTGGCATTTACTCTACGCCGATCAATGCCCATGGCATGAAAAATCGGTAATGGCCCTTTTAAATACTGCGATGGACTTTGGTATTGACCTTAAAGTAACTAAGATAAATACGGCACAAGAAGCCAAGAATGCCCCTTCGGGATTTGGTGTTTTTAACCTTTTACACGATGGTAAGTTATTGGAAGATCACTACCTGAGTGCCACGCGGTTCAGGAATATCCTAAATAAAGAACTGGTTAAATAGTTAGTCCATAACAATACAAAACCAAAAAAATGGGTAATAAAAAACTAATAGAGATTCGTGATTTTTGTCTGAAAAATTCAAATCAAGAAAATGTCAAAAAATATTCCAGGTATTTTAAAGATGGTTTTGATGGATACGGTATTGAAACAAAAGCATTTGAAAAACAACGGGACCTATGGATTCAGAATTGGAAAAATGAAATGACACTCGAGAAATATTTGGATCTTGGGGATAGATTGATGCAAACGGGAAAGTATGAGGAAAAATCACTGGCCATTGCCTTTGTAGCATCGGAAAGAGGGAATTATACACTAACAGCTTTTGACAGGGTCGGAAAGTGGTTCGAAATAGGCATCAATAATTGGGCAACCACCGATGTTTTATGTATGCTGGTGCTTTCTAGCTTCCTCGTAGACAAGGTTATTTCCAATGAAAAACTAAAGGAATGGATATCCTCAGAACTGGAATGGAAAAGAAGGGCCGTACCTGTAACCCTCGTAGAGCTACTAAAAAAGGGATTAACCCCAAAAACAGCCTTGCCATTAATTGAGCCTCTGATGTTGGATGATTCTGAATACGTTCAAAAAGGGATAGGTACACTACTACGAGGTCTATGGAAAAAATTCCCAAAAGAGATCGAGGATTTCCTATTGCATTGGAAAAATCAATGTGGCCGTCTTATTATACAGTACGCTACGGAAAAAATGGATAAGGAATACCGAAAACGGTTTCGAAGAACTAAAAAGCCGGCTTAAAGAGTTAGTAAAAAAGAATCATTGTAAAATCAAAGAAGTTGGTTTCCACAAAAAAGCATCAATACAAAATCCTTGCGTTTCTTTTGGTTCTAGTGGTAGCTGCCACTGTAAAATTGAATTTTTCAAATAGCCTAATTTTTGAACGTTTTATAGGCAATTTAAATCCATTGATTACTATTCTTTTTAGCGCGATTTTAGGCTTTTTACTATTGTCTCTATTGCTTTCCAAAGATTGGTTTTCCATTTATCAAAAGAAGAATCATAATGCCCTGTTGCGTTATGCAGGAATTGTCCTATTATTTGTATCGGTTGCTATCTATGTTGATTTGAAGATCGGTTTTCCAACAGACATGAACATATTGTTTCCCGAATCATTGCTGTTTTATCCCATTATTGCCTTTTTTGTCGAAATCGTATTCCATGTTTTACCTCTTTCGTTTCTTTTATTTGTTACAACCTTTATATTAAAAAAAGTACCCTATAACAAGCTTTTATGGGTTTGTATTCTCATTGTAGCAATGTTGGAGCCCACATATCAGGCAATATACATGGATTCAATTCCCAATTGGGCCATTGTGGTCATCTGGATTAACCTGTATGTATTTAATATAACCCAATTGATTGTTTTTAAACGATATGACTTTATCTCAATGTTTGCCCTCAGGTTGGTGTATTATATGTTTTGGCATATAATATGGGGCAGTATGCGATTAGAGCTGATTTACAATAATTAATCTTCCTATTGATCATTTCTCGAAATACAAAGGCTAATGATTAATATCATTGCATTAGACCTATTTGTACGATAGTTTTAACATCGTGGAAATTTAAAAATCAAATCTAAAATTAGGTAAAATGAACTATTTAAATCTATTAAAAGTAAAGTACTTAGCTGCATTAATTCTTTGTACTGGAGCATTGGTTTTTGGTAATTCCTGTAAAAGAGCTGCCGAAAAAACAACTGAAAAACTTATTGAAAAATCTATCGGCGATGATGCCGAAGTCGATTTAGATGATGAAAAGATAACCATCAAAACCGATGAGGGCACCTTTACCACTGATGCAACTATCCAAAGCTGGCCAGATGAAATTCCTGATATCGTACCTGAATTCAAAGATGGTAAAATTGTTGTTGTAAATACCCAGGAAATGGAAGATGGTAAAAATTGGGTAGTCATTTTTGAGGATGTATCCAAGGATGGGATTGAAAAGTACAAGGAAGTTTTAAAAAACAATGATTTCAAAATCAACTTCTCGACTATGGCAGGAACCGGTAGCCATTTTGCTGCTGAAAAAGAAAAACTAACGGTCATGGTAATGGGAGATGAAGGCGGTGCATCGGTTAGTGTACACTTTCAGGATTAGCCATAGGCCATTTATGCACATACCTGTAAGAAGAAAAAAATGAAATTATGGAAACAATAGTCAAAGAATCAAAAGGCAAACAAGAACCCAAGGAATGTTGTCCGTTGTTTCATCCTGAAAAATGGGATAAAAAAACATTCAACTGGGACCACAAGAAATTTATAAAGGCATCAGTGCCAACTTTATTCCATATGCCATTTCCACCGCTGCTAGGTAAAAAAATAACGAAAATGATGAAGATGGCGGAAGATTCGAATAATCTTGATTCTGACAAAGAGGAAATCTTGCTGTTGTTCGCTGACCCCAGTCCCTTTAAATCAGAACTCTATTTATCAGTAACCGCTAAAGTGCCAAATGCAGAAAACACCGATCTATCTGGCACTTTTATAAGTAAGGTTTTTGATGGGGCGTATAAAGCCATTCCAAAATTCATCAATCAAATGGATGATTATCTAAAACAACAAAACAAAAAAGCCAACAACTATTACGTGCATTATGCCTATTGCCCTAAATGCGCCAAAAAAGAAGGCCATAATTATATGGTGCTTTTTGCAGAGGTTGGGAAATAAACATAATATAACCTGTCCTATTTTCAATAAAAAACTGACAGTGTTTAAAAAGCTGTCACCAATGAACAATAAGAGAAAAATTCGATTTTGGGCCCTAATTTCGATAGGTATACTATTGGGAATCTTTTTAATCGTAGGTCAAACATTATCTTTAATAAATTATGACTTGGCGATAGCATTGGGATTACAGGAATCGGAACAAGAAGTAGGCAAAGTCGGAATAGCATTTGGCAAGGGATTCGCATTTTCGGATACGGTAATTTATATACCCTTATTAATTGCAGGAATCATTGGGTTGATCAAAGGAAAAAAGTGGGGTCTTTATTCAATGTTTGGCAGCCTAGCAATTAGTGTATATTGGCCAATCGTACATTTATTTGCTATTTATATAGAACGAAATGTCTTTGCATTACATCCCGATAAATATATATCCTTTCCTCTAATCTTGTCGTTAATAATAATTTATGGTCTATGGGGCATGTGGTTTCTATATAACCATCAAAGTGAACTCATAACATGAAAAGACCAATTAGCTCTTATCTTTTGAATTTTTTGCTATTTGTTTTAGCAATTGCGGCAATCCCTGCAGGTTGGAACTTGATCTTTGATCCTTCAGGTGTGGGAATAGGGTTTTCAGAAGAAGTGCTTGGACAACTTGAACATTCACCATTTTCAAATTTTTTGGTCCCTGGCTTGTTTTTATTTGTTATTCTTGGGCTACTTCCCCTACTTACCTTGTATGGACTCACTACAAAAAAGAAGTCCAGTATGGCCCAAAAGATAAATTTATACCCGAACTATCATTGGGCCTGGACCGTTTCATACTATATAGGTATGGTGCTTATACTTTGGATCAATATGCAGCTATTGTTTGGGATAGCGTTTTATATACTCCATTTTGTCTGTACTTTGTTAGGGGTTTTGATTATTTTTATTACGCATTTACCAATTACCAAACGATATTATAGACTACTGATAGTAGAGTAATATAGGCTTAAAAAAGGTATTTAATTTATTTGCCATAGGATAGCAATTGGCTTTAATCTACTTACAATATGTCCGTATCAAATTTTAACGTAAAAGGATTGACAGATGACGAAGTAATCCTTTCAAGAAAAAAGTACGGTCACAATGAACTTGAATATAAAAAAGAGAATGCTTTTCTGAAGGTCGTTAAAAGCTTGATCAAAGAACCCATGGTCATCCTTCTCTTGGTGACGGCCAGCATATACTTTATTGTAGGTAATATAGGAGATGGTATCTTTCTGGCAGTGGCTATTATATTGGTGTCGGCCATTTCGCTCTACCAAGATTCAAGAAGCCGTGACGCCTTGGAGAAATTAAAGATCATTAGTCAGCCAAATTGTAACGTAATAAGAAACGGGGAAGTCCAAAAGGTTCCAATTGAAGATATTGTCCTGGGAGATAGCCTTATGGTAGAGGAAGGTGCTACGGTTGCTGCCGATGGCACTATTGTACATTCCAATGATTTTTCGGTAGACGAATCGATCCTGACAGGAGAATCCTTACCTGTGTATAAGGATAAAACAATTGTAGATAATGAAATTTATCGTGGGACCATTGTTGTTAGCGGATTGGCTATTGCCACCATAACCGCTATTGGCAACGAAACAAAATTGGGCAAAATCGGAAAAAGCCTTGAGGCCATATCAGAGGAAAAAACACCTCTGGAAATACAGATAAATAGTTTTGTAAAAAGAATGACCGCTGTCGGAATTGTAGTTTTTATGATAGTTTGGGGCATAAATTATTTTAATACCCACAACGTTCTTGACAGTTTACTTAAAGCCCTTACCCTTGCCATGAGTATACTCCCTGAAGAAATCCCAGTGGCATTTACCACCTTCATGGCCTTGGGAGCATGGCGATTAATGAAAATGGGTATTGTTGTAAAACAAATGACAACGGTTGAAACTTTGGGCAGTGCTACGGTTATATGTGTTGATAAAACAGGTACCATCACGAAAAATGAAATGGATCTTGCGAAACTGTTTGTATTTGACTCCAATAAAATTTTAAATCCCAAAGATGCCTTTAATACTCAGGAAAAAGAACTTTTGGAACTTGCTATGTGGGCGAGTGAGCCCATCCCATTTGACCGTATGGAAATTGCCTTACATGATGCCTATACCAAAATGGTTCAAATCGATAATCGGAATAAATTTAAAATAGTACATGAATATCCGATAGGGGGCAAACCCCCAATGATGACCCATATTTTTGAGGATGGTCTAGGAAATCGAATTATAGCTGCGAAGGGAGCGCCAGAGGCATTTCTGGAAATTTCCAATTTAACGACAAATGAAATACAGCAAATACGAGAGGCTATAAACACCTTGGCCAAAAAGGGCTATCGCCTTTTGGGTGTTGGCAAGGCCCTCTTCAACGAAGATAAATTTCCGATCAGACAACAGGAATTTGTTTTTCAATTTAAGGGTATCGTTGCATTTTACGACCCCCCTAAGGAAAATATCGAATCTGTATTCGAAGCATTTAATGCCGCTGGTATAAAGGTTAAGATTATAACCGGAGACAATCCGGTGACAACCAAGGCTATTGCAAATCAAATACATTTTAATGGGGATTATGAAGTTTTAGATGGTAATGATCTTGTACAGTTGGAAGGGGAAGAACTTAAAAAAGCGGTTCAGGACATGCATATTTTTACACGAATGTTCCCGGATGCCAAACTAAAAATCATTGAAACTTTAAAAGCAAATGGAGAAATCGTTGCTATGACCGGTGATGGGGTTAATGACGGTCCTGCCCTGAAGGCTGCACATATCGGGGTGGCCATGGGCCAAAAAGGTACAGAAATCGCCAAACAATCGGCCTCCTTGATTTTAATGGAGGACGACTTATCAAAAATGGTAGATGCCGTGGCTATGGGTAGAAAGATTTATGCCAATCTCAAGAAAGCCATACAATATGTAATCTCAATACATATACCCATCATATTAATGGTATTCCTCCCTCTTGCCTTGGGATGGATCTATCCCAATATTTTCTCGCCAGTACACGTAATTTTATTGGAATTGATCATGGGGCCAACTTGCTCTATCATATACGAAAATGAGCCCATGGAAAAAAACACCATGATTCAAAAGCCACGGCCATTTACAATCACTTTTTTCGAATGGAAGGAATTAATGACAAGTATCATTCAAGGACTATTTATAACATTGGGCGGCTTACTTATCTATCAATATGCCATAAATCAAGGCTATAACGAACCTATTACCCGTACAATGGTCTTCACGGTGCTTATCACATCCAACATATTCTTAACTCTGGTCAATCGTTCTTTTTATTATTCGATGTTTACCACCTTGAAATACAAGAACAATTTGGTGCCTCTAGTTATTGGCATTACCACTTTGATTACTGGGCTTTTGATTTTCGTAGACCCATTTACCAGTTTCTTTGAATTTGAAACATTGAATGGTTCCCAATTGGCAATCAGTATTGTAATCGGTTTCCTTTTTGTGGTTTGGTATGAACTCGTTAAATGGCAAAAAAGAGCCAGGGGAAAATAGATTTAAGTGCAAACCCATGACGAATGAAGCTATTTAAAACCTCCTTTTTTATGGAATTTTCCTAGATAAATTTATTACTACTGAATTTGAATATTTTTAAGAATCATTCTTTTTTAGGAATCCTCGACAATACCTCTTCCGGGAATGGGAATAGAATGGTCGAATTCTTTTCTGCAGCAATATTAGATAATGTTTGGTATAACCTCAATTTAATGGCCGATGGTGATTGATCAATGATCTTACCGGCTTCCAACAATTTACCTGCAGCCTGGGCTTCGGCCGTTGCCAATATTATCTTAGCCCTTCTGGATCGTTCTGCTTCAGCTTGATTGGCCATCATTCGTCTCATATTTTCGGGCAATTGGATATCCTTGATTTTCACATCGATAATTACGATTCCCCATTGATGGGTTTCCTGCTCCACAATCGATTTGATATTCTTGCCCATTTCCTCACGTTTGGATAATATCGTATCCAGTTCAACCTTTCCACATACGTCCCTTAGCGCTGCCTGTGAAAGCTGTGTTATGGCGAATTTAAACTCCTCAACCTCAAGTACTGCTTTTTCAGGGTTATTGATCTTAAAAAACACTACCCCGTCAATACTACACGGAACATTATCCTCGGTCATAACTTCCTGTGAAACAATATTGATGGTAATAACACGAATATCAACCACTTGAATGGTCTCCACAAAAGGAATAATCCATCTAAATCCCGGCTGTAAAGTTTTGACATATTTTCCAAAACGAAATTTTAAGGCTCTTTTGTACTCAAAAATGATACGTATTCCCGCAATAAGGAATATGCCGATGATAACGCTGAAAAATAGTGGTGGGTTCATATTTTAGAATTTAAGAAGTTACATTATTTTGTAAAAACAGCTGTAAAGGAAAAAAATATGGAATATGGTTAAAGGACATCCAGCATTCAAAATCCATCCACAAAAATAGCTGAAAGCTTGCTTTTTGTCACATATACCATCTTTTTAAATTTACGAAAATAAAGTGTGCAAACAAAATATATACCTCCAATAAACATTAATATAAGATTGATTAACAGAGGTATTAATTACTCGCTTTTTTTTATCAAAAACCATTAAGTTTTTGTGCTTTTGTCCTGAATGGTTTTGACATTTCGAAAAAAGAATATATCCAAAAAAACAAACCAAAGTATAAAACTTACGAAGGTTACTTTTTGTATGATAGGAAGATTTCTAATGAAGGTGCCGGTTTCATAAATGTAATAGTTCAGCAAAAATATACCAAGACATAAAACCCCAAAAGTAAAAAGCTTGTAATGACCCGCCTTGAAAAGTTCAATAAAACAGCTAATAAAAGCAATAACACCGAAAAATCCTGCAATGCGAACAGTAATATCATGTGTTCCCGAGGTTAAAAAAAGGGTGCTAATCAAGGATAAAATTCCTGAATACCACATGATTCTTTTATTAATACTTTTACTGGAAAAAAGTCCAGGCAAGTATACCCAGAGCAACAAAATACCAGAACAAAGAGCTGCCAGTGAAAATCTTGCAAAATAACGACCTGAATTCAGTTCCCCATTAATTGCATATTTGTCCAATAAATCGCATAAATAGTTGTTCCAAAAACTAAAGCCCTCGTGATGAGGTACTGCCCAAGAACCTCCGGGATAACCAATGGCGGCAATTATATATAATAAAACAAACAAACCAATCCCTACTAAAGGCAGTAATAGCACAAAAGGCTTTGGAACATTAGGTTTAAAGTCCATTTTTATCATTCAATTTTTTTTGTATCATTTTTCATTGTCAGCCGGAAGCAATTGTTCTCTGGGATTTTTATATAAATATTCCGCACGCTTTTTAATCCCGTAGCACATTTTCCTATCCATAGCAAAAACCACAGGTTCCATTAGTAGCCCAAACATAAATTTACTTTTAATTGAATCAGTATAGTCAACCCGATTCCTCGAAATAAATCGGGTTTTATATTCATCAAGGACCTCGACATACCAGAGCCAACTGAGATCCAGATGATTTTTAGGTGAGGATATTTTTGGATCATAAACCGATTTGATATCCAAATCATACCAATTTTCTATCACCATGGCCCGGCCTTGTTCGCAAATCACCAGTGGATACACATCTTTTGGACCAAATGGAATAAAATCGCCAACCTTGGGGTTTTGAAATTGGGGTAAAACAACATCGGAATTATGGATGTTAAGCCCCACCAATTTTTCCAAAGCCTCGTAGCTATAAAAACCCCCCCGCCCATATCCAATTTGGGCAACCCAAGGCCATACATATTTAGCAGGGGCATTAATTTCGATGGCATGGGTAAATTGTGATTTGGGCTTGGTAATGAGTTCATCTCCAGGCAAGTGGATATCTGCCTCATTTTTGCCCAGTCCCCATCGGTCTCGCAAGGGCCTTAGAAACCAAGTAAGATAACAAGCGATACTAATTGCAACACCCTCGAATCCTTCCAAGATTTGAAGGAAAGTGAGGTGGGCTTTTATTTGTTTATTGACAGTATTTTTTTTCATTTGAAAATAGTATGATACTGTTCACTACGTTACCTCAAATCCACCAAATCTAGATCCATCTCTTGAGTTTGGGAAGGGTAGCTTTAGCCAAATTGGTAGCTTCCTTCAAAGACATACCCATTTTTGTCGCAATAGAGATGTTTTTAGCGATTTTTTCTTCCAGCGTGATGCCCATATCGGTAAATTCCCCTTCCTGATAGCAATAATGGCAATATTCTGTATTTATGCTTCCATCCTTTTCGGTGCCAAAATCAGCTATTTTATGCATAGGCATGCCACAACTCTGACAAATATTTTTTTCTGAAGTATTCATAGTCGCAATATAATCTTGGTCAACGTTTAATTGTCAAAAACTTTTATTCCAATAAAAATTGAAATCAGTCCATACATTTATTACTTAAAGTGAAAATCCCGTTGTGGCCGTGATTATCCGTTTCAGTTCTTTGGTTGTTGTGAAATCTATGAGGTTCAAAGCCTTAACATTACATAACTGCTTAACCATTTTTGCCCCTGCCAATGTATTACTGGCTACACCTGTTACGATATCGGGAACAATGTCAAAAGCCTTCATGAGTCCGTAAACCGCATAAGGATCCGATGCACTTAGAATAGTACAACCAATGTTTTCCCTTATGGCGTGTATAGCCAAATCACCATTATAGGGTTCCAAAGGGGATGCACCAATCTCAATAATAGCCACATCAGCTTTTTGAATGGCAATTCTACTTAATAATTGTCGTAATTTATACTTAAACTCATCCCTAGGACAAATAGATGACGGTAAGCCCACATCCACAAAATCAAATATCGCATCGGCACCGACATCCTTAACTGCGAGAATATCCTTATACCTTCCGGCACCTGTCAACTTGGCGCCAACCACTTTGTATCCTGCCAATTTGAACAGATTGGTAACGATTCTAGCTGAAGTAGTCTTACCAGCAGACATTGAGGTACCCACAAATAAAATCACGGGGGTTTTGAATGGAATATTCTCCATCGGCTCCACAAAACTTTCCATGGTCAACTTTTTATTTTCCCTAACTGCATGTCCGGTATAGATGACTTTCATTATTCTGGGAACAAAAGCCGATTTGGATGTTAATTTCCCCATTAGGCCGGCACCTGTTAAAACACTCATTTTTAGATCGTCGGTTACTTTTCGCCAAGTCCCTGTGGCTTCTAGAGTAGCAAAACGTTCCCCCAAAACCCCAACGATATACTCACCGCCAATTACCCCACGCATTCTTCCGTTGGGTAATTCCAATTTTATCGACTCATCTCCCGGGTTTAAAATCTTACAGACTACATAATCCCCAGTATGCCATTTTTCCCTGGCCAATTTTTTAATATTAAATTCCTTTTCCATCAAATCGGAAATCCTCGTCAACGATGTAAAAATATATTTATGGTTCATGGTTTTAAGTTCAAAGGTTCTGCTAATAGTAAGAGTACAAGCAAGGCAGTTCTTTCGATCAATTTGTTTTGAAAGATGTATTCATGTGTAGCGTGTGCCCCATCACCAGGCGTGCCCAAACCATCCAATGTAGCGGTAAAGACACTGGTTGTATTGGCATCGGAGCCTCCCCCAGCGGTCGCTTGTTGCAAATTAATCCCTAAATATTGTCCTTGTTGCTCTGCAATTTTCCATAATTCTTGATTGCGAGGGGTCTTTTCCATTGGAGGCCTTCCAATACCGCCTTCAATCTGTAATTTAACATTGGGCAGAAAGGGCTTTAATCTTTTTATTTTCTCGGTAATATATATGCCATCGGCTTCTTTTAATACCCTAACATCAACCACTGCCTTACTCGTAGGAGCCACCGTATTCGGGGAAATTCCTCCCTCTATCATACCAACGTTTACGGTAATTCCCCTTGCAATATCGTTCATGGCATATAGGTGCTGTACTTGATGTGATAATTCCACAATGGCATTGATTCCCTTTTCTGGATCCAAACCCGCATGTGCCGCCTTTCCTGTAACCGTTATCGTGAATCGCCCTAATCCCTTTCGAGCTGTCTTCAACTTTCCGTCTAGCCCAAGAGGTGGTTCCAAAACATACGCCCGATTTGCAATTTTGGCCAACTTACTAATGGTTTTTGTAGATTCCCTACTACCTATTTCCTCATCGGAATTGATCAAAACAATAGGTGTAACTTTCAAAGGCAATGACAATGCTTTTATCGCCAATAATGCAAAAAACAACTGGGTCAGACCTGCTTTCATATCATAGATTCCAGGTCCCTTTATCTTTCCATTTTCATACGTTATGGGCATTTGTTCTATGGTTTTGGCTGGCCAAACCGTATCGCAATGCCCAATCAAAAGTTGTAATGGTGAATTTTTATCCCTTTTTATGGGGCGGGCATACAGATAACCCCCTGTATTCTTTCCCGGTATATGCATTACAAAATATCCTATAGCTTCAAACTTACTTTTTAAAAAACCAAGGATTTCATGTTGTGTTCCAATTTCTTTTGACGGGGTTTCAATAGTGACAATATCTTTCAAAAATTCGATTATTCCCTCCTGATGGGTTAGAAGAAATTCTTTTACGCCAGACGCTATTTCCTTTCGTTCTATCATCTTTTGAATCCTTTAGGAAATGGGAAATTATAGGTGTCTGTAATAGTGGCAAACCGTCCATGGGACACATAGGCCAATAGGGGGTTTTGGTTGATCTGTTGCTGTTCATCTATTTCGGACAGCCTTATATAATCGGGATGGGCATAGGCCGCTTTAACTTTTCCTGCAATGAGGCTGTTTTCATCAAACCCATCGATGAATTTAAATAGCTCACATTCCAAATATAAATATGCATCTTCTATCAAGGGAGCGTCCATCGTAGTTGCTTTAACAATAGGCAATACCTCGATGATACCTTTTGATTTTGAAATTAGGTCTGTACGTGGGGAAGCGCTTAAAGAAGTCATCAACAATTGGTCGGGTGTTGGGAAGCTCACGGTAAATTCCCTTGTTTTTTTTATATTCTGATAGGTATTATGTCTATGGGTACACACAAAACCAAAATAATTACCAAACCCTAAAGGAGTGACCATATGTTTTGGGGCAAGATCATAACCATTATCTTCCTTGGTTCCGATAAGTACCAAAGGAGCCACCATGTAGATTCTGTCCCAAATGGGATGATCAACATCTAAAGGCGTAAAGTTATCCTTTATAATTGTGTTCATGTCTTGCTAAAGTTGTATCGAGATTTATTATAAAAATACAACTGCAGACCTTAGGGTGTAATGATTTCCATCAGGTGGCCAGAATCACCTGATGGAAAATTATATCTATATTGGAAAGTATGGATATTTTTAATTACAAGCTTTTGATTACCTTTTTCAACTTCTCCTGAACTTCAATGGCTATACTTTCCAATTTTTTGTTTTTAACCCCCATCATTGATACCATGGGATCAACTGCGGCAACTTCAATATCCCCATTTTCCTTTTCCCTAACAATGACATTACAGGGAAGCATGGTTCCTATCTTGTTTTCGACCTTAAGGGCTTCGTAGGCAAAATGAGGATTACAGGCACCTAGTATTTTGTAACTAGGAAGATCAACATCCAATTTTTTCTTCATCGTGGTTTTAATGTCTATCTCGGTAAGCACGCCAAATCCCTCTTCCTTTAATGCCTGTGTTGTTTTTTCAACTGCTTTATCAAAAGAGATTTTAGTAAGATTTTTGTTAAAATAATAATCCATTATTTCGATTTTAAATTGTTTTTCAAAGTTATATAAAACAGAAACAGGAAGCTTTGGCTTCCTGTTTCCTATGAAGAAATCTAATTCATCAAAACAATCAGCCAATTCTTTAAATCACATTATCGCTAAAATGACCTAACCAATTGCTTTTTTATCTTAATATCATGAATTTCTTCACTATGATCCTAATTGCCTCCCGACGACCAAGACCAATATTTTTTTGTTTTTAAAAGAAACCGGGACATTTTGATGTCCCGGTTTCCAGAAGATCTTAAATCCGCCTAATAAACACTTATAGCAGATTAATCCCCGAGCTTGTTCCCAAGCCACAGTTAAAAATCACCTAGTGCAAAAACATCTTTAACATCTTCATATACAAGACCTTACTACTCCCCACGAATAATAAGTCTGTTTTCTAAGTTTTTCAAAGAACTGTTTTGATATAAAATATTGTGCTAATATCGGTAGTTAATTTTACTTACGACATGACCTAGATCAGTTTGGGTATTTTTTTTGTTTTTTTAACAGTATTGGCAATTATCCATTCATACAATTTATCGGCATCTTCCTTTCTACAAAGCTGTGTACCAGGATGAATTGTGGCTGCAGTGCCGCAGGCAACTCCGTATTTTACCATTTCACTCAACGATTTTCCTTTCATCAAACTAAGGACCATACCCGCCACCATGCTATCCCCAGCACCAATAGTGCTTTTTTGGTGTACGGTTGGTGCGGGTATATATTCCATTATTTCCTTAGTTGCCAATAACGCACCTTTTGCGCCCATAGACACTACAAGTACCTCACTTGGGTTTTTCTCCAAAAACTTATTGGCCAAGGTTTCCAATTCAATAGCCGAAATGGAATCGACACCACATATTATACTTAATTCCCCCAAGTTGGGCTTCATCATATAAATGTTAGCCTTCATACTCGGTAATAATGCTTCCCCTGAAGTATCCAAAACGAGCTTTGCGCCTTTTTTATCTGTGATTTTAGAGACTTGCACATAAAAATCAGGCGGAATTCCGGGCGGTATTTTGCCACTTGCCACCAAATAATCACCTTTCTGTAATTGTTCATCCAATAGCCTTAATACCTGTTGCCATTCTTCTTCTTTAACATTGGGGCCTGGTACCCCAAAACGATATTGTAAATTGGTAATGGTATCTGTAACGGAAAGATTTTCACGAGTCCAACCCTCGATATGAATCACTTTTTGTTCTATACCATCGTTTGAAACCAACTGTTGTAAAAGTGTACCCGTTGGTCCACCAGCTAAATACATACATAGCGATTCCCCACCCAATTTTTGGAGTGCACGGGATACATTAATGCCGCCACCACCCGCATAATAGTCAGGTGATTTACAGCGTAACTTGGTGTTGGGTTTTATTCCTGCAACGGTGGTATCCTTATCGACCACTGGATTTACTGTGAGTGTGATTATTTTGTTCATTAGTAACAAAGATTTAAACTAAACCATATCTTCAATTGCGACCGATTGACGTTCTGCTTTGTTGATATTCTCGATACCTTGTAATAAGGCGTCTGGATTAAAAGAAATACTATCAATTCCCTGTTTCACCAAAAATTCCGCAAATTCCGGGAAATCACTTGGTGCTTGACCACAAAGGCCAATTTTTGTATTTGTCTTGTGAGCTGATTCAATAGCCATAGTGATCATTCGTTTAGCGGCTTCATCATTTTCATCGAACAATTTGCCCATAATTTCGGAATCACGGTCTATTCCCAATGTTAATTGTGTAAGGTCGTTTGAACCTATTGAGAAACCATCAAAAACCTCGGCAAACTGATCTGCCAAAATCACATTACTTGGAATCTCGACCATGGTATATATTTCAAGACCATTATCCCCCCTTTTCAAACCATTCTTCGCCATCATGTCAACTACTTTCTTACCTTCCTCGATAGTTCTACAAAACGGCACCATTACTTTTAGATTGTAAAGTCCCATAGGTCCGCGAACCCTTTTCAGCGCAGCACATTCCAGGGCGAAACCTTCCTTATATAATTCGCTATAATACCTGGATGCGCCCCTAAATCCTAACATTGGATTTTCCTCCTGGGGTTCAAAATCTTTTCCTCCTATCAAATTGGCATACTCATTGGTCTTAAAATCACTTAAACGTACAATAACTTCCTTAGGATAAAATGCGGCTGCAATGGTAGCTATACCCTGAGCCAGCTTATCAACAAAATATTCTTTCTTATCCTTATACATTGAGGTAATTTCCGCAATCCTTTTCTTAACATCACGGTCCTTTAATTTATCAAAAGCGACCAATGCCATAGGATGTACTTTGACTATATGGGTAATTATAAATTCCATTCTTAAAAGGCCAACCCCATTATTGGGATAAAAGGATAATTGAAAGGCACTGTCTGGATCGGCCAATATCATTTTTGCCTCTGTTTTAGGCATTCTGATATTGCTAAAATCTATTTCCTGGGTTTTAAAAAGTAATTCGCCTTGATATATATATCCCGTCTTTCCTTGTGCACAGGACATCGTAATGATTTCCATATCCTCAATTTCTGAAGTTGCATTTCCACAACCCACAATAGCAGGAACTCCTAATTCCCGGGCTACGATGGCTGCATGGCTTGTTCTTCCTCCCTTATTGGTAATGATACCTCCTATTTGCTTTAATAGTGGGTCCCAATCCGGTGTAATATTGTCTGTAACAATAATACTATTTCGATCTAGGTTTTCAGCATCTTTTGGCGTTTTCAATAAATAGGCCTTGCCCACTTTAATTTTGGAACCAACCGCATTGCCATTGGCCAATATTTTACCTTTTTCCAACAAGGAATATTCCACAAGGAAATTTTTGTCTTTTGAATGATGTACTGTTTCAGGACGGGCTTGAATAATATATAATTCGTTGGTTATCCCATCTTTTGCCCATTCAATATCCATGGGCTTATTGTAATGTTGTTCAATTAACAAGGCCCATTTTGCCAATTCTGTGACCTCTAGATCTGTCAACACGAATTGTTGTTGCTTTTCAATGGGGGTCTCAATATTTACCGTAGTAACATCATCTTTTATTCCCGCATAAACCATGGTCAATTTTTTGTCGCCCAATTTCTTGTTGATAATAGGATTTTTTCCCTGTTGAAGTGTGGGTTTAAAAACATAAAACTCATCTGGGTTTACAACCCCTTGCACTATATTTTCCCCCAAGCCCCAAACCCCTGATAACAATATGGCATTCTCAAAGCCCGATTCGGGTTCGATCGTAAAGCCTACTCCTGAGCATCCTTTATCTGCTCTTACCATTAGTTGTATACCTACCGATAAAGCAATATTATGGTGTTGAAAACCTTTGTCTTCCCGATACTTTATAGCGCGATTTGTGTACAATGAAGCGAAGCATTTTTTTACTGCGTCCAATAAAGGTTTTTCACCGCTTATATTCAAAAAAGTATCGTGTTGACCTGCAAAACTGGCATCAGGCAAATCCTCTGCAGTCGCACTACTGCGTATTGCAACCTCTGCAGAATCATTACCGCATAGTTCCTTATAAGCATTGCCTATCGCAACTGAAATGTCAGAAGGGAGATTTCCATTTAAAATAAGGTTTCGAGCCTTCCCCCCTATGATCTCCAAATTAGAAAAGTGATTTCTATCAAGCTGGCCCATAAGGTTTATCAATGGCTGCTTCAAATTGTTTTCATCCAAAAAATCCCAAAAAGCCTTGGATGTGGTAGCAAATCCATTGGGCACCTTAACACCTTTTGTGGTAAGCTCATTGTACATTTCGCCAAGTGAAGCGTTCTTACCCCCTACTAAAGGAATATCCTCAATTCCAATTTCGCTAAATTTTTTAATGTGTGTTTCCATAAAAAAAAGTCCTTAATTATTACAAATGCTTTGCAATCAATCCCAAATATAGCTTCATCAAATGGGAGGGCAAATGATATTGGTCATTTAGGATGAATGTCGATTTTATATCAATAAATAAAGGATATTTTGTGTTTTTTTTAAGATTATTCCTTCAAATTGGACTAACTTTAAGCTACAGTTGATAAACCATTATTTTAAGTATTAGCCCCAAACGGTTTTAGACCATGATACGAATTTTGATTATTGAGGATAATGAAACCATTCTCGCAAATACAGCCGAACTTTTAGAGCTGGAGGGTTATAAGTCCCTTACAGCTTGTAATGGCAAGGATGGATTGGAAAAAATACACCATTTGGTCCCAGATGTGATACTTTGTGACTTGTGTATGCCAGAAATGGACGGTTTCTCTGTGCTTAAACACATAGGTGAATATCCCGCTCTTCAAAGGATTCCTTTTATTTTCTTCAGTGTCAAATCTGAAAATATCGATATTCTGACGGGTTTGGAATCCGGGGCTGACGATTATATTACAAAACCATTTGAGATGGAGGAACTTTTAAAATCCATTGAAAAGTGTCTTTTAAAGAAAAAGCTTTCTTAGATCCATATCCTTTATAAAAGTTCAAACCCAATTAAGGCTTTTCAAAGCCAAAAGTCAAAAGGGTGGCTTACTACTGATCAATATCATTTTGATTCTCATGGTGTATGTATACTTTACGTAAAAATAATAGCCATGCAAGTAACAGAAACCCATCCGTTGCCAAAAAAGACATTCGAGAAACTAGCGAATAAACGTGCCATGAACTGTATCTCGATTTATCTCCCTATGGATAAAAAAGGCAAAGAACAAAACAAACATTTAGCACAAGCCCATTTAAAGACTTGTATAAATGAAGTGCACAAATTATTAGTACAACAACAAATGCACGAGGATGAAATAACTACCTTCCTCAAACCATTGGAACAACTACTTTCCAAAGTAGAACTTTGGCGTAATCCTTCAGACGGACTAGCCATATTTTTAAATCCCAAAGAAGGAATGATTACCTATCAAGTTCCTATCCCGTTTGAATTACAGACTTATGTCGCCAATCATTATTATCTAAAACCGCTATTACCACTGTATCAAAATGATGGGTACTTTTATCTTTTGGAATTGAGCCAAGACTATGTAAAGTTATTTGAAGCTTCAAGATTTAGCTTCAAGGATGTCTATGTTGAGGATTTTGCTCCTGACAGATTGGAAGAGGCAGTAGGATTTGATTTTAGACCAAAAATGTTGCAGTTTAGAAGTGGGCAAAATTTACATGGGGCAGGATCTTTCCATGGACATGGTGAAGGTAAAGACGATGATAAAAAAGAATTGACTACCTTCTTTAGAGCAGTTGATAAAGGAGTTAAAAAAACTATTGCCAATCAAAATGCACCTTTGGTTTTGGCCTGTGTAGACAATTTATACAATAGGTATAAGAAAGTGAGTACCTATCCTAAACTTCACAACAAAAATATTGGCGGCGATCCGGAATTTAAAAATAAGAAAAATCTGCACCAAGAATCTTGGACCTTGATAAAAGGGTATTTCGAAAAAACAAAAAAGAAGAAATTAGAGCAGTTTGTTGAACTCTACCATACCCAAAAAACATCATACGAGATAGGTGCCATAGTTTCGGCAGCATTGAACGGTAAGATCAATACCCTTTTTATAAAAAAAGGTGCCGATGTTTATGGTCTTTATGATAAGGAAAATAGAAAGGTAATGATAGAAGATAAGCGAATGCCGCATAATATCTCATTGACCAACAAAGCTGCTTTGGAAACTTTTTTACAAGGAGGCGAAGTATACCTATTGGATTCAGATGAAATGCCGATAAAAGAGAGTTCTTTAAACGCAATTTTCCGATATTGAAGATACATTTTTGGTCAATTTGAAACATAATATCAAATCTTTAGGATGAAGGGAGCTTTAAAATTGGGGAAAGTGTCCGGTATTAGTATCAAAATCCATTGGACATTTCTATTTATAATAGTTTGGGTCGCAATGATCGAAATTAACAAAGGTGGTACCCTAGAGTCCGTCTTATTCAATATTGCTTTTATTCTGGTGATTTTTTTCTGTGTTGTTTTGCACGAATTAGGCCATGCCTTAACGGCCCAGCGTTTTGGAATAAAGACAACAAAAATTACATTGTTACCCATAGGTGGGGTTGCAAGTTTGGAGAAGATGCCAGAACAACCAAAACAAGAGTTGTTGGTGGCTATAGCAGGGCCCATGGTAAATGTTTTTATTGCATTGATCTTGTATTTTCTAGTACCGGTGCAAAGTATTTTGCGGCTTCATCCAATGGATCTACTTGAAAATTTGAACAATCTTACCTTGACCAATTTTTTGTTCTATCTTTTTATAGCCAATGTGGGTCTTGTTGTTTTTAACCTTATTCCTGCTTTTCCCATGGATGGCGGTCGGGTTTTGAGAGCATTCCTGGCTATGGGTACCAATAGGGTAAAAGCTACGCAGATTGCCGCGAGCATAGGTCAGGCAATTGCGATTGTTTTTTTATTATTGGGTATGTTGTTCAACCCCTTTTTAATTCTGATAGCTTTGTTCGTATTTGTTGGTGCTTATGGCGAAAACAAAATGGTACAGCAATTGGAACTGCTCAAAGGGCATAGGGTAGAAGAGGCCATGTTGACCAACATAACCTTTTTAAAACCCGAGGATACTATGGCCAGAATTGTTGAACTAATCCTTACGGGTACAGAAAAAGATTTTATAGTGGAAAAGGATGGTAGACCCATCGGAATTCTTAAAAATGCGGATATCATTAAAAATTCGAAAAATAGGAAGTTGGCTGTACGCGATATTATGAAAACATCCTTTAAGGAAATTAGGTTTGATAGCGGGCTGAAGGACGTATTGGGTTTAGTAGAGCAACAGAAGGAATACTTTTTTCCTGTAGTGAACAATCAACAAGAGCTTATAGGTGCCATAGATATGACAAATATCAATGAATTTATTCTGCTACAATCGAAGTTGGATTATTGAATTGGGGATAAATCCGCATTAACTTTTTTCAGGATGATGTAAATCATTCCGTATGAAATTTTCCTGATGTACTTTGGCCAATTATTAACCTCAAAACACAAACATCATGGCAGTATTAAAAGTTATTGAAATAATGGGAAATTCGACAGTTAGTTTTGAAGACGCTGTACAAAACGTTGTCCTGGAAGCTTCCAAATCAGTAAAAGACATAAAATCTGTATATGTTAAAGACATGCAGGTTACCGTAAAGGACAATAAAATTAAAGAATATCGGGTGAACACTAAGGTCAGCTTCGGAATTCTATAATCGTATTTTCAAATATAAGATTTGGTTTGGTTTGGTTTGAAAAGGTATCGTCAAAAGTTGTATTTATGCTTTAGTCGATACCTTTTTGTATGGACACCTTTTTTATTTTATTATCGAAAACACTATTTCTAAATGTTAAAACGAAGGTGATTGATTTACATCATTGCGAATGGATCTCTTATTGTTGATTTTTGGGAATAAAATATAATATCATGGTACAGACTGAAATTTTTAACAAGCATGTAGAAAAATACGAGAAATGGTATGACGATTATCCTGAGGTTTATCAATCCGAGCTTGCTGCTATAAAAGAGCAGTTTTTAAAATTGCCCGAAAACATTAGGGGTATCGAAATTGGATTGGGAACCGGCAGATTCGCTCAACCTTTGGGAATCAAAGAAGGAATTGAACCCTCGGATGCCATGGCTGAAAAAGCCATAAAAAGAGGGATAGAAATCGTTAAAGGATTTGCGGAAAATCTTCCTTACAGTGCCCTTCAATTCGATTTTGTCCTTTATGTCACTATTTGCCATCTAAACAATATTAAAGATGCATTGACTGAAGCACACAGGGTATTAAAACCCAAAGGATCCATTCTCATAGGATTTTTGGACAAAGATCAGCGTGTGGCAAAACAATATACAGAAAAACGCCATCGAAGTACTTTCTTCGCCAATGCCAATTTTTATACCGTGGATCGTATAAAGTACTTGCTAAAAGAAACTGGATTTAAAGATCTGGAATTCAACCAAACGCTTTTTAATGATTTAGATGAGATCAAAAAAATACAGATACCGAAACAAGGATATGGGGAAGGGTCTTTCGTTGTAGTCAAGGCAACAAAAAAATGAAATTCGAATACCTTCCACATACGGCTGATATTAGAATGAAAATAGAAGGATCCACCATGGAGGAGCTTTTTATTGCAGCTACTTTAGGTATGGGCAATATTCTAAAAGAAGATTTTTGTAATAGAAAGAATCCTATCGAATGCACATCCAAAATTGAAATTGAGGCATTGGATCAGACCTGTTTGCTCATCGATTTTTTGTCAGTGATATTATCACTTTCAAATGCTGAAAAATCGATTTATTGTAAGGTCGATTTTTTGGAGTTAACTGCAAATAAGGTTAGGGCTATAATTCACGGAACAAGGATTGATGGTTTTGATGAAGAAATTAAGGCCGTGACCTACCATGAAGCAAACGTGCGTAAAAATCAAAGGAATCAATGGGAAACTGTTATCATATTTGATATATGACCATGAAAATCAACAAAGAGGACATCAACAAAATCGAAGACTATTTATGGGAGATTCCAAAATCTTTCAATCAGCGTATGCGCGTTCCTGCTAGGGTATTGGCCTCTGAACCTCTACTTGATGCTATTATGGAAGATAGATCCTTGGTTCAATTAGTAAATGTTGCATCCTTACCGGGCATCAAAGGAGCATCCCTGGTGATGCCCGATGTTCATGAAGGCTATGGCTTCCCCATAGGTGGTGTTGCGGCCACTTTATATCCTGATGGGGCCATTTCGCCTGGCGGTATCGGATATGATATTAACTGTGGGGTGAGATTGCTCACCTCACAACAAACCATTGGGAACATTAAAAACAAATTGGAGGCTTTGTCCAAAGAATTGTATTTGCAAATACCTTCCGGGATGGGAAAAGGAGGACAAATAGAACTTTCTTCCCAAGAAATGGATAAAGTTCTAAGGCAAGGGGCAGAATGGGCCGTTGAAAATGGATATGGGGTAAAAGAAGATCTGGCATTTATCGAAAGTAACGGCAAATTGTCAAATTCGGATCCGTCTTTAGTCTCGGAAATGGCAAAGAAAAGGGGTGCGGATCAGCTTGGGACAATAGGTTCTGGAAACCATTTTGTCGAGGTGGATTTTGTGGAAGAAATATATGATGATACCATTGCAAAAGCATATGGGCTGTACAAAGGGCAAGTGGTTATATTGATCCATACCGGTTCCCGGGGATTGGGACATCAAGTGGCAACAGATTTTATTCGTATAATTATGTCGGCAATGCCAAATTATGGTATTGAAGTGCCCGATAGGGAACTTGCTTGTGTACCATTCAACTCAAAAGAAGGACAAAACTATTTTAAGGCTATGTGTGCAGCTGCCAATTATGCGTGGTGCAATAGGGAAATAATTTCATGGGAAGTAAGAAAAGCTTGGGAAAACATTTTTGGTACGGCTGTAGAGCCATTAAAGCTTATGTACGATGTAGCCCACAATATCGCGAAGATAGAAACACATATTGTAGATGAAAAAGAGGTACAAATGATTGTACACCGTAAAGGGGCCACTCGAGCTTTTGGACCTGGATTTGAAGATTTACCGATAGAATATAAAGCTGTTGGGCAACCTGTAATTATTCCCGGAAGTATGGGAACCTGTTCCTATATACTAGCTGGTGCAGCAAAAAGCAAGGAAATTACCTTCGGATCATGTTGCCATGGTGCAGGTAGGCGATTGTCCAGGACTGCTGCTAAACGGCAAGTAAACGCGCCTGTCTTAAAAGAGCAGCTCAAGGAACAGGGTATATTTATTGAAGCAGGTTCATTTAAGGGGATAGCCGAGGAAGCACCCATTGCCTACAAGGATGTAAACTTGGTAGTGGAAGCTGTAAGTGATTCCGGTATTGCCAAGAAAGTCGCAAAACTTAGACCAGTGGCTGTCGTCAAGGGTTAAGCCGATTTGCCGCATTACTTTCTTCCAATAATTCTATTGCCTCCTGGTCGGAAACCTGCTGAAATTCTTCATAGAATTGGCCTACGGCATGAAAATTATAGGGAGTCTCTAAACAGACCACTTCATCTACAACAGCGGATTCTTCAATTTTACGTACCGACGACGGAGGGGCCACAGGTATGGCCACAATAATCCTTGTCGGATTTTGGGTTTTTACCAATTCGGTGGTAACCAAAATAGTATTCCCCGTTGCAATACCATCATCAACAATTATTACAGTCTTATCTTTAAGATTTTGGGGCAATCTGTTTTTATAGTACTGATCATGCCGCTCTTTTAATTTTTTACGGATCCTGATGGTTTCTTCTTCTATATAACTTTTTGTTACTCCCACGGCATCAGTAAGTATTATATTTTCCAGGCTAACAGCCCCTATGGCATACTCCTTTTGGTAAGGATGGCCAATTTTCTTGGTTAAGGCAACATCCAAAGGTGCATTCAGTTCCTTGGCCACAATTGAACCTATAGGTAACCCTCCCCTTGGTATCGCCAAAACCACAACGTTCTGGTTTTCGTATTTCAATAGATTTTTTGCTAACTGAATACCTGCATCATTTCTATCTTTAAACATCTCTTTTGGTTTTATGTGTTTATAGGTATTTTGTAAACCAACTTGCTGCCAATTGCGCCACTTGCTCCAACTTACCGGGTTCTTCGAAAAGGTGTGAGGCCTCTGGAACGATTTCCAGCTTTCGTTTACACTCTAATTTTCCATACGCTTCTTGGTTGAGCTTGATTACAAGATGGTCCCAACCACCAACGATAAAAAGGGTCGGGGCAGTAACGTTTTGGAGTTCGTGCATGGCAAGGTCTGGCCTTCCTCCTCTTGAGACAACAGCCTTAATATCCTTACCGAAGAAAGCCGCTGCCCTTAATGCTGAAGCTGCCCCGGTACTGGCTCCAAAATAGCCTATTGATAATCCTTGAGTTTCTCTAAGATTCTGTAACCATTGGGTAACATCAATAAGTCGCATGGTAATCACATCTATGTTGAACCTATTTTCATAAACCCTATCCTCATCTTCAGTCAAAAGGTCGAACAGTAATGTGGCCAAGCCCTTTTTTTGTAAAAATTCCGCAACGAAATTATTTCTAGGGCTAAGCCTACTACTGCCGCTTCCATGGGAAAACATGACCATTCCGATTGCATTTTCCGGGATAATGAGATTGCCCTTTAATGAAATGCCATCCAATTTTATTTCAACAGGTTTATATTTTTTTTCAATCATCATCAATGATTTTTATCAACTTTTAAAAATCCTTCAAGAAAATGATAATTCCAGATTAAGGTTCTTTTTATGATAACTCAATAATGGTATCTTACTATCGGTTTTCATTCGTTTTACCAAATCTCGGTGCCAAATACTCTTTATAAGGCTATAACCTTCCCTTTCAAGCATAGCAATAATCTCTGGACTAATTTTATCCACGTATTGCTGCAATGCTTCATACACATCCTCAGAAAAAAACAATTCGAAATGCATTTTTCCATAATCAACATTTTGCTGTAACATCTCCTTAAACCATTCCATTTGATCCTCACCTGCATATTCTTTTTTGGTTGAAATATGGACAATATTTATCGTTGCATTAAAAAGTTTGGCCCATTCCACGATTTCTTGGATTGCTGAAATATCCGCACGATCCAAAGCAGTCGCGTAAATAATGGTATCGATATTTTTTAAGGTAATATCTTCAGGTACAGCTAATACTGGACAAGGTGCTTTTTCAAGCAGATTGGTAGCTGTGCTTCCCAAGAACGCCTCCCTGATTGGGCTACCGCCTTTCATGCCAACCACAATCAAATCTGCCTTAATATCCTTTGCAAAACTAATAATGGAATCACTTGCAGTACTTCCTTCAATTACTTTTAAGGTAATGTTCAAGTCATCTGGGGATTTCCCTAAATGTTCGGAACAAAACGCTTTTAATCGTTCAGTATTTTCTTCTATAACCTTTTTCTCTTTCCTTGTATAGGAAATAGAAACCGTACTTGCCAAAGTAATGGGATTGTCAAAAACATGTAGTACGTATTGTTTGCCATTTATCCTTTCGCCAAGGAATTGCGTGTATCGCAATGCGTTCACGGAATTGTCCGAATAATCAGTTGCATAAAGAATATTCATCACTTTGAATTTAAAGTTAACATTGAAGCTAGTAAAACTACAGACGATGTAAAATGATGTAGATCAGTTTTCAGGCATTCATGGATGATTAATATCATTTTAACAACGTCCTTTATGGTCTACATTTATACAAATAAGATTTTAAGACATTTTACTATGGGCGATTATAGAAAAAGGCCTAAAGGTAGATATTTGAAGGAAGCCGATTGGGCAGATCTTTACCATCTTTGCAAAAATTGGCGAAGTGGGTTGGCATTTTATAAGGATGACCTACGTTTTCTTCACCATTTAATAGACAAATATTTTATATGGATGATCAAGAAAGATAATGTCGATGAAGTTCGGAAAATTGAAAAAAATCTGCTGGAAGTCGATAAAAAGTGTGAAGATTTACTGCAAAAAACCAATAAGCATATGGTACATATTGAAAGTTTGGTTGAGAATCCTAAAAGTATGGAATCAAGGATTTTTAGAATGGAACACGAACATTTAGAAGATGAAATATCAGATTTTATTGAACTATTTCGAATTAATAAGAAGGAGATCTTTGGGATAAGCGAACATTTCGTGGATATTAAAAAACTACAATATTTAAAAACTTAATAGAACATTAAGTACAACAACGAAAAATGAAAAATCTACAAGAAATACTGGTAAAAATTACACAGCTAACCCAAACAATAGAAACCCAATACCCTGAGCTGTATCAATTCTTAGACGAGGATCCCATTACAATTTCCACCAAGTCACACCCGAAATTAAATAAGCATGATTTTCAAGAATATCTAGAAAGCTTAAATCAACTTCTGGAACATCATATAGAAACACATAAAAAAAATAAATCGAATCAAAATGGGTGAAATAGCCACCTCTGAAAGACAGATAACCTTGTTCTACAATTCAAATTCCACAAGGGCAAAGCAAACTTTAGCCTATGCAAAAGCCGAGGGACTGCGCATACTGGAAATAGATATTCTTAAGACCCCATTAACTGGAACCCAGATTGTGGAATTAGCGGATAGATTGGAAATGAAAATTAAAGATCTGGTGAATCAAGAGCATCCAACCTATAAATCCAAATTTGAACATCATGATTTTTCTGACCGTGACTGGATAAAAATGATTCAACACAATCCTGAAATTATGAAGCAGCCTATCGCATTACGTGGTAAAATCACCATATTGGTCGAAACCCCAACCGATATAATCAAAATATGAAATTGAAATAATTAACACCATGAAACAACCAAGAAGAGCTATCCTCATAGTCGTGTCGGTAATTGCTTTGTTCTTTTTGTTCCTAACATGGTATAAGTTTACGTATTCAATGGATTATATTGAACCCTATGAAATAAATTCGCCAAGTCTAAATCATAAACTTCTTATTGCCACACAAGGAAGTAAATTTAAAAATTTGGTGACACAGGGGGTTATTGATTATTATAGATCAGATTTACTTTTTATAAAAGTTATTGATATTTCGGCACTTCCAGGGATTGAACCTAAAGATTATAGCGCTATCTTGTTAATCCATACATGGGAGAATTGGAAACCTCCCTTAATTGTGCAAACATTCCTGGAAAAAACAACAAACAAAAAAAATAGGATAGTTGTATTTACCACATCTGGGGATGGTTCCTATAAAATGGAAAATGTAGATGCTATAACTGGCGAATCTATTTTAGGTGATGCCCCGGTATTTGTCGATAAGATCATAAAAAAACTGAATCCGATATTTGATCTAAAAAATTGATATGTTAACATTCAAAAATTTCAATATTGCCGATTGGTTTTCATTCTATAGAATTTTTGCGGCACCTGTTCTTTTGGGATTTCTATACTTTGGGGAGCGTGAGATCTTTACCTGGTTTTTATTGGTAAGCTATTCTACTGACGCCATTGATGGTTTTTTGGCAAGAAAACTAAAAATAAGCAGTGCAAGGGGTTCCCAATTAGATTCTATGGGCGACCAGATTACACTTTTAATCGGCCTAGTAGGACTCTGGATTTTTGAAAATGAATTTATTAAAGAAAATCTCATCTTAATCGGGATTGCGTTTATTCCCTATATCATTCAAATGCTGGTTGCCTTTAAAAAATATGGCAAAACCACGGCGTTTCATACATATTTGGCAAAATTGTCCGCAGTGATACAAGGTGTATTTATTTTATGGACATTGTTCTTTGATCCTGTTTATTGGTTGTTTTATGTAATGATCGTGATTGGCGTGCTGGAAACCATAGAGGAACTAACACTGATTTATATGTACGATGTGTGGGTTAAGGATGTAAAAGGTATTTACTGGGCCTTAAAGGATGAAAGAAGGCAAGTATAGAAAAATACCTATTCTGACTTTTAGGAGTTGTAAGTTTAATTGATGTATGGTGTACCTTTACCACCAATGTAAGTGAATTGTTTCTTAATTCTATCCCTATTTACCAAAAGGATCCAATTACTTATCCTGGGTAAGTAACGTATCATAAAATCAGCGAGAAGGCCAAGATCGGTCAATGTTGCCCTATCCTTTCTTTTTTCGATCATATAACGTACACTTTTTGCCACGGAAATGGGTTTTGCAAGTCGAATATTTTTTCTTTGTGGTAGGTAGATTCTTTTGCCATTAATATCCAGGATGCTTTTTTTTGGGTCATTTTCTGTAAAACCCACGTACATAAGACCTACATGAACATCAAAATCATACAATTCTATTCGCAATGCGTCTGCTAACCCTGCTTGGGCCATTTTAGATGCGGTATAGGCAGAATTATAGGGCATGCCCCTAAACCCACCCACACTATTGATAAAAATTATATGGCCTTTGGTTTTTTTAAGATGGGGAATGGCGTATTTGCTCATATAAGCCGCACCATTATAATTGGTTTCGATGAGGATTTTAAAATTTGTGTTTGCCATCTCTTCAACGGTACCTCGACTACTTTCACCTGCATTATTTATTAGCATATCAAGTTTTCCGTATTTTTCTATGGTATTATTGATCAAGTTTGCACATTGGGATACATAACGAATATCTGCAGCAAATGCAGTTACCTGATATCCGTTTTTTGATAATTCATTTTCAGTATCATGTAATTTTTCCTTGTCCCGGCCATTCAATACGACCTTAACTCCATTTTCGGCCAATTCTATCGCTATGGCCTTTCCTATTCCCATACTGGAACCTGTTACAATAGCAACCTTGTCAATCATCTGTTCATATTTTATAACGATATTGTGAATTAAATCACCATTTTACCACAATTTTTCCCATTGATTTTCTTGACTCTAAAAACGTATGTGCCTCTACAAGTTTTTCAATAGGGAATTCGCCCCCTACATGGGGACGAAGCACTCCTTTTTCATGCAATTGAATGACCGCTTTCATCACCCTTGCGATTTTCTTTGGCTTTTGTTCTGCAATTTTTAGCATATTCACCCCGATCATTCCCTTTGAGTTGCTTAAAAATTGAACAGGATGGTAAATTCCGAATTGCGCTAACACCCTCAATTTTCCAAAAATCGATTTTGTACTGTTCATTGAAGAAACACCAAAGGTTATCAATCTTCCGCCTGCCCCAAGCAATCGATATCCCTTTTTGACCGATTTACCACCTACAGGATTGAAAATGACATCCAATCCATGGTCACCTACAATTGTTTTTATTGCGGCCGCAAAGTCTTTTACCGTATGATTAATGGGATGATGCACGCCATTTACCCTAAGGTATTCCATCTTTTCCGGCGAACTACATGTACCAAATACTATACATTTTTTATGTAAGGCCAATTGCGTCAAAGCCGTACCTACTCCACCTGCAGCAGCATGGATTAGGACATTTTCGTTTTCTTGGATATTGGCCATTTCTTGTGATAAAAAATATGCCGTACTGTATTGGGTTGCCAAGGCAACGGCTACACCGGCAGAAATAGTTTCAGGTATGTTATTGGTTACCTCCTTTTCTGCTAAGGCGTATTCTGCATACCCACCAAAACGGGTAAGTGCCGTTACACGATTGCCAACGCTTAAGTTTTTTACATTACTCCCATATTGTTCAACATGACCAACAACATCATATCCCAAAAGGGCGGGTAAGGGAGGTGCGCCTTTATAGAGTCCTAATCGGGCCATAACATCGGCGAAATTAAGACCAAATGCTTCTACTTTTATTAATACCTGATTGGGTGTGGGTTCGGGTCTTTGTACTTCCCTTATTTCGAAAGCAGATTCTGAAGGACCGTATTTTACAAGGTAGGCTGCTTTCATAGATTCTATTTTATCTATTTTCTTGTGAAAGGTAAACGATTAAGAATTAGTTAGACATGAGTAACATCATCCTAATTTTAATTTTTAATTAAATAATAATTCAATCAAGGTTAACAAAAATGAATGGTCACCCATTATCGGGGGTTATTTGGTAAAGTCAAGGTATTATCCAAAAAGGTTATTGATTTAATGCATCCTTCTTTTTTTGCCGTTCCAATTTCTTAAAGTACCCCCTAGTGAGGAAATTATGCTTTAATGCTTCCATATTCTCATTAAAACGTATAGAACCTTCTTCGATATTTTTGATAGTAGTATTCAGATTATTTACAAAAGTTGAATCATTCACCAAATAGTTAATGGCTCCCTTACCTTCTTTTATTTCATCAACAACTATATTTAAATTCTTGGTCATTTTATCAATCTCCGTACTTGAGGTTTCGAGATTGGTAATAATATCGCGCATTTTTCTTCCTGTGATCGTATCATTGAAAATGACTCCTGCAGTACTTTTTTCAAAATTTATTTGCTGAATCATACTATTCAATTTTTGAATTGTGGTATTAGCCTCCCAACTGGCATTTTTTAAGTTTGTAATGGTCTGCCGAAGATCGGTGGCCATGATGGTATCATTCAATAATCTACCCATCGTTCCCTTTCCCTTGGTAAGCGACTGGGTTACTTTCAGGAGATCTGCGGTAAGCATGGCCGCATTTTCATTGGTTGTGTTTAGCGTACTCAACATATCTTGTGTCGCTATTTTACTGAACGATTCAAGTTCATCATTCGGTTCGATCATATCAGCAGTTCCTTCACCTGGAATTATATTCAATATCATACTACCCACAAGACCGTCGGAACCTATAGTTGCAATTGCATCCTTTCTTATATGACCCAACATATTTTCATCAATGATCATATTCACCTTTATGGTAGTATCATTGATCATTTCAATTGCCTTAACAGTCCCTACATTAATTCCTGAAAAGCGTACATTATTACCTTTTTGGAGTCCGTTTGCATTCTTAAAAACCGCACTGACGGTAAAGGTCTTGCCAAACATATTTTGCCTATTTCCTATTAGGTAGGCCGCAATTACCAGAAGAATAGTGCCAAATACCACGAATATTCCCAATTTTAAATTTTCTGAAGTTGTTTTTGCCATGATCTTATTTTTTAAAGAAAGCTTCGACTTTTGGATCTTTTGATTTTGATAGTTCCTCATACGATCCTTCTGCGTAATTAACACCATCGACCAATAATATCATACGTTCTGAAATTACCCTGGCACAGTCTACATCATGGGTTATTATAAGTGAAGAAGTGCCATATTTTTTTTGAATACTTCGCATGAGTTCAATTATCTCTTTGGCGGTAATGGGATCTAACCCACTTGTAGGTTCATCATATAGTATAATTTTTGGTTTTAAAATTAGTGTTCGCGCTAATGCCACACGTCTTTTCATTCCCCCGGATAGTTCAACGGGCATTAAATCTATTGCATGGGCAAGACTAACATTCCCAAGAGCCTCTAGTACCAATGGCAGAGTGTCTGTTACGTTTCCCAACTTCTCTTTATGTCTCCTCATCGGAAACTCCAAATTTTCGCGTACTGTCATTGAATCATACAAGGCACTTCCTTGAAAAAGAAAACCAATATCGGATCTTAAGGCATCCAATGTTTTTTGATCCAAAGTTTTTATTTCTTTACCCATGACCGAAAGATAACCACTATCGGGTTCCATTAAACCTACAAGGCACTTGATCATCACCGATTTTCCTGAACCTGATTTACCCATAACTACGAGATTTTCACCTTTGTACAGTTTCATTGAAAATCCGTTTAATACGTGATTTTCGCCAAAACTTTTACGTAAATCCCTAATATCAATTACCGCTGTTTTCTCCTGATGGTTATCTGGATTCAGGCTGTTTTTTGGGTTCATTATTTGTTCCTGTTCCTTCATATTACAATTCATAAAAAATATCGGTTATAAAAACTGCTATAAAATCGACAACAAATAGGAGTAATGAAGCCATAACCACAGCGGTATTAGCTGCGACACCTACGCCTGCAGTTCCCTTTTTGCTATAATACCCTTTATAACAACCGACCAAACCAATGGTAAAACCAAAGAAAAAAGATTTTACTGTAGCTGGTATCAAATCACCATATTCCAGGGCATCGAAAACCGTATTGAAATAAAGTTGAAATGAAACTTCGCCTTTTAAGTTTTCTATTAAAGCCGATCCATAGAGCGCAATTACATCCCCAAAAATAACCAGCAATGGAAGCATAAGGGTAGTTGCTGCTATTCGAGTTACCACCAAATATTTAAATGGATTGGTACCTGAGACCTCCATAGCATCAATTTGTTCGGTTACGCGCATTGAACCCAATTCTGCCCCTATTCCAGATGCTATTCGTCCGGCACAGATCAAGGCAGTAATTACAGGTCCAATTTCCCTGACTATTGAAATTCCTACCATATTAGGCATCCAGGATACTGCCCCAAATTCAAGTAAGGTAGGCCTAGATTGTAATGTAAAGACCAAACCAATAATGAAACCTGTGACACCAACCAACACCAATGATCTATTACCCATATTATAGCATTGCCGTAAAAGTTCCTTAAACTCCCATGGTGGTTTCAAAACCTCCTTGAAAAAGCGTATCGCAAAATTGGATAGCTCGCCTATTTCAACGAAGAACTCATAAACCCTTTTTGTAGATTGATATACATGTGCCATCCTCAAATGTATTTGAAAAGGTACTATTCAAATATAGAATGATTCTTTGATGTAATAAATGATAATGGTCATACTAAAACCCATTTGACTTACTCCAAAGTTGTCGTACATGATTTTGCTCATTTCATGTAAGTATTTTACAGAATAGCTTTGTAGTATAAAACATTGAGATCCATGAAAACTACTTTCGAAATACAAAAGTCAAAATCTGGTTTGGATAAAAAGGCGATCATTGAAAAGCTATTTACTTTAAAAAATGTTTGGAATATTATCGTAGACAGCGAAAATAGTTCTATCACTTTTGAATATCTAAATAGAAATGGACTTGAAATGGTGCGTAGGGAGTTGAACGAAATGGGGTTATTTGTCATAAATGACACCCATCATTTAGATCCAAATACAAGGCTTTAATAAACAATATAAACTTAACCAGAATGTCAAACCGACTTACATATACATTGGCCTTATTACTACTATTATTGCTGACACTAACATTAGCCAAACTCCTAGAGACTAAGGTTAATACCATTGCTGATAATTCTGTACCATCCATAGAGTTGATTGAAAAACCCAAAATCCCAAAAAATATCCACATTTCCGAGACGGTGTTTATCGATAACTATTTTAATTATATGGATTCTTTGGTCATCGCCAATGATTCGTCGACATCTTACCCACTTAGTGAACATTTGTTGGTGCGAGCTAATCCATGGATAATTGAAACCCTGGCAAATACCGATTATTATAGAATGATGCAGAAAGATTCATTTGTATATGATCAAAAAAAGATGATTGTATTAAAACCTTCTGATTCACTGATGGTTCCGGATTCACTTCAAGCTAAATCAATTATGGATTCCTTTATGGAAACCGAAATTGATGTTAACCTTCCCGAGTTCAAATTAAGAATATACCAAGATTCATCAGAATTATTCATTTTCCCTATAAGGATTGGACAAAACAAGAAGAAGTATTTAAAAATGGCGGACCGTATTATCGATTTACGCACCAAACAAGGAAGTGGTATGATTGTAAGCCATAGAAAAGACCCTAAATTTTACAATCCCGTTGATGGCAAACAATTCTATTTAACAAAAAGGGATGATGGCAAAACAACTTTAATGCCGAAGATACCATGGATCGTAACAGAGATAAACGGAGTTAGGAATGGCCAGTTAATTCACCCAACAACGAACCCCAGGACTCTTGGAAAAGCCTATTCAAATGGTTGTATTGCCCTTAATGAGGCAGATAGCTGGATTGTCTATTATTATGCACCCATAGGTACCAAAATCAACATACGCTATAATCTAAAATCCAATGGTACACTAGGTGAGGAACTACTTTTGAATGATGTATATGGATTCATGAATACAAGGTAACTTTTCTGCAATTACTTAATATTCGAAACACTTAATTTTTGGAACATACGGTTTAAATTAAAAACCTTAATAAATTTTAAGTTCAAGTATGCCTTGCTATATTTGCACTCCAAAATCAATGCCCATGTGGCGGTCCCGAAGTGTCGGCATTCGATTTGATAAACTGGTATAATCGGTGAAAGTATTGGATTGGCCTATTTTATTGTGATTGTGATATAGAAATAAATAATGCCCACGTGGCGGAATTGGTAGACGCGCTACCTTGAGGGGGTAGTGTTCGCATGGACGTGCTGGTTCGACTCCAGTCGTGGGCACAAAAGCTTTCCATATTTGAATGGGAAGCTTTTTTTTACGCCAAAGTCTATATTACCCTTTTGATTATTTGATCAATAGCATTATTCGGCCACCAATTCATCCAATAGATTTCTGATTTTACTGCTGTTCCAATCTGCAACCCCCGTTTCAGCAATAATTATTTTCCCTTCTTTATTTATAACATAGGTAGTTGGGATGGTTTTGGAAGTAAGCACATTTGGAGCTTCGGTTTTTGAAAAATACACGGGTAGATTATATCCTTTTTTAGTCATAAACGCAGAAACCTTTTCAGTTTTGTCTTGTGCAACGAACATAAAGGTAACCTTGTCACCATAATCATTATATAAATTTTGAAGACTTGGCATCTCCGCTACACACGGTGGGCACCAAGTAGCCCAGAAATTTACCAATACTACATCCCCTTTTACCTGCTCAAATTTGAAATCATTACCGTAGGCATCAATTAACTGCCAATCATAATTTTTTACAGGTATCTGCAATTCGGTTTTCAGAACCGCGGCACTTGTTGATAATAATCTTCCTACAAATACACGGGCATAAAAACCAACAGGAGTAAAGAGCATCAAGATTATCCCGATTACAAAGGCTCCATTAATCCATTGTTTCTTAGTTATTTTCATATTATTCTTTTATCAAAACTTCCAATAATTCCCTAATTTTTTTATTGTCCCAATCGGCTATATCATCCTCTTTTACCCTTATATATCCTTTTTTATCGATAATATATGAAGCGGGTGGCTCCAACACCTCGAGTGGGGCAGGTTCATCTATTATTAAATACGTAACGGGAAAAGTAAAATTCTTATTTGCCATGAAGGATTCAACGGGCTGTCTTTCCTCATTGGTGACAATATAAAAATCGACTTGGTCCCCAAAATCATTATAAAGATCTTGTATTCCTTTTAACTCCGCTTCACACGGCAAACGCCATGATGCCCAAAAATTAATGAAAACCACTTTGCCTTTGGATTTTTCAAAATTGAAAAACTTCCATTGCGCATCTTTTAACTTCCAGTTATAGGAAGGTAGTTGCTGTCTTGAGGATTCTTCGATAAGATCAGGAGTACCTGAAAAAAGCCTATTTAGAAAAATTTTTCCGAAATGCCCCAAAGGAGTCAAGAAAAATGACAAAACCAATGCAATAAGTAAAATATTGAATACCGTTTTTCTTCGTATTGCCATCATTGGGGGTTTTATCCAAAACTAAAAAACTCCCAATGATAATAGGGAGTTTTTATCAATTATATGAATTTAATCTTTAAGCTGCATTTTCTCTTTTTATAACATTCAAGGCAGAACCTTCTTTGTACCAGCCTATTTGCGACTCGTTATAGGTATGGTTCGCCTTGATAATATCTTTCTTGCCATCAGCATGTATTACTTCCAATGTTAATTGTTTGCCCGGTGCAAATTCGGCGATATCAACAAAATTGAAGGTATCATCTTCCTGAATCAAATCATAATCGCTTTCTTTGGCGAATGTTAATCCTAACATTCCTTGTTTCTTAAGATTTGTCTCATGAATTCGGGCAAACGACTTAACCAATACTGCAGCTACTCCCAAATGTCTCGGTTGCATGGCAGCATGTTCCCTAGATGAACCTTCACCATAATTGTGATCCCCAACTACAATAGTTTTAATACCTGCGGCTTTATATGCCCTTTGGGTATCTGGAACACCACCATATTCCCTTGTAAGTTGGTTCTTTACAAAATTGGTCTTTTTATTAAAAGCATTTACTGCACCAATCAACGTATTGTTGGCTATATTATCCAAATGCCCCCGGAAACGTAACCAGGGACCAGCCATTGAAATATGATCCGTTGTACATTTACCAAAAGCTTTGATCAGTAGTTTAACACCTTGTAATTGTTCGGGTTTTATTGGTAAAAAAGGATCAAGTAATTGAAGCCTTTCCGAAGTCGGACTCACTTTGACCTCAACACCCGAACCATCTTCATCTGGTGGCAAATAACCAGCATCCTCAACTGCAAAACCTTTGATTGGCAATTCTATGCCCATAGGTTCATCCAATTTAACCTCTTGCCCATCTTCATTGATAAGGGTATCATTCATTGGGTCAAAATCCAACCTACCAGAAATTGCAATTGCGGCAACCATTTCTGGTGAGCCTACAAATGCATGGGTGTTCGGATTGCCATCTGCCCTTTTAGAGAAGTTACGGTTGAAAGAATGGACAATGGTATTTTTTTCATCCCCTTTAAGATCGCTCCTATCCCATTGGCCAATACATGGGCCACAAGCATTGGTAAAAACCGTAGCACCTAACTCTTCGAATGTTTGCAGCAGTCCGTCGCGCTCAGCAGTAAATCTAATTTGCTCAGAACCAGGGTTAATACCAAAGTCCGATTTAGGTTTTATTTTCTTATCTATTGCTTGTTTGGCAATGGAGGCCGCTCGGGATAAATCCTCATATGAAGAGTTGGTACAAGATCCTATTAATCCCCAATCTACTTTTATGGGCCAACCTTTTTCTTTGGCCTTAGCTCCCAATTGTCCTACCGGTGTAGCTAAATCTGGAGTAAATGGCCCATTTAAGTGTGGTCTCAATTCATCTAAATTGATTTCAATCAACTGATCAAAGTACTTCTTGGGATTTGCATAAACTTCCGGATCCGCTGTCAAATATTCCTTAATTTCATTAGCCGCATCTGCTACCCCATTTCTGTCGGTAGCTCTTAGATAGCGTTCCATTGATTCATCATAGCCAAATGTAGACGTGGTTGCTCCAACTTCAGCTCCCATATTACAAATTGTACCTTTTCCTGTACAAGAAAGGTTTTTAGCGCCTTCCCCGAAATATTCGATTATTGCCCCTGTGCCACCTTTTACCGTAAGTATTCCCGCAACTTTCAAAATAACATCCTTGGCTGAGGTCCATCCAGAAATATTTCCTGTAAGTTTAACCCCTATCAATTTTGGAAACTTTAGTTCCCAAGCCATGCCTGCCATAACATCCACAGCATCGGCACCACCAACTCCAATTGCCACCATTCCCAAACCACCGGCATTAACAGTGTGCGAATCGGTACCAATCATCATACCCCCTGGGAATGCATAATTTTCCAATACCACTTGGTGAATAATTCCCGCTCCTGGTTTCCAAAAACCTATTCCATATTTGTTTGAAACTGATTCCAAAAAGTCGAATACCTCAGCGCTAGTAGAGTTTGCTACTTTTAAATCTGCAGCCGCCCCACTTTTAGCTTGTATCAAATGATCACAGTGCACCGTAGTTGGTACAGCTACCTTGGCCTTTCCTGCTTGCATAAACTGCAACAATGCCATTTGGGCCGTTGCATCTTGGCATGCAATGCGATCAGGCGCAAAATCAACATAATCCTTACCTCGGATAAATGCCTTTGAAGGATTGCCATCCCATAAATGGGAATACAAAATTTTCTCTGAAAGAGTAAGTGGTTTACCGACTACTTCCCGGGCTTTGTCAACGCGTTTAGCCATTTTGGCGTACACACTTTTAATCATTTCGATGTCAAATGCCATTATATAGAATATTATTGGTTAAAGTAATTCAGCGAAATTAAGAAAATCCAAGGGGCAAATGAAATTTTTACGTCAGGATTACCACGATTTTGGGAAATTGATAATTACCACACGAAGCAATTAGGATTATCGTGCAAAAGACTTTGAAAACAGGTTGAATTGTTATTGGGTATTTAGAATAATCTATTAACGATATCCTCCTCAGTAATACCTTCAGCCTCAGCTTTATAATTTTTAATTATTCGATGACGAAGAATACCCATTGCCACAGCTTGTACATCTTCAATATCGGGTGAGAACTTACTGTGTATTGCCGCATGTGCCTTAGCACCCATAATTAGGTTCTGTGAAGCTCTGGGCCCAGCCCCCCAATCTACGTATTGTTTTACAAAATCGGGAGCCGTTTCGAGATTTGGTCTTGTATTGTTGACTAAAGTAACCGCGTAGTTAACAACATTGTCAGGTACAGGAATTCGTCGAATTAAGTGTTGCACTTCCAATATTTCAGCTGCACTAAAAAGAGCATTTATTTTCACCGTTTCATCAGAGGTTGTTCTTTTAACAACTTCAATTTCTTCCTCGATTGAAGGGTATTTTAATTCTATGGCGAACATAAAACGGTCCAATTGGGCTTCTGGCAGAGGATAAGTTCCTTCTTGTTCAATAGGGTTTTGGGTAGCCAACACAAAATAAGGCAACTCTAATTTATGACGTTGCCCTGCAATTGTTACAGCTCTTTCCTGCATGGCTTCCAATAAAGCAGCTTGTGTTTTCGGAGGTGTACGGTTTATCTCATCGGCTAGGATGATATTCGAAAATATAGGCCCTTTAATGAATTTAAAATTACGGTTCTGGTCTAAAATTTCACTCCCTAAAATATCACTAGGCATTAAATCCGGGGTAAATTGTATTCTCTTAAAGTCCAATCCCAAGGTCTGGGCAATTGTATTTACCATTAAGGTCTTTGCCAAACCGGGGACACCTATCAACAGCGAATGGCCGCCCGTATAGATCGATAATAAAATAAGATCAATAACATCTTTTTGCCCAATAATAACTTTCGCTATTTCTTGTTTAAGAGCAGCATGCTTTTGGACTAAATTATTTATGGCGGTTACGTCTGACATGCAACTATTCTTTTACCCAATTATTGGCAAAATCACAATTTTTATTAGATTCATTCACACTTATATAGGTGTCTACAATATGTTTACCCATCCATTTTTTAATGGCATTAAATTGTTTCTCTGTAAGTGCCAACTGTTGTATTTTGGTGTAATCCCTGGCAAAATCCGCCACATGCTCATCATATCTATTGGTGACATTCAGCAATTTATATTTTGGACCTCCCCCCCTCGGGTCTTGCTCTAATATAGGATATGATATCTCATTGTCTTTCAGGTTCCTTATTTGATTGTACAACGTTGGATCCATTTTTGTCAACTCGAACCTTGAATCATAGTTAATAGGATTTCGCAACAGGCCACCATCAAATTTGGTTTCCTTCTCATCAGAAAAATTTCGGGCAGCTTCGGCAAAGCTATATTTACCTTCAATTATATGTTTGCGTATACTGTCTAACTCTGCCTTGGCCTCGTCCAAGGACTCTTGGGAAATTTCAGGAGTTATCAATATATGACGTAAATCGAGCTCTTGGCCCCTTATCTTTTCTATGTAAATTAAATGAAATCCAAATATTGTCTCAAAAGGATCCGATACTTCGCCTTCCTGAAGACTAAAGGCAACATCCTTGAACGTTTTATCAAAGCCGGTATCCTTGGTTATACTATAAAAACCTCCTTTGGATTTAGATCCTGGATCCTGGGAGTATAAAATGGCCTTTACGCTGAATTTTGCATCATTATCTTCCACATCGGCCTTGATTGCTTTTAGCTTATCAATTACCTTTTGTTTTTCCACATCGGTAGCCATTGGTTGTTTTACAATTTGTGATATCTCTAATTCAGCACCAAAAACGGGACGTTCACTCTCCGGAATTTTATAAAAGAATTGTCTTACCTCCTCTGGGGTAATTTCAATTTCCGAAACAATACTAAGCTGCATTTTTTCAGAAAGCATACGAAGCTTGTTTATTTTATTGATGTCCTCGCGCAGGCTTACTTCATCTTCCTTTTTATAAAACTTCAATAATTTTTCCATAGAACCCATTTGGGCAATAAAAGACTGGATTTGTCTTTCACTTGTCAATTCAACTTCGTCATCGGATACCAAAAGACTGTCCTGTACCGCTTGGTGGGCATACAAACGATCTTCCATTAATTTGCCCAAGAGTCCACATCTTGTAATATCCTCAGTTGATGCACCTTGACTTTTTAGGTCAATCAAGGTTTTTTCGATGTCCGATTCAAGAATAACATAGTCACCCACAACGGCAGCTATTCCATCTAGCTTTATTCTCTTGAAATTTGACACTGAGTCTTTCTTTATTTCCATTTTGGCTTCCAAAACAGGTTCTGGAGGCTCAATTTGAGTATCGGTAATATCCTCTGCTACTTGGGCAGAAACGATTACCGAACAAAATAAAAATGAAAGTAATACTGTGATTTTAGTTGTCCTGTACATAGACTTCGAATTCTTTTTCTTTGATAGCTTCATCTATAATTTCAGTTTCCAATTTTCTAATATAATCCAACTTTCTTCGGTTTAAGAGTACCTGTTCTATAGATGGTTTTATATATGATAATGGAGCAATATCATTAATTTCCAGTACTCCTGTAATCTTTGCCAAATATACCCCTAATGAATCCTGCAATTCAAAAAATTGTGATTTTTTTAAGTATCTACCTTGATTTTCAAGTGTTAACGGAGGTATTTCCTCAAGAACCCTGGATGCACTGACCCAGATCGAATCATTAAAATTCAATTTCTTGAATTGTACTCCTATAGAATCCAAATACTTAACATCTTCTTCTTTAAAACTTTTTAATTTACTAATTACCGTTTCCTTGTCTAAAAATTGTATCGGTAATTCAATAAATCTAAGCTTTATAAGTCTTTCCTTTAACTTAAAATTTTCCTTTTCCTTTTCATAAAAACGCTCCAATTGCGATTGACTAATAATAGAATCACTTCCTTGCAGTACCAATGCTTCTTTATAGGCACGGGTATACAGGTCAGTTTTATAATTGTACACTAAAGCATCAAACTCGGCCAACTTGCTTTCAGACAAATTGATTTTTGCTTTGGTGAGCAATAATTGTTTTGATGCCCAGTTGTTTATATAGCTTGTAATAAATGAGGTGCTATCCTCTTTTGTCATACCCTTGATCATAAACGGAATAACATCCTCTTTATATAAATAAGAATCCCCTACCCTTGCAATGGGTTCTTTATCGGACTCATCTTTCCAAAGAGAGTTACATGCAACCAAAATCAAAGCCAACAAAACCCACGAATATCTATAAATCACTGAATTTTTATTTGCTAAAAACATCCCGCAAAAATAACAATTACATAATGCTAAACAAGTGATATGGACTTTCATTAACACATTTTTGGCGACCTCAACCATAATTCATTACATTTAATACCTCAATCAAACCAAGACAGTATCTAGCAAATTGAATGAAAGGAAAAATTAAACTAATATGGGACTTTCGGGGACCAGTGGCAGGGAAGACAGCGGAACATCACGAAAAGCACCTGAAAGAATTCATCCTGGTCGAAGGTCTGGATTTGAATATAACGGGCTACCAACATATAAATGAAATATATAGTTTGGCATTTATGGTGGTAAGCGAAGAAAATATGATAGCGGTTAGGGATGCTTTAAAACCTCATCGTGGTGAGGTATACGAAGATTAATAATATTATAGTTTTACCAACCCGGTTATTTATGATTAAAAAAATACTGCTATTTCTATTTTTATTTTCACTATTTGTTTCCTGTAATGAGGAAAGCAATAATAAAAACCCATTGCTACATGCATTAGCCTCAGAAAACATAAAAATAAAACGGGTAGTGGATAGTATTGAACGATATGAGGTTCAGATTAAATACTCACAAATTGATAGACTCCAAGATAGCGTTGTTTTTACCGATTACGATTTTCAGGTTGATGACAACATTTACTTCTACCCTGCAAGCACAATAAAATTTCCCATTGCAGTTTTGGCCCTGGAAAAATTGAATAAAATAGATTCGCTAAACAAGGATACCCGTTATTATGTTGAAGGAGATTCAATAGAGACCACTTTTGGCATTGATATTTCAAAAATATTTGCTGTGAGCGATAATCTGGCCAACAATAGGTTGTTTGAATTTTTAGGTCAAGATGCGATAAATACAACCTTAAAGAAAAAAGGTATTTCACCCGTGCGAATTTCCCATAGATTGTCTACTGAAGATGCAGATGAAATAACCACCAAGCCCTTGATCATATATTTGAATGATAGTACAACCGCTTCTTTCGAAGGCACTATCAATACTTCCCCCGTTCCTTTGGATATAAACGGAATTAAAAAAGGCATCGGATATATAACCGAAGATTCACTGATTTACGAGCCTTTTGATTTTGGATTGAAAAACTATTTTCCCATAAATGCACAACACAATCTATTAAAACGGGTAATATTTCCTCAAGCATTTTTAGAATACGAACGATTTAATTTAAGTAATCCACAACGTGAATTTCTTTTGAAATCGATGCAGGCCTTTCCTAAAAATGTAGGTTATGACCCTAGTGAATTTTATGATAGTTATGTAAAATTCCTTATGTTCGGGGATAATCAAGAAGATATACCTAAGCATATAAAAATTTACAATAAAGTGGGTTATGCCTATGGGACTTTAACCGATTGCGCATATATAATAGACTCAAAAAACAAAATCGAATTCATGCTTACGGCTACCATACTTGTCAATAAAAATGGAATTTTCAATGATAATATATATGAATACGATGATATAGGGATTCCTTTTTTAGCACAATTGGGCAGGGAGATTTACAAATATGAATTTAACAGAATAAATGAATGAAGTTCATAAATATTAAATGGAAGAACAAAAACAGACAAGAATAAACAAATACCTAAGCGAAGTGGGTTATTGCTCCCGCAGGGCTGCGGATAAATTAATTGAACAGGGGAGAGTTACAATCAATGGAAAAGTACCTGAGATGGGAACTAAAATAGTTGAAGGCGATGAAGTTCGTGTTGACGGGGAGCTTATTTCGGATTCCAATGAAAAACTTGTTTATCTTGCCTTTAACAAGCCAGTTGGCATCGTATGTACCACAGATACACGTGTTGAAAAGGACAACATAATAGATTTCATAAATTATCCCAAACGAATATTCCCAATTGGCAGGCTCGACAAACCAAGTGAGGGACTCATATTCCTTACCAACGATGGCGATATAGTAAATAAGATACTCCGTGCCCGCAACCATCATGAAAAGGAATATCTAGTTACAGTAGATAAACCGATTACCCAAAAGTTTCTTGAGAAAATGGCAAATGGGGTTCCAATTTTGGATACGATGACCAGAAAATGTGAGGTAGAGGAAATTAACAAGTATCAGTTTAAAATAATTTTGACTCAAGGACTTAACCGCCAGATTAGGCGTATGTGTGAATATTTGGACTATCGTGTAAAAAAATTAAAGCGAATTCGTATAATGAACGTGAAATTGGATATACCTGTTGGAAAATGGCGTGATATTACAAGCGATGAGCTTAAAGAAATTAACCGATTAATCTCTTCCTCCTCTAAAACACATGATGAAATAACTTAATAAACGTTTTAGGCTTTGTAATGATCTTTGGCCTGAACATTCATCTTGAATAATGTTCCTATAAAAAAACGGTAATAGTTAATGGAAAGTGGCTTATCTATTATTGGGATTTTGAACTTAACATCAGTAAATATTGGTCTTATTTAATTTCATTGTTAAAGTATTTTTAAATACATGATCAATATCATTGGTTAAGAAGTGAATATTTTGGAATTTTGCAACAAGAATGGGTTAATGCCAAGTAGTTTTTAATTTTTGAATCTGGGATTTATAGGCTTTTTTTAACAACTTATGTAGTTAATTATCACTAACTTGGATAAGCCCGAAAAAGATATTTAAATAATATAAAACTATTGATCATGTTACATAAATGCACCAGAATACCTAAAATATTCCTTTCCACAGTATTATTTGTTTTACTGACTATGGGATTTACAGGAATTCAAGAAGCTTCAGCATACTTTCAGGATGCGCAAGAGCAAGATATAAACTATAAGGAGTACAAAGGGGAGGTTATGGATGCTGACTCAAAAAAGGCTTTGGTTTTTGCTACACTTACAGTTGAAGGCACCAATATCAGTACTATTACAAATACCGAGGGTGAATTTGCCCTGAAAGTACCTAAAAATTTAAATGATGCCAATGTGTTGGTTTCTTATTTAGGTTATAAGACCAAATTACTGCCTTTATCACAATTCAAGGATGGGAACAATAAAATTTATATGGACATTTCTATTGTTGAATTGAGTGAGGTGAGTCTTAGTATTCCGACAAATGCAGAGAGTTTGGTACGGGAAACCTTGAAAAAGAAAGGTCAGAATTATTTTGATGACCCAACTTTAATGACTGCTTTTTACCGTGAGACCATAAAAAAAAGAAAAAAGAACGTATCCCTTTCCGAAGCTGTCGTGAATATTTATAAAACACCCTATACTTCTAGTAGAAAAGATGCTGTTCAGCTCTACAAGGCACGAAAAAGTACGGATTATAGTAAATTAGACACTGTTGCCCTGAAGCTTCAAGGAGGACCATTTAATGCCCTATTTGTTGATATAATGAAATATCCCGAGTATATATTCACAAGTGAATCGCTTTCTAAGTACGATTTTAGTTATGACCGATCTACCAGTGTAAAAGATAGGTATATCTATGTGGTTAACTTTACCCAGAAACCAAATATAAAGGAACAACTTTATCAAGGTAAGTTATACATAGATGCGGAGAATAAAATACTCACCAGTGCCATTTACTCATTGAACATTACAGATAAGAATGAGGCTTCCAAATTATTTGTAAGGCGAAAACCAAGGAACGCGAAAGTCTGGCCTAACGAAGTTGCATATCGTGTGGACTATAGGGAAAAAGATGGGAAATGGTATTATGGCTATAGTAATGTAATGCTTGAGTTTAAAATTGATTGGGATAAAAAACTGTTCAATTCAATTTATACGCTCTCCTCCGAAATGGCAGTTACCGATTGGGAAAAGAATATTACCAACGAAATGCCAAAATCAAACGATAGAATGAAGACATCCATCATTTTGGGTGATGAGGCGATTGGCTTTGCCGATCCTGATTTTTGGGGGGAATATAACATTATCGAACCTGAAAAATCGATCGAATCCGCAATTAAAAAAATACAGCGTCAACTTAAAAAATCAAAATCAGGTAGTGGGACCTCAGCTCCCTAGGATAGAATTCAAAATGAAAAAAACCGTCGTGAAATATTATTCGCGACGGTTTTTTTATATGCAAATCTTATAAAATGAATTAATTGGCCACTTCACTTATAAACTTCAATCGGTAGAGTCGTAAGTCTTCTTCCTCATACTCCCCGTCAAATTCCTGCATTGCTTCTTCCAAATCGTCACTTTGAGCCTCCAAGAAATAATCATGGATTTCTTCTTGTTGTTCCTCATCCAAGATTTCATCGATATAATAACCAATATTCAATTTTGTTCCACTGTAAACTATCTGTTCCATCTCCTTGATCAATTCGGATATTTCCAAACCCTTGGCAGATGCAATATCCTCGATATTCAATTTTCTATCGACGTTTTGAATAATGTAAAGTTTTAAACCAGAATTGGCCCCGGTAGTTTTGACTACCAAATCATCAGGACGAATAATGTCATTTTCCTCAACATAGCTTGCAATAGCCTCAACAAAAGGTTTTCCGTATTTATTGGCCTTACCCTCCCCTACTCCATAAATATTAAGCATTTCATCCATTGTAATGGGGTACTTAAGAGCCATATCCTCTAAAGAAGGATCTTGGAAAACCACAAATGGTGGTACACTCAGCTTATCGGCTTGTTTTTTGCGAATTGATTTTAACAATTTCAATAATTGTACATCTGCGGCACCTCCCTTGGAGGCGCTCACAATAGCTTCATCCTGTTCTTTATTATAAACATGGTCTTTGGTCATCATAAAGGAAGTTGGATTTTTCAAAAACCCTTTTCCTTTATCGGTAAGCTGTAGAACCCCATACAATTCTATTTCTTTTTTCAGCAAGCCTGCCACCAAAACTTGTCTTATTAAGGCCATCCAATAATTTTCAGGCTTATCAGAACCAACCCCAAAAACAGATTTTTCGTTGGCTTTATGCGATGATACCAAAGCGTTTAACTGCCCAGTAATCGTTTTGACGACTTCTTTTGACTTGAATTTTTCACTGGTCTCTTGAACAGTCTTCAATAGCTTCGATACATCTTCTTTTGCCTCTTCCTTTTTTTTCGGATTACGAGCGTTATCGTCCATATCAGCTCCTGCACCATTGACCTCATCAAATTCTTCCCCAAAATAATGAAGCATAAATTTTCTTCGGGACATTGAGGTTTCGGCATAAGCTACAACCTCTTGCAAAAGTGCATTCCCGATTTCCTGTTCAGCAACAGGTTTGCCTTGCATAAACTTTTCCAGCTTTTCAATATCCTTATATGAATAAAATGCTAAACAATGCCCTTCGCCACCATCCCTTCCGGCGCGACCTGTTTCTTGATAATAGCTCTCAATACTTTTTGGAATATCATGGTGAATCACAAAACGAACATCGGGTTTATCTATTCCCATGCCGAAGGCTATTGTCGCCACAACCACATCAACATCTTCCATCAAGAACATATCCTGATATTTAGACCGTGTTTTGGAATCAAAACCAGCATGATAAGGAACCGCACTCACTCCGTTTACCTGCAGCACTTGTGCCAATTCCTCAACGCGTTTCCTACTTAAACAATAGATGATACCTGATTTCCCGGCGTTTTGTTTTACAAAACGAATAATATCAGTATCTACATTGGCAGTTTTGGTGCGTACCTCGTAGAAAAGATTGGCTCTATTGAAAGAGGCTTTGAATACCTTAGCATCAGCGATACCTAAATTTTTTATAATATCCTCCTGTACTTTGGGAGTTGCCGTGGCGGTTAATCCTATTATCGGGATGTCGTCGCCCAAACGACTTACAATAGATCTTAAATTTCGATATTCTGGTCTAAAATCATGTCCCCATTCAGAAATACAATGTGCTTCATCAATGGCAACGAATGATACTTTTACTGATTTTAGAAAATCAACATATTCCTCCTTCGTTAAAGATTCAGGAGCTACATAAAGTAGTTTGGTAATACCGTTGACAATATCCTCTTTCACCTGTTTAACCTCAGTTTTGTTTAGGGAGGAGTTTAATACGTGGGCAATACCATGTTCCGACGAAATTCCACGAATGGCATCTACTTGATTCTTCATTAAGGCTATTAATGGCGATACCACAATCGCAGTACCTTCTTGCATTAATGCCGGTAATTGATAACAAAGGGATTTACCACCCCCTGTAGGCATAATAACGAACGTATTCTTTCCCTGTACAATGTTTTTGATAACTCCCTCTTGAAGACCTTTAAATTGGGAAAAACCAAAATATTTTTTTAATGGGGTGCGAATATCTATCTCGTTATTCCCCATTTCATGTTTCACCATTTTTAATTTTAATTTAATGGCTTTGAGCCATCTACCATTAATTATATAAGATAAGGCGATTTAATTTATCAAACAAATTGTTTCTTAATATCAATAATAAACTTAAACTATTCTATAAAGTTAAGTTTATGTAATTTTGTGAACTTAAATACTAAGATAATCTATTAAGATAATATATCCTTACTTAATTTATACCTTGAATAATTCCAAAACAATACTTAAGCTCGCTAAAAAAACAATTGAGATTGAAAGCGAAGCTATTGGTAATTTGGCCAATTTACTTAATGAGGATTTCTCCAAATCCGTGGAATGTATCCTAAAATCAAAAGGCAGGGTTGTGATTACCGGAATTGGGAAGAGTGCCATAATTGCCACAAAAATTGTTGCCACCTTGAACTCTACAGGAACCCCGGCGATTTTTATGCATGCGGGCGACGCCATTCATGGCGATTTAGGTACCATTCAAGAAAACGATGTGGTTATTTGTATTTCTAAAAGTGGTAGTACCCCGGAAATTAAAATGTTGGTACCCCTTATAAAAAGAGGAAATAACAAGTTGATAGGAATGACCGGGAATATTGAGTCTTTTTTGGCAAATCAGGCAGATTTCATCCTTAATACATATGTTCAGAAAGAGGCCTGTCCAAATAATTTGGCTCCTACAACAAGCACCAGTGCACAATTGGTCATGGGTGATGCACTCGCCATTTGTTTATTGGAATTAAAAGGATTTAGCAGCAAGGATTTCGCAAAATACCATCCTGGTGGTGCTCTTGGTAAACGGTTATATCTTACGGTAGATGATATTGTAAAGACCAATATGAAGCCGGAGGTTAGTCCAAATACCGATATTCGACAAGTTATAGTGGAAATATCGGAAAAAATGTTGGGTGTGTCTGCCGTAATTCATGGGAATAAAATTGTAGGGATCGTTACTGATGGCGATATTCGTAGAATGTTGAATAAGTACGATATTATTAATGGATTGACAGCCAAAGATATAATGACCTCAAACCCCAAAACCATAGCAACTGAAATGCTTGCCATAAAGGCCCTTGAACTTATGCAAGACAACGGTATCTCTCAGCTTTTGGCTGTTGATAACGGCAAATATAAAGGCGTCGTACATTTACATAACTTAATTAATGAGGGTATACTGTAATGGCGAAAGTAGAGACCAAAAGTCATAATGAAATGTCTTTTTTAGACCATCTCGAAGAACTGAGATGGCATTTGATACGTTCAACCGTGGCGATTGTAATTATAGGTATAGTCGCATTTACAATGCGCGGGTTTATTTTTGATACTGTCATTTTTGGCCCTTCAAAAATGGATTTTCCCACATACCGTTTTTTTTGTGATGTTGCTACTTATTTTGGTTTTGAATCTGCATTTTGTGCTGAAAAACTACCATTTACGATTCAGAGTCGTTTGATGGCCGGACAGTTTTCAGCTCACATTTGGACTTCGATTTGGGCGGGATTCATTGTAGGCTTCCCATATGTACTTTATGAGGTTTGGAAGTTTATAAGCCCAGGATTGTACGAAAAGGAACGTAAAAATTCTAGGGGATTTATTCTTATCGCCTCATTTCTCTTTTTCTTGGGTGTACTTTTTGGCTACTATGTGGTGGCTCCCCTATCAATTAATTTTTTGGGTACTTACCAAGTAAGTGAAGTTGTATTGAATGAATTCGACATAGGCTCCTATATTGCAACAGTAAGGTCTTCGGTCATTGCATGCGGCATCTTGTTCGAGTTGCCAATTTTAATTTACTTTTTGACCAAAGTGGGATTGGTTACACCCGAAATCATGAAGAAATATAGAAAAATTGCGTTGGTGATTGTTCTTGTATTATCCGCAGTGATTACCCCTCCCGATGTGGCCAGTCAGATAATCGTTGCCGTTCCTGTATTGATACTTTATCAAGTAAGTATTTATATTTCAAAAATGGTTCTAAAACGGGATGCCAAGAAGGAAGCAAAGTTGGCAGCAAAACGCAATAAAAAAGGTTAAAAAACAGTGAATATGAAACCAAAGCTAATTTATTAGGGTTAGTTTTGAGCGATTCGAATTTGAAAAATATAGGATCCCGAACATGAAGCTTAGAGCAGAAAACATAATGAAAGCCTATAGAGGGCGTCAAGTAGTCAAAGGTATTTCCTTGGAGGTGAACCAAGGGGAAATCGTCGGACTCCTAGGACCTAATGGGGCTGGTAAAACTACTTGTTTTTACATGATCGTAGGACTCATCAAGCCCAATGCAGGAAACATATTTCTAAACGATACAGAGATTACCAAATTCCCCATGTATAAAAGGGCCCAAAACGGAATTGGTTATTTGGCCCAAGAAGCCTCTGTCTTTAGGAAATTAAGCGTTGAAAAGAACATCTTAAGTGTACTGCAACTGACCGATATGGGTAAAAAAGAGCAACATCTAAAAATGGAATCCTTACTTGAGGAATTTGGTCTTGCCCATATTCGTAAGAATAGGGGCGATTTGCTTTCCGGTGGGGAACGTCGTCGTACCGAAATTGCACGTGCCTTGGCTACCGATCCCAAATTCATTTTACTCGATGAACCATTTGCAGGTGTTGACCCGGTAGCAGTTGAAGACATACAACGTATTGTGGCTCATTTGAAAGATAAAAACATAGGCATTCTAATTACAGATCATAACGTACAGGAAACCCTTGCAATCACTGAACGCTCCTATCTGATGTTCGAAGGCGGAATTCTAAAATCCGGTAATCCCGAAGACCTTGCTGCAGATGCAATGGTCCGAAAAGTCTATTTAGGGCAAAACTTTGAATTACGCAAAAAGAAGTTGGATTTTTAATCCAATAATAATTAGGCCTTCCTGACCATACTACCAACCACTGAACTCAAGATATAAAAAAGGACAATTGCTGGTATGGCCATAAACTTCATTGTTAAGAGCAAAACCAAGCTGACTATTATAAAAATATAACGTTGTGAGTTGTCTTTAAACCCCCAATTTTTGAATTTTAATGCGAACAGCTCAATTTTAGCATTAAGCAAAAAGGCACTTAACAAGGTTATACCAATCAAAAACCATTGGTTCAGGATAATACTGTTTAAAATATCGTTGTTTTGGTACAACAAAATTAAAGGTAAGGAAAGAATCAACAACGTATTAGCCGGTGTTGGGAGGCCTACAAAAGAAGTTGCTTGGTCCTCATCAATATTAAACCTGGCCAAACGATAGGCTGACGCCAGGGTAATCAAAAAACCGAGAAAAGGTAAAGGGGCCACTTTTAACGCCACCCAAAATGTATTATTGGCGACTTCCGGGGAAAGGTCCACATTCCATCCGCCGGTCATTGACATGGCCAATAATTGAAACATAACAATACCGGGAACAAGGCCACTGGTGATCATGTCGGCCAAAGAATCCAATTGTATACCAAAATCAGTTTGTACATTAAGTAGACGGGCCGCGAGGCCATCAAAAAAATCAAAAATTATCCCAAGAAAAACAAAGAGAGCAGCCAATTCCAACTGGTTTAATACAGCAAAAACAACAGCTACACATCCACAGAATAAATTCAATAAAGTAATGATGTTAGGTATATGACGTATCATGGCAGGCTGGTTTCTGTAAAAATAATACAATTTTTAGGAAAGTATTGTTTCCAATCGTGCCCCAATCCTAAAATAAAAATTATTAAATGAATTATACTTTTTAGTGAAAAGTCCTAAAGTGAATTAAAATATAGAGGGGCTAAATTTGACATTATAAATAAGTGCTCTTTGGTTATATTCTAATACCTCATCAATCCATTCCATATATTTAAGACAAATAATTATGGCAAAAATGTATTGATTTAAAGTACTTATACCTTATGTAAATCTTGGTGCGTTAGACATTCCAAACCAACAATTAACAACTATTAACAGCAAAGTCCCGATTAACCATTTTATTCAGATATTTGTGGCCAATCTTTCTTAGTGACAAAAAATGCAGCTAATAAGGCTTTTTTTTATATTATTCCTGACGGTATCAACAATTGGGCATAGCCAAATACCTGAATTATCACCTTTATCCAAAATAAGTGTGCTCACTTGTGGTTCTGGTGACCAACTCTATTCGACCTTTGGGCACAGTGCTTTCCGAGTCCAAGATGCCGCAGTTGGAATAGATGTAGTTTATAATTATGGTGTTTTTGATTTTAGGACCAATAACTTTTACGGGAAGTTTGCCAAAGGTAAGTTAGACTATACCCTTGCTCGTCAACGCTTTTCGAATTTCTTACAGGAATACAAATATGATAAGCGATGGGTAAACGAACAGATATTGGAATTATCACAATCGGAAAGAAACGAGTTGTTCCGGTTTTTGGAGATTAACTATCTCCCAGAAAACAGGGCTTATCAATACGATTTTTTCTATAACAATTGTTCCACCAAAATCTGGGATGTACTACAAAATGTTTTTGGGGATCAACTTAAATTCAATGAAAATTACCTTAACCAAAAGTTTACCCATCGAGAGCTCATCCGCCAAAATATGCCGACTAATTCGTGGTCCGCTTTTGGGATAGATCTGGCATTGGGTTCTGTTATCGATGATTTGGCAACACCCAAAGAACATATGTTCTTACCAATATATGTTATGCGACAATTAAACACAACCAAGTTTGGCACTAAACCTTTGGCACCTAAAGAGGAATCCATATATCAACCAGGCCCTAAAAAAAATAAGGCAAACTTCTTTCTCACTCCATTATGCTTATCACTGGTTTTGATGGTTTTAGTTTTTGCAATCTCATATAAAGATTACATGAACAACAAAAGAAATAGATGGTTAGACCTATCTATGTTCTTCGTAACGGGGATTGCCGGTGTTGTAATATTCTTTCTTTGGTTCTTGACCGACCATACAGCAACTGCGAACAACTTTAACATTCTATGGGCATTACCTTTAAATCTTATTATCGCTTTTTATGTAATGCGTAATAAACCATTGCCCGTATGGTTAAAATCGGTTGTATTGCTCTTATTAACCTTATTGATATTGACAGTAATTTTATGGCTTTTAAAGGTGCAGATATTCTCACCGGTGCTGATCCCTATTTTATTGGCGTTGGCCGTTAGATATACTTTTTTGTATTTCTATATTCGAAAACAAAATACCGCTACTTAAAAATGAACCTACTCACAGTTGAAAATATAGCCAAAGCTTATGGCGAACTTGTTCTATTCAAGGACTTATCATTTGGTGTAAACAAATACCAAAAAATTGCCCTTATTGCCAAAAATGGTGATGGTAAAACATCGATATTAAATATATTGGCAGGTAAGGATACACCGGATAATGGTCGTGTTAATTATAGAAAGGGGGTAAGAGTCTCATTCTTGGAACAGGAACCCGAACTTGATCCTGAGTTGACAGTTGAAGAGACCATTTTTGCTTCTGACAATGAAGTGCTAAGGATAATAATTGCTTACGAAAAAGCATTGCTAAACCCTCAAGACGAAGAAACATATCAAAAAGCCTTTGAGGCAATGGAGCGTTTTGACGCATGGGATTTTGAAACACAGTACAAACAAATACTTTTCAAGTTAAAATTAGAGGACTTAAGTGCTAATGTTGGATTGCTTTCCGGTGGTCAAAGAAAGCGCTTGGCTTTGGCCAACGCATTGATCAATAGGCCAGATTTATTGATTTTGGACGAACCTACCAACCATTTGGATTTGGAAATGATAGAGTGGCTGGAAGAGTATTTCGCCAAAGAAAACATGACCCTTCTTATGGTAACCCATGATCGTTATTTTTTGGAACGGGTATGTAACGAGATCTTGGAATTGGATAACGGCAAGCTATACCCCTACAAAGGAAATTACTCCTACTATCTTGAGAAGAAGGAAGCAAGAATGCAACAGGAGGATGTTGAACAGCACAAGTCAAAATTGCTTTTTAAAAAGGAGTTGGACTGGATGCGAAGACAGCCAAAGGCCAGAACCACGAAATCAAAGTCACGTATCGACGATTTTAAGGTGATCAAAGAAAAAGCGCATCTACGCCGTAAGGAACATGAAGTACAATTGGAGATTAATATGGAGCGTATTGGCAGTAAAATATTGGAGCTTCATAAAATATCCAAATCCTATCCCGATAAACCCATTTTAGATAAGTTCGAATATACCTTTACAAAAGGGGAACGAGTTGGCATTATAGGAAAAAACGGTACAGGGAAATCAACATTTTTGAATATCCTGGCGGGTATTGACCAACCGGATGCTGGTAAAGTAATTGTAGGCGATACCATTAAGTTCGGTTACTATACCCAAAATGGAATTGTAATAAAAGAAGGTCAAAAAGTAATTGAGGTTATTCGCGAATTTGGTGACTATATTCCCCTAAAAAAAGGCAAACAAATTTCTGCCCAACAATTATTGGAACGCTTTCTTTTCGATAGGAAAAAACAATATGATTATGTTGAAAAGTTAAGTGGTGGTGAACGTAAACGACTTTATTTATGTACAGTTCTGATACAAAATCCAAACTTTTTGATTTTGGATGAACCCACAAATGACCTTGATATTGTGACTTTAAACGTGCTGGAAAGTTTTCTGTTGGATTTTCCCGGTTGCCTTCTTGTGGTGTCCCATGATCGCTATTTTATGGACAAGATAGTAGACCACCTTTTTGTTTTCCGTGGAAATGCAGTCATAGAGGATTTTCCAGGTAATTATTCAGATTACAGGATTTATGAGGATAGTAAGGTCATCGAGAACAGAATTGTTAAAGATAAAACCGCTGAAAATAATACCTCGAAAAACTCCTGGAAAAATGTGGAAGACAGCACAAAACTTTCTTATTTAGAGCAAAAAGAGCACAAAACCCTAGAAAAAGAGATTCGAAAATTGGAGCAAAAAAAAGAAAATGTCCAGCAGAAGTTTACTAACAGTAATTTATCTGGTGAACAAATTGACCAGCTTTCTGTTGAACTAAAAGAGATATCAGATGCAATTGACAGCAAGACCGAGCGTTGGTTTGAGCTTTCAGCAATGCTTGAATAACCTTCCAACGCGTAAATGGCCAATAAAATTCCTAGTTCGAAGGCTTGTGTAGTGCTTGCCGAAGCAAGGCAAGAGGATGTAAATCCTGACTCCAAGGCCAATTAAATGACGATGTACAGAATACTAGCCTATCTTAAATTCATTTTTAGCGCCACAAACCAGCATGGGGTACATTCGCCCTTCCTCTATGATTATGTTACCAAATGCTTATACCACAAACCCAATTATAAAGGATCTAAGACTATTCGTGTTTTATTGGGAAGCATAAAATATTACAATGTTAAAAATGTATGTATTGTTTCCCAAAATATTCCTATCCAAAATCTGGTAAAAAAAGAGTTTCCAAAAATTGAATTTGAAAAGAAACCATTTGATCTTGTTTATCTTGCAAAACCGAATGTGGGCATTATTAAAATATATAGCAGATATATTCATAACAATACGCTGATTTTAATCAATTCAATCCACGCGGATAAAGAAAACAATGATTGTTGGGAGCAAATCAAAATTCTTGAAAATGTAACAGTCACGGTTGATATGTATTACTGTGGTGCTATTTTTTTCAGAAGGGAACAAGCCAAGCAACATTTTAAGATTCGAATATAATCCCTTAACTTTAAGTTATAAATAAAAGGATTATGGATAATACGATTTACGTAGTAATAGGGATACTTTTTGTAATCTATCTATTTATTTCAATATACAACAGAAATAAGTCAAGAAGTAGAAGGTCGAAGAAATTCATGGATGGTTTTAACCGTGATGAAAAAAGGGATAAACATTGAAAAGGGATTATTTTTTTTTCATTTATCCTTTAACCTGTATCTTGCGATTCGATTATGAAAATATACACTAAAACAGGGGATGATGGCACTACCGGCCTTTTTGGTGGCACTAGAGTATCAAAACACCACATTCGAATAGACAGTTATGGTTCAATTGACGAAGTAAATTCCTGGCTAGGTCTTATTCGTGACCAAAAAATCGATGAACGATCAAAAAATACCATAGCTGTGATTCAGGATAAATTATTTACGGTTGGCGCGATTATGGCAACCGACCCTAAAAAAGCTATTTTAAAAAGTGGGAAGGAACGCCTTAATATCCCTAAAATTAAGCCTTCTGATATAGAATTATTGGAAAAAGAAATGGATCAGATGAACGAATCGTTACCTCCTATGACCCATTTTATACTTCCAGGAGGTCATACAACCGTGTCATACTGTCATATTGCACGAACAGTATGTCGAAGAGCGGAACGTCTTGCATCGCAACTTTACGAAAATGAGCCTTTTGACAAAAACGTTTTGTCATATATTAATCGTCTTTCCGACTACCTTTTTGTCTTGGCACGAAAGTTGTCCCTAGATTTGAAAGTGAACGAGATCAAATGGATTCCCGAGAAAAAAGACTAATAAATCCTGATTTTATTCGTTATCAAACTATTAAAGCGAAAATAATTCAATAAAATAAATAAATAACTTAAAAAAAACTTGGCTATGTGCCGATAAAAATTACTTTTGCAAAAATTTAAAATCAAATTGTTAACATGTATTGGACATTAGAACTTGCATCTTATTTAAGTGATGCGCCTTGGCCAGCCACCAAAGACGAATTAATCGATTATTCCATAAGAACTGGAGCGCCTTTAGAGGTTGTTGAAAACCTGCAGTCAATGGAGGAAGAGGGTGGTGAAATTTACGAGTCCATCGAAGAAATTTGGCCAGACTACCCAACTGAAGAAGATTACCTCTGGAATGAGGATGAATATTGATAATATTAACTTAATTGCAACAAAAAAGTCTCCTAGGAGGCTTTTTTTTTATGTAATTTTGGCAGTTATATAGGTCATTTTCAAGGGAATCATAAACTGGAATACCTTTTGCCTTAACCAAGCATTGCCCTTTTGAAGGGTATTAAACTAAAATTAGTCTTATAAAGTTGCAATGAACATAGTTCAGGATAACTTTCAATATAATATAACAGAACTATGAGTTTATTAAATTCAGTAATAAAGGCATTTGTCGGCGACAAGTCGAAAAAAGATGTTAAGCAACTACAGCCATTGGTAGAACAGATAAAATCATTCGAAGCAGCAATGGAAGGCCTAAGTCTAGATGAGCTTCGAAATAAAACAAAGGAGTTTAAGGCCAAAATTGAGGAAAATTGTAAATCCATCAATGAAAAAATAGAGGAACTTACCAACGAGGTGCATGCATCTACGGATATAGACAAGAATGAGGATATTTATGCCGATATAGACAAACTTAACGAAGAGGCCTATAAAATTTCCGAGGATACCTTAAATGATCTTTTGCCAGAAGCATTCGCTGTAGTGAAGGAAACGACTAAACGTTTTGTAGACAATGAGACATTGGAAGTTACAGCCTCTGAGTTCGATAGAAAATTATCAGGCGAAAAAGATTACGTTTCCTTGGATGGTGATAAAGCCATATGGAAAAACTCCTGGGATGCCGCTGGTAAGGAAGTGACATGGGACATGGTGCATTACGATGTACAGCTGATCGGCGGTATTGCGTTGCATCAGGGTAAAATTGCTGAGATGCAGACCGGTGAGGGTAAAACATTGGTTGCTACATTACCTATGTATCTCAACGCATTATCAGGCAATGGCACGCACTTGGTAACAGTTAACGATTATCTTGCTAAAAGGGATAGCGCTTGGATGGCACCTATTTTTGAATTCCATGGTCTATCAGTTGATTGTATCGATCATCACAAACCCAACTCAGAAGGTCGTAGGGCGGCTTATAACGCTGATATTACCTATGGCACCAACAATGAGTTTGGATTTGATTATTTGCGCGACAACATGGCACATACACCCAAAGATTTGGTTCAAAGACCACATCATTACGCTATAGTCGATGAGGTTGATTCAGTTTTAGTTGATGATGCGAGAACTCCTTTGATAATTTCAGGACCTGTTCCTGAAGGTGATCGTCATGAATTTAATGAACTAAAGCCTAAAGTGGCTGATATTGTACAAAAACAACGACACTACTTAACCGGTGTCTTGGCCGAAGCAAAAAAAGCCATTGCTGAAGGTGATACCAAGGAAGGCGGATTTTTATTGCTTCGTGTACATCGTGGTTTACCTAAGAACAAGGCATTGATAAAGTTTTTGAGCGAAGAGGGAGTTAAGCAGTTATTGCAAAAGACCGAGAATTTTTACATGCAAGACAACAACCGTGAGATGCCAAAGGTTGATGAAGAGCTCCTTTTTGTAATAGACGAAAAGAACAATCAGATTGAATTGACCGACAAAGGTGTTGATTATATTTCAGGGGAACAGAATAGGGACTTCTTTGTAATGCCCGACATTGGAGGTGAAATTGCCAAGATTGAAAATCAGAATCTTGATATTGAAAAGGAGGCAGAACTTAAAGAGGACCTTTTTAAGGATTTTACTGTAAAAAGTGAACGAATTCATACCATGAGCCAACTCCTCAAAGCATATACCTTATTTGAAAAGGATGTAGAGTATGTGGTGATGGAAAATAAAGTTTTGATTGTGGATGAGCAGACAGGTCGTATCATGGATGGCCGTCGTTATTCCGATGGTTTACACCAAGCCATTGAAGCTAAGGAAAACGTAAAAATTGAAGCCTTGACACAAACCTTTGCTACGGTGACCTTACAGAACTATTTTAGAATGTATAAAAAATTGTCTGGTATGACGGGTACAGCCGTCACAGAAGCAGGTGAATTCTGGGAAATCTATAAATTGGATGTTATGGAAATCCCGACCAATCGCCCTGTTGCCCGTGATGATAGGAATGATCTTATTTATAAGACCAAGCGTGAAAAATACAATGCGATTATTGAAGAGGTCACCAATCTCTCGCAAGCAGGCAGACCGGTATTGATAGGTACAACATCTGTTGAGATATCGGAATTGTTATCCAGAATGTTATCTATACGTAAAGTTGAGCATAACGTGTTGAATGCCAAGCTTCATAAGAAAGAGGCTGATGTTGTTGCAGAGGCAGGGAAACCGGGTGTCGTCACGATAGCCACGAACATGGCTGGGCGAGGTACCGATATTAAATTGACCGAGGAAGTTAAAAAAGCTGGCGGATTAGCAATAGTTGGTACTGAACGACATGATTCAAGAAGGGTAGACAGACAGTTGAGAGGTCGCTCTGGTCGTCAAGGTGATCCAGGAAGTTCACAGTTTTATGTATCGTTAGAGGATAATCTTATGCGATTGTTCGGTTCGGATAGGGTTGCAAAAATGATGGATAAAATGGGCTTGGAAGAAGGGGAAGTCATCCAACATTCCATGATGACAAAATCCATAGAACGCGCCCAGAAAAAAGTTGAGGAAAACAACTTTGGTGTTCGTAAGCGATTGTTGGAATATGATGATGTGATGAATGCACAACGTGAGGTGGTCTACAAAAGAAGGCGCCATGCCTTGCAAGGCGAAAGATTAAAAGTTGATATTGCAAATATGGTCTACGACACTTGTGAAGTTATAGCCGATACCAACAAAGCAGCAAGTGACTACAAGAACTTTGAATTTGAGTTAATAAAATATTTCTCGATTACTTCCCCGGTAACCGAAGATGAATTTACAAAACTAGGATTCCAGGAAATTGCAAATGTCGTTTACAAAGCAACCTATGAGTACTATCAAAATAAAATGGAACGGAATGCAGCTACAGCATTTCCAGTTATCAAAAAAGTATATGAAGATAATGCCAATAAATTTGAGCGTATTGTTGTGCCATTTACCGATGGCATAAAAACATTGAATGTTGTAACCAATCTAAAGGAAGCATACGATACCAATGGCAAGCAATTGGTGACCGACTTTGAGAAGAACATTACCCTCGCCATTATTGATGATTCCTGGAAAACCCATTTACGAAAAATGGACGAATTGAAGCAATCGGTTCAATTGGCGGTGCATGAACAAAAAGACCCTTTATTAATTTATAAGTTCGAAGCTTTTGAGCTATTTAAAGCTATGATCAATAAAGTGAACAAAGAGGTGGTTTCATTCTTATTTAAAGGTGAGTTGCCAACTGAGAATCCCAATGAGATTCAAGAAGCTCGAAATGTAAAACGTCCTAAGGAAAAACTACAGACCAGTAAAGCTGAAATACCAAATAGCGATGAGTTGGCGGCACAGAATAGAGCTGCAGGACAAACACGAGGCCAAAGACCTCAAATTACCGAAACCATTGTAAGGGAACGACCAAAAATTGGCCGCAATGAACGGGTTACCATTAAACACATAATGTCGGGTGAAAGCAAGGTTGTAAAATACAAGCAGGCCGAACCCCTTATCGATAAAGGCGATTGGGTATTGACTGAGGATTAATTCATTATCCTATTTCATATATAAGACGGCGGCCAAATAGGCTGCCGTTTTTTATTCCATAAAATTCAATATCTTTAAAAAAACAAAGAATTTTATTATGAATACTACCCGTAGAAAATTCCTATCCTCAATAAGCATGTTGGCAGCGACAACAGCTTTCCCTATTCAGGCTTTTGATTTTGGAACAACTAAAAAACTAAAAATTGTTCTTATTGGAACGGGAATTCGAGGTACGTCTTTCTGGGGGAAACGTTTGGTTGATGAATACTCGGATATTTTAGAGTTTGTAGGGCTATGTGATATTAATCCTGGACGTCTGGAATATGGTAAAAAATATATAGGTGCCTCCTGCCCTACTTTTACGGATTTTGAGGAAATGGTGAAATCTTCAAAACCAGATTTGGTCATTGTTACGACCAAAGACGCAACGCATCATGAATTCATCATTAAAGGTCTGGAATTGGGTTGTGATGTTCTAACGGAAAAACCATTGACAACAGATGAATACAAGTGTCAGGCAATTTTGGATGCCGAGAAAAAATCGAATAAAAATTTAATCGTTGGTTTTAATTATCGATGGAGCCCCTATGCTACAAAAATTAAGGAATTACTGGCGAATAAATCCATCGGCAAATTAGTATCCGTTGATTTTCATTGGTATTTGAACACTTATCATGGCGCCTCTTATTTTAGGCGATGGCATGGTCAAATGAAAAGTAGTGGTTCTCTATGGGTGCATAAGGCCACACATCATTTTGATTTACTCAATTGGTGGATTAATTCTGAACCCGATGAGGTCTTTGCGTATGGTGATTTAGAGTTTTATGGTAAAAACGGTCCTTTTAGAGGGGAGAATTGTAGAACATGTCCGCATAAATTGGAATGTGACTTTCATTGGGATATTACCAAAGACAAAAGATCAATGGAATTATATGTTGACAATGAACATCATGATCATTACATAAGGGATAATTGCTTGTTTAGAAATGAAATAGACATCTACGATAAAATGTCTGCCCAAGTAAAATATGCCAATAATACTGTTTTGAATTATTCCCTTACGACTTATTCACCTTTCGAAGGTTGGCGAGTTGCCTTTAATGGTACCGAAGGAAGAATTGAAGCGTGGCAAGACATTCCTTATAATAAAAACAAAACCATTAATGAAGCTGAAAAACATACCAAGGAAATGGAACAGACTAGTGATGGAAATTATGATTCTGACCCTATAATATTACACAAACTCTGGAAAATACATGAAATGGTTAATGTGGAAACGGAAAAAAGCGGACATGGTGGCGGTGACAAAAGATTGCAGGATAAAATTTTCAGGAACCCAGAAATAGCTGACCCCCTTGGCAGAACAGCAGGGAGCAGGGATGGCGCAATGTCCGTTCTCATTGGGATTGCCGCAAGTCGTAGTATTGAAAACGGCCTACCAATAAAAATTGGCTCACTCACTGATTTGGTACCGCTAATAGAAAGAAGTTAGCCTATTTTACCTTCATCAAATATCATATAAAGAATCATATTTTATGATTTGTTATTGATTTAATTGTAAAACATATTTAGCTTTACCATAAATATACTTGTTTTTTTTTAGGAATTATCCTTCAAAATAAACAGCTGATAGTCTTTTAATGAGCATTAAACACATTACCATGAAAACGCCCGTCAAAGACGAATATCGTCTAAAAGACAAGGTCAAATTAACTTTAAGGGTAAATTACTTTTCCTCCTTATTTACTATTGTTTTAGGATTTTTATGTCTTTTTGTTCTGAATATAGACCAAATATTACCCTATGTTTTTTTTGGTTTTGGAATTTTGAATATAATAAATACCCTAGCTTATCGCACACATAAAAACTTAACCCTTACTTATAATATAACCTCAATAGCAGCACTAATAAGTGCCACTTTGATTACTTTATTTAGCGGGGGCATAAACAGCCCTTTTATTTTTGTTTTGGCATTGATAGTTTTTGCAGGTTATATCACCACTAAGTCACACGGGAAAATTTATTTATATGTTAATATGCTGATAATCTGTTTATTATATATTCAGAGTCTTCCTGATTATAATTTCGCCGAGAATGTGGTTCCTGAAGCTTCACGTAATCTTTTCAGTTTTTTAAGTATTCTATTTTCTGTTTACCTTTTAGGTGGAGTGTTAGGTAAAAATCTTCTTAAAGCGCATCATAATCTATATAAATCAAGAAACGAAATAGAAAAACAGATCAAAGAAAAGGAAACCCTGCTCAGGGAAATACACCATCGGGTAAAAAACAATCTACAAACCGTTTCTAGCTTATTGAGCCTTCAATCAAGAAATATTGAGGATAAGAAAATGAGAAGTATTATCAAGAGTAGCCAAAACAGGGTTATTTCCATGGCTATGGTTCATGAAATGCTATATATGCGCGACGATCTTTCCAAAATTGAGTACAAGTCGTATGTTCAGGAATTAAGCGAATATTTGATTCGCTCCTTAAAAGGGTCTAAAAATAATGTGAAATTAAACATCGACATTCCTGATATCAAGTTAGGAATAGATACCGCCATACCATTAGGTTTGCTAATCAATGAGGCCATTACCAATGCTCTAAAATACGGCATTACCGATGAAAATGAAGGGGAAATAAGTATTGCGATGAAGCATGAGGAAAACAATGATTATGTATTGATTATTGGTGATAATGGAATTGGCTTCCCAGATACCATTGATTATAAGACTACAAAATCCCTTGGATTAAAACTCATACATAACTTGGCTCGCCAGTTAAAAGGATCTATCGATAAAGACTACACAAAAAAAGGGACCAATTATATTGTCAAGTTCAAGGAAGTAGGCAAGCAATTTCATTCCGTGGCATAAAAGGCTACTTTTTCGAAGCACGAATTCTTCAATAATCAAGACCGTAAGCGGTATTTTTATCTAGTTATAATCCCTATATTTAAAGGTCTAATTATAAATTTCTTTCCATGTTGAAAAGATTTCCGCTTTTAGAGTGGCACTATGGTTCCAAACTTTTTGGTCAATATTTTTTTTTAAAATCACAGGCTTATAACACAGACATACCTTTCCTGAACCATTCTTGGGTTATGTTTTTGGCAAGGATGGGTAGGTCTAAAAACAAGACTGTATTCGAAAACCAAAATATGAAGTCATTTCAAAAGTAGTCCTTCCAATGAAAATAAAATCAATTCTTCTACTAGTTTTATTTCTTATATGTAGTCTAAACTTAAGCTCCCAAAGCGCTCAAGGCGACGGTCCTTACCCCCAATTGATAATCCGGGGTGTAATGCTCATAAATGGCAACGGTGCACCACCACAAGGCCCAATAGATATTGTGGTGGAGAATAACATCATCAAAAAAATTGAAGTTGTCGGTTATCCAGGAGTGGCCATTAAAGATTCTGACCGACCTAAGCTTTTACCGGGAGGTAAGGCCCTTGATTGTACTGGTATGTACTTAATGCCGGGTTTTGTTGATATGCACGGACATATTGGTGGCACTTCACAAGGAGCCGATGGTAATTACGTTTTTAGACTGTGGATGGGGCATGGCGTTACAACTGTTCGAGAGCCTAGCGGACGTGGTTTGGAATATACATTGGATTTAAAACGAAAAAGCGCAAAGAATGAAATCGTGGCACCCCGAATATTTGCCTACACAGGTTTTGGACAAGATAATGAAGGCCCAATCACGTCACCTGAAATGGCACGGGAATGGGTTCGGAATAATGCTAAAAAAGGTGCTGACGGAGTTAAATTTTTTGGTGCACCTCCTGAAATAATGACCGCCGCCTTGGAAGAAAATAAAAAGTTGGGGCTTCGTTCTGCCTGCCACCACTCCCAATTGAATGTGGCACGTTGGAATGTGCTGCATTCTGCCCGAGTAGGACTCACTAGCATGGAACATTGGTATGGATTACCAGAAGCGCTATTCGAAGATAGAACGGTACAGGACTATCCGTTGGATTATAATTACAATAATGAACAGCATCGTTTTGAAGAAGCGGGTCGTTTGTGGAAACAAGCGGCAAAACCCTATTCCGAGCATTGGAATGCGGTTATGGAAGAACTTTTGGCGCTGGACTTCACCCTTGACCCCACTTTCAATATTTACGAAGCCAGTCGCGACCTACAACGCGCCAGACGTGCTGAATGGCATGAAGAATATACGTTACCCTCCCTTTGGGATTTCTATCAACCTAGTAAAATATCACATGGGTCTTATTGGCATGATTGGGGTACCGAACAGGAAGTAGCTTGGAAAGAGAATTATAAACTATGGATGACCTTTGTGAATGAATATAAAAACCGAGGAGGACGTGTTACTACAGGGTCTGACTCTGGATTTATATTCCAATTGTATGGCTTTGCCTATATACGTGAAATGGAGTTGCTACGGGAAGCCGGTTTCCACCCATTGGAGATAATCATGTCGTCCACACTTAAAGGTGCTGAGGCTTTGGGGATGGATGATAAAATAGGAACGGTAACAGTAGGGAAGTTAGCCGATTTTGTAGTGGTTGAAGAAAACCCTTTAAAAAATCTAAAAGTGCTATACGGTACAGGTGCTATAAAACTTACCGAAGATAACGAAGTAGTTCGTGTGGGTGGTGTTAAATATACCATCAAAGATGGAATAATTTACGATGCAAAGGCTTTGCTCGAAGAAGTTAAGGAGATGGTGGCTTCTGAAAAACAGAAATCAAACTACAAGATATTACAACCTGGGGTAAAGGAATAATAGATGTTTTCAAGATTTGGAAATGCTAATCTCCTTCGCTACTGAGTGCATCTTGCCTACCAGCAAGCAAGATTGCAGTATAGGTATTTTTTAAAAAGTAACTTTGAATAATACTACCCTTTGCCGCAAGTCAATTTTGCAACATACCAGGAATTTCCCTGATTAAACTCACCTTATTTCCGAAAAGGAACTTTTAAGGGTTGTAAAAAACCTTTTGTTTTAGGAAAAAGAATTCCATTTACAAGAAACAAAGCAATAGGAAGTAAAATAATTAAAAGTATCATAGTAAGTAGGTTTTTTGACACCATTTGGGAACAATGCCGATTTAAGGATTCAGTTTTGATTATTACGATAATTTAGGTTTGTCTTTTTTCGTAGTGAATGCCAAAGCTTTCTTTACACGGGAATTTTTAAACTTGTATAAACGTACTACGCTTTCTTCAGTAGTAATTTCAACTTCTTTATAATCGTTAGAAGTGTCAATCCCACTATCCAAAACAATACCCATTTTAAGAGGTTCCACTGTATCATTGTTTTCGATGTTTTGAGCTTGCGCTGTTAGACCTAGAAAAAGAATAAATAATATGGTTAAAATAGCTTTCATGACTTGGGGTCTTGTTATATAAAGATAACCCCAGATATGCGTTAGCATAGGTTGAAAATCGCTCAAAACCCCTTATTTTTCGGTTATCGGAGCAAGTTTGGATAAAGTGTAGAAAATGCTCGATGAACGTTTTGGAGACACCAAACCCCTTACCGATTGTATTTGTATTTAATCGGTATAAAAATTCCAAGTATTAGTAATAAAAGAGGTTTTTTAAGGATTAATGGAGGTTGTTTTTTAGTTCCAGCTATGGAAATAATACATTTTATTGCATTTTTTCATACCTAGTATGGAAACTTAAAAAGTCATAATTATTCCCGCCATTCTGTAATGAGGCGTAAAATTTAAGTTCATTTTGAATTTTGGGGCCTTCACTGAACCAAGTCCTTCGGTTTTACTTTTTTTGATTATTTGTCTTTTGGCTGCTGTTTTACCTTCAACATAACCTATTAGGATTGCCAAAGGATAATCAGAGGCCCATGTACCTAACTGCTCATCATTTCAAAAGCCATAATACCCATTAAGGAATACCCAACAGGTTCTATCCATTTTATTTCTGGATAAGTTAGTGGCGATAACGGTAATGGTCGCCATAAAAGTGGCCAAGTGGCCAGAAGGCATAGCATCGTAATTCGAGGTATTTGTTTGATATGCTTTTAAACTTGGGAAAAGCTTCCAATGGCCACCTGGATTGCCACTTTCAGTGGCAGGGCCTGGACTTTGTCGTCCGGAAATACGTTTTATGGTCCTTGTATTTACACCAAGGGAAAGTAATACCTCTACCAATTCACATGAAGTATTCAAAGCCCTATAGTCGTTGCCAAAAACGCCAAAGGCATATAAAGCTAAAACTTATATTTAAATCCAAACAGATAGCCCTTTTCATCGCTCACAAAAGTAAGTTCCAAATGTTCTTTTTGATAGGGGGTTGTAAATAGATAAGTACTCCCTATTCCAATTACGGCGCCAGCCAAAACATCCCAGCCATCATGCTTATGGGCATTGAGCCTGCTATATCCTGCAAAACCGGCCAATGCATAAGCAGGGATTCCATATTCCCAACCATATCGCCGTTGAATAAAGGATGCACTTTGAAATGTAATTGATGTATGCCCGGAGGGAAAGGCAAAATTACCATTGTCATAAGGTCGTTTTTTATTTATGGTATGTTTCAATCCAATAGTCAACGCATAATTAAGCATAAAACCCTTTGCAAATTGCCAAGTACCTTCCTGATCTCCTATAATCAGGGTACTACCCATTGCGGTTGCCGGTAAGGCAACCAACAAAACATCGCCTGCAGTTTGTACTGCTTGGTTTTGGGCAAGTAATTTACCACTCATTAAAAGTAAACATGCCGTTAGGCAGATGATAAATCTTTTTTTAACCATATCGTTTTCAAAATAAGAACGAATACCTAAAATTTTGGGTAAATAGTTAGATATACGAAACCCACTATTAGGTTTATATTAATACACTTAAAGATTTTTCCTTAAGTGAAATAGAAATTGAATCACCTTCCATTTTGTAAAGTTCCCCATCTATTTGTGACTCAATGAAATTTTCCTTGTTTTTATGAATATGAAGGTCTCTGGACTGAAAACTTTCTATTTCCTTAAATAGATGTTGTTTTTTAAACAATAACAATATCCCGAACCAAAGCATTTTGAATTTTCCTATTTGGGGTATTACTATAACATCCAATAAACCATCTTGGAGCGAAGCTTCTGGCGTTAAACTTACATTATAATCAAGCTCATTGGAGTTTGATATGAAAATCATAAATGGATTGATCTCTAGATGGTTTTGGTTGATAAATATATCTACTTTTTCTTTTTTATGCCACTCATTGAAGGTTTTTAATGATGCCATTATATAGCCTGTTAAAGTATGTCGCCCTGAAATCTCATAATTCTTGATGATATTGGCATCAAAGCCAATTCCTGTATTACTGAAAAAAAATCGTCCATTAATGCTTCCAACATCTATTTTTATCTGCTTTTCTTCTTTGATAATTGAAATGGCCTTTTCTATATTTCTGGGTATATTTAGATTGGAAGCGAGGCCATTTCCTGAACCTAAAGGAATTATTCCCAACTTCATATCGGTACCGACCAAACTGGATGCAACTTCGTTTATAGTGCCATCACCACCGCATGCTACAATTATGTTTGCCCCTTCTTTAATGGATTCTTGGGTCAATAAAACCGCTTCTTTTTTATAACTCGAAGATTTTACCTTTAGAAAATAATTTTCATCATTAAAAAATGGTCTAAGGAAGTCATAAGTAATTTGCGACTTGCCCCTTCCTGCCTTAGGGTTTATTATAAAATGGATATGCTTCATTGTTCTACACCAACTTTAAGTCCACCATTGGAATATAAATAATCCGCCACCTGATAAAAAGAAATGGTCTTTTCTAAGTAATCAACATCAAGAGGTAATAAGTTCAGACTGTTATCATTCTTATTCCATTGATAAAAATTTGCTTTTTTCTGATCCCCCAATACCATTATTTTATCATCTTTTAGATAGCCCAATTTTCGATAATTGCCTAAAAAAGCCCTTTCATCCTCTAAATTCATTTTTAAAATATCCATTCCTAACAAATTACTGGTGTAGTCCCATTTTATCATAGCGAAAAGCGTAGGAAACAAATCTATTTGTGAGCATAGTTTATCCACTTTTTCAGGTATGGTATTAGGCAAGTTGTAGATAAGGACGGGAATATGGTAATTCTTTACATCCAACTCCCATCTGCCAGCGCTACTGGCACAATGATCGCTCATAAATACAAAAATCGTGTTCTTGAACCATGGTTTTGTTTGCGCATTTTTTAGAAACTCCCCTATTGCAAAATCCGTATATTTTATGGCACCATTCCTACCCGTACCAGAGGGAATATCGATTTTTCCTTCAGGATAGGTAAAAGGTTTATGATTTGAGGTAGTCATCACAAAATCAAAGAAAGGTCTACCTATAAGATGGGCTTTGTCAGCTTCTTTTAAAACTTTGGTATATATATCCGCATCACAAACGCCCCATGCATTTTCGAAGCTTACTTCATCATCGTCGATATTGGTCCGGGTGGTCTTGATACTCTTATCCAATAGAAATCCGCGCCCCCGATCCACGATATTGAAACCATTACCACCGAAAAAAGAGTTCATATTATCAAAGTAGCCATCGCCACCATAGAAAAAATTACGCTCATACCCTTTGTTTTTGAAAACCTCGCCTATGGTAAACAAGCCCGTATTCTTTTTTCGTTTTATGATGCTTCTCCCCGGTGTGGGTGGTATGGAAAGCATTATAGCTTCCATGCCTCGGACTGTACGGGTGCCAGTGGCAAACAAATTGGTGAAGAATGTACTCTCGTTTGCCAAAGAATCAAGGTTGGGCGTAATTTTCGGTTCCCCTCCTAAAGAATTCAGATATTTTCCGCTCATGCTTTCTATACAGATAAAAATGACATTTGGTTTTTGAATTTTTTGAATGCTATCCGAATTCTTGACTTCCCGAAGGATTTCATTTTTATTTGGATTTACGAATGAATCGCCCGAAGCTATAAAGCCATTTTTTACATTTACCAAAGCTTCATCTTCAGGAATCGTATTATAAAATTCAGGATAGGACAGTTCGTTATTTTGGAAAGCCGCAAAAAAGGAATAAATTCCAGCCTTTGACAACTCGTTGTTAACCCTGTTTTCGGACCAATCAGATTGGTCATTGGTAACGAACATGGCAAAAACCAAAACAATCACAAACCATGGTGCTGCGGCCATTGATTTTTGTTTGAAAGTAGTATCATTATTAAAGGCTACCTTGAAAAAACCAAGTTTGGAAACACCAAAAATACTTAGGGCTACCAATCCCAATAGTGATGAAATCAAAATAGGCAAGGGATACGATTCATTGATGTTCTTGACCACTTCATAGGTATAGATTAAATAATCCACTGCAATGAAATTGTAACGTCTCTGAAATTCGTCCCAAAAGGTAAACTCCCCGAAAAAGGAAAAGTAGATGACCAATACGCCAATAAAAAATCCTGCGGATGTAATGATTTTATCAACAAAAGAGCCATTCCATTTTATTGGAAACAACAGTAAATACATTAAATAAGGAATCGTAAAAAAAGAAATTGTACCCGAATCAAAGAACAGTCCCGTGAGAAAGGTTCGGAACAGACTGAAAATACCTTTATCGACTTCGGCAAAATCCCAAATTAGGAAACTGAGTCTTACCAAAAAAGAAATCGATAGAAAAAGTAGCACGAATGCTTTTAACAAAGCGAATCGCTTTGGAAATAGTTTAGACAACATCTTGGATGTATTTGAAACCAAAAGTATGATTCAAATCTAAAGCGATTTTAAAGTTACTAAGCGTAAAGAAAATGGTCGAATATTAATTCCCGGATATTTTTAATCAATCAACTTATCGCCTAAAATTCAAATCGAGTATAATACTAATCCTTATCTTCCGACACTTTAATTATTTCTTTTTTTACAATTCTACCTTTCATATCCATTACTAATTCGATTTCTGAATCACCTTTTTCAATTTCAAGCTCGTATACCCTACTTTCATTAGTTTCAGAAATTTCGGCCTCTTCTATTTTATATTCTGGAAACTTTGTTTCAAGTGCCATTATTACATTAGCAGGCACCTCTTTTTTATTGATTTCATGTTCGGTCTCGGTCCAAGTCCCATCCTCCAAAAAGTTTGCAGAGTATTCCGTTCCCTCCATTTTAAATTCTGCTTCCCATTCTGTATCCGATTCCTTTTCCCATTTGACTTTTTTGACCATTGGGAATTTTTTTGTAAATGCATCCTTAACTTTTTGTGGTGGATCGGTTCTCTGATAAAAGGCATAAATACCCATTCCAATTACCGCTACCATTACCACCACTCCGAAGAATTTTATTCTTTTCATTTTTTTGATTTTTAGTTGATGCTATGCTTATTTTAATTTGACACTAAATGTAGTACCAAAATCTAAAGATGGATTAAAGGGAATCTAAAGGGATTCTTCAGTGATCTGTCTATTTATTTTTCTATGGGAGAACCATATCAAAATCCCCATTAATACAATTGAAACCAACGATGCAGGTAAGGTGCCTAAGTCCAGCCCTCCTTTGGATAAAGGTTTGGTAAGGAAGTCTCCGAAAGTCGCACCAAAGGGTCTAGTAAAGATAAAGGCAATCCAAAACAGGACTATTTCGTTGATTTTTGTAAAGAAATGCAATCCTACCACAACGGCAATAACCGCGGCAGTTACCATGGCCCCGTTTAAATAACTCAAGCCCACCACATCACTTAAATAATCCCCAAAGGCAGTACCCAAGCTATTGGAAAATAGTATGGCTACCCAATAGTAGATCTCCTTATTGTGTTCAAAAATTGGGTAGACCTTTAGGTTGTTGAATTTTTTCTGCCAAGCGAACAAAGTCAACAGTAATCCAGCAAACAATAGTAGGCTACCCCATGTATAACCCAAATGAAGGCTACGGTCCAAAAAGTCAGAGATTTCAGTACCTAAGGTCGTAGTGGCAATGATGACCAGCCAATACCATACTGGAAAGTATTTTTTTCGTGAAAGTTGTATGGCAAGAACAATCAAGAAAAATGTCAACGTAATCAAAATACCAGTGGCGTAACCCAGGTTTAAGGTCATTGAAAGAAAATCGCCCAAAGTTTCGCCCAAGGTAGTTGCAATGATCTTCATGATCCAGAAAAGGAAGGTAATACCAGCAACTTTATTTAAATCTTTCATCTGTTTAATTGTTTAGTGAATATTTTTCGAGGCATTCCTTAAATTTCTTGGTTTAACCCACACTTTTTGAAATTCGCGTTACAAAAATGAAATAGAAAATAACACAAACCGTTGCCACACCCGTGACCAAAAAAGTTGTTGGGGCACCGAAGTAATACCAAATAATTCCTGCTAGTGAACTTGCCAACATCGTAAAAATGCTTTGAAAACCGGTAAAGGTTCCAATGGCAGTTGCAGTATCTTTCTTATCGGCCAAATTACTTATCCAGGCTTTTGAAACACCTTCTGTCGCTGCCCCATAGAGTCCATATAGAAAGAAAAATCCCGCGATTACATACCATTTTGTGGCCGATGCCATACCGAAATAAACAAGGGCAAAAATGGTTAGACCGAAAACCAACATTCTCCTTAATCCTATTTTATCGGCAAGTATTCCCAAAGGAAAGGCGAAAAGGGCATAGACCAGATTATAAAAAATATAAACCCCGATGACCATGGTATCATCGAGTCCAGACTCTTTTGCCTTTAACAGCAAAAAAACATCCGAGCTATTGAATAGTGTGAAGACCAAAAGTCCGGCGGTAACTTTTCGATAGGCTGTAGGACTCGATTTCCAATAGCCTAAAAATGAAAAAAAGGATGTTTTACTATTTTGTACCTGTCGACTATGATTCCTATCCTTGAGTTGAAATGTTGCCAAAATGGCCAAAAGTCCCGGAATAAATGCCAAATAGAAGAGCGTTTTATAATCCTCCGGATAAAAATAGAGGTAAAGCAAAGCGAGTAATGGCCCTAAAACTGCCCCAAAAGTATCCATGGAACGGTGCAGTCCAAAAACCTTCCCTTTGGTTTCCGAGGTTGCTTCATCGGACAGCATCGCATCACGCGCTCCTGTTCGTATTCCCTTGCCGAAACGGTCTAGGGTACGTGCGAGGAAAATCCATAAAGGAAAAATAAAAAGAGCCATCATCGGCTTCGATATAGCGCTAAAAGCGTAACCGAACTGAACAAACGGTACCCGTTTTCCGGAAAGATCCGAACGTTTTCCAAAATATCCTTTACTTAGTCCGGCTGTGGCCTCTGCGACCCCTTCAAGTACTCCAATGAGAACCACCGAAAAACCGATTGTTTTTAGATAAATGGGGAGTATCGGGTACAACATTTCACTGGCAGCGTCGGTAAAAAGGCTGACTAAGGATAAAATCCAAACGGTCTTTGAAATTGATTTTAATACCATTCTAATTAGTTAATATATAGGTAGTTAAGTTACTCAATCAATTGATCATAACTTGTATTTAAACCCTAATCGAACAATCTGTGTCTCGTAATAATTCTCATAAATTGCGGTAAACCCTTCGTTAGTTACTTTTTGTCGGATGCCGAAGCGATTGAAGATATCACTTGCTGAAAGGGTAAGTTCTGCCTTTTTGTCCCAAAGGTTTTTCTTGATGCCCAAGTCTACGGAGTACCGGGCAAGTTCCTCACCTTGGGGGATGTTCTTGTTTGAATAATAGATTCCTGTGAGCTGTAGCGTAAGATCTTTTGGCAATGTGAATTCGCTGTTGACCTTAGTGTCCCATGCATTATCGTTGGATTTTTCAATAAAAAAAGGCCGCTCAAAGGGAAACAATAAAGTGCCCTGATAGGCGTCAATGGCATTGGAATACCAGTTAAGACTGCCTGAAATTTTCCAATCGTTCGTAACGTCCTGACTCACTAGAACCTCTATTCCTGTATTGGTTGCGTTACCGGTATTTTGATAAATTTTGTTCACAATATCATAATCGGGGTTTGAATCATCAATACTGAAAATTCGCATATACTGGTCTTTGATCATCCTGTGATAAAGGGCCGTAAAAAGGGTGCCTGTACCCCAAGAGTACTTATGGGCGATTTCAAAGGCATCGGTAAATTGTGGCCGCAAATAGGGATTGCCTACTTTCAACAACTCGGGATCATCGTATTTCGGAAAAATCCGTAGTTCGGGTTCCCCAGGGCGATCCACACGCCTATTGTAGAAAGTAGAGATTTTATTATTTTCATTCAACTTATAAGTAAATCTAACACTGGGGAACAATTCAAAATAATCATATTTGTCATTATTGGGATAGTAGGTGTTTACTGGATCTAGGTCATAGTACACATGGGTCTGTTCTGCCCGTAATCCTGCCTCGATGTCGTATTTTTCCTTTTCCAAAAGGTAATTGGCATAACCTGCGTACAGGTTTTCGCCCCAATCGGAGTAAGTGCCCAGACCAGGATAAATAATTGAATTGTTTCCAGGGGTAATTGTATAATCTACAGGTAATCGGCGGATGCGAAGTTTTGCGCCTAATTCAATCCGACCATTCTTAAGCGGACGAACGTAATCGGTAAAAAAATTAGTAATATTTTCAATGGCTAGAATGTTTGTCATATCCCTTCCGATTCTGACCGCAGAACTATCGTTCAGCGAATAAGTCTCATCTTCCAGACCTTGGGTGTATTGAGCGTTTGCACTCAATGTATGCCCTACTTGTTCAAATTTGTGTTCGTAGTTTATAGCGGCGTTGATATAACGGGTAACTTCCTCCTCCCTCCAGTTATAATAGCGGTTTCTAGAGTTTGTAACCAGATCAATGAATGCCACCTGGGCAGTATCAATATGTTTTTCGCGATCATAAAGTCCAGAAAAGGTAAAGCTGTTATTCTCATCCAAATTATAATCGATTCCCCCATTAATTATGGAACGGAATTGTTTTCTGTTTTCGGGTACTTGGGAAATAATGTTCCTGCCATCATCATAATTCCGAGTCGTAAATTCATTGTTGGGTAGCGCTTTCTGAACAATGAACTCTGATTGTAAAAAATAATTGAGCTTTCCTGTTTTATAGTTCAGATTTATGCTGGGAATCAATTTAGGGTTTGCGGAAAAACTGCCTAGATCGGTGCTGGTATCGGGCTTTCTTTTTCCCAGTGCACCCAGGCCGAAGGAAAGACCTATATCGCCATTAAGTCCAGTCTGCTTTTCCTTTTTATAGATGATGTTCACGATGCCTGCAAAACCGTTGGCATCGTACTTGGCCGATGGGTTGTTGATAATCTCGATTTTCTCAATGTTGGAAGCGGGTATATTTGCCAGACCCTTTTGATTGCCAAATCCCGTAAGGCTGCTCTGTTTCCCATCGATCAGCACCACTACTTTATCGCTTCCCCTAAGAATAACTTTTCCCTCTTGGTCAAAGGTAACTCCCGGCATGGTCTTCATGGCATCAAGGACAGAGCCACCAGATTGTGCGATATTACCTGTCAAGTTGAACGTTTTTTTATTCAACTCGGCATTGGTTTTGGCTTGTTGGCCTATAACTTCCACTTCCTCCAGATTTTCGGCACTGGGTTCCAATTCTATTTTCCCCAGATCAAAAATGGTGTTAAGTCCCCCAGCGACGAATGTTTGTTCGTTGGTCTTATAGCCAATAAAGGAAAAAAATAATTGGTATTTCCCAAGCGGCAATTCCAATATTTCGAATCTGCCATTATCATTGCCAATGGCACCAGTAATTAATTCATTGCTTTCAAAATTATGCACGGCCACATTGGCGAAGGGCAAGGTTTCTTTGGTCGTATAATCAATAAGCTGTCCGGTAACAATTACTTTTTTTTGTGAAAATGAAAAGGTAATAGTAAAAAAAGCAAATAGGAAAAGTAACTGATTTTTCATTCTATAAAGATAATTCCATGCTAAAGTATAAGTACAATCTTAAGGGAACTTAAAGAATCCCATCCCAATACACATTTTGTAAAAGATCTCAATTGAAATTGACCTTAAACAAATGTTTTTGATTCGAAAAGGAATAAGAGGTTTTAAAACCATAAAGATCACATATCTTTTGAACGATTGCAAGCCCTAATCCCGTAGACTTTTCTTGGTTCGATTCTCTATAAAATCGTGTGAACAACAACTCAGGTCGTTGCAATTCTTTCGTACCTGCATTGGTTATCATGAGTATCAGATCATTGATCCTAACCTTGATTGTTCCATTTCCTGTATTATGCTTTAAAGCGTTCGAAATGAGATTGTCGCATAATACATCGGCTAAGTACGGATCCATCTTTACTTCCAATGATTGCTCCGCCATGAACTCGATTTCGACAGGAAAAAATTCCTTAAAATTATCAATACGTTTTTGTATTACCTTATTAATATTAACCGTTAACGGATTAACAAACTGTTGGTTCTCTATTTTAGTCAATAGTGTCAGCCGCTTGTTCATCTGGGTAAGTCTATTGATATCTTTTTGGATGGAAGTCAGATGTTCATACTGTTCACTATTCAGATTGTTGCCATTGATAATATTCTCTATTTTCGCCTGGATTATTGCCAAGGGCGTCTGTAATTCATGCGAAACATCCTCGGTGTATTGCTTTAGGTTTTTATAATCAGCGCGTACCGTATCGGTTAGGATAGATATTTCTTTATTGAGTTCGGTAAATTCCAAAATATCACTATCTGTCAATTGAATAGGCTTTTCCGAGCTTAACGAAAAGCGCTTCATTTGTTCAAGATTATTAAAGAAAGGAAGCCAAAGTTTTTCATTATAGGCCTTATTAAAATAGAAAAGGAATATAAAAACCACTATGATAATTATTAGATATGAAATTACGACTGCAATCAAAATATCCTCGGATTCGACGATAAGGGTACGAACCGATATCCGATAATTTATGCCATTGATATAGGAATAGGTGGTTAATTCCCGAAACTCTTCCATTTCGTCCTGTGAAGGATCGAAAATAATTGTATCCTTCAATTTTTCAATACCAAGGGTCGGAACTTTTTCTATTTCCAATATTGGTAATAGTTGATAAATCGGGATGTTGTTCGAAAGGGCACTTTCAACACGGGCTTCTGTGGAACGTAATTCTTCCTCTATTTCTTTCTGCAACAGGGTCTTAACATAAAAATAAAGGATTACCGTACTCACCAACATTAAGACCAAACTTATCCATAAAAAAGACTTCGAGGTTTTCCTAATCAAGCGAATCTTATTTTTACTTCCTTCCATTGTTTAATCCTCCATGAATTTATAGCCACTCCCGTAGGCTGTCTGTATATATTTTGAGCCCACTTTGGTTAATTTTTTTCTAAGATTATTGATGTGTACATAGATAAAATCAAAATTATCGGCCAAATCAATATGATCTCCCCATAAATGTTCTGCAATAATTTCTTTTGAAAGAACCCTCCCCCTGTTGGTCACAAAAAATAATAGGAGATCGTATTCCTTTCGTGTCAAATTCAAAGGGTTATTGCTAACATAGGCTGTTCTTGATTTTGTATCGATTTTTATTTCGTTGAAAGCAATAGTCTCATCGCCACCATATTTTCCGCGTCGAAGAATGGCTTTTATACGTGAATTCAACTCGGCCAAATGAAAAGGTTTGGTAAGATAATCATCAGCTCCTAAATCCAAGCCTTCCAATTTATCATCCAAGGAATTATTCGCGGAGATGAAAACCACTGCAGCTTTCTTTTTTTCTTTTTTTAATAGTTTTAATATGTCCAACCCGCTTCCGGAAATTAGATTGATGTCCAAAATAATGATATCATAGTCATATAAATCAACCTTGTAGGCGGCATCCTCAAAATTCGAGGCGACCTCGCATAGGTTGCCATCCCTCTGCAAATAGGTCAAGATTGATTGTTGTAAGGACAACTCGTCTTCGGCAATAAGGATTTTCATAACTTAAACCTAAAATGCTAAGTTATTCTTTAATTCTAAGAAAAATCTAAAGACTAAAAAAGGATGGTAATTGTCATCTAAAAATTTAGAGGCAAGGTTGTTAATTTAAAAACTGATGACAATAAATAAAATCTATTCTGGAAATATTCTAAATGCTGTTATGCTAACTTCGCTTTTTCCTTGCTAGAATCAAACGCCAATGCCTTTTTTACATTGGCATTTTTGTACAGGTATATTTTGACCAACTTATTTTCTTTGTCCAAAGAAATTTTGCTCTTAATAATAGTTGACAACCCTTTTTCCTGTGTTGGTATTTTGATCAGGGAATCCTTGTTTTGGGCGCATACTACATTGCTCAAAAAAAATATGAAGATGATAAATATAAGCTTTTGCATAGTATAGATAAATTTGGTCATTAGGATTAACTTACCTAACCATATTTACCAACCTTAATTTTCGATGATATGTATTGTTTTATCGGCAAAGTGTACTATCCTCGATGAAATGCGCATATTTATCGAAGAAGTTCACATGATGAATTTCACTTTATCGGAGTTTATTGTATTTGGTCGAAAAAATATGTAAGAAATATAATACAAGAAATCGCCGCCTAGATCTTTTAAGTGAATATTATTATAAATCGTGATTCAATTTTAGCTTAGTAACAAGGAATATAGAAAGATATCCATGACATTATTTAATTTTCAAAAAATGTCAGTAAACAACATAATGCGGAATATCCGAAGCTAATTTACTTTAGGTATTGACAAATCTTAAATTTTAAAATCATTTATTCTCTTTTCGTAATACTTGTAAGGGTGGACTTTTAATAACGCTGCGGCTATTCGCCAATCCAATAACCATAACCAATAACGTAATTCCTGGTATAAGAATCAGGAAAGGCTCCAACGTAGGTATAAACGGGGTTTTAAAAACAAATATCGCCAGCAATTGACTGCTCAATAATGAGAGTAAAATACCAATACCACTACCCAAGACACCTAAATAAAGATGCTCCAAAGCTATTATTTTTAATATCTGGTTGCTTCGTGCTCCAAGGGTTCGTAGTAACACACTTTCCCTTATACGTTGATATTTACTGGTACGTACTGAGCCAATTAATACAATAATTCCTGTGAGGATACTAAAAAATGCCATGAAGTTGATGGCCCAAGAAATCTTATCCAAAATATTCTCAATAACTGTAATTACCTGCCGTAAATCAATAATCGATACATTGGGAAATTTACTTACCAATTCCCTTTGAAGTTTAGCGGAAATGGCCTCATTGGGCACGTTGGTGGTCAACACATGAAATTGCGGCGCATTTTCCAATATCCCTTTCGGGAAAACAATCGAGAAATTCAATTGCATTCGACCCCAATCAACAGCTCGGATATTGCCTACTACGGTTTCCATTAAGACGCCCTGTACATTAAAAACCAAGGTATCCCCAACAACAACCAATGCATCCCGAGCAACATTGTCTGATAATGAAATTGGTACAGGTCCTACATTAGTTGCTTCAGGTATCCATTCCCCTGAAACCAATTCTTCTGAGGCAATGAGCGAATCGCGATAAGTTACCCTGAACTCATGGTTCAAAATCCATTGGTTCACATTTGAAGTGGTATCCAATCGAATATCATTAACAGGTCTTCCTTTGATACTATGCATTCTCATGGTTATTATGGGAATATTATCAATTACCGGCAAACCTTTGGGGGTAATACTGTTGGCTACGGCATCCTTCTGATTTGACTGTACATCGAACAAAATAATATTTGGGCTTTGGGTAGTACTCTCCAAGGAGGTTTTGGCCAATAAAATGTCTTTTGTGAAATACAATGTACTGATAAGAAACGAACCAACCCCAATGGCCAATATCAAAACCATGGTCTGGTTGTTAGGCCTAAAAAGGTTCAACAAACTTTGACGTGCTATAAAGCCCCAAGAGACAGGGAAATATTTTTTTAAAGATCGCATGAATAAGGTTGCAATACCTGCCAGTATTGCAAAAGTCACCACAATACCTATTACAAAGGCTAGCGCATATTGCCAATTTTGTAATAGCCAAAAGGAAAAGATAAAAATAAAAAGCAATATTCCCACCATTACCAAAGCGGTTGCATTTCGTGATTTGGCATTGTCCTCCTCTTGAATTCGAAGTACTTGTAACGGTGAGACATACCAAGTACCCAATAATGGGGACAAGGCAAACAATATCGACATAAATACACCTAATAAAAGCCCCATGATTATTGGTTGCATTGACAACGATATCTGCACTTCAAAGGGTAAAAACCCTTGTAAAAAAATCGGGAATATTTGTTGCAGTAATACTCCCCCAATCGTACCTATTAGACCCCCGAAAAAGCCCATAACAGCTATTTGTATAAGAAAAATCGAAAAAGTCTGCTTTCTTGTGGCCCCAAGGCATTTAAGTATAGCAACGGCACGTAGTTTTTCCTTAATATAAATGTGTACAGAACTGGCAATACCCACACAACCCAGAAGCAGGGCAATGAAAGCTACTAAATTTAGAAACTTGGCCACATTTTCGTAACGCCGCCCCATACGTTGGCTTGTATCGGTATGGGTATCCAAATCGGCATTTTCGGCATCGAGCAAAGGATCCAGTTTTTTGTACAATTTTTCCAAATCGGTTTTTGGGTCTGCGGAGAAATAATAATTGTACTCAACTCTGCTTCCTTTTTGAATAAGGTCGGTATCCTCAATAAAACGATATGGAAGTACAATTTGAGGGGCGATAGAGGAAGAAACAGCGGTACTACCGGGGGCGGACTTCAGAGAACCGATAATGGGAAATGTCAAATTCCCTACTTTGACACTATCGCCCGGCTGTAAATTGAATTGTAGCATTAATGTCGCATCAACCAAAGCCCCACCAACCTCTTTATAATCATTTGCCGCTGAAGCTGGTATGGTCTCAAACGCGCCATACAAGGGAAAGCGACCATCTATTCCCCGTATTTGAACCAATTTGGTTGTGTTACTTATCGGAAAAGCGGCCATAGAGGCGAATTTAACTTCCATACCCTCTGCTCCACCAAGGGAATCAATTATAGCCTGTACTTTTTCATTGGGCAATTGATCACTATCGATAAGATAATCGGCCCCCATAAGGGTCTTGGACTGCAACTCTATATTCTGTTTTAGATTGTTGCTGAAAGATTGAATGGAAACCACGGCAGCGATACCTAAAATAATCGATGCCATGAAGAGCATTAATCTTCTGCCGCTGGCCTTGCCGTCTCGCCATGCCATTTTAAGAAGCCAGCTGTTACCAGCTTTGACGGTATATTTTTTATTATTGATCACGAAAGTATGCTGCTTTCGTTCGCCATTATTTTTCCACCCTTAAGTCTTAGTATATGCTGATTTCTTTTTGCCAAATCAAGATCATGGGTTACTATGACCAAAGTTGTACCTGCCTCTTTATTTAGATCAAAAAGCAATTGCACTACTTTCTCGCCGGTTTCCTCGTCAAGGTTCCCTGTAGGTTCATCAGCAAAGAGAATAGAAGGACTATTACTAAAAGCCCTTGCAAGCGCAACCCGCTGCTGTTCACCCCCTGAAAGTTGGGAAGGAAAATGGTGATAACGGTCTGCCAGTCCTACTTTGCCCAACAATTCCATCGCTACTTTACTTGCATTTTTTGCTCCCTGCAATTCTAAGGGCACACTCACATTTTCTAAAGCGGTAAGCGTTGGTAACAATTGAAAATCCTGAAAAATAAAGCCTACATTATTGTTTCTTAATAATGCAAGTTCATCTTCATCCATGGCAGTCAATTCGGAGCCACAAAGGTCAATGGCTCCTGAATCTGGTTGGTCAAGTCCGGCACAAAGTCCAAGCAAGGTGGTTTTACCACTACCAGACGGGCCAACGATGGCAAAAGTATCGCCCTCTTCAATATCGAACGAAATATCATCCAATATGGTTAATGTTTTAGAACCGCTCGTATATGTTTTCTTTAGGTTGCGAACGTTTAATATCTTTGCCATATTCCTTATTTTGAATTTGATTTTGACCAAAGAGGCAAATTAAGGAAATGATTTTGATATTTAGACCATAGTTCTATGCACACAATCTTAAAGTTAAGTTATTTTTTAGTGTTTATACTTCTACTATCCTGTGGTGATAAAACCAATAGGCAGATAAAAAACAAAACAACCGAAATCGTAAGTGAGCCACAGGAAACCCCAGTTAATACGAATAGTAAGGTTATATTGTTCTTTGGTAACAGTCTTACTGCAGGAATGGGATTAGATCCAGAAGAAGCATTTCCAGCAGTAATACAATCAAAACTCGATTCATTGCGATTGGATTATCAGGTGGTTAATGCCGGACTTAGTGGTGAAACAACAGCCAGTGGAAAAAACAGACTGAATTGGGTACTCAAGCAAAAAGTAGATATTTTTGTTTTGGAACTTGGAGCCAATGATGGTTTAAGGGGTATTCCCTTGGAAGAGACCCGTAACAATCTACAGACTATTATTGATGCTGTTCGGCAGAAAAATCCCGAGGCAAGGATAATCCTAGCTGGTATGCAGATTCCTCCCAATATGGGAAAAGAGTATACTACAGAGTTTAGGGAGATTTTTCCGGAATTGGCCCAAAAGAACAATGCAGAACTTATTCCTTTCTTACTGGAGGATGTAGCTGGCATACCCGAATTGAATCAAGAAGACGGTATTCATCCTACCACTGAGGGTCAAAAAATAGTAGCAAACAATGTATGGAAGATTTTACAAGCTGTTATAAGCGATTGAATAGAATACCATAAAACCCAAACTTCATATAAAAACAAATGGGAAATCGATTTATTATTTTGTTATTAATACTATTTGCTTCGTGTAAATCAGATAAAAAAATGGATACAGCTGAAGAAACATGGACATCGCTTTGGAATGGCCAAGACTTTACTGGTTGGCATACCTATTTGGGAACACCATATCTTATTGATAAGGATAGTTTAGGAAATACAATCGCTCCTTTTGGCGTGGATAATGACCCACTTGGGGTAATAACCGTTGTTGAAACCGACCAAGGTAAAGCCATTAGAATATCAGGTGTAGCTTGGGGAATGATCTATACTGAAAAGGATTATAAAAATTATCATTTAAAGTTGAAGGTTAAATGGGGTGAAGCGATGCACCCTCCCAGGGAAAAGGGCCCAAGGGATAGTGGCTTACTTTATCATGGTTTTGGTCCACCGGGTTCTGCCAGTAATTGGATGAGTTCCCAAGAACTTCAAATCCAAGAAGGCGATATGGGCGATTATTGGCCCGTAGGTGATGTTGAAATTGATATTCCTAGCGTACCTAAAGACGATAAATACTTTGTTTATAAAGAAAATGCACCCTTGAGAACCTATTATCTTGCCGAGATTCTTAAAACCGCGGTAGATGATAGTTTGGCAAAACGAAGGGTATATAAGGCTTTTAATGCTGAAAAACCTTATGGCGAATGGAATGACGTTGAATTGATTACCTATGGTGACTCAAGTATTCATATTGTAAACGGGAAAGAAGTAATGAGACTTTTCAACTCTCGCACCATGAATGATAAAAATCCCCTCATAACAGGTAAGATCATTCTACAGTCCGAGGGTGCGGAAGTATTCTATAAGGATCTATATCTAAAAGAAATCAAAGGAATACCGGAAAAGTATAAGTAATACTATTTGAAGGGTTGGAGTTTCTTAAGCTAATTTAGCTTTGTTTCTTTTAGTAGTAAAAGACAATGCTTTCTTTACCCTAGAATTTTGGAACTTGTACAAACGAGCTACCGTGTTCTCGTTAGTAGTGGAAGTAACGATGTTCATTTCAACAGTTTCAACCTTAACATCTACCTTGGCATCCTGGGCTTGTACTGTTACTCCGATCGTAAGAACAAATATTAAAGTTAAGATAGTTTTCATGACTTGCGTTTTTATATAATAAAAACGCAGCAGAGCGTATCCTACAGGGTCGTAAAACGTTCAAAACCCCTTATTTTTCGGTAACTGACAAAAATCGGGATAAAGTGCAAAAAATGCTCGATGAATGTAACACAACCCAAAAACACCTTACCGAAAGTATGTGCAGTTTATCGGGACAAAAACCCTCCTAGATCAAGAATCTTTTAACAGAGAGTGATTTAATCTTCCTAATTCAAAAAAGGTACCCTTATATGATTAAGGTTCATTTTTGTTTAGCAGTACTTAAAATCTTTCCTTTACTAACTTCACCTATAACAACAACATCTTTCGATTGCTCGTAATCCTTTATTGCCAATTGCATCTGTTCTTTGGTGTCTCTTCTTATTTTAACTCCAGCCTTTGAGCCTCTATTTCTAATTTCAATATAAAATCCGTCTCTTAATTCTGTCGGCTTTGTCGCGGGTCTACCCATAATTTAAAATTCAAAATGTATAAATGATTGTGTTTTCTTTCTCCTGATTTTCAACACTTGTTAGTGTAGTCGTAAAAATATATCCGAAACCTACAGTAAAAAGTGAATAAAACATAGCATTTTAAGAAATAGTTATGAAGTATTCATGAACATTAACTTCCAATTAACCTAACTCTTAGGCTGTTGTACCAAAATAAAAGAGGTTTGAGCTATGTAATGTTGTTAATTAAAGTGTATCCTTTTAACATTTTTTGCATTTCATGGCCACTTAATTATTGCAAGGACAGCTTTCAAAATAATTCCAATATTCCAAGAATATAGGGTTAGACACAAAAACTAGATTTGCATTTATTGTTTTGACCATACTTTATTAACTTTATGCCTGAAGACAAGTACTTTAATATGATTACTAAAGAAAAAACAATCTATAAGGATTCAACTAACAACGAATTTGAAGGTATAGCGGTATGGGATGACTATTTTAAGGGTCCCAAACCTGGAATTTTGGTATCACATATGTGGTCTGGACAGTCTGATTTTGAGGTTAATAAAGCAGCGGAATTGGCAAAATTGGGATATGTAGGTTTTGCGATAGACAACTATGGAAAAGGGCGAAGGGCAAGCAATCCTGAAGAAGCAGAACAATTAATGAACGAACTTAACAACGACCGGCCCTTACTTTTAGATAGAATGGTTTTAGCAGTCAATACTCTAAAAGATCATAAAGAGGTCGATGAAACAAAAATCGGAGCTATTGGCTTTTGTTTTGGCGGTAAATGTGTCCTTGATTTGGCGCGTTCAGGTATCGACATTAGTGGTGTGGTAAGTTTCCATGGTTTATTAGACCCACCCCAAACCAATTCCATTTTAAAAATTAAAAGTTCAATTCTTGTATTACATGGTTGGGAAGATCCAATGGCATTAGCCGACGATGTGGTAAAACTGTCAGACGAGCTTACTAAAAACAAGGCTGATTGGAACATACATATCTATGGCCATACGGGGCATGCTTTCACCAATCCAAAAGCCAAATTCCCTGAAAAGGGATTGTACTTTGAGCCAAAATCGAATAAAAGAGCTTGGGCTTCAATGAATTATTTTTTCAACGAAATTTTTAATTGATTCGTTGGCCAAAACATTTTAACATACTTTAACTAGGTCATTTGTAAGCACCTATTGGTATTTACAACAAATAATCAAAACAAAAAAATGAACATATTTAAAATTACATTTTTAGCACTTATGGGATTGTTTTCAACCCATTGTGAAAGCAATACAAAGAAAAAGAACCAAGAAAATACAACAAATGAAACCGAAACGACGGTTAAATTGTCAAAACAGGATTTACAACAGTATGATGTTGCTTATTTTGCCAGCGGCTGTTTTTGGTGTGTTGAGGCCATTTATGAAGATGTTATCGGTGTAAAAGAGGTAATCTCTGGATATGCAGGTGGCACGGAAGATAATCCTACCTACGAACAAGTCGGTAGGGGACTTACCAGCCATGCGGAAGCGGTGAAAATATATTATGATCCAAAAGAAGTATCTTTCGAAACTTTGGTAAAAGTGTTTTTTGGTTCCCATGATCCTACGACATTAAACAGACAAGGACCTGACCATGGAGCCCAATATCGTTCAATTGCATTTTATGAGAACGACACTGAAAAAAAAATCATAGAATTGTACGTTGCCAAATTAGAAAAAGAGAAGGTTTATAACAGCCCTATTGTAACCCAAGTTGAAAAGTTCGTTAAATTTTACGATGCCGAGGATTATCACCAAGACTACGAAAAACTAAACCCTAATAATCCGTATATCATAAATATCTCGATTCCCCGATATAATAGATTCAAGGCGAAATATCCTGAATTATTAAAAAAAGGTGGGCATTAGCAATCAAATATATTTTAGCAAAAAAAAACATAGCGACTTTATTTGGTCGCTTTTTTTTATTTATAAACTTTAGGGTTTATCTTTAAGAGCTTAAACCCTTTTTAAATGAAACCATACAGAACCAACCCCTTGAATTACCTTCCCATAATCCTCGCCATTCTTTTAATTGGATGTGCCGAAACCAAGAAAGACGACACCCCTTGGATTGAAATTTTCGATGGCCAAACACTTAACGGATGGACCCAAAAAGGAGGTAATGCGAATTACAAGGTCCGCCAAGGAACAATTGTAGGTAGTACTATCCATAACACGCCAAATTCATTTATGACATCGGATAAAATGTATGGTGATTTTATATTGGAATTGGAATATATGGTAGATTCGACCATGAATTCAGGAATTCAAATACGCAGCAATAGTTTTCCGTATTATATGGAAGGTAAGGTTCATGGTTACCAGATTGAAATAGATCCGTCAGAGCGTGCTTGGAGCGCAGGTATTTATGATGAGGGACGAAGAGGCTGGTTAAACAATCTGGAAAATAATCCAGAAGCCCAAAAAGCATTCAAACAGAATGACTGGAACCATTATCGCATTGAAGCCATAGGTGATACCATAAAAACATGGATCAATGACATACCCGCGGCTCATTTAATAGACGATAAAACTGCCACAGGTTTTATTGGATTGCAAGTTCATAGTATTGGTAAAGACCGTAAAGAAGGAACTGAAATTGTTTGGAAGAACATAAAAATACTTACTGATAGTCTGTCTAAATATTCCAAAACATCTCCTTTAAAACCAATAATTACGAAAAATAATGTTGCTGTTGACGAAATCAAGAACGGATGGAAAATGTTATGGGATGGCAAGACCACAAATGGTTGGCGAGGAGCACGTTTGGATGAATTCCCTTCAAGTGGTTGGGAAATCGTCGATGGAATATTAACTGTATTGCCATCCGGTGGTGCAGAATCTGCCGCCGGTGGGGATATTGTTACCAAAGAATTATATGGTGATTTTGAATTGATGGTAGATTTCAAAATTACCGAAGGTGCCAATAGTGGTATTAAGTATTATGTGGATACCGATATAAACAAAGGTCCTGGTTCTTCAATTGGGTTGGAGTATCAAATATTGGATGATGCCCGCCATCCTGATGCTAAATTAGGAAACCATGAAGGTAGCCGTACCTTAGCTTCCCTTTATGATTTAATCCCAGCCTCCATAGATAAACCTGTTAATCCTATAGGCCAGTGGAACACGGCTCAAATCATTTCAAAAGACAACCATGTTGAGCATAGACTTAACGGAATGACTGTATTAAAATACGAAAGAAAAAGTGATGACTATAAAAAACTGGTGTCTGAAAGTAAATATGAAAAATGGCCCAATTTCGGGGAGGCTGAAAAAGGCCATATACTTTTACAGGACCATGGCGACCGCGTGAGTTTCAAGAACATTAAAATAAAACCAATCACAAAAGAATAAGCAATGACCACAAGACGAAATTTTATCAAAAAAACCACAGCAGGTACGGCTGCAATGACCTTAGGCGGATTGGTCCTCCCAAATATGGGATATTCTAATTTTCTTGGAGCCAATGACCAAATCAATTGTGCGGTAGTCGGTATCCGTAGCAGAGGCAAGGCCCATGTAAAGGCGATTCATGCCGATCTCAATGCAAAAGTGCTATATAGCTGTGATGTTGACGATAAAATTCTTGAGGAACATAACGCTTGGTGCCAAGAAAACATTGGTTACATCCCCAAGGTCGAGAAAGATTTTAGAAAAGTATTGGAAGACAAAGATGTAGACGCAATTTTTATTGCAACCCCAGAACATTGGCATGCACCAATGGCAATTATGGCACTTCAGGCAGGTAAACATGTTTATGTTGAAAAACCATGCAGTCATAATCCGTATGAGAACGATTTATTGGTAGCTGCTCAAAAAAAATACAATAAAAAAGTGCAAATGGGCAATCAGCAACGTTCGGCCGAAACGTCAATTATGGCTATTAATGATATCAGAAATGGTATTATAGGTGAGGTTTTTAAGGGTGAAGCTTATTATTCCAATAACCGCGGATCAATAGGCATTGGCAATAAAATAGAGGTCCCCAAAACCTTGGATTGGGAACTATGGCAAGGCCCTGCCCCCAGAAAAGAATACAAAGACAATATACACCCTTACAATTGGCATTGGTTCCATAATTGGGGTACCGGGGAAATACATAATAATGGTACCCATGAGATAGACATTTGTCGTTGGGCACTTGGTGTGGATTTACCCGAAAGTGTTACTTCTTTTGGAGGCAAATACACCTTTAAGGATGATTGGGAATTTCCTGATAACCAGCAAGTAACCTATCAGTTCAAGGACGATAAATTCATTACTTGGACCGGGCATAGTCGCGGTGTTCTTAAACCTGATCGACCGGGAAGAGGCATAACTATTTATGGTAGTAAGGGCTCAATTCAATTAGACCGGAATTTCTATAAATTATATGATTTACAGGGAAATCCCATAAAATTCGAATTCGAAAAATCGGCTAGTGCCACAACCAATACAAGAGGTGAAGGTGGTTTGGATGTATCGCATGTGGGCAATTTCTTTGATGCCATTCGAAAAGACATTTCTTTAAAAGCCGATATCAGTGACGCAAGCATATCTACAATGTTGTGCCATTTAGGCAATATGGCCCAGGATGCTGGTGAGACTTTGAAAATAGATTCAACTACTGGTAAGGTGTTGAACAATGAAAAGGCCATGCAAAGCTGGAAAAGGGAATATGAGAATGGGTGGGAACCTAAATTGTAAATATGAAAAGAAGGGAATTTGTTGTAAAAAGTAGTCTGGCTACGGCTGCTGTAGCTACCTCAACATCGGTTTTAGGAAATATAAAAAGTTACCAAAGTGCTAATGAGACAGTCAATTTAGGTATTATTGGAACGGGAGATCGAGGGTCTGGTTTAACACCTTTTATAAATCAAATAGCTAATTTTGATGTTATTGCTTGTTGTGATACCCTTCCTTTCCGTTTGGAAAACGGACTAAGTAAGGTTACTGGTAAAGCCCAAGGTTATAAGGATTATCGAAAGCTATTGGACAATCCCGATATTGATGCCGTACTTGTTTCCACCCCTTTCAATACCCACTCCAAAATTGCCATGGATGCATTGGATGCTGGTAAGCATGTCTATTGTGAAAAAACAATGGCCAAGGGTTATGACGGAATCCAAAATTTAGTGGGGAAAGTTAATTCTTCGAATAAGATTTTTCAAACAGGACACCAATACCACAGTTCAAGATTATATACGCAAGTAGTAGAACTTTTAAAAAAAGGAACGGTTGGCAAAATAGCTTCCTTTGAATGTTATTGGAACCGCAATGGAAATTGGCGTAGACCCGTACCTAGTCCAGAATTGGAGCGTGCCATTAATTGGCGTATGTACCGTGAATTTTCGGGTGGTTTGGTAGCCGAACTCTGTTCGCACCAATTGGATTTTGTAAATTGGGTTACCGAATCTACCCCGGATAAAGTAATGGGCATGGGGGGAGTAGACTATTGGAAAGATGGCCGGGAGACCTATGATAATGTTCATCTACTTTATAACTACCCCAACGGTATCAGGGCAAAATTCACTAGTTTAACCAGTAATGCCATGGAAGGTTATAAAATCAAAGTAATGGGCGATAAGGGTTCAATAATTTTAGATCTTGCCAATGCTTGGTTTTACCCGGAAGGAATGAAAACCAAGGAAAAGGGAAATGTCGATGGCGTTGCAGGAGCCACGATGAAATGGGATGAGGGCAAGGGAATACCTATTGAAGTGGATCATGAAGATCCCAGCAAAGAAGCTTTAAGGGATTTTAGGGATAGTGTGGTCAATAATCAAAAACCCATTTCCGATATAGCTACAGGCGCAAAAGCCGCCATCTGTGTACAAATGGGGTTGGATGCGATGTACAATAATGAAATTGTAGCCTGGAAGGCCTTACCCAATATTTAAGCTGGATACCTTTGTTTTTAGAACGATAAAACTTAAGAAAGTTTGTGAGGGAATTGTTTAGGAAGGAGAAAAGCAGGGGCGATAAATCTTATAAAAACTATTCTTTTAAAACTACTTCACTGTATTTTGAATTAATCACAATAGACTTCGCATTGTTGTTACTGATGCTATACCCTTTATGAATTGTTCTGTCATAATTTTTGGTTTTTTCCAATTTTAAGCTGATCGGAACTGTTAATTCAGACGAAGTTCCATCAACTTCAATCATAAATGCAGTGGCAGGAAGATTACATATAAATTCTGCATATTGGAGTGAAATATCGATTTCCTTGAAATTTTTGGAAACAGAATTAATACGAAGAGGACCCATTTTATTATTTATTACCACACTACTCAACATCCTATCAATAGTCACATCAGAGGAAGTCGTGCTCAACCTTAGGTTGAGCACTTCCTTTAAATCCACATTCTCTGAATAATCGGCCTGCAAAAGTCCATAATTCCATTTTTGAACACTTACAGGTGAATAGGATGTTATTATGGAGGTTTGGTCACCATCAATCGTAGATGCCAATAAGGTTGAATACGATAATTTGGCATTGATGTTTTTGGTATTCTCCGCCAATTTTACCTCGCCATGACGAACGTTCATTTTTATTTTAGTGCCTTTGGGCATTTTTATTTTTAGGATCTTTTTAACCTTATAGTTTTTATTTTCTCCCTGAGTGCGGTAATAAAAGATATTGGCATCCTTATGTTGTGCTTCCCGTTCACGTTCCATGATTTCCTTTCTTTTTTCACTCTCTTCCATTCTTCTTTCCAATTCCAGCGAATGTTTTTCCTGGGCTTCAGCCTGTTTTTCCAAACTTTTTTCCTGGGCATCCATTCTTTTTTCCATCATTTCCTCGCGTTGTTTGCCCATTTCTTCATGACGCTTCTCCATGGCTTCCCTTTTAACTTCCATCTTGGCGCTCCATTCCTCCATTTTCTTCTCATAATCCTTATCAAAGCCTTTTTCAAACTTTTTCTGCCATTTTTTCAAATACTTCTCACCATCCTTTTTGTAGGCATCGTAATCAAAATCAACAGGGGGAACAGGCGGTATGGGCATACCGGACATATCTATGTGAAAAGATTCCATTTCCATTATTTCCGGTAACTCCGGTATTTCAAAATGAAAATCAGGTATCTCTATATTCAAATTATGTAAACCATCCATTGAATGGTGAAATAACCATTTATTTTCGTTTCCGGTCTTGATTTCAACTTTTTTGCTGTTACCAACAATATCAAGCCCTCCGTTCTCGAAATAATCTTTTGCCTCTTCAGGGGTAGCTCCTTCAATTTCAATAAATGCCTCGATAGCTATCTGGTCCTTATCCCAAGTTTCAAATTCAATATCCGTATTACTGGTATTAATGTCAAGGACGGTTTCGGCATTTACATTAAAGACCTCATTAAAGGTCTTACTCTGTTTTTGACCATACGCCCCAAATACCATTAGGGACACGATCATTGTGATTAATTTAAATCGCATTTGTTTCATACTGTTCGCTTTTTGATGATTGAACTTCGTTTAACTTCTCTTTTAATCTTTGTAATAATTGCAACCGTAATTGTAAATTCTTAATAAGAGCAGTAATGGTTTGATCGTTAGGGCCTATTTGGTTGAGTTCGGTGTTCAAATTTTTATATTCAAGATTCAGTTCTGCCAAACGTTCCATATAGCCATCTACCAATACTTTGTTATCACCGGATGCATCTAATTTTGAAAGTACTAGATTTATGTTAGCAACATAATAGTTCTCCACTTTCTTCAAATCAGGTGATAGATCCCCGAGTGAAATACCATTTTTTGTTTCAACTACAGGCTCTTTATCAACTATGGTCGTTGGAATAGTATTGTCTTCCCTATTTATATAAAAGAAGGTGCCAATACTTGCTAATACCAAAATGCTAGCGGCAATTTTCAATATAAAAAAGGATGGTCTTCCCTGTTTTGGCAACTCTTTATCCAAACGGTCCATGAATCGTTTTTCATGACCTTTGGTCATAAGAAACTGCTCGCTTTCCTGTTCTTCCTCGAATAATTTTCTAAGATCCCGTGCCATATGCTTTCTCTTTTAATAATTCCTTTAAATAACCCTTTCCTCGCAACAATCTGGTTCTACTAGTGGTTTCGGTAAGTTTTAAAACTTGCGCTATTTCCTTGTGATCATAACCCTCGATCAGGAACATCATAACCACATATTTATATTTTTCCGGTAATAACCCAATTGTTCTTTTTACTTTATCTATGGTCATATCATTATCAACCGTCCAATCATCATCTTCCTCTATATGCATATAATTTTCATCCAATTCAATCAACTTATTCTTTCTGGATTTTAAAAAGTCGATACTTTTATTAATTACAATCCTTTTTAACCATGCTCCGAAGGTTACTTCACCTTTAAATTGATGAATTCTTTGAAATGCTTTTATAAATGATTCCTGAACCACATCCTCTGCATCATCCGAATTTTGAACAAATCGCATCGCAACACAGAACATACCTTCGCAATACTGCTTGTAAAGCTGCATTTGAGCCTTTCGGTCTTTGGCCTTGCATTGTTCTACAACATCAATTTGAAACATTCCTCAGCTTCGTTATGGGTTTTGATTGTTTCGTTTTTATAAGGACGATATAAATATGCCAATGTTGCAAAAAACAATTAATTTTATGCTCGATAAATTTATCTCCTTGAAACAAGTTACAATAAGCAACCCATTTATTACACTGATTGTTTTGGACTATGGGGCCATAATTCAAAAATTATTGGTGAAAGATAATGAAGGTAGGTCTACCAATGTTGTCGTGGGTTATGAGTACCCAAGTAAATATCCCGAAGACACCTCCTTTCTTGGGGCATGCGTTGGAAGATTTGCAGGACGCATATCCAAAGGTGGTTTTGACCTTGATCGTAAAAACTATCCTTTATATACTGAGGGTGGCATTCATTTACATGGAGGCAAAGAAGGATTTGGTAAAAAATATTGGACCATTGAAGAAGTGAATCATGGATCTGAACCTTTTGTACGGCTTTCCTATTTTAGCAAACACTTGGAAGAAGGTTATCCGGGAAATTTAAAAGCAACGGTAACTTACAAATTAAGCAATAATGAGTTACGTATAATCCACGAAGCAACTACCGATTTGACCACGGTAGTGAATATGACCAACCATTCCTATTTTAAGTTGGATAATGAAAATATTATTGACCATTACTATCTTAAATTGAATTGTCCAGAAATTGTAGAGACCAAAAAAAATCTATTGCCCACTGGCCAAACCACTCCAGTAAAGGGTACCAAATATGATTTTTTGTCTGAACAACAAATTGGATTAACCCGATTAGACACTCCGTTTATCAAAGATAAGTACAGCAGTTTCGGAGCTATTGTTTCCTCAAAAAAATCGGGTATTTCGATGGAGGTAAGCACAAACCAACCGGCAATGGTAATATATACACCTGCAAACTTTCCTGCTATTTGCTTTGAAACACAAAATTTTCCCGATGCCCCGAATAATGCACATTTTCCTAGCAGTATACTGCGGCCAGGTGAAACCTATCACAATGCCTCGATTTTTAAATTTGATTTAGTAACTTAGACTGGACAACTAAAAAATTAAAGATGAAAAAATTAAAATGGATTTTAATCGGATTGGCCATACTTATAGCCCTGGTCTTGTTTGTTGGCATGCCATATATGCAGGAACAAACCAAGAAACATAGTCCTGAAGTAACGAATACCTACTCTAAAAACGGAATGGACCTTTCGATAAACTATTCAAGTCCATCTAAAAAAGACCGGGTAATTTTTGGGGAGCTAGTACCCTATGATATTGTTTGGCGGACAGGAGCAAACGAACCTACAACTTTCACTACAGCCTCTGATATTAAGATAATCGACAATAGCTTACCCGCTGGAACATACTCATTTTGGACCAAACCTGGAATGGATTCTTGGGAAGTAATATTCAATAGCGAAATTCCTGACTGGGGTGTTACTATTTTAAGCGGCGGCAAAAAAACCACTCGAAACCCGGAAGCTGACGTAGTCACTGTCGAAGTGCCTTCAGAACAAATTCCTACAGTACAGGAAAAACTGAATATTGGATTTGAGGACGGTGAACAATTGTACCTTAGTTTATCATGGGATCAAACCAAAATAAAGGTGCCTATAAACCAATAGATTTGGCCTATTTAAAATTGTAGATTTAAAAGCATTTCAACAAATCCGGATAAATGAAATGCTTTTTTTGTTTTTGAAGGTTTAAGTGTTGAACTTAAATCCGTTAACCCTATTGGCAAAGATTCCAGTTCAAAAGCATATTAATAAAAAACATAACTTTGCCGAATAAAAAATCAACTGGATGCACCCTGTTACAGACTCTTTACTTTCAATAGTCGTTCCTTTTTACAACGAAGAGGATAATGCGGTTCTCCTGACCCAAAAAATTCATGAAAGTCTTGTTGGTTATAATTACCAGATAATTTATATCGATGATTTTTCTTCAGATAACACACGAAAAGTGGTCAAGGAAATGAACGATGATAAAGTTCACCTTATTGAACTTAAGAAGAACTATGGCCAAAGTTTGGCACTGGCCGCTGGAATTGATTATGCCGAAGGGCAGTACATCATCACCATGGATGGGGATTTACAAAACGACCCTAGTGACATTCCCCAAATGCTTGAATATGCGGTAAATGACGATTATGATGTGGTAACCGGTATTCGCCAGAAAAGGAAGGATTCCTTAGTAAAAAAGATCCCATCAAAAATCGCCAACTTCTTGGTACGTAGAGTTACTAAATTAGACATAAAAGATAATGGTTGTGCCTTAAAGGTCTTTCACAGAGACATTGCAAAAGATCTTAATCTATATGGTGAAATGCATCGTTTCATTAATCTTCTTGCCTATCTGGAAGGTGCACAGATAAAACAAGTACCCGTAAAGCATCACGCGCGTAATGCTGGTGTTTCTAAATACGGTTTGGAACGGGTTTTCAAGGTTGTAGCTGATATGATGCTTCTTTTGTTCATCCGTAAATACTTTCAAAGACCCATACACCTTTTTGGCATATTCGGATTTTTATTGATATTGTTAGGTGTGCTGATCAATATTTACCTGCTTATTGTAAAATTGGGCTTTGGTGAGGATATAGGCAATAGACCGCTTTTAATTTTCGGATTGATGTTCATTCTTGCAGGTATTCAGCTTTTTACCATTGGTATCGTTATGGAACTTCTAATAAGAACCTACTATGAGTCTCAAAAGAAAAGACCTTATAGAATTAAAAAAGTGACAATCGGTGACGGGCTTGCGTAAGAAACTAATCACTTTAGCTAAAATTGCCATTAGCGCAATTCTTATCTATTTTATCTTTACCAAAGTTGACCTTCAAGTAGTCTTGAATACTGTCAAAAAAACCAATCCCCTATATTTATCTTTTGCGATTTTGTTTTTTGTCATATCAAAGGTCATTGCCTCAATTAGGCTTAATCTATACTTTCATCAACTCGATGTAAAACTCACCCAAAAAAGCAATTTAAAACTTTATCTTTTGGGTATGTTCTACAACCTCTTTTTGCCTGGAGGTATAGGTGGCGATGCATACAAAGGATATCTAATAAAGAAAAAATTTGAAGTTGAAACCAAAAAAGTAATTTCGGTTTTGCTATTGGACAGACTAAGCGGATTGTTATTATTGTTCATTTACGCTTGTATTTTGGCAATAGTTTTAAACATTGACTGGCTCAACAATAATGATATTCCAATTGGAATTTTAAGCGTACTTGCAGTTGTGGTATTTTGGTTTTTAAACAAGAAGTATTTCAATTTTGTGCTTCCTGTTTTCTTGAAATCGTTTTCACTTTCAGCTTTGGTGCAATTAGCCCAATTAATCTGTGTATTATTTATTTTAGCAGCACTTTCAATCAATGTCGACCTTTTAGCATATCTATTTATTTTCTTGATATCCTCAATTGTTTCCGTTCTACCATTGACTATTGGTGGCATAGGAAGCCGTGAAGTGACATTTTTTTATGGGGCGACACTCTTGGCTCTGGACGAGAACACATCAATTAGTATAAGTATGGTGTTCTTCTTGATTACCGCACTGGTATCATTGTTTGGTATTATCTACCATTTTAAAAAGATAAAGCTTTCAACCATAGCTCAGTAAATATGCACCAAGTGCATTTTGTTAACCACTCTTTTTCTTTTATTGGGATTTAAGAACTTTCCCTGTAATCTAGTGATCCTGAATTGTTTCTCGGTTAATTGTCTATCCCAATCAAACCCGGAATCTTTTAGTTCCTTTAACTCCTTTTCATTGACATAGACCCAGACATCCTTCTTATTTTCCAGTGCTCTGGCTGAAGTGATTTTAACAGGCCTTTGATTATAAAAATCCAATGCCCATGTATGATTGGCTGATATTTTATAAATATTGTCAACGGGAATATTTTTCTCTTTTATGGTTGTTGCCATTGAGGAACCGGCCTGATACTCTAGTAAAGAGGGATAAAAATGTGTATTTAATACTCCATTTAAAAGAATAGAGCCCATTGCCCCTATTGTTATGATCCGAAAATAATAATCCTCTCTTTTTAGACAATAATAAATAATGAACAAGGCCAAAACACCAATCCAGATATAATTATAATGGGTATCATTTTTGAAAACAAAAAAGTATATTAACACCGTGGCTACAAAAACCAATGCCAATATAAAGTACTGGAAACCCAACATTATTTTTTTTACCGAATCGCGCTTTTCTTCATACAAACCATATAGATATGCTGCAGTCAAAACGGAAAACAACGGTATAATGATATTCAAATAATGGGGTAATTTAAATTGTGCAAAACTGATGATAATGAAAATAAGTGTGATGCCCCCTAAAGTCAAAAATTCATTTTTATCGTTGTATTTGAATTTCGATGAAATAATTTGCTTTGCCTTATTCCAATAGGCAACCAGCCCTAAAATCGTCCAAGGTAAAAAGACCCACAAAAATGTGTGGAAAAAGAAAAAATAATCGCTACTGTTCTTCCCTACCCCTTCACCACTTAGGCGTTCAAAACTCTGTTCCCAGAAAATAAAGAAAATGCCACTACGCCCACCTTTGCCGCGAATAATCTTTTCAGGATGCAGATCAAACTGATGATAATAAGCATACAACATAGGTACAATAACCAACGTAAATACAAAAAGACCAATTATCACCTTCCAATTTAGTAGTAATTTCCATTTGCGGCTATATGCCAAATGACTAACTAAGGGCAACCCAATCACCAAAAGCGCTATTTGGCCTTTCGTTGAAAAAGCAATCCCAGCTCCTAGCGCCCCAAGAACCATATGTTTTAGTGAATTTTTCTCAATATAAGCGGCCAAATGCCATATTGCGAAAATGGCAAAGCCAGTTAACACAGCGTCTGTTCTTACATCTATTGCACCCAAAATTATAGTCTGGGAGGTCATGAATATCAAAGCGGCCAACTTACCTATATTTTTGTTATAAAGTAATTTACCGAGCCCAAAGCAACTGTACGCCCCTAAAAGCGTGGCCAAGATTCCCGGAATACGATATGCCCAATCGTATAAACCAAAAACCCTGAATGAAAGGGCGGCCAGCCAGTAATGCATATGTGGTTTATCCAAGTACTCTTCTGGGCCTTTGAACAGACTTAAAAAGTCGTTTTCCTGGACCATTCGCATGGCCATGACGGCAAATTGGGCGGAATCATTTTCGAAAAGTGTTACAAACATTCCGGCGATGTACACCAGAATTACCAAAAGCAACAAAAACCAATACCTGGTATTTGAGATCATAAATGGAATTTGTGAAGTGCAAATATATACAACTTTGCAAATAACCAACTGAATAACAACCCTACGAGTGCTCCTGTTATCACATCCAAGGGAAAATGCACACCTATATAAATTCTACTATAGGCGACCAAAAAAGCCCAAAAAACCAATAAAAATCCTATATAACGGTATTTAGACCTTAAGATAAAAGTGAAGAAAAAAGCGATTGCAAAAGTATTGGCTGCATGGGCCGAGAAAAAACTAAACCGTCCCCCACATGAAGTTTTGACCAACCGAACCAAACCACTCAACTCAGCATCATAACAAGGCCTTAAACGTTGTACACCATATTTAAAAAAATCAGCTAACCCGTTTGTAGCTATAATAAGTAATATGGCAGTAATCGTAAGCAATATGGTCATTTTAAAACCTAATTTTTTGTATGATAGGAACAATAAAACAATATATACAGGAACAGAACTGAACTTATTTGTGACAAATAGCCAGAACCCGTCCCAATTGGAATTTCCCATACCATTGAGAAAAAGGAAAAGATGTTTGTCATATTGTATAAGTTCCTCTAACATCGTAATCACGATTCATATCGGGATACTTCCCTATCATAAAAAGCAGTGGCCTGTTCAATAAGAATTTCCGCTTCGGATTCCAAGTCCTTCTCATCTTCCTTTGAAAATTCCTCTAACCATTCAACCTCATCATCTTCAAGGTTAATAATGAACCTGGGATACTCAGTATGTATTACGAATATTGCGGAAGGAAGGTCGGTATTGTCCCCAAGTATGAATTTTGGTAGTTCCATTGTCGCTTTTAAGTTTTATTAATGATTAATTTTTTGGTCAAATAATTGAATCGAATATACAACATAATCGCCGATGCCGTAAGACCTGTCAAAAGGCCTATCCATATTCCCGTGCTTTTTAAATCGGTATACAATCCTAGGTAAAAAGATATGGGAAATCCTATCAACCAATAGGCAATAAAAGTAATCAAGGTAGGTATTTTCACATCCTGTAAACCTCTTAATGCTCCCAATACAACGACCTGTATTCCGTCGGATATTTGAAAAAAAGCCGCCACTAAAAGTAATTGTCCCGCTAAAAAGATAACCTCGGAATTGTCGGCCATATTCTTGGCATCGTTAATATCCAAATATAAGGTCGGAAACCAATTCCTGCCCCACAAAAACAATATTGCGAAAATAACCTCTACCAATATTGTTAAGAAAAAAATGGATTGTGCCAATCGCCTCAATTCAGAGTAGTTATGAAGCCCTTTTTGATTCCCAACACGAATCATTGCCGCAACGCCCAGTCCCATTCCAAACATAAATGTCATACTACTTAAGTTCAGGGCTATTTGATTGGCAGCTTGGGCATTTTTACCCAAAACACCACTAAGCCAAATGGCAACCGTAAAAATGGCCACTTCAAAGAACATCTGCAATGCTGAGGGAAATCCAAGGCTTATGATTTTTCGCATTACTTTTTTTTCGATCAATCTAAAATTGAAACCAGTAACATAATCATGGAATTTCTCTTTTCCTTTTAATAAAAACCAGATATAGGCTAACATTATAAAACGTGAGGCCAAGGTGCCGATTGCAGCTCCCACAATTCCCAATTTTGGAAATCCGAAAGAGCCGAATATCAAAAGGTAATTCAATATTATGTTTACCACATTCGCAATAATAGTTGCATACATGGGGTATTTCGTTTGGGATAATCCTTCCGAAAATTGCTTAAAAGCTTGAAATATTATCAATGGCACCAATGAAAATGCAACCAGATCCAAATAAGGCATGGCCAGTTCAACCACCTCAGGGGGTTGTTTCATAAGGTGCATCAATGGTTTCAACAACAGTATAATCCCAAAAAGCGCCAAGCCCAAAGTCGCGCATAATACCAAACCATGTTTTAATGCACTTTTACCATTGGCTTTATTCCCAGCACCATCCGCTTCGGCAACCAATGGTGTTATGGCAGTTGAAAATCCTATTCCCAAAGACATGGCTATAAAGACAAAACTGTTCCCTAAGGACACAGCGGCGAGTTCGGCAGTACCTAATTGGCCAACCATAATATTATCGGCAAAGGAAACAAAAGTATGCCCCAGCATACCCATAATCACAGGAACGGATAGTGTAATATTATACTTAAATTCTTTGGTATACTGTTTAAACACGAATCGCTTATTTTAAAGTCGCAAATATAAGTTGTTGCTTTACTTAAATAAAAAGAGGATAGGATAATGTTTTTAGAACGGCTATCGAAAAGTTAGCTCTCAAATGTTACAATTGGCGGAATATAAGGATTGCCCATGCGTCTTATCTTTAGTTCCCCCTACGGGCCTACCTGTCAGCAGACAGGGGTTAGGGGGCTTTCTTTGCCTCTTCCCAAAACACATCCATTTCGGCCAATGTCATATCCTTTAAAGTTTTACCTGCCTTTTTGGCTTTTGATTCTAAATATTTGAATCGTTTAATGAATTTCTTATTGGTTCTTTCTAAAGCATTCTCCGGGTTCACTTTTAGAAAACGTGCATAATTGATCATTGAAAAAAGTACGTCGCCAAATTCAGCTTCAACTTTATCAGGATTTTCATTTTTCATCTCCTCCTGCAATTCTTTCAATTCTTCTTGTACCTTCTCAAAAACCTGTTCAGGTCTTTCCCAATCGAAACCGACTCCTGCCACCTTATCTTGAATTCGATTGGCCTTTACCAAAGCGGGTAAACCAGCAGGAACACCTTCCAAAACACTCTTCTTGCCTTCTTTTAACTTAATATTTTCCCAGTTTTGCTTTACTTCTTCCTCATTCCTTACTTTGACATCACCGTATATATGTGGATGACGGTTTATTAGTTTTTTACAAATATCATTGCAAACATCCGCCATGTCAAAAGCATCTGTTTCTGAACCAATTTTCGCATAGAATACAATGTGCAACAACAGGTCTCCCAGTTCATTTTTCACCTCCTCCAAATCATCTTCCAATATAGCATCGCCTAATTCATAGGTCTCCTCAATGGTTAAATGCCTAAGCGATTGCATAGTCTGCTTTTTATCCCAAGGGCATTGTTCACGGAGTTCATCCATAATAGTTAACAAACGGTCAAAAGCCTTTAATTGGGTATCCCTTGAATTCATAGGTGTGAAATTTGCACAAAAGTACAAATACAAATAGTATAAGAGTGTCGGATATTTAGCCTATTTTAGAAGTATAAAAATGCAAGTCCGCAAAATCATAAATGTATGGAAACACGTAGGAATTTTTTATTAAAATCCGGGGCACTTGCATTAAGTACAGTGCTTCTACCCTCCGTTGCCCTAGCTAAAACTATTGATAGAAAATTTGGAGTCCAGTTGTACACTTTTAGGGATGCGATGGCCAGAGATGCCGTCGGGACCTTAAAACAGATTGCATCGATTGGCATAAAAGAAATAGAAACCGCTAGAAGCAATAAAGGTCACTATTATGGGCTAACTGCAAGAGAGATGAAGAAAGTCTGTGACGATTTGGGGATGAACCTAAAAAGCGGGCATGTGCATTTAGATGAAAATTGGCAAAAATCCATGAATGAGGCCAATGAATCAGGTCAGGAATACTTAATTTGTTCTTCTATGCCTACCGATGGACAAACCATTGACAATTACATGAAAGTTGCCGATGATTTCAATAAGGCGGGAGAGGAATGCAAAAAATTAGGCTTGAAATTTGGCTATCATAATCATGAATATGAATTTGAATCAGATAACGATCAAGTCCTGTATGATGTACTTTTGGATAATACCGATCCTGAATTGGTTCATATGGAGCTGGATTTAGGATGGGTTGTTGCAAGTGGAAAAGATCCGTTGAATTATTTTACAACCTATCCAGGCCGTTTCCCTCTTTGGCATCTAAAGGACATGGATTTAATAAAAAAGGAAAGTACAGAGTTTGGTAAAGGTGGACTTGACATACCATTAATACTGGAAAATATTGAAACTTCTGGAGTAAAACATATTTTTATTGAACAGGAAGAATATACCACAACTCCTTTGGCAAGCATGAAACATAATATGACCTATTTAAAGAATTTATGAAAAGCAATATTTTAATTTATCCATTTACCCTGATTTGCTCAATTTGCGTTTTCACCCCTTGTAATGCCCAAGAAAATCCATTGATCAAAAAAAATGCAAAACTCACTTTAGTTGCCTCTGGATATGAATTTACTGAAGGCCCGGCTGTGGATAAGGACGGTAATGTATTTTTTACCGATCAACCCAATGACCGTATATTAAAATGGACAGCAGGGAATAATTCGGTCTCTACCTATTTGCATCCCTCTGGGCGTGCAAACGGACTCTATTTTGACCATAAGGGTAACCTTTTGGCCTGTGCCGATGAAAAAAACCAATTGTGGCGAATTGATTCTGAAAAAAATGTGACCGTTTTGGTCTCGGATTTTAAGGGCAAATTGCTTAATGGCCCCAATGACCTTTGGGTGGATCCCAAGGGTGGAATATATTTTACCGACCCTTTTTACAAAAGACCTTATTGGGATCATACCGAGCCTGAAATAGAAGCACAAAGGGTATATTACATTACATCTGGCATGGACGATATCAGAATTGTTGCCGACGACTATGTACAACCGAATGGTATTATTGGTTCTGCCGATGGTAAGACTCTGTATATAGCGGATATCGGGGATAAAAAAACCTATTCCTATACCATCAGCAACGACGGAAGCCTTACCAATAAGAAACTATTTTGTGGGCTTGGCTCCGACGGTATGACAATGGACCTACAAGGAAATGTATATTTAACAGGCGATGGGGTAACCGTCTTCACCAAAAACGGAGAGCAATTACTGCATATTCCTGTACCTGAAAAATGGACTGCAAACGTAACCTTCGGAGGGCCAGACCAAAACATTCTTTTTATAACGGCAATGGACTCGGTTTATACGTTGGAAATGAATGTTTCCGGTGTGAGATAAATGACAAATATTTATGGTTCGTATTTTTTTCTTGTTATCAACATTTCTAATAACCGTTTCGGTTTCGTCACAGAAGTTGAAAGTCAGTGAGAATAATCGTTTCTTGACAACAGAGGAGGGGATTCCTTTTTTTTGGATGGCCGATACGGCATGGGAACTTTTTCATAGATGCAATCGTGAAGAAGCCGTATTTTATCTTACTAAAAGGGCGGAACAGGGTTTTAATGTCATACAGGCTGTTGCACTTGCCGAAATTGATGGCCTAAACACCCCAAATTCCTATGGTGAAAAGCCATTTATCGACAATACTTCCCTTACGCCAAATGAAAAATATTTTGAGCATGTAGATTATATTATACAACAAGCGGATAGTTTAAAAATGTACATTGCACTCTTGCCTACCTGGGGAGATAAATTATTCAAGGAAAGCTGGGGTATTGGCCCTGAAATATTCAATTTAGCAAATGCAAGGACTTTTGGAAATTGGATTGGAAAGCGATATAAGGATTATGACAATATCATTTGGATCATTGGTGGTGATCGAAATCCACGACCTATTAGCGATGATATAAATATTTGGAATCAAATGGCCGAGGGAATTGCCGAGGTAGCTGGGGGCTATGGGAATACTTTAATGAGTTTTCATCCACAGCCCAAGGAAGATGGAGGTTCTTCTACCTGGTTTCACGAACAAAATTGGTTGGATTTTAATATGCACCAAACGGGTCACTGCGCCAATCAAGGCACCTATAAACATATTGCCCATGATTATGCTCTTAATCCCATAAAACCTGTAATAGACGGGGAACCACTCTATGAGGATCATCCCAATTGCTTCAATGCAAAAGAATTGGGTTACAGTGTACCTGAGGACATAAGGCGTATTATGTATTGGAATGTATTTGCAGGTGCTTGTGGGCAAACCTATGGTTGTCACGATGTCTGGCAAATGTACATGTTAGAGAAAGAAGCAATAAACCATCCATTGCGTCCGTGGCCTGTGGCGCTAGATTTACCAATGGCCAATCAGGTTAAACATCTAAAAAACCTTTTCTTATCGAGACCATTCCTATCTAGAGTACCTGATCAATCCATGATTGTTGGGATCCAGGAAGACAATAATGATTATGTTTCTGCTACTAGGGATTCTAAAGGTACCTATGCCATGTTTTATTTTCCCACAGGAAAAACGACTGTCTTTGATTTGACCAAACTTAATGGCAATCAGTTACAATGTTGGTGGTATGATCCAAGAACGGGTAATGCTTATCAAGGACCTTCATTGAAAAAAACTGATTATATTACCATCAGACCACCAACTTCTGGAAAAGACCAAGACTGGGTCTTAGTGGTAGACGACATTTTGAAAAAATTTGGTGTTCCAGGTCAGAATTGAATATTTGGTTATTTGACCAAATCGAACATTCGGGTATACTTGACTATTAAACTATTATTGAGTGGGCTACCATCCTGTAAATTATGGTTATAGACCACAAAAAGACCTGTATTTGCACGTTGCAACCAACCCATCCTAAGATTTATTGCCCAAACCTTATCTACGGTATTGTTCTGTACCAGACTCTGAATGTATAAATTAGGTCTAAAGGTGTAAGACAATTGACTTATAAAAACATTTGCAGAAAAATCACCCACGGGAAGATTTATTTTATTGTACATATAAGTAAAGGCAGCATTGAATTTGTCCCCGCTACGGAGTGCCAATGTTCCACTATTAAGATATCTTGTACCGCCAAACGAACCACCGATGACGGAGCGAAGATTAAAGGAAATAGGTTTACTCCGGTTGGTAAAAAAGACCAGCTGACTCTCGGTATGTTTATACACCCCAGGTTGAATAAATATATTTTCTGAAATTTCAAATGGGTCTACAACCCCTTCCGTAGTGAAATTCACACCTGTATGAATTTCCATTCCACTTTTAAACTCCCAATGGTTATCTACATGTAAGAATCCAGTTTCCTGAAATCCATCAAAATTCCAATACCCTGAATAGGAAACGTGTGGACGATGTTCCAGAATTTTCGAATCCTTATTTTTCGGTCTTAAATGGTACAACACCCGGCCTTCAGGTTTCTTAAACGAGGAACGTAATAAAAATCCAACTTCTGGATTAAAGCCTTTACCAACTTCGGTATAGGCACCTTGAATTTCCCAATTGTTCCATTTATAGTCTGTTTGGAATTTAAACGCATGCTCGTTGATCGTATCTTTCGTACCCGTGGAATTTGCATAAAATCCAGTTAATCTCGCCTTTCTACCCAAGCCCAATTTTCCGTCAACAGCAATGGTCCTATTAAAATCATCATTGGTCTCCAATCCTTTACGGTTGATCAAAATAGCCCCTAAAGCGGTTCGCCCCTTGAATTCATGATTTACCCGAGCTACAGTAAAATTATTCTTTTCTATACCCACATCATCAACATCCTCGGTGAACATAGTCAACAACCCTACATTGGTACGTTTTATTTTACCAGACACCCTGGCGCCACCAATTATCGGCACAACATTACCTTCTTCCCCAATACCAATTCTACGGCTAAAAAAAAGATCCACCTCACCAGGGCTACCCACACTGAACAAACCAGCATTCTCTAAAAAGAAAGGTCTTTTCTCTGGAAAAAATAGATTGAAGCGATCTAGGTTCACCTGCTGTTGATCTACTTCCACTTGTGCAAAATCAGTATTATAAGTAAGATCCAAAGTTAAACTTGGCGTTATACTGTATTTTATATCGCCACCTACATCAGAATCGAATTCAATTTTCGAATCTGTGGCTTCAAAGTCCTTTGATAGTTGTCCTAAAACATAAGGGATTATTTTAAGGTTCCCTGGCGTTCTAAGATCCAATCCTATCAATGATCCGGCAAGTGATAGTCTATTTAATGAAAAACCTACAGGCATTTCGGCCCAATACGCTATTTCGTTGGTTTTTCTAATATTCCTACGAAAATTGATTCCCCAATCCTTTCCTGATTGAAACCGCAGCGTTCGCAATGGGATTGCAAATTCGGCACTCCAACCAAACTCCCCAACTTTGGCCTGAACTTTCCAAGAGCCATCCCAATTAATATTAAAGCCACCAATGGTTCCACCCTGTTGACGGTTGACATTATTATTTCCTTGCCCTTCGTTATCTACTTGGGCATCATATTCCACACCGATTGAATTGGTGCCAAATACAAATCCATTTTGATTATCCTTATACGTATCCAAAATAAAAATAAAGGCATCCGTATTCTCCAAATCCGCATCCCTACGAGCATCCGATACTACTAAACTACTAGGCTCGGAATCATAACAAACGACCGAAACATAGAATGTTGTAGTAGTGTAAGCAATACGAATATCAGTCTTTTCACTTGCAGGTTGTCCATAATTAGGTTGTATTTGGTTCAATGAACCAAATGGTTTTATCTGTTGCCAAATTTCATCATTCAATACCTCACCATCCAATAATGGTTCTGATGGAATTGACACTGCCGTTGCTGTGGGTCGTTCTTTTAAATTTGTTGTAGTGTTTTGGCCAGCGCTTAAAAAGGGAAGAAAAAAAGTAAAACTTAGCGCTATGATTATAGGTATTTTCATTATGGCAGGAATGGTGAAAATTTTCAAAAAACAAGATCAACATAAAATGCTGACTTAAATATGATATGTATCATGATTCTATAAAAAACAGGCAATTAGATTAAAATGCCGATGAATATTGATAATTGCAATAAGATAATAATTTCTGAAGTAATATGATAAAAAAACAATAGAGTAAAATATTGCGATTATTTTCATCAAAACCGATGATATTCTTTAAAAATAGTATCTTGGGGAGCGATTATTGTTTATTCAAACTAGAATCAACAGCTTGGATAACAAAAATCACTTTATTATTTTAAACCCAACACAATAATGAAAATAAAATACACTTTCTACGCTACAATCGCTCTTTTACTAATAGCCTTTTCCTTCTCACCTATTAATGCCCAATTAGCGGATATTTCAGACATAAATGAAGGGATCTCATCAGCCAGATTAACGAGATATGATTCTTTTTTGAAAAAAGAAATTGAGGAGGGCCGAATTGCAGGAGCTGTTTCCCTGGTGGCACGTAATGGAGCCATTGTCCATAAAGGCGCATATGGCCTAAATAGTCTTGCCAACAAAACTCCAATGCAGCAAGATGGTATTTTTCACATAATGTCAATGACTAAACCCATCGTTACCGCTGCATTTATGATGCTTTATGAAGAAGGTCATTTTTTTCTAACAGATCCCGTGTCAAAATACCTTCCACAATTCAAGGATATTAAAGTTACTAAGGATCCTTCAGAGGGTAAGGATGGTGCATCTGAAATACCCAACAGGGAGATTACCATTGCCCATCTGCTTTCCCATACGGCAGGATTCTCACACGGACTAGGAGGTACAAAATTGGATAATGATATTGCACAAGCCCTTTATTATGAACCTCAGGATAACATAGAGAGTCGGGTAAACACTCTTGTAGGTCTACCTTTGTTCGGACATCCAGGAGAACAATGGTATTATAGTGCCTCTCCGGATGTATTGGCATTGTTGATTGAAAAATTCTCAGGAAAAACGGTCGACGAATTTCTTCAAGAACGACTTTTTGATCCTTTGGGAATGAAAGATACGGGCTATAATATATCCAAAGAAAACCAAGATAGATGGGTACCTGTCCATAATTTGAACAAAGAAGGGAAATTGGTGAACTCGGAACAACAACTACCTGTTGAGGGAAATAAGGTATACGGAGGCACCCATGGCCTGTTTTCTACTGCTTCCGATTATATGAAATTCTGTCAAATGATGATCAATAAGGGAAGTCTGAACGGAATATTATACTTAAGTCCAAAAACTGTAGAAATTATGACCATGAATCAAGTTGGCGATTTATACCAAGCTCCTGGACAAGGATTTGGTTTTGGTTTTGGCGTCACAACTGATTTAGCGGATGCTAAAAGTTTGGGTTCAGTAGGCCAGTATTATTGGAGTGGTGCCTATAGTACTTTTTTCTTTATTGACCCTCAAGAAGAATTGATTGCAATACTAATGACTCAACTTCAACCTTATAATAACTATTATGGAGAAAAAATAAGGCAGTTCGTTTATCAGGCTATTGCTGACTAATGGTTTATTTGCAGTTAGTTAATTGCTAATAAATATTTATCTTATACCAATAAAACAACCAACAATATGACCGTTTATCTCTTTGAATTTTTAGGAACCGCCATGCTTATTCTACTGGGCAATGGCATTGTCGCAAACGTAGTTTTAAAAGGCACAAAAGGTGCTAATGCTGGCTGGGTTGGTATTTCAGTTGCATGGGGTATTGCCGTTTTTTGTGGTGTATTTATCAGTGCAGACGTCTCTGGTGCTCATTTGAATCCTGCTGTTACCATAGGCCTGGCAACGGCAGGTAAATTTGAGTGGGGATTGGTCCCGGGTTATATGCTATCCCAGGTCCTTGGGGCTATGATGGGTAACCTATTGATCTGGCTTACTTATAAAAAACAATATGATGCCACGGATGATCAATCTGCCTTGTTGGCCACATTTTCAACTTCCCCGGCCATTCGCAGTCCGTTTTGGAATTTCATAACGGAAGTAATCGGAACTTTTACTTTAGTGTTTGGTGTTTTTTATATCGCTGGGGGAACCTTCGCTGATGAGCCTATCTCATTGGGTTCGATAGATGCCCTACCAGTTGCACTTTTAGTAATGGGAATAGGTTTTGGCCTCGGCGGCCCAACAGGTTATGCCATTAATCCTGCACGTGATTTAGGACCTCGGATTATGCATGCCATTTTACCATTAAAAAACAAGGGAACAAGTGACTGGAGCTATGCATGGGTCCCTATTGTAGGGCCTTTGGTTGGAGGGGTTTTGGCAGCAATGGTTTATTTAGCAATAGGTATATAAATATAAAAAATGAAGAAGTATCTAAGTTTATTTTTCGCTTTGGGAATTGTTTTAACTGTTAAATCCCAAGAAATTGTAAAGCTGCCTTTTGAGACAAATGGAGAAACCGTTTGGATTGGGGATGAAAAAGAATATTTCTCGAATATTTGGCAAACACAGGTAGTAACCAATGTTTCGGTCCCATCCATGCAGGTTTTCAAAGCAGATAATCCAAATGGAACTTCTGTTATTGTTGCTCCGGGAGGCGGATTATATGCCTTGAGTATTAATAGTGAAGGCAACGATGTTGCCAAGTGGCTTAATTCAAAAGGAATTACCGCTTTTGTTTTAAAATATAGATTGGTACCCACAGGCGAGGACGGTACAAAGGAAGCTATGGAAGTTGGTGAAGAAATTGGTAACAATGTTGCCCCTATTCTCCCTTTGTCAATAGCAGATGGCCTAATGGCATTATCACATGTACGCACTAATGCGGATATATACGGTATTGACCCTAATAAAATCGGTTTTATGGGCTTTTCCGCTGGCGGGGCCGTAACGATGGGCGTGGCCTTTAATTATACAAAGGAAAATAGACCTGATTTTATTGTGCCTGTTTATCCATGGACTACGGTTATAGGTGCATATGAAGTTCCTGTTGATGCACCTCCAATGTTGGTAGTATGTGCCTCTGACGACCCACTTGGTTTGGCACAAGGAAGTATAGAATTGTATTCAAATTGGTTGAAAAATTCAAAGACCGTTGGGCTGCATATGTATTCTAAAGGAGGCCACGGATTTGGAATGAAAAAACAGGACTTGCCATCGGATTCATGGATAATGCGATTTTATGAGTGGTCGGTGGCCGAAGGATTGACAAAACCTAACACTGGACATTAAATTGGATTTCATCAACCACACAATCAATTGGTGCAAAGGCGAGATTTTTGAAGGTAAGTTGAGCCTTTTATTTGGAGTTATAATTCTTATAATAAGTTTTTGCTACTTAAAATTGGGTTCTACTTCCTATGCCAAGGCGATGTTTTGGCCTTTATTGGTTGTAGCGGTTTTTCGATCAGTGCTGGCATATACCTGTTGACAACAAATTCAAAAAGAATTTTGGAATACCCAACAAAATACGGTGAAAACCAAATTGGGTTTGTTCAAGCTGAAAAGAATCGAACCGAAGAATTTATAGGATGGTATCCTAAAACACAAAAGATTTTATTCGTTCTAATGATTACTGGAATGCTTTTTATGATTTTTTCACATTCAGCCATCATCAGAGCGATTGGGATTGGTTTAATGCTTTTATCGACTTACGGTTTTGTACTAGACCACTTTTCAGAAGAAAGGGCCAATATTTATCATGATGAAATCATTGAACATTTAGTAGAATAAAAGTATCTTAGGCATTTATCTTTCTTATGAAGTTCGTATTGCTTCCGTTTTTATTAATTGCTTTTTTAGGTCATTCACAGGATCCATCAAGATTCAAGGAGGAAGTTGCAAGCATTGAAAAAAAATACGACTCACTTTGGGACGCTTCCCAAGAAACCATTGTCTTCACCGGAAGTTCAAGCATCAGAACCTGGGACGATTTGGAAGAAAAATTTCCTAACTCCCAGATTGTGAATACAGGTTTTGGAGGTTCACAAGCTTCGGATCTACTTGCTTATTCCAAAGAATTAATCCTTAAGTATAATCCAAAAAAAGTATTCATTTATGAGGGGGATAATGATATTTCCGCAAATAAAAAGTCCAAGGAAATCATAACTATAGTAAAAAAGATTATTGATAAGATCAAAGCCAATACCAATACGGAAATGGTAATTATTATCGCTGCAAAACCAAGTATTGTACGCTGGCATTTAAAAAGAAAATACAAAAGATTAAATCGTAAATTCAAAAGGTTATGCAAGAAGGATAATTTGCTTGAGTTTGCCGATATTTGGAAGCCTATGCTCGATCGCAAAAAATTAAAACAGGATATTTATATTAAAGACGGCCTACATATGAATGCCAAAGGTTATGAATTATGGTATCCGGTAATAAAACAATTTATAAATTAAAGAGTATCAACATTAAAGAAATTTACCATTATGATTAAATCAATCGCAATTAGAATTCTTGCAATATTGTTTGTTTCGGCCTTAATTATGGCTTGCCAAAAAGAAAAAAAGAAACCACTTATCTTTCCGCCTACAGATTTGGCCAAGGAAAATATGATTCCCAAACCACTTAAAGTCATTGCAACCAATGACGCATTTGGTTTGGATCGGTATACTGCAATTTACACAACCCAGAACACCGAAGGATTTTTGGAAGTTGGTGAGTTTTTAGCTAATAAAATAAAATCGAAATTGGATTTGATTGTTCCTGTAAATGAAGATGGTACAGAGCCTGTTGAACGTATCATTTACATTAACCAATCCGATAGTCTGGAACTAAACTCGCCAGAAGCTTACCAATTATATATTACCAGGGATTCCGTAATTCTTAACTCCAATACGGCGGAAGGGGCATTTAGAGGCATACAGACACTAAGACAACTTATACCGGAAGAAAGTAATGATACCTTGGCAGAACAACGAATTTGGCCAATCCCCACTGGTAAAATTGTAGATAATCCCAACTTTGGATTTCGAGGTTCTATGTTGGATGTAGCTCGTCATTTTTTCAGTGTAGAGGATGTGAAAAAATATATAGACCTATTATCCTATTACAAAATAAACGTTTTGCATTTGCATTTGACCGATGATCAAGGTTGGCGTATTGAAATAAAATCATGGCCAAAATTGACCGAAATTGGTGGAAGCACAGAAGTTGGTGGTGAAGCAGGTGGTTTCTTTACCCAAGAGGATTATAAAGAAATAGTTGCTTATGCTGCAAAACACTATATGATGATAATTCCTGAAGTAGATATGCCCGGGCATACAAATGCCGCATCAGTTTCTTATCCTTTTTTAAATGGAAATGGTAAGACACCAAAATTGTATGAAGGTACACATGTTGGCTTCAGTACTTTTAATGCTAGAAAAGATACGGTTTATGCTTTTATTGATGATGTAGTTCGTGAGATATCGGCAATAACACCCGGTCCTTATTTTCATATAGGCGGTGACGAAAGCCATGTTACTAAAAAAAGCGATTATATATATTTTGTTGAAAGAGTTGAAAAGATAGTACAGAAACATGGTAAACGTATGATTGGTTGGGACGAAGTAGCTTCGGCAAATATCGATTCAACATCAATCTCACAATATTGGTCCAATGGAAAGAATGCCCAAAAAGCGATTGAAAGAGGAATGAAAGTAATTCTTTCGCCAGCTAAAAAAGCGTATTTGGATATGCAATACGATACGCTTTCAAAACATGGTCTACATTGGGCAGCTTACATCCCGGTTGATTCGGCTTATGTATGGACTCCGGAAGAATACGAGGGAATCCCCATGGAAAATATTCTAGGCGTTGAAGCTCCATTATGGTCTGAGACGATAAGCAATATCGATGAATTGGAGTATTTGGCATTTCCACGGGTTATTGGGTATTCAGAATTAAGCTGGTCTACCAAAGAAAATCGTGATTGGGAGAATTATAAGGTTAGATTGGCCAATCAAGCACCTTATTTGGACCGTATGGATGTCAAATATTATGCTTCTCCATTAATCGATTGGAAAAAGAGCAAATACTCTTATAAGGAAATTAAGAAAGATTGAATAACCAGAGCTTCAGTCATCAAGTCAATTTAATAATGGATAAAAAAAATGCCCTGACCTTATTGTCAGGGCATTTTTTATCCTGTTTTATTCAGACTACTCTTCTTCTTGGTCATCCTCTGAATCGCTCAAAAATTTCGTAATTCCCTGATTATGCAGAATGTTATACCACTGGATCACTTTTTTAATATCACTAGGATAAACCCTGTCTTCATCATAATTGGGTAGTACTTCAAAAAAATACTCCTCCAATTTTAATTTATCTTCCTTATGCCCCACGGATGTTTTACCACCCTTTTCTTTTAGCTGAATTTTCTTGAATACCTCGCCTAATGGAATTTCTTCATCCAAAGTATAAATTGCTATTTCAGAAAGTACGCTCACATTGCTCTGTGCACTTATTGTGATTCGTTTGCTATCTAACAATGATTCCGCAACAAACCCTGATCGTGTTTGGGTCAATAATTGGTAAAGACCTGGTTTTCCTCCTATAGACAATATTTTCTCTAAACTCATTCTTAAAAATTTTCAGACGCAAAGATGCTACATTTACTGTAATTATAAGGTTAATTTACCTCACTTTTTTCAGGTTGGGAAAACGCATCCGATAGTCTATTTGTATTTTTCCCTTTGATATATTGCTTAACCTTCCTTTTAACAACCTCTTTTTTAATGATGATATCTTATCCGTGAATAAAATACCTTCAATATGATCATACTCATGTTGAATTACGCGGGCTAAAAGTCCATCGAAGGTTTCAGTACATTTTTTGAAATTCCCATCCATATAAGTAAGCCTAATTGTATCCTTTCGGGTTACATCCTCTCTAATATCCGGAATACTAAGACAACCCTCATTAAAGACCCAATCTTTGCCCACTTCCTCTTCAACTTGGGCATTAATGAACACTTTTTTAAATCCGGCCAAAATATCCTGGTCCTCTTTGGACAATTCATCATCATCGGCAAAAGGGGATGTGTCGACTATAAACAGTCGTATAGGCAATCCTATTTGGGGTGCTGCCAATCCTACACCATTTGCATTGTACATGGTCTCCCACATGTTGTCAATGAGTTCATTTAATTTGGGATGATCTTTTTCAATAACCGATCCCACTTTACGTAATACGGGATCGCCATAAGCGACAATAGGTAATACCATCTATTTTCTATTTATATAAGCCTGCAAAATCAGGGTTGCACTAATCTCATCTAATAACGCTTTATTTTTTCTTTGTTTTTTTTTGATACCACCATCTATCATTGATTGAAATGCCATTTTAGATGTAAATCGTTCATCTTGTCTTTCAATGGGAATATCGGCGAACGTCTTGGTCAATTGTTTTAAAAACGGTTTAATCAATGCTTCGGATTCGGAGGGTGAATAATCCATTTGTTTAGGCTCTCCGACAATGAATTTCTCCACATTTTCCATAGAAACATAATTTGTCAAAAAATCAATAAGGTCAGAAGTCTTTACTGTTGTAAGACCGGAGGCTATGATCTGCAATTCATCGGTAACAGCGATACCGGTGCGTACTTTTCCATAATCCAAAGCGACAATTCTCCCCAATTTTATTTTTTTTGCAAAAATAAACGATAAATTGTTATAACTGTAAAATAGCAAGACGAATTAGGCCTAATGCATGTATATTTGTCAAAATTTTAAGCATTAAAATGACCGAATTAAGACAGACCATTGAAAAAGCATGGGATAATAGGGAACTATTAAAGGAATCGAAAACCCAAGATGCGATTCGTGAAGTAATTGATTTATTGGATTCTGGTAAACTTCGTTGTGCCGAACCAACCACAAACGGTTGGCAAATAAATGAATGGGTTAAAAAAGGGGTTGTCCTATACTTCCCTATCCAAAAAATGGAAACTTTTGAAGTAGGCATTTTTGAATATCATGATAAAATTCCACTAAAAAGAGGATATAAGGAAAAAGGTATCAGAGTTGTTCCCCATGCCGTTGCAAGGCATGGTGCCTATATTTCTTCGGGCACTATTCTTATGCCCAGTTATGTGAATATTGGTGCATATGTTGACGAGGGTACCATGGTAGATACATGGGCTACAGTCGGCAGCTGTGCCCAAATAGGAAAAAATGTGCATCTAAGTGGTGGCGTTGGCATTGGAGGGGTTTTGGAGCCCTTACAAGCCGCACCTGTGATAATAGAGGACAATGCATTCATAGGGTCAAGATGTATTGTTGTTGAAGGTGTGCGTGTTGAAAGAGAAGCTGTATTAGGTGCCAATGTAGTATTAACAGCCTCGACAAAAATTATTGATGTTACTGGAGAATCCCCAGTGGAAAGGAAAGGTTTGGTTCCTACCAGATCGGTTGTTATTCCTGGTAGTTATACAAAGACTTTCCCTGCTGGCGATTATCAGGTACCATGTGCTTTGATCATTGGTACAAGAAAAGAAAGTACCAATAAAAAAACTTCTTTAAATGATGCGTTACGTGAATATGATGTAGCTGTATAGTTGGGATTCCCATTTGATAAAACAAAACCTTCATAAAAGTATTATATATCCAACTTTATGGTAGGGTAAATGACATTTCAGTTGTTTTCCCTATATACAAAATATAGCATGTAGTTAACTAATGGTTTTTTTAAAAATTGAATATCAAAAAATCCAAAGAAAAATTTTTGTAAGAATTTTATATTAAAACATAATTTTTTGCTTTTTTTTCTGTTAATTACAAACACTATTGGATTAACCAACCAATTAATTTAGGATTATGTCCCAAACCAACGAGAAAATAACTACCCTTATAATCACCTATAATGAAATAGGCTATATTGAGAAATGCCTTGAATCCGCGTCATTCGCAGATGAAATAATCGTAGTTGATTCCTATAGCACTGATGGCACCTACGAATATTTGAAAAATAATCCCAGGGTCAAGGTAATCCAACATCCTTTTTCAAATTTCACTTTACAGAAGAGATTTGCATTAAAACAAGCTACCAACGATTGGGTCTTATTTTTGGATGCTGACGAAGTTGTTTCTAAAAATCTAAGATCTGAAATCATAAACACGGTAGAAAGTGACCAAGAATTTGTGGCCTACTGGTTTTACAGAAAATTCATGTTCCAAAACAAGCCACTACGCTTTAGTGGATGGCAAACGGATAAAAATTATCGTCTTTTCAGAAAAAGCAAAGCTCGATTCTCCGACAAAAAAATTGTTCATGAAACTTTGGTGGTAGATGGGCAATCTGGAATCCTTAAAGAAAAATTGACCCATTTCTGCTATAAGAGTTATGAAGACTATAAGTCAAAAATGTTGAGGTATGGCAGGTTAAAAGCAAAGGAATCATTTTATAGGGAAAAAAGGTTTAACTATTTCTCCCTTATATTTAAACCCTTATGGAAATTTTTCAATCACTATATCTTAAGATTGGGAATCTTGGACGGTAAAAAGGGTATTACCATTTGTTACCTTAATGCTTTAAGTGATCTTGAAAGGTTTAGGGAACTTAAAAAATTGGAAAAGAAAAACGAATTAGCCTACTACTTGGTTATGCCGTGATAGGTCCAAACGCTTTCGTTTTGCCTTACTTCCCTTCTTATTACTTGGTTCTTTGCAATTGCTTCCGGTGTTCTGTACCCACGCTCATGATCTAGATGAACACATACCGCACTATATCGTAACTGTTTCGATTTAACCCCGAAATTAAAAAGACGTTCCCCAAATTCCCTATCCTCCCCACCATACTGCATACGCTCATCAAACCCGTTAACATTTAGGATATCCTTTTTCCAACCTGAGGAATTATGCCCATTCCAACTAGCGTTAGTGGGTGTAAAGGTGTTAAAAAGTGTGGAGACAAAACCTCTCGCTGTGAGCTTGTTGTTCTTAAATGTTTTGGGAAGCCCTTTTTCCTTTAACCATTGGATATTAAAACAGTTCTGTTTTTCAATATCTTCTTTGGTAATCGCAAGGGAAATATTCATGGGCAGCATATAATAACCTCCTGAGATGAAAGTTCCAGGCTCTTTATTAATGTAATGTACCTGCACAAAATCCTCTCTCGGAATACAATCCCCATCGGTCATAATAATATAATCCGTATTACAGGCCATAATGGCCTTATTGAGTATTTTACACTTTTGAAAACCATCATCCTCTTGCCAAACATGTTGGATCTTATACGAAACTTTTTTCCGCATACTATCTATACACTCCTTGGTCTCAGGACCGGAACCATCATCGGCGATTATCATTTCAAAATCCTTATAGGTCTGGTAATTAAATCCCCATAAGACCTTCTCTAACCATTCAGGTTTATTATATGTACTGACAATGACACTGACCGTGCTCATTAAAGATCATTTAATTTTTACTATTTTTACAAATGTAGTTTTTTGAATTCCATCTCCAATAAAAATCCCAAAATTTAGATGAAACCAACATGTTTAAAATATCAAACGTTACATGTAAGGGCTAAATGGAAATAAAGTAAACACATGAAGCGAACTTATGTGGGTTCTACCATATACCATATATATCTTTCAATTCTCCATATTGTAAGGGATTCGGGTTATGTAATTGATAATTGTGGAAATAACGTTCTTTTCTTGATTGAAAGCACCCCAATGATAGAGAAATTGATTCCCAATCTAACTAAAAGATTTTTTAGGGATGTATATATTATCTCTGAACGAAAGGACCATGTTGCCGATTTGGGGAAATTCGACTACTCCTTCCGTAGGAAAAAGAAATTGATTCCCTATTTGGAGGGGAAGCATCCTGTTTTACAGAAAGAAAAGGAATTCATAGCCTCTTCTGAGATCTATTTATGTGATACGGATTCTTCCAAAAGCTATTTTTTATATCAATATGGGAATAAGGATTTGAATATGATTGAGGATGGTGCCAGAACCTATCGCCAAAGACATGGGGCTTTTGAACAATTCATAAAATCCTATATCACCAAAACTCCTATCGGCGGAGGATTTGATAAGAAAATAAAAATAATATTTGCACAGTTCCCTGAAAGATTGCCCTTGCAATTACAAAATAAAGCGGTTGAACTGAATATCAAAAAGGAAGTTGCAAAACTGGATGAAAAAACAAAACTTGAAATATTTGAAATTTTTCTGCCCAAGGAAACATTTAGTATTAAAGGGGAAAACAATGCGCTTATTCTAACCCAACCCATTTCAGAGGACAAGGTAATCAAGAATGAAGCTGAAAAAATAAAAATTTACACAGACATTATTTCCCAAGTACCCCAGCACATGAACATTATACTAAAAACACACCCAAGGGAAACCACCAATTATGAGGACCATTTTAAGGATATTACCATTTTACCGGCCCTTTTCCCGATAGAAATTCTGGGCTTAATGGAAGGATTTTACTTTGAACAGGGATATACTTTATTCTCCACCGCATTATCTAATTTAGAAATTGTAAAAGAGCGTTTCTTTCTAGGTACCGATTATTTAGATAAATTTACCGTCAAGGCAACCAAGGATTTAATCAAAAACATGGTCGTAGACTCTTAGATAACAAAAAAATGCCAAAAACAACCATAGGATTTATTCCCCTTAGAAAGAATTCCAAGGGAATACCAAACAAAAACAAAAAGAAATTATTGGGACGCCCCCTGTTCACTTGGGTGTTGACCGAAGCGATATTTTCAAACTTGGATAAGGTTTTTGTTTTTACCGATGATGAAGAAATTATCGACTACGTAAACCTTCATTATAAATGGTCGCCTAAAGTGTCCTGTATAAAGCGTTCTGCCGAGAATGCCTCCGACACCTCTTCCACAGAGGCTGCCATCATGGAGTTCAGCAATAAGGTAAACACCAGTTTTGATGTGTTTTGTCTTTTGCAGGCTACCTCTCCACTAACTAAGCGAAATGATATCAACAAAGCTTTGGAAAAGTTAGAAAATAAGGGTCTGGATGCTGTACTCAGCGTTGTAAATACACATCGGTTTATATGGACGAAAGATGGGAAAAGCTTAAATTACGATTACAAAAATAGACCACGTAGACAGGATTTTGAAGGACTTCTCATGGAAAACGGTGCGGTCTATTGCACCACCAAAAAGGCACTTCTACAATCCGAAAATAGATTGAGCGGTAAAATCGGAACTATTGAAATGTCTGAAGATACTTTAGTCGAAATAGACTCCGAAACCGATTGGCAAGTAGTGGAACAATTGCTGGTTTCCTCGTTCAAAACGAACAAGTCAAAACAGAGGATAAATTATCTGGTACTCGATGTGGATGGTGTATTCACCGATGGCAGCGTTACCTTCAATAAAGATGGTGAGTTCTCCAAATCCTTTGATATGCGCGATGGTATGGGTCTCGAAATTTTAAGAGAATACAATGTAAAGGTGATGGTAATGACCTCGGAAAATTCCGAAGTAGTGAAACAGCGAATGAAAAAACTGAAAATAGGGGATGTTTTTCTTGGGATAAAAGATAAATATTCCTTTTTGGAAAATATTTGTAATGAACGGAAAATCTCCCCCAAGGAAATTGCCTATATAGGGGATGATGTCAACGATTTGAGTAATATTCTGAGGGCGGGATGGTCTTTTTGCCCGGCAAACGCGACCAAACCCATTAAGTTTCATGCTGATATAGTGCTCAGCAACAAATCAAGATATGGAGCAATCCGGGAAGCAACGGAATTTATAATAAATTATAACTTAAGATTTAATGACCTATAAAGAACCTTATATAATTGCCGAAATTGGATGTAACCATAAGGGCGACATGAAAATTGCCAAGGAAATGATCTATATGGCCAAAATATTTGGCAATGCCGATGCAGTAAAATTTCAAAAAAGGAATAACAAAGAGCTACTTACGGGTGAACAGTACGAAGCCCCCCACCCTAATCCTGCAAATTCATATGGAAATACCTATGGGGCACACCGAGAGTTTTTGGAGTTTGATGTAACACAGCACCAAGAACTAAAAAACTATTGCGAAGAAGTGGGTATTACCTACTCCGCCTCTGTATGGGAGACTATTTCCGCAAAGGAAATCGCAAGCCTTAATCCTGATTTTATCAAAATTCCATCGGCCTGCAATAATAATTTTAAAATGTTGGGTTGGTTGTGCGAAAATTACATGGGCGAGATCCATATTTCGACAGGTATGACCACTAAGGATGAAATTGAATCTATAGTTGACTTCTTCAGCAAACATGACAGGAACAAGGACTTGGTTGTTTACAATTGTACCTCCGGTTATCCCGTACCCTTTAAGGATATCTGTTTATTGGATATTTTGAAGCTAAAGGAAAAATATGGCGACAAGGTAAAAAGCATCGGTTTTTCAGGACACCACTTAGGAATAGCCATAGATATTGCCGCTTATACCTTGGGAGCACATATCATAGAAAGGCATTTTACCTTGGACAGGACATGGAAGGGTACCGATCATGCGGCATCATTGGAACCAATGGGTCTTCGAAAATTATGTCGTGACCTAAGGGCCACCCATGAAGCACTTACCTATAAGCAAAAAGATATTCTAGATATCGAGAGAGTACAAAGGGATAAACTAAAATACCAAAAATAAATGGGTAATGACTTCAGTAAGGAGGTATCCAATTGTATTGAAGTATTGTCCAAAGGCGGACTTATTCTCTACCCGGCCGATACAGTTTGGGGTATAGGATGTGATGCCACGAACGAAGAGGCGATACAAAAAGTGTACGCTTTAAAAAGTAGGAAAGATAGCAAGGCACTCATCTGTTTGGTAGCTAACGATGCCATGCTCGAAAGGCATGTTGAAAAAGTCCCGGAGGTAGCTTATGATATTTTGGATTTGGCAGTAAAACCCACCACAATCGTTTATGATAAACCAATGGGGATTGCCAAAAATGCAATCGCCGAAGACAACACCATGGCTATTAGGGTTGCTTCTGATAAATTTTGCCAATATTTGATAAACAAGTTTAAAAAGCCAATAATTTCCACCTCTGCAAATATCGCTGGTGACGCAACGCCAAAAGGTTTTGGGCAAATAGACCCTATTATTTTAAAAGGTGTCGACTATATTGTAAATTTGCGCCAAGACGAAAAATCCGGAACACCATCTGCCATCATTAAATTGAGTAATGATGGAACGGTAAAAGTAATCCGTGAATAAATTAACATAAATTTTAGCTCCTCCCCTCAGACCTGTGCTGAGCGTAGTCGAAGTATGAGGGGAGGTGCCTGCCAGCTGGCGGGCGGAGGGGTTGAAATCCCAAACAGTAGCCATATAACTTACAATGCCACAACAAAACCATAAACAAGCACTCCAAGACCCTATTTTTTCAATAATAACAGAAGCAGCCAATGAGCTTTCTGTAGATTGTTATGTCATTGGTGGTTTTGTACGTGACTATCTGCTAAAAAGGGGAATTCCAAAAGATATTGATGTTGTTGCCGTCGGTAGTGGCATAGAACTGGCTAAAAAAGTGGCATCAAAATTAGAAGGAAAACCAAAGATTTCAATTTTCAAGAATTTCGGGACGGCCATGATCAAACATAAAGACCTGGAGCTGGAATTTGTGGGTGCCCGTAAAGAGAGTTACAATAGGGAAAGTAGAAAACCCATAGTTGAGGATGGTTCCTTGGAAGACGACCAAAAACGCAGGGATTTTACCATTAATGCTTTAGCACTCTCTTTGAATGCCAAAGATTTTGGAAACTTACTAGACCCCTTTGATGGGGTGGGCGATCTTAAGAAAAAGATCATAAGAACCCCTTTGGAACCAGGCATCACCTATTCTGATGATCCTCTTCGAATGATGCGGGCCATTCGTTTTGCGACCCAACTCGATTTTTCAATAGAATTAAATTCATTACAGGCCATTACAGAAAATAAAGAGCGAATTAAAATAGTCTCCGAAGAACGCATTGTTGACGAATTGCATAAAATATTGCAGTGTAAAAAACCGTCAATCGGATTCTCTCTTCTGCATAAAACCGGATTACTACAATATATACTACCAGAATTAACCGCCCTTGAAGGTATCGAGGAAGTTGAAGGTCAACGTCATAAAGATAATTTTTGGCATACGCTGGAAGTGGTCGACAATATTGCTGAAACAACTGACAATCTTTGGTTACGATGGGCTGCCTTATTGCACGATATCGGGAAAGCCCCGACAAAAAAGTTCCATAAAAAAATAGGCTGGACATTTCATGGCCATGAGTTTGTAGGTTCAAAAATGGTATACAAACTGTTCAAAAGACTTCATATGCCATTAAACGATAAAATGAAATTCGTACAAAAAATGGTGTTAATGAGTTCCCGGCCAATAGTACTTTCCGAGGATTATGTCACTGACTCCGCAGTACGCCGATTGGTTTTTGACGCGGGGGATTTTGTAGAGGACCTTATGACCTTATGCGAAGCGGACATTACCACCAAAAATCCCAAAAAGCAAAATAAATACAAAAACAACTTTAAGATTGTCCGTAAAAAAATGATTGAGGTCGAAGAACGTGACCACGTTCGAAACTTTCAACCACCCATTAGCGGTGAGGAAATTATGAAAACCTTTAACCTAAGTCCTTCCAAAGAAATAGGCATCATCAAGGAGGCCATTAAAGAAGCCATTTTAGAAGGGGAAATCCCAAACAACCATGACGAAGCATATAGGTTAATGTTGGTAAAAGGAAAAGAATTAGGTCTAACTAAATCAAAAAATGAATCAAGCTAAAAAGAAAGATGACAAATTGGTAATATACTGGCTTTTAGCGGGTTGCCTATTAATTTTTATTATGGTTGTTGTAGGAGGGATAACAAGGTTGACCCATTCAGGTCTATCAATTTCCAACTACAAATTAATCAGTGGCACAATACCCCCTATGAATGAAATTGAATGGGAACAAGCGTTTGACTTGTATAAACAGTATCCCGAATATCAAAAAATAAATACCCACTTTACAATTGAGGATTTTAAGAGTATTTACTTTTGGGAATGGCTACACCGGGTGATTGGCAGGGTAATAGGACTCGTCTTCATTATTCCTTTTATCTACTTTTTAATTAAAAGAAAGCTAACAAAGCCAACCATAAAAAAGTCCATTGTTTTACTCGTACTTGGTGCTTTTCAAGGTTTTATAGGTTGGTATATGGTAAAAAGTGGCCTAGTCGATAGGCCAGATGTAAGTCATTATAGATTGGCGCTACATTTGACCACAGCATTTATTACTTTCGCATTTAGTTTTTGGGTAGCATTAGATCTTATGTTCCCGAAGAAAGAAATAATAGACTCAAGATTTAGGAACATAATAGGTGTAGGTCTAATCGTTTTAGTTTTACAAATCGTATGGGGTGCCTTTGTTGCTGGCTTGGATGCTGGTTTTATTCATAACCATTGGCCATTGATGAATGAAAGTACATTGATGCATGAAACTGTTTTAATTGAACAAACTCCTGTATGGAAGAATTTTATCCAAGGAAAAAGTGGTGTTCAATTCGTACATCGCTATCTGGCCTATTTGGTAGTAGCCTTCATTGCATATATATATTACAAAAGCCGTAGAATGCAATTAACGGCCCTACAGCAAAATGGCATAAACAGTTTAATTATCATTGTATTCATTCAATTTGTTTTGGGTGTTTTTACATTAATATTCGCGGTTCCTGTTTGGCTAGGCGTTACGCATCAAATATTCGCATTCTTCTTATTGGGGGCAATGACATTCGTACTTCATAGGTTTTCAAAGTAGATGACTTGGTATCCCAGCCAATTTGTATTATGATATTTAAATATAAAATTAAAACCATAATCGTAACTTTGCATCTACTTAAAAAGTAAATAATGATTTATAAGATTCGTATAATCTTGGATGCCGATGAAGATATCTTTAGGGATATTGAAATCAACGCTAAAAATTCGCTTGAGGAATTTCATAATACCATAGCCCAGTCATTTGGATTTTTAGGTAATGAAATGGCTTCTTTTTATACTTGTGATGAGGAATGGCAGCAGGATGAGGAAATCGCACTTTTCGATGTGAGTGAAAATGGTTCTGATGTTAGATTGATGAATGAAAATTTTTTAGAGGATATACTTTCAAAAAATACACCCAAACTTATCTATGTATATGATTTTCTAAGTATGTGGACATTCTTCGTGGAATTGGCCGATATTGTGGAAGAAGAACCTGGAAGGAAATACCCAAATGTACTTTTCAGTTTTGGCGAGCTTCCCGAATCACCTCCGGAAAAGAACTTCGAAGCAGAGAACACTGCACTCGATTTCGAGGATACTTTTGAAAATTACGATGACCTCGATTTTGATGAAAACTGGAACTAAGGAATTAGGAAAGTTGAAATTAGAAGTGTGAAATTAGAAGTAATACTCCTGAATTTTTAACTTCACCAATTACCCTTAACTCCAAACTCTTAACTTTTAACCCTTAACCCTTAACTCTTAACTCTTAACTCTTAACTCTTAACTCAAAAATGATAAACCTATACGCTACCCAAATTGAAAGCCTATCCCTGCATCGTGTTGGAAACAAAAACAAAAATGAAGGAATCTTTTTATCTTCCGACCCCATTAATCTTAACGATGAGACAACTGGTTTATTAAAAGAATATTTTTTTAGACCATTTCGGGAAAAAGAGGAAAACTATTATAAATTGACCAATGAGGTAGATGTTGAGTTCAACGATATTTATAAATTGGTTTCAGAAATATTCGAAGACACAAAAAACTGCCATGCCAATTCCAAAAAAATTGCCACCCACTTATTTGAGCAATCAAACCACCCCCATATAAAAAGTGGGGAGGTTTATGTGACCTATTTAAACGGTATACTATTAGACAATGTAAAAGTTGATGCCATTGGCATCTTCAAGAGTGAGTTAAAACAAGATTTCCTGCAATTTGAAGAAAAAGAAAGCTCTTTGGATATTGTTGTACAACAAGGAATAAACATCAATAAATTAGATAAGGGTTGCTTGATTTTCAATGTGGGCAAAGAGGATGGTTACAAAGTTTTGTCGGTAGATAGTAATCGCTATGATGCCAAATATTGGCTTGATAACTTTTTAGGTGTTAATGCTTTGGCCGACGATAATTTCTACACCAAAAACTATTTGAAGTTTTGCCAGAATTTCGCCAAGGATGTGGTATTACCGGCCGAAGATAAACAACAAGAGGTTTTGTTCATGAACAGGGCAGTAAATCATTTTGCAAAAAACGATGCATTTGAGGAAAGTAACTTTCTGAACGAAGTATTGGAAAATCCTGAATTGATTCCAGAATTCAAACACTACAAAGTTGAAAAAGGTCCAAAATACAGTATCGAGGATATTTCGACTTTCGATATTGCGAATAAAGCCGTTTCAGATGCTAGGAAAAAAATCAAAAACGTCATTAATCTGGACACTAATATTCAGATTAAATTGGATTTTATTAATCCGGAATCGGCGGAGAAATTTGTAGAAAAAGGATGGGACGAGGAACGCCAAATGTATTATTATCTGATATATTTCAATAAAGAGCAGAAAAGCTAATATTTGAATTCCAAATCTTGAACGTAACTAACATTACTTAAAGGGAAATATTAAACGCTAACCCTTTTTTTTTCAATGGGCTTTGACTTTGTTGTTTCTTTAAGCCCATGTACGAAATACATGTCCATCATACCTTTATTTTTTACATGTATCTGTCCCCTATGTTCGCATTCATAAGTGTCCTTGATCAACAAATAGGTGCTTTCTGAAACGTTTATTTTACCCGGCTCGGACATAGATTCCATTCTGGAAGCAACATTAACCGCATCACCCCATATATCATAGGCAAACTTTCTGGTACCTACCACCCCGGCTACTACAGGGCCCGTATTAATGCCAATGCGAATATCAATATTCATGATACCACCTTCCTTGTTTTTTTTGGCATCCTCCATAATTTGGGCTATTTCAAAACCAGCTTGCACCATTTTGAGGTGATGGTCCTCTGTAGGAAAAGGCAAGCCACCGGCGCACATATAGGCATCCCCGATTGTTTTTATTTTTTCCAGATCATATTTATCCATTACCGCATCGAATTTGGAAAAGAAGTAATCCACTGCCTGCACCAACTCTTCCGGTGACAAGGATTCCGAGTAACGGGTAAACCCCTTAAAATCGGTAAACATAACAGTTACCGATTCAAATTTCTTGGCTTGCACCTTCCCATGTTCCTTTAGTTCCAAGGCGGTTTCATCGGGTAGTATATTCCGTAACAAATTCTCAGATCGGTCTTTCTCCTCTTCAATGATCTTATTCGTTTTCTTTACATAGCGGTATCTTTTATAGGATCCCACGGCGACAACCAAAACCAAAATCAAGGATAAAATACCCCCGTAGATGACATATTTCTGTCGTTCTACCCGTAATTCGTTTATTTCCGCTTCTTTTTCCAAAAGCCCAATTTCATCCTGTTTCTTATCCAGTTCAAAATCAAACTGTAAGCCACGTATTTTATCATCGGTTTTGATATTGAAAATAGAATCTTTTAATTCCAGGTATTTGTTCTGGTACTCAAAGGCACTCTTAAAATTACCTGCGGTTTGGTAAGCAATGGCCATCCCTTTATAAATATCCCGTAACTCTTCCTTGGTTTCCATACCTAGGGCAAGGGTCTCGGCCTCCTTGTAGGATTGCAGTGCCAGGGAGGTATTACTGCCCTGATATAAATCACCCAGTGCCAAAAGTGTTTGTACCTGGTCTAAAGTAAGATTGGAACGGGAGGCATACTCATAGGACTTGTTCAAATAGTCTATGGCCTTTTCTTTATTGCCTATTTTAAACTCTTCAATGCCTATCATTTTTAAAGTATGGGCATAATCCTGGGTATTCTCATTGATAGGCAAGGCTTCCTGAAAATAACGGATGGCTTCTTCATGGTTGCCTTTAAGACTATACACTTCCCCCATACCCATTAAATAGGCAGATTCGATTTGCGGATCATTTAAGCTTGGAAGATATTTTTCAATTTGCCGATAACGGTCCAACCCTTTGTCGTAATCTCCCATTTGACTGTATAGACCACCTGTATTAACTAAGGCTTGAGCTATATTAAAAGTATCTTGTGTTTTTTCAGAAAGACTTAAAGACCGCAAATAGTAGTCTAGAGCTTTGGCATGACTACCTTGGCTATAATAAACTGCCCCCAAATTATTCACAAGCTTGGCAATACCTAAGGTATCATGAATAGCTTCAAAAGTTTCCAACGATTGGGTCCAATTATTCAGCACCTCTTTGTAGTTGCTTTGAAAATACTCTGCGAGACCTTTATTCTTAAGCGCATAGGCCTTGCCTTTTTTGAATGCCAGTTGATCCGCAAGTAATATGGCTTGATCTGCATATTCACTGGCCTGGCCCAATTCTTCGATTTGCATCAATTCCAAACTTAGAGCATTCAAGGCAGCAACCTTTGTGGTGTCTTGCTGTCTTGTTTGCACAAGCTGTTTTAAGCTGTCAATTTGGGCGTTTTGACCCCATAGGGACCCTGCTGCCAATGATAAAAGCAATGATAATAGTAAAATGGAGGGACTTTTTTTATTTTCGATCATAGGCATTGCATTTTTACTAATCTTTTACCACGCTAAATACTTGTACGTCATTACCGGTGCTTAAACGAATAAAATATATTCCCGCTTCAAGGCCGTTCATGTCTATTTTATGGGTGGTAGGAGGAGCAATCGTACCGTCTAGCGTTGTATTACTAAGGGATTCAACTAGCATACCGGTTAAATCAAAGACATCCAGGGTGACAATTGCCGAAATATCCTGTTCAATACACAAAACACCAGGCTCACACTCAGACAAAGTACTATCCCCATCCACAGGGTTGGGATACAACTTGTAAATTGGGATTCCACTGTCATTGGTGGTGCTGTTGGAATCACATTGATTGGAATTGGCATTGACATTGGTGGTCGTTGAAGTTTTGTGATTACTATCCAAACTTGTAAGCTCCCATTTTAGGGTAGTGCCATCAAAACGAATTTCAAACGTGTGCTCTCCCGGTAAAAATTTAATGGGCAGTACCCCAATGGCGGTTAGCGCAGCAGGGCCCGTTAACCGATTCTCCTGTCCTTCCAATATATAAATGGCCTCATCGTTCGGGTTCTCATACCTGAAATGGGCAATATAAAATAAGTCGTCTGAATCACCAGGATTATCTTCCACACAATCAGTGTAGGTTCGTATTTTTCTATTTACATCATTAGAGTTTATGTAAACGGTCCCAAGACGGGTGTATTCTATCCTATAATTATCAGGCTCCACGATCTTTATGAAATAGACCCCTGTGTCTCCAGGCGTATACGCAATGCCTTCCTCATCTTCTATACTGAATTGGACCGTCTCGTCATACACATCCCCTGTAATAGTAGTAATTGTAGGTTCTATATTAGAGGTATCAATGGTTGCTCCCTCATCTATCACCAAATCCCCTGTTCTAACATAAAGGACTGCCTTATTCACTATCAAGTTACCAAGTTTTACATCGCCTTCTGGTGTGAAATCAGGTATGAGATCATAATTATCAGATGGATCATCGGTAATAATGATGTCATAATCACCCGCATTCAAATTATCATCCGGCCCGAATTCATTTCCTGAGGAATCCACAAAATAATATGGGATGCCTACGGGGAAAACTATTGATGCATTATCATCATATGCAAAAGGACCAAAACCAGGGTCTATTACAGGCGGATCGTCGCCATACGTTATTGATATGTCCGACGAAGTAAACGTTAAAGGAGCCGGCAAAATGATTAAGGTCCCAAGTTTGGCATCGGGTATGAAAACATAATTATCATTTGGATCATCGGTAATAAAGATGTCATAACCAACACGGATTCCATCAACAACAGGGCTCGCATTCAAATTATCATCCAGCCCGAATGTATTGCCTGAAGCATCCACAAAATAGTAAGGTATTCTACCATCATCGCCCTCTAAAACAGCTGCAGTATCACCATAAGCAAAACCGGAAATTGCGTCTTCTGCGTCTTCAGTGTCTATAACAGGCGTTTCACCATACGTGGCAGTTATTGTTGATAGATCAAAGTTTAATGTAGCTGGTTCAATGATTAAGGTCCCAAGTTTGGCATCGGGTATGAAAACATAATTATCATTTGGATCATCGGTAATAAAGATGTCATAACCAACAGGGATTCCATCAACAACAGGGCTTGCATTCAAATTATCATCCAGCCCGAATGCATTGCCTGAAGCATCCACAAAATAGTAAGGTATTCTACCATCATCGCCCTCTAAAACAGCTGCAGTATCACCATAAGCAAAACCGGAAATTGCGTTTTCTGTGTCTATAACCGGCGTTTCACCATACGTGGCAGTTATTGTTAATGGATTAAAGGTTAATGTAGCTGCCTCAATGGTTAAGGTACCCAGTTCATTATCATCATCAACTATATTGGTAATTTCATAGTTTTTGGGATTTCTGATTTTAATGAGGTAATCGCCCAGTTCATTAAGATCACCAATTTCTAACTGAGTTTCCTCCGCATCACCAACTCTAACAAAATAATAGGGTATCACAATAGGGCAAATTTCACCCTCTGCAAGTTCCTCCTGAACACAATCAGGGTCTACAAAAACAGTCTCCACAGATTCCTGGAACTCATTTTCAAAGGCCCACCCGTCAAAAGTGGTAGAAAGGTCATCCTGCGTAAGTGCTGTACCGTAAGGAATTACCAAGTTATTTGTACTTGCCGTTAGCACTTTTCTCTTAATAATTAAGCTTCCCGGAACATAGGTAATATTAAAATTAGCCGACATGGTATTTAAAAAAGCGCCCGGATACACATAATGGGTTTCGCCTTCAGGGGTAACTTCTAAGCCTGTAATCATATTTAATGAATACATATCTGAAATTGCACGTTCTGGATCGGGATATCCATCTTCATCTTCCAGGGGTGGTGCATCTTGCGCATCAATAATCGAAAATACGGACTCGTAACCTCTATAAGGTCTTAACGAATCTTGAGTGCTTACTACCGCTCGGAATTTACTTACTACAGCCCGGAATTTATTCTCTATACCAAGATCCACATCACCGGAGAATAAATCTTCGGCACTAACAACAGCTCGAAATTTGCTAACCACAGCCCTAAATTTATTCGTGACGTCATCATCAAAATCATTACGTGCATCAATATAATTTGTGAAATCATCAGTATCCAAATCAATGATGTTCATTGTACTTACTACAGCCCTAAATTTATTTTGAATCGTGCGGTCAGAGGCACTCCAGCTTCCTCCATCTAAAAGAGAAACTAAATCATACTCACTCACTACAGCCCTAAACTTACTAACAACTGCTCTAAATTTATTGGGCAAGCCATCTTTAAAGTCACTTTTGTGGCTCGCATCAATTACACTGTAAAAAGAGTTATTTAAAATACCCGTGTCATCATAGGCATAATTGAGCGTAAGATCTATGGGGTCACCATAGGTATACATAAAGGGCCGTATTTCCTCTGGGACTGTATTTCCAGGTTCCCCCTCGATTGGATAGGGTGTAATGGTCAAATCCTTTTTTGTGATGGTTAAATAGCCAATTTTACCATCAGAGTCAATGGTCCCTCCTATAAAATTTATTTGGAATAGCTCCTGATCATAGTCCTGATTTCCAAAAGAAGGGGTAATCCTATAATCAGCTACAAATGGAAAGCCATCATTTTCAAGGTAACTATCTAAAAGCGAGTTGTTTAAAACCACTGGCGGAAGGCCCAACGATTCAAAGGTCACGCCTTCCGGGAGCCCTTCCACGGTATAAAGAGGAAAACCGGGGTCACTTGGATTGGCCCTATAATATGACGTTATATCTTGCCCGTATTCAAATTCGGCACTTTTGGCTTTAATATTGAGTGCCAATTTGCCATCATCGAAGAATGTTAAGGGGTTAGAGGGCCCACCATCTGTACCTCCGTCGGTAATACCATTGGTAACAACAAACAATTCGGGGTTGCCGGAGAAGATAGGTACCGAGGCCGTAATGACTTTATTACCATCCTCTGTTAGAATTTGAACGTTATCCAACGGCTGACCATCAAATAAGATTTCTAAATCATCAGAATTTTCTGGGAAAAACTCCCCTATGATCGTCACTGTAAATGGCTCCGCACTTGGCGTTATAGTATCATTAACCCTAAGCTCTGTTATTTTTGCTATTGGTGCCGCTATATTTTTAAAGGCCGAAAGTGTATTTAAAAAGCCAGCAGCCGACCCATTAGCAGCAGTGAACGGGGTTGCTGAACTTTTGAACAATTGCATTGCATCATCTGCCGAGTAGCCATCCGGAAACCAGGAAGGTGCAGTAGACATTAATAATGCCACAGCACCGGCTAAATGGGGCGCTGCTGCCGAGGTGCCATAAAAGTTCAGTGCGCCATCATCATCGCAAGTAGGACAATCTTCGTCTTTTACTTCTAATTGACCTATAGTGGTAGACGATGTATTACCACCATCTGGCGCGTAAAGATCAATTTCAAGTGTGGTGTCATCCGACAATAATCCACCATAGGAAGAGAAAGTTTCTGCTATAGGGGGATCTGCATACCGATAACCAACCGCCCCTGTTGTAATTGAACGTGGGTTCATGGCATGGCCACTAACCGTAGGTGCACCATCACCAAAGTATTCCTCAAATTTCAGTCCATCTTGTTTACCATCTTCAGCACTAGTACGAAAGGCTATATATCTAAAAGGTAAAGTTTTAGGATTACCAAAATCATCAACGGGATCACCATTTGCACTTGTAATTAGAATATTCGCATTTCCGCTACCTGTAGCCCGAAAAACGATTATCTCTGTTGGGTCCCCGGCAATATTTACACGATTGCTCCCTACCAATAACCTGCCAAGATCATCTACGATGTAAATGTCCAGATCGTCAAGGGCACCTTCGCTGTTGTTTTGCGATGCTAAATCTTCTTTCCATTGCAAGGCAATTAAATAGGTGCCCGGTACCACACTTATTTCCTGAAGGTAATCAGTGCCACCTGGGCCATCAAAAAGATGCGCTCTGGTTGGGCTATCTAATGGAATGAAGTTAGTTACGGGTACATTTTCAGAAGCAACCAAAGTATCTTGATACCCCTTATTTGCCAAATTTCCGGCAGAGGTAATATGAAATTTTCCCGGCCCGCTTGACAAGAAATTCTCTATTTCGTTAGAAATTCTTCCGGTTCCAAAAAAAGGTTCGGTAATAAAAGTGACATCATCTACAAGAATATCACTATTTACGGCCAAGGCATTAACGCCCTCTTCAAATTGGCGAGGGGATGCAGTAACGGTATGAAACTGCAATTTAGCACCGGGTGCTACATCATGAATTATTTGCATCATGGCCCTACCTTCATCTGTAGCTTCAAATGCATTATCCTTCAAAACAAGCACATCATCAGGTAATTCACCGCCTGCAACATCATTAGCAGCATCATTTACACCAAGTGCTGATTTAGCATAACTATCGGACATAACACCTATGGTAATGCCTGTACCGTCTACCGGTAAATAAACTGCCACACTATCCGTAATACCTGCTTGTACAACTGCCACACTATCTCTTATACGAAATGACTCTCGTACTAAATTCGATTTTTGTGCTGCATCGCCTTGTGTAATTACCCCCCCTGAATTAGTGGTGGCAGGATACACAGGCCTTGCGAAGTTTATCCACGGCACATTACCTTTAAGGTTACCAATAGCATAATCATTCAAAGAACATACTACTTCCTTTGTCAAATAAACATCAATAGCTGCAAAACCATTTAATTGATCAACTAAACTTATTAGAGAACCATCATCATATAAGAGAAAATCTTCGAATGGCACCCCAAATGTTACATTTAATAAATCAATCACCTCATCTATATATCCATTAAGAGGTACAATTTCAATGAGCACTTTCTCATCTTTTAATTGGAAAATTAGAGGTGATAGGATAAGTCCGTCAGGGGCGTCGCATAAAGACCTAAGCTCTTGCCCAATACTTTCATTTGTTTTACCATTAAAGAGTACCGGTTCAATAAACCCGTCATCAACAGCGCATTTAGAGGAATTTGCATTCGCAATAACGGTATGCGTGTTGCCATTACTAATAATGGTCCATTCAACAAAGTCACCAGGGCCAAATTCTTTGGTAAAAACCTTATTAACATTCCCAGGTTTAAATTTATTCAAACCTTTGGCCACTCTCTTTCCATTATTGGACTTAACGATACTGTTGTTTTCTTCAATGGTCACTTCATTATTGGTGGGGTTTTCATATGCAAAACTTGCCTGATATAAACCATTGCGCAAATCTTTAACACAAGTAACAACCGGAATAATATCCTTGTTATTACCTCCATTTCCATTTCCTTTTCCTTTTCCTTTTTGAGCATACCCAACTAGTATAAATAACAAGGAAAACAGCATCGTTAAACGCAAACGCCAGTTGGCACTATTCTTATTTTGTATTGGGCTATGGGTCCGATTTCTTAAATAGTAGTTTGTTTTCATAACGATCAGCTGAAATGTTTCTTTTTAATTTTTTTAAAATGGTTGCATCGCAACCAATTTGACCTTCTTGGTAAATTGCTTTCGATACAATAATTCAATGATATTCCTATCATCAATTAATAAAAGGGGGACTTTTATAATATTCTTATCATAAACAGTCAGAGGGGGAGTGACTTACCATAATCAAAAACAGATGTTTCTTCCGTAAATAGCCGCTAGCACAATTGCCTAAATAAGCACAACTTAATTATGGACAAACTTGTTCAAAAAAATTCGGGGAGAATCAATACATATTAAATTTACTGATAATAAATTTAATTTTTTTAATAAATTTCTAAAATTACGACGTAATGGATTTTCGTGTAAGTAATTTCTTATAAAAGAGAGTTTTTTTGTGAGTATTTTACCCATTTTTACTGCTAAGGTTTTATACTTTTAGCATTATGGCTAAAAATATAGCATGGCTGAATTGATTTATCACTTATTAATAACCCACTTTAAGAATATCTATCCCTCCTGCAGTCTGATAGGTCCTTGTCGGCGAATTCTAAGTATTAAACACTATTCCTAGATCTTAATCCTATGCTCAATAATCTGCTTCATACTTACACCCTGGTAGTTTCTTTTTACAAAATCGAGTGCTAAATCAAGAATATCGCCCATGGTCTTGCATTTCTTGAATTGCACGTCTTTGGTAAGCGCAAAGATTTGGGATTTCAACAATTTGATATTTTCATGGGTCGAGATATTATCTTTTTTACAAATTTCACCCAACAATACAATACGATCACCAGAACTTATTATACGTTTGGCAATAATCGACCTTTCCTCGAGCTTGTATTGATCCACCGAGTGCTCTAGCAGTTTTTTTCGGACCAATTCGACCATTTGAAAGTTTTCCTTGAAAAACTGGGGACGATATACTTTTAGTTTACCTTCAAAGCATTGTTGGTCAAAATCTATGGCCCTTATTTTGTAAACCACTTGATCAAAATCATGTGTTGGTACTATCACGTAATTATAGGACCTCATATCGCCCAAAAGCCGGATCATACTCCGCTCATTGAATTTTACGAATTCCTTTGCCAATTGGGACTTTTCGGATTCAGTGCAATTTGGCAGCATTTCCTTTATGAACATATCCCCTGGAATACCGGCAATATGCTCCTCGATCAAGGTATCGTTAAAAACTAAAAAATTCAGATTATAAGGTGACAACAAATGCTCTAACTCTAGCCCATAAATTCGCGAAGCATCCGTTTTTTTTACATAGAAATAAGTAAAATTATCATTGAGTATATTCCGGATTTTTACACGAAACGGCTTTGAGTTTGCAAAAGTGCAATAATCAATGGCATCAACATTTAAATACGGATTCATATGATCACTCCCATCGGAATGTAGAATGGAATATACCCTTTTTAGGCTATGATCGATCTCTTTGCGGTCATATTCGTTGTAATATACACGGATCCAAAGCGTGTCTTCATCATGCGAATCATATACGACCACTGAGCCTGAAAAACGTAGTAGATCTTCGTAGAATATTGGAAATTCGATCTTACGACTATATTGCTCGAGATATGCATCCAATTCATCTGAAACTGGGAAAGCCGGTTTTTTCTTTGACATTAATTTTTCTTCCGACATAGTAAATCTTTAACTTTAAAAGTAATTATGTAACAAATTTAGGGTTTCTTCGTCAAGTTACTATAAACCTCTTAAAAACATCCCCGATTTTGGAAAAGATACTTACGGTAAATAATCTCACTAAAAAATTCGGTTATCTTACCGCCGTTAAAGACCTTTCATTCACTATTGAAAAAGGCAATGTTTATGGGATTTTAGGCCCTAACGGCAGTGGTAAATCCACCACTTTGGGTGTTGTTCTGAATGTAGTCAACAAAACCAAAGGTGATTTTTCCTGGTTTGATGGCAATACCTCTACCCACCAAGCCCTAAAAAAGGTGGGGGCCATTATTGAGCGTCCCAATTTTTACCCATATATGACGGCAATACAGAATTTAAAATTGGTCTGCAAAATAAAAGAGGTTCCAGTGGACAAGATTGAGGAAAAACTGGAATTGGTGGGATTGATAGAACGGAAAAATAGCAAGTTTCGCACCTATTCCTTGGGAATGAAACAGCGCTTGGCCATTGCATCCGCTTTATTGAACGACCCAGAAATACTTATCCTTGATGAGCCCACCAATGGTCTTGACCCTCAGGGCATACACCAAATTAGGGAAATCATTAAAAAAGTAGCCTCACAAGGAACAACCATACTTTTAGCCTCCCACCTACTTGATGAGGTTGAAAAAGTATGTACCCATGTGGTAATCCTAAGAAAAGGTATGAAATTATATTCTGGCCGTGTAGATGGTATGATGGCCAGTCATGGTTTTTTTGAACTAAAGTCCAATCAGAAAGATAAGCTTATTACCTACTTGGAAGGTAATGCCAGTTTTGGGAAAGTAAAATCTGAAAATGGACTTATAACAGCATTTCTTAAAGAAGAGATGGACTCGGAAGAACTCAATAAAAACCTATTTGAAAAAGGAATAGTGCTCACTCATTTGGTGAAAAGAAAAGAGAGTTTGGAAGAGAAATTTCTAACCCTAACCAATAATCAATCTAACTAAAATAGCGGCATGATAAGATTGTTACAAATAGAATTCATAAAGCTGTGGAACAATAGGGTCAGCAAAATTTTGATTATTTCCTATTTTGTGCTGTTGACCTCAATTGCTTTGGTGGCTGCCATAAAGTTTGATATTGGACCCATAAAATTCCATTTAGCCGAACAGGGGATTTTCAATTTCCCTTATATATGGCACTTTAACACCTTTATCACCGCCTTTTTTAAATTGTTCTTGGCGATTGTCATTGTATCGATGATGGCCAATGAATATAGTAACAAAACCATTAAACAAAACTTGATTGACGGCCTATCGAAAAAGGAATTTATCATGTCAAAATTCTTGACCGTAGTCTCTTTTTCCTTGATTTCAACGGTTTTTGTTTTTGTGGTTTCATTGATTTTAGGATTGACTTACTCTGATTACAATGAACCCTCGATCATATTTTCCGATTTGGAGTTTCTACTGGCTTTTTTTGTTAAGCTGATGGGATTCTTCTCATTTTGTCTTTTCCTTGGAATATTGGTAAAACGTTCTGCTTTCGCATTGGGCTTTTTAATACTATGGCAGGTTTTTGAAGGCTTTGTTCGTGGAATGATCCGTTGGAAGCTCTTTGACGGGGATACTACGGATTTTGTAATGGGCTTTTTTCCATTGAATTCGATGTGGAAACTAATAGACGAGCCATTTTCACGATTAGGTGCCGTACAATCGGTCGCCGATCAAATAGGTGAAAAGTTTGAAATGGACTATGGGGTAGAATGGTACGAAATTCTAATTGTACTAGGGTGGACCACTATTTTTATCTATTTGTCGTATAGATTGTTGAAAAAACGGGATTTGTAGTATATTAGCAATTCCCAAATAATTGTAATACCTGAACACTTCCTGCATATAAATTATGCTTCACTTTGTCAAAATTTATATTTTAATAGTATAAGGATAATTCCTTATTTTTAGGGATTCTTTGCTCAAATCGGACAATATGCGGCTTTTATTTTTTTCCATACTGTTTTTATTATCCATGCAAGTGTCATTGGCACAACGCGAGGCCTCTAGATGGTATTTTGGAGTTGAGGCTGGTTTGGATTTTAATAACGGAGCTCCTGTTGCTTTAACCGATGGTGAATTGGAAACACATGAGGGCTGTTCCACTATTTCGGATCAAAATGGCAATCTTTTATTTTATTCAGACGGTATTAATGTTTGGGACAAGGCACATAAATTAATGCCGAATGGAACAGGTCTTCTTGGCCATGAGTCAAGTACACAATCTGCCATTATAATTCCCAAGGCAGGTTCAAAAATCCAATATTATATCTTTACAGTAGATGAACCAGACCCGGAAGAGGTTAATAACAATGGGCTTAACTATACGTTGGTAGACCTTTCGCTCAACAATGGTTTTGGCGATGTGGTCGCCACCGAAAAAAATATCCATTTGGTTACCTATAATCAAAATGACCCACTGGAATCCAAACTGAAATGCTCGGAAAAAATTACGGCAGTACAACATAACGACGAGAACTCGATCTGGGTGATTACGCATTTTAAAAATTCATTTTATGCTTTTAGGGTAGATGGAAACGGTGTAAACACTACCCCTGTTGTCAGTACAACCCCTACCGATATTCCCGTAGGTGGCTATAAGCAAAATGCAATCGGGTACCTAAAAGTATCGCCAGATGGCTCAAAGATTGCAGTTGCACACAGCCAGACAAGTAATTCAAATGAGACAGGTCCCAAAATAGCAAGTAGACAAACAGGAAAGGTGTTACTTTACGATTTTAATACTACTACCGGAAGTGTAACAAATGAGCTTACATTACTAAGTAAAAGAATCCCTTATGGAATAGAATTTTCCCCAAAATCGAGCAAATTATACACCACTGTGAACAACTATGAAAGTGATGGTAGTCCCCTTGGTAGTTCTTTGTATCAATTTGATTTATCAGCAGGAAATATAGTGTCGTCAATTGTAGATATTAAAACTTACGCATACGTAGCAGGTGCCTTACAGTTGGCGATAGATGGTAAAATTTATAGGGCGGGATATCCGATAAATGGTTCTGGATCCAGTATCTCGGTCATAAATAATCCGGAGACAAAGGGAATATCATGCAACTTTCAACCCAGTGTGGTTTCTTTGAATGGTAAATTGTCCGAACTGGGTCTTCCGCCATTTGTCCAGTCCTTCTTTATTTTAAAGTTTGAATATAAAAATGTCTGCTTTGGTGATGCAACCGAGTTCAAGATACTTGGTGATGTGCCCCCTGATACGGTTGAATGGGATTTCGGGGATGGGGAGACATCCAATGATCTGGCACCCCTACACACCTATCAATTTCCCGGCGATTATACAGTTTCATTGACGAAATTTTTTAATGGGTTCCCGTCAGATCCAATTACAAAGGAGTTGACCATATTCGATGCTCCAAGCGTACCACCATCCTTAATGGAATATTTTCAGTGTACCGATGACGTCAACGCAAATGGTATTGGCACTTTTAATCTTAATCAAATAAATTCGACCGTCAGTTTGGATACGGATCAGATCATCAATGTGTTTTATTACAACGATCTAACATCTGCCCAACAGGATGTTACCAATAGTAATGCGCTTCCGAATATCTACACTAATAAAATGGTAGATGAGGTTCTTGTAGCGAAGGTCTATAACCCTATTAGTGGTTGTCATAGTTTTGCGGAAGTTCAGCTAAAAATAAAACTAAGTATTGTCTTGAATGGCCCCATATTAAGAGGATGTGATTTGGGCAATGGCACGGGGGAATTCCATTTTGATTTGCAGAGAGAGGAAATAAGGCAGCTTTTCAATCTGCCGGGGGAAAGTACAATCAGTTTTTATCCTAATGAAAACAGTGCCCTTTTGGGTACGGCAAATTACTTCCCCGACTTGTATATCTCCTCGAACAAAACCATATATATTAGGGTTGATAATGAGAATATTTGTTACGGTTCAGGGGAATTTAGGATAGAGGTGGAAAAATTTGATATAGACATGGAGGAAGAGGTACGACTATGTGAAAATAATGTATCTGAAATCGCAACCTTGACCTCTGGGGTTATTGCCGGTTCTGAAAATGACCATACCTATCTTTGGTCATCTGGAGAAACCACTTCAACAATCGATGTAAGTATTCCGGGAATATATTCCGTGATAGTAACCAATGACATAGGTTGCACCAAAGAGCGTACTATTAAAGTTATTGAGACCATTGTTCCGAAAATCAAAAATGTAGACATAAACAATGACACGGTTAGAATAATTACACCGGAAAACGGGGATTATGAATACGCCATTGTGGACATTGATGGTCCTTATCAAAACAGTAATTTTTTTACTAACGTGCCCGCCGGCATAATTTCGGTATATGTAAAAGATAAAAATGGCTGTGGAATCGCAAGCCAGGAAATCTCCGTTATTGTGTATCCATTATTCTTTACACCCAATGGGGACAGTACAAACGAATATTGGCAGATTCAAGGGGTTGCCTCTAACTTTCTTCCAGAATCCCCAATTTATATCTTTGATAGGTACGGATCACTGTTAAAACAACTAGATCCATTATCACAAGGATGGGACGGGACTTTTAATGGAAAACCACTATCCTCTTCGGACTATTGGTTTAGGGTACGGCTCAATGGCGGAAATATGTTAAAAGGACATTTTGCCCTCAAGCGATAATTAGTCTACAGTATTAATTATCTTTAATAAAAAATACTATGAAAACCTTGCACTCATTTTTTTCCTTTTTTCTTTTGGTACCTATGGTTCTTCTTATGGGATGTAGTAGTTCCGATTCCCCGGCCCCCATTATCCCCAGTGAGATAACTTTCGATGATGTTGATAAGGCATTTTCGGAATTGGATATTAAAACGGGTACCAATGATTTTTCATTGGATGTTCCTGGTAACCTCAAGTGGAACTTTAGGATTATTGCTCCCGATGTTACCGATGGTATTAAGAAACCTCTTTTTGTACATATGCATGGCGCTGCAGGTGGTGACCCCGATGCACATAAATCAACCGCCTGTTATATGGAGCCTGGATTAGAAAACATCGAGGCTTTTGTAATAAGCCCAAATGGCGGGGTTGCACAATGGTATGAACCTATTAACCAATCTCAAGTCATGGGTTTGGTAAACTATGCAATAAAATATTTGGAAGTTGATCCCAATAAGGTAGTAGTGGTCGGCTATAGCAACGGTGGTAATGGTAGTTGGTTTTTTGCTGAGACCCAACCCACGGTCTTTTCCGCAGGTATACCAATGGCAAGTTCCTATAACACTGTAGGCACTAATGGACAACCACGTAAGATTGATACCCCACTTTATGTTATACATGGTGAAAATGATGAATTGTTCCCATTGGCACAGACCCAGACCTGGGTTGAGCAATCTATTGAGGCAGGCAGTCAGATAGAGTTTGTGGTGGCTCCTGGATTGGTGCACAATGAGCCCTGCGAATACGTATCATATTTACAGGATGCCATTGTATGGCTTCAAACCGAAATCTGGCTTTAACGCACCCGATACCGTATTGCGAAAAGAAACTTTAACTTGGTTTTAATTCAACCTTTTTATTATTCCATTTAACCTTCGAATTGTCTCTAAAACGGTAATTTATAGTATATTGTATTGTTTTAGGAACGCTATGATTAAGGTTTTTACAATTCTTAATTGTTAGGGATAATTTGCCCTACCCTTCATTTTAGTCAAGGGGAAACCTCCAATTTGGTTTATGAAAATGCTTAAAAAACTATTAATACTATTTTTCCTTACCCATGGCGCCAATTTATTTGGGCAGGCATGTCCTAATTTGTTGGCTCCAATGAATGGTGATATTGATATACCGGTAGATTCCAATATAAGTTGGGAATTCGTTGAAGGAGTTACAGGATATATTATTTCAATCGGCACTACACCAGGTGGCAATGATATAATAGATCAAAGAGCCGTTGGTAGCTCAACGTCATACACCCCTCCGCTAGGGTTACCGGAAAACACACAAATCTATGTTAGCATTACACTATTCTTTTTTGATCAACCAAACATCCCCTGCGCTAGTGAATCGTTTAGAACAGAGGATGTAACAACAGTGCCAGTATGCACTTCTTTGAGCAATCCACTAAACGGTGCTATCAATGTAAACGGAGCCACGAGTATTGTTTGGAATTACGCAGCTAGAGCTACATCCTATCAATTATTGGTAGGAACATCATCTGGAGCGGGAGACATTATTAATCAAAATATCGGGAATGTTCTTTCCTATAATCCCCCAGGGGATTTACAAACCGGGACCCAATTTTTTGTCACCGTTGTTCCCTTGAATGATATTGGCCCTGCAGCGGGTTGTAGGGAAGAAAGCTTTACAACGGGGGCAGCCGCAACCCTGCCAGCATGTGCGACGTTAATTACGCCAATAGACGGTGCCATAAATGTTCCCTTGACCCCTTTTTTGGAATGGACAAATATTGCCGACGCCACAGGTTATAGGGTTACCATTGGTAATTCCCCTTTTACTGCGGAAATTCTAGACAATGTTACTTTTTTCACCAATTCAACATTTGTGATAAATTTTGAACCCAATAAAACGTTTTTCATTAGCATAACCCCTTTTAATGCTGCAGGTTTGGCTATTGGCTGTATACAAGAATCCTTTTCAACTATTTTAGGTTGTGGCCCATATTTTGATTCGTTGACCGGTGAGTTGGTAACTTTAAATCCGGAGATAAATTTCCCAGATTTAATATCAATATGTGGTAACGAGAATTCGTCTTCAATTACCACTACAGATGTTGCTGAAGGTTTTAAATGGTTCAAACTAGATCAATTCGGAAACGAAACCCTTATCTCATCCACTGCCGATGTTTTACTCTCCGAGCAAGGAGACTACAGATATGAAGCTTATAATACGGTCTCGCAATCTGGCAATATCATAGAATGCCCGACTTCACAAAATTTTAAAGTCGAAATATCCGAAATCGCAACTATCAGCTCGGTGGATGTTTCAGAACAAGCCGGAGGTCTGCGTGTTAAAATTGAAGCTCAGGGTGGTGGGGATTACGAGTATGCCGTTAATAATATCGACGGACCCTATCAATCCAACAATGTTTTTGAAAACGTCCCAGAAGGTTCAATTACAGTCTATGTAAAAGACAAAAATGGATGTGGAATTGCGGAAGAAACCGTGGAACAGGATTTAACAGTGAAAGGTTTTCCAAAATTCTTCACTCCAAATGGAGACGGAGTAAATGATTTTTGGCAGGTAATTCCACCTTCTGGAACAAATGAACTTGCACTGGGTTCAATTTTTATTTTTGACCGCTTTGGTGTTCTTTTATCACAAATTGAACCCACTTCACAAGGATGGGATGGTGATCATAATGGCAAATCACTGCCTTCTTCCGACTATTGGTTCAAAGCCAATTTGGAAGATGGTAGGGAACTTAAAGGGCATTTTGCCTTAAAACGATAGCGATATAATGTACTAATGATATGTAAGATTAATTTCTAAAATGCAAAAGAACGGGCTATTCTTACTTTTTCTATTGGTTGTTCTGGCTTCATATGGCCAAGAATGTAACGGTCTAAGTTATCCCATGAATGGGGCAACGGATATACCCGTTAATGCAACAATTACCTGGCCAGCGGTTACGGGAATAAATGGCTATTTAATTTCCCTAGGTATGACACCCGGTGGGACAGATATACTTGATAGTACCCCCATAGGGGTTGCCAACTCTTATACAGCACCATTGGGTTTACCCGAGAACACCCAGATTTATGTGAGTATAAGCCTTGTTTTATTCGATGGTCCCCCAATTGCATGCACGATTGAAACATTTACAACAATGGATGTTACTACCCCGCCACCCTGTACCTTTTTGATTGCCCCGGATAATAACGCTTCCAATGTGACGATTGTAACCGATATAACATGGGAATATGCACCAACAGCTACAGGTTACAGATTATCAATTGGAACCATTCCTGGTGGGGTGGATATCTTGAATAACTTTGATGTTGGTAATGAACTCAATTATGACCCACCTGAAGACTTGCCGCAAAGTGCCCAAATATATATTCAAATAATACCTACCAATGAAAATGGCGAAATGGGTTCTTGCGATGAAGAAAGTTTTTCCACTGGGGGTGAATCGTTTGATTGCGACCCTATCATTGATACTATTACTGGGGAAACTATTTTTTTGAGGCCAAAAATTGATTTCCCCAATCAAATACCAATATGCCGTTCTGATCTGCCTTATACAGTTAGCACTAATGACGATGCAGACGGTTTTCGGTGGTATAAGACCAATGAAGGGAATTCAGAAACATTGCTCTCTGAAAGTCGAAATGCCCAAATCCTGGAACCAGGTAGATACAGATATGAAGCATATAATACAATTACTAAAGATGGGGGAACTATAGAATGTTCCGATTTTAGATTGTTTTTTGTGACCTTATCAGAATTGGCAACAATCAATTCAATTGACATAGAAAATCTGGCAACTGGCAAGGAAATAACCATACAGGCAAGTGGAATCGGGGATTATGAATACGCTTTGGATGATGATGCCGGACCCTATCAAGATAATCCCTATATTCACCAATATCCCGGTTGGGATTCATGTAGCTTATGTCAGGGACAAAAATGGATGTGGTATTGCTGAAAGAATGGTGGATAGGGATTTGAATTTAGAGGACTTCCCAAATTTTTTCACACCCAATGGGGATGGCATCAATGATTTATGGCAGTTTGTACCTCCTAGGGAAGACTTTGATATAACTATTGAGACTATTTCGATTTATGATCGTTATGGAAGTTTATTGGAACAGATTGATGCTAATTCCTCCGGATGGGATGGAAATTTCAAAGGCAGTCCCCTGCCCTCGTCAGATTATTGGTTCCAAGCCAATCTTGAAGATGGCCGTGAGCTCACCGGGCATTTTTCTTTAAAACGATGACTTAATTATGTATACTTGATTCTAGATTTACTAAGTTGAACTTTAAAATGCAAAAAAAAGTACTTTTAATATTATTTCTGACCTTTAGGTTTCTAATGTATGGGCAACAATGTCCTACCCTTATTTATCCAAATAATGGGGCGGTAGATGTGCCTGTTGATGCCACAATATCATGGCCAAAAGTAGATGGCATTTCTGGAATAGTCATTTCCTTGGGAACTATGGCCGATGGTGTTGATATTTTGAATAGACGAACTTCAGGACCTATTGAATCTTACACCCCCCCAGTGGGTTTGCCCGATGATACCCTAATTTATGTCTCATTGATTTTATTGCTTGATGATGGGTCGGCTATAGTATGCCCATCACAAACCTTCCAAACCATTGATGTTACCACCCCACCGGACTGTACCACCCTTAGTGAGCCAGTCAATAACCAAACAAATGTAGATCCAACCACGGAAATTAACTGGAATTATGCTCCAACAGCCATTAATTACAGACTTTCAATAGGAACATCACCTAATAATTTTGATATTTTTGACCAGCAGGATGTTGGGAACGTATTGTCATATAAACCAACAAATAATTTACCGATCGATTCAAATATTTATGTGCAAATTATCCCAAGCAATGAAAATGGGGAACCATTGACATGTATTACGCAGAGTTTCACAACCGGATCTTCATCATTCGATTGCAATCCATATTTTGATTCTGTATTGGGTGCAATGATTACCCCAAAACCAGCAATCTATTTACCGGATGAAATAGCGATTTGCGAAAACAATGTTCCTTCAACATTTATTAGCACTGATCAAGCTCAAGGTTATAGATGGTTTAAAATCAACAATGACGATTCGGAAGTATTAATTTCAGAAACCAACGAGGTATCGTTTTCAAGTATTGGCCTTTACAGATACGAGGTATATAATACCATATCTATGAATACTGAAAATATTGAGTGCTCCAATTCAAAAGAATTTGAAGTAATTCTCTCTGAAGCCCCGGAAATTACTTCAATTGATATAAGTGAACGAACAAATAGCGTTAATGCAATAATTCAATTACGTGGCAATGGAAATTATGAATACTCAATTAACACTAGGGAAGGTCCTTATCAACAAAGCAATGTTTTCAACAATCTGCCCTTGCAGTCCTACACCATATATGTACGTGATAAAAATGGATGTGGAATAACAGAGAGGAAATTAGAACTAAGCATTAATAAAGAAGACTTTCCTAAATTTTTCACACCGAATGGTGATGGTATAAATGACTTTTGGGGTTATAGAATTCCCAAGGAGCTTAGAATAGGCCAACTAACTTCAATAGAAATTTATAACAGATTTGGATTCCTGATTGCACAAATAAATTCATCTTCACGCGGTTGGGATGGTAACTTTAATGGAATACCTTTACCTGCCAGTGATTATTGGTTTATTGCAACCTCAACACTAAACGATAACATTACCGGACACTTCGCATTAAAAAGATAAACGAATACTATTATTTGTAAAACCTAAAGCTAAAAGAATCGACTCGCTTTTGTATTTTTAATGAATGAAATTCAAAGTTGTTTCAGAATTCAAACCTACGGGGGACCAACCCGAAGCTATAAAACAATTGGTTGAGGGAATTGATTCCGGTGAACGCTACCAAACATTGCTAGGTGTTACCGGTTCGGGTAAGACATTCACTATTGCCAATGTAATTGAAACAGTACAGCGACCAACATTGGTCCTCGCGCATAATAAGACACTTGCCGCTCAGTTATATTCTGAATTCAAACAATTTTTTCCGGAAAATGCGGTTGAATATTTTGTATCATATTATGACTATTATCAACCTGAAGCTTATATACCCTCTTCTGGTCTTTATATAGAAAAAGACCTTTCGATCAATGAGGATATTGAAAAACTAAGATTAAGTGCTACTTCTTCGTTGCTTTCAGGAAGGCGGGATGTAATTGTAGTCGCTTCGGTTTCATGCCTTTACGGTATTGGAAATCCTGTGGAATTTCAAAAAAATGTGATTTCAATCCAAAAAGACCAAGTTATTGCGCGTACCAAATTGCTCCATATGCTTGTGCAGAGCCTATATTCAAGGACAACTGCAGATTTTAAAAATGGGAACTTTAGGGTAAAAGGCGATGTGGTTGATATTTTCCCAAGCTATGCTGACAATGCTTTTCGTATACATTTCTTTGGCGATGAAATTGAAGAGATCGAGGCCTTTGATCCCTTTAACAATAATGTAATCGAAGTATACGAAAACTTAAACATATATCCTGCCAATATGTTTGTGACTTCGCCTGATATTCTTCAAAATGCCATTCATCTGATACAGGATGATTTAATACATCAAATAGAATACTTTAAGGAAATAGGTAAACCACTTGAAGCAAAAAGATTAGAGGAACGTACTAATTTTGATTTGGAAATGATCAGGGAATTGGGATACTGCTCGGGTATAGAAAACTATTCAAGATATTTGGATGGCCGAGAACCCGGTACCAGGCCCTTCTGTTTACTTGATTATTTTCCCAACGATTTTTTAATGGTTGTTGATGAAAGCCATGTGACCATCCCACAGGTTCATGCCATGTACGGTGGTGACCGCTCAAGAAAGGAGAACTTGGTTGAATATGGATTTCGGTTACCCGCGGCCATGGACAATAGGCCATTGAAATTTGAAGAGTTTGAAGCCTTACAAAATCAGGTAATTTACGTAAGTGCCACCCCTGCAGATTATGAACTGCAACAAAGCCAAGGTGTATTTGTGGAACAAGTGATCAGACCTACAGGGCTTCTTGATCCAGTTATCGAGGTTAGACCAAGTTTAAACCAGATCGATGATTTAGTTGAGGAAATTCATCAAAGAGTTGAAAAAGATGAAAGAACACTTGTTACCACCTTGACCAAACGAATGGCCGAGGAATTGGCCAAATATTTGGCCCGAATCCATGTTCGTTGTCGTTATATACATAGTGATGTTGACACCCTGGAACGCGTTGAGATCATGCAGGATTTACGAAAGGGAATTTTTGATGTACTCATCGGGGTAAACCTACTTCGAGAAGGATTGGATTTACCTGAAGTGTCATTGGTAGCAATATTGGATGCTGATAAAGAAGGTTTTTTGCGAAGCAATCGCTCCTTGACCCAAACAGTTGGAAGAGCGGCAAGACATTTGAACGGCAAGGCTATTATGTATGCTGATAAAATAACGGACAGCATGCAAAAAACGATTGATGGCACCAATTATCGTCGTGAAAAGCAGATTGCCTACAATGTTGAAAATAATATCACCCCAACCGCTTTGAACAAAAGTTTGGATAGTGCTTTAGCTAAGAATTCAGTTTCTACTTACCATTTTATAAAAGAGGAACTAAGGGCCGCCGAACCCGATTTGGAATATTTGACTAAAGAACAAATTGAAAAATTGATCCGTAATAAAAGAAAGGCCATGGAGAAAGCAGCCAAGGATTTGGATTTTATGCAAGCAGCCAAACTTCGTGATGAAATAAAAACATTACAAACCCAAGAAAACTAGAAAATGAAAAGCGCCTTGATTTCCCAAGACGCTTTCCCAACTAACCAACTAAACCAACCATTATGAAATGTGCCAAGATAGGCACACCATAATTTTGTAAACACTTTTATGAAAGCTCTATCAACCTTTTAGGTTTTGGTAAAGCTTCTTTCTTTTTGGGCAATGTGAACTTCAAAAGTCCATCAACATAGGTTGCTTTTATTTTTCCTTCATCAATGGTTTCGGGTAAAGTAAAGGCCCTTTTAAAAGATGAATAACCAAATTCCCTACGGGTATAGTTTTCATCCATTACATTTTCCTCTGTTTTTGACTCCGAGGAAATGGTTAAAACATTTTCATCAATTTCAATATTGAAATCTTCCTTTTTCCTTCCTGGTACAGCAAGTTCCAATTCGAAATCTTTTTCATTTTCCTTAATGTTCACAGCAGGAACATCAGTTTTATAATTCTCCAATCCACCAAACCAATCCGGTTTGAATAATTCACTCATTAATGATGGGAACAATACATCGTTTCTTTTGATTATACTCATGATATTTAATTTTTTAGGTTAAACTTTAAACTCAAACATGAAAAATCAAATTATATACCAAGTATATATTTATGCCTTTTTGACACTAATAAACGCAATTATAGCGCCACTTTGTCATTTAATAAGAAAATTGGATGATGAATTCACGGAAAACACCGATGACAATCCATTAATATCTATGAAGAAAGTAATCCTTTAATTATAATGTGCTTTGAATATGTTTATCAATACATCGGGGGGAACAATCTTATCGGGGTACTTGTGCATTATTGATAAAACCTGTTCTATAGCGGAAGGTGGCAATCCCATTCCCAATCCAATATTATGCAATCTGGAAATTTCAATTAATTCTTGTTTTTGGTCAACATTCATTAATAAAACCAATCTGTGGAATTGCAATATTCTATCGGCTTGTGATTTAGGGATAATATGTTCCGCATCCTGGTCAAATAGGGAATCGAAAGTTTCCCGGTCTACTCCCAGCTGCATGGCAACTCCTTGAAGAAAATTATATTCCTCTGGTTTTACAATGTTTTCAATCCTCGCGAAAGCAATCATTTCCGATAGTATACTAAGTTTTTCTTTATACGTACTCATTATCCATTAATATTGAAAAATGTCGTTATTGTCATTGGTATAACTGAAAATACCTTGCTTTCGTATAAAAAAATAACGATTTCCGTTGTATTACCAGCTGCTATCAGTAATTTGTACCTGATTTAAACCAGTCGCAAATGACGAATAATGATATTTTTAAAAAATTAAGGGTAGCATTAATGCTAAGGGATGATGAAATCGTTGAAATTTTAAAATTGGCGGATTTCAATATAACAAAAAGTGAGCTCGGGGCATTGTTCAGAAATGAAGACCACCCTAATTATATGGAATGTGGGGACCAAATACTTAGAAATTTTTTAAATGGTCTAGTCATTCATTTAAGGGGTACCAAGGAAAATCCTAAAAATCCCGGTGAAGTTCTTTCCATGAAAATATCAAAAGCCAAAACCGTTAAAAATAAAAAGCCTGATTTTAAAACCCAGCAACAAAAACGTATCAATAAAGACCTATCCAATGTAAAATATAAAAACAAAAAAAAATCCTGACCCCGATAGCTATCAGGTCAGGATTTTCGATTTTTCCAACAAGTATCCCTAACTTTTAATCCTGATAGGTACAGTAAACATTTTACCTTCCTTTGATCCGTCAACATCTACCTTTTTATAGTTTAATCTGCTCTTAACAAAAGACTCTAATCTCTCGTCTTCTGTATCTACAGAAAGTACTACAATCTCATCTTTTTCATTTAAGGTGAATTTAACTTGAGCGGTTAAACTCACTTGGTCTTCCGTTAAATAGTTATCCTCTAAAAGCTCCCCTATTTGAGTGGACAGTTTTTTTGTTGGATCGTTTTTAACTGAATCGTTCGCTAAAATGTTTCCCGTTGCTAGCAGCATTGCAGCTACAAATACTAAACTTAATTTTCTCATGATTTGATTGTTTAATGATTGATGAATAATTGATGAATTACTTAAAAGACGTTTTGAAAATTCTATTGTTACAGGATATTTTCCATTTAACAAAACTTTAATCCTTGTACATCTTGCAATTTGCGAGTAAAGTAAACCCGGAAAATTGGGAATGAAAAGATTTTACAGAAGGTATAACCATTACTAAAAGTGGATAACAATTAAGAAACCTTATCCAAATAAAAAGGGCAATATATCTTTATATTGCCCTTTAAAATATGTTTTGAGTTTTAAACTATTAGCTCAATACCTCTTTTACTTTATCCGCAGCTTCTTGAAACTGAACTGCAGAATGTACAGCCAAACCAGAGTTATCAATTATCTCTTTCGCTAACTCGGCATTGGTTCCTTGTAAACGCACAATAATGGGAACTTTAATTGCGTCGCCCATATTTTTATACGCATCAACAACACCCTGTGCTACACGATCACATCTAACAATTCCTCCAAAAATATTGATTAAAATAGCCTTTACCGCAGGATCTTTCAGGATTATACGGAATGCTTCCTCTACCCTTTTAGCATCTGCAGTACCGCCTACATCCAAAAAGTTGGCAGGTTCACCACCGGCCATTTTTATAAGATCCATTGTAGCCATCGCCAAACCAGCACCATTTACCATACAACCTACGTTACCATCCAAATCAACATAACTAAGACCAACAGCCCTTGCTTCCACTTCAATTGGATTTTCCTCTCGTAAATCGCGCATTTCCGCATACTGCTTTCTACGGTATAAAGCATTATCATCAATGGAAACCTTGGCATCAACTGCCATTATTTTATCGTCAGATGTTTTTAAAACCGGATTAATTTCAAACATATTCGAGTCACTTTCGACATAAGCCTTATAAAGTGAGGTAACGAACTTTGTCATTTCTTTGAATGCAACTCCTGAAAGACCAAGATTAAAAGCAATTTTTCTAGCTTGAAAAGGTAATATTCCAGTACAAGGGTCGATCTCTTCGGTAAAAATCAAATGAGGTGTCTTTTCAGCAACTTGCTCAATATCCATGCCCCCTTCCGTAGAGTACATGATCATATTTCTTCCTTTACCCCGATCCAACAAAACAGATATGTAGAATTCACTGGTTTCACTTTCGCCAGGATAATAAACATCCTCTGCAACCAATACCTGGTGAACTTTTTTGCCTTTAGCTGAAGTTTGGGGAGTAATAAGGTTCATGCCAATAATATTACCAGCAATTTCTTCAACTTCCTTTAAGTTTTTTGCCAGTTTTACTCCACCCCCTTTACCCCTGCCACCTGCATGAACTTGAGCCTTTATTACGTACCAACTTGTTCCGGTTTCAGCAGTTAGTTGCTTTGCAGCCTCAACAGCTTCCTTTGGACTATGTGCAACAATACCACGTTGTATACGTACGCCAAAACTTGCTAAAATTTCTTTTCCTTGGTACTCATGAAGGTTCATATGGGATGTCTTAAAGTTGGGTGTAAAAATAGGAAACCAAAGTTATTTACCCTAATGAATTTTCAGGTGATTGATTAAATTTTAAAATCCTCAAAATCCAATGGATCAAAATTCTTGAAGTCACCATTCATTTTAATGGCACCTTTAGTTCTATTAACTTCATTTAAAACAGCAATTGTTGCTTTAAGATGCGATTTTATGTAGTTCAATCGGTCGCTTTCCTTAGGCATTTGGAGTATTTTATATTCCTGCTCATAAGAGAGTCCTATTTTATGTATGAGTATATAAATATTGAATTTATCCAAAGACATAGGTGTAAAAGGTACATCCATTAAATCATATAAAGCCTTGATCTTTTCCAGGGTATCTTTCTTCAGTTCGTCCGATGCATCATTGATCCCTTCCAAAAACTCTATATCCCCGCCAGGATATAATTTCCCTTCCATTTTATTAGTAAAAGTCAACACCTTGAAAACTTGTCTTGCAACACAAACCACATCCATTTCGCCACCCTCATAGGTATTAACCACTTCCACCAATTGTACTTCGGTACCAAATGCTATTTGATCATATATATAAACAGGGATCCCAAAGGTAATCGCCTCTTTTCTACAATCACGAATAAGTTGTTTATAGCGATCCTCAAAAATATGTAATGGAACAGTCTCGCCAGGAAAAAATATGGACTTTAAAGGGAACAAAGGCAACTTCATAGAATGATTTTGCTTAAATGTACAACTCGATTACGATTGGGGCAAATGAATTTATAGCCGATTTTTGTTACATACACAACATATTGTTGTATTTATCAATAATCCATTGAATTTCTTGTCCAACCCAAAATAGTATTCTAGATTTGCCCAAAACAAAGGGAATATAATGAAGAATGCCGATTTATTAAATATTGCCAAAACATATGGTAATCCAGTTTATGTTTACGATTCGGAAAAAATAGTTTCACAATTCAATCGATTGAACAATGCTTTTAAAGGTGTTAAGAGCTTAAAGTTAAACTATGCTGCCAAGGCACTTTCGAATATTGCGATACTTCGATTAATGAATAGTTTGGGTAGTGGACTCGATACAGTTTCCATTCAAGAAGTGCAACTGGGCCTTATGGCTGGTTTTAAGCCTGAATCCATAATTTATACTCCCAATGGCGTTTCGTTGGAAGAAATTGAAGAAGCCGCAAAACTGGGTGTACAAATTAACATCGATAATTTATCCATACTCGAGCAATTTGGTGGTAAGCATCCCGATATTCCAGTCTGTATTCGTATAAATCCGCATGTGATGGCCGGGGGCAATTCAAATATATCCGTGGGTCATATTGACTCTAAATTTGGAATAAGTATCCATCAGATACCACATCTGCTGCGGATAGTCGAATTGACAAAAATGAATATAAACGGTATTCATATGCATACTGGCAGCGATATCTTGGATATTGATGTTTTCCTATATGCTTCTGAAATACTCTTTGAAACAGCCAAGAATTTTAAAAATCTAGACTTCATTGATTTTGGCAGTGGCTTTAAAGTGCCCTACAAAGAAGGTGATATAGAAACCAATGTCGAGGAATTAGGCAAAAAATTGACTGATAAATTTAATTCGTTTTGCAAGGAATACGGCAAAGAACTTACCTTGGCCTTTGAACCGGGCAAGTTTTTGGTAAGTGAGGCAGGTTACTTTTTAGCCAAGGTAAATGTTGTGAAACAAACCACCTCAACGGTATTTGCTAGTGTGGATTCAGGTTTTAATCACCTAATTCGACCAATGCTGTACGGGGCTTCCCATTCAATTGAAAATATTTCAAATCCGCAAGGAAGGGAAAGGTATTATTCTGTTGTGGGTTATATTTGTGAGACGGATACGTTTGCCAACAATCGACGAATTAACGAAATTTCCGAAGGCGATATTCTATGTTTTAAAAATGCCGGAGCCTATTGCTTTACCATGGCCAGTAATTATAACTCTAGATTTAGGCCCCCCGAAGTATTATGGCATAACGAAAAGGCAATTTTAATAAGGGAACGTGAAACTTTTGATGATTTGATAAAAAATCAGGTTGATGTAAAAGATTTGTTTATTTCCAAAAAGGTAAAAGAATCAGTAAAATAAAGGTCAGAATTTATCGTTAGTTTTGGTACAGTTATTGGACTAAACCATGTAAACTATATCTAATGAAACTAAACATTGCCTTTTTATATAAATCAACCCTCTTTTTATTTCTAGGATTTATTTCCTTTACTAGCAATGCCCAGGATGTTGAATGGCTTAGTTGGAATGAGGCGGTTAAGCTTGCACAAACAGACGAAAACCCAAAAAAAATATTTATTGATGTCTATACAGACTGGTGTGGTTGGTGTAAAAAAATGGATAAGGACACCTTTCAAAACCCTGAAGTGGCTACTTATATGTCAGCCAACTTTTACATGGTAAAGATGGATGGTGAAGGCAAGGATCCTATAGAATTTAGAGGTAAATCCTATAAATTTGTTCCTTCTGGCCGAAAAGGTTATCATGAATTCGCAGCTGCCCTGATGCAAGGTCGATTGAGTTACCCAACCACGATTTTCCTGGATGAACAAATGAATATGCTTTCTCCAGTTCCCGGGTACCAAAAACCAAAACCATTTTTAAATATTGCCAAATATTTTGGGGACAATATCTACAAAGAAAAAGACTGGAAAACCTATAGCGGGGATAGTAAATAAAATTTTCTATCTGCTATAATTCGGAGACTCTTTTGTAATGGTTACATGGTGTGGATGGCTTTCAGCTATTCCACTTGTTGTAATTTTGACGAATTTACTGTTTTCCTTTAGCGAATCAATATCCTTTGCACCACAGTAACCCATACCGGCACGTAAACCACCTATAAACTGATGGATACTTTCATATAAGTCACCCTTATAAGGCACACGGCCTACAATTCCTTCAGGAACCAATTTTTTGATATCATCTTCGACATCCTGGAAATATCGGTCTTTAGAACCATGTTTCATAGCTTCAACAGAACCCATTCCCCTGTATGATTTAAACTTTCTACCCTCATAAATAATGGTTTCTCCTGGCGATTCTTTGGTGCCTGCCAATAGGGATCCCAACATTACGGTATCCGCACCTGCAGCAATAGCTTTGGGAATATCACCGGTATAGCGAATACCTCCATCCGCAATCACAGGAACACCACTACCTTTTATAGCTGCAGCCACTTCCAAAACCGCAGAAAATTGGGGGAAACCAACACCTGCAACCACTCTAGTAGTACAAATTGACCCTGGTCCAATACCCACTTTTACCGCATCAGCACCTGCATCGACCAAATACCTAGCAGCGTCACCAGTAGCTATGTTACCGACTATGACCTCTAATTTTGGAAATTTCTTTTTAACCATTTTCAAAACCGTCACCACACCTTTTGTATGCCCGTGTGCCGTATCTATAACCACCGCATCAACTCCTGCATTAACCAATGCTTCGGCCCTTTCTATAGCATCACCTGTAACACCTATGGCCGCTGCAACCCGTAATCTACCATAATTGTCCTTATTGGCAATTGGCTTTTGGGTAAGTTTGGTTATATCCCTAAAAGTTATAAGCCCCACTAATTTATAATTCTTATCGACAACAGGTAATTTCTCTATTTTATTTTCTTGAAGTATATCCTCCGCTTGTGCCAAGGAAGTACCTTCACCAGCGGTTACCAAGTTCTCCGAAGTCATCACCTCTGAGAGCGGTCGTTCATTATTCTTTTCAAAACGAAGGTCTCTATTGGTTACGATACCTATTAATATTCCGTTGTCGTCAACGATAGGAATACCCCCAATGCTGAATTCCTTCATATTGGCCTTAGCGTCTTTGACCAATGCGGTTGATGGCAAGGTTATCGGATCTAAAATCATTCCACTCTCAGCGCGTTTTACTTTTCGCACTTTCAAAGCTTGATTCTCAATCGACATATTTTTATGCAAAACACCGATACCGCCTTCTTGAGCCATCGCTATGGCCATTTTGGATTCGGTAACCGTATCCATTGCAGCTGAGACAATAGGTACGTTTATAGATATATTTCTTGTGAATTTTGATTTGATACTGACTTCTCTTGGGAGAATTTCTGAAAAGGCAGGTACTAATAGAACGTCGTCATATGTTAGACCTTCTCCGAGAATTTTATTTTGATGTGCTTCCATGCAATTAGGGATTAATTGCGTGCAAATATACTACATTTAATAGTAATTATTTGAACCCTCTATATTTAACCAGGCTTTGATGTTTTTAAGGTTAATTGGTAGAGTACCAATATTGAAGAAACTGTAAAAGTCAGGGTCATTAAAATACCTGAAACAACAACAACATATTTCATCCACAGAATCCCTGTCCACAATAAATATATTCCACCAAAAGTCAGAAGAACCGATAAAAAAGGTTCAATTGTAAGAAATAATTTAAGTTTTTTAGAAAGTTTTGCCAGCCACACTAAAATGCCCAAAAGAAAAAAAATGAATGACATTGAAAGTATATGTGTATGGACAATAGTAAGCATTTCCCGCTCGCTTTTGTGGAACTTCATAATCTCCGCATCCTCATCCTCCTCATTGCCCAAATAATTCTCTTCAATTCCCCCTGGAGATGTAGTACTGGTTTCATTAACGAATAAAAGGCCTGTATAAAAGCCAATGGAAAGAATAACAACAAATGTGCCTATGAATAGCTTTATTTCCTTTGGGAAAGCAATTAAAAGTCCATTATAATCCATTAAAGCGCTTTATTTTTTTGTAGTAAAGCTATGGTCTGTAAAAGATCATCCATCGCATGGGTCATAGAACGGACTGATATTGTAGCGCCGGCTATCCCATCGATATTGCTTTCATGGTCTACTCTATCACCACCGGTTTTGCCCAAGAATTGTTTCAACCATCTTTTGCTTCCGATTTCCCCTCCATATTCCTCTCGATAAACAAGTATTTTTGAATGTATAACTATTAATTTTTTATCGAATACAACCAGATAATCGAAATTTGTGGTTTTTGCAAGCGCTTTATCAACAAACAAATAACCCAGATAGTCATTATCTTTCGATATCTTAAAAAAATTATCGGCATTTATCTTCTTGGGTAATTCAGCATTAAGAGCTTCTGGGATACTAATAGGATTCAATGAAAATCCTGTTAATTGAAAGGTCTTTTCCAGTTCTTTCTGTACTTTTTTTTCAATATTTTTAGGAAGCCCAAAACTAAACAAAAGAAAGGCTGAGATAAAAATGATTCCAAAAAAGAGCTTAGCATTCCGCATAATGTAAATGTATTAATTTAGAATGAATCTCAATAGTGTAAAGACATTATTTTTAATCCTTAGCCCCTTTTGATTTATAAAGTGGCTGTAAAGTAATTTAAAACCAAACCCCGATGCCAAAATTCAATCTATTTTGAACATCACCATCTTCAAAGGCATTACTTCTAAATTGATAATCCCCTTTTAACACGACCCCTGGGGCCAAATGATAAGTAAGACCAGTGGTAACATCGGTTCTATCATAAGCCTCATTATCAACCAAGGAACCAGCCGTTGAAGCATGGGTGTCATACATTTCGTAGCGTGCAAAAGCAAAAAGTTTTTGTTTCTTATTGATAGGCAATAAATTAAAGGCACCTTCTACATACCATCCTTGTAAAGCACTTCCTAAATCCCTTCCGGTCAGTGTATTGTAATCCTCAGTATCGGATAAAGATGCATGAACGAATTGTCCACGGGCCGTAAAACGTTCATAGGCATATCTAGCATCGAGACCGATCATTGAGATACCAATATTGGCACCATCCAAAGTCTCAATATCGTCCGCAGCCTGTGTTTTTCCAAAATAAGTGGATAACCCCAAGCGTAATCCTGGAATTCCATAATAATCGAATTTTGTAGAAAGTGTTGGACTATCCACGGTAGACTTAATTCCTTTTTGACGACCACCTCTTAGCCCGTCAGAACCTTTCAAAAAACCTGTAATACCCCCTTCCCCATCAGCTTCTGTAGATTTGAATCCATTGAATATATAAGCTTGATAACCTAACGAAATATCATCGAATCGACCACTTACCCCAACACCCAACTCACGCCATGTTGTTGGCACAATGGCGTTGTCCATCGCAGGACGCTCTGTACCGTTGAAGGTAGTGGGCTCATGATATTCATTTACAATACCCATAGGTACCAACATAAGACCACCTCTAAGATTAACATTATTGCCTAAATTATAGTTAACGAAAGCTTGTTCCACGAATATCTCCTCGACATGTTCCATCTCTATTTCCGTAACGAATTGGGTCTTTTCATTGAATCGATAGCCTAATAATAATACGAGTCTTTGAACATCCAATTCCCCATTGCTACCTTCTGGTTGATTATAAAGCATTTCACCATATGCGCCAATTGTAACGGCAGAAGCATAATTGCCGGATAGTAATCTTTGGGCAGCATTCAATTGTTTTTGCGGATTTAAGGTTATGGAATCTGTTGGTATCTGTGCGGATAAAAGAGCTGAAAATAAAATTGCAAATAGAAGAATTGGCTTTCTCATTTTGTTGGTTGTTTTAATTTAGACTAATTATAAATAGGGCTATAATCAGGATACAAATTTAAAACCAAAATTGAATTTGACCAACTTTATTTAAAATAATTCTAAATAATTTTATTCTTGGATTTTGAATCAATCTTCTTAATGTAGATAGGCAAATTCATACCTACTGGAACTTGGAAAAAAGTTCGGTTGCTTTATTGAAAGCAGCTTCAAAGGCCATCCAATTTACATTAGTCTCTGCTTTTTCCGCTGTAAAATAGGAAAGCATTTTTTCGGTAGGCATATTCCCCGTTAGCTCATCCTTGGCCATAGGGCAGCCACCAAAGCCTTGAACGGCACCATCAAAACGTCGACAACCGGATTTATAAGCTGCATCAATTTTTTCATGCCATTTGGTTGGAGTTGTATGTAAATGTGCTCCAAATTCAATATCGGGATATTTAGGAATGAGATTGGAAAAAAGATAGGCTATATTTTCAGGAGTCGAAGTACCAACGGTATCTGAAAGTGATAGGATCTCTACACCCATATTGGCCAATTTCTCGGTCCACTCCCCCACTACCTCGACATTCCATGGGTCGCCATAAGGATTTCCAAATCCCATAGAAATATAGGTGACCACGTTTTTACCATTGGCATCCGCAATATTCAATATTTCATTCAAGGTTTCAACGGACTGTTTTATTGTTTTATGGGTATTCCGCATTTGAAAGTTCTCAGAGATTGAAAAAGGGTATCCTAAATAATCTATTTCATTATGTTCACAAGCATTCTCTGCCCCTCTAACATTAGCGACAATAGCCAAAAGTTTACTTTTGGTTTTTGATAAATCCAATAAAGAAAGTACCTCCGCAGTATCTACCATTTGTGGAATTGCTTTTGGGGAGACGAAACTTCCAAAATCAATAGTATCAAATCCACATCCCAATAATGATTGAATATATTTTGCTTTATGCTCTGCCGGGATAAATGCTTTGATACCTTGCATGGCATCTCTTGGGCATTCAATTATTTTAACCTTATTGGGCATCAATTCAACTTTGATTCTTGTCCAAAATTACCATTAATTATTTGAAAATAATATAAACAAACCAATACCTATAAACACCACAATTTGAAGCCATTTAAGAACAAAACCGAGCTGGGAATGCCCTTTGATGTAAACTGCGATCGAACCTGAAAGCAAAGCGATCAAACTAAAGATTATCAGTGCCACCAACATAAACAACAAGCCCAAAACGTAAAATTGAATAACATAATCCAACGTATCACTAAACAAAAAACCCGGAAAGAAAGCCAAAAAGAATATGGTGACTTTAGGATTTAGAACGTTCATTATAAACCCTTGCTTGAACAACCCACTTAGCTTTTTCTTGGGAACTTCAGCATTAGAAAGCTGCAATTGCGAATCGCTTTTGAACACTTTAAAAGCCAAATAAAAAAGATACAATGCCCCTAAAAGTTTAATTGCAAAAAATATTTGGTCACTTTCTTTAATAATCGCAGAAACACCAAATGCCAACAAGGTAGTATGCACTATGCAACCAGAAACCAATCCAGTAACGGTTGCCAATCCGTATTTCTTTCCATTGACTATGCTTTGTATTAAAACATAAATAATATCAGGGCCTGGAGCAATGGCCAAAGCAGCAGAAGCTAACACAAACGCAGTTAATATTTCGTAATTCAATTAAAAGGTATTTTAAGTTTGTAAAATACAAATTCCCATAGATTAACTATACATTTTTATATCTTTCGAAAAACACATCATTATGAAAATTAAATTTATTTCCTTTTTAAGCATTGCAGTAATTTTGGCAATGGGTTTTATTAGTCCTGAAATCATTAAGAACCAACGATCACATAACAATAATATGAATAAAGAACAGGATAGTGTATTGCGCCATGTGGTATTGTTTAAATTCAAAGAAGGGACTTCAACCTCGAATATTAAAAAGGTGGAGGCTGCTTTTTCGGAGTTACCTTCTAAAATACCGCAAATAATATCTTATGAATGGGGATTGAACAATAGCCCTGAAGGTTTGGAAAAAGGGTTTACCCACTGCTTTCTGCTAACATTTAAAAGTGAGGAAGACCGCTCTGTTTATTTGCCACACCCAGACCATAAAGCATTTGGAAAAGTTCTTGGGCCATATTTGGATGATGTTCTGGTAATTGACTATTGGACCAATTAGAAATACAACTTCCACTTATTAGTTAGGTCGCTAAAATGGCCTGGTTTATTTTTTTTATCAAGGCAGGTCCTTCATAGATAAATCCTGTATACAATTGCACTAAATCCGCCCCCGCATCCAATTTTTCCAATGCATCCTCTGCAGAATGAATTCCCCCAACCCCAATGATCGGGAATGCTTTATTACTCTTTTCAGCTAAAAATCTAATTACTTCGGTACTTCTTTTGGCCAATGGTTTACCGCTCAAACCACCTTTTTCTTCAGATATCAAACAAGAAGATTTAAGTTCTTCCCGTGCAATCGTTGTATTGGTGGCTATAATACCATCAATCTGCGTATTCTCGACTATCTTGATGATATCCATCAATTGATCGTCTGTCAAATCAGGGGCAATTTTCAACAAAATGGGTTTTTCAGTGCCTTTGCCACTCTTTATTGCCATTTTGCTATTTTCCTTCTTAAGTTCCTTCAACAGGGCAGTCAATGGTTCTTTATCCTGCAACTGCCTTAACCCAGGAGTGTTGGGCGAACTAACATTTACAACAAAGTAATCTACATGTTCGAAAAGGGCGTCGAAACAAATTAGGTAATCTTTGATTGCCTCTTCATTGGGGGTAACTTTGTTTTTACCGATATTGCCGCCAATAAGAACCTTGTGCTTCTTTTTTAATCGCTCAACTGCATCAAAAACACCCATATTGTTAAAACCCATACGATTGATTATGGCCTGATCTGCCTTTAAGCGAAAGAGTCGTTTTTTAGGATTACCAGGTTGTGGTTTAGGGGTAAGTGTTCCTATTTCCACAAATCCGAATCCAAAATCCGAAAGTTCATTGTACAACTTAGCATCTTTATCAAAACCTGCCGCAAGACCTACGGGATTTTTGAATTTAAGTCCAAAGACTTCACGCTCCAATCGTTTATCTTCCACTAAATAAAGCGATTTAAAAAAACTTGAGAATCCGATTTTATTTAAAACCCGAATCATCGAAAATGTTATGTCGTGTACTTTTTCTGGATCAAGAAGGAATAGAATTGGGCGAACTAATAATTTATACATGGATTGTAATAGGATTTAGGCAAAAATACAAACTCAATCCCAGTATTTGCGCTATCTAGCGCAATTTTGTCAACATTGTGGGGTTCATATCATTTTGGGGGAATACTGTCCTGTAAACTTACCGGAATTACCCTTAATGGTTGACGATAAGCTTCATTACAAAGTTCCAGATAGCGTTCATATTGTTTAGTGTTGAACAACTTCAATACTCTGATATCCAACATTCTTTGAATTCTCTCCATACTATCCCGGATCACATTGTATTTATCCGCTAAAACCATTAATTCTGCCTGTGTACTTTGAGGATGATTTCTCATTAGATGCTCCGCCTGATTGTTTAATAATTCATTCCGATATTTTAATTCCGCACTAAAATTTATCATTTGTTCCGATTGTTCTGCATTAAGCTGAAAGACATCGATGATGGTCTCGTTATCAGTAATTCCAACACCTAGGATGCAGTCTTCTTGTGAGGTCGAATCACTAATAAAAAACAGATAACTTATTACCAGAAAACAAGATTTTAAATAAATCATCTTACTTTGTATATGTATCAATCATGTATATAAATTTGCCATTAAACAAACTCCTTCAAAATTTTTAAATATTTAGGTTTATTCAATTATTCCTAATAATGTGGTTTAAATATAGCAAAAACATCGACTGTTATTGTAAAGGATCAAGCAGACCTTATAAGTTATCATTTATTAAAATCAGTACTAACCAAAATCAAATTCCATACATGTTATAATGCCTAAACCTGATTGGAAAAACTATCTAAAAAGTCTCCGACCCCACTTTTTGGTTCTTTAGTCTTCCTATAATATCAACTAGACCCATGGTGCCATTAAAAATATTAGGGCAATATTCTTTTATGAAATTTTCATCAATAATACCTTTTTTAGTTGAATAGGCCTGTAAGACATCCAATCCATCGAAATCAACAAATGCCAAACGCAAGAACAACTCCGATTCCCCAAAATAAAAATCGGTTGACGGGAGCAGGGCAATACCATTCTCGTCCAATAGGTAAATCGCCAATTGTTCACTTGTATATATTTTAAGGGATTTCAATTGGGTTTTAAAATTATTGAAGCCGATCATCATATAAAAAGCCCCTTTTGGATAGGTACATTCCAAACCCACGGAGGTAAGGTTATTGTATATAAATGATGCCATATTTTTAAGTATAGCTGAGGACATTTTAATATATTGCTTCAGGGGATCCTTCATTTTAAAGGCTTCAATTGCAGCATATTGAATTGGTGAAGCAACGGCACTAAAAGTTTCGCTGAACAATGACCTGAACACGGTATGTAATTCATAAAGGTCTTTTGGCAGTGACATAAAACCCAGGCGATAGCCACCAGCCGAAAATACCTTGCTTAAACCACCATATATTATGGTGCGCTCCGGATAATATTGAGCAATACTTGGTGAACAATCGCTTTCAAAGTTAATTTGGGAATAAATTTCATCGGATAGGACCAAGATATCGTATTGTCTGCAAATTAAAGCCAAAGATTTTAACTCATCATGGCTATAAACTTCCCCTGTAGGATTATTTGGTGAATTCAGTATTAAACTTTTTTGTCCCGATGGGTTTTTTTTACAAAAAGATTCAAGTACTTCCGGTGTAAGTTTAAAACCATTCCCATAAAAAGTATCCAATATAGTGTAACTACTGCCTTTCGACTTTATCTGAGGCCCGTAACTGACCCAGCTTCCTTTTGGAATTAAAAATGTCCCTTCCAATACTAAGATCGTTTGAAACAACAACTCCTTACTTCCAGGACCAATAAAAAGGTGACTGTGCATCAACGGTAACGTCTTGATGCTTTTGTAGAAAACCGGCTATCTGTACCCTTAGGGCTTCCAAACCTATGGTTGGCAAGTATTGGTTGTTTGAAGCATGTTCCTTTAATTCATCAACAATACTTGAATGTATGGGAAAAGGCGATTGCCCAAAACCAAAATGGTATATTGTCTTACCTTGCTTTTTTAGTTCTTGCACCTTTTGGTTTATGGCCAATGTTGCTGATGGCTTTAAACCACTAATGTTTTTGTTTACATGTATCATGATTTATTAAATTAATGAAAAAAGACCACTTTTTCAAGTGGCCTTTAGTATTAAAATTAGGATTGATTATTCTATTTAAGAACAAAACTTAACCTAGCAAACAGGAATCTTCCGCCTACTCCAAATTGTTGTGCCCTACGGGACCAATCAAAACGTCCAGAACTTCGGTTATTGAATGCCTCTTCTGCCCTATCTGGATAAACATCAAACAAATTGTTTGCACCCACGGTTAATCGTAAGTGCTTCTGTGGCCTTATAACCTACTGATAAATCCGTTACCAACTTGGTTCCATAAACTTCTTGGTTTGCAACAGTAGTAACAGCCTCGGTAACTTCACCAAAATAAACATTTCTTAAAAAGAAATTAAATTTATCCATATTCAACATATGGGATAAAATAAATTTAGTCCGTGGAACAGCTTCTTCAAGATAAACCCTACTATCTTCTGGGAAATAGGTGCCCACCAAGCCAGCATCTTCCAATACTTGTGAGGCTTTAATGTCTCCAACTTTTTTAGTTTTAGACAAGGTAGCAGACAAGGTGTTTTTTAATCTTGCACTATTAGCTACTGCGAGATCCCATGTTACAACCGCATCAATTCCTTTTGATTCGGTATCAATCGCATTGGCAAAGAAAGATGCTGCTGTGGCATTTGCCTGTCGTAAAAGGTTATCAAGTTCGGTTCCTGTTCCAGGACCGCTAAACTGACCTGTATAAACAACCCTATCATCTATACCCACAAAATAACCATCTACCGATACTGTAACATTAGCAGCTGGAAATTTAGCAGTTAATCCTACACTTATACTTCTTGAGGTCTCTTCTTTTAATTGAGGAATTCCTAGTAATTGTGCAGCTCTACTATCGTTGGCAAACGTACCAACTTCCTGTGGGTTACCTGCTTGGTCAAAAATAGTTGAAGTAGAATTAAAGTTTAACTGATGTAAGGAAGGTGCTCTAAATCCTGTATTTAAAGCTGCTCTCAAATTCAAATTTTCCGTAGCTTTCACTAACGTTGCTAATTTAAAGTTAATGGTTGATCCAAAATCTGAATAATCCTCAAAACGAGTTGCAAAACTTGCTAAAAATGTATCGGTAATATCTGCTTCCACATCAAAATAACCAGCTATACTACTTCGTCCTCTCGACAATTCATTAGTTGGACTAAAACCAGGGAATACTTGGGAACCTCCTGGTCTTGAAGCCTCCAAAAAAGTCCTGGGAAGGCTGCTGTGAAGCTAGTGTTATTACCTGCCCATCGGCTGTATATTGCGCATAGGAAGCTTGTTCACCTGCTTCAATTTCATAATTCTCCAAACGATACTCCGCTCCAAAAGCAATATTCAACCCTGACATAATATCGTCATGGAATTTAGAAATATCCAAATTGACCGTATTTTGCATAAAGTTAAAGCCACCCGCATCAAATGTTGTTGGCGAGGCATTTTGAAGGGATGCATTAAATGTATTTCCGATAGTGTATAGAAATGCATTCTTTCCGTAAGTGTTACTAAAATCCACATTCCAATCAGAAATCATTCCCTTTATTCCCATTGAAATCGACTTATCAGTAATTTGGGAATTTATTTCTGGTAAAAATCCGTTGATATAAGCTGGGGTATACGTCCTACTTTGATTTGGTAGTCTGTAAAAACCTGCAGAATTTCCTGTTCTGGAACTTAATCCAGCAAAGGAATACAGCTCGGTACCATTATCATCCAAGGGCAATGCGAAATTTGCAAAGAAACGTCCTCCACGTAGCGCAGATTGACCAACTCGCATATTAAAGTCACTTCTTTCAAGACCCCTTGCAGATAATTCACCTTCTGTGTTATCTGCTGATAAAATGCCTTGTAATTCTTCTTTAGTGGCTGTTGGACTTAAACCAAAACCTGCCTGATTTCCATAATTTATTACATCAGCAACATCGTCATCCAATAGGTTGCGCAAATTATAGCCATCAGCTTCAGGCAAATCGCTCAACTGTATTATATTGATTAAACACATCTCCTTCCCATTCCTTCATACGGCCGTAATCTTCCCTATAGTCAAAATCCCCGGTAAAATTTATAAAACCACCATTGTCCCCTAACCCAAATCCATAATTAGCACTTACATTAACAGTTTCCCCATCTACTCCTCCGGTTTGATCATTTGCATTTTTGCTGAAAAATTAGCTCCCGTAGTCACATTAAAAGTCAATTCGTTTACATTATCATTTAATACAATATTAATAACTCCTGCTATAGCATCAGAACCATACTGTGCTGCTGCACCATCCCGTAATACTTCTAACCGCTTTATCGAAGCTGCAGGTATGGCATTCAAATCCGTACCTACACTTCCTCTACCAAAGGTGCCGTTAACATTGACCAAAGATGAATTATGTCGTCTTTTCCCATTTATCAAAACCAAAACTTGATCTGGTCCCAAACCTCTTAGCGATGCCGGATCAATATGGTCTGTACCATCTGAGATAGTCTGTGTATTCGAGGTAAATGAAGGCGCAACATAATTAAGAATTTGGTTAAGATTTACCTGTGGCGCTACATTATTCAGCTCTTTAACATCAATAACATCTACAGGCACTGCACTTTCCAGTGCCGTCCTATTTGGATTACGTGAGCCAATTACAATTGCCTCGGCCAACTGAATACCCGAAACCAAGGTAATGTTCATTACAGTGGAATTAATGACCACTTCTTTGGGCGTATATCCAATGTAAGAAACCACCAATGTTTCCCCCATTGCGGCATCTATGGTAAAGTTACCATCAAAATCGGTTGTGGTACCTGTTGTGGTACCCTTTTTAACCAGCGAAGCTCCTGGAAGAGGTGCTCCTTCTTCATCTACTACCGTACCTGAAATCTGCGCACTGGCAAAACTAAAGGCACCTAATAATAGGATCATAAAAATTAAGTAATTTTTCTTCATAATAGTGTTGTTTGAGTTAAATTCAGTTTGTCAAGGTAATAAAATTATTATTATTGGATGTAAAAATCGATAATATTAAAATTGATTGTTCTTTGTTAACGACATAGTCAATTCCACAAAATTGTATTTTTGAAAAAAACCATGTTAATGGAAACTATTATTAAGAGATTTTTAAGCTACGTTAAAATTGATACCCAAAGCGACCCAAGTTCAGATACTACACCAAGTACCGAAAAACAGTGGAATCTGGCCAGCGAACTGGTAGATGAATTAAAGCAAATTGGCATGCAAGATGTCTCTATTGACGACAATGCCTATATAATGGCAACATTGCCCAGCAATATGGCCGAAAATATACCCATAATCGGATTTATTTCCCATTTTGACACGACCCCTGATTTTACGGGCACCAACGTGAACCCCCAAATTATTGAAAATTACGACGGAAAGGACATTGTTTTGAATGCTTCCAATAACATTATCCTATCCCCAGACTATTTTAAGGACTTATTACTGTATAAAGGGCAGACTTTGATCACTACCGACGGAACAACTTTGCTCGGTGCGGATGATAAAGCTGGAATTGCAGAAATAATGACTGCAATGGAATATTTGGTGCAACATCCTGAAATAAAGCATGGTGAGATAAAAGTCGCGTTTACACCAGATGAGGAAATTGGCAGAGGGGCACATAAGTTCGATGTGGAAAAATTCGGTGCGGATTGGGCCTATACTGTCGATGGAAGCCAAATAGGTGAATTGGAATATGAGAACTTCAATGCGGCTAGTGCTAAAGTTGTAATCAAAGGTATAAGTGTTCATCCAGGTTATGCCAAAGGTAAAATGGTCAATGCCATAAGTATTGCGAATGAATTCATGTCTATTTTACCACCGGAGGAAACCCCTCAAAAAACGGATGGCAGGGAAGGCTTTTTTCATATACACCATATGAAGGGTGAAATTGAGCATGCCGAGTTCAAATTGATAATCCGTGACCACGATAAGCAGCATTTTGAAAAGCGGAAGGAATTGATTCGAAAAATCACCAAAAAATTAAATAGTGATTATGGGAACTGCATTACCATGGAATTAAAAGACCAATACTTCAACATGCGTGAAAAGGTTGAACCTGTTTATCATGTGGTAGAAATTGCCAAAAATGCCATGGAAGCGATAGGAATCACCCCAATTATAAAACCCATTCGAGGAGGTACGGATGGTTCCCAATTGAGTTATATGGGATTACCTTGCCCCAATATTTTTGCCGGAGGACATAATTTTCATGGAAAATATGAGTATATCCCAGTAGAAAGCATGCAAAAGGCAGTTGAAGTTATCATAAAGATTTGCGAACTTACTACGGAGAAAACAGTGTAATATGGATAAAATTGAAAAAATAGAAGCCTATTTTGCCAAAGAAAACCATTTTAAGGAAGGCCTTTTAATCCTTAGGCAATTGGCTAATAAGACGGAGTTGATCGAAGATTTTAAATGGAATTCGCCAGTGTATACCATAAATGGCAAAAACGTCTTGGGAATTATAACTTTCAAGAACCATTTTGGAATATGGTTTTTTAATGGTGTTTTTTTAAGCGATCCTAAAAAAGTTTTGGAAAACGCTCAAGTAGGTAAAACCAAAGCCATGCGACATTGGAAATTCAAATCAAATACCATAAACAAAATTGTTGTCTTAGCTTACATGAACGAAGCTATTGAGAATCAGAAAAAAGGCTTAAAACTTACTCCTGAAAAAAAAATAAAAATAGATACAACCATCCCTGATTCACTGGATGAAGTTTTTGAAAAACATCCAAAAACCAAAGAGGCATTTAAAGCCTTGTCCCCTTACAAACAAAGGGATTATATTGAATACATTGCATCGGCCAAACAAGAAAAGACAAAACTCATCCGTTTAAAAAAGATAATCCCAATGATCAATTCCGGGATTGGCCTTAATGATAAATACAGAAAATAAAACTAGGTCGACATTTTACGGATGTTAGGAATTTCAAAGAAACCATACTTAAAGCATTGGTAATTTCCAACCATTGTGATAATTGGCCTTTAAAAATTCGTTCGCTGCCTCTTGTTTGAACATGCCGGTTGCCTCATCCCAATAAATTCTATCCCCTGACTTGTATGCTACATTACCCATATGGGAAACCAATGCTGCATCATAACCTACTTTTATAGGGGCAGTCAATTTAGAAGAATCCCTATTTTTGACCGCTTCAACAAAATTTTTGGTATGAAGATCGAGACCACTTGCACCATCATTATCCTTTAAAAATGCTTCCATTTTAGGGATACCTTTTTTACCCCAGCCTTGAAATTCTTCCTCGGATATAACCTCCCATCCACTGCGGTCCAAAACCAAGGTCCCATTGTTTCCAATAAATGCGATACCATGGTTTCTACCATAATTACCTCCATCGATTCCTGTGGCATGTTCCCATAGAATTGAAAAACCATCATATTCAAATACAGTCTGTAAGGTATCCGGTGTTTCTGAAGCATCATCAGGGTAAGCGAATTTACCCCCTAATGCCATGACTGATTTCGGTGTGCCCGCTTTCATACCATATAATGCATAGTCAATTAAATGCACTCCCCAATCGGTCATTAAGCCACCCGCATAATCCCAGAACCATCTAAAACTAAAATGGAACCTATTCTGGTTAAATGGTCTGTTCGGTGCAGGACCCAACCACATACTGTAATCGACCCCCTCCGGGATTGGAGTATCGGGCACAATAGGAACAGGCTTCATCCAGCCTTGATATGCCCAAGCTTTAGCCAACCGTATTTCGCCTAATTTTCCGGAATGAACATAGTTTATTGCATCCACAAAATGGGGCTGACTACGTTGCCATTGCCCGATTTGCACTATACGGTCACTGGCCCCAACATAGTTCAACATAATATTTGCCTCCTGTATCGAATTTGCAATAGGTTTCTCACAATAGACATCCTTACCTGCTTGAAGAGCATCGGTTAACTGTAAACAATGCCAATGGTCTGGCGTACCAATTATTACTAAGTCTATATCCTTATTTTCAAGTAATCTCCTATAATCCTTGTACCACTTTGGTTTTTTAATACCAGCTTTCTCCAAATCAGCGGTTCTAGCCCTTAGCACATTTTCGTCCACATCGCAAAGTGCAATTATATTGGTTTCGCTAATTTTCAACATCGAGGTCAAATCACTAAAACCCATGCCTTTGCAGCCTATCAATCCAACATTAATGGTATCATTGGGGCCTACTTTTTTACGTAAAGTGGCCAGCAATTCTATAGGAAACATGAAAGCCGCTGCAGAACCTGCAAAAGCCAGTGAACTTTTTTTAATGAAATTTCTTCTATTATGGTACATATTCTAGGGTTTAATATGGTATGAATATAATGATTTTTGAATAAAATTTGGTCACAAAAAAAACCGAGATGAACATCGGTTTTTTTATCTTATATTATGGAAAACCAAACTATTTGGCAGCAGGAGGATTTAATTTCTTACTCATTTCCATGGAAATCGCAGAACGATCAAATTTTAACTTCCCAGCCATCGTTTCAATAATACAGGATGAGTCTTTATCATTGAGATCTATCACTTTTCCGTGAAGTCCACTTTTGGTGATAATACGATCACCTTTCTTTAATTCTGCCGAAAACTTTTTCTCGTCCTTTTGACGCTTCATTTGTGGCCGTATCATAAAAAAATATGCCACCACAAAAATCAAGATCATCGGTAAGAAATCCATTATACCACCACTTCCCATTCCTTATATTTAAAATTTATAATTAAATTATTTTACAGGACCTACTGGTGCTGCTCCTTTTGGATTAACAAAAGCTTTTATTTTTAAAAGGGCTGATCCTTTTTCCGTATTTGCGGTCACAGTTATTGTTTTAGTCACTTGATTCTGGCCTGAACCGTTAAACTTTACCAACAACTCTCCTTTTTCGCCTGGAGCAATTGCATCTTTTGGAGGATTTGGCACAGTACAACCACAACTGCTTGTTGCATTGGTAATAATCAATGGTGCATTACCTGTATTGGTAAAGGTGAAAACTGTTTCTTGAGGGGTCCCTTGCTCAATGGTCCCAAAATCGTGTTCAGATTTTTCGAACTCCATCACAGGAACTTGTTTTGCTGCTTCATCCCTTTCTGCAGCAACCACGACATTATCTGTTTTAACTTTGTTGGAAGCGTTTTCCTTACAGGAAACAAAAGCCATTATTGATAGCAGGCTTAAGCTTAAAATTGCTCTTTTCATTTGTAGAATTTTTTAATTTGTTGCAAAATTAAATAAATAATTTATAATAGACCTCTGCCCACCTTTTTTAGTTTGCCCTCTGACTTATATTCTTTTACCAGTTTATCCAAAATCCCATTTATAAAAATGCTGCTTTTCGGGGTAGAATATTCTTTGGCTATTTCCAAAAACTCATTAATAGTTACTTTCTCCGGTATCGATGAAAAATTCAATAATTCACAGATCGCCATTTTCAATAAAATAGAATCTACATCCGCAATTCGGTCTTTATCCCAATTTGGCGTTTTACCTTCAATCTCCTTTTCCCATTCGGTATTGTTCAATAAGGTTTTGGTCAAAAGATTTTGGGCAAACTCCATATCCTCATCATCTTTTAACAATCTAGGTAAGAAAAAAGATTCATTATGGTCCTCTTTAACTTTCTTCAATTGTTTTAATATGTAGGTATTCACAATAGGGATGTCATCTACCCAAGTTAATTTATCATCCTCAAAATACTCATATATCTTTTCATTTGGGGCAATAATATCCTTAAAAAGTACTGTAACAAATTCCCGGTCATCATTATAAGTACTTGATGGTATTTGCATATATTCAGTGAACTTTTTACTCTCTACAATCTCCCTATGTATAATTTTTACATATTCCGCGTTCAAATACCAATTCCTCAATTTTCTTTTTTGTAGTTCTGCCTTCAACAATCGATTATTGGCCAATTGCACCAATACTTTGTTATTTGCGAATTTCTCTTTATTGGGAAAGGTATCGGTATTATTTGAAAGATATTTTTTTGAGGAAAGTTTTACTTGGTCTGTCTCTAAATGTTGAATTTCTATCAATAAGCTTAACATAAGCAAATACAAGGAATACATATTCTCTATGCTTAATCTTAGAAATTTTTCCTGTTTTTCAAGGGAATTTTCTTTGGAATGGGTAATAGCGTAAATACATTGCATTACCTTTATCCTGATGTGCCTTCTTGTAAGCATGTTAAAGAACTTTTTATTGAATTGTGGTTACTTTCCAAAGGCAAAAATAACAATCTAATTTAAATCGACTGCTAGATAAGAACTAATATCTTATTTATAAATTTTATAACATTTGGTTTTACTGCAATCTTCTATCTTTGGCAAGTGGACAAATTACATAACCACATTGCTAACCGGCTTTATGAAAGAACTAAAACATCTAAACAAATACTTTAAAAAATACTGGTTTAAACTACTCGTGGGCATCATAATAACTGTGATTGCGAAGATTTTTCAATTAGTAATGCCATCTTTTGCAAATAAATCAATTCAAGTTGTAGAAAATTTTATTGGCGGTAAAATCTCCCAGGAAATGGCCAAAACCATGCTCTTGGAGTTTATTCTCATTATAATTGGGGCAGCACTTTTATCTGGTTTTTTCACTTTCTTAATGCGACAGACCATAATAAATGTTTCCCGATACATTGAATATGATCTCAAGAATGAGATTTTTGACCACTACCAAAATTTAAGTTTAAATTTCTACAAAAAAAATCGTACTGGCGATCTTATGAACCGCATTAGTGAAGATGTGGGTCAAGTACGAATGTATGCAGGCCCTGCCCTTATGTATGGAATGAACACAGTTACCTTATTTGCATGTATAATCCCGATAATGTTCATTACGGCGCCAACACTGGCAGCCTATACCCTAATTCCGTTACCAATACTTTCAGTTCTTATTTATCAGATTAGTAAAATCATTCATAAAAGGAGCACGGTTGTCCAAGAATACCTTTCCTCACTTTCCACATTCACGCAAGAGGTGTTTTCCGGCGTATCTGTTATTAAGGCTTATGCAATTGAACCACAAATCAATGCAGAATTAAAGACCCTTGCCTTGGAAGGAAAACAGAAAAGCATGGACCTTGCCAAAGTGAATGCATGGTTCTTTCCATTAATGATACTATTAATTGGTATCAGTAATATTTTTGTCATTTATATAGGAGGCCGGCAATATATTAGTGGTGAGATAAATTCTGTAGGGGTAATTGCCGAATTTGTTCTTTATGTAAATATGCTCACATGGCCTGTTGCCATTGTAGGGTGGTTGACTTCCATAATTCAAACGGCTGAGGCATCACAGAAAAGAATCAATGAATTTTTAAAAGTGTTACCCGAGATCAAAAATGAGGTGGTGGAAGTCACCCCAATCAAAGGAAAAATAGAGTTTAAAAATGTAACATTTACCTATGACGACACAAACATTACGGCTTTAAAAAATATCTCATTCACCATTGAAGCAGGGGAAACGGTTGCCATTCTTGGTAAAACAGGTTCTGGTAAATCAACCATTTTGGATTTAGTAGCACGGCTCTATGATGTAAACTCCGGAGAAATCTTAATAGATAATATCCCTATTAAAAATCTTAATCTCGATAATCTACGTAAATCTATTGGAGCAGTGCCACAAGATGCGTTCTTGTTTTCTGACACCATAAGAAATAATATAAAATTCGGAAAACATGATTCTACTGATGATGAGGTTATCGAAGTTGCAAAAAATGCCGCAGTACACGAAAATATAATGGAGTTCAAAAACCAATATGATACGATCTTAGGTGAACGTGGAATTACGCTTAGTGGTGGTCAAAAGCAACGGATATCAATTGCACGGGCATTACTAAAAAATCCGCAAATATATCTGTTCGATGATTGTTTGTCAGCAGTTGATACAGAGACCGAAGAGATTATTTTAAACAACCTCCAAAAGGCGTCTAGTTCAAAAACGACGATTCTTGTGAGCCACAGGGTTTCTACTGCAAAAAATGCGGATAAGGTATTGGTTTTGGACCAAGGGGAATTGTTGCAGGAAGGTACACACAACAAATTGAATAATATGGAAGGATATTATAAAGAGCTTTATTTACATCAACTTTCAGAGAAAGAAAACTAGAAAATTGTTGCTGGATACGCTTTTTTTTTACACTTTTGAAGGATAAACACCATTTTAATTAACTAGATACTACACAAGATGAGCGACAAAGATTTAATGGATCAGGAGGAAATACACTCGAAAGTTTTAAGGGCCGGAAGAAGGACGTATTTCTTTGACGTTAGAAGTACAAAGGCAGGTGATTACTATTTAACCATAACGGAAAGTAAGAAATTCACTCATGACGATGGGTCGTTTCATTATAAAAAGCATAAAATTTATCTTTATAAGGAAGACTTTGTCGCTTTTAAGGAAAATGTTGAGGAAATGATGGATTTCATTTTTGATGAAAAAGGGAAAGAAGTCATTTCGGAAAGACATCAAAAAGATTTCAAGAAGGAAGAACAAGCGGAAAACCCTGAAAATGGTGAAGTAAAATCAATTGAAAATTTCACGGATGTTGATTTTGATGACATCTAAAAAATAAATTCGGAAATATGCGAAAAAAGGCCCTATAGTAATATCAGGGCTTTTTTTTATCCAATTGAACCTAAAAATTATTTTTTCCATTGCTTTTTGGGTCACAATCATTTACGTTTCCGAAGCTGTCCTGTTTGAAATTTCTATCTACCTGAAAAGGTAACCCACTATTATCATATACCCGAACCCGAACCCGAACCCGAACCCGTAAAAGATATTACATAAATTTGATGACTAGTATGTTATTCTTGATATACCCATTGTGATTGCAATATTCTATGGATAGATCATGTATACTTAATTAATTTAACATAGGCCAAATTAAGTGTTATATGGGCAATGAGTACTATTAGTGCTATTTCATGACCCAAGATATATACTAGTATCACATATATTAATACATGGAACAAAGGAAATAGTATCAAACCCATCATAAATCGTAATGTAGCCCTAAATTCTATTTCCGTACCAATTGGTTTCACCACTTTGTTCCATAACAAAATCATCGGGAAATTAATAAGGATATAGACTGCTTGAACCATTTTGGTGAAAAAAGAAAATTTCTGCTCTTTGAATTCATTCTTTAATGTTGGATCAATGTTTAAAATGGTCTTGTTCACTGCTTTTGGGTCTAAATAATCAACCTCCAAATCATTCAAGTGTGCATGGACATTATCATAGGTATCGTCCCCAGGAATATGGGATGTAAGTATTTTTAGATTGTTGAAAACAAGCTCTTTTAATTTGGCTTCAGTAGCTACAAGATCATTTGGGTCATAATAATCCTGTACAGAAAAATCCTTCCCTATGTACAGGGCGACACTATCCGGAAAACTTTCAGCCTTATGGTAATTCAATCCAACTGGAAGAATGCGAATATCGAGATCTGGCTTTTTTTCCAAAGCACTGAATATCATTCTTACAAAACCCTTTCTCATTGGTAATCTAACTTTACGTTGAATACCATGATTTCCTTCTGGAAAAAGCATTATAGTTTCTCCCTTTATCAATAATTCGGCACATTTTTCAATGATGGCCGGGTTATTTTTCAAGGTCCCAACACCATCCCTGAATCTATAAATCGGCATCATCTGCAAATAATATAAAAACCGACTTACCAATGGATTTTTAAAAAGGTCGGAACGTGCCAAAAAATAGGGTTTTCTTCCGAAATTCATAGTAATTACCAAGGCGTCCATCAATGCGTTATGATGATTGGACAAAAGCATAATAGGTTTGTCCTTGGGAATATTTTCCCTGCCAATAACTTTAATTTTCTTGTAATAGAAGAAAAGTCCGATTCGAATCCATATCTTAATGAAGTTGTATCCTATTTTCATGAAGCCAGCTCTTCCTTCTTCAAAGGTTTAAATCCCCAAAAACCTGAAAGAACCAATCCTGAAACCAAATGCCAAATGCCCCAAAATGCGGTCAATAAGGCCATTCCTCCTAATCCCTCGAAAAAAGTAAAAATCAACAATAATCCCAATCCTGAATTTTGTATCCCAGTTTCAATCGTGATTGATCTTACGTCATTTTTCGAAAGGCCCAATAATTTTGCAATTGAAAAACCCGTTGTAAAGGCCAATAAATTGTGTAAGACCACAATCCAGAATACATAGAAAACATAATCCATGAAGATTTCACGATTATTATATAATGCTAGGAAAATCAATGAGATAAAGAAAAGTAAAGAACCCAACTTTAATATCTTAGCCATTTTTTTCGCCAAAACCGGTTTTAAGTAATTTACCCACATACCCAAAATTAAAGGAACAGCTAATAATAGGGAAACCAGTTTCACCATTTGGAAAGGCGATATTGCAATTTCTTTTAGGATTGAAGCGGTAGGGCCATACAATGAACCCCAAAATTGAAGGTTAAAAGGGGTCATGAAAACTGCCAGTAATGTAGCTACTGCAGTAAGACTTACCGACAAAGCGGAATTACCTTTTGCCAAATGTGTTATAAAATTGGATATATTCCCTCCTGGGCAAGCTGCAACCATAAACATTCCCAAGGCAATGCTTGGTATCGGTTTTATTATCCAAACAAGTAAAAAAGTCACCGCGGGTAACAAAATAAATTGACTGAAAATTCCTGTAAAAATTGGCTTGGGATTTTTTAATAGCCGTTTAAAATCATTCACCGAAATTTCCAAAGCTATACCAAACATAACCAATGCCAAAGCAGCATTCAATAACCATAAAGTTTGGCTATGGAAATTAATATGAACATTATCTAATACGGTTTCGGTCAAATGGCTAGGATATTTTCAGTCCGTTGGGAACAGATGTTTCTGGCTGAAGCAAAATAACATCTTTCCCCTGCACTGCACCCAAGATAAGACATTCGCTCATAAAATTAGCTATTTGCTTATTTTGAAAGTTGGTTACGGCTATTACTTGCTTCCCCAAAATTGCTTCTTTACTATAACGTTCGGTAATTTGGGCAGAGGAATTTTTTATGCCTAAACCCTCACCAAAATCAATTTTCACTTTGAATGCCGGATTACGTGCTTCAGGAAATTCACTTACTTCGATAATGGTGCCCACACGAATATCAATTTTCGCAAAATCGGCCCAACTAATTGTCTCATCCATTAATTAATATTATCATTTCTTATAAGTAATGGGTTCAATTTAAAAATAGCAATTAAGATTACAAAGAAATGACTAAATACTTTTAACTTTGGTTTTATATAAAACCGGCAATTATGGCGAATACACCAAGTAATATGTTGCCCTTGGGGACAAAAGCACCTCATTTTGAACTTTTGGATACTATATCCGATAAAACTCTTGACCTGAGCATCGTAAAAGGTGAAATTGGCACTTTAATCATGTTCATTTGTAACCACTGCCCTTTTGTGGTCCACGTAAATCCTGAAATTACCAAAATAGCACAGGAATATCAATCAAAGGGTATTTCCTTTATTGCCATTTCCAGCAATGATGTAACTAACTATCCTCAAGATTCGCCTGAATTAATGAAGGAAACTGCAAAAAAAGCCGGTTATTCTTTCCCCTATTTATACGATAAAACCCAGCAGGTAGCTAAAGCATATGATGCAGCCTGTACGCCCGATTTTTATTTATTCGATGCTAATTTAGAATTAGTTTATAGAGGACAATTGGATGATTCACGACCAGGGAATGGAATTGCAGTAACCGGAGCAGATTTAAGAAATGCACTTGAAGCTATATTACAAGGGAAAAAAGTGAATCCCATTCAAAGGCCTAGTATTGGTTGCAACATAAAATGGTCTAAAAATCTGTCATAAGTAAATTAGGTGAAGGTTACAAAAGAAGAAAATAAATTACCTATAAACTACCATCCTTTACGTTTTAAAAGCCCTCGAATGTGGGCACAATGATGTTGGCTATGCCAAGCATATTTACCAATATTCTCTTTGACCGTAACTTTAGTATGTCCTTCAGGATGCAAATAATATTTATCCAAATCCTCAGCGGATAAGCCTTTCAATAAATAAACTAATTTGGCATGCAATGCCTTTAGATACGATAGCGACAGATCAATGGGTGCTAACCGTGCATCAAATAAATTACTCCAATCTTTCTCCTCATAAGCCTTTATCAAGGGTCCATTTTCTGTCAAGGCCCACTTAAAACGAGTATAGCTATGATGGTGGCTGTCTGCAATATGATGCACCAATTGCCTAACAGTCCAACCTTCTGGGCGATAAGTGGTCTCCAATTGCTCAATGGTCAAATTCTTTACCAAATTCCACAAGGTTTCAGGCAAATCATCCAATACTTGGATCCACTCCTCAATTTTTTCATGCGTTACATTATTCGGATACTCAAAATGTCCAATAGGGTATTTCAAATGTTCTAATTCCTGATTTTCCATGTTTAAAAATAGCAAAATTTAATACAGTTTTAACCTTAAAACAAAGCAGTTTAAATGTAATCTACTAATTTTGTCGGATAACTAATTTATCAATTTAAAAACATATAAAATGGCAACAATTAGATTGGGTGATAAAGCCCCGGATTTTACTGCGGACAGTTCTATGGGCACTATTAATTTATATGATTATTTAGGGGATAGTTGGGGAATACTTTTTTCCCATCCTGCAGATTTTACACCTGTTTGTACTACAGAGTTGGGAACAGCCTCTAAATTTAAAAATGAGTTCGATAAACGAAATGTAAAAATGCTAGCCTTAAGTGTTGATGGCGCAGCCTCACATAATGAGTGGATAAAGGATATTAACGAAATACAAAACACAACAGTAAACTTTCCTATTATTGCCGATGAGGATAAAAAAGTGTCGGATTTATATGATATGATTCATCCAAATGCGGATAATAACTTGACTGTAAGATCAGTTTTTATTATTGCACCCGACAAAACTGTAAAACTTACTCTTACCTATCCTGCATCAACAGGGCGTAATTTTTATGAACTTTTAAGGGTAATAGACTCATTACAATTAACGGCATATCACAAAGTAGCTACTCCAGCGAATTGGGAACACGGTCAAGATGTTGTGGTAAGCCCTTCTATACCAACTAATGAAGCCCGTGAGATGTTCACAAAAGGCGTTGAAGAGATAAGACCCTATTTAAGAATGACCCCAGACCCAACTGCTTAAATTTAAAGGCATTTTAAAAAAGCCCTATGGTTCACATTTAAAATATAGGCATTATTGATTTATGAAAAAAAGCTTAACGTAAGATTACTTTTAAAAAATTACACATTTATAATTATAAATATTATCTTTGCGCATTAATTAATATTTAATTTTTTGTATTATGAGTAAAGGAACAGTAAAATTCTTCAACGATTCCAAAGGATATGGTTTTATCACTGAAGATGGTTCAAACGAAGATCATTTTGTACACATTTCTGGCTTAATCGATGAAGTTCGAGAAGGTGATGTTGTGGAATTTGAACTACAACAAGGTAAAAAAGGATTAAACGCCGTTAATGTGAAAGTAATTGACTAGGTAACGAATTTAACTTTTTTATAGTAAAACCCCGATGCATTCATCGGGGTTTTTTATTTAATATTTTCTTGGATTTTTCAATGTTCAATCTTTGTTCAATATTTAACGCAACCTTTTATCATTGATTTAATCTTAAGAATATCCATACCCATTCATTACATATAGTATTAATCAATCAAACCATGCTCACTTTTTTCATTATATTCTTTTCCTTGATTGTAGTGAATATAATGCTGTTACTTCTAAGTTCAGGAAGAGCAAACCACACGGGATAAAAAAAAAGGTTATCGATTATAGGTAGGGTTTATGCTTTGTAAGTTGTTTACTGAATAAATATTATAGTAATCCTTAATCCTGGCCATATGCCCACATTTTTTACAATCCTATTTTACTTGGTTTTACTTAATATTGTGCTCTTTTTAGCTAGTTTGGGTCAACAAAAAAATAAGTAGATAGTAAACCTACCTTATTTTTAAATCCAAAAAAACCCCAGCATTTTGTGCTGAGGTTTGTTTAATCATTAAATTCTTTTTTAAGGGAATTTACATTCAAAATTTATTTTACATCCATTAATTCTACATCGAATAACAATGTGGCATCCGGTGGAATTACACCTCCAGCACCTGCACTGCCATAGGCCAAATTAGAGGGTATTACAAAACGAGCCTTATCGCCTACTTGCAAAAGTGCAATTCCTTCATCCCATCCAGGAATCACTTGGCCAATTCCCAATTGAAAATCAATGGGTTGATTACGTTTATAGGATGAATCGAATACTTGACCACTAGGCAAAGAACCTTCGTAATGTACAGATACGGTTTGCCCAGCTTCTGCCTTTACACCATCCCCTTTTTGGATTATCTTATAACGCAAACCACTTTGGGTTTCATCGAAACCTGCAGCAACCTTATCTAATTCAGCAGCCTGTTTTGCTTTTTCCGTGGCTTTTCTTTCCCCACCAGAACTTGCAAAAGACTTAAAAGCCTTTAGAGCATCCCAGTTTTCTGCTTCAACCCCTACCCTAATAATTTCAACGCTTTCTAAGGTATCGGATTGTGCAATTGCATCAACTACCTCTTGTCCTGTCGCTACATGTCCAAAAACAGTATGCTTATTATCTAACCATGGAGTTGGTACATGTGTAATGAAAAACTGACTTCCGTTAGTTCCTGGTCCTGCATTGGCCATTGAAAGTACACCAGGTGCATCATGGGTAAGCTCAGGATGAAATTCATCATCGAACTTATAACCAGCATCACCGGAACCTGTTCCAAGAGGACAACCTCCTTGAATCATAAAATCTGGAATTACCCTATGGAATTTTAATCCGTTATAATAGGGTTCTCCAATTGATTTGGCGGAGTTTTTCTGTTTACCTTCAGCCAGTGCAACAAAGTTACCAACCGTACCCGGTGTTTTATCGTATGTAAGTTTTACAAGTATTTCCCCTTTTGAAGTATTGAATTTTGCGTAGATTCCTTCTTTCATTTTGTGCTTTTTTTTAATGAGCGGCAAAGGTAGGGAAATTACTTTGGATGATTAAAATATATACCTATCCTTTAACCTTAGGAGAATTCAAAATACCATATTTATCAAATAAATAAATCAAACTGGTCATTGTCGCTGCCCCAAGTTCCAATTCCCTTTTATTCACATGCTCAAAAGTATCGTTCTCTGCATGGTGATGGTCAAAATACCTTTGTGAATCTGGGCGCAATCCTGCCAAAACCATATCCTCATTTTTAAGTGGACCAATATCCGCACCACTACCCCCTTTAATGAACATATGGATCAAGTAAGGTTCGAATAATTTTTTCCAACCTTGAACTTGTTGAAAATTGGCATCAGAACAATCAAAAGAAAACCCACGTGGTGTAAATCCACCTCCATCGCTTTCCAATGCGAAAACATGATTTTCATTTTTCCTCTTTGCTTCTTCAGCATATTTATTTCCACCGCGTAGTCCGTTTTCCTCATTCATAAACAATACCACCCTTATGGTTCGTTGTGGCTTATAACCACTTATTTTCAATAATCGGAGTACATCCATACTTTGAACACATCCTGCCCCATCATCATGTGAACCATCACCAAGGTCCCAAGAATCCAAATGTCCACCAACCAACATTATTTCTTCAGGATACGTATTCCCACGTATCTCGCCTATTACATTATAAGACTCGACATCCTCAAACATTCTACAGTTTAACTTAAAGTAGAATTTGGTATTGGGATTTAATTTTAATGTAGTGCTTAATAATTCTGCAGCATTTGTACTAATAGCAGCGGCAGGTATTCTCTCTAATATTGGGATGTCCCCATAAGACATTGCCCCTGTATGTGGATAATCATCCAACCTCAAATTCATGGATCGGACCATAACTCCAACTGCACCATACTTTGCTGCCTCAGAAGCACCAGAGTATCGCTGGTCCACACATCCAGAATAAGCCTTATAGGTACTGATTAAAGTGGGATCCATTGGTTTATTAAAGAATACGATTTTACCAGCAATTTTATCCTTTCCCAAAATTTCTAGTTCCTCTATACCGTGAACCTCAATTATATTCGCCTTAATACCTGTTCTTGGGGTAGCTACAGAACCTCCCAAAGCACAAATTGGCACATCGCTTGTTAATCCTGGTGCAGTTTCAATATATGCGAATTCTGGAGTACCCCTTACCCATTTTGGAACCATAACCGGTTGTAACCAGACATGATCAATTCCCAAGGAATCCAATTGGGACTTAGTATAATCAACAGCCTGTTGTGCCTGTACGGAGCCAGAAAGTCTTCCTCCTATTTGATTTGATAAGTAGTTTAGCCAATCGTAAGCTTTCCCTTGGGTCAATGCAGCATTATAAATTGCCTTTATTTGTTTCTCATCTGATGATTGTGCAATGCCTTCAAGTAGCACAAATAGAAATATTACAATAACTTTTATTATCCTCATTCGTTTTCCAATTGTTGATTGTAGGCTTCTAAATTAGCCTTTATTTTGTCGTCAAGTTCTGGTTCGGCTATATCTTTGTATTTTTTTAACTCTTCCAGTAAAATTGATGCAACGATAACCCTTGCTGCTTTTTTATTATCCGCTGGAACCACAAACCAAGGGGCATTTGATTTAGATGTATTTTTGATAGATTCTTCATAGCATTGTTGGTACTTATCCCAAAGTTTTCTTTCTTTTAAATCCCCTGGTGAAAACTTCCAATGTTTTTGTTTCAACCTTAATCTTCTTAGCAATCGCTGTCGTTGTTCTTCTTTGGATAAATGCAGAAAGAACTTGAAAATAATGGTCCCATTTTCACTAATGTGGCGCTCAAAATTGTTGATCTGCTCAAAACGCTTGTCCCAAAATTTCTGATTAATATCCGATACAGCATGTATACCAGGAATGTTTTCACTAAGAATATATTCTGGATGTACTCGTGTGACCAAAACATTCTCATAATGGGTGCGATTGAATACCCCAAACTTGCCTTTGGCAGGTAATGCAATATAATGTCTCCAAATATAATCGTGTTTAAGCTCTAATTCAGTTGGCACTTTAAAGCTATGAACCACAACACCTCTAACATTAAAGTCTTTAAACACTTCACGAATCAAACTATCCTTTCCTGAGGTATCCATTCCCTGCAGGCATATAAGTACGCTATACTTACCATGTGCATAGAGTGTGTCTTGAAAATCACCAAGTTCTTCACGTATTTGTTCCAAGTTCTTTTTTAACTCCTTATCGGTGGCTCCAAAATTCACATTCGTAGGCGTGGATGCCAGTTTTAGACTGGAATTTGCCCTAAATGATGTTATATCTATGTTTTTCATGCCTTGAATATAAAATATTTTATCGTTGAAATGCATCAAATGTTAAAAAAAATGACCGTTCAACAAGTGTATTTTTCAGTTTAACCAGAATACATGATTGTGGGGGTGTTCTATCGAAAAAAATGGGTTTGAAAGGCATTCTATGACTAATTTTACCATGTATGATTCCCAAATTTTACACACTTTAAAATGCCTATGTTATGAAGAACTATTACCTTCTAGCTTTTCTTATATTAGTTTTTACCTTATCCTCTTTCAAAGTGGATAAGGCATGCGAGTATGCTGGTTCCAACATAACCTACGTAAAATCCCAAACCGTGAAGGCAATTACGGTCGATGACATCAATCAGGCTCGGTATTTTGCATATAAAGCATTGAATGCTATTGAGAAATCCAAAAACCAACTTAAGGAATGTGGTTGTGAATATGCCGCTGAAAGTATAGCTGCAGGACTTGCAAACCTAAAACTGGCTACAAAGGCGACTTCTTTGAACGGTACGCGAATATTATTGAATAGAGCCTTGGAAAATACGTTAGGCGGATTGGAATCATTGGAAGAACACGAGCTGCATAAAAGTCGATATGCCAGCAATGTATTGGCACTCAATACGATTGTAGCCAATAATGAAAAGGCTGCTATGAAAAAACCCAACAAGGAAGCTTTTGAAAACAAAATAGATATTTCATTGGAAAAATACCGGAAATCATTGGATAAAATCGTCAACTCGGTTAATTGCAAAGAGGCTCGTACTTTTGCAGAAAATATTTATTCCCATTGTGAACAACAGTTATTACGACCTAACCTAACCGAGGGTAAGAAATACTACAACCTTAAAACCAAGGAGATTACTGCTGAGGCCTTAAGCCAATTGGGGGAATGCGAATAATGAAAAATTTATTTACTTGCAAAAAGCTTTACATCTTCTTCGGTTACTTCTTTTCCTCCTAAAATTATCAAGCGTTCAACTACGTTTCGCAATTCACGAATATTACCTGTCCAATCATATCCCTTAAGTAATTTTATTGCCCCATTTGAAAATTCTTTAGGGGCAATTCCTTGCTCACTAGCTATTTTACTAGCAAAATGATGGATTAACAAAGGAATATCATCCCTTCTTTCATTTAAAGATGGCACTTGAATCAATATCACAGCAAGTCGATGGTATAAATCCTCTCTAAATCTATTTTCCTGAATTTCTTTGCTAAGATCTTTGTTCGTCGCTGCAATGACCCTCACGTCAACTTTAATATCTTTATCTGAACCTACCCTTGAGATTTTATTTTCTTGTAGGGCACGTAATACCTTGGCCTGTGCCGATAAGCTCATATCACCAATCTCATCTAAAAATATAGTCCCTTTATTCGCTGCTTCAAATTTACCGGCCCTATCTTTAATAGCGGATGTAAAAGCCCCTTTCACATGGCCAAACAATTCGCTTTCGATTAATTCAGATGGTATTGCAGCACAATTCACTTCAATAAAAGGTGCAGAACTACGGGGGCTTTTTTCATGAATCCAATGGGCAACCAATTCTTTTCCCGTTCCGTTGGCCCCTGTTACCAAAACACGGGCATCTGTCGGTGCAACCTTTTCGATAATATCCTTAATATTATTAATTTCATTGCTTTCGCCGATCATTTCATAATTCTTGCTAACCTTCTTCTTCAGGATTTTATTCTCAACCACCAATTCCTTACGATCTAAAGCATTGCGCACGGTGGTCAAAAGGCGGTTTAAATCGGGCGGTTTTGATATGTAATCAAAAGCACCCAAGCGCATTGTATTGACTGCAGTATCGAGGTCTCCATGACCGGAAATCATAATAAATGGGATTTCAGGCTTTATTTTACCGGCAGCTTCAAGGACCTCAACACCATCCATTTTTGGCATTTTAATATCACATAGAACCAAATCATAGTCATTGTTCTTAATGGTTTCCAATCCTCTTAGACCGTCCTCTGCCTCGTGAACCTCATACGATTCGCTTTCTTCAGAAAGTATTTTAACCAAAACCCTACGAATGGCAGCTTCATCCTCGATCACCAAAATCTTTGACATAATTCTCTTTATTTAAATTCCTATTCTAAATCCCGTTCTAAAATAAAAACTGGGCTCATCATTCAATGTAAAAATATCATTTCTATCCTTATCACGTAAAACACCATCCTGAAATAAAGTGTGGCCAGCATAACTATAAAACGACATACTTTTTGAGATGTTATATTGATATCCTATAGTAAACAAAGCAGCAGAAGATGAAATCGACGATGCAAAACCTGTATTTGGAAGGATAATATTATTCTGGAGATTCACAAAATAGCCATCTAAAATGAATTCGGTCTGAATCATATGGTTTTTTTTCAAGTGATATTTCAATCCTGTTTTTGGCACTCCAATAACGTAGGTCCAACTAGGATGGAATCGCTTTTCATAGTAAACAATTGGCAGCGGAATTCTTAATGCGACCGTAGAATTATAAGCTATACCCAAAACCAAACGCATGGGTTTTTCTATATTCTGTTTGTCTTTAAACGCACCAACTGTGACATTTAAAGAAACATCGCCATTCTCCAAGCTATTTGTAAGGGTCGAGGATAAACGTGGTGTAATCACACCAATAAATCGCCAATCATCGCTATGCCTATAAACATAGGCCAAATTGAGGTCTAGGATATGTAAATCTTTTAAACCTTCATTATCAAAATTGGTGTTTTCACCAATTTCATACTCTAGGTAATTGTATTCCGACCCAATAATCAAATTGTCGGTCTCACCTATTTTTAAGGGTACGTTGGCCACCAATTTAATGCGGGTTAATTTAGCCTCCGCCTTGTTTTTGGGCATTAACATATATTCCAATCTAAAAATATCCGGGGATTGCGCGAACAATTGCTTTGTACCAAACGCCAACAGAATATAACCTATTAAAGATATTTTTCGCATTCCTACCTTTGTATTCACTTTTTATTGGAATGTTGGAATAAATGTACATCCCTTTGTGGAAATGGAATGGAAATTTTGTTATCCCTAAATTTAGCGTCAATTTTATATCTTAATTCACTCATTATTTTTGGTGCCTCAAAACTATCATTAAGAAAGAAATATAACGAAAACATAAGTGCAGAATCACCAAAATCATCAAACAAGACAAAGGGTTTTGGATTTTTTAATATTCCTTTTTGACCAATGGCAACTCCTTTTAGCACACTGGTAACCAAATTTACATCACTCCCATAGGCAACACCAACCTTTACATTTTCCCTGGTCATCTTATGGTTTTGGGTATAATTATAAATACTATCTGTCGAGAAAATGTGATTCGGTATTACAACTACCTTATCATCTCTTGTCAAAGCTCGAGTTGTTCGCAAACGTATTTCAAAAACCCTACCAACTTTTCCTTCAACTTCAATAATATCACCAACATGTAGGCTTTGGTCCATTATTATCAATATTCCGGAAATAATATCCTGGAATAAATATTGAAGAGCAAATCCAAGTCCAACAAATAAAGCTGCAGATGCTGTAAGCAGTACGGTAAGGTTTACACCGGAAGTATGGAGAACTATAATTACCACTAGCATATATAGTAAGTATTTTGAAAAATCGAAAATACTAACAAACTTATTCTTGTCTTCTTCTGGAAGTTTGACTGTAATAATTCGTTGTACCAATTTCATGACATAGGTCACAATAATAAGTACAATGAATATGGTCAATATAGTACCAATACTAATATGAATCTGATCATCTTCATAGATCTTATAGGTTAAAAAATCCTTTACGGATGAAAAAAAGGCACTGAGCTTCTCCATATTAATATTTTATCCATTTAAACAACTCTTTATAACTAGGCTTTTTGCCATACATTAAAATTCCCACTCTATATATTTTCGCTGCTAACCAAACAATTCCTATAAATGTAATGATCAATAATAAAATTGAGGTTACAACTTCCCAAATAGGTACTCCCCCTTCACCTATGCCACCAGGTAGTCTCATTAGCATGACTATTGGTGACGTTAAAGGAAATAAGGAAAAACCAACGGCTATTGGTCCATGTGGATTACTAAAAACCGAAAAGAATCCCACATATATAGCCAGCATCAATGGCAAAATAATGGGGAATATAAACTGTTGTGTATCTGTTTCATTATCCACTGCCGCACCAATTGCAGCATATATAGAACTATAGATCAAATAGCCCAAAATAAAATAAATAACGAAAAAACTAATTAACATAAACCAAGGTATTTTGTAAAGTTCCTGTGCATAAGCTTGCATGACCTGGTTTGATGATGGTACAGGGGGTGCCATACCCGGAGCCATACCCGAAGTTAATTCGGCGCCATCACCCAAAGATGAAGGGTCTATATCAAAAATTACAAAAGCAACCAATAAGAGCAATGTGGCAGAGACAATCCAAATTGCAAACTGTGTGATACCTGCCAATGAAGTACCTATTATTTTACCCATCATCAATTGAAATGGCTTTACCGACGATATTATGACTTCTATAATCCTACTGGTTTTCTCCTCGATAACACTACGCATAACAAAACCACCATATATAATAATGAACATCATGATTAAATAACCAAAACCACCACCTATAACCGCTTTTATTTCATTAATTCCTTTAAGGTTTAGTTCACCCTTAAAAGTTGCAGTATTAATTTCATATTTTTTATCCATAGAAGCAAATTCCGCTGTTGAAACACCTAAATCTTGTAACCTTCTTTCCCTTAATCTATCTTGAAAAATATCTTCCAATTTGTCCGTAACTGTTGTACTTGGAGCTTCCTTCGTATAGAAATAGGCATTTTGGGCAACTTTTTCCAGGCTGTTTTCATATGGTATGTGCAAAAGTCCGTAATAACCGATATTGGAAGTAGAATCCATTGCGGCTTGTAACGATATGTTTTTAAATTGGACATAAGAGGTGCTTTCAGTCGATAGAAAATCATTTGAGAAATAACTACTCTCATTAAATACCCCGATTATTCGCTTCTCGTTATCATTTATTTTAGTCAAATATGCTATAAGAACTACCATGGCCACCATTAATATTGGACTCAAAAATGTCATAATAACGAATGACTTGTTTCGCACCTTGGCCAAATATTCCCTCTTTATAATAAGTGGTAACTTATTCATTGGCATCTTTTCTTTGAACAGTTTGTATGAATATATCGTTAGCTGATGGGATAGTTTCAATAAATTGGTTAATGTTCCCCTTTTTTGCTAAAAATGCCAATATTTCGCTAGTATCATTATTCGGTAGTTGTACTTCAAAATCCAACTGGTTCTCTGTTGGGTTGAATTCAGAGGTTATTAATTGAAACTTGTCCGATATTTCTTTTAATGGACTTTCGCCATTCTGAAATGCTAATCCAACCTTGAAAATATTATTTTTATAGGCCTTCTTAATATCGGACAATTTACCATCCAAAATTTTCTCGGATTGATGTAACAGTGCGATGTATTCACATAATTCTTCCACTGATTCCATGCGATGGGTCGAAAAAATAATAGAGGTGCCGTTGTTTTTAAGATTTAGGATTTCATCCTTTATTATATTTGCATTAATTGGGTCAAAACCACTAAATGGTTCATCAAAAATGAGCAATTTAGGTTCGTGAAGCACAGTTACAATAAATTGTATTTTTTGAGCCATTCCTTTTGATAGTTCCTGAACTTTCTTGTTCCACCAATCCCCAATCTCAAATTTTTCGAACCAATATTTTAAACGTTTTTTAGCTTCTGATTTACTTAAGCCTTTTAATTGGGCCAAATATAAAACTTGTTCCCCCACTTTCATGCTTTTATACAAACCTCTTTCCTCAGGTAAATACCCAATTGCCGAAATATGATGGGGTTTTAAAGGTTCGCCATCAAAAAACACCTCGCCTTTATCAGGGTATGAAATCTGATTTATGATGCGAATGAGAGTTGTTTTCCCAGCTCCATTTGGTCCAAGAAGACCGTAGATGCTGTTTTTGGGAATCTCCAAGGAAACTTTATTAAGAACAATATGTTTCCCAAATTGTTTGGTAACCTCTTTAGTGACCAAAATGTTGTTCATGCAAGCAATTTTGCCAAAGATATAGAATTGGTTTAAAAGACAATTCTGAAATCTGTGATTATATAATTAATAATAAAAATGAGCCAACTTCTTTTAGGGTTTCTTTTAGTTATTGTTTTCCAATCAACCAATCAGGATTTACAAAAACAGGGTTTTAATAATAAAACAATACCCAAACTTGCAAAACATTAAGACCCCGCCAAAGGGCGGGGTTGGTTCAACCTGCTGTTTGCCGTTCGTCCCTTCGAAACTCCCTAAAACAGGGTTTCACTAAAAAACAAAACCCGGCCGCAGAAAACGTTAAGACCCCGCCAAAGGGCGGGGTTAGTTCAACACGCTGTTTGCCGTTCGTCTCTTCGAAACTCCTGAAAACAGGGTTTCACTAAAAAACAAAACCCACCCTTAAAAAAATTAAGGATGGGAAAAAAATTGCTATGAAAAAGAAAATTAATATTGGTTTCCCAATATCAATTCAAATATACGTTTTTTATTTAATACTGAATTTGATATTCGTTAAGAGAACATATCTTTTACTTTTTCGAAGAAAGACTTGTCGGATTTTTCAGGTTTTGGCTCAAAATTTTCATTGCCCTTCATTCTTTCAAAAAACTCTTTTTGTTCTTTGTTCAACTCCTTTGGTGTCCAAACATTGACATGCACCAGTAAGTCACCAGCACCATATCCATTAATACTTGATATCCCCTTACCTCTCAGTCTCAGAATTTTACCAGATTGCATTCCTGGCTCAAGTTTGATCCTAACTTTACCATTAACGGCATCTATTTCCTTGGTAGTTCCAAGAACGGCTTCAGAAATACTAACATAAAGATCATAATGCAGATTATCACCTTCTCTTTTTAAAGTTTGGTGCTCTTGGGTTTCTATAGCTACCAATAAATCACCGGAAATTCCATTACCAGGGGCTTCATTACCTTTACCTGGAACTTTTAACTGCATGCCCTCTTCGACACCTGCAGGAATCTTAATCGAAACTGTTTCTTCGCTTATCTTTAAACCTTGAGCATCTGCATCACTAGGTCTTTTATCTATAATTTGACCACTACCACTACAAACACCACATGCTGCGGCAGTTTGCATTCTACCCAAAATTGTATTGGTAACTCTAGTAACCTGCCCTCTTCCACCGCACGTACTGCATGTTTTATAGGTAACACCGGCAGCTTGTACCTTACGGCGAACCTTTACTTTTTTCTCAACCCCATTGGCAACTTCCTCCAAAGTTAATTTTACCCTAATTCTAAGGTTACTGCCTTTTATTCTTTGTTGGCCTCCGCCACTAAAGCCTCCAAAGCCGCTAAAACCGCCTCCGCCACCAAAAGCCCCCCCGAAAATATCACCGAATTGGCTAAAAATATCATCCATATTCATTCCACCGCCAAATCCTCCGCCACCTTCAAATGCAGCATGACCATACTGATCATAACGTGCCTTTTTATCAGCATTACTAAGAACTTCGTATGCTTCAGCAGATTTTTTAAACATCTCTTCAGCCTTATGGTCACCTGGATTTTTATCCGGATGATGTTCCAAAGCTTTCTTTCGATACGCTTTTTTTATTTCCGCAGCAGAAGCATTCTTGCTAATGCCCAATATTTCATAATAATCTTCCTTCATGCTAACTATTTAGTTTCCGACAACCACTTTCGGATGGCGTATAATCTTATCGCCCAATTTATATCCTCTTTCGACAACATCTATTATCTTACCCTTTAGTTTTTTACTTGGTGCAGGTATTTGTGTAATGGCATCATGTATTTCAGCATCAAAAGTATCACCTTGCTCAGCTTCAACTTCTTCCATACCTTTTGATTTTAAGGTCTCCTTCAATTTGCCATTAATCAATTCAATGCCTTTGAACATTTCTTTGTCGTCAGATTTGGACAACTCCTTTAAAGCACGTTCAAAATCATCCAAAACAGGTAATAGGGATACGATGACTTCTTGCCCTGCAGTTTTGAATAAATCCATTCGCTCTTTGGAAGTACGCTTTTTAAAGTTTTCAAATTCAGCGAATAAACGTAGAAACTTATCTTTCTCCTTGTCTAAATCGTCTTGAAGTTGTTCTTCGGTAGTCTTTGACTCTTCTTGAACTTTATCTACTTCCAAATTCGATTGTTCCTCGGAAATTAAATCATTGATCTCCTCAGCCTTGTTTTTCTCACTCATTAGTATAGCCGTTTAATTCTTGATTTTTAAGATGGCAAAAGTACTGCCATTTCTTTAATAATGTCAAAATGTCATCAAACTTTACTGAAAAAAGTTCTTGTTTTAAAATATTTCCGAAAATATGTAGGGTAAATGGAGTTTTCTAAGATAAAAACTCCTCTTTAGGTATATGATCTTCAGAATTATTGCCTATACCGCTTGGATAAAAATATTGAAGCGCATTGCCAATATTCGGGAATTCAAAATAAAAACCCTCTTTCGCAATTTTTTTACTACTCACTCTTTGACTAGCAAAAAGTAAATACGACATTTCGCCCAGGATAATTCTCATTATTGATTTTGGGATATTCGGTAAAACCACGGGTACATTGAATATTTTAGCTATCTCTTTTACCATTTTGGCATTGGTAATGGGATTAGGGCTAACGCCATTATATATGCCTCTTAGATTATTTTGCGCTACGAAAAGAAATATTTTGGCAAGGTCCGATACATGAATCCAGGATTGCCATTGCTTACCTGTTCCAAATGCAGCGCCAACATAATTCTTAATGGGTTTAACCAACATGGGTAATACCCCTCCATCAGGGGATAACACCAATCCTATTCTAATTTTGGCAACTGTAAAACCAAAATGTTTCATCGTATCTATTTCCTTTTCCCATGCATGGACAACTTCCCCCAAAAAACTATTATCAACTTGTGTTTCATCTTCACTGTAATAATTACTCAATGAACTGGGATATATTCCTATAGCGGATGCTGAAACGAATGAATTTATATTTTTTGAGTCTATTTTACCCAAGGCCTGATTTAAGGTTTTTAATGAATTGATCCTACTACATAGTATTTCATTCTTGTTTTCGGCAGACCATCTTTTTGATATATTCGAACCCGCTAGGTTAATGATGGTCGAAACACCTTCAAAGCATGTAAGATCAATTTCGTTGATATTGGGATTCCAATAGTAACCTTTGAAGTGTTCGTTTGAAACTATTTTACTCTTATTTGTAGTTAAATAATTCACAGGAATCCCCTGCTTCTTACATAATTCAACAATTTCACTGCCAATTAATCCTGTAGCACCTGTTATCAACAATTTCATACCACAAAGGTATGTCATTTTGAATCCTTGGAGTTAGGTTTTAATTTCGATTTAACATACTTATATCCCTATTGTCAAGCATTTTATAAGAAACAAACATTTTTAACTTTTTGTAAAGAATAGACTAAGGTTTCACGGCTCGCAGCATTTCCCTTTTCCCTATTGGTCCAGGCAATCTTTCAACAGTGAAGCCAACCGTTTGCATGGCCCTCCTTACACTGCCCTTGGCAGAATAGGTAACTAATATCCCATTTTTTTTTAGTGCCTTATACATTATTAAAAATATCTTTTCTGTCCATAATTCAGGTTGTACCCTTGCTCCGAAAGCATCGAAATATATTAAATTGAATGTATTTTCATCTGTGATGTCCTTAAAATCGGATTGTTGCTTATATAGATTGAAATTATCAAAAATTTTCACCTCTTCTTCCCAAGCCGATTGATGCATTCTTTGGAATTGTTTCTTAAAACTTCCTGCCTTTAATTCTGAAATATAATTAAGTTGTTGTAGTTCTTCTGCATTAATTGGGTAGGCCTCTACACCTTTGTAACGAACGTCCAATTTCAAATTTTGGATTTCAATTAAGGTTATCAACGCATTAAGGCCAGTGCCAAAACCAATCTCCAAAATACTGATAGCTTGGTTGTTGAACAGACCTAGGCCTTGTTTAATAAAAACGTGATAGGCTTCTTGAATGGCACCGTGCTTAGAATGGTATTGCTCATTCCAATCCTTGATATGAATTGTATTGGATCCATCGGCAGTAGTTATGATTTTGCGGTTCATTATTGCTTCAAAATAACACCATCTGCCTCAAAACCATATGTTTTTTTAGAATCAATTATTTTTTCAATTTCCTCTTTTGATTTTCCACCGTCTTTAGCATAATGCCTTTGATCTTCAGCACTCATTTCCTCAACAAATGCAAATCCATTGACAATTACTTCTTTTCCCGTAATATCCTTGGGTACAAAAAAACCATAATCCTTAAAACGTACCATGGCCTCATTACCATCTTGGAGTTGTACTTTCATCCAGCAACCTTTGGCTTGGCAGACATCAGAAACTACACCGGTGAATTTAATTTGTAAAGTGTCCGTGACTGACATATTGCTATACTTTTCTGTCATTTCTTGGCTTGAAATAATTCCTTCAACATTGATCTTATTTCCAAAAACCAATAATTCATTTTGTTTTATACCTTTTTTGTCGACTTTCTGTTTTGGCTCCTGCCCATGGCATACCGAAATCAATACTAAAAACACAACTAATATGTTAAAACCTTTCATAATTCCCAAAATTTAGATATCCACCGTAAATTTGGGCATTTTTAAATAAAAAAAGAAGAAAGGATTGGGATAATTTTCTAATTTTATTCCTTAAAATCTTATTCCCATGGAGACAAGCACGAAGTACTTGAAGGTTAAAAAGGTAAAAACATCGAAAATTGACCAAGTAGATTTTGACAATCTTGCTTTTGGAACTGTTTTTACCGATCATATGTTGGTATGCAAATACGAAAATGGTGCATGGGAATTACCTGAAATTGTGCCTTACCAGCCAATTACTTTAGATCCTTCAGCCAAAATATTCCATTACGGACAGTCAATTTTCGAAGGTATGAAAGCCTATAAAGACGTCAATAATGACGTATGGTTATTCCGCCCCTTGGATAATTCCAAACGTCTGAATATCTCTGCCAAAAGAATGGCAATACCTGAATTACCGGAGGAGTATTTTATGGACGGACTTAAAACGCTCGTGGATTTGGAAAAAGATTGGATACCTCAAGCACCAGGAAGTTCTTTATATATAAGACCTTTTATTTTTGCATCAGGAAACGGTTTCCATGCCTCGCCTGCAGATGCCTATACTTTTATTATTGCATGTGCCCCTTCCGGAGCTTATTTTTCCGGAAAAGTAAAAGTTTTGATTGAAGAAACATACTCAAGGTCGGCTAATGGCGGTGTAGGTTTTGCCAAAGCAGGGGGAAATTATGCGGGGCAGTTCTACCCTACCCAATTGGCAATGGAAAAAGGTTATAACCAAGTTATTTGGACCGATGATAATACGCATGAATTTATTGAGGAGGCCGGGGCAATGAACATTTTTATCCGTATAAACGATACTTTGATAACCGCTCCTATAAGTGATAGAATCCTAGACGGTATTACCCGGAAAAGTATCTTGGAAATCGCCAAAGATGAAGGCATACCTATTGAAATTCGTAAAATAACTGTCAGTGAAGTCGTTGAAGCCGCGAAAAAAGGCTCTTTAAAAGAAATGTTCGGTGCTGGAACCGCTGCTGTAGTCTCACCGATTTCCACATTCGGTTATAGAGACCACGATTATGACTTGCCAGAAATGCCTAATGGTTATGCTACACTACTAAAGAAACGAATTACCGATATTCAATATAACCGTGGTGAGGATAAGTTTGGATGGAGATTTAAAGTCTAAAAAAAAAGCGAAAAAAAAGGGGCAACGATTGCCCCTTTTTTTATTTGTCCAAAATTTGTTCAATATTAGGTTTAAAATAATTCGGGCCCTTAAGCACTTTACCATCTTTCCTATAAATTGGTTTTCCATCTGCTCCTAGCTTGCTCATATTACTTTTTTGAATTTCTTCAAAAACCTCCTCTATCTTATGTTGCATGCCATGTTCCAAAATAGTTCCACAAAGTATATACAGCATATCACCAAGGGCATCGGCCACCTCAACCAAATCGTTATTATTCGCCGCATCGAAATATTCCTTGTTTTCCTCATCCATTAAATTAAACCGCAGCAAGTTCTTATTCTTTCCTAAATCCGCCTTCATCGTCTTCGAAACTCCAAGTCCGAATGAATTATGGAACAATTCAACTGCGTTTATTTTATGCTTCATAGTATTATTATTAGATTAGCTTTACGTAAAAATATAAAACAAGTAATTAAATAATAAATCATTTTATTCACAACCACCCGATAACTTTTGTTCTTTAATATTGTTTGATACCAAAAACAGGGGGTTTATTATTTTATTTTTAATAGAATAACTAAATTGAATACCTATAATGTTCAGTAGCGGACAAATATCATTTGCAATTCTTTTCGTAATAATCTTTTCATTGGTAATTGCATTTACTTATAAAAAAGACCAAAAATTGCATTCCAAAAATTATAAGGGTGTTATCTGGGTAGGAATAATCTTTGTAATATTCTTGTTAATTCTATTTTATATTAAGTATTTACTCAATAATTAACATAAACTTTGTGTTTACCACAAAAATTAACATATTGACAACAATTTTGTTATTTTGTCCCGTATATAATACCAAACAACGTAATTTTGCGTTAGTCGTTTAAAGGGGCAATTTAATGATAACATTTCTTTCAATACTATTTTTACTCGTTTGCTTAAATGCGGTAATGATGCTTACAAGTTTATATGCTGTTAATAAAAGCACAAGTAAGCAAACTAAAAATGACACCGAATCAGCTTCTTCAAAAATTTACCCAATAAATTTGTTTACACCGAACTATAAGAAGGCAGTTTAGTTTTCACCATTTGTTCAGCAAACATCCAAATCTAAATTTTATCAAATATTTTGTTGCCCAATCCTAGTTAACTACTTTTATCTTTAAAGTATTTAACGCGAATGAAACAATTTCTACTTGTTTTTTTAGGGGGAGGGTTAGGCAGTCTTCTGAGATATGTTGTCTCTAAAACCTTCAATAATTATTTTCAACATTTTTATTTAGGCACTTTTTTAGTCAATATAATTGGATGTCTCCTTATTGGTCTTGTTATAGGTGTCTCATTCAAAAACAATTACCTTACACAAAATCAAACCCTATTATTGACCACCGGATTCTGTGGTGGCTTTACAACATTTTCCACATTTGCTTTTGAAAAACACACACTTCTTAAAGCAGGGGAAATTTTTCATTTTTCATTTTATCTGATTGCAAGTATTGTTATTGGTATTTTGGCAGTATCGATTGGGTTATGGCTGTCCAAATTGTTTTAACAACTACAATATCCCAATTCATTCAATAATCTTCAATTTTATTTAGTCCTTTTAGTATTTTTTTAAAAATTCTTCAAAGAAATTTCTTAAAAGTCGGTTTGAATACACCATTCTATCGATTAGTGTAGATAGATACCTTCATATTTTCAAAAATTATTGTTAAAATTACAAATACCCTTAATTTTTAGGGGTATAAATTACTATAACAATAAAAATGACGAATACACCCCCTATTTTTATAGGGGAATTAATATTTAAATATATATTTGTCGCCGTAATCAATAAATCAATTATGAAACAGATCGAGGCAATTATTAGAAAATCCAAATTTGACGATGTAAAGGATGCATTGCACAAAATTGAGGTAAACTTCTTTAGTTACTGGGACGTAACGGGAGTAGGAAATGAAAAACAGGGTCATGTATATAGGGGTATTTCCTATAGCACCAGTGACATCCAAAGAAGATATTTATCTATTGTGGTTTCAGATGAATTTCTGGAAAGAACGGTAGAGACTATTTTGGAAACTGCTTATACTGGTAATGTTGGCGATGGTAAAATATTCGTTTCAGAAGTTTTACATGCCTATAGAATTAGGACCAAGGAAAATGGACACGCAGGAATCAACTAAATTTTAAACAACTAAACTTTTACAAAATGGATGCAGGATTATTTACAGCGAACAATGTTTGGATGATGGTTTGTACGGCCCTCGTTTTCTTTATGCACACAGGATTTTCCTTATTGGAAATTGGACTTACCAGAGAAAAAAACACAATCAATATATTATTCAAGAATGTCTTTATTATATGTATAGGAATCTTGTTGTACTATGTTGGAGGATTTAATTTAATGTACCCAGGTGATTTCAATGGTTTCTTAGGTTTTGGCGGTTTTGGCCTACCTATAGGGGCTGATGGCCTAACACCGGAATATGCAGATGGTGGTTATACCTATTGGACCGATTTCTTGTTCCAAGCGATGTTCGCCGCCACGGCAGCGACCATTGTATCGGGTGCCGTTGCTGAACGGGTGAAATTAGGTTCTTTTATGATTTTCGTTATTATATATGTAGGCTTGGTTTATCCAATTGTTGGATCATGGCAATGGGGAGGTGGTTTCCTTTCTACATTAGGTGGGGACGAAGGTGGTTTCTATGACTTTGCAGGTTCTACCTTAGTACATTCCGTTGGAGGATGGGCAGCGCTAGTTGCCATTTATCTACTGGGAGCACGTATAGGTAAGTTTGGGAAAGATGGTAAACCAAAAGCGATTCCGGGTCATAATATTCCAATGGCTACAGCTGGGGTTTTTATACTTTGGTTAGGTTGGTTTGGGTTTAACGGTGGATCGGTTCTTTCTGCAGACCCAGCATTAACCTCATTGGTTCTAGTTACTACCTGTTTGGCTGCTGCCGCGGGAGGGATTTCGGCTTTTATTACTTCTACTTTAATGTACAAGAATTTTGATGTGACTATGTTCCTTAATGGTATTTTAGGTGGACTTGTCGGTATTACTGCAGGTGCAGACTTAATGTCACCGTTGGAATCTATCGCCATTGGCTTAATTGCTGGTGTAATTATTGTATTTGGAGTTGCCTTTATAGACAAACTGAAATTGGATGATCCCGTGGGTGCTGTAACAGTGCACCTTATTTGTGGTATCTGGGGTACATTGGCGGTAGGCTTATTTGGCGATAAAGCAGGGTTAGATCAGTTTATATATCAATTAACAGGGGTTGGTGCAGCTGCTGTTTTCTGTTGTGTTTCCGCCTTCATAATCATCTTTACCCTTAAAAAGACAATTGGCATTCGTGTATCAAAGGAAGAAGAAATCGAAGGATTGGACATTCATGAGCATGGAATGGATGCATATCCTGATTTTAGAATGAACCAACAATCATAAAATGAAGACGGAGCGTTTGGCAGAACGCTCCGTTAATAATCATAATATCATTATCTCAAATTTTAAACAATTAAACATTCCTTATAAAGGAAATCTAAATCATTGAAATATGAAAGCGATTACAAATACAAGTTACGTAAAAAATATTTTTTTATTGGCATTACTGCTTTTTTCAACTGTTGCGATAATTGCACAGGAGGAAGAGGAAAAAGAAGAAGTGAAACCGAAATTTTCATTTAGCGGAACTATTGATGCCTATTATAGGGCCAATCTAAATTCAGCGAATTCTGGGGATAACTACTCCGCTCCTGGAAGCTCGTTTGCGAACCTACCAGGTTTTGCACTAGGAATGGCAAATGTTATAGCAGGTTATGAAGGTGAGGAGGTCGGATTTGTTGCGGATCTAGTTTTTGGACCTAGGGGAACAGACGCTATTTTTGCATCCCCGATGTATTCGGCGACTGGTAATATTGTAAATCAGTTGTATGTTTATTGGAATGTTAGTGACAATGTTAAACTTACCTTTGGTAATTTCAATACATTCCTGGGCTACGAAGTAATTTCGCCGTCCGCTAATTTTAATTACAGCACTTCCTATCTTTTTTCTTATGGTCCTTTTAGCCACACGGGCTTAAAAGCCGATTTTGATTTGGGCAATGATTGGTCGGCCATGATAGGTGTTATGAACCCAACAGACTTAACAGAATTCAATCCTAATGGCAAATATGCTTATGGAGCACAATTGGGTTACAGCGGACAGTATTTGAATTTCTTGGCTGATGATGGTTCGTTTGAAGTAGATTTTACCGGTGGATTTGATGTTACTGATGATTTCTTCTTAGGAATCAATGCAGCCTATTTTGATGGCGCTGAGGGTATAGGTAGTTTTGCAGGTGCCGCCGTATATCCGCAATTGGCCACTTCAGAAAATTTCACCATTGGACTAAGGGGGGAATATTTTACTGAAACCGATTTCTTTGGGGCGATTGGAGCTTCCGATATTGATGGTGATGCTAGCGTATTCGCAGTTACTTTGACAGGTAGTGCCACTATCGGGGATTTAATTATAAAACCAGAACTAAGACTTGATAGTGCCTCTGAAGATGCATTTTTAGACGCCGATGGTGAACCTCTTGGCAGCTTGTCTTCCTTTGTACTTGCAGCAATATACTCTTTCTGAAAAAATAATTATTGGTTGATTTATTATAGTTTGAGTTGATTGAAACCCTGGCAGTACTGTCAGGGTTTTATTTTTTGGCAACTTTGAAGTCTTTAACCCCTGCAAGTACTTTAATATCCAAGGCGTTGATACTAGGCACAATAGGACAGGAATATTTTTTATTATAGGCGCAGTAAGGATTGTACGCCTTATTGAAATCAATTATAATGGAATCCCCTTTAGGAATCGATAAATCCAAATAACGTCCTCCCGAATACGTTTCCTCCCCATTTGTTTTATCCGTAAATGGCAGAAAGAGATAATCTTTGTATTTTTCCTCCAACATCAATTTCCTATTTTGATATATCTCCAATTGATGGCTAATTCCATTAAGTTGAAAATTTGCAATTCCAAATAAAACTTCTTCAGATTTTCTATCTGTGGTGGTTGGCATTAAAAATGGTAAAGCGTGAGGAGTTCTTACGAACTTCGCCTTGACAATATATTCTGGATTAGGGTCAAAATAATCGAGACTCTCAAAATTTTTACGGTATCTATCGGGTAAAGGGGAGGTTTCGGGATTCTTGAATTCTTCATTCATCTTAGTTTGAAACTGAATTATTTCCTGTAATTCATCTGTCTGTGCGAGAAGTGTCTCTTTTTTTGTTGCATCATGATATTTCTTTTCTTGTTTGCAACCAAAACTTACTAAAAGATAAAACGATATTAAAACTACTAGTCTCATTTAATTTGTTTTATTCCCCAAAAATACAACTAATCATATTTTAATCTAGCTCAGCTCAAAATCAAATTGACCATTGGTGAAAATAACAATTTATAAATCTGTAATATTGTTTCTAGGAAAGTGGATCCAGCGCTATTTTGTTTAGTATATCGTTTTGAATATCATATAGCTAAAAGCCCTGGTGGCACCATCAGGGCTTTTTTATTTCACCGCATGAAACAACTTTATGCCAACTATTTAAATTCTTTCAAAGGGCTTTCAAAAGAGGTCTGGTGGTTGGCATTGATTACCCTTGTCAATAGGGCCGGTACTATGGTGATACCATTTTTATCATTATATCTAACACAAAGTTTGGGTTTTACTCTAGAAAATGTGGGAAGCATTATGACCTGTTTTGGGCTCGGATCATTAGTCGGTGCATGGATGGGCGGTAAGTTAACGGATATGTTAGGGTATTATAAGGTAATGCTCATTAGTCTCATACTTACTGGTTTTCTTTTTATTGGAATTCAATTTTTGAAAGAATTTTGGTCAATTTGTATTGGTATTTTTGTCCTAATGGCGATTGCAGATGCTTTTAGACCAGCCGCATATGTGGCCCTAAGTGCCTATAGTAAACCTGAGAATAAAACTAGATCCGTAACATTGATTAGGTTGGCGATTAATTTAGGATTTTCAGCAGGCCCGGCCTTAGGGGGTATTATAATTGCCACATTGGATTATAATGGATTGTTTTGGGTAGATGGAATAACCTGTTTTGTCGCGGGTATTTTATTGTTAATAGTGTTGAACCCAAAAAAGGCTACTATTTTGGATAATGTTCATCACGAATTCCCAAAATCGGCATATGCTGATTCCACATACCTATTATTCATAGCGGCAATGGTTCTTTTCGGTTTTGCATTTGTACAGTATTTTTCCACGGTACCGGTTTATTATAGCGAAACCTATTTTTTAAGTGAATTTCAGATAGGTCTTTTATTGGCACTTAACGGTTTTTTTATTTTTGCTTTTGAAATGCCTTTGATCAAGTATATGGAAAGTAGGCCATGGTCAAAAATATCGAACGTTATGATCGGGTTGGTTTTGACTGCATTCAGTTTTTTAATATTGAATCTAGTTTCCTGGACAGGTGTTTTAGTGGTTGGTATATTATTAATGACAATAGGAGAAATGATAGCCTTCCCTTTTTCAAATGCATTCGCTATGGACAGGGCCAAACGAGGTAACCAAGGGGAATATATGGCTCTATATAGTATAGCATTTTCAATAGCGCATGTGTTCGGCCATAATTCAGGTATGCGTTCGGTAGCTAATTTTGGATATGAAATAACATGGTATGGTATTACGGTTGTTTGCTTACTAGGTATTTTGCTGCTTTTAATTTTAAAAAACAGCATTAATAAAACTAAACGTATTTCAAATGGAAATTAGATTTCTTTACCTATTTATTGTTATCCTTGCTTTCGGATGCAGGCCGAAAACCGAAACCTATTCTTCAATAATCCCATAACGTGCTTCTTTAAGATATTTTGCTACTAATTCGTTGAACTCAGGGGTAATTCTAAAAAGTGCTGTATTTTCCAAGGCATAAAGTTCAGTTGTATTGGTATAGCCTTTTTTCAAGAGTTCCTCTAAATAAAATAACGCAGTGCCATAGTCTTCAACTTTCGCGTTAAAGGAAATTACCTTCAAATATCCTGTATAATCATCAGGAGATGTAATTGTTTTCAACATCCAAAGAAAATTCAATGCCTCTTCATCAACAACTGATTGCAACTGTATCAAATCCAACTTATCTTCAATCAGTGCATTCAAATATCCTTCAAGTCTCTTACCCATTTGATTCAATAAAATGTTAGGACTTTTTTTGTATTTTCCCAACTCCCCCATCTGATAATTCCACCAGCCCAAATTATTATAATTATAAGTAAGAATGTCTTCTTCCAAATAATAGTCATAATCATTCTTTATAAACGATTCCTTAAAAAATATTGAGTTTTGGCTACGGTTTTGGTTTTTATACTTGGAGCTTCTTTTTAATACTTTTCTACTTATTTTGATTGAATCCAATTTTTGAAACGGTTTATAGATATCAATTAATTCCTCAAGCATTTTATAGGCCAAAACGGGCTTATTATCAGTTACTAAATTATTTACTTTGCGCAAGCTTTCCTTATAAGTACGATTAATAAAAATTGAATCTCTTGGAATAGTATTTTTAGCCATTGCGCTTAAATCCAATATTTCCATCGCCGTGGAAATATATTCTTGATTGGGCCAATTATGCCCTCCATTAAACACCAATATTTGGTTAGGAAACTTTAGTAGTTCAAATGTTTTACCCATTTGCAACATATCTGGATAATTAAAATCCTCTATCCCTACTATCCCAATAAAATGAAATGGATTTTTACTTGATAAAATCTCTGAATTTGCAATATTGGATCCACAGGAAATTACCCCTTTTATCTCTTTAATAAAAGTTGGCATTAATGAGGCCATTCTTGCCCCACCCGAAAAACCTGATGTATAGACCCTGTCTTTTTGAATAGGCAATAATGTAACCACAGTATTGAACATTCTACTTGAAATCAAAGCGTTTTGTGTTAGCGACAAACTATCATTCACATTATTGGAAGCTGCAAGAATGTAACCATTTTGTTCCGCAGCAATCGAGTACATACTCAAGACTTGTTTGCCCCGACCTTGCATATCAAAAACAAAAATTACAGGCCACTTTTTTGAAGTATCGAAATTTGTTGGGAGGTATAAAGCAAAATTTTCAGAGATAGAATCATTTACTGTAATAGCATCTATTATTGCACCTTTCTTTAGGACCAATTGCTGTGCTGTGCTAAAAAATGTAGTGCAAAGCGTAAGTACTAGTAATAATTTCTTCATACGGTTGTTACATCAAAAATCTCGCCAAAATGACCAAATCAAAGATACAAATAACGTTGTTTTAAAACGGCTATTCTGCAATAATACCAATTTTTGGATCTAAGCAAATTCACAAAATAATATATATGTTACTAAACACTTTTTTCCTAGGTTTAAGAGTAACATAAGTCATCCCTTACAATCTTCCGGAATTCGTAAATATAAATATACCCGCCAAATTTTAAGAGGAATCAGCACAACAAAGCTTCTCATTGTCTAATAGATGCGCTTGAAATAACATCAGAAAGTATGATATGGGTTCTTGTCTCACCGTATTGTATTAATTTATCAATAAACCTTTCTAAATGAAATTGGTCTTTCAAAACCACTTCCATAACAATATTTTCATTCCCTGTTACACGATAGCAATTAATAACTTCGCGAAAGCCTTTGACGGTCTCAAGAAAAGGTTTCAATTTTCCCATAAATGCTCTTAAAGTAATTATCGCTTTTAACTGATACCCAGTAAGTGTATGGGAGACCTTGGCCTTATATCCCTGGATTATTCCCAGGTCCTCTAGTTTTTTGACCCGTTCTGCAACTGCAGGCGGCGTAAGTCCTACTTTTCTTCCTATACTGGCAAAAGATTCCCTTGCGTTATCCTGTAGACATTGCAGTATTTTCCAATTTAAAGCGTCAATGTTAGTATTCAAAGTAATATTCTATAAATATTTTGTAATCAAAGGTAAAAAATTATTTTTACTTTCGAATCAAAAGATAAATTTTAAAATACGGACGTAACTTTATATTTGAAAAATTGCTTTTACAAAAATGTCCCAAAAATATTTAAGATCGGTTCCTGTTTATAGGAAGGCTCTGGAACTCTGCAGAATGAGCAGGGAAATAGCTACCTATGTTACTTTCAACAAAGATTTGCTCAAGCTCTATAAATCAAATAGTCTTAGGGATATAATTGCGGATTCTTTATTGACGGATGCAATCTTAATTCCCCAAAAAATAGCCCAGACAGAATTCTCTACTTCAAACGATGAGAAAATTAAGAATGTATCCTATATAAACATTATGATACATAATATTAATTCTTACTGCACTGGTCTTGAGAAAGATGGGGTGAAAGAAAAAGAATACTTGAACCTATTACGTAAAGAAATAAAAAGTTTCAGAAAATCTTTTAAAAAATGGAGGGGCTCTCTACCCAATAACGGGTATTCTTCCTTGAATTGATTCTTTTTGATTAGTCACCAACTTCATCCATAAATAAAAACCAACATTATTATAATAGTTTGATGTTTATTTAGTTTTAATTTTGGACTATAAAAACTATCATCCTTGAAAACCACGATTTTAATTAATTGTCCTGACCAATCTGGAATAATAAGTGCGGTAACCACCTTTATTCATTCAAAAGGAGGAAACATCATATATCTTGATCAACATGTAGATAAGGAAGCCAACGTATTCTTTATGCGACTTGAAAGCGATTTTGAAACCAATCAGCTAAAAATCAGCAACTTTAAAGAAGAGTTTAAAAACGCCTTGGCAGAACCTTATCGAATGCAATGGAGTTTACATTTAGACAATGTACTTCCTAAAATGGCCATTTTTGTTTCTAAGTACAATCATTGTTTGTACGATTTATTAAGCCGATTCAATTCTGGGGAACTTGAAGCAGAGATTCCCTTTATTATAAGTAACCATAAAGATCTGGAATATATTGCGGATCAATTCAGCATACCTTTTTATCACATCCCAGTAGCAAAAGAACATAAAGCAGAAGCCGAAATTAAACAGCTTGAATTGCTAAAGGAGCATAATGTTGATTTCATTGTTTTGGCCAGATATATGCAAATTGTTAGCGCTTCCTTGGTAAATGAATATCCAAATAAGATAATCAATATCCATCATTCATTTTTACCGGCATTTGCTGGCGCTAAACCCTATCATGCAGCATTTGAAAGAGGGGTTAAAATCATTGGTGCAACGAGCCATTATGTAACTGATGCACTTGATGAAGGCCCGATCATTGAACAAGATGTAACCGCGGTATCACATTCCCATACCATAAACGATTTTCTTGCCAAAGGGAGGGATCTGGAAAAAATAGTTCTCTCGAGAGCAGTTAAATTACATGTGAGGCGCAAGACCATGGTCTATAACAACAAGACCGTAATTTTCTCTTAACCTAAACAGTTTTAAAACTTTAATGTTCAAATTATGAAAAAGCAAGCATTCTTATTAATAGTAATATTTCAGTTTTTAGGATGTGGTGAACTGCAACAAGTTGTAAACCAATTACCGCAAAGTGGAACCGGAATTAGTAATTCGGATATTGCCGAAGGCTTAAGGGAAGCTTTGAACATGGGCATCGATAAACAAGTAAGTAAACTTACCCAGACCGATGGTTTTTACAAAAACGAGTTAGTAAAGATCCTACTTCCTGAAGAATTGCAAAAAGTTGATAAAACATTAAGGGATATAGGATTGGATAATTTGGCCGATGAAGGACTCAAAGTGCTAAATAGAGCTGCAGAAGAAGCTGTTAGTGAAGCGACCCCTATATTCGTGGATGCGGTTAAAGGTATTACTTTCAATGATGCAAAGAACATACTTTTGGGTAACGATGACGCGGCTACACAATATCTTTCGAACGCAACACAATCGGCACTTTACACCAAATTCAATCCGGTTATAAAGAGTTCTTTTGAAAAAGTTGGGGCAGATGTAATTTGGGGAAATCTAATCACCAGATATAATAACATACCCCTTACAACAAAAGTCAACACAGATTTAACCGACTATGTTACCAATGAAGCGCTTAAAGGTGTTTACACTATGATTTCTGTAGAAGAAAAAGAAATTAGGACAAAGGTTTCGTCCAGGACAAGCGATCTTTTAAAAAGGGTTTTTACATTACAGGATTAAATTCAAAATAAATTCTATTTCCATTACAATAAATCCATTAGAAATTCGTTCTAAAAAAAAGGGCGATTTTAACATATTGCTAAACTTTAATTAACCTAAGATGAATGTTGATTAAAGATTTTTGTACCGAATTTTTTGAGTTAGTAATTTTTTGAGTTAGTTAGTTAGCAAAAACCGGTGGGAGCACCGGTTTTTTTTATTGATTTTTTTTATACAGCCCATCAAAAGCAACACTCACCACTTTTTCCCCATTAAGGATTTCCCAAAGTTGACGAACCGTTCCATCATCATTTTTTGTCCAAGTGATGCGATTTCGATTTAATACCCCATCAGCTTTCTTGATGTCGTCAGAAATAAGGATCATTTGATTTCCTACTCTTTTTCCCTTCAATTTTAAATGCGCGCCTGAACTATCTATCCATAATTGCTCCCACTGATTGGTTTCGAGATTGTAAAAATTTGTACTTGTTCCTGTGTAGCCCTCATTTGCACTGGTCCAATTTTCACGAATTACACAATCACTTTCAGTTTTTACGATGGTATTTGTACCTGCCAATGAACCATCAATATTGGTAACTTGCCAAGTACCTACCCAAAAGTCAAACGCCTTATGATTTTCGGTGCAACATGCACAGGAATTTACTTGAGCCCTACCATTTGGGGAAATCAATAAAATAGCAAATGTTATCGCGAATACTATTAGACTTTTCATTGAAGAGGTTATTAGGAGTGAATATCGAAACTAGGTGCTCATATCCGCCACATAATTGATAACCAATTGATTGAATAATTGTGGCTGTTCAACATTTACAACATGACCGCAATATTCTATGGTCAATAAACTGCAAGCAGTATGATTTTGTATAATTTTTTTCACTGATGGTAAGAACAAATAGTCTTCGCCACCCATAACATATAGGGTTGGTATTTTTATATCGGCAGTCCTAAACATAAGCAATAATGGGTTTATCTCGGAAGTGAGCTTAATCCACCTTGAAAATTCCTTTTGATATAATTTCTTCGCTTCCCTTACAAATAGCGATCTTGATTCTTTATGATTACTATTGGGCATTATTACAAAAGCGAAAAACTTATACAACCACAAGTATGGAATTATTGACTTGAACAATATACCTAACCGCATTAATATTTGAGATCTAAAATCAAGTTTCATTATTGCCCCTCCAAGAACCATACTTTCAACCATATCAGGGTGCTTTTCGGCAAGATTTCGAATCAGAATGGTTCCAAGTGAAATTCCAATAAAATGGGATTTTGTGATATTTAAATGATTGACAACCTCAACAATATCATTGGTAATGGAATCAAAAGTATATTTATCGTTGAAGGCATCCTTTATACTAGGCTTGGAATCACCATGCCCTCTCAAATCAAGAAGCAGTACGTTGAAATGCTTACGGAATTCCCTAACCTGCTTATACCAAATAGTAGAACTACCCCCTGCTCCATGCACGAAAGTGACCCAAATGCTGGAGTCTTGATGAATATATGTTTTATAATTTAACAAAGTGTTCTCTAAAAACCATCCTTTTTTAGGATTCTTGCAATGTATTAAAACTTTTGATAGTTGCTCTATGCTAATCAAAATATTAATCAACAATCTATCCGTTTTTTGGCATTTCTATTAAGGTATTGTTAAGAATTAGACATATAACCTGATTATTAGATGTACTTCAAGACTTCGAACATCTAAAATGATATTTTGAGCGTATATTTGTTAGAACAAATACTTATTATGGAAAAGCAATATTGTAAAGTAGGATCAGTTACTCCGATGACATCTGGAAGACAGGCCATTACCATATTGGAATACCAATATCAAAGATTTTTGGAAAAGGCCTCAAGTATCAAATATACCGATACCAAATTAAGTGAGTTTTTTGAGCTAAAAGCATTGAAAATAGAAAAGTTGTTGGAAGATTTAGTTAAGTAATCCTAATTAAAGGATTTTTAGTTCTTCCTTCATTTGTAGTTGTAATTCCTTCGCTTTTTTAGCCGCTTCGTTCACGAAATCATTTCCTTTTGATGCATATATAATTCCTCTGGATGAATTTACCAGTAATCCTATTTGTTCATTCATCCCATATTTGCACACTTCCTTTAGACTACCGCCTTGAGCCCCCACACCGGGAACAAGTAAAAAATTGTTCGGGATGATTTTTCTGATTTCTGATAAATGGCTTGCTTTAGTGGCGCCAACAACATACATCAAATTTTTTGCGTTGGCATATGTTTTCGATGTCTGCAATACTTTCTTATAAAGCTCAATACCGTCTACTATTTTCGTTTGATAATCAAAGGCACCTTCATTGGAAGTTAAAGCCAATAATATCGTGTGCTTATTATTAAAGGCCAAAAAGGGCTCCACAGAATCTTTACCCATATAGGGCGCTATTGTAATTGAATCAAATCCCAATTCCTCAAAAAAGGCCTTCGCATACCTTGTTGAAGTATTGCCAATATCACCACGTTTAGCATCTGCAATGGTGAATATTTCAGGGTAATTGGAATTTAGGTATTTTATGGTTTTCTCCAGTGCCATCCAACCTTTTATCCCGTACGCCTCATAAAACGCCGTATTGGGCTTATAGGCCACACACAAATGATGGGTCGCATCTATTATGGCCTTATTAAAGGCGAAAATCGGGTCTTCTTCTTTTAATAAATGAGGTGGAATCTTATCAAGATCAGTATCCAAACCAATACAAAGAAAAGACTGTTTTTTATGTATTTGATCAACAAGTTGTTCAATGGTCATTTTGACGGTGTTCGCTGATTGTATTAAAATATTTCGGAAGCATCCCTAAGCTTCTCTGTATTATCCACCAAACTAAGTTCGTCTATAATTTTCTGTATATCCCCATCTATTATATTTTGAAGATCATACAAAGTTAGGCCTATTCGATGATCGGTTACCCTGCCTTGTGGGTAATTATAAGTTCTAATTTTTGCGGATCGATCACCACTACTAACCTGTGAATTTCTTTTGGCGGCATCTTCCTCTTGTTTCTTTGCGAGTTCCATATCATAAAGACGTGAGCGCAATACTTTAAAGGCTTTTTCCTTGTTCTTATGCTGTGATTTTTGATCCTGACATTGCGCTACCAACCCAGTTGGGAGGTGGGTTAACCTCACTGCTGAATAGGTTGTGTTTACTGACTGTCCACCTGGACCTGAAGAACAGAAAAAATCTATGCGTACCTCCTTTGGGTCTATCTGAACATCAAAATCCTCTGCTTCAGGTAGTACCATGACTGTAGCGGCACTGGTATGAACCCTCCCTTGGGTTTCAGTTTGCGGAACGCGTTGTACACGATGAACCCCAGCTTCAAATTTTAATGTACCATAAACGTCCTCTCCGGAAACTTCAAACTGTATTTCCTTATATCCACCGCTGGTACCTTCACTTAGATCTATAACATTGGTCTTCCAACCTTTCGATTCACAATATTTCGTGTACATTCTAAACAGATCACCGGCGAAAATACTGGCCTCATCACCACCAGTTCCTGCCCTAATCTCTACGACAACGTCTTTTGTATCCTCAGGATCTTTGGGTATCAACATCAACTTTATTTCCTCCTCCAAATGGGGTAATCTTGTTTTTGCTTCTTCCAATTGCATTTTGGCCATTTCCAACATTTCGGTATCGCTACCATCGGATATAATTTCCTCGGCCTCTTGTATATTATTGGTCAGTTCAATGTATTCATCACGCTTGGCAATAAGATTCTTAAGATCCTTATACTCCTTGGTCAGTTGTACATACTTTTTTTGATCTGTAATAATATCTGGCTGAATGATCAGGTCAGAAACCTCATCAAAGCGCTGTTTTACAATGTTCAATTTATCAATCATACCCTTCCTTCACTTCGAATGCGAAATTACAATTTTTTAAAGGCATTACTTAGCAATTTTTATAGATTATAATCAAGAGTTAATCAAAAGAAAAAGTTTGGCTATTAATCCCCAACAAAAGTAGTCCCCAAACTAAAAATATAGGAGTTTAGGCCATCGCTTCGGTCATATTTACTGAACCTGAAATCAATGGTCTTTAAACCAAAAGTTAATACCTTGGCACTTGTAAAAATGTCCTTGTACCTAACCCCCATACCATATTGATGTGAACTATAGGCAGATAGATCATAATCCGAAGTATAAAATTCCAAGTTGGAAACTGCAGATTCTTTTTCGTAAAAATAATCTGCTGCAGTTTGCTTATAGTATCTGTACGTTGGGTATAAAGTAAATTTATCATTTAGCTTAAGCGGCACCTCCAAACTAGCCGTATGCGCAGAAATTCCCCAATCATCCGAATAATACCTATAATAGCTTCTTAACACAATCAGATCATTCAAATAATAATTTAAACGGGCACCAATTGGAATTTTGAATCGATTATCGGGTAATTGTTCTACATCATCAGCTAATTGAAAATCCTCGATGAAAAAATCGTTGGTGTCACCAAAATAAACCCTTTGGTGTGGGGTGCTAAGCAAACCACTTTGTGATACAACATCCATAAACAAAGAACCTTGCATTCTTTTACTAAGAATTTGCGAAAAACTTAAGGACAATGAGTAGGAGTTTCTGGTTTCATCCGCAAATTCATTGAATACAGGGTTATAGGTTCCAATTCCTATTATTCTAGAATCCGAAAACCCGTTTCGTAATTCCACAGGGTATTGCGAATTCCATTTATCCAAAAAAGTCTGGAAACTAGCAGCAACCTCTGTGTTCTTTTCGTTGAACAAGCGAGCATAACCGCCACCAAAACCAATTGAGAAATAGTCGTATTCAGATGAAACATAAACCTGTCCGGTATATATGGAATTACGGTCTTCTGAACTGTGTTGATAAGAGGGATTAAAATGAACCAATGCATCGCTTTGGGAGGCACCTGAAGAGGCACTGAATGGACTAGCAACGCTACTGGTTTTATCGAAGGGATCCACATTGCTCGATGAAGCAGAGGAATATGCCGATATACCAATATCAACAGTTAATATATCATTTGAGTTCAAAGGCATTTTCACAACAATACTCGAAGTTGCATCAGTAAGTTCCTCAGTACCCTCACCACCAGTCACAGCAGCATTTTGACCATCTTGATTATAATAGCTGAATAATAATTCGATTTCGGCTGCCTCAAGAACTCTTTTTTGATATGTATTTGATTCTTCCTGGGAGAAACACGTGAACGTGAGCATAATAAATAGAAGGGACAGGATTTTATTCAAGGAAGTTGGTCATTTTGTTGTTTATAGTTTCCGTTATTTGAAGTTTTATATCACTAATCTTCTGCAATAAAAATGATTTTTACATTTTTAAATTGGCACATCGAAAAGTATTACACTAAAATCAAAAAGACCCCTCTATTCGTCGGGGTAAATTCCATCAATAATTTTAACCGCTTCGACAGGTCGAATGGATAAAATCGGATATATTTAATTACAACCGCAACCACCGCCCGATTTCCCACCATTGGCACCAGCAGCTGCTTCCCTATAAATCTGGAAATTGGTCTCAAAACGTTCTGAACCTTTCGCGGATAATAACATTTCATCATCATTTAAATATACCTTATCATACTCCCTTACAGCAACACATGATGTTGAAAAAATCGATAAAAACAGAATCAAACTTATCTTTTTCATTGCTTAAAGTTAAGGATTATTATCAAAAAGGATTCCACTGCTCTTGTGAATTTTATTGTCTTCGTCAACAAGAATAACCTCGGTACCACCAAGTTGGTTTATTAGGGACAGTCCTGCATCTTTGCCCATGATAAAAACGGCCGTTGCCAAGGCATCACATAACTCAGCACTTTTGGCGAATATTGATACACTATTTACCCCTCTTGAAGGATATCCCGTTCTAGGATCTATGATATGGGAATATTTTTTACCATTAAAAACAACGAATTTCTCGTAATTTCCTGATGTGGCCACGGAGGATTCTACAATGGGAAGCCAAGAAAATATTTTATCCTTACTTAATGGATTGGCTATTCCTATCAACCATTTTTCACCACTAGCCTTTGTACCCCAGGTGGTTAAATCACCTGACGCATTTATTATACCCGCAATGACCTGTTTTGACACCAATAATTCCTTCGCCTTATCAGCTGCATAACCTTTACCAATGGCACCAAAGGAAATCCTCATCCCTTTTTGATTTAAAAAAACGGATTGATCCCTAGCGTTCAAGATGATTTTATTGTACCCTACTTTCCTAATCGATTTTTTGACCTCTTCTTTGGTAGGTAAGTACTGCATACTGCCATCGAATTTCCAGATATTGTCCATAGAGGAATAAGAAATATCAAAGGCACCATCTGTAATCTCGGAAATTTGCTTGGCTCGCTCGATCAGTTTAAAAAGTTCCAAGCTAACCTTCACAGGCTTTATTCCTGCATTCTTATTTATTAATGTTGTTTCTGAATCGGGGTCCCATGCGGAAATCAATTTTTCAATTCTGATTATTTCAGAAACGGCCTCATCTATATTAATGTAACCCAACTCCTCGTTTACCGCTACAACGGTAATATCAAAGCGACTACCCATTAATTTTTGGGTTCTATGTACGGTTACATACTTGCGTTCCTGCCCGTACCCTGTTAATACAAAGATGGCGATAAACAGGGGGAGAAAGATTTTCACTTTAGGTAAGAATTTAACTGTGAAATGTATTCATTTGGGGTTAATTTATTAAATCCGGTTTCTCCCAAAACTTTCTCCTCTGAATTGATAACCAGAACTAAAGGAAAATAGCCGTTGGGATTATACTTTTCAGCCAGTAATTTATTTTGTTCGGCTATTGGGGCGTGTAATTGATTATTTTTTTTCCTAGGAAAATCGGCTTTATAAAGCACATAATTCTCCTCGGAATACTCAATAAACTCCTTGGATTGCCAAATACTTCTTTCCAATTTAATACAAGGAGCACACCAATCAGATCCAGCAAAAACAAGCACCAACGGTTTGTTTTCCTTTTTGGAAGATAGCAATGCATCCGCATAGGATCCTTTCCAATTTTGTGCCGAAGACGAAATCGTAAAAAGAATTAATAATGTATATATTAATTTATTCAAGGTTTATTAATTAGAATTTCCATTTATTCAAAAACGCGGAGCATATCGCCATTCAGTTCAGTATTGTATAGTTTTAATGGTTTGGCGGCATTTCCATCTACTTGGTTCAATGGTGAACCATCTAGGGCAAACCGTGAACCATGAACATCACAATAAAATATACCACCATCATTGGATACAAAACGGACTTGATCATAGGATTGATGGCTGCAAACTTGGCTTGCGGCAACAAAATTGCCTTCCAAATTCTTAACCACAACTACTAAATTTTTTAGGATAAAGCTACCATTGTCCGCCAATTTTGACCCTTCTGAAGAATTCAAATCAATTGTAAAATCAATTCCGGTCGGGATTTCGACTATATCGCCACCGCCGTCCTCATCTTTAGAGCATCCTTGCAAACAGGGAAAAGTTAGGGCAAATGCCGCACCAGCTCCCAAACTTCTGAGAAAATCTTTTCTTTCCATAGCATTATATTTATTATAATCAACGTCTTAATTACGCTATTCGTATAGCCAAAATACGGTATTCGTTCAATGGATTCTTCAATTGGGGTATTTAACAGTTTTTTTATAGTGTCCCTAACAAAATTGTGATTCTTCCGCTAGGTATTCAAAATAAAGTTTTAATGAGACCCTGACGCTTACCGTCAAGGTTTATTCAACAGGTTATTTTCAATGGGTATCCCGTACTTTTAAAAATAAAGTCTCACTAATATTCAAAGTTGCCAAATTCGCTCTTTATGGTGAGTTTTTTATTTGGATTGTCCTCAACCCTACCAACAATCCTGGCATCTACACCAAAACTCTTGGAAATTGTAATCAAATCCCGTGCCACGGACTTATTTGTATAAATTTCCAAACGATGACCACAGTTAAAAACCTGGTACATCTCTCGCCAATCAGTATCTGATTGTTCCTGGATTAATTTAAACAATGGGGGTATGGGGAACATATTGTCCTTTACAACATGAAGATCATCGATAAAATGAAGAATCTTGGTCTGTGCACCACCACTACAATGAATCATTCCATGAATGTCGGATGCGTTATATTTTGAAAGTATTTTTTTTACAATGGGTGCATACGTACGTGTTGGTGAAAGCACCAATTTACCTGCGTCCAATGGTGAATCTGGAATTGCATCGGTTAATTTGGTGTTTCCTGAGTACACCAAGTCTTCCGGAATGTCGGCGTCATAACTTTCAGGATATTTATCAGCCAAATACTTGGAAAAAACATCATGGCGGGCAGAAGTCAGTCCGTTACTACCCATTCCTCCATTATATTCTTTTTCATAAGCAGCTTGACCAAAAGAAGCAAGACCTACAATTACATCACCAGCTTTGATATTGGCGTTATCAATAACTTCACTCCTTTTTAATCTTGCTGTGACCGTAGAATCAACAATAATGGTGCGTACCAAATCACCAACATCCGCGGTCTCGCCTCCTGTAGAATGAATTACCATACCATAATCAGCCAAATCTGAAATCAATTCTTCAGTACCATTGATTATTGCGGAAAGTACTTCCCCTGGGATCAGATTCTTATTCCTACCTATAGTTGATGAAAGCATAATATTGTTTATGGCCCCAACGCAGATTAAGTCATCAATGTTCATAATCAAGGCATCTTGTGCTATACCCTTCCAAACCGAAATATCGCCGGTTTCTTTCCAATACATGTATGCCAAGGAGGATTTGGTGCCTGCACCATCTGCATGCATTACCAAACAATAATCCTCATCATTGGTCAAATAGTCCGGAACAATTTTGCAGAAGGCTTTAGGAAACAGCCCTTTATCTATGTTCTTAATAGCATTGTGCACATCCTCCTTTGAGGCCGAAACACCTCTCTGCTTATATCTTTCGCTATTTGATGAACCCATTTTTTATTGTTTGTGGTAAAAATAGTGGATCAATTAAAAAAAGCCCACATAATGTGGGCTTTTAAATTGATATAGTTTAAATCATTTCAACATAATCAAAAAGAGTCTGATTATTTTACAAACAGTAATTCCCTATACTTGGTCAATGGCCATAATTGATCATCGACCAAACGCTCCAATTTATCACAATGGTAACGAATTTCATCAAAAAAAGGTTTTACATTCTCGCAATACGCATATGCCTTTTTGTTACTATCGGTCATGACATTTGCCTTTTTTCTTGCCTCGACCATAGCATCGGTCTTTTTCTTTAAGGCCGCTAAATGCTCGGCAATTTGTTCTATTATTCCAGATTGACCATCTGACAGTTTCTTATGGGCTGCTCCATATATATCCTTTAATCCAATCACATTTTTTATTAGCTTATTTTGGTACTCAACGGCAGCTGGAATAATATAGGAATAAACCAATTCGTTGAATACCCTTCCCTCAATTTGAACATGCATAATATACGCTTCCAACTCAACCTCTTGCCTTGCCCTCACCTCTATTTCGCTCATGACATTCAGCGATTTAAAAAGTTCCAAACTCTCTTTAGAGGTCAAAAACTGAATGGCATCCGGTGTATTTTTGTTGTTGCTCAACTTTCTTCTTTTGGCCTCCTGCTCCCATTCCTGACTATACCCATCACCATCAAAGCGGATCCTTTTTGAAGTTTTTATATATTCCCGTAATATGTTAAAAACAGCCTCATCTTTTTTAAGGTTCTTATTATCTATAAGAGCATCAACTTCTTTTTTAAATGCCTTTAATTGATTAGCGACAATCGTATTCAAAATGGTCATTGGCTTAGCACAGTTCATTTTTGAACCAACACCTCGCATTTCGAACTTATTACCGGTAAAAGCAAAAGGTGATGTACGGTTTCTATCCGTATTATCGAGCATTATTTCAGGAATCTTGCCTACGACATTCAATTTTAGCTCGGTCTTTTCCTCTGGTGATAATTTCCCTTTTGATACGCCTTCCAATTCATCTAAAACACTGCTTAATTGTTTTCCGATAAAAATGGAAAAAATCGCAGGTGGCGCCTCATTGGCACCTAGCCTATGGTCATTGCTCGCAGAAGCTATTGAAGACCTTAATAATTCCTCATAAGTATCAACTGCTTTTATCGTATTCACAAAAAATGTAAGAAACTGAAGGTTCTTCATAGGTGTGGAGCCCGGACTCAATAAATTTACTCCAGTATCTGTTGCGAGCGACCAGTTATTATGTTTGCCTGAACCATTGATCCCTGCAAAAGGTTTTTCATGAAACAGCACTTTAAAATTATGCTTATCCGCCACTTTTTCCATGACGTCCATTAACAACAGGTTATGATCTACCGCAAGATTCGCTTCCTCAAAAACAGGGGCCAGCTCAAATTGATTTGGTGCCACCTCGTTGTGTCTTGTTTTAACGGGTATACCTAAAAGAGTGCATTCCTTTTCCAAATCCCTCATGAAACTTAAGACCCTACTTGGAATAACCCCAAAATAATGATCATCCAATTGTTGCCCTTTGGCGGCAGTTTGCCCTACAAGTGTGCGGCCTGTTAAAACAATATCAGGTCGCGAATGCGCTAAAGCCTTATCCACTAAAAAATATTCTTGCTCCCATCCCAGGGTAGCATGCACTTTTGTCACATTCTTATCAAAATATTTCGCGACGGATGTTGCAGCATCATCAATAGCGTGCAAAGCCCTTAAAAGAGGGGCTTTATTATCCAAAGCCTCACCGGTATAAGCTACAAAAATAGTTGGTATACTAAGGGTTGTGCCATAAATAAAAGCAGGTGATGTTGGATCCCAAGCGGTATAACCTCTTGCCTCAAAAGTATTACGAATTCCACCATGTGGAAAACTTGATGCATCTGGTTCTTGTTGTACTAACTGCCCACCTCCAAATTTTTCCAATGCCGTTCCGTCGGGTAATAGATCAAAAAATGCATCATGCTTTTCAGCGGTAGATCCGGTTAATGGTTGAAACCAATGTGTATAATGTGTTGCACCCATCGTAATCGCCCATCCCTTCATAGCCTCAGCCACTTGATCTGCAATCTTTCTATCTATCTTGGAACCAGAAACAATAGCTCCTTTTACACTTTCCAAGGCATCTTTGGTCAGATACTGCAGCATTTTCTTTTCATTAAAAACATTCAAACCGAAGAGTTCAGATCGCCGTCCTTTTTCTTCAACTAATATCTTATTTCTCCTTTGACTTTCGATTATGGCTTCAAACCTTAATTTTGACATAAATGATAATTCTTAAGTTTTGGCAAAAATACAATTAACGATTTAATAGTTTATGTACATTAAAATTAAATATTAACTAAATTACCCTCTTTTCAACAGGGGTGTTAATAATTTTATCGATATTTTGACGAAATACCCCCTAAAATATTCGAATTTGGTTCTGATTTATATATTTTTGTGAATCTGAAAATTTAAAAACGTTAACAACACAATATTATGAGCAAATCAAAATTAGAGTACATCTGGTTGGATGGTCATGAGCCAACTCAGAACATGAGAAGTAAAACAAAAATTGAAAATGACTTTAGTGGAAAATTAGAGGACTGTCCAATTTGGTCTTTTGACGGCTCATCAACCGAACAAGCATCAGGAGGATCTTCCGATTGTTTATTGAAGCCTGTAGCAATTTATCCGGATCCTGTCAGAAAAAATGGTTGGTTGGTAATGTCAGAGGTTTTAAGCGCTGATGGAACCCCGCATCCTTCAAATGCAAGAGCTAAAATTGATGATGATGATAATGATTTTTGGTTTGGATTTGAACAAGAATATTTCTTAATGGACACGAAAACAGATTTGCCATTAGGATTTCCACGTGGTGGATTTCCTGGGCCACAAGGTAAATACTACTGCTCGGTAGGTGGGAGATATACTTGGGGTAGAGATCTTGTTGAAGAGCATTCAGATTTATGTATTGCAGCTGGTCTAAATTTTGAAGGTATCAACCAAGAAGTTGCACCAGGTCAATGGGAATTCCAATTATTTGCAAAAGGAGCCAAGAAAGCAGGTGATGAAATTTGGATTGCCCGTTACTTATTGGATAGATTGACTGAACAACATGGTTATTATATTGAATACCATCCTAAACCAGTAAAAGGAGATTGGAATGGATCTGGAATGCATGCCAACTTCTCAAATACAACCTTAAGAACTTGCGGTTCCAAAGAGATTTATGAAAAAATATGTGAAGCCTTTAGGCCAGTAACCGATGAACATATGGATGTATATGGAGAATTTAATGATGAGCGACTTACTGGTTTACATGAAACTGCTCATGTATCTGATTTTAGCTATGGCGTATCCGATAGAGGCGCATCTATTAGAATTCCTATCATTACAGTTCAAAAAGGATGGAAAGGATGGTTAGAGGATAGACGTCCTGCTTCCAATGGTGATCCATACAAAATTGCCGGTAGAATCATAAAGACGGTTAAATCAGCCAATATTGAAGCGGTTGCGAATTAATTTATTGTTTTAAATACTTTAAAAGCCTTGGCATAATGTCGGGGCTTTTTTTTATTGAATTGTGAAATATAAGAAGATAGCGTAAACCACAATTAATACCAAACCATCACGCCAACCAAGACGAAGCCCTCTAGGAAAGAAAACCAGTGGGAATATCAAGAACGAAATTCCCAACATCCAAAATATATCATTGCTTAATAATCCTTGATCCGATACGGTAATAGGAGTTATTATTGATGTTATGCCCATTACTGCCATTAAATTGAAAATATTGGACCCTAATAGATTACCTAATGAGATAGCTTTCTCTTTCTTGATTATTGCAATTATAGATGCCGCCAACTCTGGGATACTAGTACCTACCGAAACAACCGTAATACCTATAACCCTTTCACTAACCCCATAATTATTTGCCATCCCAACTGCTCCATTTACCAATAATTCCGAACCTCCCCATAGTGCAGCACCTCCGATACCCAAAAATAATACAGCTTTATAAAGTGGTAATGGAACATCATCTTCATGCGAATCCTCAACTACGGCCGTTTGCTGATAACGCAAAAGATATACCAGAAATAGAAAAAGGCCGATTACCATAATTATACCTTCATACCGAACAAGCTCACCATCAAAATAGATGAATCCGAAAAATATGAGTGAAGCCAACATCATCATTGGCCAATCTGTGGTGTAAAAACTTTTACGTACTTCAATACTTCCAAGCATTAATATCACGGCCAAAACCAATCCTAAATTAGCAATATTGGATCCCACTACATTCCCGAGTGCTAAATCCGGAAAACCATCCAATGCCGCTTTTATGCTTACAATAAGTTCCGGGGCGGAAGTGGCAAAGGACACAATGGTCATACCAATAACAATTTTTGGAATATTTAACCGAAGGGAAAAGGCCACGGCCGATTTTAACACCCAATTACCGCCACCAATTAGCAATATTAGGCCTATAACAATAAACAGAATGTTTTGCATTAATTCGGTTTTAACAAAGATAGGCCAAGTATTTTTGTTTCATTTCCTTAATAAGGCTTTAAAAAAATTAATAACTATATTTATAGTTAAATAACTATTAAAATAGTTGTTATATAAAAATTTATATAATATGTTTGGTGGAAATATTAACTGATATGCAAAAATTGACCAACAAGGAGGAGGAGGTAATGATAATTCTTTGGCGCCTTAAACAGGCATTCGTCAAAGAAATTATGGCCGAAGTAACGGGAGACAAACCCCATTACAACACATTGTCGACCATTGTACGCAATCTGGAGGAAAAAAAATACGTAGCCTATGAGGCCTTTGGCAATACCCATAGATATTACCCTTTAGTGGCTCGAGAGGATTATCGGAAGTATTTCGTGAATTCTAAACTTATCGAATATTTTGATAATTCCTATAAAAGTATGGTATCATTCTTTGCCAAGGAAGAAAAGATTTCCGTCGATGAATTGAAAGAGATTATTAACCTAATAGAAAAAAAGAAATAATGGAAGCATTGTTGATTTATCTATTGAAGGTGTCTGGCATACTCACTATTTTTTATTTGGCCTATCAGTTATTTCTAAAAAGGGAAACCTTTTTTATTATCAATCGTCAATTTTTAGTAATAGGAATTCTTACGGCCTTAATTATACCTTTTATTACCCTTACCAATTATATTGAGATTGCCCCTATACCATTCAACCAATTGGATAGTCGTGTTACAGAACAATCAATAGTTTCTTCAACACAGCAATTGGATTGGTGGGATATCTTTTTCGTAATATATACTTTTGGTTTTGCAATTTTAGGTATACGGTTAATTATTCAGCTCATATCGCTTTTCAAGATTATAAAAAGTAATAAGATTGAAAAACATGGAGGATTTTACCATATTGAAACCAACAAAAACATAGCACCATTCTCTTTTTTCAATTATATTTTCTATAATCCTTCCCTTTACTCAAAAAGCGAATTATCATCCATTATCAAACATGAAAAGGCACATAGTTCCCAATGGCACTCCATAGATGTAATATTATCACATTTAATTACCATATGCACCTGGATGAATCCCTTTAGTTGGCTATATCAAAACAATATAAAACAGAATCTTGAATTTCTGGCCGATGCCAGTGCAACCAAGGAAATACCATCAATCAAGAACTATCAATATACTTTACTAAAAGTATCGGGAAATCAAATTTGTACCCCGATTGTCAATAATTTTTATAATTCATTAATCAAAAAACGAATCGTCATGTTAAACAAATCAAAATCGAACAAAAAGAACATTTTAAAAATTGGCTTAATTCTGCCAGCACTTGCAATATTTCTTGTAAGCTTTAATACCAAGGATGTTTACATTCCACGAAATAGTGCTTTAGATATTACTGAGGCAAACCAAATTCCATCTAAAATCATTGAAATCACAATCGACAAAAACACTACCGATAAGGAACTAAAAACCATTAAAAAGGATCTAGCCAAAAAAGGCGTTGATTTTTCATATACCGTGGTTCACAATCCAAAAAATGAAATCATAGATATTTCCATTGATTTTACCACAAAAAAAGATAACGGTAAAAAAATGAAAAGTTCAGCAAATTTCAATAACGGTGATGACCCTATAGATCCCATTCATATTATTTATGATGAAGAATCGAACTCAATATCAATGGGTAATGCAGGATTAATGAAAGTTCATGAAGATGAGGATGCTCAATTGGATATTCATGGGGATTCAGATAAAATGATGTGGGTACATGCTGATAAGGATGGTGATAAGCATAAAACCATTAAAATAATAGAAAAAAACGGAAAGGAAACCATATTGGTTAATGGGAAAGAAGTTAGTAGGGAAGAATTAAAGGAGATACAGAAGGAAGATGGTATTCATGAAAAACATATAAAAATCAAAAAAATAAATGGTGGTAGTGAAAGTAAGGTTATAATCATCAAGGAATCAGATAATGAATCGGATATGGATATCGATATTATTTCTGAAGAAGGTGATGGTATTTTCTTTGTCGCTACTGATGGCGATGAAAATCCAATATTCATTATTGACGGTAAAGAATCCACTGAGGAGAATATGAAAAAATTGGCGCCTTCGGATATTGAATCGATCAATGTTATAAAAGGAGAAAAAGCTTTAGAAGAGTATGGCGAAAAAGGTAAAGACGGGGTTATTCAAATTACCACCAAAAAGAACAAGGACTAACTGATCTCTTTTTTCTAAATTGAAAGCCTTGACCCCGATAGTTTTCGGAACATCAGGGCTTTTTAAATACACTAAACTATATTTGTATAAATTCCTGTGATGAAAAAGTCGTTCTTTACGTTTTTGGCAAAAGTAAATAAAGTTGTGTTTCCTTCGTTTAGCAAACGGCAATTAGACCTCTCCAAAGCTTCTAAATTTCAACTGGCCATAATTGGATGGCGCTATTTCGTAACAACCAAGGCATTGGATCAATAATGCAGTAAAGACTTCACCTGATAGTTTAAGAGTTTCTCTTTTCCACATAGAAAATCCAGTTCCAAAAGAAAATTGCATTGCACTATCTCACCGCCCATTTTTTCTATTAACTTACAAGTAGCATTTGCGGTACCCCCTGTGGCCAAAACATCATCATGAACCAAGACCTTATCCCCTTTTATAATACTATCAAAATGCATCTCTAAGGCATCTGTTCCGTATTCCAAATTATATCCTTGTCTAATTGTTTCTCCTGGAAGTTTACCGGATTTGCGAACCGGAACAAAGCCTGCATTCAATTTGGCTGCTAACATAGGGGCAAAAAAGAATCCCCTACTCTCCATACCCACTACTTTATCAATTTTAACATTACCTAAAAGTTCCAATAGGGCATTTTCCGTAAAGCGTAATGCGGCAGGATTTTTTAAAAGAGGGGTAATATCACGAAATATGACACCCTTGGTGGGAAAGTCGGGAATGTCATGTATGAAGGTTTTTAAATTCATCTTTTAAGCTTCTGGTTATTTTGCGGTAAAGTTAAAAAGAAATATATTTGCAGCCCTATAAAAGGCCCCGTGGCGCAACTGGATAGCGCATCTCACTACGAATGAGAAGGTTACAAGTTCGAATCTTGTCGGGGTCACGAATTAACAAAAACCCACATGTAAAATCAAGCTTTCTTGAATTTTCATGCTTGGGTTTTTTGTTTTCAATCCCGGCTCTCGGGAGGAGCTTTCACAGGAAAAGCAAATATAATGAGCTAATCCTTTCGAAACCACGGATAAATAAGCAAAAAGTTGAAAATAAATACAGATACCAAACTACGTTTTTTTGATTTTGACATTCCTCCGACAAAAGCCAAATTTGTGGGGTTTGAGGTGAAAAGTCAACTAAAAAACCCTAAATGGCATCCAAATCCAGGGGGTAACAGTTGGTTATTTGTAGATGAAATAGTCCTAAACTAGGATATCGCCAGATTAAATTCAACTACTTATTTCAATACTATTATATTTACAAAAATTTATTGGATGGAAAATTTACTTCAGCCATGGCCTTGGTATGTTTCAGGCCCATTGATTACCCTTATTATGTTGCTTCTGGTCTATTTTGGAAAGTCGTTTGGCATGTCCTCTAGTCTAAGAACTTTATGCAGTATTAGTGGGGCAGGCAAATATTCGGATTTTTTCAGTTACGATTGGAAAGCACAGCGTTGGAACCTTACCGTGGTGTTGGGTGCCATTATTGGTGGCTTTATTGCAGTACATTTATTATCAGATGGATCAGCAATTGCATTAAGTCCTGAAACAGTAGTTGATTTAAAAGCCATGGGATTTAATAATCCGGGGGATTCCTTACTGCCACCAGAAATATACAACTGGGAAAGTGTCATAAGTTTAAAAGGAATTTCCATTCTCATTGTTGCAGGTTTTTTAGTAGGCTTTGGCACACGTTATGCAGGTGGTTGTACCTCTGGCCATGCAATTTCTGGATTAAGTAATCTGCAAAAACCATCTCTTATTGCTGTTATAGGATTTTTTATTGGCGGATTGATTATGACACATTTTATTTTACCAATAATATTTACAGTATGAAATTCTTGAAGTATTTATTAGTTGGTATATTCTTTGGAATAATATTGGTGAAATCCGAGGCTGTTTCTTGGTACCGTATATTTGAGATGTTCAAATTTCAATCTTTCCATATGTATGGTATAATCGGTTCCGCCGTGTTTTTGGGTATTATCTTTATATGGTTATTCAAGAAATTAAAAGTTAAAAGTATTGAAGGCCAAGAAATCCATATAATTCCAAAAGACCGGGGTTTTACGAAATACATTTTGGGTGGTACCATATTCGGTTTAGGATGGGCATTGGCAGGTACTTGCCCTGGACCAATGTACATTCTCCTAGGTACAGGGGTATTCAGTATAATGATTGTAATTGCCGCAGCGGTTTTAGGGACCTTCGTATACGGAGTTTTTAAAAATAAATTACCACATTAATTGTATTTAACCCATAATCACTTTTACCGAATGTTCTTTTCCTTTTTCTAGAATAGGAACTTTATTGGATTCTATTTCAATACCATTTACATAAACCAGTTTAATCCCTTTACTAACATGATCAGGGTTTTGGATTTCGATATTATATTTTGCTCCCCTGAACTCCCTTTTCATTTTAAAACCATTCCACTTTACCGGTATACATGGATCAATTACCAATCCGTCATAATCAGGTTTAACACCCAAAATGTATTGAGTAATTGCATAGAAATTCCATGATGCGGTTCCTGAAAGCCATGAATTCTTGGCCTCCCCAGGTTTAAATGCCTCCTTGCCAGCAATCATTTGGCAATACACATAAGGTTCTACTTTATGCAGATCAGAAATATCCTCTAAGAAACTTGGGGCGATTTTCTTGTAATACCCATACGCCTGATCCCCACGGCCCAATAAGGTTTCCCCTATCATAATCCAAGGGTTGTTATGGCAAAATATACCGCCATTCTCTTTATAGCCTGCTGGATAGGTTGAAATTTCCCCATACTCAATATAATATTTCGTAAAAGCGGGACTATTCAATACAATACCATAATCACAATCCAAGTGCTCTTTTACGGCGTTCAGAGATTTTTCGACCATGCCCTCTTCTTTTCCAATCCCGGCCATAGAACACCAGCCTTGCGATTCAATAAAAATCTTGCCTTCTTCATTTTCATTAGATCCAATCTTGTTGCCAAAATAATCATAGGCACGCAAATACCAATCCCCATCCCAACCATCTTTTTTTACAGCATCAACCATGTTTTCCACATGGATTATGGCATTAGTTGCCTCCTTAGTTTTGCCTATTTGTTTACAAAGTTTTACGAATTCCTTCCCATATACCACGAAAAGACCAGCAATCATTAATGATTCAGCGGTCTTTCCTTTTTTATTCCCTGTAGTTTGAAAAGATTCATTCGGGTCTTCCGAAAAGCAATTCAAATTAAGACAATCATTCCAATCTGCTCGTCCTATCAATGGTAAGCCATGAGGCCCTAGATTATTTACTACATGATAAAAAGATGCCTTTAAATGCTCAAAATGGGGTTTTGCCTTAGAGGCATCATTATCAAAGGGTACCATTTCATCCAATAGCGAAAAATCCCCCGTCTCTTTAATATACTCTGTAGTGGATAGTATTAACCACATTGGATCGTCATTGAAATCCCCACCAACTGCCGAATTACCTTTTTTTGTAAGAGGTTGGTATTGATGGTAACATGAACCATCTTCGAACTGGGTAGAAGCTATATCAAAAATACGTTCTCGGGCCCGTTCAGGAATTTGATGAACAAATCCTATTAAATCCTGATTGGAATCCCTGAAACCCATTCCTCGGCCAATACCCGACTCAAAAAAGGAAGCTGAACGCGACATATTGAAAGTTACCATACATTGGTATTGATTCCAGATATTAACCATGCGGTCTAATCTATCATCACCTGAGTCAATATTTATTTTACCCAATAAATTATCCCAATATACTCCCAATTCATTAAAAGCTTTTTCTACTTTTTCGACGGTATCAAATTTTGCCAACATTTCTTTTGCTGGCTTTTTGTTGATCACTGATTTACTTTCCCATTTATCGGCCTTATCAACTTCAACATAACCAAGCATAAAAATGAAATCCTTTTCCTCACCTACCCCAAGTTCAATTTCGATATAGTGTGATGCAATAGGCGACCACCCGTGTGCGACCGTATTTTTTGGGGACCCATCGGTTACAACATCCGGTGTATCAAAACCATTATAAAGCCCTAAAAAGGATTCCCTATCTGTATCATAACCATCTATAGGCGTATTTACACTATAGAAAGCATAATGGTTACGTCTTTCCTTGAATTCCGTTTTGTGATAAATGATTGAATCCTCGATTTCAACCTCGCCAGTGGAAAAGTTTCTTTGGAAGTTCGTCATGTCGTCCTCAGCATTCCATAAGCACCACTCAATAAATGAGAAGAATTTTATTTTTTTTGTCTTTGAGGAAGTATTCTTAATTGAGACTTTTTGTATTTCCCCCCAAAAACCCAATGGTATAAACTGAAGTATATTGGTCTCAATTCCATTTTTGGAGCTTTTGAATTTGGTATAACTCATACCATGTCGACATTCATAACTGTCCAAAGGGGTTTTCACAGGTTTCCATCCCGGTGACCAAATCGTATTACCATCTTTGATGTAGAAATATTTGCCACCATTATCAGTAGGCACATTGTTATATCTATATCGTGTTAACCGCCTGAACTTGGCATCCTTATAAAAGGTATAACCGCCGCCTGTATTTGAAGTCAACGAGAAAAAATCCTCATTCCCAAGATAATTGATCCACGGGTACGGGGTTTTAGGATTGGTTATTACATATTCCCTGTTCTGGTCATCAAAATATCCGTATTTCATATTAAAATATTTAAAACTATGCTATTGGGTAATTTGTTCAGTAAGCCTTCTCGTATTCAATTCTTGGGTTATTTCATCAAGCTTTTTTTGATTTAGCGGATATAAGAGCATTAATCCTGCAGCTATTATCGTAATGATTGCAGGTATCCAACTCATCAACATTATTATACCCGGAACTGCACCTTTTATCGATTCAACATCCTGCCCATTGTAAGCGAAAGCACCTAGAACTAAACCAATTATTGCGCCTGCAATTCCGCCACCGAACTTTGTTGCAAATGACCCCGCGGAGTAAATAAGTCCGGTTGCCCTTCGACCGTTTTTAAATTCTGAATAATCTGCGGCATCACCAAGCATTGCAAAAAACAAAGTTGGAAAAATCGCTGCTGCAAATTCTGAAATAATACCTATTGTGAATATGGCTCCAATATCTTCCGGGCCACAGAAAAAGAGTAAAGCATTTACAAGTCCGGAAAAAACCAAGGCATAAATGAATAGATTTCGTTTCCCTAATCTCTTACCTAAGGGTGAGGTTATCATTGCTCCTGCAACTGATGCCACCATCAAACCAATTAAAAAGGAGGCCGCTAACAATTGATTGTTTAAATAATGGGTAAAATAAATTATTACTATACCCTGTTTTATTGAATTATAGATATTGAACAGCAGGCCAATTACCAATAAGACAAGCCATGGTTTATTTGAAATAAGGTCTTTGAAATCTTGCTTTAAATTGGGTTTTTGAGTCTTTGGAGGTTGAATTCTTTCTTTTGTAGTATAAAAAGTAAGGAACATTAAAATGGCTAAAAAAACTGACATCAAGTACATGGAATTACTATAACCACGTTTCTGGTCTATGATCGATATTTTACTTTCGGTTACATTATTTTCACCAGTCAATACAAATTCATATTTCTTATCCGCTTTCATAGAAAAACTCTTTCTATGCGTAGGAACGTTTTCGTCAGGACTTATTGAAGAATCGTCCCAAGTAAACATTGCTATTCCATCTTCGGTTGTAATATTCACATTCTCAACATCGGATGCAGCAGAAACCACTACCTTATATTTCTCATTATCAAGCTTATTGATTTCTATTGTAGGGTTAACATTACCGAAATAAGCTACCAAAAAAAGCAAGGCTCCCTGTACTAGCATACCCCCGCCAAAAGCCCCTACCATCCTATATGAACCCAAACTGGTACGTTCCTTGTCATCCCCCGTCATCACTGCCATTAGGGCGCCGTATGGAATATTATTGGCGGTATAGATTAAAGTGAAAAATATATAGGTGATATAGGCATAAACAATTTTTCCCGTAGAACTTAAGTCGGGACTAGTAAATAAAAGTGAAAGAATTGCTGCTAAGGGTAGGGCTGTCCATAAAATCCAAGGACGAAACTTTCCGTATTTCGATTTTGTCCGGTCCCCTATGATTCCCATGAGCACATCACTTATGCCATCGCTAAAACGAGCTACCAACATTAATACCCCTACGGTTACTGGACTCAATCCAAAAACATCAGTATAAAATATAAATAAAAATGTAGCTACCCCTCTCCAAGCAATATTAGCGGCACCGTCTCCTAAAGCATATCCAATTTTTTCCTTTAACGAAACCTTATTACTTTCTGAAGACATTTTTTTGATATTAATTATTCATTAAAATTAATGAATGGTAAAGACCAAACTAACACGAAATAATCTATTACTAAAATAAAAACTAATTAAATTAAATTTATAGCAAATAATGGTACCAATTACAGTTATCATTTTCAAAAAGTAGGTAAAAATCCATAGGGGTTGTCATAAGGCATGATTTTAGTGTTTTTCAAGAAAAGCATGATTTAAGTCATTTTATATATCATACATTACCCCTAGAATTGCATAAAATTGCTTAAACCTCCCATAATATGAATTTACATGAGAAAATAGCACATCTAAAAAAGGAGAAGAATGCAATTATTTTGGCACATTATTACCAACAGCCTGAAATACAGGAAGTAGCCGATTATGTAGGGGATAGTTTAGGGCTATCACAAAAAGCCGCGGAAACCGATGCGGATGTCATAGTATTTGCCGGAGTTCATTTTATGGCAGAAACCGCAAAAATATTAAATCCCGAAAAAAAAGTCGTTCTGCCCGATTTAAACGCAGGATGCTCCTTGGCAGATTCTTGTCCTCCTGATGCATTTTCCAAATTTGTAAAAGCACATCCAGATCATATAGTGATTACCTATGTAAATTGTAGTGCAGAGGTAAAAACAATGTCAGATATTGTATGTACCTCTTCAAATGCCATAAGAATTGTGGAATCCGTTCCAAAAAGTCAGCCTATCATTTTTGCTCCCGATAGAAATTTAGGAAAATATATTATCAAGAAAACAGGCAGAGACATGCTATTATGGGATGGTAGTTGTGTAGTTCATGAAGCTTTCTCTATGGATAAGTTACTGGCACTTTATCAAAAACACCCGGATGCCACTATCATTGCACACCCTGAATCTGAAGAACATCTTTTAAAAACTGCAAGTTATATTGGTTCTACATCAGGAATGATAAATTATGTAAAAACCCATCCCAAAGGGAAATTCATAGTAGCTACAGAGGCAGGTATTTTACATAAAATGAGACAGGTGGTTCCGGATGCCGAATTGATACCCGCCCCCACCGAAGAAGATAACAGTTGTGCCTGCAGTGAATGTGCCTATATGAAAGTGAACACTTTACAAAAATTATACAATTGTCTGCTTACTGAAAGTCCTGAAATTGAAGTCTCCAAAGAAATTAGGAAAAAAGCCCTTATCCCAATTCAACGCATGTTGGAACTTTCAAAATAACTATGATTTCGACAAATTATTTAGTAATAGGCTCTGGCATTGCAGGACTTACTTTCGCAGTTAAGGTTGCCGAAAAGTTTTCAAATAAAAAGGTTACCATCGTTACTAAAGGGGATGAAGACGAATCAAATACCAAATACGCCCAAGGAGGCATTGCAGTGGTGTTGGATTCTGAAGAGGATTCATTTCAAAAACATATTCAGGATACATTAATTGCCGGGGACGGGCTTTGTGATAAAGCCATCGTGGAAATGGTTATAAAGGAAGGTCCTCAACGCCTTAAGGAACTGGTAGATTGGGAAGCCAATTTTGATCTAAATTCTGATGGAAATTTCGATTTGGGAAAAGAAGGGGGACATTCGGAATATCGGGTTGTACATCATAAAGACATAACGGGTTATGAGGTAGAAAGAGCATTGTTACAACGAATTCACCAGTTGCCCAATGTTACGCTATTAGTGCATCATTTTGCTATTGATATAATTACCGATCATCATTTGGACAATTCAATTCCTGAAAAGCTATCCTGCTATGGGGCTTATGTCTTAGATCAAAAGACTGGAAATATTCTCACCATGCAAGCTGATCATACTATATTGGCTTCAGGAGGTATAGGTCGGGTCTACGGACACACCACTAATCCAATTATTGCCACTGGGGATGGCATAGCAATGGCTTATAGGGCAAAAGCTCAAATCAAGGATATGGAGTTTATTCAATTCCATCCTACAGCTTTATACAATGCCGAGGGAGGGTCTTATTTTTTGATTTCGGAAGCTGTGAGGGGCTTTGGCGCCTATTTACGCAACAAAGAGGGTTACCGGTTTATGCCAGATTATGATGCAAGGGCCGAATTGGCCTCAAGGGATATTGTTTCACAAAGTATTGACAATGAATTAAAGAAGAGCGGGGATTCCCATGTCTTTTTAGATTGTACACATCTTGATTTAAATGCTTTTAAAAAACATTTTCCTAACATCTACGACAAATGCTTAGAGTACCATATCAATATTACAAAAGATTGGATTCCCGTTGTACCTGCTTCCCATTATCTTTGTGGTGGAATTGTTGTTGATAAAGACGGGAGAACCTCTATCAACAATTTATTTGCCTGTGGTGAATGTACCAGAACCGGACTGCACGGAGCCAATAGGTTGGCATCGAACTCCCTTTTGGAAGCTTTAACTTATGCCCACAACATATTTAATTATCTATGCACAAAAACTTCCGAATCGACCACCTTGATTTTCCCTGACTGGGACGATGAAGGAACCAGTATTCCCAAAGAACATATTCTAATACAACACAACTTAAAACAGCTACAGGCCCTAATGAGGGATTATGTGGGTATTGTAAGAAGCAATGATCGTCTAACAAAAGCCATTGAGCACCTGGATTTAATCTACAAAGAGGTTGAAGAGTTTTATAAAAAAGCAAAAATAACCACCACACTCTGCGAATTGAGAAATATGGTCAATGTAGCACACTTGATTATTGGTCAATCGCTTGAAAGAAAAGAAAATAAGGGAGGTTATTATAATATGGATAATGAATAGTTATACCACAATACCCTTATTCAATTTACAACATACAATTTACAACCTTTAGGCTATCTCTTTTTTGGATTATAATACTTATCAATTTATGAAAATTACCCCCATAATAGGGTATAAATTCTTAAACCAATTCTTCAAAATGGATAATTACAGATTATGTCCAAAGAAGGGCCTTTATTAAAATTGTTTGATGTGAAGTGTTTACTAATCCTAAACAATCTCAGCACTTAATCCTGCTTGGAGCAATCTACTGCATCGAGGTTCTAAATCGGTATACTCACCTGTTTTTACAGTACATTTGCCATTGTAATGCACAATTAACGAGCATTGTTCTGCTTGCTCTGGGGTATGGTCACATACGTCAACAAGGGTGTCTATTACATGATCAAAAGTATTTACCTCATCATTGAAAAGTACAATTTCATTTTGATTTACTGTCTCCTCCTCAAGTAGTAATTCTTCCGAAATCTTTTCCTTGGCACTCATAATAATTAATTTAACAACTGGTATTATACACTCTAAAATACATATTTTACTGCAACCCAATTATTTTTTTCGAGATTTTTTTCAAATTTAAGCCCTGTTTCATTGCATTTTTCAGTAATTACTTGAATATCGTTCTGGTAAAAACCACTTAGGATAAGCGTCCCATTTTTATTTAAACACCTGACATAAGTAGGTATATCGACAAGTAATATATTTCTATTAATGTTGGCTAAAATGACATCGTATTTTTGATTTACCAACAAACCAGCGTCCCCTTCATATACATTGATGTTAGTACGGTTATTTCGTTCAATATTTTCTTTTGCATTTAGGTAGCACCAGTTATCAATATCAATGGCATCTGCTGCTTTCGCACCCTTCATTGAGGTAAGTATTGCAAGCACCCCTGTGCCACTGCCCATATCCAATACTGTTTTACCTTCAAGATCATTATCCAAAATGAACTGGAGCATCATATGGGTGGTTTCATGGTGGCCAGTGCCAAAACTCATTTTGGGTTCTATGACGATATCAAATTCAACATTGGATTTATCGTGAAATGGAGCACGTACTTCACATTGGTCACCAATTGTAATGGGGTTAAAATTCTTTTCCCAAGTAGCATTCCAATTTTCCTGTGCTATTTCCTTAAAGATATAGCTGATATTGACTATTGAATTATCTAAAATCCGTATGTCGTTTAGGATATCTTGGTTCCAATCTTTTTTTTGAATATAAGCCAAAACTCCAGAATCACTTTCCACAAAACTTTCAAAACCAGCTTCACCAAGCTCTGCAATCAATATATCGGATGCAGGTTGTAAAGGGGTTACACCAAATATGTACTCTATGTAAATGTTATCCGACATGATAAAGAGTATAGCTATGCAGTAATCGTTTCATAAATGAACTCAATCCTGTAACTTTACAGAATGGTAAAAAGAACAAACCATTAAACCCGATTGAAGGGGCCATAGTTCGCGTCTACCAACGGAAGTTTTGCAAGAATATCGACTAAATACCCTTAATAATAGCAATAAAATCATCTGCAACCAATGAGGCACCTCCTATGAGTCCGCCATCAACATCGGGTTTGGAAAAAATTTCCTTCGCATTACTTGGTTTTACACTACCGCCATAAAGAATGGAAACATTATCAGCTATGGTTTTGTTAAAAGCCCCAGCAACGGTTTTCCGAATAAAAGCATGCATTTCCTGTGCTTGTTCTGGCGATGCAGTTTCTCCTGTACCAATCGCCCAAACAGGCTCATAAGCCAAAATTATACTACTCCATGCGCTTGGATCCAATGTGAAAAGTGCGTTCTTCAATTGACTTTGAACAACATCAAAATGTTTTTTGGATTTACGATCCTGCAATTCCTCTCCAAAACAGAACATTACTTGCATCTTATTTTTCAATGCTGCTTTCACCTTTTTTGCCAAAATTTCATCAGTTTCACCAAAATATGCCCTTCTTTCTGAATGACCGATAATTACTGTCTTAACACCTATATTCAACAACATATCGGCAGAAATCTCCCCAGTGAAAGCGCCACTTTCGGCAAAGTGCATATTCTGGGCTATTACCTCTATATCATTACCTTTCAAATTACTAACAGCACTTGCAAGATTAACAAAAGTTGGCGACACCATTACTTTCGCATCCGTACTTGGTAATTTGGACGAAAGCTCGCTTAATAAAGCTTCAGTTTCCGTTAAGTTCTTATTCATTTTCCAATTTCCTGCTACTATTTTACTTCTCATGTTTTTATCCTCTAAGTTGTTTCACAATCCTTTTATCGTTCGCCTTAATGGCTTTATATAATTTAATATTTCCTTGTTCATCCAATATCATATATCTCGGTATCCAATCCAAATCAATCCCCTTGAACAATGCTGAATCCCAACCACCTGCGGCCCAATAATGCGTGCCATCGTTAATTTTAAATCTTTGTATCCCTTTTTTCCACGCTTCCTCATTTCTATCCAAAGAAATATAAACAAAGGATACCTGGGGATATTCCTTTTTTAAATCCTTGACAATGGGCATTCCAATTATGCAATCCTTGCACCAAGAGGCCCAAATATCCAATAGAACAACTTTGCCTCTATTCCCTTCAATTATTGAATTAAAAGAAACCTTCTCACCATCTGCGTTGATCAAGGAATCATTCAAAGCTGCTTTAGGGAAATTATACTCTTGTGCCTGAATTCCAATAAAGGAAAATATTGCGATGAAAATATATAGCTTACTCATTTGCATAATTTAATCGAATCTTAAATGGTTCATATCATTATAATGTAATTTTTGTTTTATCGTTCCTTTTTCCAAAACAAGTATCCCTGGATTTGAACGTACAATGGTTTTTAATGTAGTCTCGTCTGTAAAATAAAACTGCATATTCAATTGATACTCTTTTACCAATTTATCAGTTTGATCGGGTCCGGATGCGGACATACCAATAACCTTATATCCTTTCTCCAAAGCTTCGTCTATTATTACTTTCAATTTAGAAAAGGCCTTATAATTACTTTTACGAAGATCATAGGCAACTATCATCAATAACTTTGGTTCTTCAAGTAGCGAGGCGGAAAAATCCTCACCGTCTTGTTCTAGGGTAAAATCATGGATAGGAGGCTCATACCCTTTTTGTATTTCGGTGGTTTCAACATCAATAAACTCCCCATCTACCGTAGGGTACTCCCCATTGGTCACTGATACTTTTTCCTCCCCATTTACTTTGAATTTCCAAGCATATTCAAAAACCGCCTTTGGAGCACCTTCAGGCACTCCCATTCCGTCTGGAATATTGGCGCCAATTTTATATGGTCTAAAATCCAAAGCGGGTAAGTGGTTCAAAACATAGTTGGCAAACGCAATACAAAGAATTAAAGTCGTTATTGTAATTACCCTTTTGCTATTGGAACCAAAAATTGGTTTTACATATTTTCTTCCTAGGAACAGAATGATTATGAATACCAATAATACAATATCTTTGGTAAATGATTCCCACGGAGTAAGTTTTACCGCATCACCAAAGCAACCACAATCTGTAACCTTGTTAAAATATGCCGAATAAAAGGTTAGAAAGGTAAAAAATACAATCATTAGCAGTAAACTCCATATTGTGAACTTTGCCCTAAAGCCAATTAATAGCATTACCCCTAACAACACTTCAAAGATCACTACGAAAATGGATATTGCCAAGGCATAGGGCTCCAAAAAAGGAAGATCCAAAACCCCTTGACTAAAATATTCCTCCAATTTAAAAGAAAACCCTACCGGATCATTAAGTTTTATGAATCCACTTATGATAAAAAGTATGCCAACAAATATTCGAGATAAACCTACTAGGTATTTCATTTGGTTTTGGCGTTTAAATGAATCATTGCGAACACAGCATAATTCACCATGTCCTGATAATTGGCATCAATGCCTTCGCTCACCAAAGTTTTACCCTCGTTATCCTCAATTTGTTTTACACGCAATATTTTTTGAAGAATCAAATCCGTGAGTGAGCTTATTCGCATATCGCGCCAAGCTTCACCATAATCATGGTTTTTATTTTCCATTAGCGATTTTGTTTTCGCTGCATGCTTATCAAAAAGTTCAATTGCCTCTTCTGTTGAAAGATCTGGTTGATCTGCTATCCCTTTCTCCAATTGAATCAAGGCCATAATTGAATAATTGATTATCCCAATAAATTCCGCTCTTTCACCTTCCTCAACTTTTCGAACTTCATTCTCTTGAAGACTTCTTATACGTTGTGCCTTAATGTAAATTTGATCCGTTAATGAGGGAAGTCTAAGGATTCGCCATGCACTACCATAATCCTTCATTTTTTTTTGAAATAAATCCCGACAAATCTTAATAACGGCATCGTACTGTTCTGAAGTTTGCTGCATGTAGTTTTACTAATTTGCGTAAATTTCGCTTAAATTATTATAAACGTCAAAGTTCGTGATTAAAGTTGGTTTATCAAACTTTATAATGTCAACTTGCTGCCTTAAATTAAACGTATGACCCTAAATTGTAAAGGTAACCTTGTAGATTTATCCTCTCCCAAAATAATGGGCATACTTAACTTAACACCCGACTCGTTTTTTGACGGTGGAAAATATAAAAATGATGTGGAAATTCTACATCAGGTTGAAAAAATGCTAAAGGAAGGTGCAACCTTTATCGATATGGGCGCATATAGTTCAAGACCAGGGGCAGAAAAGGTAACAGAAGATGAAGAGCTAAAAAGAATCGTTCCTATTGTGCAATTGGTTTTAAAGGACTTTCCCGAAGCCATTATTTCGATTGATACCTTTCGTAGTAATGTCGCCGAAAGTTGCTTGAAGGAAGGAGCTTCAATAATCAATGATATTTCGGCGGGAATACTGGATGGGAATATGTTTAAAGTGGTTTCAAAATATAAAAGCCCTTATATTATGATGCACATGAGGGGCACACCTCAAACTATGCATCAACAGACGCATTATGAAAACCTACTTGTTGATATCCTATTCTATTTCTCAGAGCGAATTAAAGTGGCGAGAACACATAAAATAAATGATATTATTGTAGATCCTGGATTCGGTTTCAGCAAAACTTTAAAGCAAAATTATGAGTTGCTCCAAAAATTGGATCTATTAAAGTCCCTCGAATTACCAATTTTAGTAGGGCTTAGTAGAAAATCAATGATTTACAAAGTATTGGAAAGTACTCCCCAAAATGCACTTAATGGTACCACAGCCCTAAACATGCTTGCTTTGCAAAAAGGGGCAAATATTCTGCGGGTCCATGATGTTGCGGCAGCAATAGAATGTATAAAACTAAATGCGTGTTTCAACTAAAATAATGATAGGTTCTTTGTTCATCTATTTTTGTTAATTTTACAAAAACTGCTAGGATTGGATTTTCTGAATTTTCTCGACTTTAAGATTACCGATATCATCGACATTTTCTTAGTCGCTGTACTTCTTTACTACATTTACAAACTTGTTCGCGGATCCGTTGCAATCAATATTTTCATAGGGATAGTAATTATTTGGGGTTTTTGGAAACTTACCGAACTCCTCGAAATGGAAATGATAAGTAGTATGGTTGGTGGTTTTATGCAAGTGGGATTAATTGCCTTGATTATTGTTTTTCAACAGGAAATTAGAAAATTCCTACTAATGATCGGTTCTACGAACTTTTCTAACAAACGTAATTTTATTCGACGTTTTCGATTTTTTAGACCCGAGGGAATGATCACTACCAACGATATTGATGCCATTTTGCGAGCTTGTGAAATTATGGCGAGTTCTAAAACAGGCGCGATCATTGTAATAAAAAGAAATAATTCCTTGGATTTTGTAAAGACAACGGGTGACCAAATGTATGCGGAAGTGAACCAACCTATCTTGGGCAGTATATTTTACAAAAACAGTCCATTACATGACGGTGCCACGATAATAGAGAATAATTATATCGTAGCCACTAGGGTTATTCTTCCTGTTTCCAATGAACGTAATATCCCCTTGCGCTTTGGTCTTCGACATAGGGCGGCTGTAGGTATTACAGAAAGGACCGATGCTCTGGCACTGGTAGTCAGTGAAGAAACAGGAAATATATCTTATATCAAGAATGGTGAAATTGTTTTCTTCAAAGACCTCAAAGAACTAGCCAATATGATGAAAGAGGATTTAATTTAAGCCACCTCTTCAACCATGAATTGGGCTTCATATAGATTATTGTAATACCCTCCTTTTTTCAATAATTCACCGTGGGTTCCCGACTCGACAATTTTACCGGCCTCCATAACCAAAATTTTATCCGCTTTTTTAACTGTAGCCAACCTATGGGCAATAATGATAGAAGTCCTTCCTTCGGTGATTTTTTCTGTTGCGCGTTGAATCAACTGTTCTGAATACGTATCCACGGATGAGGTGGCCTCATCCAAAATAAGTATGCTGGGATTACTAACATAGGCCCGTAAAAAAGCTATTAGTTGACGTTGACCACTTGACAACATTGAACCACGTTCTTTTACATTATATTGATAACCCCCAGGTAGACTAATTATAAACTCATCAACACCAATATCCTTGGCGGCCTGTTCAATTGCTTCCAAGGATATCGATTTATTTTTAAGTGATATATTATTGGCTATAGTATCGGCGAAAAGAAAAACATCCTGTAATACCACAGCTATATGGGATCTTAATGATGCTAATTTATAATTTTTAATATCTTCCCCATCAATAAAAATGTGTCCGGAATTTATATCATAAAAACGATTCAATAAATTTATAATAGTTGATTTACCTGCACCAGTTGCCCCAACTATGGCGATTGTTTCACCTGCTTTTACTTTAAAGGAAATTCCATGTAGTACTTCCTCATCCTTCAAATAACCGAATCTAACATCCGTGAACCTAATATCACCTTTTACATTGGGTTTATCCACGGTTCCTAAATCATCAATATTGCTTTCGGTATCCAAAATGGCAAAAACCCTATTGGCAGCAACCATTCCCATTTGAAGGGTGTTGAATTTATCGGCAATCTGCCTTAGTGGTCTAAAGAGGATTTCGATATACAATATAAATGCAAAAATAGTTCCTGCGATATCTACCGAGATATTGGCAACATTCTGCAGCCCCCCATACCAAACCACTAAACCAATTGCCACAGATGAAACGATTTCAGCTACAGGGAAAAATATGGAGTTGTACCAGACTGTTTTCAGCCATGCGTTTTGATGTTTTTCATTGATTACCCTGAACTTTTCACTTTCAATTTTTTCCCGTGTATAAAGCTGTACAATTTTCATTCCTGAGATGCGCTCCTGAACGAAAGAGTTGAGGTTGGCGACCTCTGCCCTCACTTCAATAAAAGCTATCTTCATTGCTCTCTGAAATAATCTAGTTGCATATAAAATTAAGGGAAGAAGCGCAAAGACTATGAAAGCCAATTTCCAATTCATGTACAACATCATTGCCCCTGCAGCGAACATTTTCAATAAATCGGCCACAATCACAAAAAATCCCTGGCTAAAAATCTCGCCTATTCGTTGCATATCCGCAACAGCACGAGTAACCAAGACCCCGAGTGAGGAATTATCAAAATACTTCATCTTAAAATTCAACATTTTGTTGAATAAATTGATTCGAATATCCTTTATCACCGATTCGCCCAACCAATTTGCATAGTAATTAAAAAGAAGCTGACAAATAACCTGACCCAATAACACAGCCAACATTGCCAAAACAAGAAGCAATAACTTTTCGGAATCGGGTTTTATGATAGCATCATCTATAATTTTTTGCAATATAAACGGACTTAATACAGCGAATGCCGACAAAAGGATGGCAGCTACGGCAACTCCTATAAATGTTACTTTATAGGGGCGTGTATGAGCCATCAAGCGCTTGAACAAGCGAGTATCAAATGCTTTTCCTGAATCTTTACTCATTTTTTAAAATTGTCTTTGGGTAAGCAATCTTTGTCAAATATAATCCTTTTGCAGGGACAGATGCTCCTGCTTTTGACCTATCCTTACTTTCCAATATTTGTTTCATATCCTCTAAATTGGTCTTTCCCAGACCCACATCCAACAAGGTGCCAACTATGGCGCGAACCATGTTCCGCAAAAAACGATCAGCGGTTATTGTAAATACCAATTTGTCTTTTTCGTTGGTCCAAACGACTTTTTTTACATCACACAAATAGGTATGAACATCAGAATTGGATTTGGAAAAACATTCAAAATCAGAATATTCCAAAAACAACGTTGCTGCTTCATTCATCGCTGCAAGATCAAGGGGCAGCTTTACATAATGGGCGGAATCCTTGTAAAAAGGATTTTTCTTTTGCGTAATCCAGTATTCATAGGTACGTTCATAGGCATCAAAACGCGCGTGGGCATCATCCAATACATTAAAGATATCCTGTGTTGCAATATCTTCGGGCAAAAAGGCATTTAAGCGATATACCAAATCGGTTAAATCCAATTCTTTTTCAAAATCAAAATGGGCAAACATTTCCTTGGCATGTACACCCGCATCGGTTCTCCCAGCCCCTGTAACAGAAATAGTCTCTCCAATTAACTTGGTCAGGGAATCTTCCAAAACCTCTTGTACTGTAATGGCATTAGGCTGGTTTTGCCAACCATGGTAAGACTTTCCTAAGTATGAAAAAACGATAAAATATCTCAAATGAATCCGCTATTTTTGTAGAGGTTAAATATACTTCGTTCCATCTAAAAATAGACCGAATACCCTTATTTTTAAGCATTATTTAAGTTTTATGACCAAAATTCTTTTGCTGTCCGATACCCACGGACATATAGACGATGTAATTTTAAAATATGCCAGGCAGGTAGATGAGGTTTGGCATGCAGGGGATATTGGAAGTCTGAAGGTTACGGATGCTTTGGAAAAAATAAAACCTATTAAAGGGGTTTTTGGAAATATTGATGACCATATTATACAAAAAGAGTTTCCGCTCGACAATCGGTTTATGTGCGAAGGGGTTGATGTTTGGATAACACACATAGGTGGTTACCCTCCAAAATACAACATAAGAACTAGGGATGAAATTAAGCGTAACCCTCCCAAATTGTTCATTTGTGGCCATTCCCATATTCTAAAGGTTATGTGGGATAAAAAATTAGGATTACTGCATATGAATCCTGGTGCATGTGGGAAACAAGGGTTTCATCAAGTTCGGACCATGTTACGATTTGTCATTGATGGCGAGGAAATCAAGGATCTGGAAATCGTGGAATTAGGGAAACGTTGATGCCACACCCCATACTTAAAACGTAAAAAAACCCGGGAACAACCCCGGGTTTACGCACTAATACTACTAAGATGTTAGGCTTAACGCAAACGATCAACAGATTTTACAAGATCTTCATCCTTCTTTATAGCCCTGTTGGCCAGAACTAAAAAAACGATAGAAAATACAGGAATCAACATCCCAATACCCTTCTCGGAAACCAAAGTTTCTCCGGATAAGTTTAGCGATCGGTAAACGAAAAATCCTAGTAAGAAAAGATTCAATATCATGTTCAATCTGTTTACAACAAATTGGTTTTGTCTATTTTTGAATAATATAATTGCAATAACCGCCAAGGCGGCAGAAGCATAAAATGTAATCGAAATTACCATGTTACTTTTAGCAAAAAATTCACCTCCTTCTGCATTCTTCCATAAATACAATACTATTGGTAACAAACCCCCAATTAGGGCAACTACCAACAAATAAATCGATTGAATTCTTTGAATCATTGCTTTTATTGCATTTTGAAGGGCAAAAATACGTGTCTTTTTAAAAAATATCCATGTATTATTGAAAATAATTTGTAATATTGTTGCGTTATTAGTTATAACACTTACCAAAAAGGGATACTTTCCCTTATAGTACCCAAATAACAATACACTTCTTAATTTTCTAAAGACGTATAATTTATACCATATTTAATGTTTGAGATTTCAGATTTAAAATCAAAAAAGCTTCCTGAACTACAGGATATTGCCAAGGGATTAAACGTGCCCAAATTTAAAACGTTGAAAAAATTGGACTTGGTCTATCAAATATTAGACCTGCAAGCGGCCAATCCTAAAGCCACAGCCGAAATTATGGCAGCGCCAATTGATGAAAACCCACAAAGCAAACCGCAAAGGGCTAGAGTTGCTATTGAAAAGAAAAGTGAAAAAAAGAATGATTCCACTGCTGAAGTTATAGTAGCCCCAGCAACAAAAGTACCTAGGGAAGTTAAAAAGCCCATACCAAGGCCAAAACCCGGTAACCAAAAGAAGGAACATCAAAAAAATCCACAACCACATAAAAATCCAGCTCCTAAAAAGCCCCAACACCAAAAAAACGGACAAGATAAACGTAATAGTAATTTTGACAAGGACCTTAAGAACCGTTACAAAGAACCGGAGTATGAATTCGATAGCATCATTACCAGTGAAGGTGTCTTGGACATAATGCAAGACGGTTATGGTTTTTTACGTTCATCTGACTACAATTACCTGTCATCACCAGATGACATTTATGTATCGCAATCGCAGATTAGATTATTCGGATTAAAAACAGGCGATACCGTATTGGGTAACATTCGCCCACCCAAAGAAGGTGAAAAGTACTTTCCTTTGATCAAGGTGAATAAAATAAATGGTATAGATCCGCAAATAGTTCGCGACAGGGTCTCTTTTGAGCATTTAACGCCTTTATTTCCGGAAGAAAAATTTAATCTTTCAGATCGCCAGAGTAGTATATCAACACGTATCATAGATTTATTCTCTCCTATCGGAAAAGGACAAAGGGGAATGATCGTGTCCCAGCCTAAAACTGGTAAGACCATGTTATTGAAAGATATTGCCAATGCGATCGCAGCAAACCATCCAGAGGTTTATCTAATCGTATTATTGATAGATGAACGCCCTGAAGAGGTAACCGATATGCAACGTAACGTTCAAGGTGAGGTTGTTGCTTCTACTTTTGACAAAGAGGCTACAGAACATGTACGTGTTGCCAATATTGTCTTGGAAAAAGCAAAACGATTAGTTGAATGTGGTCATGATGTAGTTATTCTCTTGGATTCAATTACAAGATTGGCCCGTGCCTATAACACTGTACAACCTGCTTCTGGCAAGGTATTGAGTGGTGGTGTTGATGCCAATGCCCTACACAAGCCAAAACGGTTCTTTGGTGCCGCTCGAAATATTGAAGGTGGTGGATCTTTATCTATCATCGCGACGGCATTGACCGATACTGGTTCTAAAATGGATGAAGTTATTTTTGAGGAATTCAAAGGTACCGGTAATATGGAACTTCAATTAGACCGTAAGATCAGTAACAGAAGAATATTCCCTGCAATTGACCTTACTTCTTCGAGTACAAGAAGGGATGATTTATTATTGGACGAAAGCACGATCCAACGTATGTGGATTTTACGCAAATATCTTGCGGATATGAATCCGATCGAGGCAATGGAATTCATTGAACAACGCATAAAACAAACCAAGAACAACGAAGAGTTCTTGATGACGATGAACCAATAAAATCCGCAATAGCGGAAAATTCAATTTAGAAAATTCCAAATCCCAATGCTAATTGAGCGTTGGGATTTTTTTTCATCAAAATGCAACAATAAATAGTAAATATTTTGATGATTCACAATACTAGGGTTATTTTAATATCTTTATAAGGCAAAGAATGTACTCCCCCACGTTTTTTGTATGAACATTTTATAACCATAAAATCCTAGTTATGATTAAAGCAAAAAAAACTTTGTTTGCCCTAATAATAATTTCAACTTTTATTTTCAGTTTTAGTAGTTGTGCTGAAAAAATGGAAAAAGAAAAAGCTATGGAAGTCGTTGCCCCATCGCAGATTGTCCCAATAGTTGAGGCAAAAAACATGTATGACCTTTACTCCAAGCGCAGAGTACCCCTAATTCAAAAATATGAGGACTCAATAAATAGGGCCAAAGGCACTAATAAGGCGCAGCAAATACAACAGGAGAGTGATAAGGGTAGGACCCAAATGGAGGAAGCTACTGCCGAGTTCGATGTGGCCCGTTATGTACACTATGATTATGAAACCATCAAGAATTATATTGCTTATATCGAACAGGAAGCTAAATTAGCCAAGGTAGATATTTCAACCTTACGTTTGTATTTTTCGAACTATTCGGAAGATGCAAAGAACGTGCATCCCAAACAGAATTCAATCATGCTTTCGCCAACCATAAAAAAAGGGGATAGAGACTATCTTTTCTATATTAGTGGCGCCCAAGAGCAACCACAAGCAGTTTTATTATCTGACAGTTTTGGAGTAATCAAGGCTAATGGCATGGGAAGTTTGATAGATAAAAACAAGAAATCATTCGCTTCTATACTACCGAATCTTTCAAATTCAAATTCCGCAACAACCACCTCTTTTGCTCCAGATAAAAGTTTGACTATGAATAAAGGAGGAAGTGCACCACCACCCTATTAATTGATATTTAAAATTCACTAAAATAAAATCCTTAAGGTTTGCTGGAAGTATTAAAAATCAACTATTTTTTACCTTTTTATGCAATAGCTTGGATATTATCGATAATAAAATTGCCTAAATATTATGACTCTTTTCTAAAATATCTGCCAATAATTATTGGCTATACTTTGTTTACAGAGCTTCTAGGAGTATTAATTTATAATTTTGATGATTTTACCTTTTTTTCAGTATCAAAATATTCCAATTATAATATAATTCTTTACAATATATATGATCTGATTTTTTTTCCATTCTTCTTTTATATTTATTGGCATTCAATTAAAAACAATAGAATAAAAAAAATCATAAAATTCGGTGCGTTTATTTATTTTCTATCAATGCTTGTAAATGCAATTTTCTTCAGTCCATTACTAAACGAAATGTGGTATGCTTATACACTAGGGGCAGTAGTACTTATCATAAGCATAATAACTTATTTGAATGCGTTACGTTTAGTATCAAAAATATTTCCAATTTCAACCAACCTTCTTTTTTGGTTAAGCGTAGGCCTACTAATTTTTCATATAGTTTATTTACCAATTACAATTATTAAAAATGTTGATTCAAATTTAACTATAGAGGATTATAGCTATCTGAGGAATATTCAATTTTACGTTATTATTGCAATGTATATTTGTTTCATAATTGGTTTTCTGCTCATGAGACGAATAAGGCCTCAAGAAAAATAAAAATACCCGAATTTGCCTTTGACCTTTGGTTGTTAATTGTAATATCATACACAATAGGTATAAGACATTACTTATCGAAAACCATTTCCTTTTCTTTTTAAATATTCCTCTTTTTATAATAAATATTCTGCTTTTGGTACAAATGCAATTCAATTAAGTTTTAAACAAAAAAAGCCCTGATAGTTTCCATCAGGGCTTCTTAAATATATTTTATAATGGTATTACAATGCAGCTATATGCTTTGACAATTTACTTTTAAGATTCGCAGCTTTATTTGCATGTATAATATTACGTTTTGCCAATCTATCGATCATGCTAACCACCTCAGGATACATTTTCTCAGCATCTTTCTTTTTCTCCTCACCACGTAATTTCTTTATTGCATTACGTGTAGTTTTATGCTGGTATCTGTTACGCAAACGAACTGCCTCGTTTCTTCTAATTCTCTTTAATGCCGACTTGTGATTTGCCATCTTCTTTTTTGTTATGTTTTTAGGGTAATCCCCTATATTGCTTTTGGTAGCCCGTAGGGGAATCGAACCCCTGTTACCAGGATGAAAACCTGGCGTCCTAACCCCTAGACGAACGGGCCTAATAAATTAGAAACTAATAATTATCAATGAAAAAATATCCATTCTAAATTATACATTCTATATTCTTCATTAAACCTTGTAGTCCGTAGGGGAATCGAACCCCTGTTACCAGGATGAAAACCTGGCGTCCTAACCCCTAGACGAACGGACCATTACTTTGCACAAAATGCGGATGCAAAAATACAATTATTTTTAACTATCGCAACACCTACTTATTATTTTTTAGTGAAACCTTAAATTAACCCTCTTTTTCATAAGGAGTCAATTTAACTGGTTGAACTTTCCCATGGCATAGGTATCAGGGTCTTTTACCTGATTACCTGATTTTTGGACTATGAAACAAGACACCATCATGCTAACTACCTAACTCTAATAAGCCTTTGCAAATAACACCCTTCGAGAAGATGGTTTTCCGGTTACCATACAGCTACCTTCATCAGATTTAGATTCAAAAGGAATACAACGAATGGTAGCCTTGGTCTCCTCTTTTATCTTATCTTCAGTTTGTAATGTACCATCCCAATGGGCAGAAATAAATCCACCTTTTTCTTCCAAAACCTTTTTAAATTCTTTGTAGGATTCAACTTCAGTGATGTGTGCTTCCCTATAATCAAATGCTTTTGAAAAAATGTTTCTTTGAATATCTTCCATTAGAAACTCGATCTTGGAAACAACCTCATCCATAGGAATGGTTTCTTTTTCCAATGTGTCCCTACGTGCAACCTCATAGGTGCCATTTTCCATGTCGCGCTGACCAATGGCCAAGCGAACCGGAACTCCTTTTAATTCGTATTCATTGAATTTAAATCCAGGTTTATGCGTATCCCTATTATCATATTTTACAGATATTCCCTTTGACCTAAGTTCCTTGACTAATGGATCCACTCTTTCCGAAATAATATCCAATTGATCCAATCCCTTGTATATAGGCACAATAACAACTTGTATAGGAGCCAGTTTTGGAGGTAATACCAATCCATTATCATCGCTATGTGTCATAATCAAGGCGCCCACCAAACGCGTGGAGACTCCCCATGAAGTTGCCCAAACATATTCCTGTTTTCCTTCTTTTGTGGCAAATTTCACATCAAAGGCCTTCGCAAAATTCTGTCCTAAAAAGTGTGAAGTACCTGCCTGTAAAGCTTTTCCATCTTGCATTAAAGCCTCAATACAATAGGTTTCAACTGCACCTGCGAATCGCTCACTTTCGGTTTTTATTCCCTTGATAACAGGAACGGCCATATGGTTTTCGGCAAAATCGGCATACAAATGCAAAATCGTTTCAGCTTCATCAATCGCTTCTTTTTCAGTAGCATGGGCAGTATGGCCTTCTTGCCATAAAAATTCCGAGGTCCTAAGAAAAAGGCGCGTTCTCATTTCCCAACGAACCACATTCGCCCATTGATTGATCAACAAGGGCAAATCACGATATGATTGTATCCATTTTCTATAAGTATCCCAAATAATGGTTTCAGAAGTGGGTCTAACAATCAATTCCTCCTCTAGTTTGGCATCGGGATCTACAATGATTCCGCTACCATCTTCCGCATTTTTCAATCTATAGTGTGTAACTACTGCACATTCCTTTGCAAAACCCTCTACGTGGCTTGCTTCCTTGCTTAAATATGACTTAGGAATGAACAGGGGAAAATAGGCGTTTTCATGTCCAGTTTCCTTGAACATTTTATCCAATCCTGCTTGCATCTTCTCCCAAATCGCAAACCCATAGGGTTTAATGATCATACAGCCACGAACACCCGAATTTTCAGCTAAATCAGCCTTTACAACGAGTTCGTTATACCATTTGGAATAATCCTCGCTTCTCTTCGTTAAATATTTACCCATTACACGTAGTTTGGCACAAATCTTGTGTTAATATTATCAAAATAGTTCGGTAAAACTAACTATTTTAAATATGTTCAACAATAAAATTTATAACGATGATACATTCCCAGCCCCTCCTTAGAATTCGCTCAGCGGTGCTTCTTGCCATAGTTGGCATATTGGTATTTTCCTGTGGTTCATATCAGCAAGCATCCTATTATGACAATGACGGTATTTATGAAGAAGATAATGTCAGGGTTGTTGAAAAGGCACCCCAACAAGTAAGGCAGAAAAAGGAGAACAATGCCTACTCGGATTATTTTGGGCAAAAAGCTGATGAATATGGTGAGATCTTGGATAGTGAGGTCTTTACCGATATTGATTCATACGCTAGTAAAGTTGAGAATGATAGTTTAGTAAACGAAGGTGATTTACTCGATTATTACAACACAGAAAATGATTACGAAGGTTATGGTGGATGGGGTGACAATGCAACGGATGTAAGCATCAATATATACGGCGGTGGCGGTTATGGCTATGGTTATGGTTTTGGTTATTACAATCCATGGTTTATTAACAGTTGGAATTATTGGGGTTATGGTGGTTATTACAACCCATGGCGCTGGAACAATTGGGGATTTGGATACGGTTACGGTTATGGTTACTACAACCCTTGGTACTCCCCTTATTATTATGGATATGGTTATGGTGGGTACTATAACAGATATTATGGCAACAGATACTATGGTAACTATTATGGATATGGCAACAGAAATTATGCCTATAATAGAAGTAGAAGAGGCTATTACAATAATAACACGATTGCCAACAACAGTTCGGTAAGATCCTTGAGGGGGCGGTCTAATGTTAACACAAGAGGTACTTCGCCAAGATATAGAAGTAATAGCACCACTTCAAGGTCCAATACGAATCGAAGTAGTGTGAATTCAAGAAGTTCAGGTACTTACAGAAGTAATTCTACAACTAGAAGATCTGTAGGAGTAGATCAAAATAGATCATATCGCACAAGTAGAAGTACAAGGGCCGTACCAAGATACAATAGTTCATCTCGAAGTAGTCAGAGCTATAGAGGTACAACACCTAGAAGTAATACGTACCGAAGCGGCTCTTCATCAGGTACCCGAAGTAGTTCTGGCACATATACTCCGAGAAGTTCCAATTACAGAAGTTCCGGAAGCCGAACAGGAAATAGTGGCACCTACAGGAGCTCTGGCAGCAGTGCTAGAAGTAGTCAATCTAGCAGAAGCTCTGCTCCAAGAAGTAGCAATTATAGCTCTGGTAGTCGTAGTTCTAGTAGTAGCGGTAGCTATAGAAGTTCTGGAAGTAGCTCTAGAAGTTCAGGTAGCAGTGCAAGAAGCTCTAGTAGTGGCTCTTCAAGATCTTCAAGCGGAAGATCTAGTTCAGGAAGTAGTGGTGGACGAAGACAATAAACCTGTAAAATTCAACATCTTATTTTTAAATACAACATAAAATGAAAAGATCTATAACTTTCATAATATTATTGGTATGCGCAATATCAAATGCCCAGAACATTAATGATGTTTTGCGATACAGTACTGAAAACTTACAAGGAACAGCTCGTTTTCAAGGAATGGGTGGTGCGTTTGGCGCACTAGGTGGCGATCTTTCAGCGCTAAACATTAACCCTGCTGGTTCGGCAGTTTTCAACAATAGCCTTTTTACAATTTCAGGAACCCATTACGATATGGATAATGCAGCCAACTATTTCGGAACATATTCCGGAGTAATTTCGAATGATGTGAACATAAACCAATTTGGTGGTGTATTCATTTTTAAAAACAGGGGTGATTCCGATTGGAAAAGATTAGCGCTGGCGGTAAATTATGATATGGTTCAGAATTTTGATAATGAATATTTTGTTACAGGCAATAGTAATCAAGGAATAGACAATTATTTTTTAAATTTTGCCCAAGGTGCTCCTTTTGGATCTCTCTTGGTTCAAGATGGCGAATATATAGAGGAAGCCTACCTTGATATTGGTTCAAGTCAAGGTTTTGCAGATCAACAAGCATTTCTAGGCTATTATGGGGGCGTTATAGATCCTGAAAATCTTAATGACGATACAACAGTTTACAATAGTAATGCCTCTTACAGCACTGTAAATCAAGACTTTTTGAGATTAACCTCGGGCTACAATAGTAAATTCACCTTGAATTTGGCCTCGCAATATCAAGAAAACCTTTACTTGGGAGCATCATTGAATTTTCATACCGTGTTTTATGACCAATATGATGAATTAAGTGAAAGTGGTTATGATACTGCTTCTGCAATTCGATTTATCGATTTTGATAATTTTCTACATACAGAGGGTTCTGGTTTTTCATTCAGCTTAGGAGCTATTGCCAAACTAAATCAAAATGTTAGGCTTGGTGGAAGTTATCAATCCCCAACATGGTATCGATTAACCGATGATTTTTCGCAGCGAATAAATTCTGATTTGGCCGATGACGATATTAATTTCATAAATTTTGGTGTTGTAAACCTATTTGAAGCCTATACCATAAAAACACCGGCAAAGCTTACAGGAAGTTTGGCATTCGTGTTTGGTAGAGACGGACTATTAAGCTTTGATTACGGCTACCAGGATATGTCACAAGCTGAATTACGACCTAGCAGCGATTCTAGTTTTTCACTCGTAAACTCCGAGATTACCAATCAACTTGGTACAGTATCTTCTTTTAAACTAGGTGGGGAATATAGAATAGACAAAATAAGTTTACGTGCTGGATACCGTTTTGAACAGAGCCCATATTCAGATGGCAATACTATTGGTGATTTAAATGGCTATTCCGGAGGAATTGGCTACAACTTTGGAGGAAGTAGGTTGGATCTTGCCGTTAACCGAACGGAACAGGACTTTAATTTGCAGTTATTCGATACAGGAGTAACTACCCCTGCATTTGTGAACAAGATCAACACCAATATAACTCTTGGATATACATTGAATTTTTAATATTTGGCAAACAATAAAGTATAATTGAAAAGACCGGCTTAAAGCCGGTCTTTTCAATTTATCTTTTAAGGGTAAAATGTGTTTGTAATGTTTTGGCTACCAGTAATCCTTCTTCATCCCGCGAGTATTCCATTTTAAACCAATAGTCGGAAGATGGCATAGGCTTACCGTTAAAGGTGCCATCCCAACCTATGGTCGATGCATCCAATTGTTTTAAAAGTTTTCCATAGCGGTCAAAAATATGAACAACGGGATCAGTCAATGTCTCAATTCCCAATACATTCCATGCATCATGGAAACCATCTGAATTTGGCGTAAAAAACTTTGGGTAACCCACCACTAAAAAATCTATAGGCTCTGTCGTACCACAGCCGTTTTTATCATTGATTATTACGGTATTCACTCCAGGTGGTATATCAAGGAAAATCGGGTCGTCCTGAAAAACGCCACCGTTAATGGCAAATTCATAACTCCCATCGCCAAGCACCACAAATTCTACATTATTACTATCAGCGAGATCATCTAAAATAATCACCTCGTCCAATACTGGAATGCCATAATAGGTTATTAAAATATCATCTGTTATAACGGTGGCCAAAGTTGTTTGTATTTCCACAAAATAGCGACCTGAATTGGGGCTTGAAACTATCAATTCGGTTTCAGCAGGGCCATTGGCGAGTACAGCATCTATTACTCCATCATCCTCATAATCCACTGACCAGGTAACATTTGCTATATCGGGACCAGCAGGTGAATTCAAAGCGCTTAAAGTAATATCTGGATCACCTTCACAGGCAATAATATCCAATCCTAAAAATTCATCCCGCAAAGTACAATCCAAAGCTGTATTCTGATCTGCATCTACTGAGCTACCCGTAAACGTTAGCATAAAGGGCTCTGGGTCCCCGTCAAAATTGGTATTGAAGTTATTGATAAGTATATAGTAGATTTCGCCAGGCAGAACATCCAACCATTCATCATAGGTGTTTTGGCTTCCTTTTAGAAATGGTGCACCTTGTACTCCGTTTTCAGGATTCACCCCTATTCCTGTGAAATTGGTATTGTTCACTTCGTAATTACAACGAATAGGTTGCGCTGTACCATTACTTATAGTGCTGCAATCTACATCGGGACCGTATACCGCAAAATCCCATTCTGCGGTTGGGGCGCCCACGCCGGTAACAGGAAGTGCTTCTAAGTCAAATCCTACTTGACCCCCTGTACCTGCCCTAAACACAAACCAAGACGTGTTGTTCTCAATATTAGCAGAACTTACGCTACCTTTTTCCAAACAGCCACTTTGCCTAATTACATCAGGATCAAAATCATCGATATCACCACTACCATCGGCAAGACCCATAATTGGGGCATCTGCACAAACAGGTATGGCACTTCTACAATCTGGGGAGTTTTGCGCATTGATTCCTGTACTAAACAAGAAAAAACAACAAACAACACAAATAAGTGTTCGCATAGAATATGGGGCTAACATTATACTATTGATAAATAATATAACTCACCACCTTATATTTTATTATATTTTATCGGAATATTATGCAGTTAATCGATGAATTGCATCCTATAGCTAAGACAAGGAAGTTATCTTCGGAGCGAAAAATGATTATTAATGTATCGCGCCGTTGTTTGTTGGCCCGTTAAATCAATATAGTTCAATTTAAACCAGTAGTCTGAGGAAGGCAACTCCTTACCATTGAAACGACCGTTCCAACCAGCATCTGTTTGGTTAAGCTGCTTCAATAATTTACCAAAGCGGTCATATATGAAAACCGTGGGATTATTGAGACTTGTAATTCCCTGAATATGCCATAGATCATTATTGTTATCCCCATTCGGAGTGAAAAATTTAGGAAATCCGACAACTACAATCTGTTCTGACACCAGTCCACACCCTTCGGTATCATTGACGGTCACGGTATGCATTCCAGGAACTACATCAGTAAAAATATTCCCTGATTGAAAAGCACCATCATCTAACTGATATTCAATATTCCCAGTAACATTGGTCATTACGGTAACTACATTATTACTTTGCAAATCCTCAATAATTACATCCGTTATTTCTGGTGTAATCGATATAGTAACCGATATAATTTTAGTGTCACCACAACTCAATCCTGCTTGGCTATTAGTAGCGGTCACAGTATATGTACCAGTTTGGGAAACGTTAATACTTGGGGTAGTTTCTCCGGAATCCCATAGATAAGTATAATTGGCATTAGGTGGCGTGGTTTCACCAATGGTAATGCTTGTACTCCCTTCGCACAAATAAACATCGGTATCAAATTCCATTGGAGGTGTTTCCAAATTGATCAATTCAAATTGTTGCGATGCATCGAAACACATAGGATTATTTAATGAGGTAACCCTTACATATATTGTTTGGGTCACATCACCTGTTGCAAATTGCTTAGCTAAAACGTTTGTTCCATTGGTTGCTTCGGTCAAGGAGCTATGATAACTTACAATAAACTCAGAAGGATTCTGTGCACCCAGTGCTTCAGCATCTTTTTGGGATAAATCATAAGTCTCCGAACCAGTACAAGAAGCACCATCTGAAACCGGATTTGCTACTGGCAATGAATAATATACCACATTAACATCACTGATAATATTATTCCCAGAGGGTACTATCACATGAACCCTATACATCGCAGAGGCCGTTACTTGTAGTGTTGCATTATGTTCTCCCACAATAGGTTGATATCCACTTCCTGTATCTTCAAACCAATTATAATCAATAGCCGATGCTGTCGTTGCATCTAGAGTAACAATATCATTTTCACATGCAGCAATTGGTGGGCCCAATAAATTGTCGATAATCGAGCAATCCAAGGCATCATAAGGGTTGGTAACAAAAATGTGACCTGAAAATTGAATTGAAAACCCTGAATTATTGTTGCTGAAATTATTGATCAATAAATAGTAATCCTCTCCTGGCTCTACCTGCAGCCAATCCTCATATTGTACGCTTTCAGTTACCCCGGTCGGGTCCTCACCCACTCCGATAAAAACACTTTCATCTTGATTATCAAAAAAATTGCACCGAACCGGTTCCCCTAAATTATTGCAATCACTTGTTTTATAGAGTGCAAAATCCCAGTCTTCCATTTTATCAAAACCAATATTAAAGCCTAATTCCCCAGATGCGCCCGTACGAAAACGATACCAAGCAGAATTTGATTCTATAGCTCCGGTCAAGGTTTGCTCTAAACAACCACTCGTTAGGTCACCATTAAAATCATCTGACCCCCACCCTGTAGTACCTCCGTTTACCGGTGTATTATTACAAATGGGTATAGCATTACCACAATCAGGGGAAACCTGTGCGGATATACCGGTTACACCTAATAATAGCATGATGAATAAAAATATATGCTTACGTCTCATAAGTAGGCCCAAACTTTGGAGTTTATAAAAATAATCAGAGCATTCCCTTAACACTAATTTATGTTGTGTAATAGGTTAATTAGGGTATAAAGTGTCATTTTATGTATATCTTTGCCGTTCTTTAAGTTTTTTTAAATGAAATTAGACAGCACATTGGAAGAGCATTTTGAAGAGATGGGAAACGATCATGTTTCTTCTTCTGAAGATACCCCATTACGTGAAGATGCTTTCGTCTTGAGCAATGAGGAAAAGATAGAACGAATCAAAGCAAACGTAAGGGAGATTATGCTCACTTTAGGTTTAGACCTAGATGATGACAGTTTACAGGGTACTCCGAACCGGGTTGCCAAGATGTTTGTTAACGAGATTTTTGGAGGACTTCAACCAAAACGAAAACCAAACGCTTCTACATTCAAGAATAAATACAAATATGGTGAAATGTTGGTCGAAAAAAACATCACGGTTTATTCCACTTGCGAACACCATTTACTTCCTATTGTAGGCAAAGCACATATTGCCTATATTTCCAACGGAACCGTCGTTGGTTTATCTAAAATGAATCGCATTGTAGATTATTACGCAAAAAGACCTCAAGTACAAGAACGCTTGAATATTCAAATAGTCAGGGAATTCCAAAAAGTATTGAATACCGACGACGTTGCTTGTGTGATCGATGCAAAACACTTATGTGTGAATTCCAGAGGTATTAGGGATATAGAAAGTAGCACCGTTACTGCCGAATATGGTGGTAAATTCAAGGACGAAGCGGTTCGTCGCGAATTTTTGGAATACATTAATTTGGATACCAAATTCTAACCATTTTAGCCTAAAATGCAATTGTACAAAGACCAAACGCTAAAAATCACAAACTCGCTTACCGGTAAAAAAGAAGTTTTTAAACCTATAAATGAAGGTCATATAGGCATGTATGTTTGCGGCCCAACGGTTTATAGCAATGTGCATTTAGGCAACTGTAGAACCTTCATGTCTTTTGATATGATATTCAGATACTTTAAGCATCTGGGTTATAAGGTGCGCTATGTACGCAATATTACCGATGCTGGTCATTTGGTGGATGATGCTGAGGAAGGTGAGGACAAGATTGCGCAAAAGGCCAGACTGGAGCAAATTGAACCAATGGAGGTTGTTCAGCGGTACACCGTTGATTTTCATAAAATCCTGGAACAGTTCAACTTTCTGCCTCCAAGTATAGAGCCAACAGCCACAGGTCATATTATTGAACAATTGGAAATCATAAAGGAAATCCTTGTTAAAGGGTATGCTTATGAGGTTAATGGCTCGGTTTATTTTGATGTAAAAAAATTCAATGAAAACTTTGAATATGGCAAGTTAAGTGGTCGAAAATTGGAGGATATGATTGCCAATACGCGTGAACTTACAGCCCAGAGTGATAAAAAAAGCCCACAGGATTTTGCGCTATGGAAAAAAGCAGAACCCCAGCATATAATGAGATGGCCATCCCCATGGGGTGATGGTTTTCCAGGATGGCACCTAGAATGTACCGCCATGAGCACCAAATATCTTGGTGAGACTTTTGATATACACGGTGGGGGAATGGATTTGAAATTTCCGCATCACGAATGTGAAATTGCACAGGCTGAAGCCAGCAATGGCCATTCTCCTGTTAATTATTGGTTGCATGCCAATATGCTTACCATGAACGGTAAGAAAATGGCAAAATCGACTGGTAATAATATTTTGCCAGGTGAAATATTTACTGGTGAAAACAATATACTAAGTAAGCCTTTCCAACCTTCCGTAGTCCGCTTTTTTATAATGCAAGCACATTATACAAGCATTTTGGACCTTAGTAATGAAGCTCTATTGGCTTCGGAAAAAGGATATCAAAGGCTTATGGAAGCTTTGGAAAATATGGCCAACCTTGAAACGGGAGCAAATTCAGACTTTAATGTAGTTGATTGGAGACAGAAGTGTTATGATGCCATGAACGATGATTTCAACACTCCCATTTTAATTGCCAATTTGTTTGAAGCTGTTAAGCATATTAATCTTATCAAGGAAGCGAAAGAGCATATTACCGAGTTAGATAAGGCACTGCTAATACAGACCATGAATGACTTTGTTTTTGATGTTTTGGGATTGGAAAATAAAGATGGAACGAATCAGGATACAGGCAAACTTCAAGGTGTTGTTGAATTATTGATTGAACTTCGAAATGATGCACGAAATAATAAGGACTTTGCAACTTCCGATAAAATTCGTGATCAACTATTAGCGATAGGTATTCAATTGAAAGATGGAAAAGAGGGAACAACCTTTAGTGTTTCGTGAAAATAGTCTTTTCAAGAGAATATTTTATTGAAAGAAAGTTCGAAATCCAATTGTTTCTTATGACCAATATCGACAGATACAGAATTTAGTTCAGTATAAAATGAAAAAAATACTAATTGCTCCTTTCGTTCTATTGGTAAAATTCTATCAAGGTGCCATTTCACCTTATTTGCCTGCTACTTGCAGGTACTCCCCTACTTGTTCCCAATACACTCTGGAAGCATTACAAAAACACGGACTTTTAAAAGGCGGATGGCTTGCCATAAAACGCATTTTTAGTTGTAATCCATGGGGTGGCAAGGGTTATGATCCCGTTCCTTAACATTATAAATTCCAATCAATTTGACAATTGGTTTAAATTCAATATTCCTCTAAATACGGTTTAAAACATTTTCCAATTGATAACTACCCTTCTTCCCTTTCATCTATTTTCTAAAAGCAAAGCGGTCTAGCTTCTATTTTCTTATATTAGCCTTTCAAATTTTACTTATGTACTTTTTAAGCTTTATATGGAATCCGAATGAAACATTGTTCAAGATTGGATTCCTACAGATAAAATATTACAACTTATTGTGGATTGTTGCTTTTGCGCTGGGTTGGTTCATAATGAAGCGGATTTTCTTCAATGAAAAAAAATCAGTCGAACAATTGGATTCTCTTTTCATTTATACGGTTTTGGCTACTATGCTAGGCGCCAGATTGGGACATGTTTTCTTTTACGATTGGGCCTATTATAAAAACCATATTGCGGAAATACTGCTTCCCATTCGCGAAAGTGCAGGTGAAACACTTTTTGGGTTTATAAACGGCTATGAGTTTACAGGTTTTACTGGTTTGGCGAGTCATGGGGCGGCAATTGGTGTAATCATCGGAATGTATCTTTACACAAGAAAACATCGTGAATTCAAAATACTTTGGGTACTGGACCGTGTTGTTATTCCCGTCGCATTAGGTGCATTCTGTGTACGTCTTGGTAATTTTTTTAATTCTGAAATCAACGGGAAAATTACTGATGAATCTTTCATTTTTGCGACTAAATTTATTCGTGATTCAGATGATATGCATCCCTCAAAAGCATTGGGAATCACGAAAGAGAAAACCGTTAATGCAGCCTATGACGCAATAGCTACCAAAGCTGAATTTTCGGAGTATCTGGCACAAATACCGTATAGACATCCTGCCCAACTTTATGAAGGTGTTTGTTACATCTTTGTGTTTTTGCTATTGTATTATCTATATTGGAAAACGGATAAAAAAAATAAAGCAGGGTACCTTTTCGGTTTGTTTTTAGTGCTACTGTGGACAGTTCGTTTCTTTGTTGAATTTGTTAAGAAAAGTCAAGGTGGATTTGAGGAGTCATTGGGTCTTTTATCTACTGGTCAATGGTTGAGTGTCCCATTTATATTGATTGGCTTGTATTTTATGTTTAGACCGAAAAGAGTTGGCAGTGTTCGGTAAGTGGATTGCAGTCGCGGTTTATAAAAAATTAGGTGCGAGGATCGATGTTCGAATTTGGATTATCGAAATATGATTCAGTTTAATAATTAATAAAATAGAATGAAGAGCTTAAAACAATATGCTATTTTTTTTATTGGGTTTTTAATACTTCAGTCTTGTAAAGTGGACTCTAAAAAAGTAATTAAAACAGATCCTATCACATTTACCAAGGAAGGATCATTGTCTATTTATAAGGCTGAAACCGATTCTATTCTCGTTAATTTGGAAATAGAGATAGCAGAATCGGATTATGAAACGGAAACAGGATTAATGTACCGTAAAAGTATGGCAGACAATCAAGGAATGTTGTTCATTTTCCCGGAAGTCGCCATGCATTCATTTTATATGAAGAATACCGAATTTGCATTGGATATAGTTTTTATAAACGAAAAACTTAAAATTGCCAGTTTTCAGGAAAATGCCCAACCTTATTCTGAAATAGGGCTTTCTTCCAAAGTTCCCGTTAAATATGTCTTGGAAATAAATGCAGGTTTGGCGGAAAAGTGGCTCTTGGAAGTCGGTGACCGCATTGAATTCAAGAAATTGTAAATTGTTCACCTTTGGTAATGCACAAAGAAAAAAGAACAAATTCCACTTCAAAGCAACCAATTCTTCCCGAGACAAACCATTGGGCAATATTCATTGATAACACGTCCAAGAAATCTTCTTTTATTGAAGAACTTTTCGATGAAACAATTCCCTTTGACCTTGAAGTACTGAAAGGATTACGGGGAGCGTTGTTCTCAAAATTGGCACTCTTAGAATTAATTGATGAAGAGAGTCGACATGGTAAACTCCAAATTATTGAAAATACCTCCCAGACTTTGCAATCAATGTCAAGCGGTGAGCAGAAAAAAGTCTTGCTCGAGCATTTATTGGATTCAAACCCGGATTATGTTGTTCTAGACAATCCGTTCGACAATTTAGATAAGGATTCACAGTTGGAATTAAAAAATCTCCTTCATGGTATTTCAAAGGAAATTATAATTATTCAAATCATTAGTAGAAAGGGTGACTTACTTCCGTTTATTAAGAATTATGCCAGACTTGATGATCGTAAATTAATTTTACTTACAGAACAAAATACCTTCCTTTCAAATAAGGAGACCAACCATTTTAAAGGTTCGATTCCGCCTCCTTTGAAGCAAATAGAATTTAATCATAAAACATTGATCGAACTCAAGAAAGTTAATGTTAGTTATGAAGGAAAACCTATTTTAAGGGATATTAGCTGGAAAATAGCCAAAGGCGAATTTTGGGAACTTAGCGGTAAGAATGGAAGTGGTAAAACGACCATACTTTCGATGATTACGGGAGAAAACCCAAAAGGTTATGGCCAAGATCTTTTTTTGTTCGGGCAGAGGAAAGGTAGTGGCGAAAGCGTATGGGACATCAAAAAGAATATTGGATATTTCACCCCTTCAATGACCGATAAATTTACTGGGTATCATTCTGTTGAACATATGATGATTTCTGGGATAATCGACTCGATAGGATTATATGTGCAGCCTACCGAAGCACAGCTAAGGATCGCAAAAGAATGGTTACAATTAGTTGGTTTTTGGAAAATAAAGGACACCCTTTTTCATGATCTTACCATGGGTCAAAAACGATTGGTAATGACTACAAGGGCAATGATAAAACATCCATTATTATTAATATTGGATGAACCTACAGCAGGACTTGATGATGAATCAGCTTCACTGTTGGTTTCTTTGGTAAATAAGATTGCACGAGAAAGCAATACGACAATAATATTTGTTTCCCACCGTGTTGAACGTGGACTAAATCCCGATTTTATCTACAATTTAAGAATGACGGATAATGGCTCTATAGGTGCTATTCAATAAAAAAAGCCGCGCTGACAGGAATCTGTCAGTGCGGCTTTTTAGCCTATAAAATTAAAAATGAAATTTATTTTCCCTTTCCCACCAATAACTTCTTTTTCAATGTATCAAACATTATAGGGGTTGCAATAAACACAGAAGAGTAAGTACCTACTATAACACCTACTATCATTGCAAACATAAATCCACGAAGTGATTCGCCTCCAAAAATAAATATAGTCAACAACACCACTAATGTTGTTAAGGATGTATTTAATGTTCGACCTAATGTACTGTTAATCGCAGAATTCACGTTTTCACCGCCTTTCCAGCCACGCTCATCTATTATTTCACGAATACGGTCAAATACAACCACGGTATCATTCAAAGAGTAACCAATAACGGTTAATATCGCAGCAATAAAGGCTTGGTCGATTTCCATATTAAAAGGCATAAATTTACCAGTAATAGAGAAGATACCCAAAACAATCAAAACATCATGGAAAACCGCGGTTACCGCTCCCAAAGAAAATTGCCATTTCCTAAAACGTAATAATATATACAAGAACACAACTGCTAATGACCCAATGATTGCTAAAAATGCATTCTTTTTAATGTCATCCGCAATGGTAGGCCCAACCTTAACAGATTGCATAATCCCAATTGATTTATCGCCACTACCCACAATAAAGTCAGACTTACTGGTACCATCTGGTAAATACTTTTGTAGTGAGGTGAACAGTTTATCCTGAATCTCATTATCTACCTCTACCCCTTCGACATCAACTTTATAAGGGGTTGTAACTTTTATCTGATTGGCCTCACCATACGTTTTTACATTGGTACCGCTTCCGAAAACCGTATTCAATTCTGACGCTATCTCTGAAGGACTAACTTCTTTCTCAAAACGTACTTGATAAGATCTACCTCCAACAAAATCGACACCTTGTTGCAATCCAGGACCAAAGAATAAAGAGAACAATCCAATACCAACCAAGATGAATGAAATTACATACGCAATTTTTCGTTTGCTCAAGAAATTGATATTAAGGTTCGTAAATAGATTTTTTGTCAATGCTGTTGAAAAATCCAAAGATCTTCCCTTGCCACTAACGTACCAGTCTATCAATAATCTCGTAATAAATATTGCTGTGAACAATGAAGTAAGAATACCAATTAATAAGGTAGTTGCAAATCCTTTAATAGGACCTGTACCAAACATGAATAATATCAACGCAGTTAAACCTGTGGTTATATTGGCATCCAAAATAGATGAAAGTGCATTACCAAAACCATCTGCCACCGCTTGTGACTTCCCTTTTCCTTTTGCCAACTCTTCTTTGATACGCTCAAATATCAGTACGTTTGCATCAACTGACATTCCCAGGGTCAAAACAATACCCGCGATTCCAGGCAATGTAAGTACTGCACTCAAACTGGTCAATACCCCAAAAATCAGTAGAATATTCAAAATCAAAGCTATATCCGCAAAAATTCCGGCTTTACCATAATAGAATACCATCCAAAGCAATACGATTACCATCGCAATTAAAAAGGACATAAATCCACTATCTATGGCTTCTTGACCTAATGAAGGTCCGACAACTGTAGATTGAATAATCTCTGCCTTGGCCGGTAATTTACCAGCACGTAAAACATTCGCAATATCCTTAGTTTCATCAACGGTGAAAGTTCCTGTAATTTCAGTGCCACCACCAGATATACCACCAACCACCGAACATCCGGGGGCGGTGTACACTTTATTGTCCAAGACAACTGCGATACCGGTTCCATTAATGTTGGCATCACTTGTGAGCTTTTGCCATTCTTTAGAACCCCTAGAGTTCATACTCATACTAATCGCTGGCTTGCTAAACTGATCATAGGTGTCTCTTGCATCACTTACTACATCGCCACTTAATCTTGGTGATCCACTTCGATTGGATTTTAAAGCATATAAATCCAAAACCTCTACATTGTCATTGGCTGGTCTTTCCCAAACGAATTTTGTAAATTGGATATCTGCTGGCAGTAACCTAAGAATCTCCGGCATCCTAAGATAGGATCCCACTTTGGCCGTGTCTTTAATTGCCGCCCTGAACATAGCGTTGGTTCCAGGATTTGCGGGAATTAGTAAATCATATAATGGGTTTACTTGACTGGCAATATCCAACGAATCCGTTACATCCGATAATAAGGAATCCAATTCAGATTCTTCCTTTACCGGTTCCTCGACAACATCAGTTTTTAAGATGGATTTTAACTTCTCGTTAGCAGCAATCAAAAATGTACTAAAACTGGGGTTGTTTTGTTCATAGGTTTCCCAAAACTCCAATTGTGCAGTACTTGATAATAAATCCTGTGCCCTGGCAATATCCCTTGCCCCTGGTAATTCTACCAAAATTCGTCCTGAATTACCTTCACGCTGAATGTTGGGTTGGGTTACCCCAAAACCATCGATACGTTCACGTAGTACTTCAAATGCTGATACGATGGACTCATCAATTTTTCTTCGGATGATTGGCTTTACCTCATCATCGGTCATCTGAAAATTTACCTCATCACTAAGGGTTTTATTCGCAAAAATCTCAGGTGATGCCAATTTGGTGTCTCCTTTTATTTTATCGAATGCATCAAAAAACAAGTCAACATAAGTATCATCACTATTTTTGGAAGCCGTATCGGCATCTGCCAATGCTTTATTGAAAATTGGGCTTTTTGAATTGTTCGCAAGTCCTTTTAAAATATCCTTTACAGAAATCTGAAGAGTTACGTTGATTCCACCTTTAAGGTCAAGTCCTTTATTAAGTTCTTTTTTCTTAGCATCATCATAGCTGGTATAACCCAAAATAGGATTGTTTCCAATTGAATCCAAATATCTAACTTCCAACGCTTCGCGCTTGGAAACGTAATCATCCTCAGCTTCGGATATAAGATTTGAAGCATAAACTTCAGCATCATTTTCAATCTTACTTGCAATAAAAGTGTATGATAATTGGTAGATACTAACTAGCCCGAACAAGAAGGCAAAAAGCTTTATAAGTCCTTTATTTTGCATTGGTTATGTGTATTTTAAGTATGCTTTTCTCAACAGCGTGCAAATATATGATTTACCCTAAGAATTGACAATATATTTATGAGTTATTGTAAAAAACAAAGGCATCCTACTATAATATATAGGATGCCTTAATTAATTATACGGAACTATCAACTATACTTCTAAAAGATCATTAGTTTTAGAAACACCGGCTGCACTCTCTTTCATTTTAGCTTTTTCCGCTCCAGAAAGGGGGATATCAACGATTTTTTCTATACCGTCCTTACCTAATATTACAGGGACTCCAATACAAATATCATTTAGACCATATTCGCCTTCCAATAAGGTTGAGCAGGGGAACATTTTCTTTTGATCACAGGCGATAGCCTGAACCAATGAAGATACGGCCGCACCAGGGGCATACCATGCACTTGTCCCTAATAATTTCGTTAGGGTTGCACCACCTACTTTTGTGTCTTCCACTACCTGTTGCAAACGGTCTTCAGAAATAAATTCTGTAACATTTATGCTATTTCTGGTAGCATGTGATGCCAAAGGAACCATCCCTGTATCGCTATGGCCACCTATAACCATACCATCAATATCGGATATTGGTGCATTCATGGCCTCCGCCAAACGATATTTGAACCGGGCACTGTCCAAAGCGCCGCCCATACCAATAATTTTATTTTTTGGCAATCCTGTGGTTTTATGAACCAAATAAGTCATGGTATCCATAGGATTACTAACTACTATCAATGTAACATTAGGAGAATGTTTTATTAAATTGGAAGCAACTGTTTTAACGATTCCTGCATTGATCCCAATAAGCTCTTCACGTGTCATTCCCGGCTTTCTAGGAATACCGGATGTAATTACCGCTATATCACTGCTTGCTGTTTTTGAATAATCATTTGTAGTACCAGTTATTTTTGTGTCAAACCCATTCAAAGAAGCAGTTTGCATCAAATCCATGGCTTTACCTTCAGCATAACCTTCTTTAATATCCAACAATACTACTTCCGATGCGAAATTCTTAATGGCAATATACTCTGCACAACTCGCGCCAACAGCACCTGCCCCTACTACGGTAACTTTCATATGTTTATAGTTTTAGATTGTAATTTTTACCCTGCAAAAATAATGATTCCTGATAGAAAAAAGATGACAAAAATCAGTTTAAAATTTTTTTTGAACACTTTACAAAACTCCAAGAAAATAGAGCGATTGTTAAAAATTTAGGTGTTTCAACGAAGAAAATCAAAATTATGAACCATACATCGAATTTTCGCAATACCAATTAAACAAGTTGCGTTCTTAAACAGTACCCCAAATCAAAACAACCTACATAATGAAAAAATTCTTTTCATTCATAGCAATAGTTGGCATCATATTAGCCAGCAACTGTTCAAGGATTCCTGAAAACAATGATCCTGTCATAGGTATATGGACCCGTATTGAAGTCAATACCTCTGAAACAGGTAAACAGACCATACGTCGCGACTGGATCTTTAACGACGCATATCTAGGAAGATACCATCGGATTGAAAATGGTGCCATCACTGTTAAAACAGATTTTCGATGGAAAAAAGACGATAGTATTTATACAATTTCATATCCTGGTATTGATAAATCGGATAATAATGTAATCATGAAAGAATCACCTGAAGGAATAATTTTGGAGGATTCAATCGGAAATATATTAGCAATAAGGGAATAATCTTTAGTCCTTTTTAATAATAACATTGCTTGTTTTTGAAAACTATAATAGCAACTTGGATTATTTTATTTCTTGGACTTTGGTAACATAAAAATCAAAAAAGCCTTCCACTTCCCCAAATGGAGGCTTTTTTAATTTAACCTGCTTTTGTAACCTATTCAAAAGCAAAGCCAGTTGAAACCCTAAATGCGAAAGCATAAAGTACTATTACATAACTTGCAATACAGAACCAAGAGAAAACCTTAAAATAATTCTTAACGAATTTAGTTCCTATATTTTTAAAAGCCTCAAAATAAATTTCTCTAATTAACATTACATTTTTCATGATTATGGGATTTGGGGTTATTTTAATATTTTATCAATTTTTATTAAAAGGAAAAATAAAATAATCGTTTTTGTTTCGCTTTGCTACAAGAAGGAATATTCTTACTTATTATTGGATATTTTCGATAAACTGTATGATTTATAGGATGAAATACATAATATCTCCATTTTGACTATCGATTAACGGCAATTTTAATAGATAAAATGTAATACTATTCTATGCATATTGAGCAAAAATCAATAGCCAAATGATAATCATTAATAAGGATTCTTAAATTATAGTGCACAAAAAAGCCCCAATGATAATAATAACATCAAGGCCTTATTAATCTTTGCCGTATTGTTTCAGCTATCTAAATCCAAAATTGATTCCTACCGAAAGGTTATTGAATTCAGCAAGGGTATAATCTACATTCAACCTGAAGAATCCCAGTTTTAATTTAGCCCCAACATTCGCGGTTACCCCGCTAACATCATTTGAAATCGAGAACGGATCCTCATAGGTTTGCGGAAATGGTCCAGATACAATATAAGTTCCCAAAACATCGGTAGTTGATTTCCCAGTAAGATATCCTAAACCACCATAAAAATTGATGATTGGAAGTTTGGTCGATACCACTGCTTGAAAAACCCAGGTATTCATTGCTATATCCAATTTTTGGTCTTGCCCTGCTATTATGCCGGTATTGGTAAAATCATACGAAGCATCTAAATGTGTAAAACCTATAACCCCAGAAATTGCAACAGGTAAAATCTTATCTGCTGGTAAATGTTTGGTAAATTCATGTTGAACCCCAAAACCATACAAACCCATGCCAAATTCCTCGGTATTGATTTTAGGTAAAAACCTTGCTTTAAGTTCTGTCCCTTTTATTATGCCAACGCTGGCCTGAATAAATGCCGAAGGAATAAAATTTATATTCTCCGAGGCCAAACCCGGCGGAAGTTCAAATTCCTCTCTTAAAAGGCCGCTCTCATCTTCAACAAATACTCTGACACCTTCAATATCCCCTAATGATGTAGATACCATTTTTGAACTACTATCATCAACGAATTGCAGGTTCTCGTAATCAGCAGTATTTAACTCAAAAGCCTTTTTATCGTCTTTATTCTTAAAACTGGACATATTACCGATGATCGAGATTTCGAAGCCAGCTAAAGGCTTGGCATCCGCTGAATTGTACCATCCATTTGAGATACTGTACATAGCACCTTCTGATGCGGGTGAAAGATAATCGGTGGTGAATTGTTCTGCATCGTTAAGACCAGCTGCCAATATATTATTGATATCGGTCTGAGCCATAGTTTGAAAACCATAGCCTAATACTAAAAAGAAAAATAGTTTTTTCATCTGTGAGAATTTTCCCCAAAACTAAAAAATCCTGACGGTACCGTCAGGATTTTTGTTGTGTAAGTACCAATTCTTATGCATCAATGTTCGCATAAACGGCATTTTTCTCAATAAATTCCCTTCTTGGTGGTACCTCATCGCCCATTAACATCGAGAATACCCTGTCAGATTCAGTGGCATTATCAATAGTAATTTGTCTTAATGTCCTAAATTCCGGATTCATGGTTGTATCCCATAATTGTTCCGCGTTCATTTCACCAAGACCTTTATAACGTTGAATGCCCACACTGCCGTTAAAACTTTCTGCAATTTCATCGCGCTCCTTATCAGACCACGCATACCGTTTTTTACTTCCCTTTTTAACAAGATACAATGGTGGTGTTGCTATAAAAACATGTCCACCTTCAATCAATTCACGCATATAACGGAAGAAAAATGTTAGAATCAGTGTTTCAATATGGCTACCATCAACATCGGCATCACACATAATAACCACTTTATGGTAACGTAATTTTTCAAGGTTCAAAGCCTTACTATCATCTTCTGTACCTATAGTTACACCAAGTGCAGTATATATATTCTTTATCTCTTCATTTTCAAAAACACGATGTGGCATTGCTTTTTCGACATTCAATATCTTACCACGAAGTGGAAGAATAGCCTGGAACATTCTATCCCTTCCTTGTTTGGCAGTTCCTCCTGCCGAATCACCCTCAACTAAGAATACCTCGCACAATGCAGGATCTTGTTCGGAGCAATCCGACAACTTTCCAGGCAATCCGCCAATACTCATTACCGTTTTGCGCTGTACCATTTCCCTTGCCTTGGTAGCAGCATGACGGGCCGTAGCCGCTAAAACCACTTTTTGTACAATGATTTTGGCATCATCAGGATGCTCTTCCAAATAATTGGTCAACATTTCTGAAACAGCCTGACTAACAGCTGAAGAAACTTCCCTATTCCCAAGCTTTGTTTTGGTCTGCCCTTCAAACTGGGGTTCGGCAACCTTCACAGAGATTATAGCAGTTAAACCTTCCCTAAAATCATCGCCCTGGACTTCAAACTTCAACTTATCCAACATTCCAGAGGCATCAGCATATTTTTTCAAAGTACTTGTTAGTCCTCTTCTAAATCCTGACAAATGTGTCCCCCCTTCATGGGTATTGATATTGTTTACATAGGAATGTAGATTTTCAGTATAGCTGGTATTATAGATCATTGCTACCTCAACTGGAATATCATTCTTTTCACCTTCCATTGCGATAACATTCTGAATCAACGATTCCCTATTACCATCTAAAAACTTAACGAATTCCTTTAATCCTTCATCGGAATAAAACGATTCAGAAACAAACTCACCTTTTTCGTCTTTTTGGCGCATATCGGTAATAGAAATGGTTACCCCTTTATTCAAAAAGGATAGCTCCCGCATTCTATTGGCCAAAGTCTCATAACTGTATTCTATGGTTTGTGTAAATATGGTTTCATCTGGATGAAAGGTAATAACCGTACCCCTTTCGGTAGTTTCACCTATGCTCTTTACGGGATAAAGCGATTTTCCCCTCTCATATTCCTGCTCCCAAATTTTACCATCCCTATGAACAGTTGCCCTAAGGTGATCAGAAAGCGCATTTACAACAGAAACACCTACCCCGTGTAGTCCACCGGATACTTTATAGGAATCCTTATCAAATTTACCGCCAGCACCGATCTTGGTCATTACAACTTCCAAGGCTGAAACACCTTCTTTTTTATGTAGATCAACAGGTATACCCCGGCCATTATCTTTCGTGGTGATTGAATTGTCCTCATTTATCACTACACTTATCGTATCACAATGGCCACCCATTGCCTCATCAATGGAGTTATCCACGACTTCATATACCAAGTGGTGCAACCCTCTTACCCCTATATCACCAATATACATTGATGGGCGCATACGTACATGTTCCATTCCCTCAAGGGCTTGGATACTATCGGCCGAATATTGTTCTTTTTTTGGTTCTTCGCTCATAAATCAATTCGTTGTTTTCATTATAATTACAGCAATCCTGCAAATATAAGCAATAGCCTATGAAATATAGGTTTGTGGGCATTTTTAAACCATGAAGTTATCAACAAATATTGTGGAAAATTCCGAAGTAAAAGTTTGGAATTTCAATTGGATTTTACATTAAGATAGTATGGGGGTTTTACATTAAATCCATCAAGGGGAACACCATAATTCATTAAGATTAAAACACGAGTTAATAAGGGTGTTCAAATCATCAAGTATATTACGAAATTTGGGTTAAAAAAAAGAAGCCCCAAATCTATGGTGCTTCTTAATGCCTGGTAGTTAAAAAACCGGGTAAACAGAATTCGTGTTATTTCTTCTTTACTGATTTAGTTTCATAAGTATCTCCATAATGACCGGCGATAAGCTTCCCTATCCTCCCCTAAGCTCTCGAAATAAATTCTGGAAAGACACAGCAATACTGCCGATGTACCCAATTCAAGCATAGGGGCTGTTTTTCAAAAAGCCAGAATTCAATATGCGGTCATTGTTCTTACCTCATTGATTCATTCCCTACTCTTAACTCTTATAAGCATCATCATGCACATTGGCTACGGCCCTACCGGAAGGATCGTTCATGTTTTTGAATGCCTCATCCCATTCCAGTGCAATCTTTGTACTACAGGCCACTGAAGGCTCTTGAGGTACACATAACGCAGCTGCATCAGATGGAAAATGTTGTTCAAAAATTGAACGATAATAAAACTCTTCTTTTGTCGTCGGGGTCTGTAAAGGAAAACGAAAATTTGCGTTTGCCAATTGCTCATCTGAAACTTCGATATTTACAACTTCCTTCAAAGTATCAATCCAGCTATAACCTACTCCATCTGAAAACTGCTCTTTTTGACGCCATGCCACACTTTCTGGCAACATATCCTCAAATGCCTTACGCACCACCCATTTCTCCATACGCTCCCCATTGATCATTTTATCTTGTGGGTTAATACGCATGGCCACATCCATGAATTCCTTGTCCAAAAACGGCACACGACCTTCAATACCCCATGCCGCCAACGATTTATTCGCCCTTAGACAATCATACATATGAAGTTTGCTTAACTTTCGAACCGTTTCTTCATGGAATTCCCTAGCATTCGGTGCTTTGTGGAAATAAAGATAGCCTCCGAACAATTCGTCTGCACCTTCTCCCGAAAGCACCATTTTTATTCCCATCGACTTAATGACCCGAGCCATAAGATACATAGGGGTAGAAGCACGTATGGTAGTTATATCGTAAGTTTCCAAATTATAGACCACATCCTTTATGGCATCCAAGCCTTCCTGGATAGTGAATTTTATCTCATGGTGAATCGTGCCAATATGTTTTGCCACTTTTTGGGCGGCTGCCAAATCGGGAGAACCTTCAAGCCCTACTGAAAAGGAATGCAATTGCGGCCACCAAGCATCAGTCGTGTCGTCTGACTCAATTCGCTTTTCCGCATATTTTTTAGCAATTGCCGAAGTAACCGATGAATCCAATCCTCCTGAAAGTAACACCCCATACGGTACATCTGACATCAATTGTCTATGCACAGCCGCTTCCAATGATTTTTTTATTTCTTGAATACTGGTTTCGTTTTCCTTAACGGCATCGTATTCCATCCAATCACGGGTATACCATCTTTTCAATTCCCCGTCGCTGCTATGCAAGTAATGTCCTGGAGGAAATAATTCTATTTTAGTACAAGTACCTTCCAATGCTTTTAATTCCGATGCGACATAAAACGTTCCGTTTTTATCCCAACCCATGTACAATGGAATTATTCCCATATGGTCCCGTGCAACAAAATATTCATCTTTCTCTGCATCATAAATGGCGAAGCCGAAAATCCCATTCATCTCATCCAAAAAATCGACCCCTTTTTCCTGGTATAAGGCTAAAATAACCTCACAATCAGATTCGGTCTGAAAATTATACTTGCCCTGGAACTGCTTACGCAACTGTCTATGATTATATATTTCACCATTGGCTGCCAATATTAATCTACGATCTTCACTAAAAAGAGGTTGCTTACCTGAAGCTGGATCAACTATTGCCAATCTTTCATGGGCTAAAATAGCCTTGTCATCAGCATAAATACCACTCCAATCCGGACCTCTATGCCTCACTTTTTTGGACATCTCCAATAATTGGGGCCTTAACACATCAGTGCTTTCCTTAACATCAAATGCACATACAATTCCACACATATTATATATTTTTATATCAATTTAAAGGCAAAGATGCATATAAAGTATCAGTTATAAAACATATTTCACATATTAACTTCATATTATAATATTAATTAAACTTTATGCTTAAATATGTAATAATTATTGAAAAAAACCAATAAAAAAAAACCAAATTGTAAGTTGGGAAAATTTTAACGACTTTTTATAGGTCGTTGTATTGATTACTATTTAGATTTGAAACACTAACCCTGAAATAAATTCAGGATAAAAAATAAACAATATTATGAAAAACTTATTATCACTTTCTTTTTTAATGTTAGCATTGGTTTTTACGACAAATGCCTCTGCACAACAATTTGGTGGCTTGGATAAAAGCCCAATGGACATGGCTACATATCCAGCGAGCTATAAAATTTCGGACAAAGCTATTAGGGTAACCTATAGCCGACCGCAACTTAAAGGCCGTTCAGTATCTGAACTTGCACCGGCAGGTGAAGTATGGAGAACAGGGGCAAATGAAGCTGCTGAAATCACCTTTTACAAAGATGCCAATGTTGGGGGTACTGCAGTAAAAGCCGGAACATACTCATTATTCACAATTCCTGGGGAGGGCGAATGGACTGTTATCTTAAACAGTAATTTAAACCAATGGGGTGCTTATTCGTATAATAAAGCTACAGATGTTGCCCGTGTAAAGGCCAGTGCAAGCGCCGCAGAAGAATCTTTGGATGCTTTTTCAATTGCCTTTTCTGAAGTGGATGGTAGTGTACATATGGTTATGGGTTGGGGGACCACTAGAGTTGCGCTTCCTATAAAGATGTAAAGCATCAAAGTTATTTACGCCTGCAAATCTTGGAATAAAAATACCGAAACCTAAAGTTTCGGTATTTTTTTATTTTACTTTTTTACCGCCTATATAAGTCTGTTCTGCCGTGATATTTGGTATTTCCTCTTCTGGGACTTGCATTAAATCATCACTTAATACTGTAAAATCAGCAAACTTCCCCACCTCAATACTTCCTTTTTCGTGTTCCTCAAAATTGGAATGTGCTGCCCAAATGGTCATTCCCCTTAAGGTTTCTTCCCTTGAAAGGGCCTCTTCCATTTGATAGCCTCCTTCTGGATAATTATCCAAATCCTTTCGTGCCACCGCTGCATGGAAGGTTAAAAACGGACTTACCTGTTCCACTGGAAAATCGGTGCCAAGTGCAACCGTTCCTGCTTTATCCAATAAAGTTTTAAAAGCATAAGCGCCTTTGATGCGGTCTTCACCCAATCTGTCCTCTGCCCAATACATATCGCTTGTGGCATGTGTAGGTTGAACTGACGGAATAATCCCGTCCTTGAAATAATCAAAATCCATTTCAGATATTACTTGTGCATGCTCTACTTTCCAGCGCCTATCTTTCTTACCTTTTAAAGCTTTATTATAGGCTCTAAGCACAACAATATTCGCAGAATCACCAATGGCATGCGTGTTCATTTGATAGTCTGAAGCGGCTATGCGCTCTGCCAAAGCTTCAATTTCATTAACCGGAGTGATCATTGCCCCAAAATGCCCATCTTGATCCGAATAGGGTTCACGTAGTGCAGCACCCCTAGAACCTAATGCCCCATCACCATATACCTTTACAGAGCGAACATTTAGCCTATCGGTCTTTACAATTCCTTTTTGTAAGTAATAATCCAAATTTTCAGGGTTGTTACTAATCATCGCATAAACCCGAATAGATAATTCCCCAGCTTGCTGTAAACTATCCACTAATTCAATGGTTGATTTATTTAAACCTGCATCGTTTACTGTAGTGAGACCATAGCTAAGACAAATTTTCTCAGCGTCTTTTAACGCTTGTATTTGGGTAGTTCTATTTGAAGATGGCATTATGGCCCCTATCATACCCATGGGACGGTCTATCAAAATCCCTGTTATTTTACCATTTTTCTTTACGATTTCACCCCCAGTTGCTTTGGTGTTCTCGTCAATCCCGGCCATATCGAGCGCTTTTTGGTTTACCAATAAAGCATGACCATCAACGCGACGAAGTGCAACAGGAATATCCGGGAACAATTCATCCAGCTTTTCTTTGGTTGGAAATTCCTTTAATTCCCAATCGTTTTGATCCCATCCTCTGCCCAAGATAAATTCTTTGGGATGCTGTACTTGAAATTTTTTGACTTTTTCCAATATTTCATCATAACTCTTAGTGCCAACTAAATCTACCACTTGTTGGCTTTTACCAAGCCCATAAAAATGACAATGGGCATCTATTAAACCAGGGGTTATTGTCTTACCTTCCGCATCCAAAACTTGATTTGAAGTATATTTTTTTTGAATTTCCTCGGAAGTCCCTATTGCCACAAATTTGCCTTTATTTACCGCAAACGCTTCAGTATTTGAGAAATTACCATCCACAGTATAGGTGTTGGAATTGATAACAATAAGATCTACATTTTCCTTGCTAGGTTGGCAGGCCGCCACAAACAGCACCAGAACCATTAAAATTAATTTCATGCTTTATAGGAATTTAATGGATGAATTTCAATGAAATATGATATTCTCAAAAATAGGGATTATAAGCCAAAGCGTTCGGCTTTGCTTAATTTTAAAAATAATAAATCCAAGGAGTTCTTTGTTGTGAATTCCTTGGATTTATTATTTTAGGCTGTTACCGATTTTACTCTGGCTGGACTTGTTTAGTACCTTCGATTTTAAATACACCATCTGATGAACTACTCTCTCCAGAGATTTTTTCACCCTCGACCGTTAATTTAACAGAAATTGTTTGGCCTTCGATATTCACAGAAAATGTAATGGTATTACCATCAACCTCAACCTCTTCCCCGGGAATAACCCCTTCACTTAATTGTACTTGAACATTGTATTCCCCATTTTCCTTGGCAATAAGCAAAACTCCTTTACTGTATTGATAGTCAACATTGTCTACTGTATAAACCCATGCACCTACCAATTCATCAGCGGTAACCAAAACATCGAATTTATCTTGTTTAATAGTATTGCCGTATATAACGGTACTCGCACTCAATAACAATGATGCAACTAAAACATATTGTAAATTTTTAGCAAATGATTTCATGTATAAAATTTTAAAGTTCGTTACTAATTATAGATACGTAAAATTATGAAATAGGGTTGTTAGATTAAAATATTTGTTGCCTTTTGAATTGATAAGAAATTTATCTTTTCCTCGGCCTTGAAGATTGCTTTTCCTTAATTTTTACATATACTAATTTTTTTCGCCCTTTTGCATCTTCACGACGCTCCAATTCAAAGTTTTTTATAGAACCCATAAGAGGTGTCAGTTTTTGAAATCCATAATTTCTAGCATCAAAATTAGGTTGTTTTTTTTGCAAAAGGCTACCCACATCACCCAAAAAGGCCCAACCATCATCATCGGCCACATCGTCAATGGTAGTGGATATTAAACGTATTTCTTTAGGTGTTATTTTATCGATACTGCTTTTAGGTCTCACTTCGGTTTCAGAAGTACCTGTAGCACCTTCCTCCGTTGATTGGTCTTTCAAGATCTCTATATAAATAAACTTATCACAGGCTACAATAAAGGGGTTTGGCGTTTTCTTCTCCCCAATACCAAAAACTTGCATGCCGGCTTCCCTTAAACGGGTTGCCAAACGTGTAAAATCACTATCACTACTCACCAAACAGAAACCATTTACTTTTCCGGAATACAGAATATCCATCGCATCAATGATCATGGCAGAATCCGTGGCGTTCTTGCCTGCAGTATAACCATATTGCTGAATTGGGGTAATGGCATTTTCCAATAGTACGTTTTTCCATTTGCCCAAACGGGGGTTGGTCCAGTCGCCATAGATACGTTTAACGGTAGGATTGCCATATTTGGCAATCTCCTCCATCATTTCCTTTACATAAGCTGAGGGAATGTTATCCCCATCAATAAGTACAGCTATATTTAAATCCATAGGTTATTTTAATTTTCTGCAAGTTACGGGGTTTTGGTTTTATTCGGAAAGATTCAGATCCATAATAATTTGCCTTGGCAATGAAATAATCACTTCAAAAACCTGCAGCCTACCAAACTTTATTGCTTTCTAAAGCACCATAGTTATACAATTTAGGGAATAAGTTAATCGAAGACCATAAAAAAAGCCCCAACATTCTTGTCAGGGCTTCTGTCTTAAAAAATTAAAAAGTATCTATTAAATAACTTTTACGTTTACCGCGTTTAATCCTTTATTACCTTCTTGTAGATCAAATTCAACTTCATCGCCTTCACGAATTTCGTCTACTAATCCAGATACGTGTACAAAATGATCTTTGTCTACGCCTTCTTCAGTTATAAAACCAAAACCTTTGGCATTATTGAAGAACTTTACTGTTCCTTTGTTCATTGTTAAAATTTAAATTAATTACTTATCTTAAGGCAAAGATAGTGCCAATATTTTTAAAAAAGCCTTTTTGTTATCGTAAAGTAATGTGAATAAATAATTTAAACTGTTTATTGGCGGCTCTATCCTATACCCAAAATACATGGAATCACTGCGGATTATTGGCCTTAACCGATCCCAAAGCTAAAAATAATAAAAAGGCAAGGCCCAAATAACCTAGTAATTTATAGGAGTCGAAAGTTGAAAAACACAAACTGAAAATTGGTGGGGCGAGGGCACTTGCCAAAATTAGCAAGCCCATAATCTTTCCTGTTATGGCCCCTAGATTATTACGACCGTAAAACCTTGGCCATGCTATTGCATTCAATACTGCAAAAAAACCACCCATAATTCCAAAACCTGCAATCAACAAGGGGATACCGAAGTCTGTTGGTAAAAATAAAAAACCAATGGATGCAATGATGCCCCCAAATATCATAAGAAATAAATACAGTTTTAATTGTAGGTAATCGCTTAAAAAATTAAAAACCGTAGATATGGTCACTGCAACCACCGAACCGGGTAAGAAAATTGATATGGCATCTTCCTTTGGATACCCCTCACTCGCAAAAATGGAAACCACATGAAAAGTAAGTCCGGTTATAAAGAAACTATTAAAGGCGAGCATTAATCCGTACATCCAAAAAGCACGAGTGCTTTTTGCTTCCTTCAGCGTATATTGCTTGCCTACAATTTTAGATTCCACATCCAATTCTACCACCTCTTTAAATCCGTCGGGCAATAGACCATGTTCTTCTGGTCTGTTTTTGTAAAATTGAAAAACAAAGAAACTGAACACCAAAAGAACCAAAGCCAAAAACTGCCATGCACCTTCCCAACTATATCCCTCGATAATATAATTTATCCAAAGTGGGGAAGACGAAAATCCAAATGAAATGGCCACACTACTAATTGCATTGACCTTTCCCCGATTTTTGTCGAACCAGATCATGATCATATTACGAGAGGCCATCGTTAACACCCCTTGTCCGCTAAACCGTAGCAAAAAGAACAGCAGCGTCATAAGTACAAACGGAACCATCCATGAATCAACGCTCAGCATTTGCTTTATGAAATTACTCATATGAACCGACCATGAACACAACCAAAGGGAAGCTGCCAATGTGATGGCTGCAAAAAATGCCACATAACGCGCTCCATATTTATCAAACCAAATACCTGCTTTACCAATTACCATTGAACTGATAATCGTACCGATCATATAGGCATTGCTGAATTGGTTTCGGGAAAGCCCCAATGCATCTTTAACAGGATCTGTAAAAACCGATACACCGATGGTCTGTCCGGGAATACTGCAATAAATTCCCACACTCCCAATAAAAAGTATCACATAACCGTAAAAAAATGGACTTTTTTCTGGGTTTATAAAAGAAAACCTATTGGGCTTGTACATAATTGAAATGTAAAGAACTAAAGTACCCTTTTTACCCCTAAACCGTTAAAGCAAAAACAGTAAAAATTTAAAGTTTGTATTCACGTGAAAAAAATAGGATTTGCAAGACATCTTGATTAAGTTTGATTGAAATAATAAAATAATCAAAATGAAAATTACTACTTACATAAAAACATCCCTGAGCACCATTGTTTTAATGGTAATGGTCACCGCTTTACAATCACAAGGTAATCAAAGGGAATTTTATCAACTCAAAACCTATACGCTTGGGAATGAAAAGCAGGAAAATATAACCGATGCATACCTGAGAGATGCCTACTTACCTGCGCTTAAGCGAATGAACATACGCGATGTCGGTGTATTCAAAATGCATCCCAGTAAATATTTTCCAACCAATAAAATTTTTGTTTTGATTCCGTTTTCTTCCTTGGACCAATTATATACGATTGAAGCCAAACTAGCAACGGATAAGGATTACCTTAAAGCTGGAACGGAATATTTACAAGCAAAGCATGATGATCAACCATACGATCGCATCTCATCAACCTTGATGCGTGCATTCGTAGACATGCCCATATCAAAACCAACTGCTGTAGAAGGACCAAGGAATGAACGAATTTATGAGTTGCGCAGTTACGAATCGCCATCAGAGGCTATTTATAAAAACAAAGTAGATATGTTCAATGCAGGTGGTGAGATTGTTCTCTTTGATGAATTAGGTTTTAATGCAGTTTTCTATGCAGAAGTACTCTCAGGGGATAAAATGCCCAATCTTATGTATATGACCACTTTCAAGAATCAGGAAAGTAGGGACGAGCATTGGGAAGCTTTTGGAAATGCCCCAAAGTGGAAGGAAATATCATCTATGCCGAAATACCAGAACAATGTGTCCCATATAGATAGATATTTCCTATATCCTACAGATTATTCCGATTATTAGATTTATTCTTTTAATGTGATTTTTGTGAGATTACAAATTCAACCCTTCTATTTTGCTGTCGTCCATCTTTAGTACGGTTTTCGGCAATGGGTTTTGTACCACCATGGCCTTGCCATGAAATCCTTTCCTTAGATAAGCCCAATTGTTCTAAATAATTTGCAACTGCTTGTGCCCTTTTTAACGAAAGGCTTTTATTATAAGTGGTAGACCCAATAGAATCGGTATGCCCCGAAATGGAGATTTGAAAAGAATCATCTGTTTGTACATAATTGTAGATACGTTGCATTTCTTTTTTGGCGGTTTCCAGGAGCAGAAATTTATCAAAGTTGAAGTGCACATTCTTAAATATATGGGTCTTGTCAATGGTATAGGAAACAGAATCTCGGTTCTCCGAATCCCTGCCCGGTATTTTATCAGTATCGGCTCGCTCATTACCTTCCAATAATACCATATCAACATAGTAATAAGCACCTTGTTTGGCATTCTTCTTTGTCTTGAACAAGCGTGTTCGTGTATTATTCTTAAAGTTACCAATGGTCATGAAATTTTCATTGCCCTTAGCTTCAAACAAGGTGCTTACCAAAATCCAATCCTGGGTATCGGAATAAAAATTCGAATAGCCGATTTCCAAAAAATGATACTTATTATCCTTGACTTTATACAAATGCATTTTTGAAAGTTCCTTTTTAATTGGAATTTCCAACTTGTCCTTAGAAAACAGTACTCCGAACTCCTTTACGGCATAGTCTGATCGTTCGGCCAAACTAACGTAGAAAGAGATGCGATACTTCTTTCCCTTTTCTAGTGTTTGCGTAAGTTCTGCCTGAAGGTATTCCCGGTAATCATCGGGCGCATATAGATATAATCCTGCGTAACCTTTACCAAAATCGGCTAGTTGGGTACCATTAAAATTTTTGGGGGTTCCCATAGCTGTGCTACAACCATTGAAATAATCTGTGGACCCAAGCGTAGGGGAAGTCCAATTCACAACATCCTCCTTAAAATTACCTAATTGGCTGGGGCAATTGATAAATTCCTCAAAACTTGGGTTTTTTACCAAGTTTTGACACATGGCCATATTAACGCAGAGTATGAACCATATTGAAAGAGTATGTTTTATAGCTTGTAAGACAATCATCAGGACTTCTTTGACTACCTCTAAAATATGAAAATAAACAGCATATAGTTAAAGTCTTACCGTACAACCCAATTCTAGATACTTTGGTCGTCAAATGATGATTTGAAGTATCGATTCTTTCCCCTGCCCTTCGGTAGATAGGTTTGTGGGAAAGACAAAAACCTGATTAAAAATCGAACTTATAGGTAACCCCCCCTAATATTTGGAAACCCTGTACTTGGTAGTTGGCCCATCTTTGGTAATTATTATTGGCAATATTGGCTGCCTTGACAAATATTGACAATTGATCATTAAGTCGATACCCAACATGGGCATTGGCATCAAAATAACTGTCAAGGGCAATCGTGGTTGCCGGGAATTCCGAAGGCAATACATTTTGTACCACAACCGTAGAAAAATCCTCACGTTCGCCTATATAAAACAAATTGGCGCCCAAGTACCATTTTTCATCTATCTGATAATCCATAAACAATGAACCTGTAAGGTTTGGAAGGTTCCATGCAGGGTTATCGGTTTCAGTATCATAATCATAAACTTCAGCATTTATACCCAAGGTAAAATTGCGATTAACATCAACGTTCAATTCCCCAAATATTCCCAAAGTTTTTATATCATCATAAAAAACCTCAAAAGAATTACCATAGTAATAGCCTTTTTCATCATTCCTAAAGGAATTTTGTGGATTTAATTTAAACAAGGGTCTTCGGTTTTCCGCAGTATATGAACCTTTGATATTATAACTAAGATTGGGTAATAATTGCCCTTTTAAACCTACATAAGCATCATATTGTTTATCTGTAGGTAAAATGCTCAAAGTTGGTGACACATATGTATTTTCCTCCACAAAATCATAATACGAGTTTTGTTTCAACTCTCCTTCAACCCCCCCATATGCTATAACGGTCTCATCCAATAAACGGTAAGAAGCCGTTACTGCAGGATAGATATAGAAATTGCTATCGCTATTTTCAGTATCCAATCCGTAAACAATATTTACACCCAAATTAACGGAGAGATCATCGCGTAAGATGGTGAGTTTCGGATTGATCCCTACCTGAAAATTACTGTATTTTATTTCTGGGTCATTGGCTGAATTATTTACGTTGGCATTTTTAAAATTACCATTCACATAATCAAGATTTACATTTAATCCGAAAGTTTCATCCTCTATGGGGAAATCGAATCCAGCTCCAAATATCACCCTGTTTTCCCCAGATTTTACAGCATCCCAGAATCTTCTGAATTTGAGACTTGCGTTTTTAAAATACGCTTCCTCTACATTTACCAGTGCGCCGAACTCTCCCATGTAATAATTTTGGCGTTCATCAATTGTATTGATAGTTGCCTGATCATAAACATCTTGAGGTAGACCATACCAATTGTATAATTGATGTTGCAAACCAATATTCGCACCCCAGTTCATATCACTATCCTTTTTTGAATAGGAAGCATCGAATTCAGTATCCATATACTTACTTTCCAAAGCAACCCCATCAAGGTTGGCAAATGAGGAATTATGATTGAACCCCAAATCCAATCGTTCATCCCTATTGATTTCCCTACTTGTATAAAATTTGGCCATAGCATTACCAGGATTTCCTGCCCCTGCGGTTGCATACGAATTGTAAAGCTCCGGTGGCGGCATTTTTTTAACTGTGGAAGCTTGTCCTTTAGCCGGTGTAAAGGTTGACGCTACTGGCACCGAGAAGATATTATAATCTATTTTCTTCTTTTGTAGAACTATGGAATCATTAAGATTTGGAACCGATTTGATTTTAAAAGCATCTGAAATAGTTGGCGTATAGGCCTTAGTAACGGTTACAGTTTCTGTACCGATATCGTTTTTTTCATCATCTTGCGCGTGTGCTAATTGCATTAACCCAAAAATTGAAAATAGAATTATGTATATGTGCTTAGGCATACTTTATTTTTTTGACTCTTTGTTTTTACTTTTTTAAGGTTTTTGGTTGTATCCAACTATCCACAAGGATACCGCTAACCCTTCGCCTGCGCTCAGGATGACACCCTTAAGGGGACAATCCCATCATTAGTCTTTTGTCTTGTTTCTAGGCTCATGGTTCATTTTTCTAATTTCCATCTGGATTAATGGATGAATTGCTTTGTGCTTCTTTTGCCTTGATAATGGCCAGTTCACCTTTAGCTTCGGCAACCAATTCAGGATACTGTTTAAAATTGGTAATTACATTGTCCAAAATATAGGTAGCCTGATAGGCATCACCCAACGCATAAAAGTTTTTAGCCATCAATACAAGACCCTTACCGCCCCATTCCTTATAACTAGAATAATCCTTTGCCAGTTTTTGTACTGATGTGTTCGATGCTTCATACTTACCGTCATTATGCTTAAAATAGGCGTCATAGTAGAGTGCTTCAGCCGCCGTTTCACCAGTAGCGATTTTAAGAACTTCGGCATAGGCTGATTTTGCCTTATTTTCATCATTTCTTTGTATGGCCGAACGAGCGATCATGATTTGTGCATCACTTTTGATTCGATTGTCTATGGTGGGCGTAGCCAATACTTTCTCTGCATAGGTAATAGTCTGACTATAGTTCTTTTGCTCGTAATACCCTTTCATTAAATTAGATTGTGCAAAGGTTCTATTTTGTTGTATATCGGCTTGTACCTCCAAGCGTTGCAGATATGAGAGTGCTGTGCTGTAATCCTGATTACCAATATATATTTCACAAACCCGGGTCAATGCCTGCTCGGTATACTCACTAGCACCTAGATCAGCTACATATTTATAATAAGGCAACGCATTTTCTTTTAGCCCTTTTCCAAAGTACAATTGTGCCAAGTTGAAGTTGGCCTTAACAGCATGTAAACCTTGCGGGAATTGCTTAATATAACTTTCATACCCTTTTATTGCGGCATTGATATTCCCTTCCAAATTTTGTTTATCGGCCGATTCAAAAGTGGCGTTATCCAGTTCGGTATCTGTAATTTCAACGAAATCCAAATCACGTACCCACTCAGCATATTCATTTACACGACCCAAATCTACATACACCAACTTAGCGGTAGCAACAGCTTGTATCGCTTCTTGGGTATTAGGATAATCCCGTACCACAGTTTTGAATTTGGTCAATGCTTGTTCGTTTCTACTCGCATTGTAATGCACCAATCCTTGCCGCATAATTGCCTGTGGCACCAACGAACTGCCTTTATAACCTTGAATTAACCTATCATAAGTTTGTAATCCTTTATTTTCCTGTCCACTAGTGATGTACGAATTACCCAATTCAAAAAGTGCATCATCTTTAAGTGTCGAATTTGGATATCTGGAAATGAATTGGTCCAACTCCTCTATTTTGGAAGCGCCCTTACCTACGAAACCGTAACTTAAGGCCTTCTGAAAAGCAGCATAATCTTTTTCCGGACCAGAAAGTGCCATTGCTTTGTTATATGTTTCAATTGCCGGCCAATATTTGCTGGTAACGAAATAACTGTCACCTAAACGCAGATAACTATCATTTAATTTTTCGCTATCGGTGGTACCTGAATTTGAATAGCTATTAAAATAAGTAATGGCATTACCATAATCCCTAAGTTTGAAATGGGTGTAAGCCCTATTGTATTCCAAATTTTTATATTCCTCGGTAATCCTAGCAGTTGAATTTTGTTGAAAATCAATATAACTGGCCAAAGCCTCCTCAAAGCGATTCAACATATAATCGGATTCAGCTTTCCAGTAACTTGCCCTTGCTTTGAAAAGTTGATCTTCGGCGCTTTTCAATGATTTGCTGAAATTTTCCTCGGCAGCTGCATAATCACCATCAATAAACAACTCAATGCCTCTATAAAAAGCCACTTTCTGATAGGTAGTTTTACTTGCATAGTTGCGGTTCTTCTCGAGCAACTCCATCGCACCTTCAAAATTTTTGGAGGTAATATAAGAATCGACCAAAAGCTCCTGCATTTCGCTGGCGTTGCCATCATTTGGGTATCGCTCCAGATAACTTGAAATTACTTGCGGAACAGGTTCATAGGCATTACCAATCTCATAACTTAGGCGGGCATAATTCAAATAGGCATCCTTTTGTATTTCTGTGGAGAAATCCATTTGTGAAGCATTGCGAAAAGCATTCAATGCCTCTTGTTTCTTATCCAACTTTAGATAACATTCCGCTAAATGATAATATGCGTTTTGGGAAACACTATTGGTTCCTCCTATAATTTTATTGAATTGCTGAATTGCGTTCGCATAATCGCCCTGTTTGTAGAAACAATATCCCAAGAGATAATAATCAGTATTGCTCCATTTGCCACGTTTGCCTTTATATGCCTCTAGATACGGGATCGCATTGTCGTATTGCTTAAGATTGAAATAACTCTCCCCTATGATTTTATTTAGTTCTGAAACTTCGTTCCTATCCGATTTAGGCAATTGCTTCTTGGCCACAGCAATGGCTTCCTCGAATTTTCCCAATTTAAAGTTCATGTCAGCTTGATAGTAGGATAACTTTTCTTCTAACAATTCTTGATCGGTAATCTCATCAAATCGTTCATTGGCACCCTCATAGTCATCTTGCTGGTAGGCAATATAACCAAGGTAGTATTTAGCCTGTGACCCATAAACAGGTGAATTTGTAACCTTGCTCAGATATCGTTCGGCTTCTTTGGTCTTTTTTGATGAGAATAGTGAATACCCATAATTAAAATTGAACTTGTCAATCTCTTTTCGAGACATTGCACTTTGATCCACTTTGTTGTACCATTTCAAAGCATACGGGTACTTTCCGGTTTCAAAGTAATAATCAGCCACATCGGAATAGGCCGAGTTTCGTTTGGTGGATGTCGGATATCGCGCCACAAAATCCTCCATCAATCTATCAGCTCCCAATTGGTTTAACCTTACCGCCGCATTTGCGGCATAATAGGCACTATTAGCCTCGGTCTCATAGTCTTTTGTGGACAATTTCACCTTTTCAAAAATAGTCTGTGCTGCCTGGAACTGTTCATTGTTATACAGTGCCAAAGCATCTTGGTAATCTTTCTGATCGTGGGTATAAATTTTGGTTTCTTGGGAAGTCCCAATCCAAATAATTCCCATTAAAAAGGGAATGAAAGCGGTGATTTTTTTCAGCATAGTGTTCTAACTATTTTAAAAATTCCGTACAACTAAGAATTACAAGAAATACTTTATTGAAAGATTTCCGCAGTAAGCTGCAAGGAATTCTTTTCAATTACAAAGGATAACGGCAAATATCGTTCCTAAGTATATTCAAATCTTAAAATGTACTATGAACAAAGAAAAATATTTTACAGAGGCTTCTATTGTTTTCCCATAGAACTTATTACTTTTATATCAACAATAATCGTATGTCCGAAACTATATTAGAATTGCAAGATGTAGGTGTTTACCAAAAGGAAAACATGGTACTCAATGATGTAAGTTTAGAAGTTAAAAAGGGTGAGTTCGTATACTTGATTGGGAAGACCGGAAGCGGCAAAAGCAGTTTCATGAAAACGCTTTATGGCGATTTGCCCCTTAAACAAGGAGAAGGTAAAATTGTGGATTTTGATTTAAAGACCCTTAAAGAGAAAGACATCCCATTTTTACGTCGAAAACTGGGTATCGTTTTTCAGGATTTTAAATTGTTGCCCGATAGGAATATCAATAACAATCTTCAATTTGTACTTAAGGCAACTGGCTGGAAAGACGAAAATAAAATGAATTCCCAAATCACGGATGTGTTGGATAAGGTGGGAATGAAGACCAAAGGATTTAAATTCCCCCATGAATTGTCTGGTGGGGAGCAGCAGCGTATTGCGATTGCTAGGGCACTTCTAAATGACCCTGAACTTATTTTGGCCGATGAACCTACTGGTAACCTAGACCCACAAACCAGTGTTGAGGTTATGAAGGTGTTACAGGAAATCAATAAATCGGGCAGGACCATTCTAATGGCCACCCATGATTACGCATTGATTTTAAAATTTCCTTCAAAAACCTTAAAGTGTGACGGAAGTAAAGTTTTTGAGGTCGTGCAAAATGCGGTTTGAATTTTGCTGGTTTATTTTTGGGTAGAACCTTCGGTTAAAACAGAAAACAATACCACTTCGCAACACAAAATTGCATAATTTCACTAAAAATTAGCTATTATTAAACATTCTAGAATTGTATTTTTAACATTTGAAAATCATTAATAATTTTTACAATGCCAATTTTGTTGAGGAAGTCGATGAAAAGCATCTGTAATAATTTAACACACTACCAGTCAAAGGATTACATATCTTTATTCGCATTTTAAATAACTGATATATAAATGAAACTAAAACTTATATTTTTAATTTTTTCATTCATTCTTACAACTTCCCTATTGGCGCAAAATCAATTGCCCATACAAATAGATGATGCTAAAATTAAACCACTTCGTAATTTGTTGAACAGTTCCTTGCAGGCGGATTTGGAAAAGGAAATAATGGCCAATGAAAATTGGAGCAGATTGATTTCCCAAAAGAAAATGGCATTAGGCATTGTTGACTTAAGTGATCCTGAAAGTGTTAGGTTTGCCAGGATCAACGGTAATCATATGATGTATGCAGCAAGTCTTCCCAAAATCGCTATTCTATTGGCCGCTATGGATGCTGTTGAAAATGGCGAATTGAAAGAAACTGATGAGATAAGAAAAGACATGCGCTTAATGATCAGCAAATCGAATAACCAGGCATCGACCCGAATGATCGATAGGGTAGGTTATGAAAAAATAGCCGCTGTGATGACCGATCCCAAATACGAGTTTTATGATGAGGATTATGGCGGTGGGCTTTGGGTTGGCAAGCGCTATGGTGGCGGTGGAAACACCAACAGGGAACCTTTGAAAAATTTAAGCCATGCCGCTTCCGTGAGCCAGGTTTGCCGTTATTATTACCTTTTGGCAAATGGAAAATTGGTCAATGAAAAACGTTCTTTGCAAATGTTGGAAATTATGGAAAATCCAGCACTGCACCATAAATTCGTTAATACCTTGGACCAAATCGCACCCAATGCACGATTGTTCAGAAAATCCGGTTCATGGAAAACCTTTCATTCCGATTCAATATTAGTTTGGGGCGAAAATCCTAACAGACGCTATATTTTAGTTGCACTAATCGACGATGCTAATGGGGAGCAAATTATTAGGAATCTAGTAAAGCCTGTTGAAAAGGTTTTAATAAAGGGGATACCTTTAGCCACGAATTAGGCTAAGTTTTCCAATATATTATATGCTTCGAAATATAATCCAAAAAATATTTGATGTACGTGAAGGGGAATTTAAAGTTTCCCTATGGATGTTATCTTATATTTTTTTGATTATAGCGGTATTGCTCATCATAAAGCCTACTGTTAATGCTCTTTTTCTTTCAGAATTAGGTGTTGAGCAATTACCTTTTGCTTTTTTATTGGTCGCGATAACAGCAATTATTAGTTCCTTTTTTTATTCGAAGGCATTAACGCGATTTTCGCTTTTTAAAATAGTGAGGGTTACCCTTTTTTCATCCGTGATAATTTTAATTAGCCTGGGTATTCTATTGCAATTGGATATTGTAGGTGGGTGGTTACTTTATTTCTTTTATGTTTGGGTAGCAATTTATGCTGTTTTATCTGCTTCCCAATTTTGGGTATTGGCCAATTTGGTTTACAATGTTAGGGAAGCGAAACGGTTATTTGGTTTTATAGGATCGGGAGCCATTTTGGGTGGTATTTTCGGTGGATACCTCACTTCGATCCTTGCTCCTATCATTGGGAACGAAAATTTAATTTTCCTTGCCGCATTTTTTCTTCTGTTCTGTATCCCCCTATTGACAAAAATCTGGAAATCCCGGGTTAATAAGTTAGGTAAGTTCAAAGAAAAAAAAAGGACAGTTTCTTCTTCAGAAAGGCCAATACGCCTAATCCGAAAATCAAGACATCTTACTTATATCGCTTTTATTGTCGCAACTAGTGTAGTTGTTGCAAAACTTGTGGATTATCTTTTTAGTGATTTTGCGGCAGCGGCCATCCCGGATGCGGATGAACTTACGTCTTTCTTCGCATTTTGGTTTTCTACCTTCAACTTGCTTTCATTGGTAATTCAATTATTTTTTACCCACCGTATTGTAGGTATTTGGGGCGTCGGTTTCTCTTTACTTTTGTTGCCAATAGGTATCTTTGGCGGATCCCTTTTATTTTTGATACTACCAGAACTTTCCGCGGTGGTAGTTATTAAAGCGATGGATGGGATATTAAAACAATCCGTCCATAAAAGCGCTACTGAACTTTTGGCATTACCACTACCATTTGATCTTAAAAACAAGACAAAGTCATTTATTGATGTTGTTGTGGACAGTATTGCCACCGGTATTGCAGGCTTTCTTCTCATTTTTGTCATCCGTGGCCTTGATTTGCCCTCTATTTATATTGCTGCCATAATTATACTTCTTGTTGGTCTATGGCTATTCTTTATCCTAGAGGTACGCAAAGAATATTACAAGACCTTTCGTGACAATTTGGAATTGATAACACAGCGCTCAGGAAAAACTAAAAAACCAATTCTTGGGAAAGATTCTGTTATAAAAGGAATGCGAAAGGTTTTCAGGGATGGTACCGAAAGACAAATTCTGTTTATGCTGGAAAAATTAATGGAAATCAATGACAAAAGATTTGATAAAGAGGTGCAACTTTTACTATCACACCCTTCAACGAAAGTGAGGACGGCGGCAATACAGAACTTATATTTTTTAAATAGTTCTACAGTCACAATTGATATATCCAAACTTTTAAACACAGATGATGATGCGCTAACATTAGCTAGTTTGGAGTACCTTTTGTTACATGCGGAAAAAGATAGTAAATTGGTCTATGACCATTATTTGGATCATGCTAATGAGAAGATTGCCGATGCCGCACTTTATTGTCTCGCCCGTGAAGCTAGGGACAATTATACACTTAAAATTTCGTATAACTTAGAGGATCGAATTCAAGTGAAGATCAATTCCCTTGAAAAGACGTCTAATAATATATCTTCGTTGAAAATACTCTTGAAGACAATCGGGGTTGCTAATTTACCAGAATATTATAAGATTATTCCACCATATTTTGAGCATGCAGATCCAGAAATTATACAAACGGCGATTGAAGCTGCGGGTACCACTATGCATCCTTCATTTATTCCAACCCTAGTTGAATTTTTACCCAACAAACAGTTTCGGAATACTGCAATTGAAGCGCTTCATAATTATGGTTCAAATATATTGTTGGTACTTTCGGAAATCTTAGAGCAACGATCTTTGCCAATAACAACTTGTAGATTTATCCCAATGGTGATCAAGTCATTCAATTCGCAGGATGCAGTGCGTAATCTTTTACAACTTATAGACGATACGGATTTGGGAATACGATTGGAAACCATTCGTGCTTTAAATGATATTCGCAAGACCAATCCAGAGCTCAAATTCAATAGACATAAAGTTGTATCCGTAATTTTCGATGAATGTAAATTATATCACCAGACCTTGTCTGCCATGCATACCCAGATAATAATTTCCTATAGAAATCGAAAAAAATCGCGAAAGGAAATAAGCACTCAAGAGCGGGATGCCCGGACGAGCCTATTGGAATTATTAGAGCGGAGATTGGATACGGGACTTGAACGCATCTTTAAACTTTTAGGGTTGCGCTATCAACAAAAAGATGTTGAAATTGCCTATGAGGGACTGTTAAGCGATAAACAGGAGGCACAGGCCAATGCAATCGAATTTTTGGACAACTTGCTTACCGGCGATTTGAAAAGAAAGTTGTTGCCCATCATTGAGGATTCCGCTTTGGACATATCCTCTGAGGAAGAACTGCAAAAAATAAAACACAAAATCCCAACTGAAATGGAGTGTTTTCAATTTCTATTGCAGGGTAATGATCAAAAAGTAAAACTGGCAGTTTTATATCTGATCAAACACCAAAAGGAAGTGAAATATCTGCCAATGGTAGAAAAACAAGTTAATAGCGATGATATTAAATTACGGACTTTTGCCAATGAGGCAATTGTAGCACTTCGAAACATGTCCTAGTTTTTCCGAATCAATTTATCGATACTCCCGGCCAAATACATATGATCACTCGCGGAGTTTTTTCGCAGAACATTAGTCATTAGCACCACCATGTAGTTACAATTATCCGGATGCTCCACTATGGCAACCGAATTCATGAAATTGGTGACATTACCCATATATTTTCCGCATGCTTCCCCTTTACTTCTGTCACATTTATAAAGACTGCCCGATTTAAAATATACGGCCGCTTCTTTTAAAGAGGGTGCTTGGGCATATCTAATCCTTCGGTCTGTCATATACATCAAACGTTTCATTTCCAAGCTACTCTGTTCATCAACTACTTTACCCTGCTCCAATTGTACCAAAAATTTCATAAGTCCCAAGGGAGTCCCTATACTACCGCCTTTATCACCCACATAGGTATTTGCACCTCTAGTAAAAAAACTGCCCAATCGCCATTCATCCGCAGTTATTCCCAAATCCCGTAATGGAAGGTTTACCACATCATTACCTAAATCCGTTAATTCTTTTCGAGGTGTTTCCTTAAAATAGGCATCGGCTTCCTCTTGGGTCAATTCTGGATATTTTTCACCAAAAGCAGCCATTAACAAGACTTCCCTCCAAACAATGCTTGCCGCCCCATTATTGCTAACCGAAAGCATATGGTCGGTCCATTCGTAGAGCGTAAAAACATCACTTGCGATGACCTGCCGTTTGACCAAGGTATTTTTTTCTATGTTATAAATAGGGATGGTATGTTCATCGGTAAGTCCCCAAACCCCCGCTTTAACAGATTTATTTCTCAACAGCTCCGTGCGTTTTTCCCAAGAATCGGGATAAATTTTAGCCAATTGCACAAAGAGTCCATTCAATACGGCCAACTTCCCGACACTCCCAGGTTGGTACCCTGCAGTTTCATTACGTTCAGCATATCTAATGTTATTGGGATCCGAGATATCGAGTACGGTCAAGGAATAACTTTTATCAAGCCCTCTAAACAAGGAGTTGATTTCTTTTTGAAAATCGGCATCTATAGTCATCAAAGCCAGAGCACTATCCTGATTTCTAGAAAGTAGCTTCAACTGAATTTCGCTATAGGATTTCATCGCTCCAGCAGGTAATGGGGTTACATTTTTTATTTCTCCATTTTTTATGAGTTCCAAACGTTTTAATCGCTTTATACCCGTATGTTCATAACCATCAATGGGGTAATAGTTCAAAGTTGTGAATGCTGAACATACAACGAATAAAAACAGGTAAATTATTGGTTTGTTCATTATAGTTTTGTTGAAAGTGAAATTTCTTTTTTAGTATCGATTTTTGGCGTTATAGATTCGAGATACCCGGAACTCAATGCCTTTTTGTTTTCTACAAATGGCCGTATTTGGAACAGCCACAGTTTATTGTTCTCAAATCCCAGTTCTACATCATAGGCTCCAACATAATCGGATTTTGTTTCCTTCGGAAGGGTCTTACGAATAGACTCAGCCAATTTTCGAATATCCTCAAGGTTTTTCCCATTAAGTACGGACTTTTCGAAGGTAGCGGTTTTCTTTCCCGTACCTCCGGTTTTGGGCAGACTATTGTAATAGGTTTCGCGTGCCGGTGCCATAAGTCGGTACCCCCCATCATGCATAATGGTATAGGTCTCAGCCGACTGGCCGTCAACGGCACCACCGGCTCCACGACTGAATGCGATGGTCAGATCCTTTTCATTACCTGAACTGATTCCTTTGGTGATCAATACACCGGAATAATCCACATCAACGCTGGGTATGACCAAAATAGAAGGGAATACATTCTCAGGGTTCAATAAATATTTTTGCCGCCATTTAAAACTACGCTCGGTATAAGGCGACGCCCAAACGTCCTTGATACCGCTTAAAATCCTGTCCTTATCCAAAACATTGAACAAGGTTAGATTAAGGCCTGCACCCGTAAAATCCTTTAGATCTTCCATATTGGTGTCGCTACGCAAAAACACTGGGATCCTACCTAAGGATTGCCCCAATATTTCTTTAAAATCACGCTCCAATTGGCTTACAAAGTCAGGATTCAAAGGCATTTTTTTAATGCCTTCCCTAAGGGTTTCCAATTGCCTCAATTGATAATTTTCTACTTCGAGTTCAGGAATGTCCTTGCTGCTCATTGCTTCTGCTTCAGCGAACATATTGTTCAAGAATTTCCAATAGGATACTTCTTGACCCGGCATTTTTTGGTTCATATGTTCCCTAAAAATCCCAAAAGGAATTACGAGGCCTTCGACCACCATTTCGGGAAACATTTTTTTTAACTGCCCCAAATTGGCTGCCTTGGGTCCGCACAATTCCCCTGAATCACTGGCATCGACACTTCGAAGGTTTAAAATTTTGGTCTGATCCAATCTGATTTTCGCTATCGGCACTTCTATTTTTTCGCTACTGCGCTCTTTCTTGGCGAAAAGTCCGCGCTCTTGTGTGGTCATTTGGGATTCGGGCTTTATTAAAACATTTCCCTTATTGGAAACGGCATAAAAAACTTGCTGTCCGTCATATCTTTTAAGGCTCTGAAGATTTTCATCGGACAAGGCCGCATTGGGAATCCCTAAATTTCGAGCCAGCAATTGCACGTGCGAAACCATATTCCCTTCTGCAACTGTGGCAATTCCTGCCACTGGTTTCAAATCGGCAGGAGACCTTAGAAAAATATATATCTTATCCGAGGATACTTCAACCTCTTCAGGTGAACCGGTTACAACTACCAACTCACCAAAAGCGTAACCTGGGTTGAGTCCCCGAACTGTACTTTGATTGGGTATATCCATAACCTTATTGGTCAAGGTTGATTCTTTTGCAATAAAATCGCCCAATTCACCAACACTTTTCCCCAAAGGCAACACAATAGAGCCTCGGATCCTGTCATCAATAAACCCATATGCCAAAGGTTCAAATGGGGTGTAGGTATCCACTATATCTTGATAATTAGCTTTGACCATGGCCGCACTCCATTCCAATGTTCCGCGGGCAGTTTCCAAAACCATGGTCAACTCGGCAAGTTGCATCGTTTCGTTTCCTGATTTGTTTAAAGCACCCTGTATCTCATTCCATTCCCAAAGTTCAAGATATCCGGCAGCTGCGGATGCGGTACCAACAACACATATTTTTTCTAGTTGCTCTTTTAGGTTTTGTGGTTGCCATTTTTGGGAGTTTTTAAAGATAATCTCTTCCAACTTTAATGTTATATCCAATAATTGAAGCCTTGCCATTGGTCGTTTCTCTTCTAGAATTCCTTCGCGGATGTCCAAGAACAGTTGCGAAGCTTCTGAAACTAAAACCGAAGGACTGGTCTCCGAGATATTATCGGATACAAATTTTGCCAAGGCATTGCCCAAGGGTGTGCCTTTTAGCGAAGATGCTTTTTGAGTGAACTTTGCAATATCGACAGGTTTGAAAAAAGCGGTCATTGTTGCAATAAGCTCATCAATTTTTTTGTTTAAACTCGAAGTGAGTTTGGCACTATTTTTTTGCTGAAAAAACTTCACTTTATCGATATCTGCAACTTCTGGTTGCCCATGGATTTTTACCCGTAAATCCATAAACTGTATAAACTCATCGGAAATTACTTTGGACTGGCTTCGCATCTTCTGTGCAAGATCATCATCCCCGCTATGGGGAATATCTTTAAGTGATTGACGAATCAAAAAATAATTTTCCTTTAAAACATTATCTTTTGCCAAAAGCCATTTATAATAGGCGATACCCCAGGCCTCCTCATCCTCTACTTGTATGGCACCACGATAAAATTGTCCTTTTTGAAGAATCCATCCATTATCAACGGATTTCAAGTATTTCTCTAACTGGTACTGTTTTAATCTTGAATGGTCGTTTGGAACATCCCAAAAATCTTCCTTATCGGTAAAGGCAAGTATTTGTCCAAGATAGATATGATTATCTTTTCCTATGGTTTCAACAACATCCTTATACCTGGCATGCTGAACTCCAGGACCTATATCTTCCGGACAAGGATCTTTGGGAGCCCTGATACTCCCATCGGTACAGAACCATCGGATATCTTTATAGGGTCCGCGAATATCATTTTTAAAGAGCGATATCTGTTCTTTTAAAAAATCATTATCCACTTTTGTTTGGCAAAAGGCCGAAGAATAAAAAAGAAATAAAACCAACACCAGAAATAAATACTTTTTTATTTTCATAGAAACTACAGTTTATTTTTTATCAAATGTAATACCAATTATCAATAAAAAATATAATAAAATATATTATAAAATGGGAAGACCGATCAATTCCAAAACATTTTTGAAAGCAGAGAGTCGTAACCTTTCCATCCTAAGGTTTCCAATTCCGTTTTTTACTAACTTTAGGCGAAAGACCAAAAATTATACCGCAATTTGAATGATCTGGATTTGAGTTTACCTATTACCCGATTAGATAAAGAACACAATGTATCCAAAAACCTCCCCACATATGGCCATATTTGTATCAATGGTCAAAAACAGGAAAAAATAGTTTGGGGCAATTCAAATAAATTCCTAAATAAACATGATCCGAAAAAAACAAATATTCCAGCCCGATAAAAAAGTAAACCCCCTGATCGGGTCCTTGCTTTTTATTATTTCCATCATTCTATTAATAATCACAGGGCCTTTAGGTTTTGTATATGGATTGTTTCACTCACTTTTTACCAAAGGTTTTAAGGGCGTGGGGGAATATTTACTAAAAATTGCGATATCTATAGACCAACTCGGAAATGTACTTATGCAGCATTTGTTGAACCTACTATGGATTAAAAAAGCTGGGTATAAATTTGGTAATAGGGATGAAACCATTTCAAGTGTCTTGGGAAGAAACAACAAATTGAAAACACTCACGGGATTTGGAAAAGCCATTGATAGGTTTTTGGATGCCATTGATCCAAGCCATACTTTAAATTCAATAGATTATTACATAGAACCTACCAAGGATATCATTGACAAATTGGCCTGGATACACCTAGTTGATAAACAGATTCTGTGTACCCGAAGTATAGGCAAAAGCATCTATTACCTTCCTGGTGGGTATAGGGAGAGTGAAGAATCGGATGCCAAGACCCTTTTTAGGGAAATTAAGGAAGAGCTGGGGGTAGATCTTGAGATTTCCTCTATGCAGTATATCGGCACTTTTGAAGCGAGTGCAGATGATAATAAACCTGAGGTTTTAGTGCGAATGACCTGTTATTCCGCCAAGTATCATGGCATTTTGCAATCCAATCCCTCACTTGATGAAATGGTTTGGCTTAACTACAAAGACAGGGATAGGGTCTCTGAAGTGGCCAAGTTTATTTTTAATTTTTTAAAAGAAAAGGACGAGCTTGCCTAAAGAACTAGTTACACTCCAAAAAGTTTTTGTTACTTTGTAGGTGTAATCCAAAAAATATAAATGATAGTTCTAGGTATTGATATTGGGGGTTCTGGAATAAAAGGGGCATTGGTAAATTCACTGACCGGCGAAATGTTGACCCCGCGTCATCGAATCCCTACCCCACCTACAAGAAAACCAAAGGAAATGGCGAAAGTGGTGGCCGAATTGGTAAAACATTTTGATCACAAAGGTCCGGTTGGGGTTGGTTTTCCGACAGTGATAAAACACGGAATCTGCAAATCGCCCGGAAATCTTCATAAGAAGTGGAAGAATATAAATGTCAGCGAATTATTCAGTGAATACACGGGTTTGCCTATAACCGTAATCAATGATGCGGATGCCGCAGGATACGCAGCCATGAATTACGGAATTGGAAAAGGTAAGGATGGCTTTGTACTCATGATTACTATTGGAACCGGATTGGGAAGTGGTGCCTTTTTAGATGGGGAATTGATACCAAATATGGAACTTGGCCAAATTCCTTATAAGAAATATAAAAAAATTGAGACATGGGCCGCTGCATCGGCCAAAGAACGAGAAGGCTTGACCTATGCACAATGGGGAAAACGGTTTAATACTTTCTTGGAATTGATAGATTTGATCATATCACCAGACCTGATTATTCTAGGGGGCGGTACTTCAAAGAAATTCGACGAATTTAAAAAATATATTACGATAGAGACACCGGTTATTGCTGCTGGATTGCAGAATGATGCAGGTATTATTGGTGCCGCAGCCGCGGCCTTGCATCAGGCACCTAAGGATTTTGTCGTATAAAATAAAAATGCCCTGACGATATCGTCAGGGCATTTTTTATATTTTGTATCAATTCTAAGCGATCTTATTTCGCTTCCGATCTACTTCCGTCAGATATATCTTTCTCAAACGAATATGTTTAGGGGTAACCTCAACATATTCATCTTTCTGAATATATTCCAAGGCCTCTTCCAAGGAAAATTTGATAGCCGGTACAATCTTGGCCTTGTCATCCGCCCCTGAAGAACGAACGTTTGAAAGTTTCTTTGTTTTGGTGATGTTGATGGTCATATCATCCCCGCGTGAATTTTCGCCAATTACCTGGCCTTCATAAATATCTTCACCCGGATCTACAAAAAACTTACCTCTATCCTGTAATTTATCAATTGAATAAGGGATAGCTTTTCCTTTTTCCATTGAAACCAAAGAACCATTCTGACGTTGCGGAACATCACCTTTCATAGGTTGATATTCAAAAAACCGGTGTGCCATAATGGCCTCCCCAGCAGTAGCCGTCAATAGTTGGTTACGCAGGCCGATGATTCCACGAGATGGAATCAAAAACTGACATATCATACGATTTCCCTTTGCTTCCATACTGGTCATTTCCCCTTTACGTATGGAAACCATTTCAACAGCCTTACCTGATACTTCCTCGGGCAAATCTATGGTTAGTTGCTCAACAGGCTCACATTTTACCCCATCAAACTCCCTTATGATAACCTGTGGTTGTCCTATTTGCAATTCATAACCCTCTCTTCTCATGGTCTCGATCAAAACTGAAAGGTGTAGAACCCCACGGCCAAAAACCATGAATTTATCGGCACTATCGGTCATTTCAACTCGCAATGCCAAATTCTTTTCCAGCTCTTTCTCCAAACGTTCTTTAATGTGCCTAGAAGTAACGAACTTTCCATCTTTTCCAAAAAACGGACTGTCATTGATGGTAAACAACATGCTCATTGTAGGCTCATCAATAGCAATGGTCTTTAACCCTTCCGGGTTTTCCAAATCGGCAATGGTATCCCCGATATCAAAACCTTCAAGACCAACAATGGCACATATATCACCTGTTTCTACTTCTTTTACTTTTACCCTTCCCATACCTTCAAATGTAAAGAGCTCTTTTATTTTCGATTTTACAATACTTCCATCCCGTTTTACCAAAGAAATCTGTTGTCCTTCCTTTAAGCCTCCCCTTAATAATCTTCCAATGGCAATTCTACCAGTAAACGATGAGAAATCCAAAGAGGTAATCAACATTTGTGTATTTCCCTCTTTTGGCACAAAGGTGGGAATATGCTCCACTACCATATCCAAAAGTGGTTCAATTGAATCTGTTTCGTTTCTCCAATCATCGCTCATCCAATTGTTTTTGGCGGAACCATACACAGTAGGAAAATCCAGTTGCCATTCCTCAGCACCCAACTCGAACATCAAATCAAAAACCTTCTCATGAACCTCCTCTGGAGTGCAATTTTCTTTATCAACTTTATTGATCACCACGCATGGTTTCAAACCTAAATCGATTGCTTTTTGCAAAACAAACCGAGTTTGGGGCATGGGTCCCTCAAAAGCATCTACCAATAACAAAACACCATCTGCCATATTCAAAACACGCTCTACTTCCCCTCCAAAATCGGCGTGACCGGGTGTATCGATAATATTGATTTTCGCATTCTTATAAACGACAGATACGTTTTTAGATGTAATGGTTATTCCACGTTCACGCTCCAGATCATTATTGTCCAAAATAAGGTCGCCCGTATTTTGGTTGTCCCTAAATAGTTGACAATGGTGCATGATCTTATCTACCAAGGTTGTTTTACCGTGGTCTACGTGGGCAATAATCGCAATATTCTTTGTTGTTGACATAACTTTAAATTAATAGCATGGCTATTTTAAGCGTGCAAAGATACTTCTTATTTTTATGCAGTAACATAATCTTATGTTATTTTTATCTTATTGGTTTTGAGAGGGTTCGGTCAGCATATTAGCCCTATTAATATTGTACAAACCTGTGACGAAAGAAATATGATAAAATATCATAACTTTACCTTTAACAATTCTTAGCGCTATGATGTCATCCCACAAATTGTTATTATCTTTTTTTCTATTTGTCTTGTTCATAGGTTGTTCAAGTGAGGAAACCACTCCGGAACCAGAACCGGAAGCTAATGAAGCAATGGGGGAATTTATTGATGATTGGACGTATCGCGTATTCCCAAAATCACCCTACAATAATATTGATGTTGGCGAATTTAGATTATGGGTCCCTGAAAACCATACAGATCTTAAGGCGATTCTGGTATTGCTTACAAATTTCAATGGTAATTCTTTGGGATTGGCCGGATCAGCGGAATGGCAGGCGTATGCGGAAAAAGAAAGATTGGCCATATGTGGTGTAAATTTGAAATCATTTGCCGGAACGTATTTTTATGATGACGCTACCGCTGGTAGTGGTCAAGCCTTGGAAGATGCTATTAAGGAAATCGCAACAAAAAATGGTATCGATGAGGTAGCTTCTTTGCCTTTTTTGATGCGTGGCTATTCGGGAGGCGGCGTTTTTAGCTATTATTTTTCCATCCATAATCCGGAGCGTTCGGTTGGATTTATAAATATTAGGGGCGGGTCTATATATCATAATCCAGCTAATAACAATGATATTCCTGGCCTTATGTTAGTAGGCCAAATGGAGGGGGATGAAAGAATCGAGATTCTCCAAGATATTGTTTTAGACAAACGCAACCAAGGCGGACCATGGAGTTTTGCCATTGAACCGAATGCCGATCATTTTTATTCTCTGGAAGCATCCGATAATTTGGCAAAAACATTTTTCACGGCCCTGTTGAAAAAACGGATTTCCGATGGTTCCAATGAATTGATAAGTATTCCTGAAGACTCTGGGTGGTTGGGGAATCTGACAAGGACCAATATCTATCCTTATGCCGACTATCCCGGTAATAAGAACAGTGCTTTTTGGTTGGTCGATGAAGACTTCGCCAATGCTTGGCTCCAATTTCAGCAATAACCGTATTCGTACCAAAAACTAGTATCTTTGGTTCAAAATTAAATTGATGCAACTAGACCTCATTCCTCAAATAACACATACCGATAGCAACAACTTTTTTCTACTCTCAGGCCCATGTGCCATTGAAGGGGAGGAAATGGCAATGCGTATTGCGGAAAAGATAATCACTATTACGGACAAGTTGGAAATCCCTTATATTTTTAAAGGAAGTTTTAAAAAGGCCAACCGCAGTCGAGTGGATTCCTTCACAGGAATAGGAGATGAGAAAGCCTTAAAGATCTTGAGGAAAGTGTCTGAAACTTTTAAGGTCCCTACTGTGACCGATATTCATGAAATATCCGATGCCGCTATGGCTGCAGAATATGCAGATGTATTGCAAATACCGGCGTTCTTGGTGCGCCAGACCGATTTGTTGGTCGCCGCTGCCAAAACCGGAAAAGTCGTAAACCTAAAAAAAGGTCAGTTCATGAGCCCGGAAAGTATGAAACATGCCGTTAGCAAAGTAATCGATTCGGGAAATGGGCAGGTTATGATCACCGATCGGGGTACTATGTTCGGTTATCAGGATATGGTGGTTGATTTTAGGGGCATACCTACCATGAAGCAATTTGCCCCTGTTGTGTTGGATGTTACCCATTCATTGCAACAACCCAATCAATCTACGGGAGTTACGGGTGGTAGACCCGAAATGATTGAAACGATAGCAAGAGCGGGTATTGCCACAGGGGCCGATGGTATTTTTATAGAAACACACTTTGATCCCGCAAATGCCAAAAGTGATGGGGCAAATATGTTGCATTTAGATCATTTGGAAAAACTTCTGACTAACCTAGTGGCACTTAGAAAGACTATAAATAATCTAGATTAAATCGCTAATTTGGGTCTTCAATGCAATAGCCCTATGAAACGTGTTTTTACTTATTCAGTTTTCAGCATTTTTCTTTTTCTTCTTAACGCATGTGATAGTTATAATACTGTAAGGCAGCAACCAAAAAGACCCAATATCGTATTCATCATGTCAGATGACCATGCCTACCAAGCCATAAGCGCATATGACGATAAACTGATTCATACCCCGAATATTGATAGAATAGCCAAAGAGGGTATGCTCTTCACAAATGCCACAGTTACAAACTCTATATGTGCTCCATCAAGGGCTGTAATTCTAACCGGGAAGCATTCCCATATCAATGGGAAAATTGATAACCTCTCGCCTTTTGATACTACGAATATTACTTTTCCGCAACTTTTGAAGAAATCTGGCTACCAAACGGCCATGTTCGGGAAACTGCATTTTGGCAATAACCCTAAAGGATTTGATGAATTCAAAATCCTACCTGGCCAAGGGGATTACTATAACCCTAAGTTCAATACCTCAGAAGGAGATACTACGATAACTGGATATGTAACAGATATAATTACTGATTTGACCTTGGATTGGCTCAAAAAAAGACGGGATACCTCTAGACCTTTCCTCTTGATGTATTTACACAAAGCACCCCACAGATCTTGGTTACCTGCCGAGCGACATTATAAGGAGTTTACGCAAAAGACCTTCCCCTTGCCCGAAACCTTGTTCGATGATTATACTACCCGAAGTAAGGCTGCCGAAACAGCTGAGATGAATATCCTGAAACATATGGTATTGAACTATGATAACAAGGTACTCCCAGAAGTAATAAAAGAATTGCAGATTGATGATCGAAAATTATTCGATCCACTAGAAAAAATGAATCCCTCACAGAAAGCAGCATGGGATGCAGTGTATAATCCAATAAACGAGGATTTTAAAAATGCCTTTCCCTCAATGAACGATTCCACATTGATGGTTTGGAAATACCAACGCTATATGCAGGACTATTTGGGCACTATCGCAGCTGTGGATGAGAATGTTGGTCGTCTATTGAATTATTTGGATGATGAAAAACTATCGGACAATACCATTGTCGTTTACACCTCTGATCAAGGTTTTTATTTAGGCGAACACGGTTGGTTCGATAAGCGTTTCATGTATGATGAATCGTTCAAAACTCCCTTATTGATTAAATGGCCCAATGTAATTACTCCTAGCACCACAGAAGATGAAATGGTACAAAATTTAGACTTTGCACAGACTTTCTTGGAAGTAGCAGGTGTCATTCCTCCTAAAGACATGCAGGGTGAATCTTTGGTTCCGTTATTGAAAAGGAACAAGCAAAAGTGGAAACGTGATGCGGTTTATTACCATTATTATGAATATCCGGCGGAACATGCAGTAAAAAGACATTACGGTATTGCAACAAAAGAATATAAGTTGATTCACTTTTATTATGACATTGATGAATGGGAGCTCTATGACCGAAAAACGGATCCTAAGGAAATCAATAATGTGTACCATAATCCGGAATATGCCCAGATAGTAAATTCAATGAAGGTGAAAATGACCGAAGTCCGCAAGAAATACAAGGATTCCGATGAACTCAGCAACGGTTATATAGAATTATATAAAGAGAATGGGTGGATCGATTAATAATCATTTCCAAAATTTCCTGTCCCTGACTGTAAAGGCATCATTCAGTACATCGACCAATACATCATGATCAATTTCATCTAAAGAAGTATATCGCAGGGATTTCATAATCTTTCGACCGGCAGTGGTCATTTTATCCAAATGCGCAGTTAGATGGGCGGCGTTCCAAAAACCAACATCCACATAATTCTTGGATTGATTTAAATAGCAAAATGGTCTTCCATTAATATAATAAAACGGAATCCGGTATTTGTACTTTAAATCAACATTGGGGACAGTCGATTCAATCACCGACTTCAAGTGCAGCAATATGTTCCTGAAAGGGTCTGTTTGATTAAGGATGTAATCTTCGGCAGGATTCATAGTAAACTTAAATTTAACATTTATTGATTATACTACATCATTTATTAGTATTTTGATATCCGCAATCGAATACCCTCGAAAAAACGACTATATGAAAAATTTACCCTTACTACTAGTTACCCTTTGGGGTGTTGTTTCACTAAATGCCCAGCAGCATACCCATGGTGGTGCGAAGGTCATGACCTATCCGAATATTGAGGGCTATGTGACCCTAAAGACCGATTTACATCAGCATACTGTTTTTTCAGATGGTAATGTATGGCCAACGATAAGGGTCATGGAAGCGTTACGGGAAAATTTGGATGCCATTTCCCTTACAGAACATTTGGAATACCAGCCGCATGAAACGGATATTCCACATCCGGACCGCAATAGGGCGTACCAGTTGGCCTTGGAAGAAGCAAAAGATCACGATTTGTTGATTGTACCCGGTTCTGAAATTACGCGTGCTGAACCGGTGGGACATAGCAATGCGATATTCATCAGCGATGCAAACAAACTTATGGCCACAGATCCTGAAACCCCATTCAAGGAAGCTAAAAAGCAAAATGCCTTTGTATTCTGGAACCATCCTGCCTGGCATGCACAGAGCCCAACTGGAAATCCTATCCTTAGCGATTTTCAGAAAGAACGGATCAAAAATGGCGAACTCCATGGGATAGAGGTAATCAATTCCGTGGATTATGCGGAGGAATCATTGGCTTTGGCCTTGGAACACAACTTAACCATTATGGGAACTAGTGATATACATGGGTTGATCGACTGGGATTATACCGAAAAAGGAAACCATAGGCCTATCACTCTGGTGTTTGCCAAAGAAAAGAGTTTAGAAAGTTTAAAGGAAGCTCTTTTTGAGGGGAGAACCGTAGCCGTATTCAATTCGCTTTTAGTAGGCAAACCTGAATATCTAAAGCCTTTGTTAAACGCATGTATTAAGATGAAAAAGGCTTCTTATCTTCCCAATACCGAAGTATTGGAGGTGAAACTCGAAAATATTTCCAGCAGCGATTTACTATTTGAAAATGCCATGCCCTACACATTTTATACCAATGCTCCAATTTTTACAATCAAGGCCGGTGGCACTATGACTCTCCGCATTAAAACCTTGGAAAAATTAAGTAATCTAAAACTGAAACTAAAAGCGTTGGGAGCGTTTACAGCACCAAAACAACAGCCCGTCATCGAATGGGAAATCACAGTTGAATAAAGAATTTTTATTCCTTCCCATCAACATAATCCTGTAAATACGAATACCGCTCTGTAAGTTTTCCATTATTGGTCATTTGGGCTCTTTGTAAAACCCCGTCTTCATCATTGTTGAAAAATGCGGGTATCACATGTTTTACAAATGCCTCCCCGAAGCCGTCACTGGCATTTCGTGGTAGCTCTGTAGGTAGATTGTCGACCGCCATTACAGCTATGGCTTTTTTATTTTTGAAATTTGTTTCCGTACCTGTTTCAGGATCGTAACCATAAATGGGTTCGGCTATAGTCGATGCCCTTAAGGTAGTGGCCACAGGTCCATTGATATCGCAACTGATATCGGCCACGACTTTAATTTTAAAATCAGGATGTTTTACATCTTCCCTTGTAAAAAGGAACGGAGCCCCATCCCCATAAAAATGTCCCGCAATGTACAAATCGGTTACCTTAGTAAAACGAAAGAAGTTTGAGCGGTATTCGCCCGGGTTTTCAAAAAAATCCTGCATGTTGCCCTTGGTACCATCCTTTCTCAGATTGTATTCATCAACATCTATTTGGCAATAAACGGCTTGATCGAAGGTGTTTTCCAAATACTCTTTTACCCCAACCTCTTTTAGGTTCATACCATCCAACATTTCCTTTGCCCCATTACCTACCCTACCCTTTCCTGTGAGCAGAATTTTAATATTAGGTAGTGGTATTTTTTTTAGCTCTGCAATCAAAGCCTGTTGATCGGCCAAAGTTTGTGCTTTGGGCATTTCGTATACTCCACTTTTAAGTCCATAGGCCCGAAACCCATTGTAAGCACCAACAATTCCGGCATAGCGTCCAAAAGCCACCAAGCGTATTCCTTTTGAATTTGTGATTACCTCATGGTCATACAATTCAATGTTTTTTTTGAGTACTGCCTTTAATAAATTCCGGTTATAGGATTGCTTTTTAATGGTATGGGAAAAGAAAAAGTACTTTTTGTTGCGGATCAAATCTTCAACAGGTACTTCCTTTACGCCAAGAAGCACATCGCATTCCTTCATTTTTGATGCCACTTCGATGTTCAAAGCTTTATATTCCGTATCGGTAAACGTACGAATGGGGGAAGGCTCAACGATTATTTCAGCGTTATTATAGGTTTGCAGGACTTTTTGACAGGCCTCTGGGGACAGCACTACGCGCCTATCTGGCGGGTTTTTACGTTCTCTTATGATTCCGAATTTCATAAATGGGACTTGGTATAAATTTTGCTCTAAATTAGGTGGATTTGCAACAGTGGACAAACTTTTTCCTCCTTTGACGGATAAATGTTAACTTCGCTGTCCTTTAAGAAATGTTCTTTGAAAAAAAAATGAGAGATAAGATCCTGACGATCACAAAACTCGATCAGGGCATAACCTGCCTGCAGGCAGGTTCGAAGTGATTTTAGTTCTTTGAAAAAATAATGGGAGAATTAGATCCTGACGATCACTACGTTCTGTCAGGATTCAATTCGTTTACGGTACGCCAAGGCGTACCTAACTCATTGAAGGGGCCGACTGGTTTTGACAGCAAGACCAATGGCAATGTAAGCATGTCGAGCGCTGGAAAACAGCTCGTTAATCACATTTTCCACACTTTTAATTGGCGATAATAATTACGCTCTTGCCGCTTAATCCGAATTATAGTAGGATTTAGCCTCGTCCCTACTAGGTAGGGAAGCGAGATGTTCCTGAATAGCCTCTGTCGACGGCGATTCAATCAGGAGCACCATAAATGTCGATATAAGGGTAGTATTCGCTTTGGTACTACCACCAAAACCTTAAGAAGCTAAGCGTGTATTAGGCTGTTTCCAGTCAGGTACATAACGAAAATCAATTGGAAACTAAACATGTAGAAAGCTTTGTAATTGCTTGTTTGGACGAGGGTTCGACTCCCTCCGGCTCCACGATTAAGCGCAAAAGCCACACCTATCGGTGTGGTTTTGCTGTTTTATGGAGAAATTGAGCTTGTTCAATAATTTGGAATAAAATAGCAAAACTAGCGCGCAGCGCGTGGCTTTGTATTTACCGGACGGGAGCTATTTGGGAGCAACGAAGGTAACCCCTCCGGCTCCACGATCACTCACAACTGCGTTGTGAGTGAAAACATAATAAACCCAACAACTTCACTTGATTGGGTTTTGTTGTTTTTCCCTCTGTAAATTTGCTTCGGATGAAGAATAATTTTCGTTGATAAATAGAATATCATTATAATGCTGCTTCACATTACTTCCTTGTAAAAAATCGACAACCCAAAATAGTACTTTACTATAAACTCCAATGTTTTCATTGTTTTATTTACAATTACAAATCCACAATTACTTTGATTAAGGATTTTGCCAATTAATTGTTTTATCTTCCAACAGCAGCATATATATACCGCCTTTCAATCACCGTCCTTAATAAAACCCATATAAATTCTCTTATAGTGTATCTGAATGCTATCAATGGGTGGTGTTTAATGTAATTATAATCCCATATTTTGTATTCAGATGTATCGGCAGGTATAAGATTTTCAAGGTTTATTGAAAAAAGGAACTATTTGTAATTTTGAATTCAGCCTTATTTACAACCCTTATTCTTATTGATTTATCTTGATTAAAATTATTTTACAATACCAGAAAAAAACCTATCCAAACAAACAATAATACATTCATATTATTTTTTGATTATTTTTTTTCTTAGAACTATTTCTCCGTTTGCAACAACTTTTAATAAATATACTCCTTTAGATAAATTCTGCAGATTATCTACTTCGATATAACCCTGTTTTACAAATTTTTTCATCGTCACCACTCTCCCTGTCATATCATATATAGTCACTTGACCATTATAAGTACTGCTATTCATTTCTATCGTAATCATATCGTCAACAGGATTTGGATATGTTGAAATCTTAATAGTATTGGAAATGAATTCTTTTGGATCATAGGCATGAACATCCAATATAGCTTCGTTATATTCAAAAGGAATCTGGTTCGTAACAATTGGGGAGGCCAAATTAATTTTAGCCGAAGTTCCTACATTATTATCGGTATCTATTTTGGCAATAAAATTTGAACCTGCCTCAGCAATAAATCCAGGAAGTAACCGAATCTCGTTGACAGATTCTATCTTACTGTTCGTGCCAATTGGGACTATAAAACCATTGCCTACCTCGATAAGGAATTGATAATAAAAATTTTCCAAGGAACTGTAGGTATTGCTAACGGAATAATCAAACAATTGGGCCAATTGATTATCTGCATAGAAAACACCAAGGGTTTTAGAATCCACAATATCATCTGGATCAATCAAAGGAAGTGTTTCTCCATCAAACACATAAGTGCCATCGTATCGAATCATAGAAGTAATAATGTGGGATGAGCCACCAGGATGTTCTTCCTCCCACTCTGCCCAAAGCCTATCAACATTTGTATGATGCAAATAAAAAATGGGATCTCTAGGAGAAATTGTTGTTGCCATGGCACCCCCGGTCCAAACATGCCCACCCCTATGAACAGCACCCCTCTCCATTTCATCTGAGTACAATAGAAAATCATTCATAGCCTGCAATGCAGCTACAACAGCAGGAGTTGGTAATGGTCCATTCCCACCTAAGTTTCGATTCAAACCCCAATTTGCATTGAATTGCCCCATAAAGTTTTGGTCCCATAAAGCCGAAGTAGTGGATTGGTCAACAGAAGAATCCCACCAAGGAATACTAATATTGGGGTTTATCTCTTGCATAGCTTGCTCCATTTCGAACATTTGCATACGATGCCAAGGAAAGAAAATCTGGCGTTGGGGTTCATCTGGAAGATTAAAATGAATATCGGGCGCTGTTGATGGATCTAAATTAAAAAAATTACCATGAAATTGTGCTAAATCGTTTACCAAATCTGCTCCTAATCGCAATTGGTAAAAAGCCCCAACCAATGCGTCTTGTTCAGATTCTGTCATCTCCTGATAATTCTTGCGTATACTTTGAGCACTTAAATCAAATACCAAGCTTAAAAAAATGAATACCAAGTAATATTTTTTCATAAGAAAAACGTATTGATTTAAAAAAATCATTATTCTTTATCTTTTAATTGCTTTTCTAAGGCAATTAATCTCTGCATCAATAATTCCATTTTCATATTCTCCCCTTCCAAATTATTTATTCTCTTTTCCTGTTGAATTGTGTACAGTGTTAGCTCTTCTATTTTCTGAAGTAACTTTGCATTCATTTCACCCAAATCCAATCCATTTTCGGCTACATCTTTCGCACTTGGGATATTGAGTAAATGACCCTTTTCTAGAATATGTTGCTCAACTGTTTCCAAAGAAGGGAGGCCGTAGTTTTTTGTAAAAACAAAATCTGGCCAATTCACCTGCAATTCAACTTTCATGCTTTCGGCAATAACATTACCAGCAACTGCCAATCTATATCCTTGTGTATTGTTTGTCCCTATACCAACATTCCCTGTATTGTAGAATATGTCTGAACCAGATTGGTTCCAAATGGAAGAGTTTTGTAATGGTAAGCCATTTACCAAAATCTCTGAAGCGTTAATAGTACCATCAACGTTCAGTTCATAAATGGGATTAATGGTACCTATACCCAAATTACGATTTACCAATATATCTCGTGAAGCATTAATATCTCTTGCCTGCCAATCTATGGATGTCATATTTGCGTTTTCGGTTGTATAATGTACAAAAGTCGTATTAATGTTCACTGGATTACTAACTAACGAAACGTTGCCTGCCGCATCTTCGGCAAATACCGTAAAGGCATAAGGGGTAACTGCATTTAAACCTATTACGTTAAAGGTAGTAGCTCCCAATGTCGTTCCAATACTTGTACCATTTTGGAACACTTCATACCCAGTAACACCAACATTATCATTAGGTTCACTCCAAATCAAGTCTACCGTAGTATCCGTGATATTCAGTGCGGCTAGATCATTTATAGCATCCGGGGCAGTATTGTCCGGAGGGGCCGTGGTGCTGAACGCCTGTGCGTTGCTATCGGCCGATTCGTTGGCCGCGGCATCCATCGCACGTACCGTTAGATTGTACGCCGTCTCGGGCGTTAGGCCCGTGACCTGGTAGGTCGTGGCCGTGCTCCCGGTGGTGGCCAATAAGGTCCCGTTGTCGTACACCAGGTAGTCCGTCACCCCCACCGCATCCGTCGAGGCCGTCCAGGAAAGGTCCACGGTGGTGTCCGTGATATTGCTTGCGCCCAAGGCCGAAGGGGCCGTCGGGGAGGTATTGTCCGGAGGGGCCGTGGTGCTGAACGCCTGTGCGTTGCTATCGGCCGATTCGTTGGCCGCGGCATCCACCGCACGTACCGTTAGATTGTACGGCGTCTCGGGCGTTAGGCCCGTGACCTGGTAGGTCGTGGCCGTGCTCCCGGTGGTGGCCAATAAGGTCCCGTTGTCGTACACCAGGTAGTCCGTCACCCCCACCGCATCCGTCGAGGCCGTCCAGGAAAGGTCCACGGTGGTGTCCGTGATATTGCTTGCGCCCAAGGCCGAAGGGGCCGTCGGGGAGGTATTGTCCGGAGGGGCCGTGGTGCTGAACGCCTGTGCGTTGCTATCGGCCGATTCGTTGGCCGCGGCATCCACCGCACGTACCGTTAGATTGTACGGCGTCTCGGGCGTTAGGCCCGTGACCTGGTAGGTCGTGGCCGTGCTCCCGGTGGTGGCCAATAAGGTCCCGTTGTCGTACACCAGGTAGTCCGTCACCCCCACCGCATCCGTCGAGGCCGTCCAGGAAAGGTCCACGGTGGTGTCCGTGATATTGCTTGCGCCCAAGGCCGAAGGGGCCGTCGGGGAGGTATTGTCCGGAGGGGCCGTGGTGCTGAACGCCTGTGCGTTGCTATCGGCCGATTCGTTGGCCGCGGCATCCACCGCACGTACCGTTAGATTGTACGGCGTCTCGGGCGTTAGGCCCGTGACCTGGTAGGTCGTGGCCGTGCTCCCGGTGGTGGCCAATAAGGTCCCGTTGTCGTACACCAGGTAGTCCGTCACCCCCACCGCATCCGTCGAGGCCGTCCAGGAAAGGTCCACGGTGGTGTCCGTGATATTGCTTGCGCCCAAGGCCGAAGGGGCCGTCGGGGAGGTATTGTCCGGAGGGGCCGTGGTGCTGAACGCCTGTGCGTTGCTATCGGCCGATTCGTTGGCCGCGGCATCCACCGCACGTACCGTTAGATTGTACGGCGTCTCGGGCGTTAGGCCCGTGACCTGGTAGGTCGTGGCCGTGCTCCCGGTGGTGGCCAATAAGGTCCCGTTGTCGTACACCAGGTAGTCCGTCACCCCCACCGCATCCGTCGAGGCCGTCCAGGAAAGGTCCACGGTGGTGTCCGTGATATTGCTTGCGCCCAAGGCCGAAGGGGCCGTCGGGGAGGTATTGTCCGGCGGGGCCGTGGTGCTGAACGCCTGTGCGTTGCTATCGGCCGATTCGTTGGCCGCGGCATCCACCGCACGTACCGTTAGATTGTACGGCGTCTCGGGCGTTAGGCCCGTGACCTGGTAGGTCGTGGCCGTGCTCCCGGTGGTGGCCAATAAGGTCCCGTTGTCGTACACCAGGTAGTCCGTCACCCCCACCGCATCCGTCGAGGCCGTCCAGGAAAGGTCCACGGTGGTGTCCGTGATATTGCTTGCGCCCAAGGCCGAAGGGGCCGTCGGGGAGGTATTGTCCGGAGGGGCCGTGGTGCTGAACGCCTGTGCGTTGCTATCGGCCGATTCGTTGGCCGCGGCATCCACCGCACGTACCGTTAGATTGTACGGCGTCTCGGGCGTTAGGCCCGTGACCTGGTAGGTCGTGGCCGTGCTCCCGGTGGTGGCCAATAAGGTCCCGTTGTCGTACACCAGGTAGTCCGTCACCCCCACCGCATCCGTCGAGGCCGTCCAGGAAAGGTCCACGGTGGTGTCCGTGATATTGCTTGCGCCCAAGGCCGAAGGGGCCGTCGGGGAGGTATTGTCCGGAGGGGCCGTGGTGCTGAACGCCTGTGCGTTGCTATCGGCCGATTCGTTGGCCGCGGCATCCACCGCACGTACCGTTAGATTGTACGGCGTCTCGGGCGTTAGGCCCGTGACCTGGTAGGTCGTGGCCGTGCTCCCGGTGGTGGCCAATAAGGTCCCGTTGTCGTACACCAGGTAGTCCGTCACCCCCACCGCATCCGTCGAGGCCGTCCAGGAAAGGTCCACGGTGGTGTCCGTGATATTGCTTGCGCCCAAGGCCGAAGGGGCCGTCGGGGAGGTATTGTCCGGAGGGGCCGTGGTGCTGAACGCCTGTGCGTTGCTATCGGCCGATTCGTTGGCCGCGGCATCCACCGCACGTACCGTTAGATTGTACGGCGTCTCGGGCGTTAGGCCCGTGACCTGGTAGGTCGTGGCCGTGCTCCCGGTGGTGGCCAATAAGGTCCCGTTGTCGTACACCAGGTAGTCCGTCACCCCCACCGCATCCGTCGAGGCCGTCCAGGAAAGGTCCACGGTGGTGTCCGTGATATTGCTTGCGCCCAAGGCCGAAGGGGCCGTCGGGGAGGTATTGTCCGGAGGGGCCGTGGTGCTGAACGCCTGTGCGTTGCTATCGGCCGATTCGTTGGCCGCGGCATCCACCGCACGTACCGTTAGATTGTACGGCGTCTCGGGCGTTAGGCCCGTGACCTGGTAGGTCGTGGCCGTGCTCCCGGTGGTGGCCAATAAGGTCCCGTTGTCGTACACCAGGTAGTCCGTCACCCCCACCGCATCCGTCGAGGCCGTCCAGGAAAGGTCCACGGTGGTGTCCGTGATATTGCTTGCGCCCAAGGCCGAAGGGGCCGTCGGGGAGGTATTGTCCGGAGGGGCCGTGGTGCTGAACGCCTGTGCGTTGCTATCGGCCGATTCGTTGGCCGCGGCATCCACCGCACGTACCGTTAGATTGTACGGCCGTCTCGGGCGTTAGGCCCGTGACCTGGTAGGTCGTGGCCGTGCTCCCGGTGGTGGCCAATAAGGTCCCGTTGTCGTACACCAGGTAGTCCGTCACCCCCACCGCATCCGTCGAGGCCGTCCAGGAAAGGTCCACGGTGGTGTCCGTGATATTGCTTGCGCCCAAGGCCGAAGGGGCCGTCGGGGAGGTATTGTCCGGAGGGGCCGTGGTGCTGAACGCCTGTGCGTTGCTATCGGCCGATTCGTTGGCCGCGGCATCCACCGCACGTACCGTTAGATTGTAGGCCGTCTCGGGCGTTAGGCCCGTGACCTGGTAGGTCGTGGCCGTGCTCCCGGTGGTGGCCAATAAGGTCCCGTTGTCGTACACCAGGTAGTCCGTCACCCCCACCGCATCCGTCGAGGCCGTCCAGGAAAGGTCCACGGTGGTGTCCGTGATATTGCTTGCGCCCAAGGCCGAAGGGGCCGTCGGGGAGGTATTGTCCGGAGGGGCCGTGGTGCTGAACGCCTGTGCGTTGCTATCGGCCGATTCGTTGGCCGCGGCATCCACCGCACGTACCGTTAGATTGTACGGCCGTCTCGGGCGTTAGGCCCGTGACCTGGTAGGTCGTGGCCGTGCTCCCGGTGGTGGCCAATAAGGTCCCGTTGTCGTACACCAGGTAGTCCGTCACCCCCACCGCATCCGTCGAGGCCGTCCAGGAAAGGTCCACGGTGGTGTCCGTGATATTGCTTGCGCCCAAGGCCGAAGGGGCCGTCGGGGAGGTATTGTCCGGAGGGGCCGTGGTGCTGAACGCCTGTGCGTTGCTATCGGCCGATTCGTTGGCCGCGGCATCCACCGCACGTACCGTTAGATTGTACGGCCGTCTCGGGCGTTAGGCCCGTGACCTGGTAGGTCGTGGCCGTGCTCCCGGTGGTGGCCAATAAGGTCCCGTTGTCGTACACCAGGTAGTCCGTCACCCCCACCGCATCCGTCGAGGCCGTCCAGGAAAGGTCCACGGTGGTGTCCGTGATATTGCTTGCGCCCAAGGCCGAAGGGGCCGTCGGGGAGGTATTGTCACCTCCTTCTGGAAGTATTGAAACATTATCGAATAGAACTTCATTACCAATTTGACCGCCACTAATAGGTGAAGTATATACCCTTATTTGCGGATTCGCTGATGTCGCCGTTAATGACCATGTATATTGAGTCCATCCGCTTCCGTTAATGACAGTTGTACTAAAGTTGGAAAATCCTGACCAATTCGCAAATGCCGGTCGAAAGCTCGAATTACCTTCCCTCGCCCATATACTAATATTATATACTTGCCCAATATTAGCTGGGAAGGTATAAAAAGCATATCCACCTCTGCTGGTCCCAATAGACGTCACACTTATTGAATAAGTGCCTGAAAACGGATTAATTGTACTAGAACTAAAAGTTGCCCGAAAATCTGTCTGCCACCCATTAGTACTATTTGCCTCATTTAGAATGGATGCTGCATTGGCCTGAGTATGTATCTCTTGTGCCTTTACTGTACTAAAGAATAAGAATAAAAATAAAAATAAATGGAGTAATTTTTTCAGTTTCATAGGCGTATAAAGTGGACTGTAATTAAACGATTGTATTGTAATTAACAATAGGTAATCAAAAGTAAACACCTACTTATAATAATTAAGTTTTACTCCGTGAAATGCCAAAAAATCCTTTGAAATACATTCCCAATGACTTGTTTAATTTTGTTCTATATTTTAATAAGAATATTTTCAAAAAAACGTCTATTATTAAAGAGATACAAAACCAATTATGACTAGTAAAAACCTTTTATTTAATATAAGAGCGCAATGTGCGCAATTAATTAAATGACCCCTTCAAAAACAGTTGTTCTGAGAAGATGGGAATATTGCCAATGATACGTTGTTATATTAATATCGACTACACTAGCAATTTGCTATTAATCATCAAAATATTGGTTAACAATTTTGATGTCGTTCTCCAGTTTTAATATTTTGTTTTCCTGTTCAATTGTATATAAGGTAAGCTCTGTAATTTTTTGGAGTAATTTTACAAGCATTTCCTCCACAATAATTCCATACGCTACAACCTCAGTAGAACTAGGCCTATCCTTTAATCTGCCTTGTTCAGTAATCTTTTTTTGTACATCTTTTAAGGAAGGTAGATCATAATCCTTTTCAAAAACAAAATCTGGCTAATTGTTCTGTAGGGCAACATTGCGATCTAATGGGGATTACCGAAGCTAATCCCTCCGGTTCCACTCAAAAAACCACCTTACGGGTGGTTTTTTTCATTTATTCATTGGTTTTATTGGTTTTATTGGATTATAAAGGAATTCATGAACCTCCTATCGTCGGTTTCGCCTCCGGGAGTCGAAGGCCAGCGCACCAGCTCGATCCATGGCCTATCCCAAGCGTATTGCAAAAAAAACAACAAAAAGTGTTTATAGGGCAATCCATACTGCATTTTATTCACTACACACATTTTTATCCTTTCTACTTCTAGAATTAGATAATTTAGGGCAATTATTACCACGTTATTGACAGCTATTCGAAACAAATACCAACAATACTAAAAATTAAAACCAATGAGAAGAATCTTATTTTCCGCTTTTGCCCTTTTAACAATAAACCTAAGCCTTGCACAAAATACCATAACAGGAACGATTTCTGGATGGCAAAATCTTTCTGCCGATATCATTACCGGGATGAACAGCCCTATTTCTATAGGTACAGTTAATGAAGATGGCAGTTTTATACTGAATCTTACACCCGAATTTACCGACCAAACCATGAAAGGAATTGACGAATTCAATAAAAATTCCGAGGAATGGAAAACCAGTGTAATGACCTTGGACAGCGCTTTTTCCTGTTATGGTGATTCCCTTTTAGTAATTAACGGAAATGTTCCCGTTATTAAACTTTCCAATTATGGTGGTTATGATCTGGCTTCCCCTAAAGAAAAGAATATACATGGTTCTTTTATGATGGTCAACAATAAGGAATTTGCTGAGACTTATAGGTCATATGGTCAATACAATGAAAAACCTGGCTATTTTTTGGATTGGTTCTACTTTGCCGAGCCAAGCTCGGTCATTGGGGTATGTAATACTGAGTCATATGCGGTTAATCAAGAAGAAACCTATAATGCAATTACAGAATACCAGTTAGACTTTAAAACCGGATGGAATTTAGTGCAATATGAAATTGCTGAAATATTCACCGATAAAGAGGGACTGTCCTATGCATTAAAAACAAACTATAAAACTTTGGATGAGCTGCCTGAAGCCGTGCAGTACATTTACTTTGAAGATTAATAATATTAAGATTCCCTTAGGTAATTACCACTAATTTGTATTATGCTGATGGGATTAGTTTATGGTATTACTTTTCAAATTCCTTATTCTTGAAGACCGTGCCCATAATTGTATTCCCTGGATTTACCTAACCCTACATCATTGAGTACGTTGGCCATATTATATAATTTCTTGCTATTGTTTAAACCTGTCGAGAATTCAATTAAGCGTTTGTCTGTAAAACCGGCTCGGGCTATAAATAGGGTCAAGTCTGCGTATTCCGAAATCAATAGGGTAACTGTTACCAATAGCGTCGGGGCGGTATCTACGATGATGTAGTCAAATTACTTTTTGGCCTTATTTATAAATTCCTCAAAACCCTCGCCCGATAAAAGCTCAGCGGCATTAGGGGGAATAGCGCCACTAAAACAAACCTTATGGTATTCGTTTTTACTAAACCCTTCATAAATACAGTTTTGCCAATTCATTCCCGGGTCGGATAGATATTCTGAAAGCCCTTTTGTGTTTTTTCTATTAAAATAGCTGTTCCAAAGCCGGGTTTCTTAAATCGGCCCCTACGTGCAAAACCCGTTTTTTTAAACTGGCAGAGGTCAAAGATAAATTATAGGCCACCATGGTTTTACCTTCCCCTTTAATGGCAGAGGTAACAAATATAACCCGGCCTTCTTTCAATTCTTTTTTAGGTAACAGATAACAGTAATCCTAATTATCTAGTTTGCTTTTTAAAAAATAGTAACACCCTGATAAATAATCGGCAAGTAGATAATACCAAAGTATCAAAATGCCAATTTACATTTTAAACATGCCATTAAGTTCCAGGAACATCGATTTTACTATTATTTCATCAAATACGAAGCAAAATGTTAAAAATATAAGCAGCTTGTCGAATAAAAAACATCTCAAAATCCAAACATTTCAATCAAACGTAAATGACAGCACATCAGTTTAGTGTATTTCATCGAAAATATAATAGATTTTATCGATTTAAAAGTATTATTAAATAATATTGTATTCCCAAAATATACTTCTTAACCTATAAACTTATATTTATATATGGTAATTTCCCCTAATAAAATCACTAAGTTAAGCATGTTCTTTTTTGTTTTATTTCTAATTTTTTCGTGTGATAAAGATTCTGATTTATTAGTTGATTATGTTCTTTCCGAAGACATACTCAGCGAGAATTTGGATATCCAAATAGTGAATGATTATTTTACTACAACTTCCGAAACCAGCATCGTTCTCGATGTATTATCGAACGATAGCTATCCAGAGCTTGAAAATGTGAGAATAATCGAAACTTCATCCCCAACACTTGGAGTGGTTAAAATCAATGATGACAATTTAACAATTACATATACCCCAACGACTGCAAGTACAACGGAAGAAACGACAGATACATTTACTTATACAACAGAAGTTGTCAACCAAGATGAAACAACGAGTACCGAAATAGGCAATGTGGAGGTAACCATAATTTCTTCAAATGAAGATGGTCAGACTGCAAAACTATTATTTAGTTCTGGTTTTGAGGGTGTGCAATTAAGTAATACCAAGTATGATTATCAATATATTACCGGTACCGACGCTAACACAGGTTTTAGTTGGCCTCCTGCCATTTGGGGCTCAAACACAGGCGGTGAACCCAACGGAATACACAGGATAGATGATGATGGTGGTCCTGGTATTGATAATTCATTAGAAACAGTAATAGGACATAATGGATCTTCTACAACTGCATTATTTTCAAGAGTGAATTATAGAATTGGTGCTACCCAATCACCGTATCAGATAAATAACATCCAAAATGATCCAGCTGAATTTTATATTACATATTGGATGAAAATAGATGCTACAAGTTTGGCATCAAAAAATGATTGGCGTGCAATATGGGAATATAAATCCGATGATTTTGATTATCAATCACCAAATCCTGGATTTAGAGTGATTGCATTTATTGGAAAAGACAATGGCGGAAATCTATATTGGAAATTTGAAGGCGGTGATGACCCGTCTAGCCCTACTTGGGAGATAGAAGTACCTGACTCAACTTTACCTGTACCTAGAAATGAATGGTTTAAAGTTGAATACTATATAAAATTAAGTCATTTAGATGATGGTAGAGCATGGATGAAGATAAACAATGTCTTAATAGGCGATCATACTGGACCAAATCTAGGAAGTGCAACAGATACTATGAGTTTTATGATGTTAACGCAAGTCTATGGCAACAGCCATCCTATGCATCAATGGGTTGACGATATTGAAATATGGGATGGTGTGCCTAATTAGTTAAGTATGATTGTGTGCCTGATTTAAAAATATATTCAACCTTTCTATACTTTATAAGCATCGAAACCTAAGCTCATTAAGGACGCTTGAATATCTATTTTTTTCTTTTATATGCCGCGTCAAAAACAAACAAGCCATCTTTTTGGTGAAGATGGTGCATTGCCATTAGTTTTGGGTCAAAATCAGGTTCAATAGTCCTTATCTTATTTTCAACATATTCATCAATGGTTAGTTTTTCAATTTTGTTGATATTTAAACCTTTTCCATAAATTCCATCCGTATTTTTTTGTGATGGCCTATAAATTTCATTTTCATATTCAAATATTGCCCCCCCATTTCTGGCTGTGCGAGCATCAATTATAACAGGGTTATTAGTATGTGGTTGAAGATTATCCAATTTTAGGGAATCGACTTTATATATAAATAATTCGCTATTAATGGGTGCAGTTATTGCTGCTTGCTTATTAAGAAACAACCATCTTTGATTTTTCTTGTCGCAATAGAAAAAAGCATCGGCCACCATTTCATCTTCAAAAGCGGTAGAATACAATTCCCATTTGCCCGGAAAATCCAAACATTTATATATTTCCAATCTTTTATTTTCACTAGTCTCCGGCATTAAATATATTTCACCATCCTCCTCAAAAATAAATGGAAATGACAGATGATAATTTAAGTCCAGAACATCAACGACATTCACTATCTCATTGTCTTTGATAATTCCGCAGGATATCTTACCTCTTTTTGTTAAGTATGATAAATTCTCAAAAAAAACATAGTCAACATTATCGTGTTTAAAAATAAAAGGGTCCGCCCAAAATTCATGTTTTGGTAATTTAATTGGTTCAAAAACCAAAAGTTTTGAGTCTAAAAAATTGCCTCTGCCTAAAAATAATGTCCAACACTCATACCTAAATCCGAAAAGTTTGCTAGAAAGGTTTCTGACAATTTTTCTGCATCCATTGATATAAAAACCAATAGTATATTTTAAAACATGGTAGGAATTAGGAAAATTATACGGAGGCAAGGAATAAGTTGTCAAATTAGACACAACTGCATCTTCTTTTATAAATTTTCGGATATTCTTGAACAATACAGAAACAGATGCTTCCAAAACCATATTTTGGGTTTCCACAAAAGACCAATGTAGATTGAAATATGCCTTATCCAATACATTGAAAAGATTAGGTTCAGGGGTTAATTGTAGCAATGTAAAACCAATTGTAGACTCTTTATTTAAAACTTCCCAGAAACCTGTAGGTCCATAATGATTTAATGAATGATCCTTATGTAATAGGGACCAAACACCATACTTTGATGAATTTAAAATTTCCCCTGATATAGTATTGAAGCAGAGATTAAGAATAATATCCAATTCATAGTTTTGTATTTTTTTTGAATCATCTGGACAAAAAACATCCAACAAGTCCTTTTTCAACGGTCTAACTTTTATCGTACTAATACTATTCAATTTGTGAATTAGGCTTTTTTTACCAACCGTTGGTATTTCTTTTAAGAATATTTTTTTTTCAATTAGCATCTGTAATCCTAATACTAATTTTCCGAAACTAAATTTGGGAAAAGACTCAGCAAAAAGCTTTTCCATTATTGTCTGCTGGCTATCATTTTCGATTCTACCATCTTGAATTAATAGGGACAACTCAAGTTCTGGATTTTTAATAATCCCTTGGATTATTCGTATTTCCCAATTCGATAAATTTTTAAACTCCTTAGTTAATATCCCTATTCTCATATAAAAATTTGGTAGAACTAATTACTTCCATAGCTTGTCGATTAAGGCAATAAATTTTCATTTAGCCTTCCTTAAGGATATAGAAAATTGCAATATGATTTCCAAATAAAATTAGTGGATGGTAAATTAATACTCGATTCTCACGAAAAGACAATTTATTCTTCGTTCACAGTAGATGAAAAAATAAAAAAACCCTTAAAACAAAGTAATTGTACTTAATAAAGGAACTTCAAAAAACGTATAAATCTTTTATTTAAATAAATTATTGCAGCCGATACATTTTTTTCCACAATCAATTTTTATAAAGCGTTTTCTTTAACTTGATCTTTCACCTTCTTTTTTACTTGACCATTCACCTTCTTTTTAACTTGATCTTTCACCTTCTTTTTTACTTGATTTTTCACCTTCTTTTTAACTTGATCATTCATCTTCCTTACATTCTTAAAATATTTAGTATACCAAGGTTCAGAAGACTTGTTAATATCATATCCATAGCCATAACCATAGTTATAGTTTTTACCTTTATGCCCAACAGCATTGAGCACATAAGCCATATTATGTAATCTTTTGGCTTTGTTTAGTTTTTTAGAAAACTCCAATATACTTTTATCAGAGTAACCTGCACGTACGGTAAATAAAGTAATATCCGCATATTTAGAAATCAATAAAGTATCCGTTACTAACATAGCAGGAGCAGTATCTACAATGATGTAGTCAAATTCCTTATTGGCCAATTCCATAAATTTTTCAAATCTCTTACCAGATAAAAGCACAGGTGCATTCGCGGGTATAGTACCACTCACACATACTTTATGGTACTCATTTTTACCAAACCCTTCATGAAGGCAATCCTTAAAATCCATCTTTGGATTCGCTAAATAATCAGATAGACCTAAAATATTTTTATCCATATTAAAATAGGAATGTATCTGGGGATTCCTTAAATCAGCTCCTAAGAGCAATACCCGTTTTTCCATACTTGCGAAAGCGATAGATAAATTTCGTGCCAGTAGGCTTTTCCCTTCACCTTTTATGGCTGAAGTTACATAGACAACTCTTCCCAGGTTTGTTTCTTTATCCAGCAGAAGATAATTCACATTGGTACTTAATATTCGGAAAGATTCTGCTAGAATAGAACGATCATTGACATCTAAAAAACTATTATCATCCCCAAAAAACGGGATTTCTGTCAATACCGGTATTTCTGGGTTCAACTTTTCAATTTCAAATCGGTCATGTATTTTGTCATCAAGTGAAAATCGAATGTACAGAACAATAAAAGGCAGAAACAGCCCTAGTAGAAAAGAAATAGGAAATACAATGGTTTTCTTTGGCCAAATTGGTTTAATATTCGTCAAACCATAATCTATTACTTTAATGGAAGGTGAAGTGGCTGCATAATTAATGGCTGCTTCTTCCCGCTTTTTCAACAGTAATAGATATAGGTTTTCCTTGATACCCTGTTGGCGTTCAATAGATCGCAACTCTCTTTCATTTTCAGGAAGTTTAGAGAATCTGTAGCCTGCGCGATTTCTTTGCTTATTTTGCTGATTTAAAGAAATACCTAATTGCGATTCATAAGTATTGACGGTATTCAATATATTTAGCTTTTCAAGTTCCATTTGTTTAGATAATCGCTGTAAGGTAGGATGATTCGAACCCATTGAAACAAGGAGCTTTTGCCTTTCACTTGCCATTTGGTTATAGTTGGAAACTAGGTCATTTAATCCTCTATTGTCCAACCCAATATCTGAGGGCAACAAATTATAATCAGCTTCATTGGCAACGGTTTCTTTTAAAAGATTTGATAAAGAAGCCTGAGTTTCTAATTTCAAAACCTCACTTTCGGCCGCTGATTTCCTTTGTAAGTTTACACCAGCATCAGCTTCAATATAAGATAGATTTTTGGCTTGCTTAAAACCTTGTTTATCAAATTCTATAGAATCCAATTCCTTAGATAAATAAATAAACCTTTTATCAATTACTTCTAAGGTTCGCTTAGATTCCAGTTGTCTATCTAATATGCCATCTTTGTCAAATTTAATAATCAACGCATTTAAAATTGCTTCGGACCACTCTTTGCTTTCACTATTCAGCGATAATGTAAGAATATCATTTTCAGTTTGCGAAGAAGTGATTTTTAATTTTTCAGCAAGGGTTAAAGAAGCTTGTTTAATTTGACTCAATTTCAGTTTAAATTTGACATTTTTGTAGTCATCTGTATTTATGTTTTCCGTAAGCTTAATAGTAAATGGAAGGTCGCTTACCGCTGTATCCGATTTGTAATAAGGAACGATGAATTTACTTCCGCTTTTGTCTTCTATGTTAAATCCTGTGGAACTTAAAACTATCTCATATTCCTTTGGTATACTTAACCGATCTTCTGAAATATTCTTTGTGACTACATATGGTGGAGTCCAAATTTTGGTAAAATGGATATTTTTAAGTCTGTAATGGGCAATATCCAAATTTAAGTCACTTACCACATTGCTAAGCAAGCGATACGACCTTAATACATCAATTTGACTTTCTAAGTTAAGCCGAATATTACGGTTAACCAGTGCATATTCATCTGGCAAAACATCAGCTTTCTTATGATCATCCAAAATTTTAATTTTGGCCACTGACTTATATGTTACTGGTGAATACCGCGAATAAGCATACCCTAGTAACATAAATAATACAACAGTGGAAACAAACCAAGGCCAATACCTAAGGTATTTCAATACCACCTCCTTCAGGTTGATTGGTTTATCATCTTCATTAAAATCTAAAATATAAGGTGCTTCCTTCATCTTTAATAGTAAAATTTATCACTTGTGGATAGCTGTTATAAAATAATACCTTCTCATTTTCAATTTAACTAACTTTAAATTGCGAAGCTATTATTAATTGGCTAATATCATTAATTTACCTTTAATCTTTTCTTTTGATACGAAAACAGCGAATATATAGCTGTCAATATTAAAGATTAAAACTTTGTCAAAACTTATATATCGTTGAACTCTAATATTTTATCGATAATACGCGGAGCCGTTTTACCATCCCACAAATAAGGAATTCTTCCTGTTTTCCAATTACCGGAAAATAATTTTTCCATAGCCGGTTGTATGGCGTCAGGGTTAGTTCCAAGAAGTTCATTCGTGCCTTCTGTAATAGTTTCTGGGCGCTCCGTGTTGTCTCTTAGAGTCATACATGGCACTCCCATAACCGTTGTCTCTTCTGTAATACCACCAGAATCTGTCATTACTACTTTTGCTCGCTCTACTAAATAATTAAACTCCAAATAGCTTAATGGCTCAATCATATGCAACCTAGGATGCCTTATATTCAAGGTCTCTAATATCTTAGCTGTACGAGGGTGAACAGGAAAAATCAGGGGCATATCTTTAGAATTGGCAATTATTTCATCCAATAACGATTTTAATTTCGTTTCTTGATCCACGTTTGCAGGTCTATGTAATGTCATTACCAGATAGTTTTTATCTTGTAATTTTAACCGATCCCAAACTTCTGGCTTACTAAAACGAGGGCGTTGTTTCATTAAGGTATCGATCATTGTATTCCCAACATAAAAAATATTTTCATCTTTCACGCCACTTTCCCTTAGATTACAATTCGCTAATTCAGATGTAGTAAAAAAGTAATTAGTAATAGAATCAGTTACCAACCGATTAATTTCTTCTGGCATAGTCCAGTCATTGGAACGAATACCACCTTCTACATGAGCGACTTTAGTATGCAGCTTTTGTGCCACAATAGCGCAAGCCATGGTAGAGGTTACATCCCCAACAACAAGAACAAGGTCTGTAGGGTTTTCCAAAAGCTCTTTTTCAAACCTAATCATAATATTAGCGGTTTGTTCGGCTTGTGACCCACCTCCCGCATCCAAATTAATATCAGGTTTTGGAATTTCCAGTTGTTCAAAAAAATCGCCGGACATTTTTTTATCGTAATGTTGACCGGTATGGACCAAACGATAAGAAATATCCTTTCCTACTAGCTGTGCTGCTTTAATTGCATGGATAATAGGGGCAATTTTCATAAAATTAGGACGTGCACCGGCAATTAAGGTTATATTTTTCATACTATATAAATTGATTAATCTAAATTCACTACATAGGCGTTATTCCAATCGATACTATTTGTTGCTTCAATCAAATCGATAAAATCAAAATCATTAAGCCATTTTTCAAGCTTTGGTTTACATGATTTTAGTCCAACATAGGATTTAAAAAGCCTTATTGGCGATAACCCATTAATAATTGGTTGTTGGTAATCAAAATCCCTTGGATGAAAATAGGTCATAACATAATTGGACTTTTTCGTACAATTTTTAATAAAATTATAAGGCAATAATCTAAAATAACCCCCACCAGAAAAAATGATGGGTTTTCCAAGAATGGGATGGGTATTTATAGGAAACTCTTTAAAAGTAGCCCCATTATATTTCAATAATGACGGTGCCGCAGTTTTGTATGAAGGAAGACCACCATGTGCACGGCTAGCCGGAAACACAGATGAATCTATAGTTATTCCCAATTCATAAAGCACCTCGAACGCCCATTTGTTTTTTTCCGTTATCGAAAACCCGGGAGCTCTAAATGAAATTACTTTTTTGCCTATGCAGTCTTCAATAGTCTTAATAGATTTTTCTACGTCATTAAAAAAGGTATTTCTGTCCTGTTCAAAAGCCAACTGGTGTAAATGAGTGTGGCTTCCAATTTCAAAACCCTTGTCAGAAATCGCCCTAATTATCTCTGGGAATTTTTCAGCCATCCACCCAACTACAAAAAAAGAGGCACGTACATTGGCACCATCTAAAATATTATAAATAGTGTCCATATTTTGATGTATGCGCGACTCATAATTGGACCATTCCCTTTCTGTTTTCGTAGACTTATTATCCAGTATATGAAACCATTCTTCAATGTCAAACGTTAAAATATTCATTGCTTTGATTGGTAGCTTAATTAATAAACATATTTTGAAATTATATGGCCAAAATATTGTGATGTTCTAAGTGGCTGATGCTTCCAGATTTTGGTCAAAAATTGGAAATCCTTAATAGACTTTTTTACTTTATGCGACAAATTATAATAGATCGGAATTTCAATAGGATTCCATAATTTTTTAAAGCGATGTTGGGAACTGTTAATTGTAGACCTTCCAAAAGAATAGTAAGTATGTCCCTTCGCGATAGAAGTCTTGATCATTTGCCAAAATAAAAGTGCATTTACATTGTATTTGTTATAAGCATCCTCTGTGCTCGACCAACATAACTCGTTAAAACCCAAATAGGATAATGAAAAACCAGCTGAAATAGCTTTTTCATTATCAAATATTACAGTTATTTGAACATCACCAAACTTATAGTCCTCCAATAAATTTTCAAAAAATACCTTTCCCAAAACTGGTGATCCGAACTCTAACATTCTTCTAGAATAGATTCTATAGAAATAATCCAATAGTTCTATTCCACCTGTTTTGGTTGTATAATTTAATTTTAGACTTTTTCTAATTTTTTGCCTCAACTTAGAATGAATACCCATCAACTGTTCTTCATTGGACCCATGCAATTTCAAAACACAGCTGATTTTTTCATCCGTATAATATTTTGATAACTTTTCAAAACTCCTGACTTCAAATTTTTGATCCGTAAAAAACGATTCCAAATTAAATTCAACTTTAGTATTCGAATCCATAATTGGCCCACCATATGAAAAATGCGGCATTGAAACCATTTTTTTACCCACCAAAACTGTGGGCAAAACACCTACAACTTTTTGATCCTTCACTATCAACATATTGTTGCTGGTATAACCAAATGTTTTTGAAAGAATAGGACCCAAAGAAGGATTGTGGGCTATGGTAATCATTTGATTTTCCTTTTCCTTTTCTAAAAACTCGTTCCATGCAATGTTATCTATGCTATTTGAAAGTTTAATCATAGTCTGTTGAAAATCAATTTCATAAAATAAGGTATAAGACGAATATCACGCATAATACGTTTTCTAGGATCCATCATTGTCCTGTACACACCTTCTAAACTATTGTTTATCCACCATTTGGGAGCGCGATTTACCAAGCCAGTGTAAACATCAAAACTACCACCGAGGCCCTGATAAACTGCTGGGTGTTTCTGATACATATCTTCCATTAACAGTTCCTGTTTTGGTGACCCCATAGCAACAAATACTACTTCAGGTTTCTTATCTGCAATATCATCAATTAAGGCCTGACGTTCATCTTCCTTTAAATAGCCATTTCGGTAATTGACAATATTAATATCGGGATATTCTTTTTTTAAAAGACTGACCGTTTTATTAATTACTTCATCTTTACCACCAACCAAATAAAATGTTGTGTCACCATGATATTCCTGAATAATATCCAACCACAATTCACAACCCGGAATTCTGGGCACATTTTTATGCCCTCGCTTTTGTATGGCCCAAACCGCTCCCATACCGTCAGGATACCCCACATTTCTATTAATTATACTACGGGTGGCGTCAGTGGCATGATAAATTTTTTCGCCATTTACGGCTACCAAAATACTTTTATGCTTAAATACATATTCCATTAGTTCCTTTCGCGATTCAGGAACATAAACATTAACGCCGTTGAGTTGTTCTGAGACCATTTTTTTCATTAATTTTTTTACCAATATTTGATTGTAGCCCTAATACTTTAGAATCAAGCCAATAATAAATACTGAGTAACAGAAAAATTTGCTTTTCCTTATTATAACCTTTGCTATGATTTTCTAAAATAGCTGCAATGAAAGTTTGATCGAAAATTTTCGAAAATTCCGAACCTTTAGAAAGCAGAATATTCTCCAATACTTCCATTTCCTCTCTAAACCATTTATTTGTGGGCGATTGAAACCCTTTTTTTTGTCGATTGATTATCTTTTTAGGTAAAATCTTTTTGGCATATTCCTTGTGAATTATTTTGCCATGCCGACTGTTTAATTTTAATTCCAAGGGAAGGGTTTCTATAAATTTCACAAGTTCTATGTCGAGCATCGGAACCCTACATTCCAAAGAAAAATTCATTGTTATTTTATCTGTATAATTCAATAAATCATCAGACAAATTCATTCTAGTATCAATGGCCATCATTTTTTCGGCCGGATGTTGTCTAGATTTACAATCAAGTAAGTCATAAAAATTGGAGATGCTTTTTTTGCTAATTGTATCTTCAACTGAAACTAATTTATTAATCTCATCAACTGAAAATATTTCATAAACCGATAAAAACCGATCAATTTCATTTGATATGCCAATCGCTTTTGCCCCTCGCAAAATCTGTTCGTTCTTACTATTAAAAAGTTGCACAAGGGGTTTTGCCGCGATTCGAAATAGGCCCGGTATTTTTTTTCGAAATATCTCTGATTTATATCTTGTATACCCCCCTAAAGGTTCATCGGCGCCCTGCCCGGTAAGTACAACCTTAACCTGTTTAGCTGCCAGCTGTGCCAAATAAAACATGGGTATCATAGAAGTTGTCGCAAGAGGTTCTTCAACAATTCGAGAACATTCTTTGATCAATCCTAAAAAATCAGTAAATGATATCTTTTTAACGTAATGGTCTAACCCCAAAATTTTTGCGGTTTCTTCAGCGTCTTTAATTTCATCTTCCTCAAAATCACCCTCGAACCCTATAGTAAAGGCTTTCAATTTTCCTTTATAATGCTTTTTTGCCAGCGAGGCTATAACCGCTGAATCTATTCCCCCGCTCAAAAGTACTCCAACTTCAACATCGGATAAAAGCTGTCTTTTAACTGCTTTTTCCAACTCCGAACCATATTTTTCTATGAGTACCTCCCTATTACCTCTGCTAACTTCCGGTAACTTACTTGCATAGTAATTAGTGGTTGAAGAAAGAGAGTCCGAATTTAAATTTATTACATGGCAATGTCCAGGAGTAACCTTCTTAATTTCCTGATATAAGGTATTTGGAGAGGCATTGTACCTTAATCTTAATAGGCTTGATAACGCATTATTGTTCAATTCGGTCTTGTTCAATAGCGACTTTATTGGTCTAATTTCGGAAGCAAAAATCAAACGTTTCCCATCTTCAAAAAAGTATAGCGGTTTCACTCCAAATGGATCTCGAACCAAGAATAACTTTTTACTTTTCCTATCTAAAAAAGCAATAGAAAATATTCCATTGAAATCAGCTATTCCTTTTATTCCAAAATGCATTAAATATTGGAGGATCGTTTCGGTATCGGAATGCCCGTTATATTTAATATCCACTGGAAGCTTCTCGCGTAACTCAATATGATTGTAAATTTCGCCGTTGAATATTATAGCGAAGTGCTGACAAGAGGATATCATTGGTTGATGTCCCGCAGGAGACAGGTCGATTATCGAAAGGCGTCTTTGACCAAAATGTACGATATGGTCATTGATGGAAAATGAATCGATACCAAAATCATCAGGGCCCCGATGCTTAATGAGGTCAAGAGTACTATTATCAAAAATCTGGTTAATTGTACCTAAAATCCCGCACATTAGCTACCTATAATTTTTTTTTACGCACTAAAATCCATCTTGAAAGGATAGTCTAGTATATCTTATTCAAATATTAAACAAGGTTCAGCAATTCGGGGATTTTTTAGTCTAAATTTCTTTTGCCAAAAACCATTGACACCTATGAAAAAGTTAGTGTTTTATGGGTTTTTTATCGCTTGGAGATTCGGACTTGAACCAAGTGTAAAAATAGATTTTTGAATTAACCTTTAACGAATAAACACGACCAAAGACATTAACTATCGGCATATGACAAAATGCAATAACCTTTAACTAATATTGCTTGTTTTTTATGAAATTAGGCGGCCTCAATTAAGGGGTTTTTGGGTTTGTACTTTTTGTTGGATTCAACCCATTTTCCGAATCAACTTACCTGTTAGCATGCTTGCCTTTAGTTGACAACGCGCACAAATATGGCATAACGGCCCATCGCAATGTATTTTTGTTTTTTTTTATATTAAAAACATCAATGACTGAATAAATATCATTTCCCTTTACGAATTTTTCTTGTATAGAAGAAAGGAGTGCTTCTGTAAGGTCTTGATCGCCAAGTAATATGGACAAACTTAAAACTTCAGCATTATCATACAAATCAAATTTGACGATTGAGGGTTTATTACTGAGTGTAAATCGTTTAAATAATTTATGCTTAGGGTTATAAAAATTATTTTTAACATAGTCATATCCAGCTTTCATGACATTTTCACAGTCAGTTAAGGGAATAATTCGATTGGTCTTAAAAATATTCTTTAGAACAAAACAAGAGTGAAAACAATCTATAAATGATTTATCATTATCCGGCTCATATAACCAAGAACCATTTTGCAATTGTTTTTTTACAATAAAATTATAAAGCTTTTGGATTTTACGTTTTATGTATGCTTCTTTTTCAGGGATATACTGCAAAAAAATGGAATAAGCGTATAGCGCATATGAAACTGCATTTGTTACCAATCTATCTTTTGCTGGGCCATAAGATGTTGCAAGTGAATCTTCATCTTCGAACATTACTTGAATATCATTTTCAAAAAAATCATAGATACTCTCGATGTATGATACATATGTTATGTCACCGGATAAATGAATGTATTTATGTATTGCCTCCAAGATATAAGGTGTATGTGTGCTAAAAGGGGTGTTTTCGTCGTAATTTAAGCCATCATCTACCGCCCATTTAAAACCTAAACCCCAGCACAAACCTGAATAATTCTTACTAGAATTGGTAATCAACCAATCAATATGCTTTTTGGCTCCCACTAAATATCCCTCCTCATTGTTTGCCACATAGACATTAAGCAAGGCCTGCGCTGCCAAAGCCCTTGCCGTTGGATATTCTTGTTTTTTATAACCAAACCTAAATTTGTTATTCAAAAACTGATCCCAAATTGTAAGTGCTGCTGCAGGTAAAATACCAAGTACCTTATTCCTATTATATAATTGTTTAACACCTATGCCCAAATCGGTCATCCAAACATCATAAGGATCATAGCATTCAAGACTATGGGTCATACAGAACTCCTCTATCAATCCAATGTCATTCTTAGTACTCATTTATTATATGGAAAAACGTTTTATCCCAACCTCCCTGGCCATTACCTTGAACTAATTTCAATTTACTTGACAAGGCAATTCAACTATCACCTTTTATGAGCGGTTTCAACTTGCCTTCATTTATATGGTTTACCAAATCAGAAGTAGTGATAAACTCTATGTTTTTATAGCTTTTAGTCAAAAATGCCAAAAACCGATCAATGTCGTCAAAGACATTCTTAAAATCCTTGGTGTGGGTTTCAAGCACAATTAATTTGTACTCACAATCATTTTTCATCACTAAATTGTAGGCTCTTTTGAATGTTTTTTTAAGATACCAATAAGGTTGCTTGTTCATCTTTAAATTGGTCCTGTAAGGAATTCGCAGAGAATGTATATTATCTCTGTTGGCTATAGGGTTCAATTTTTTGATTTGTTCGGGCACTCCATAAATATCCATGTCTTTGTCATGCCTTTCCACAAAACCTCGATATTTAACATGCCACACATATCGTATTAAATCAATCCAATTTAAGTAAGTTGGAGTCATGGGTATAATTGCGATCTCTTTTTTATCTCCAATTCGGTTTATATCATCTTTGCGGCAGTAATAAGGTGTAATCTCACTTTCCATGGCCGTGTAATCCAAATCCAAAGTCGATATTGTGAGTCCTTTTGTGGGACCCAATACAATCTTTACACCCTGGTCTTTGAACTCATCATACAAAATCTCAAATGGCTGCAAACCCCAAGAGCCTGCTTTAAAAGAATTGAAACGATTTTGGTTTTCCGCTTTTGCAATGATGTCTTGCAACCGTTTTGAACCTTCTAAAAACATCTTTCTTTGGTCTTCTTCTTTCAATTGCCCAATATTCCACTTTTCAGTGACATACACATTACCTCTCTCTATTTTGGCGTTTGCCCATTGTGAGTGCAAGTGCAACTGCACCTCCATTTTATTTTCCAAAAGATGTAAAATGGTTTTCTCGATTAAATCAGCTTGTAAAGAAAAATCTTTAAATTCGGAGTTCTCCCTAAGAAATAACCAATGTGCCATATCAACATAGAAGGTCGATTTCGCGTTATATTTTTTTAAAATTTCAACATATCTAACTACCGGCAAGTACATTCTATACATTACGTGGCCTTGGCCGTTACCAAAAATTTCAGTATCGTCCTCAAGTAAAACGAATATTTTGCCGTTTTTTGTTGACATAAATTAGATCATAAATATTATACTCAAGGTCTTTACTTCCATAGGATCCTCCAAAATTACTACAGGTATCCTTGAAAATTTATTTAAGTTTAAAAATAGCGTTTTAAATTTACTATTTCTTGAAAGGCAATCTGGTACTTTCCATTTTTTCAACAACCTTTCACAATAGCCCCTATCGATTCTTTTTGTCCTTCATAATGACTTAATGGTCTTTTTTCAATTGCTTGCTATTGCAATAAAATATGTGCGATACATTACTATGAAAAGATTAATCCACTCAAGTATAAATATAAAAAAAAACATTTAATCTATTGAATCCCATTTATTTACCGAGATGGTTTCTCATGGTATCTATTGAGTTGGAATTATATTTTAGATCTTCCTTTTAGGAATAAAGTAATTACATAGAAAAGTTCTTTCCCCATCAGGTACTGAACCTATAAAATAGAAGTACCAAACCAAGACGCTTAACGCTATCATCTCCCCACCGTCTTCAATTAGGGCGATGACAGCATATGCAACATAGTATTCTTCAAACAGCTGATGTACCATATCGACACCTATTGCAAAGAAAAGTAAGATCGAAAACAATATGGAAATGTCAAAAAAGGTTTTTTTAACCACTTCCGAACCTCTTATATAAAACCATAGTAGAGGCCCTAAAAACACTAACCCGGCCAAGACGGCAAAAGTAAATTCTCCAATATCCAATGCCCTAAGACCGAATGCAGGCTTCAAATTGAATACTTCGACAAAATAAACGCCTGATTGTTCGTGAAGCATAAAGGCATCGTCAAAAAACAAAATTAAAAATAGGACAAGCCAAGGCAGATAGTCGTACTTTTTATTATCGAAAGCGAGCTTTGCCACTAACAGAACTATGGTTAGGTACTTCAAGTATTGAAACAATTCAGGATAGCCCCCATCCTGATCTACCATAAAAGCTCTAAAAGTTCCAAGTTCAAAATGATGTAACAAGGCACTACAGATATGCCCTATGATAAACAATATATCGACTATTAATAAAATCTTTAGGAGCAAAGTTGGTCCTTTTCGATTGAAATTACTGGCTAAGTATTTGACTAACATAATTTATTTTATTGTAATCTTAATTTTAATTTTTTACAAAATAGTATTTCAAATCAATCTTCTTATATGTATTGGTGATATTGAATTACACACATCAAATGGTACTGTTCAAAAATTATAAATCTAGCTGTATTAATTAAACGATTTTCTGAACTAGGTTTTTGTCATTGTTTAAGGTTCTGCTCTAGGTGTTTGTATAATCTTTTTGCGACCTGGTGACTTAAAAGATTTTCATTTGCATAATTAAAATTATACATTCCCATTGTGGCCATTTGATCTTTATCCGAAAGCAGTGATCTTAACTTCTCCTCTAACTGTTTTGAGTTTTTGGGTTCAACAAAATATCCCATTTTACCATCATGGAAAAAGTCCTTTAATCCACCCACCCTTGTGGTAATTACAGGAAGCCCAAAGGCCATTGCTTCCAAAACAGAAATTGGCAGGCCCTCGGTATAACTAGGTAAACAATATATATGACAATCTTTCAAAAGATTTATTTTCTCTTGTCCAACTACATATCCGGCCATATTGATATTAGTATCATTTTGGACCAACTTTTCTATATTTTTGTATTCTTCACCATCCCCGGCAATAATCAATTGGAGATCAGGATGCTCCTTATTGAGATTTTGAAAGGCATTAATTGTTTCATACACTCCCTTTTCCTTTAAAAGTCTTGACAAGAAAAGAATTTTAATTTGCTTATCATTCTTACAATCTTGGTCATACTGGTAACCAGCCAACAGGTTGCTGTTAACGGTAGTAGTTTCGATTATGATATCACCATTGTACCCCCATTGCAATAACTTACTTTTGAAATCATTGGAAAGAACAAATATTTTTTTGGCCTTGCCCAAGGAATTAAGGAAGAATTTGACATATTTTTCGTCCACTTTTTTTTCAAAATCCAAATCCCAGCCATGAAAAAAGACAACAAAAGGAACTTTCTTCTTTATGAGCTGTTTGGCAAACAGTGCATCCCTAAAAAAACTTCGAAAACCAAGTGAAGGGTTCAATACTACTAAATCTACACTTGAGTCAACTACCTTATTAAATTTCCGTTGATCAATTAAGGGTCCAATAATATTTTTTCCATGCCCACCTATTTCCAGTGTTTTAATATTTAAATTCTCTAATTTGTAAAACTCTGCCAATAATGCTTTCCAAAACGAACTAACACCTGAAACTGACGATAAGTTCGATACCGTTATTACAATATTATTTTTCAAACGGTTTTGATTTTCCAATGTTTTGGTCATTAATCCTAATCAGATAATTAATCTAATATTAATTTGTTATTAATAATCATTCCTTTTCTTTAAAACTCAAACAATATGACCGTATTTTAGGGTATTTAAGGAATCCATTTTTTCTTTTTGACGGGTTTCTACAAACTTACTTTGTTTCTTAATCTTTATATTCATGAGATGTTCAAATTCCAGTTTTACAAATACCAATACCATAAAAATGTCCAGTTCAAACCACATACCCCCTTGGGTCATCATCAGGGAAACATATAAAAAAAAGATAGCCATCCCTAATCGATATGAAGACAATCTGCGTCTTTTCCATATAAATTTGAAGAGTGCTATCAAGTATCCAATAAAAAAAGCAACACCTAGCAGTCCATTTTGCCCTAATTGCGTAAAAAATTCGTTATGGGCAATATCGTAATCTGCAACAGCTTCAAACATATGTTCAACTAGTCCTATGTAACCAAATCCAAAGAACATTTCAAATATATTTCCATTGTACCATAAATCCCAGGATGCTTTCCAAAACAACAGTCGGCCTGAACCAGCCGCTGTTTGTTTTCCATTGCGGATATCGAATATCCGATTATAAAAAAATTCATTTGTTTCCAATAAATACACAAAACCAAATACCAAAAGTGATATCACTACAGTACCTGTAAGAATTTGTTTTATTGATAGTTTTTTTGGCATAAAAAGAATTATAAGTCCAACGGCAAACATGGCATAACCAGTGCGGATAAACGTAGCGTAAATGAGATAAATCCCAAATAGCAGCAACAAATAATTCAGTTTTGGATAACGGATGATACTTGATTTCAACTTAATAAATGCCAACAGAATTAAAACTGCAGTTGTCGTAACTATTGCCGCTCCGTGCGAATTTTGAAACATCCCGGAATAGCTATCGAAACCTCCATAAAGCATGGTATCTTTCGCTTTGCTCTGCAATAGTCCCAATATAAAAGGAATTCCAGAAATAATTACAAACTGGGCAAACCCCAATAACATTTTATCAAGATTCTTAAGGTTTTTGATTTTAAATGAGGCAAATTCATACATCAAAGGAAACATCATATATCTCAAAAAATCAATAATATTCGCAAAGTAGCTAACCGAAAAGCCACTGGTAATGAGATTTTTTGAAGCCCTGGCATAAGACCATTTTATGAAATCGGGCTTTCGCTTTCTTCGTATTATAAGTACCTGCCAAAACAAATAAACAAATAACGGTATTTTCCATACTTGTGAAAACGTTGTTGGCCCTATAGGTTCAGGTCCTAAATAAATTAATAGGAAAAGAAGAATATATAGTAAAAAAGTTTTTATTAATCCCATCTATTGCCCTATCTCGAAATGATTTGAGTTCTTTATAATTCTGCCTGAAATAACTTTATAGTTTAACTCCACTATTTATTTTTATAATTTTTCAATATCTCTTTTAAATGCAATCGCTTATCCAATTCCTTAAACGAGTACCATCCTGAAGTAATTATAAATATACTCCCAATAACATAAGCCCATGGGGTAGCAATAAATTTAATGGTGGCAACACAAACTAGTGCTAATGCAAATTGAAAAATAAATATCTTCACAAAGGCACGATCAAAAGTAAACCCATATTTTAATTTAGCAATCAGATATACTTGAATAAGAAATAACATATAGGAGATCAAAAATGAAAACCCAAGACCGGTTAATCCCCAATAGTAGTAACCCAGTAAATTTAAACCCAATAAATAAACATTTGAAATTAATTCACTCCAAAAGAAAAGTTTACTTGCACCCTTAACGATAAAAATAAAACCTACAACCCAACCTGCCACTTTAAAAAACAGGCCCAAGGCCGCCCAGTAAATCATTACATTAACTTCAATAAACTGAGCGGAATATAATATTACAATTATCCAATCGACAAATATTAAAAATATGGTTAGTACCGGTGCTAAAATCAATAAGGCTATTTCGGCTTGTTGGTTAATCAATAAAGCCGCTTTGATATTATCATTTGACACTGCCGAAAGCCTAGGATAATAATCGGTCTCCATTGCCGTAAAAAGAAGCCCCACATAGGTAGATATTATAGCAATACCCGCATTGTACAGTCCTACTTCATCAATACCTCCAACATTATTAATAAAGATTTTAACTATATATGATTCGCCAACTACCATTATGCCACTCAAACTCAACATGAAACCCATTATCATCATCGCCTTACCTTCAAGCCTTGTCTCTTTTAGTGTTACTTCAACCTTTTTAGTTTTAACTTTGCTAGCGTAATATGCCGCAATAACAAAGGTGAAAACGGCAGTTACAATAAAGGCAGGAACGATTCCTTCTATACGCCAATAATAATACAGAGGCACAGATGCCAATAGCCCCAAGGCAGAACCCATCATATTTGCCTTGGCCAAATATTTTAATTTACGTAACCCCTGTAACAACACGAATTGGCCACTTTTGAGTTGATTTAATAGAATGGTAATTGAAAGCCAAATAAAAGCAATCGTATATTCTTTATTACCGAAAGTAAGTTCACTAAGCCAAGAAGAAAAGACCAAAGTAACAAGTGCGCCCAAAAGTCCTGTAAACCATACCAATCGCCGAACAACAATTACGATTTTTGCAATCCTAAAGTCATCTTTACTTTCATGGGCAATTGCGATATCCTTGACGGCACTTATGCCTAAACCAAAATTGGTCAACGAACTTATTAATACCGTAATCGAGGTGAATAACCCTACAATACCCATACCTGCCGGACCCAATAAAACGGCCATAACTTTAGATCGGATAATCGAGATAAGAATATTGAATACTTGGACACCACCAAAAATAGATGTGGCCTTTACAATTTGTCTGTAGCTATCGCTGTTTTTATTTTGGCTGTCTTTGGTCACAAATAATTGTTTAGAACTTTAACAACCTGTTTAATTTCGAATTATGAAAAACAAAATACATTGCTATGGTGTTATTGATAGCATGCAATCTGTCTATGGCATTGTTACCATATATATACACGGGAAGTGGTTTATAATTTAAAATATGATTAGTAAATAAGGGCATGAATTTTTTAGGATATTGATCTTGCCCATACTAATTGGGGCAATTGGTTTTTGCATAACCAATGGATTTTTTTAATCCAAAAATATGGGACTCTGAAGCTTGTTGAATTATATGTTCAGCTTATATTTTGTCATTCCTTTTTAACCAACTTCTTCAATTCCGATAATCTTTTGTTAATTAGTCCTTGTTTTTGAATAATTATCTCATTTTGAAGAACTTTCTTTTCATCCAGTAAATTTTTATTCGAGCTAAAATTACTGCTTGTTATCGGTTCTGGTTGATAATTGGTCATCGATGGAAAAATTTCCTGATCTAAACTTCCATCTTCTTTCAGTCTTCATGATAGGTTGAATAGGTTTTTCAAATTCATCATTGGTTCTACCTTCTTGTAAAATTCTTCGCTTAATATCAGTATCATTTTTCACGGAACCCAAAGCCATACTCTTTTCAAAAACCTTTAAGAATGGGGAAAGATATAGTATTGAACCTAAGCACACACAAATAAAAAGTTGCGCATTTATATATAGGTCGCCCAATAAAAAAGCGAACTCTATTATAAGAACATTACCGACAAATATCAAGGAGGTGGCCTGTTTATGGGTAAGCCCCAGATCCAACAAGCGATGATGTATATGATTGCGGTCAGGACTAAACGGACTTCGTCTTTCCTTTGCCCTTAAGACAAAAACCCTCAAGGTATCCAACAATGGAAATGACAATATGGCCAAAAGTAGAATCGGGGCATTCGCAACCGTATATAAAGCTGTTTCCGATTCGTTCAAATCTAAAAAACTTATGCCCTGATAGGCCAGTAAAAACCCAAGGAACAAAGAGCCTGAATCCCCCATGAACAATTTGTGTATATGAGATAGATTATAGCGCAAAAATCCTACTATGGCCCCGATTGAAATAAAGGAAATAAGCATCAACAGGTAGTTTTCATTGAGCAGTGAGAATATACCGAAAAATCCACTGGCGACCAATGCAATCATTCCCGCCAAGCCGTCAATACCATCTATTAGGTTAAAGGAGTTTATTACCAAAATAAAAACAAAAAGAGTGAATAATACAGAGACCGCATAAGGCAGTTCCCCAACACCTAAAAGCCCGTCTAAGCTGATCACACGGATATCGGTCAAAAAAATTACGATGGCAGAAGCTATTATCTGCCCTATAAACTTTTTCTTAGGTGCCATGGCTATAAGATCATCCTTCACCCCCAAAAACAAAAGTATCATGGTAGCGCCTAAAAGTGACAACAGTTTAATTAAATCCGGTCGATCCAAACCAACGGACAATACCAAATATAATAAGGGATACCGTAAAAGAAGCAAATAACCCCACACCACCCAGGGTCGGAATTCTTGTAGAATGGATTTTACGATCACCGGGCTCATCCATAAGGTTCTTGGTACGAACCGTATAGATAATCACAGGATACATTCTATTGGATAAAAAAAACGTTAATACAACCGATAAAATTGCTATAAAATAAATGTTGGTAAACAAATCTTGAAATATGGTCATTGGTTTAGAGAACTAATTGTGGGTTTAGTTGGATTGAATTAAAAAATGTTGTTTACCTAATTAAAATGCATGTAAAAATGATCCCAATAATAGTAAATTAAATTTGATTCTTGATGTTCAATTGGGGGTACTTTGAAAAACAAATAATCTATATTGATTTCCGGGTTAAATGTAGCTCGGAGAGTTGGAATCCTATAACCATATCCGTTGAAATACACCCTTTATCGATAAGCTGCCATTTCTTAAGTTTTAAAGGCTTTATCGATAAACGGTCATGTTAAATTTCCTACAATTTCTAGGATTCTGAAAGGCAGATAACCAAAATGAAGAAGTACCTATTTACTTAAATTTAAAACCCGTGTTTTACAAGATGGGGGCCATTTGTTCGAATTTAGTAGAACCTACATTGAGTGTCAATGAGTTATCCTGTTTTAATCCAAATAACTTTTTGATATAAATAAAAATTGCCCAAAATTAATTTGAAGTAATAACCCCAATCCCACCGAAGGAGGTTCTATAATAAATCATCACCGGAAACTTTGATTCCCCTAGGTAAATACTCTGAATTTGTAGTAGATAGATGGGTTTAGTATTATGGTATTTCTTTCTAAATACCCTATTCCTGGGAACCATAACCATAACCATGGCCGTAATTGTATTCCCTGGATTTACCCAAACCTACATCATTGAGTACGTAGGCCATATTATATAATTTCTTGCTATTGTTCAAGCCTTTTGAGAATTCAATTAAGCGTTTGTCGGTAAAACCGGCTCGGGCTACAAATAGGGTCAGGTCTGCGTATTCCGAAATCAACAGGGTATCTGTTACCAATAGCGTCGGGGCGGTATCTACGATGATATAGTCAAATTCCTTTTTGGCCTTTTCTATAAATTCCCCAAAACCCTCGCCCGATAACAAGTTCAGCGGCATTGGGTGGAATAGCGCCACTAAAACAAACCTTATGGTATTCGTTTTTACTAAACCCTTCATAAATACAGTTTTGCCAATTCATTCCTGGGTCAGATAGATATTCTGAAAGCCCTTTTGTCTTTTTTCTATCAAAATAGCTGTTCAAAGCCGGGTTTCTTAAATCGGCCCCTACGAGCAAAACCCGTTTTTTTAAACTGGCATAGGTCAAAGATAAATTATAGGCCACCAAGGTTTTACCCTCCCCTTTAATGGCAGAGGTCACAAATATAACCTGGCCTTCTTTCAATTCTTTTTTAGGCAACAGATAATTCACATTGGTGCTTAATATTCTGAATGACTCTGCCAGAACTGAACGGTCATTGGCTCCTTTGAAACTTTTGTTACCCTTTAATAAAGGTATTTCGGCCATTATAGGTATCCCCGTATTTAACTTTTCCAAATCGGAACGGTCATGTATTTTGGTATCCAGTGAGAATCTTATAAATAGTACCGCAAAGGGCAAGAACATACCCTAGCACATAAGCGAAAGGGCATAGACGATGTTTTTCTTTGGGGATATAGGTTCGCTTGGAGGTTAAACCGTAATCGACCACTTTGATTGATGGTGCCGTTGCCGCAAGGTTAATGGCCGCTTCCTCCCGTTTTTGCAGGAGTAAAAGAAACAGGTTTTCCTTAATACTTTGTTGCCGCTCTATGGCCCTAAGCGCTTTTTCTTTTTCCGGCAGTCTCGAGAATAGCGCACCGGTAAGGTTTTTTTCCTGATTTAATTGCCTTAAAGACGTTTGTAATTGTGATTGATACACGTTTACGGTTTTCAGGATATTAACCTTTCCCCGTTCCAATTGACCAGTTAATGACAGCAGATTTGGATGGTTGCTACCCACACTTGTAAGTAGTTTGTCCCGTTCCAGTGCCAATTCGTTATAAGAAGAGACCAAGGAATTTAAGCCCATATTCTCTAATCCGATATCGGCAGGCAATAAACTATAGTCCGGTTGGTTAACCACTGTTTTTTTTAACAATTGCGCTAAGGAAATCTGGTTTTCCAATTTATATACCTCATCCTCCGTATCCGATTTTTTTTGCAGCGTTAACCCTGCATCCGCTTCAATATAAGAGAGTTTGTTGGCCTGTTTAAAATCCTGTTTGCCAATTTCTATAGAATCCAATTCACCAGATAAATAGACAAAACGTTTATCTATTACCTCCAAGGTACGCTTTGATACCAATTGCCTATCTAAAATACCATCTTGGTCAAAATTCATAATGATCGCATTTAAAATGGCCTCCGATCGATCTATAATTTCCCCTTTGAGCGATAAGGAAAGTATATCGCTATTTTTATTGGTGGCCTGCACTTCAAGCTTATTGGTAAGTTGCAAGTACCGCCTCTTTAATAGGGTTGATCACTACTTTATAGGTGATGTCTTGGATCGGCTTTACATTGGTGGTATCGAGCAAGCTGAATCCCAAATGGAAGCCCTGCAGATGAACCGTCTGGTTGATTTAAACCGGTACTGTATTGTTGTCCTTGTTCATCGGTAATCGAAAAATCCAGAGGCGTTCAATGCCACTTTATAGGTCAAGGGGTTTCTTAAACTATCTTCGGGATCGTTTTGTAACGACAAAAGGAGGATCATAAATCTGGGTAGGTAATAATATTTCCCACCTCATAATACCCAACATCCAAATTTGGTCAGTTACCACTTGCCGTAACAAACGATACGATTTTAAGACCTCAATTTCATTTTCCAAATTAATGGAACTACCACCCATAAAAGCCAAAGCATCGGAAGCCACATTCAATTCCTTGGAATCGTCTATGATTTTAATTTTGGCAACAGACTGATAGGTTATTGGTGCGTAACGCATATAAGCATACCCAAGGGCCATACAAAGAATGGTTGCACCTAAAAACCAAGGCCAGTAGCGCAGGTATTTGAACAGTACATCCTTAAGGTCAAACGATTCTTCCTCCTCATTAAAATCCAAACTAAATGGTGATTCATTCATCTTTTATCTCATTCATCAAAACTAAATTGTTAGGTACTGTGAAAACCTAAGCTAAAATTTTTAATTTATTTATAATTTTCCAAATTGCTTATTGTTAGTACAGAATCATCTGCTATAATAACTTACAAAAAACTAAATATATGATTTAAAAAGCAGATGCAAATTTAAGATTTTAATCGTCACCACTATTAATAATCCCCTCAAAAAAATAGTCTTTAAAATTCGGACTTGGCTAGTTTTACTGCCTAATATCCAATCGATGTTCAATAATATGTCAACGATTCTTTCAGCAGTTTTACCATCCCATAAAAGGGGGGTGGCGTATCCTGTTTTCCAATTTCCGGAGAACAATTTTTTCATGGCAGGTTGTATGGCTTTTGGTTTTCTGCCAATTAGTTCATTTGTGCCTTGAGTAATTGTTTCTAGACGTTCTGTATTGTCTCGCAACGTCATACATGGCACACCCATGACTGTTGTTTCTTCGGGCATCGTCCAGTCGTTGGAACGGATACCGCCTTCAACATGCGCCACTTTAGTATGTAATTTTTGAACTACAATGGCACAGGCCATAGTAGAGGTAACATCACCCACTACCAAGACCAGATTTGTTGGATGTGCCAAAAGCTCTTTTTCAAAGCGCACCATTATATTAGCGGTTTGTTTAGCTTGTGATCCACCACCGGCTTTTAAATTAGTATCTGGTTCCGGAATTTCGAGTTGCTCGAAAAAATCGCCTGACATTTTCTTTTCATATTACGGACCGGCATGAAACAGTAGGCTTAAAATATTCTCTCCTTTATCCTTAGTTGTTTATTGGCATGAATAATGGGTGTAATTTCCATAAAATTAGGGCGAGCTCCCGCAATGAGTTTAATATTATTCATTGTATTTTATATCTTGTCTAGTATTATTTAATCGAAACGTCCAATACCGTGCTTAAACTTAGTGTCAATTTTTAAAAGAGTCAATTTCGTGAGAATTTTTATTCAAAGGACCAAACATATCATCTTTTTATTTTGTCTGAAGTTATCGCTTTTAATTGTGTTAACATTTCAAATGCCAAATCTTTACGATTATATTCCATAGCTAATTTTTTACATCCTAATTGAAATGTTTTTTTATGTTCCGGAATCATGATCAGGCTTAATTTATCCAAAAAGTCCGCTTCATTTTCCGGTTCATAAAATAATCCCGCATTGTATTTTTCCAATAATTTCCCTTGATTCCCCATCAACACCTAAAAGGATTGGGATACCCATGGCTGCATTTTCAAAAATCTTTGAAGGGATAACCGTTTTAAACAATTCATCCCTTTTTAAATTGATCAAAGAAACATCCAATAAAGAAAGATAATTTTTGATCTCCTTTTTAGATACTGAATCCAGCAAGGTAACATTAGTAATGTTTTCTATTTGCTTTTTTCTTAAGCAATTTTTCCTTTCAGCCCCTGATCCAATAAATAGAAAATGATACTTGGTGTCTTTAAGTTTTTTTGCACATTCCATTAAAAAATCCAATTTATGAGCCAGTCCATGCGTTCCTATATACCCCAAAATAATTTTTCCTTTAAGGTTTAAGGATTCTATGAGTGCTTGATCAGGTTCCATTGGTTGATACAGAACAAGATTGGCTCCATTTTTTACGACTTGGATTTTATCTGCGGCAATTCCTTTTTTTATAATTTCTTTTTTAAAGGAATCTGTCACTGAAATAATCTTACTTAGCACTTTTATAACAGCGTTTTTCCTGCCATTCAAAATACCTGATAAACAAATTATCATTCATAGCCCCAACAGTTTTAATAGACTCGGGCCATAAATCCCTCACCTCCATTACCCATGGTGTTTTTGTCCAAAAACTCAATGTCCTGCCAGAAAGAGCCGTAAAAAACTGTGGTGAGGTTGCCACAATGATGTCCGTTCTAACAAAAAGTCCGGCAATAAACGAACTCACTGCAAAAGAAACATAGTCTATAGTCCGCTTTAAAAATCCCTTATTTGCCGCAATATAGGTCCACACGCGAATTACCTTAATTCCTTCTACAACTTCCTTTTGATAGATCTTATTCCTATAACCTACATACACTTTTCCTTTTGGAAAATTTGGGGCACAAGTTATAACGGTAACATCTGCTCCCTGTTTTACCCACTCGACACAATGTTCATAGGTTCTAGTCGCTGGGGCATTCACCTCTGGTGGAAAATTATCGGTAAGGAATAATATTTTCATTTTTATTTTTCCTGATTTTTTAATTCATTTAAGGAAATAATCGTTGTCAAATTCCTAGCTAAATGAAACTTGAATGAGCGTTCCTTTTTTTGTTTTATTAAAACCTGTTGCATACTCATAAGTTGCCTTTTCTAATTTAATACTGATCCCCAATAAATTTTATTTCTACTCCTAATTCTTTGCATTGAATTAATATCGGCATTTATGATAATTCTTTTAAAGATGGATGAAAATGGAAATAGGCGATACTATCAACGGTTTACCTAAAAGGGTCATCCTCAATATGTATTTCATCTTCTTTAAATCTAAAACTTCGTTTGTGAATGACTCCTAATCTTTTGTAACCATCATGGGAAGCAGTATAGACATTTTCCTTTTCTTCAGTGCAATTATTTTTGCCCTTCTGCGCAACTCTAAAACCACCCCAAACTTCTGTTTGGTCAGTGTTATTCACCAGTACTGTATTATGAGATCTTGTACCTCTTTCCACTTGCCTTCGCTCATTTTTCTCATAGGTAGAAGTTCCTGTATCAACAATAAAGGGTTGTTCCTTTAATATAATTCAAAATTAAAGGTATCGGCATGGGCATGACCGGGAATATAATCCGGGCCTACATTACCTACATCCATAAAGCATTCATAAAGATCATTGGTCCATTTTCGATAACCCGATTCTTTCAATTCGGATGCTTCCCATTTTAGACCAAGACTGGCTGCATACTTAAATAGTTCCTTAGTAGTTGGTGCAATTCCAAAGGCCGAATCATTGACCATAGGAATGTTCCCATTTTTAAAAGTTATGGTTTGTAACCACCCCAGCATCTGTATGGCTTTGGATTGAAGCAAGATCCAACAGGTCATGCTCAATTGAATAATTACTACTTAATAAATTAATACAGTCCAGTAAGCGGTATAAGATGATCTGATGGTACATAGGGCTCAATTCAAAATGGGCCCCATCGTTCAAGGATCTGTTCCTTTAACTCGGCTCTTAAAATTTTGGAAGCCCGCTTTTGGAATTTTTCATCTTTAAAATAGATCGCCTGCAAAGAGAAGGGAAAAGCCATTTTCCAATAAATGATTCCCCATTAAATGGTATTCTATATTGGCATAAAGCCTTTGATAATGATTGAACAAGCACGTATTTATCTTTTGATCCTGAATCCTGTATCTTGATAAGAAATTTGATCCAATTCATCCCTCTTAAGGATATGGGATACGGTTCAAGGGCATCTTTCAATGTTCTCTCCTTCTGAATGAAATCCCGAATCAAACGAAGTCCCTCCTCCTGAGAAATACCTTCCTGATTCAGGAAGTCAAAATAGGTGAGGTTATAGGTCCAGAGTTTTCCATAACCCGGATAATTCCAGTCAATGGATTCAAAGGATCTTTCAAGATTAAGAAATGTAAAGGAATCGTCTTTGGTCCAACTATTTTCGGACCGTATAGGGGATTCCCAGATGAGGGTGGCTATTTCCGGGGCGTTTTGTGTATAGCTTCTTCTGAAAAATCTATTTTTAACCCTGTAATACACCTGGTAATACAGTTGCCTTAAACGCAAATATTTTAGGGTGTGGAATAAGAGTTTTAGTTTTTGAAGCATTTACTATTGAGGGGTCTTTTTTCTGATCATGGGATCTACTTCATTTCTAACAATTCGATACGGCTCTTAAATAGTTACCCATGCCCCTTTTTTTAGGCTCTCTATGGCCGCAAAAGAGGCTTTGGTAGTGTTTACAATTTCATCAAAAGGGATGATAGGATTACCTCCCTTTTTTTGTTGTTCCACCAATTGTTGAAACTGGTTAAAATGGCCCTTATCCTGTTTTGAGCCAGCTTTGGAAAAGCCTTTAAAACCATAGCCTTTTAATTTTCTCCAGTTGTCCATTACCAGGGTTCGTTCCTGGGAGTAGACCTCTACCCGTTCTTTGGAATAGGCCTTGGAGCCATTCGCAAAATAATTGATCACCGCATTGGTGCCGTTGGCATATTTCAATAAAATAGAAGCATTGTCTGTATTTTCTTCTGGATTTACACCCATGGCATTCATACAAACCGAAACCACCTTGCTGCCCGCCAAATAGGTGCACAGATCTATGTAATGACAGGCTTCTCCCAGGATCCTTCCGCCGCCTACTTCCATATCATGTACCCAAACATTTGCGGGGATGGCACCGGCATTCATAGTGGCAACAATATTCATAGGGGTTTCATCAGATCCCAAAAGGTTTTTCATTTTTTTTGCCAAAGGCGCAAACCGGCGGTTAAAGCCCACGGAAACATTTACATTGGCATTCCATATAGGCTGTTATAATTTCTTCCAGATCCGTTTCCCTGATCGCCAGGGGTTTCTCCACAAATACACTTTTCCCGGCCTTAATGGCTTCCAAAACCATAGGGGCATGCATATCATGACGGGTGGTGATCAATACCAGATCTACTTCTTTATCTTTTAAAATTTCCGTATAATCTGAGGTGGAATTGGAAATCCCATATTTCTTAGCCATAATGGTAGCCGTAAGACCTCCTGAGCTGGCAATATATTTTATACTGGCTCCTATTTTTTTAAGATTTGGCAAGATGGTGGCACTTGTAAAGTTTCCTGCACCTATAATACCGAGGACGCCTTTTTGGGCTTTAAATGATCTTTTATCCATGATAACGACAGACTTTTGACTTGGCATTGTTATCATAGATCAGGATAGATGCAATAGAATTGGGATTGTTCATATTGCCATAAATGCTGTCGTAATCATTTAAGGAAACACGCTCCGTAATCAAGGGCTGTACCTTCAGTATTTTTTTTGAAAGGGCATTTAAGACGGCTTCAAAATTCCTTTTTTCCGTCCAACGCACATGGCCAATGGGGTAATCCTGGCCTTTTTGTTCGTAATTTTCATCATAACGTCCCGGGCCATAGGAGCAGGAAACCTGAAAACTGAAATCTCCTTTTCATAAAAATCGGCCCTACTGATATCCAAACCAATGACCCCCACCAAAATAATACGGCCTCGTTTGCGGCACATTTGGGCCGATTGGGAAATGATCTCATTGCTTTTGCTGGAAGCCGTAATAATTACCCCATCTGCACCTACCCCATTGGTGTAATTTTCAACAAACTTTACCTGATCCGTCCCTTCGCCAGGGTTTATGGCCACAATCCCTTTTTCCCTGGCCAGGGCTACTTTTTTGGCATCAAAATCGAAGCCTATTACATTACAGCCGTTGGCCAATAACAATTCTGCGGTAACCAATCCAATAAGGCCGAGACCTACCACTACAATGGTTTCCCCAAAGGTGGGGTCTAACAAACGAATGCCCTGCAAACCAATGGCGCCAATTACGGTAAAGGCAGCTTCCTCATCGGTAACATTATCGGGGATCTTGGCTACCAAATTTTTTGGGATACATACGTATTCGGCATGATTGCCATTGGAGGCCACCCGGTCACCAATGTTAAATTCTGAAACCCCTTTACCAACGGCCACTACTTCCCCAACATTACAATAGCCCAGGGGTAAAGGTTGTCCCAACTTATTAAAAACAGCATCCATGGTAGGTTTTAAACCGTCTGTTTTTACTTTGTTGAGGACCATTTTAACCTTGTCTGGTTGTTGGCGTGCCTTGGCAATAAAATTGGCCTTCCCAAAATCTACCAGCATACGCTCCGTACCCAAGGAAACTAGGCTTCGGGTGGTTTTTATAAGTACCGTGCCCGCTTTTACCTTTGGTACGGGCACTTCTTCTAAAATAGTATCTCCTTTTTTAAGGTCCTGTATAATTTGTTTCATTAGTATAATAGACTTTCCTCATAAGGTTTAATAATTATTTCTTTTTGTGTCTCAAGTGCTTCTTTAGTCTTTAAAAATAAATCTGCAGTTTCATAGATATATTTTATGCTTTCTCCGTCAGTATTCTTTGATACCAATTCATAACTTTCCTTAACACTTAGTTTCATGACCATGATCTCTAAATATGTTTTTATATACTTTCTTTTTCTCTACAACATCAACTCTCATTGTCTCGTAGTCGTCCATACTAATCAATGTATTCCCTTTATGTAGATTTAATTTTTCCCTAACGCCCTCAAACGTATGTCCTTTTGCCGAAAAAGTTATGGTGGCTATACTACCGTCTCCAAACACATAGGATACAGATATATCACAATCAGCTTTTTCACTTCTCGAAGGAATAATACGAATTGGATATCGTTTGTCTTCAGGAATCATTCTATAGCAAAAATCTGTCCAATGACATAAATTTCCAAGGATCCTCCCACCTTCCTTTTCATGAAAATACCAATGATCTGGAATTAATTTCATGACCTGCTACAAACCAATTGATCATTGTGGAACCTTCTTCCTTTTTTAAATATTCAAAATCAACTTTCCAAATCTACTTCGCAGATCTGTTAAACCCCAATGCGAACCTTACCTTTAGACTTTTTGCATAGATTTCACCAAACGCTCTAATTGATCTTCATTTACGACATGTGGCTTTTCGATATGTACACTTTTACCATTATTTAGTGCATTAATTGCATACTCGGCGTGCGTATAATGATTGGAAGCGATATAAATCAAATCAATCTGTGGGTCATCAATAATCTCATTGAAATTATTTGTATAATAATCCAAGCCAAAATCCTGAAAAAGTGAGGCCGAACGATTGATTTCAATATCCATCGCTCCTCGTATAACCTTCACCGTAATTTTTCTTTAAATAATGACTTAAAACGCTATAAGAAAAATTACCACAACCAAGAATACCAACATGTTTTTTATGATTAGTTTTTATATTATTTAACTGGTAGTTTATCAAATGATTTATTCATGTGATATTGACCTTTTATTTTTATAAAAGTTGTAATTGGGCCATATAGTTTCAGATACCTTAATGTCTTTTTGAATTTGAATGAAAAACTTTCTTTTGTATAATCCAATTTAGTGTATTAAATAAGAAAAATTTGATTATTTATCTATCTAGCAACACTATTCTTTTTAAATGAGCTCAGGTTAATTCCTCATCAGAATAATTTGTATCCAGATGAGAGATACCACCATTTTAATTTTCCCGGATGCGGTTCTTTCAATTTCATCTACATATTCAAATTTTACCAAAATGCCGGGGCTGATATATTTTTTTACTTTTTCTAATTAAATTCAATTCCACCTCAGAAGTGTAATTATCCCTTGGTACGATCCTAAATACCATTTCCCCCAATTTGTACTGCACCACCTGGCATTCCTGTATTTCATTCATATCCTTATAAAAGTAACTGTGCATTTGCATACGGGCCCCCTCAGGCGTAACAATAACATCTTCATTCCTGCCATCAATGCTTGCGATTACCTCTGAATGACGGCCACAGCTGCATTTTTCAGTAGTCCAGGTAGCACTATCACCCACATCATAGCGTATAAAGGGCATTGCATAGTTTGAAAAACCAGTAGCCAATATTTTCCCGGAAAATGATGTAGGCGATGATTGAACAGGGTTGTGGGGTTCCAAATGGCCATATTCAAAGTCTTCATGAAAAATAGCCATGTTCGCATTTTGAGGCATTGCCTGCTCCTTCTGCAAATCCATATTGGTCCGTCGCAACACATCCCAAGACCCGTTCAATACATGCTTTTTGCCGGTGCAATAATATCTCTGCTCCTGTAAAAACAAACTTCGGAGGATTACTAATGGTATGGCCCAAATTTTCTACCAACGTACAGAAGGTGTATAGATATGTTCGGATAGCCCGAAAAGAAAACAAACTTTTCCTTATTGATATACTCCACAAAATATTTAATATTCTGCGGCTTTATATGTTGCATGTTTACCAAATGCTGGTTCAGGGGTTTGTTCACCCTCCAGAAAGGTGGCTTCTCCTGGGTAAGCGGCACCACGGCTTTTCCGATAAAATTTAAACTTTTATCCCCATACTGAACCCCAAATCTCCTCCGTAGCCGCCACCAAACGGCCCATTGAAAACTCAATGCTCTTTTGGTCATATAAAAATTCAATGCCCTGCCGGAGGTTCCACTGGTTTGTACAGGCATATAATTTTCCATCCGGATTGTTTGCAGATACAAATGCTTTCAAGTTTTCGTGAATGTCCTTTTTTTCAAGGATAGGTACTTTCTTAAGATCTTCTATCTCACGAATTGAATCCGCAGAAAGGCCGGCCTTTTTAAAACTGTTCGTGTAATACGGAACTGAAGTATAGGCATGCCGGTAAATTTTCTGTAGTTCCTTTAACTTGTATTCATAAATTTCTGCCTCTCCCCAATACTGCGATTCCTCCAGCCAGTCCAAATACCTAAAAAAGTGCCTGGAATACCGTTTCCTTTTTTCAACAAGGCCATAGGCAGAACACATTAGGTTCTGGAGGAAGACAGGGGAATTTTGATATACATTTTCAAGCCTCATAATTGATCTACCTCCACCTTTATCTCATTGATATCCAGAAAGGAGATGACCTCCTTAAATTTCCCCGATTCAGTCCGTTCTATTTCATCTACGTATTCAAAATTTACTTTAATTGTGGGGCTGATCCATTTCCGTACATTCCTGATCAAATGATTTTCGACCAATGAGCTATAATTATCCCGTTTCACAATTCGAAATACCATTTCCCCCAAGCTTATATTGCACTACCTGGCACTCCTGTATTTCCCGGGTATCCTTAAACAAATAACTGTGGACCTTCATACTGGTACCTTCCGGGGTAATGATAAAATCTTCATTTCTCCCGGAAATATTGACAATGGTGGCTGAATGACGACCACAGAGTACATTTTTCGGAACTCCAGGTGGCCGTATCCCCCACATTATAACGTATAAAAGGCATGCCATAATTGGCAAATCCGGTAGCCAGGATCTCACCGGAAAAAGTGGTTGGTGTTTTTTGAACCCTCTTGTATGTTTCCAGATGCCCAAATTCAAAATCCTCATGAAAGACATCGTGTTCACATTTGGAGGCGTTCCCCGCTCCTTCCGAAAAGCCATATTGATCGGTTACCGTACATTGCAATACCCGTTCCATACAGGATTTTTGATACTCCAATAATTTCTCTGCCCCGGTAAAGACAATATCTTGGAGGGTTTTGAATAGTTAAGCCCCAAATTTTCGACCAGGGAACAAAAGGCATACAATATGGAGGGATAGCCCGAGAAGAAAACAAATTGTTCCTTATTGATATACTCCACATAGTATTTAATGTTTTCCACCTTAATATGCTGCATGTTCACCAAATGCTGGTTCAGGGGTTTGTTGACCCTCCAATAGGGAGGTTTTTTTTGGTTTATGGGTACCACGGGTTTCCCAATAAAGTTTAGGCTCTTATCCCCAAAATTGATTCCAAACCGTTTCCGGAACCGCCACCAAACGGCCCATTGAAAACTGGTTGATTCCGGGGTTGCATAAAAGTCCAGTGCTTTCCCGGAAGTACCACCGGTTTGGCGTGCAATTAGTTTTATACCCGAGGTATTTGAAGAAACAAAATCTTTCCAATGTTCCCGTATCTCTTCTTTTTGAAGGATGGGGACTTTATTAAAATCCTCAATTTCATTAATGGAATTGGAAGAAAGCCCGGCTGCTTTAAACCTGCTTCTATAAAAGGGGACCGTGTTGTAGGCATGCTGATATATTCTCTGTAGTTCCCGTAATTTATAGTCATAGATCTCCTGTTCTCCCCAATATTGGGATTCTTCCAGCCAGTCTAAATACTCAAAAAAATGGGGGAGAACCGTTTTCTTTTTTCCAAATGTCCATACACCGAGCATAACATGTTCTGCACATAAATCGGGGAATTCCTGTATATGAAATCTGTTAATTCCAAATGTTTAATTTATATGTCTATTTCTGATATAACAAACTTTAATTTTCCTGCATTCTTTTCTTTCAAGTTTAAGAGGGATACTACTGCCTTAAATTTTCCCAATTCAGTCCTTTCAATTTAATCACGTATTCAAAATTCACTTTAATTGTAGGCTGATCCATTCTCGTACTTTCATCCATTAAATTTACGTCATCTTCTAGTTGTAATAGAATCCCGTTTTATTATTCTAAAGGTCATTTCACCCAATTTGTATTGCTACTACCTGGCATTCTTCAATATCCTTGGTATTCTTAAATAAATAATCGAATCGTACAATGGATGTGTTTTCAGGAGTGATTACATGATCTTCATTTCTTCCCTCAATATTTAAATGTAGTGTTGCAGAGTGACGGCCACATGTACATTTTTCTGAACCCCAGGTAGCATAATCCCCTACATTATAACGTATAAATGGCATTCGATAATTGGTGAAACCGGTAGCCAGAATCTCACCGGAATAAGAGGTTTTAGTCAATTGAATAGGATTCCGTGGTTCTAAATGACCTAGTTCAAAATCTTCATGATAAATATCCAGTTTACATCTTGATGCATTACCCGCTCCTTCTGAAAAACCATAATGATCTGTTACCTACATTGTAAAACTCTTTCAATACATGATTTTTGACTTATCCAACAATTTTTCTGCACCGGCAAAAACAATTTTTGGGGGACTATCTATAACAATCCTAATTTTTCGACTAAATTGCAAAACGTATAAATGATGGAAGGATAACCCGAAAAGAAAACAAAATGCTCCCTGTTTATGTAATCTACAAAGTGTTTAATATTTTCAGTCTTAATATGCTGCATATTCACAAGATGCTGGTTCATCGGATTATTGACCCTCCAAAATGGTGGCTTTTTCTGCTGAATTAGGAACCACCTTTTACCAATAAAGCTCAAGCTTTTATCCCCAAAATTCACTCCGAAATTTTTCCTAAAACGCCACCATACTGCCCATTGAAAACTTATTGATTTTTTAGTGGCATAAAAATCCAAGGCTTTGCCAGACTGACCGCTGGTATGATGGAAATAAAATTTCTCATCTAGATATTTATCGAAATTCATTTCCAATTGCTCACGAATATCTTCCTTTTTCAAGGATGTGGAACTTTCTGAAAATCCTCAATTTCATTGATTGAATTTATAGATAGGTTCCGGCCTTTTTAAAACTGTTTTTATAAAAACGGAACGGTATTATAGGCATGCTGATAAATGTTCTTTAGTTCCCTGTAACTTGTACTCATAAATTTCAGTTTCTCCCAAATATTGGGATGCTTCCAGCCAGTCCATGTAAGTAAAAAATTCTTTTGAAAACCGTTTTCTTTTTTCAAAATGCCCATAGGTAGAGCATAGCATGTTCTGTACATAAATCGGAGAATTCCTGTATATAAAATCTTTTAATTCCAAAAATTAATTCTTTAATTTAATTTTAACCAATAGCACTATTATTAAATGCCTAAATTGAATCCACATATTCTTTATGGAAATTTTAAATTGGGAATCTTCAAAATAAAATACAGGTAATAGTTTTTTTTGAATTCTATTTTGCAAAAACCATTTTTTGTATTGTTTAGAACTTAAAGTACTAAAAGGGGACCGTTCTTTTATCCTTTTAGAAACAGACAATTCTTCCGATTCCAAGTAAATTAAGGAATTTTCTTTTGGATCAAAGTTGAACCAGTGACAGATATACTTTTCTTTTATCCAATCTATCTCAAAAGCCAGCTCTAAATTGCAAAACTCCGGAAATTTTACATGCCCATTCCAATAAGCATTTGGGGTAAATAACCAATTCCCTAATCCATAGATGATGGGTTTCCCTTTATAAATTTCTGCCCCTTGAACCCTATGGGCATGACAACCGATTATAGCATCTGCCCCTATGTCGATAAGAAATTTTGATAACTCTCTGTCATGTGGTTGTGGATAGAGTTCCAGTTCATAATTCCAATGAAAAAATAATATCAATTTATTATCAGGAAACTCTTTCTTTGATTTTAGAACTTCAGTAATAACGTACTCCTTGGAATACGGATTAACACCTTCTCTACTATTCGTGGCCAAATCACAATCGATTGATCGCCATCCAAAATTAAGCAGGGTTATATTTTGCCCTTGGTCCTTTAAATAAATGGGAGAGGATGCATCGTTCAAATCTTTGCCAGCTCCAACATGTGCTATTTCCAATTTAACTAGGGCTTCTTTTGTTAATGGAATCGTTGATGAATCGGTAATGTGATTATTTGCAAGCGTAACCGCTGCTATTTTAAATTCATTTTTTAAAGACTTTAAAGCCTCAAAATCATTGAACACAATGGTTTTGCGCAACAATCCTTGAGGTTTATGTTCCAAAGCGCCCTCTAAATTGCAGACCCAGTTTAATTCTTTTAAATGGCTTGGAATTGTCAACTTTCGGTATTTCTTCTTTGGTTGGACACGCGATGTCACCGCTAAAAACCATTCGTCTTTTATTTAAATTGAAAAAGGTTAATTTCTAAAATTTCAATAAATATTACATTTATGAATATGACATTAAGTCAAAACCAATTTTACAAGATCCCGTAATTTGCTTTCTAAATTCAAACTCGGTATCCTTAACCTCATTGTCTAAACAGGCTCTTTTTACTTTTTTCGCTATGTCTTTAGGCGAATCGGGGTCAAATTTTAACGAAGGTATTATCAATTCATCCGCATAAGGCAAATTAGAAACCAATACTTTAGCTCCCAACATCTGAGCTTCTACCAAACCTAGTCCAAAAGTTTCTCTTTTAGAGGGAAATATGGTGAATTTGTTTTTAACAAACAGCTTAAAACATTCTTCTTGAGTTATATATCCTAAATTTTCAACATTTTCACCCCTGCCTTAATATACGTATCTATAATCCTAGTAAAGGGGTGCTCTTTTTGTATGGTTAGAAATAATTTTGGAATAGCCATTTCACTTTCATTCTTGTAAAATTTCCCAGGCTTTCAATAAATTTAGATGGTTTTTATGGTCGTAATATGCACTTACATAAACAAAATTTTGTTGCTTTTTAAGTAAATTGTGTTGATGTTTTTCTAAAAACATTTTTAACTTTTCAGAAGCGTATATTGGATATAGGAGGCACTTACTTTCTGGAACATTATAGTGTTTTAAAAATATTCTTTTAACCAAATCTGTTTGAAGTATAAAATATTCTGTGTTATTTTTCAAAAGATCCAAGTATAATGAAGTCATAAAAATGTACAACTTAGTTTTTAATGACCGATTTGTAATACTCCTCTCAATTAAAAATGGGTTATGTAAATAAGTATAAGTGGTTGCTCCTGTAATTTTAATTGGTGGAGGAAAGTTACCGAAACATAGTATGCTACTGAATGAATACTTTTTGAGTGTTTTTTTATAAAATATTTTACGATTAAACAATCCAATTTTTTTATGGATTATTTTATTTTGAGATATCCCTGAGATGCCGACTTTAGGATTAAGAATAACCTTAAATTCATTGTTATGGTCATCGATTGCTCTTATTAATAATTTGAGTAACTCGAGACCACCACCCATTTCAATATTTGATGCATCTATTAATACCATATATATATTTTAATCTGCAATTCTTTTTTTAAAGATGAACGTTTTAACTTTGATACAGTCATTTTGAAAATGAAATATATACTGCTTAACAAGCCAACGGAATAAGCAAAAGAACTTGGAACAAATCTCCCCTTAAAACAAAAAACTCTAAACCAATAAAGAAGGATAAAACAAAATATATTCATCAGGTGGTCTATTTATCTCCCAAATAGAAATATCCCATTTCGCATTAAATAATGCAATTAATACGGTGAAAATAAAAATTCCAAAATATCCTGCATTAATATATCCTTCACCGAAGAGACTCATTGAAATATTTGTAAACTCATAATCTTTTTGTTGAGCAAAGTAGGCCCCACTACCTATCGGTTTATTTGGCCAAATTGATCTTGGCACGAAAAAAAGTACCGTTCCTAATAGTTGATTCCCATAGGTGATACTTTCATGTTTCATAACATTAATTGTGTTTTGATAGCAATCAAATCCTTCCGAAATAAACAAATCTGTATTAATATTAAAATCACTACTGATATTATCGATGTAACGAAATTGATTTAGAAAAGGAAATATGATTAAAAGACCAAAACAGAATAATATTGTAAAATTGAATCTTTTTGTTAATTGTTTAAAATAAATAAGCAAAATTGGTATATATAGAGCAGCTGCCAGAAAACGCGGCATTGCACTTGGTGCATTACTGAAGAGAGTTAATGCTATTAAGCAAATTTCAAAAAAATTAATTTGTTTGTTTTTTCCATAAACTTTATAAATGAATAAACATATTAACGGCATTGGCCGAAAAAAAATATTTATAATCAATAATATGGACAAAGTGGAAATTGGTCTTGCTTCTTTGATTTCTAAATGACCACCTCTAAATAATATTGCTAATAAATCAAAACTCATGCTATACGCAAATAATAATAACGAGGCTACAGAGACAATTAATAGAATTGAATTATTAACATTAGTTCTATTTAAGGTCTTTAAAGGCGTTTTTTTATTCTTTATTTTAGCTTTGAAATAGAATCTTCGCCTAAAAATATAATAACAAAAATTATAAAATAATAAGATTCCTAAAAGTAAAAAATTACCCATTAAATAGTCATCGGGTGTTAAATAACTTATTGCCCCCCAAAAAACTACATCTTGTTTAAATTGTAAAGCTGGGGCAATTCCAAAGAAAAAAAGAAAAAATAAATGCAGAATATTGTTAAGTGAATAAGGATATTTTGAATATCGAAAAAGAACAATGAGGCAAAATTCTGAAATTACGTAACTCAATAGTAATACAATAAAATCGAACTGTTTTCCGTCGTCTTTGAAAATAAAAAATAATGTAACAAGGCTAAAGAATATCAATAATACTATAGATTTAATATTATTTTTTATTCTGTTTTTATAGTACTTCAACATTTTACTATTTAATAAAATTCTATCAATACAATCCACTTATAACAATATGATCATATCCTTTTATAATTAATATAGATCACGCCGAAATATGCTGAAAACCCGATAAGGGTTGCTAAAGCTGCACCTAGCAACCCCCAAATTGGTATTAATAATACATTTAAAAATATATTCAATATGGCTGAGATTATGTTGCCGGTCATAATAACTTTAGTGCGCTGTTCAGCATAAAATAACAATTCAAATAATTTCGTCAATGTATAAATAAAAAATGCTAGTGCTATCCAAAATATAATTGAAAAGCCCGCCTTATAATTTTCAGACAATAATATACTTCCTATAAAATCCTTTAGATAGTAAATCGTCACTAACATAGGTATTGCAATTATGAAGTAATACAGCACATATTTTTTAATGGTTTGCTTCTTAACATTTAAATTGACTAGGCTATAAACCACCGGTGTCAATAATACCATAAAGAGCGGACTTAAAAAAAGAAATAATTTTGAACCTACACTATAGCTGGCATTATAATTCCCTACTTCCTCCATAGAAAGAAAATATTCTATTGCATATTTGTCAAAATAATTATTAAACCACGCCCAAATAGCCATAAACATTAAAGGTCCTGCAAAACGCATGTATTTTTTAAAAAAGGTTCGGTAAGCTATTTTAAATTTACTACTATAGATCTTGTATTTCGGTAAAAAGAAAATCAACCCAACTAGAACACCGATAAATTGCATTAGCCATAATACTTGTACATTATCCACAAAATTCAGTCCCAAGACAAAAAATAAAGTGATAAAAACCAAACCACTTAAAGCTTTGAGGACGCTTAATTTTGAAAAGTCTATTAATTTATTGCTAGTATTTAAATAATTCAACAAAATGATACTCAATGTTGAAAATGGGAACAATACCATGAAAATTATAAATAGTGAAATACTGTAGACATCCAAATAAAAATTGAGGAACGAAATGAGTGAAAATGAAGGCTGTAACTACCATAATTATGGTAGTTTGCAAAAATGGTTGGCTTCCAATTTTTGGCAATAAGGTATTACTAGCAGTTTTGATGAAAAGTATTATTGGGTCAATTAGTAAAGTAAAAAAAAAGGTGTAAGTGGCCATTTGAATGCTAAACGTTCCAAAATCTTCTGGCGCTACGTAAACCGCAACTAATTTTCCATAAATCAGTGCAATTATTGTATTCAGTAACTGCGAAAACACCACATAATTGCGGTTTCTATTTTGTAATATGTTTTTTATGAAATCTAAACCCAACTAATTTTTCTAAAATCCATGTTATTAAGGTTTTTAATACCCCACCAAATTTTTTT